>CAVRFS010000017.1:0-425133 GCA_963720335.1 uncultured Planctomycetota bacterium | reverse complement strand
TTGCCAATGCTCCGTTCGGGCGGCAATCACCTCAGGGTCGTCTTGTTTTTTTGAGCGTTCGAGGCGTCTCAACCTCAATGGAGGTATTGACGAGTGCCCATGCTTGCGCCGTGCGCGCAGGATTGTCGGTATCGGTCAGACAGGGTACGACTTTTTCGGTCCGGTGGTGACCACCTCAGTGGTTGTGGGCGATGGGCACGGTATCACGCCCGGACGACCCGGGCATTGAAACAAAAGGCCCCAGGCGACCATCGGCAGCACGATCGGGGCCGACGAAGCCCGAGTGACCAGGCCGCCGCCGTTCGCTACGGCGCTCTTGTTAGGCACTGGGCGGGCCTGAACGGCCACCGGACCTCCGCCTGATCAAAAGAGAGAAGTGGACGACAACGCAGAGAAACACGCCGACGGCGGCGGCCACGCCAGGTGTAAAACTCAGCGGCTCCCCGTCGATGGCCCGTTTCACCGTTGGGACGAGGATGTATGCCAACGAGCGTTAACCGAATCGGCGGTAATGCCCACCACCAAGATGCACAGGATGGTCAGTGCTCTATGTGGTTCCTTTGGCGCTTTTTCGTCCTCCATTTTTTGCCCGACGCTTGCGGCGGCCCGGGCAGTTAAGTCCCTGAAAGCCATCCAGTCCTATTTGGCCCCAAGCACGGCTTCTATCCGATCCTTCCTCCATGACAAGACTCAGGACCCAGTCGCAGCAGCTTTTTTGCTTGCGGTCCGTGCAAGGTCTTCAAGGTTCCTGAGCTGCGTAGCGCCTGTTCCAACGTCGCAATCGACATTTGCACAAACGTCAGATGTTTCCGCATCTGCTCAAGCGTGAATCGCATTTCTGCGCACAAACGGATTATCCGCTAAATCGCCGACCGATGACGAGTCGCCAGGGGCATTGACCCCAAGTACATCCCCAGCCATTGGAAATCCTCCCTCGTGTAAGTGAAGACCTCATGGGTAAAAGACATTCCCGTGACATTTCAATACGGCGTTTGCGGGCGAAACCCGGCCAGGCCGTGACTGCGGAATCGGGAAGCGTTCCTATTCCCAATGTGCCATCTGGGCACCAAACACCTCAGGGGAAGTCGAATTTTTTTTCCGAGCATCGAGCCGGCGTCAACTTCGACCAAGTGGCTCGTGGCGACCCTCGCCGGCGTCGCGGGCTCGTGGTGCTATTCAGAATCGCCGAGGTTTTCATCGGCGGAGCGTCGATTCCCGGCCGGCCATCTCGACGCGAAGCCAAGCCCGCGCATAGGCCCAGTAGCGATCGGTCGTGGAAATCGATAGGCCGAGGACCTCGGCCACCTGGGCGATTGTCAAGCCCGCGAAGATGCGGAGCTGGACGACCTGGGCCTTGACCGGTTCGGTTTGAGCCAGCCGCTCCAGGGCCTCGTCGAGGGCCAGTACGTCGTCGTCAATCCCGGGGGCGGCCAATTCCACCCGGTCGAGGTCGACTCGGGCCCGGTCGCCTCCTCGCTTGAGCCGGTGACGGCGTCGGGCGTGATCGACCAGAATCCGGCGCATTGCCTCGGCCGCCGCGGCGAAGAAATGGCCGCGACTGTCCCATGGCCGATCGGGAGTCTCGCCGACTAACCGGAGGTACGCCTCATGGACCAGCGCCGTCGCCTGCAACGTCTGACCAGGAGCCTCTCTCGCCAGCCGTTGCGCCGCGAGCCGCCTCAACTCGTCGTAGACCAACGGCAGCAACTCGCAAGCCGGCCTCGGTTCGTCTTGCACCCGATCTCGCGGGAAGCCGCCGAGTTCCGGCGGGTCGGGTTCTGTGGGGCTTTTCATC
The DNA here is from genome assembly GCA_963720335.1 of uncultured Planctomycetota bacterium. Taxonomy (GTDB): domain Bacteria; phylum Planctomycetota; class Planctomycetia; order Isosphaerales; family Isosphaeraceae; genus CAVRFS01. The sequence continues at coordinate 423,338 of CAVRFS010000017.1, read as the reverse complement.
CGCGGTGTCCTTCGTCGGCCCCTGGAATCGGTTCAATCCGATTCAAGGCGGCGACCAGATCCGTGTCATCACATGCTTCAGCGCGGCCTTTACGTGCATCACATACGACACGGCGCCATTAGTTATGAGGCACACCTTCGTTCGACCACTCCATGATAGCCGAGTCGAGGGACGGAGTCATCCCTTGCAAAAACAGCGCGCATTTGATGCCTGCCATTCAATTTGAACCGGAGGTGGCGAATGGTCCAGTTGGGGGTTCAAGGGAGTGGGGATTGCCCGGGTCAACATCGACAAGGCTGAGCCGACCGCTCCCGGAATCGACGACGAGTTGGTTGCCGTCGATTAAACAGGTCGACGCAATGGGAAAAGTGGGGACCGGCCGACGGAGCCGCTTCCTACAAAAAGACCTGCGGATCCGCCTCCTTGTAGGAGCCGGCTCCGTCCGGTGACCGTCTGCCTTCATTCCCCATTGCGTGCACCTGTTTAGGCGACCGGCAAGAAAGGAATAAACTACCAGGGCCGCACTCGTGGCCATACCAACCCGACGCGCAAGCGAGGGACCGGCGTTGTCACTAGCGCTTGGCCTTTGCCAGCGTCCCTCGCTTGCGCGTCGGGTTAGTGTTTCCGGTCTCCTCGGTCCCGGTATCCGTGCGATCACTCGGAACCGATCGATCCTTGGGTGAGTTTTCGACCCACCGGTCGCCTTAAAAAAAACCGAGCTCCGGTGAGGTATCTGCGGACTGGACGGCGCATTGTGAGTAACGGGGCTTCCCGATCGTACAATCGGGGATCGCATAAGACCGTTTGACGAGGGGCTGAAGTAGACCATTTTGGAGGATACGGCAATGGCGCTGGCCGACGAGCTCAAGGACTACATCACCAAAAACGCCAAGACAAGCACGACCATCACCCAGAACCACAACGTCGCGATTGTCGGCGAGACCCATGCCCGCCTGAGCAGCGAGGAGCCGAACATTTCGAACCACGGCGGCGGTTCGACTGCTGCTCGAGTTGCTCAAGGAGCCCCGCTATCGGTATTTCGCCAATGAGAGCTATCTCAACGCCGGCCCAGTGCGGGTCGGGGTGAGGAATTACCTGCGCGACAAGTCGCTGCCGCCGAAATTTGATCCGAAGCACCCGGGCACGGATACCTTGGAAATTGCACGACGCGTCTTGCCGCGCCGCTATCAGGAGGTGCTGGACTTTATTCTGCGCCAACCCGCGTTACGTCCTTCCGATCGGAACCTCAGTGCTCGAGGGAGCAGCCCGCGATGCCCGCATGGCTCAACATCTGTTCGAGGAAATCGCGGATCGCCACATGACGCCCGTCACGCCCGGCGTCGTCCTGCTCGGCGCGGAACATGCTTCCGCAGCGTCCGTCCATGCCTGGCCGACGACCCGAATGTTGATGGAGAAACACGGGTACACTTGCGTTTCAATCCGTGTCCTCACCGATTTTGAGTCCGACGGGAATGTTGACGATGGTGTCGTGCCGCTAGGTACGGACCTGACGAACATCCAGTCGGGAGACATCATCAGGCTCACGTCCCTCGTCGCCAAGACGCCGGTTACGATCCCGACGGCGGCGGACGGCCAGGCCAGCCCATTCCGTAAGGTCAACTTCGGCACAAACAACAATCCGGTGGCTGATGAGTTCGAGTATATCGTGTTGCAGAAGAAAGCGTAGGATCGCGTCGATCCTTTCACAGCACTGTGGCCGGATTTAGAGGTTTTCTTACGGACCCGCGCGATGAGGTGCCCGCGAGCCGCTTACGCAGTGCAGCTTAATGAATAACCTCGTGCCACTCGCTCCCGACCCCTTTTCCGACTCGCGGTTCGCCGCACTGGGAGCGGCCGCCCTGAGGAATCCCGCTTCAGTCTCCCGTGGCGATCTTGTAATGCTCTGCGACCTTGTTGGCGGACAGGACGTAAGGGTAGATCGCGACCTCGTCAAGCCCGCCGTGGAGGAAGCTGCCGAGATCGCGCGTTCCGAGCCGCAAGGCGCGGTCCCGTGGGCAGGCATGATGACGAACTTCGGGTTGCTGTAGAGCGTCCCAGGCGAAGGCGGCCCCATGCGAAATTGACCGTCCTTGTAAATTTGGACCCCCGCCGCGGGATTCGTCTTGTCGCCCGGCTGGTAGCAGGCAACGATATGGAGCCATCGCCCTTTCACGAGCTTGTCCTGGAAATAAGCTCCCGCGCCCTCGCCACCCGCCGGATTCCAAATGTACGCCGAGATCCGGTTAGGCCGTGACGAGAGCTGTTCGAGCTGCGGATCCTTGTGCAGGCTGTAAAATCGGAACCCCCACTCGTACTGTCCCGCGACACCCTTACCGAGCCAGTGCACGTAAGGATCATCGTGAGGGTGGGCCGCTTGTCCAGGGAAATCCAGGGCATCCGGCCTCATCCAGACCTCGACAGTCAGCCCCGCATGGCTTTCCGGCTGGCTGAAGTGGACGCTGTCGGGGATTTCCACATACTCGTGTGCCTGGAGCCCGACCGCCGTGTTGCGATCGCCCTCGATCGCGCCGGTCTCGCCATAGGTGACGTGACCGTGGTATTTGCCGTTGTGGCCGTGCCCCGTCGCGTCGACGGCGGTCGGCCCGGACGCCTCCCCCAACCGCCAGTACGCGACCGGACGATCCGCCAACACGGCCTGTTCGTAAGCGATTCTCGACCGTTCTGGGACTGCCCTGGGATCGCCCGTGGCCCGGGCAATGGGCGATCCCATCGCGTCGACACCGATGACCGTGGCCAGTTTGAGGGCTTCTCGGCGAGTCAAGTCAGGCATGATGGTCCTCCCCGATCGCCCGGTCATGGCCTGCGTGACGGAGCCCGACTCGGCCAAAATCGACCACCGGGATCGGCCTGACACGATGGTCGGCCGCGCCCGTCACCACTCAATGCGCCGTTGAGTCCAAAATCACCTCATGAGCGGAAAAAAAAAACTCTTTTCGAAACTGTGCGCCGATCGGGGCGGTGCCGAGCCGGGGATGGGTCTCTGCGCCTGGTAACGGACGCCAGCCGCGGCGGCAACGGCGGCAGGACCTGCGCACTCCACCGCCCGGGCCGCGTGGCTTTCCCTCTCCGCGGTGCGGCCGTCGCGATCCCAGAGGATCTGATGGAGACGGGAGCCGCCCCTTGACATACTGTGTCGTGCTATGTACTATGCGATGCACAGTATATTTCATGGATATGGGGACTCAAGTGATGACGGAAGGGGAATCGCGCGAAGCGTCGAACGGGAAACTCGACGTCGAGCTGCGTCGCGGTGTCCTGGTGCTCACGGTGCTCTCGCAGTTGCGAACGGCCCAGTACGGATACTCACTACGACAGGCCCTGGCCAGCGAGGGCATGCCGATCGAGGAAGGCACGCTCTATCCGCTTACTCCGTCGCCTCGAGTCGCTGGGCCTGCTCGTGAGCGAATGGCGCATCGAAGACGGGCCTCCCCGCCGCTACTACACGCTGAGCCCCGACGGGGCTCGGCATTACCAAAACCTGAGTGCGAGCTGGTTGGAGCTCGTCACAACGGTGAACCGCCTGATCGCCAACAAGAAATAGGACACGAAGCGATGCACGCGAGCGAAGTGATCGAAACGTACATCGACGACACAGTGCGACTCCTGCCGAGGCGCCAACGGGACGACGTGGCGACCGAGCTACGCTCGCTCCTGAACGAGGAGTTGCACGCCCGTGCCCAGGAGTCGGGACGTCCGCCCGATGAGTCCCTGGCGTTGTCGCTGGTGCGTGACTATGGCCAACCGAACGAGGTCGCGGCCCGCTATCAGCCGCACCGGACCATCATCGACCCCGCCGACTCCGCGAGTTTCATGAGGGCGGCGATCATTGGCGTGGGCTCGCTGCTCTTGCTCAGCGCGTTACAGGAAGCTGCGGCCCTCGTTGCCGGGGACCGCCGATGACTTTGTAAAGGTCGGGATCCTGGCTTGGCTCGGCTTCTTGGTTGTGGCCTTCGGAGCAAAGAACTGGATTTGTCGGCGCTGGCCAGCGACCGCGCTTTGGAAACCCCGCGACCGTGACCGGGCGAATCGCGTCGGAACGGCGGTGGTCGTCCCGATCGCCACGTTCTTCGTCGTCTTGTACGGCGCACCAACCTGGGTGCTCGACCAGATCTCGGGCGGCCGGTTCGATACCTCGTGGGCGGCCTACACGGCGGACTTCCAGCGGTTGCGCCTCCCCTGCTTCATCGGATTGATGGTCGGCCTCCTCGCGCTGCTCTCGTTCGTCGCGATTCAGGGCCGATGGCGTCGGCTCACTCGTCGCATAAACATCGGCCTTAACGTGGCCCTCGCCTGCCTGATCCTGTCTTTCGCCGTGGATGGCAACATTTTCCAGTCGAGCCGAGTTGACCAGATCGCAAGAAACGTGCTCGCCCTCGTCGCCATCATCTACGTGCCGAGTGTAGGCGTACAACTCTACGGCGAGATCGGGCGGCTCGACCGCGCCGCCGCTACGAAGGAGGAGTAATCTTCGCTACGCGGAGTCACTATCTTTCGCAAACGTTATACCGCAAGTCCGATACGATCGATGTTCACGACTCCTCTGGATCTGACAACCAACTCCAGAGGTCGATCGCGACTTGGTACCGGCAGTAACGCTCGCGAGACCGATGGTAGGCACTACGTGGACCCGGACAACGCACAGTCGTTAACAAATAAACCTGGTCAACGAATACTTGCCGCTGATGACCTGCCGTTGGCTCTCCCGCACCTTGGCCGCGATCGGCGGTCCGGAATGACGCCTCCCCGTTGCGCAGCGGCTGGCCGTGGGTGTGATCCGTTCAACCGAAACAGGGCTCAATGGGAATTTGACGGTCGTTGCGTCGCACAATACCCACTGCGGGGCGACGGCCACAACGGCCGAAGCGAGGATCATGACTCCCCGGACCCCCCCCCTTCGTGGAGCGGAATCCGACGTAGAGCCCGATTGCGCGAGACATGGCGACTCGTTTCTGCCGGAGGCAACAGCCGATCATTGTTCGATAGGCTTCCCAGTTATGCGATATGCGATTATCGCGACCAGGAGACCACTGCTCGACACTCCAAGTGCCCAATGCGGGATTGGATTCGTTCTCATCTCTCTTCGACCAACCGTCGCAACAAGCGTCCCCACTTTCTGGGCAACTTGCTTCGGCCGAACTCGGCGAGCTGGGGTAGGAACTGGTTCCAGGTCAGGACGGTCAGGCAGGTTGCCTGGTGGAGGATGGCCACCAATACCTGGTTGCGGTAGATCCCAAGTACGGCGATGGCCCCGTTCTCAGGATTTCGACCCAGGCGACGCGTCCGTGCCAACACGCGCCGGAATTCGTCCGGCGCGAGTTCCGGCTCGGCCGCGAACCGCTCCACGAACCGGTCGAGGGCATGCCGCGACAGCCGCACCGTACTGTAGTCACGCTGGCCGGGAGGAGCCATCACCTTCTCGCAACGATTGCCGTCCACGCTCACTTCGAGGCGACGGTCGAATCAGTGTATCAATCCGCCTTGCCCGTTGCGGCCCAGGTTACCCCGCGGCGCAGCCATTCCTGGTACTTGGGGTCGCCCATCGCTTCGGCATCATGGCCCAGCGCGTTCTCGTAAACCCGTCCCTTGCCGAAGCTGCTGACCCAGATGACCGGCTCGTCCTTCCCAGTGCCCCTGGGTTTGCTTGGATCCGAATAGGCCGTCGCCAAAACCACACTGCCCGGCAAGATCATCGAGTTCTGATACAATTCATCGATCGTGTGCTCGAACTGGGCCGGCAGTCCCTCGGAGATCGGGTGTTTCGCGTCGGTCTTCTTGACCGTGAAGACGTGCTTGGGCCCGTGATTTCCCTGGGCTCGCCAGCCGCCGGCGATCGCCTTCTCGAACTCGTCCCAGTTGGGCTTCGTGAAGGCGCTCGAGGCGTGGTGACAGACGACCAACCCCTTCCCTTCGCGCACCGCCTTGAGGAATGCCTGCTTGTTCGCATCCGACCAGCGTGTCTCGGGCTGGACCGTTGGCCGTATCTTTATAATTCAAGAGCAACACATCATACTTGGCCAGGTTGTCGCCAGTCAGGTCTTTCGAAGGCGTCGTGGTCACGTCGACTTTGAAATGGCCGCCCGCTCCGAGAACCTCAGTCAGGACTTTGGTCGTGTCTTTCCAGGCGTGCCCATGGTCACCCGTGATCACGAGCACCTTCACCGCACCGGACTCGGGAGCTTTCGCCGAAACCGTGGCTGCAGACACTGCGGCGGCAGAGACCGTGGCGGGCGGAGCTTCGGCCGCGTCGAGCGCGATCGGGCCGAAGACGGGGACGGCCATGTCCAGGCCATCCACCAGGTTGCAGTATGGGTCCATGCCGTAACCGTACCAGAGCGATGCTTTCTCGGGCACGGGGCCGTTGAGCTTCAGAACCACGGTATCTCGTGCCTTGCCCACGCCCGCCTCGAAGATCAAGGGAATCGCGGTCCCGTCTTCCTTGTGGATCGAGAAGCCGGCGATGTGTCGATCGGGTTTCAAACCGATGCCGTGGGATTCTCCAGGGCTCATGGTCATGGCACCGGCCATCCCCCCCATGCCTCCGCCCATCCCTCCCATGACCGGCGATCGAGCCGGCCCCATGTTGACCCCGTTGAACTTCACGGTCAGCGTGTTGTGAGGGCCTTTCGTGACTCGCTCAAACGTGGGGGTGCTCGCGCCGACTTGACCAAACAGCTCGCGTTCGAGCGATCCGTGCCAGGCGCTGGCCGGCGCGTTTCAGGCCCTTGAGTACCTACGTGGATCCCATCGTCCAGCTCGAGGTCGATCACCGAGATGACCGCCGTGTTGGCCACGCGCTCGGGGATCACCCGCTGGGCGTCCTGCACGGCGTTCCAGTCCTTGGGATCACCGCCGCGGACGAACCGGCCGATCTGGACATAATAGAAGGGCAGCTCGGGTTGTCCGAAATCGGAACGGACCGCCGCGATCAAGTCGGAGAAGGCTTTGGCGAAGACCTTCGAGGCGTTGGCGTTGGCGTCGCTCTCGCCTTGATACCAGAGCACGCCTTTCACCTTGCCCCCGGCGAGCTTGACCTGCCGGAGCATCGAGCCATAAAGGCTGGCTCCCCCCTGCTCTTTTTTGTTCGGGTTCCATTGCTCCATGCTGGTGCCGCCGTGAGCGCAGGCAACCAGGCCGACGGGAACGCCTGTCGCCTCCACCATCGCAACGGCGAACGGTAAGCCGAGACCGGCTCCCTTGGTTCGTGACTTGTGCGCCTGTGCGGCACGATCGGCGCGGTTGTTGGGATTGCCCGAATGAACCGCGTCCGGGGAGTCGATCAGCCAGTGCAATGGCTCCTCGGCTTGCCCCCACTGGCCGTCCATACCCAAGAGCATGACCTTGGGGTGGGGCGGCGTCACGTCGATCAGGTTGCCGACCCCCTCCATATTGGATTGACCGGCCAACACCCAGAGGTCGCCCACGAACACGGGACCGACCGTCGTGATCGCCTTCGCTCCTTTGATGTCGACAGTGCACGAGGATCGTGTACGGCCCGCCGGTCGGCACGCCGACCAGCTTGCCATCGACAAACTTCGTTGCCTGGGCCTCCGCGGAGTTCGGACCAGTGAGACGCGCATCGATCAGCTTGGCATCCTTGACCGATTCGTCCAGAACGATCGGGATCTCCGCCTTCCCGTTCAGGTCGCGCTGATAGACTCGCGAGGCCACCGGCTGATTGAGCTTTACGGTCGGTGTAGACACACCTAACTGAGCCGGGATCCGCCCTGACCCGAACTGGGCCATCAGTGGAGAATCGACCGACGCCAGCACAAAGGCCGCGAAATACAAATAACCCCAGGCGAGGCGAGGAACCACTTGATCGTGACATGGCTGAAGGAACTCCCTGGATGTCTACGCAAGATCGATCGAAACACCCGGATCCGCCGAGCTGTTCCGCCGGGTAACACGACTTCTGACAATCTCGGCACAAGCCGGATCCCGATCTGCCCGGCGGAAACTTAAACCCGCTTTCGATCGTACTCGGCGCACGCGGGTGACGAAAGGGTCTGGAAGCCAGACTTTTGGACCTCGACCTTTGATCACTCAAGGGCGGTTTGTACTCAGTACGAACGCAGCCCAGTAGAGCGGAGGCAGCCGGTCCGATTTTGGACCGTCCGTCTCACGCTTCAGTGTCCCACGCCAGACCCTCTGCGCAACATCGACAACTGCAACTTCCGCAGCGCGTCGTCGTGTGGTGCAACTCGGCGACGAGCGTGCAAACTACGCGGTTTTTCAGTGAGAGTTCGGTGCGCTTACCCCGGCGGAGGAATAACCCTGGAGTTGTCCGGCGATGTCGGCGGCGCCAAGGTGAGGGTCTTGTCCCTCTCTGTTGAGAGCCTGCGCGTACTTGGGGAAATGCAAAAAAGACGCGTAGTAGATTGTCCATGGCTCTGGACTGAATTTGTGTCTCGTTCAGCCAACGAGACAGCGTCGCTTCCGCGATGCCCAGCCGGTCGGCCGCCTCTTTCTGAGTCATGTCGACGCGCTCCAGCGATTTCCGGATTTCCTCCGGCGTGAGCAGGCGGAGGTGCGAACGGAGCGCGGCGTTGATCTGGTCGTCAACTTTCTCCGTGAAGACCTTCTCGCCACAGGACTGACACGCCGGGATGTCCAAATGGGGGAGCGTGAATGTGTACACTCGCCCATCGTGTCGAACCTCGGCATCATAACTGATTGTGGTCATTACGACCCGGCTTTTGCCGCAATGACGGCATCGCCAGGGGAATGGCCGTTCCGCACCGAACGGACGCTTCGATTCTTTTGATTGATTAGCGTTCATGCACTCAGCAAGTCGAACTGGGTCGGTCAATTGCGGCACCGAAGCCTCCCCGACTCCTGTGCGAGCGGGACTGCACGCCGTTTCAACGACATTCTGCTCCAAGGAATTAATGTACGTCAAGACAATGATCGCTGGGGTCGATCAGATCGTGTGCAGGCGCAGGCGGCACACCGGGATTCTGGTTATTTCACACCTCGCTGGGTTGCGGGTCGATCGCTGCTCAGTACGAACGCGGCCCAGTAGAGCGGAGGCAGCCGATCCTCTTCCTCGCCTCCGTCTCACTGCCAGTCCCCGGAGAGGACGAATGCCGCCCAATAGTACGGCTTTCGATAGTCTTGGGGGGCATCGGGACGTCTCAAACCCCTCGCTTTTTCCGGTTGCGCCCACCTGGCCGCAGCTCGCCACGAAGCATCTTGAGTTGTGCCTGCCGAAGGGCGTCCCCCTTCGCCAGCTTCTTCTCCCAGAGGTTTCGATAGAACTCGGCCATCAGAAGACGCGTCGCCTCGTCGTTCACCGACCACAGTGTCGCGACCACCGAGCCCGCTCCGGCGACCTGGAACGCTCGCTGGAGCCCGAGCAGCCCCTCGCCACCCGCCGACTCCCCCAACCCGGTCTCGCAGGCCGAAAGGACGGCCAAGTCGCACTCCGTAAGATCCAGCGCCGGCGACTTCGAGCGCGGTCAGGATGCCGTCGTCCTGTCCCGGCGGGACGGGCCGACGGTTTGCGCCCGCGAAGACGATGCCGGAGAGCAGCCCAGGGTGGAATCCGGAGACCATGAGTCCGCCGAGCGGGTCGAAATTACCGTCGAACGGACGCTCGTCTTTCTCGTAGGACTTGATCCGCCCTGTTTGTAAGGCGGTACAAGGCGAAGACTCGGTTCGAGTGCCCAGCGCCACCGACTCCGGGGCGAAATAGCCGTGCGTGGCCAGGTGCAGGAATCGATGCCGAGGGGCCTCTCGGCAGAAGGCCGACTCGGTGGCCCGCCCGGCGTGGAGCACCGTCACCTCGGCGCCCAGGGAAGCGGTCATGGAACCGACCACCGATGGCAACGATTTCCTGGGAAGTTCCTGCCAGGGCGCGAACGCGAGCACGTTCGCGGCTCGCTCCGGTTCCGAGGCGGCGCAGGCGACCGTCCCGGGTCGCGAACCCGCCCGGATCGGCCCCGTAATCGATGGCACCGCTCAGGAGCAATGACGGGGGACCTGTCCGCGACGATCGGTCCTTGGCAAAGGTCCCGAACATCCGTGGGACGGGGACCACCGTCAGCGCGAAGTCCTCGATGAGGTAAGTACCCGACTTCCGGCCGGGCAGCGCGGCGAATGGGATGCGGGACGTGATGCCGTCGGGCGAAATCAAGATCCTCGTCACGCTTCGAGGTGAGGAGCCAGGGGAGCCCAAACCAACCGCGTGAGGCGACGCGACGACTCGATGTCGACGTCACTTCCTTTCAGAAGGAGGAGCGCCACCCGTTGAAGACCTCGGCAATCCCGTCGAGCGGTCCCAGGTCTAGCATCACGATCGGCCGGCCACTCCGGACGACGAAGGCGAGCAGGCGTCTTTCTTCCCGCCACCATCCTTTGTTGCCGTCAGGGAGGGCCAGCCTTGTATATTCGAGGAAGTCGATCAACGCAAATTCGCTCGGGAGGGCCGCCTGAACCTCATCAGGGCGCCGGCGCGCCTCGGCCTGACCGACGCGGAAGGTCGAGTCGCGAGCCGCCAATGTGGCCTCGATCGTCTCCTTTTTCTGGGTTAGTTTCGCCACTTCGCCGACCCAGTTGATCTCGGACAGCGTTGATGACCAGATTGCCCTCTCGCAACTTCTCAGGACCTTTCTCGTGGTTGGTGAGGATGAGGGTGGCGAGGCGTCTGGACGTCTCGTCGAGGTCAGCGAATAGCCTCGCCGTCTCCGTATTCGGTTCAGCCCGAGCGAGTCCCCGGAGCATCGCGACGCGCCGCTGTTGCTCGAAGACGGCCCCCTTGAAGGAAAGCAAATGACCATAGGCGCCTGCCGCGGAGATCTTCCCCGGCGGCACGAGCGTCAGATAAACGTCGAGATGTCGGTGGAGTTTCCGCGTCATTTCCAACTGCTGACGCTCGGACTGATAGGAAGCGGCCGACTTCAATTGACGCTCGTAGATCTCCATCGCCTGCTCGATCAGCGGCGCGGCGACGGTCGGACGACCGGAGGCCCAGTTCAGCTTCGCGAGGTTGGAAAGACCGGAGGCGTAGTCGGGATGACGCTCGCCCTGCATTTCTTTGCAGATCGCCAACCCACGCTCGCAGAAAAGCCGCCGCGGCGGCATAGTCACCCTCGAGCTGATGCAGGAGGGCCAGATTGACCAGGACCCCTACATAGTCGGAACTGTGCCCGCCTTTCAGCCCTTCGACGATCGCTAGAGCCTCCTCGAGGAGGGGCCGCGCGAACGGCGCAGTCGCCCTCCTGAGCCATCAGGGTGATTGCCAGATTAATCATGTAAGTCACATTGTCGACGTGGTGCTCGCCATTCCGTTGCTTGGACAGCGCGAGAGCTTGTTCAAGGAGATGCCGTCCTTGGGCGTTTTCGCCCTGCACAGGTAGATCGCCGCAGAGGCAGTTCAGGCTGCTGGCATAGTCTTGATGGCGCTCGCCGAGCACCTCCTTGCGGATGGCCAGCGACCGTTCGGCGAAAGGCCGCGCGGATACGTAGTCGGATTGATGACAGTACAGACGCGCAGAACGTCGAACAAGCCGGTCGCATAGTCGGGGTGGCCCTCGCCGAGTCGTTCTTTGAGAGCGCCAATCGTTGCCGATTCAGCGTGGTCGCTTCGGCGTATTGCCCTTGCGCCTCGAGGACCTCGGCAATGTCCGCCAGGCTACTCGCGTAGCTGGGGTGGCGCTTGCCCAGGACCGCTTTTCGGATTGCCAGCGTTTGTTCGTATTGAGTTCTCGCCGTCGCGTATCGTCGCTCCTTGAAGTTCAGGGCTCCTAGGTTTCTCAAGGCGGTAGCATATTCCGGGTCATTCGGACCCAGGGATTCTCGCTTGATCGCGACCACTTTCTCCATGAGCGGACGGGCGCCAGCGTTGTCTCCCTCCGATGCGAGCAAGGAGGCGACATTGTTGAGTGTCGTCGCATAGACCGGGTGGCGCTCGCCTAACGCCTTGGATTGGATCGCTAACGCCTGTTCGAAAAGGGGCTTGGCCGTAGAGGAATCACCCTGCGATAAGAGCAAATGGGCCAGATTGTTCAGGCTGCTGGCGTAGTCGGGGTGACGCTCGCCGAGTGCCTCTTTTCGGATCGCTACAACCTTCTCAAAAAGGGGTTTCGCCGCGGCGTAGTCGCCCTGACTCTGGAGTAGACGGGCCAGGTTGCCCACGCTGTCGGCAGAGCCAGGGTGGCGCTGGCCCAACACCTGCTTTCGGATCGCGAGAACCTGATCGAACAGCGGTTTGGCGGCGCCATAATCAGCTCGGGCGTACAGCAGAAGGGCCAAGTGATTGAGGCTGGCGGCGTAGTTCGGGTGCAGCTCTCCGATGCACTCCTTTCGCAAATCCAGCACGCCGCCTCGCTACTGGCTCGGCCTCGCCAAGTTTGCCGCCTTGGTAAAGGGCGAGGAACTGCTGATTCAGTCGATCGGTCTCGGCTTCTGTCTGCCGTTCGGGCGCAGGTCAACCCCGCCACTCGCTCGACTTCGCGAAGCGCAGAGTCGGGCGTCAGTCACCTTCCAATGCGGGTCGCCGTAGCGTTTCTGGAGAATCTCGAGGGCTTCGCCACGGGCCGCCTTCGCGGCCGGAAAGTCGTCGCGCGCACAATCTGTAGGTCGGCCAACGATCCCAGCGAAACAGCCACGTCTTCGTGTCCGGCGGGCAGCACCTTCCGTTCGATGGCGAGAATCGCATATGTCACTGCGAGATCCTCTGCCAATTTTTGCTCGGCGCGGAACCTCCGACTTTGCCGCCGAAGCAGGTCTCTTTGGTCGAGCACAAGTTTCGCATTACCGGTGATCGTGATCGTCCGCTCGTACAGGGGCCACGCACGGCGTAGTCGCCCGATGATACCAGCACGAACGCCAAATCGTTCAGATTTCGGACGTAATCGGTATGCTGCTCACCCCAGCGCGGCCTTGCGAATCGTCAGGGCCTCCTCGAGGAGGGGCCTCGCTGCCGCGTACGCCGCGCGTGACGTGAGCGAATTTGCCATGTTGTGCAGGTTTCGAGCGTACTCTGGATGACGCTCGCCTAGCACCTCCTTGTTAATCGCCGCGGCCTGCTGGTAAAGGGATTTGGCCCCATCGAAGTCTCCCTGGTTGTCCAGCAGCACCCCAAGGTTATTGATGCTCGCCGCATAGTCTCTATGGCGCTCCCCGAGTGCTTTTTTCTTTAGTTCTGATACGCGTGCTCGCGCCGTGGGCTATTGCCTCACGGTTTTTGCCCGCACTCAAGAGGGCGTTGACTTCTCCAACCAGCCGATTTGCTTCGGTGAGGTCGCGCTTGTTCTCGTCGTTCATATTTGCCCGATGCTCGATGTCTTCGAGAGCCAGCCGGACGTCGGTCACCTTCCAGTGTGTTTCACCGTAGTGCTTCTGCAGGATCTTCAGGGCTTCCCGCCGAGCCGCCGCGGCCGCCGCGAGGTCGTCGCGAGAGAGATGCAGATCGGCCAGCCAGTTCAGCGAAAAGGCGAGATCAGAGTGGCCCGCTGGCAAGACCTTCCGTCTCGATCTTCAGCATCGCCTCGGCCGCGGCGATCGCCTCCGCGGGCTTCCCCGCGGCACGAAGCTTCTGGGTCTGATCCCAAAGCCGGTCGCGCTCCTCGACGGCCGACTTCGCCTCTTCTGACACGGCTTGGCTGAAAGCGGGGGTACGCCCATCCAGAAAGGAGTACGACACGGTCAGTATGGCAATGCCGAAGACGATGCTACGAATACGAACGCGCCGAACCATGATACCGCTCCTGGATCGATCCGATCCTGGGCCGGTGCCGAATCGACGCGCGGCCCCGCCACTTCTTGGTGATCGACACATTTTGAATCTTCACCGGCTGTTGAGTGGATGTCAAACGAATTCGCGAAGGACCCGACTGGGCTTGGCGTTATCCAACGGCATGGTGGCACAGGATCGAGCGAAACCGGGTCGAGTCAGCCGAGAGTCTCTCCCTGCGCCAGAATGCACCTTGATGACTATTTAGGCTCCGTCCTCCAGGTCAGAATCCGCATCCCATTCTGATCGGCGACGGACCGGTTTAGCCCGCGGCGTGAGCCGGACCGGAACATCGCGGATTCCAGCAGTTCCCCCAGGGGCGATCGGAGGCTTTGGTTTATGTCGGCACCCCGGGCGAGAGCAAGACCCCCCTGTGCCAGGGCCGAGAAGTCCACCGGCGGGTTGTTCGCCGGGGCCGCGATGACCACCAGGCACTCGGGGCCAAATGGCGGGTCATTACTGATCTCTCCCGGCGGCGGCGGGGTCGTCATCGCCTCGCCAGGAGCCAGGCTCTTGCGCCACCTCATCCGCCTTCGGGTAGAAGGGGCTTATCCCGAAGTCCGAGCCGACAATCAAGAGCGTGACGTCTACCCGAAGCGCCGGGCTCTTGTTGTGGATGCGGAATGAGATCAAATCACCCGGCCGGAAGACCCGCCCGCCGTTCGGAGCTCGGCCAGACCTCGCCGGGCGCTGAGCGGTCCTTGTGTCGCAGTACTTCGACCTCCACATTCACCGCGGGGCTGCCGTCGATTCTGCGCCTTCTCGAATAAGCCGGCCAGGTTGACCAGGTTGCGGGCCCGGTACACCTTCTCCAGGCTCTGGCGCAGCGACTGGCCCAGCGCCGGGCTCTCCGGTGGCGGCAAGGGGAAAGGGTCGTGGTTGCCGGATGCCTCGATGAACTCGACCTTGCCCTTGTTGAGACGCACCAGCCAGTCCGCCTTCAGCGGGTCATCCACCAGTTCCGCCAGCCCCGTCTTCGCATCGGCGAGAGGCTGCACGGCCTCCAGGAGCTTCTGCCGAGGCGCCGCCTGTCCATCAGGAGCCTGGATGGCGACCTTTAACCGCCGCGAACCGTAGTCGATGAAAACCGGCCGGCAGGTTGAAAGCGGGGCCAGGTCCTCCGCCACAGCCGTTTCTTCGTAGGCGCAGGGATCGACCGTCGCGTCGAACGGACGGCGTCGACCGGACTCGCACATGACCGAGGAGCTTTCGCTTGCCGTCCGTTCCGGCGGGCGAGTCCACCGCCAGGATGCTCCCGGGCGTCAGCCCGTAGAGATCGCCGGCGTTGACCTTGTACTCGGCTTTTTCTCGCGTCAGCACCAGCGGCGACGGTGTCGGCTGCTCCGTCCCCAGGACGAACCGATCTTGGCCTCGGCCCTCGACCAGCGGCGTCGGCGAGCCCTGCGAACGCCCGGCGTATCGCGCCTGGAGGCGACGGACCAATTCCCGGTAAGTCAGCGAGGCTTTCGACTCCGCCGACGTGGCGAGGATCTCCACCAGGCTATAGGTGAGCAGCCCGTGAGGCTCGGCATCCAGGGACCCCGTCGGCTGCGGGCTCTCCGGAGTCGACTCGTTCGACCGGCACGCATAAGTTGCAACCAGGTAGTCGGAGGACTGCCGCGGAACAAATGGGGCGGGTTTATCGGGCGGTCCGCCACGGGTCTTCTCCTGGCGTTGCGCCGCCCGTTGACGGGCCTTGTCCAACTCCTCCTGCGGCACGAGGACGTCGGGCGGCAACTCGCGGACCTTTTCAATACCGCGCGTCATCGTGCCAGAGTGGCAGCAGTCGAAGATGGCCCAGACATAGGCCCTCTTGGCGGTGATCGCGCGGAGCCAGGCCCCGATCTCGTCATCCACGATCGCGTTCGGGACTCGTTCGGGAAAGCCCTTCCACGCACTCACATCAGCCGGGAGGAAAATCTCGTCGATCCCATCGGGTTCGGGATAAGCCGGATCGGGAGGGTTGCTCTCCGGCTGTCGGGCGCCGTGGCCGGCCAGCAGGACCACCACCTGGTCACCCTCGACGGCCTGGTCCGCCAGCCGGCGGAACTCTCGCTCGATGTTCGCCCGGGTCGGCCGGCGAGCCGGGGAGCCTTCGTCCTCGGTCAGGGTCACGATCCCTTCGGCCGGGAACTGGTAGCGTTCTCGCAAGAGCCGCCCGATGAGGCGAGCGTCGTGAGACGGACCATCGAGGTGTCGGTCACGCGGCAGGTGGTCGTATTTCGTCACACCGACCAGCAGTGCGTGCCGGCCGCCGGCCTTCTCCATCGCGCCGAGATCCGGGTCCGCAGCCCGAGACCTGAGCCGCCGCCCCTTCGGCCACCCGCGATACAACTGCTACGGCCGACTCGCCAGCGGGAAGTGGAGCGTCCGCCCCCCAGAAGCGAGCCATCCCGAGACCGAGGCCGAGCCCGGCGACGATCACCACCACGACATCGGCAATCCAGCGGGGGAACATCCGGCGAATCATTGGCGTGACCTCATTTTGTTGGGTAGCCTTCGGGGCGAACTTCCACGATCCTCCCTCCGGTTCCACCGAAGCCCGGTCTCTTAAGGCTGCCGTCTTTGCAACGGCCGCTCCCTCACCGCCAATCGCCGGAGAGGACGAAGGCAGCCCAGTAGTACGGCTTACGATAGTCCTGCGGGGCATTGGGACGTCGCAAACCTCGTCCGTTTTCCGGAACCGGCCCACCGGGCCGCACCTCGCCCCGCAACATCTTTAGTTGCGCTGCCGCAACGCCTCTCCCTTTGAAAGCTTCTTCTCCCAGAGGTTACGATAGAACTCAGCCATCAGCAGGGCGGTCGACTCATCGTTGACCGACCAAAGCGATGCTATCACCGTTTTCGCTCCGGCTACTTGCAAGCTCCGCTGCAGGCCCAGGACTCCCTGCCCGCGAAAAATCGCGCCACGGGCAGTGTCGCATGCGCTTAGGGTAATCAGCTCTACCCCTCTCAAGTCGAGCTCTGACGCGTCCAGGGCCGTCAAGGCGCGCAACGACCAGACCCTGGTTCGCCCCTGCGAAAACAGTCCCGAGGCCAATCCTGGATGGATGTCAAACACTCGTGAGTCGAACACGAACGCCCGCCGCCGCTCGCCCACTGGGCTTGAGGGACCTCTACTCGATTCAGTTCCCCCCTCCGCGAAGTAACCATGGGTCGCAAGGTGAAGATACCTGTGCTTGGAACTTTGGCTTATAAAAGCCGCCACTGTGGCATTCTGATTCGAAAGCTCCAGTCTCGCCGCATTGGGAAACTGGCTGCCGAATATTGCGCCGATCCGACGGACTTCCGGTCCAGTATTGGTCAGTTCAGGGAAATGGGCCCAGTCGACTTTTGTTTTTGGGGCATCTTTTTTCGGAGATTTGGGATGAGAGTTGTAGTCGATCGCGCCCATTGTGAGCAGAGATGGGGGTTTCTGGAACTTGGGGTCTACCGGAATCAGCAGGTCCTTTAGGGCTTGAGGAACCGGCGATACCGCAAAGGTGTACTCTTCCAACAAGTATGTTCCTTCGTTCTTACCGGGGATAGCGCAAAAGGGAACTCCGTGCAATGGGACGTCTGGTGACAAGAGAATGGTCTTCGCGTCGCCAATGTGCTTCTCCAGTGGTTCCCAGACCTTCGCTCGCAGCTCAAGTGCTGGATCGGGCTCTGCCTGAGGGAGTCGCTTGCCAGCTCCATGACTCGCTCGCCACCGGCTTACTATTCTCGCGAGATCGTCGGAACGGCCGAGCGGCACCAGTTCGACGGGTTTATGATCCCGGCGGATGACAAACGCCGCCACCCGTCGCTCAGCGATGGGTTCCTTATGCCCTGGAACTTTGCGTCCGACGAAGTCGTACTCGAATAGGTCGACCAGTGTCGTCTTTTCTGGCAACATTGAACGGACCAATTCCGCCCCCCCACTCCTTCGATCGATCAGTTCCAGTTGGCTCTTACTCAACCATAGAAGTTCCTGCTCGATCCTACTCCGCGTGTCGTCGAACCCTAAACCTCTATTATTAAGCATAAAAAGGCGAGACGACCCATCTCGAGGGAACGAGGCCGCCTCGACCTCGGCTTGCCCCAGAAGTAGCATGTTGCAGACTTTAAGTTGTTCAAGCAGATCCTTGATTTTCGACTCGTTGCTATCTCGGGCGATACGGATCGCGTATTGACGAGCCGTGACCGAGCCCTTCACTCGCAACGCGCGATCATATACGGCATCCGGATCGATTCCACCCGCAAGTGCGACTTTCATCAAATACGTGAAGCTGAGACGAAACCCTTCTGTCGTCTCCAGTTGCGCGGATTCCCCTTGGCCGCTTCCGAGCCGGAGACTGTCGGCTAATAGAATGTCCGTTGCCTCAGCGAGCACCGAACCGGCGTATCGACTATCGTCTCCAGCTCCCAACGCCGCCCATCCAACAAATGACAAGCACGATCCGATGTCGGGGTGACCAGCGGGAAGTTTTTTCCGAAGGATGAGCAAGGCCTCCTCGAAATTCTTTCTCGCCGGCGTGAAATCCGCGAGCTCACATTGCAGCATTCCGAGATCTTTGTGAGATTTGGCAATGTCGATATGCTCTTTAGGAAGTGCTTTCTGGCGGATGGCGAGGGCTTCCTCGACACTCCTCTTCGCGCCGGCGTAGTCATCTAGCATGATCTGAGCGAAGCCAAGTTCGCTCAGAGTTGTGGCGACGAGTGGGCTCTCGGGTCCGACGGCCTTCCTCCTGATGACAAGTGCCTGCTCGAGACTCTTCTTCGCGTGTTCGTAGTTCCAAAGGCGGCCTTGTGCCAATCCCAGATTCGACAGGTACAGGGCGATGTCGAGTTGGTTCGGCGTCGGCAAGGAACCGCCGATCTTCAATGCCTCTTGATAGCTCGCAGAAGCCGCCTGGTAATCCCGCAGCTCGTACTGCGCATTTCCGAGCTTATTCAGTCCTTCGGCAATGGCTTCCGGTATTGGTGGTTGAGAGTCGCGACGAGCTTGCAAAGCCGCTTCGAACGTCATTCGCGCCGCCGGATAGTCATGCATCTCGAACTGTACGTTGCCTAAGTTGTAGAAAGCATTGATGATCCTCGGGTGGTTCTTCGGAAGTACCTTCCGCTGGATCGCCAGGGCTTCCTCAAAATATTTGGCGGCAGCCGGAAAATCGTGCAGCTCGATATGCACTCCTCCCAGGTTATTTAGAACACCGGACGTGAACAGATCCTCTCCGGGGAAGGCCTTTCGGCAGATGGAAGTGCTTCGAGGTAGCTAGTCTTGGCTCGCGCGTAGTTCCTGTCGTCCGCTAGCACAACCCCCAAGTTGTACAGACTCTGGGCAATATCTGGGTGGTTGGTCGGAAGAGCCGCACGGCGGATTGCTAGGCCCTCTTCATGGCTCTTTGTTGCGCCAGCGTAGTCTTGGAGTTTATGCTGCACGTTACCCAGGTTGCTCAGTGTTCGTCCGAGCTCGGCATCGCCGCTGCGGAGGACTCTGCGGCGGATGGTCAGCGCCTCTTCGTGACTCTTCTTCGCTGATTCGTAGTCGTCCATCTCAAACTGGACGTTTCCGAGGTTGTTCAGACATTCGGCGAGTTCGGCATAATTGATCGAAGGCGCCCTCCGGCGGACTGCTGCGGACGCGGCGTAGCAAGTGCGGGCCGACTGTAAGTCACCGAGTTGCCGCTGGAGATCGCCCGCAATCATCAGGTGATCTGCGAAGATCGGTTCGATGGGATAGGGCATTTTCAGCCAGTTCTGGAGGGCTTCTTCGAGAGCTTCGTTGGCTCCTTCCTTGTCACCGAGCGCAAGACGACTGCGTCCGGCATAATACAGCGTCCAGCCCAGGTCCGGATGTCCCTTCGGCAGGATCTTTCGACGCGCCTCCAGCGACACGTTGATCGCCTTCAGGCCGCACCTGCAGCATCACCTCGAATCGTTCGTAGCATGCCAATCATTAGAAAAACGCGGCCAACCTTTTCGCCCTCACCGGGCTTGATTAGCTCGACAAAGACGTCCGATGCTTTGCTCGCCGCTCGCTCTGCCTCTTCGAATCGTTGCTGTGAGAGAAGATCACGAGATTCACATTCCTGCGTGAGTGCAGTGACCAACCTCCGCTGGTCGGACGTCGGTAGTCGGTCTGCCTTCTCGGCGAAAGCCCTTGCCAACCATGCATCGAGGGTCCGCCAGTGGTCCCTCCCGTCCGCGCGACCACGAATTCCCAGGATCTCGTTTCTCAGTGCCACTGCGCGGCCCCAGTCGCCCCGAAGTTCGTGCAGATCGGCCAGACGGGACAGCGCCTCGGCGACCCGCGCCGTGCTCTCACCCCCGGCTCCGCGCTCAAGCTTCAAGGCCCGCTCAGCGGCATCCACTGCCTCGTCGAGCTTGCCGTCCCGGCGCAGCACATCAACTTGCCTGACCAGCCGATCCCGCTCCGCCGTTTGCTCTTGTCGCGGGGCGGCCGGAGGCGGTTGCGCCGGGGGCTGCGGATCGCGGACTGGATACCCAGCAGAAGCAGCACGCTGAGCCCGAAAGGAAGCATCGACATCCGCCGGATCGTTTCCAACCTCATCGGTTCCTCCGTCTATAGTTTCTCACAATGAGACTGAGACCAAGTTATGCCGTAGACTTGTGGCCGGGCGTTTGGCGAGGTCGGAACATCGGCGCCGATTCGTGGCCCAGCACGGCGTGGCTCGGACGGCGCTCCACCCTCCCCAGATTCCCCGATCCGCCGCAAGCTGAGGCGACTTCAAGAGTGGCAGAACACCAACCCTTCAAAGAAGACGTATTTCTGCTTCAACCGCTTGCGCAACTCGTCGAGCTGCGTTCGGAATTTTTCCCGCGGATCAGCGCGGTCTCTGGTTTCGCCCAGCTCGCGATTCCGCTCCCCCTCAAAATCGACCCGATCCGTGCTCAGGCGGACAACCGTCCTCTGCGACAACGAAGGCAACGGAGCCTCCTTGGTTCCACCATTCCATAAACTTTGCACTTCCTCCGGTGTGAGGCCGTCGGACCCTCCCAGCGCGAGGAACATCTCCATACCGGGTTGACCTTCTAGCACTTTCGTCTTGCCCATCGCAGGATAAAAGATCTCTCGATCCTCATCCGTAGCCGGGTATTGGATCAACAGGCGCAGTTTCCCCAAAGTATTCACGAAATACATTGACACGGCCTGCCCCTTCGGCACCGAGCAGCGGACCTGGATCTCATCCCCCACCCTCACGGGCAGCGCCTGTAATAGCGGCTGGAACTGCGTCTCCGGCCGCCAGATTTGAATTTCCAGCGCGTGGGCTTTACGGCTCGTTCGACGCTCAGTGTCTCCCCACGTCGGTAGCTCTGGATACCCCATGCCAGGCCGAACGAGAGCAGGAAAAGGCATGCGAGCATGGCCGAGTACCGCCACTTCTTGGGGGCCAGGAATCGTTCCAGCGCCTGAGCGAACTCAGCCGCTGTGGCGTAACGATCCTTCGGTTCCGTGGCCAGCGCTTTCAGGCAGATTGCTCGCAACCGACGCGGGATACCGGGGCGATCCAGGAGCTTGCGATCGAAGTCTGTCTCCCGGGCATTGTGCAAGAGCGGCCCAGCCATTCTCGCCGGAGTACAGCGGTGCCTTGGTGAGCAGGAAGAACAGGATCGCACCGAGACCAAAGACATCGGTCGCCCTGCCGATACGGTCCGTTTGCCCACAGGCTTGTTCGGGAGAAAGGTAGGCCGGCGTTCCGCCGATCTGCACAGAGTCGGTCTCTCTCGACCCACCAGGGCCGGGACCACGCCATGCCGAAATCGATCACGCGTGACTGTCCCTCGCGATCGATGAGCACGTTGCGCGGATTCAGGTCCTGGTGAGTGATGCCCTGCTCGTGGGCCAGATGAACGGCGTTGGCGATGGCCGCCACGGTCTGCGCGGCCCATCGGCGTCAAGCGGTCGGTCCTTGGCGTACTGTTCGAGCGTCGAGCCGGGCACATCTTCGAGCACCAGGAATACACGGCCCTCGTGGAGGTCGACGTCGTAAACCCTGACGAGATGCCGGTGCGGGGGTAGCGCGGCGAGCAACCTCCCTTCGTGGGTGATGCGGTCGAGCATTCCCGGATCGGCCAGGCGGTGCGCGAGCTTCAACACGACCGTGCTCTGAAAACCTGGATGCATGGCGCGAAACGTCTGGGCCTGGCCCCCTTTATCCAAAGTGGCCACGATGGTATAGCGACCGATTTGCGGGAGACTCGGCGCCTTATCATTCCGCGATGACTTCTCAATCCCGTCGAGCAAATGGGCACGGTCGGCGGGCGTGATCGCGCTGAACTCGGACATGATCGGTTCGTACTCGGCCAGACTGACGTTCTCCCCGGCCCGAAGTCGGTAGACAATCTCGAGACCGACGAGCTCGGTAAGCAGCCGAGGGCGATCCTCGGGCTTGACGCGTTCGAGCTCGGCGTGAATTGAGGGTCGCTCACAACGCTTGAGGGCCTCTTCAAACTCGGTGGCCACGCGATCTCCCCAATCCCAGGTTCGCGACTTCGCTTCTGGCGGCGGCTGGCTTTCCATGATCGAAGCCCTAGACGTCGGTCAGAAAAATCCGGGCGACACCTTCTCGCCGATATGATCCGAATTCGCGCATGGAACCCGACACATATCGAGGGTAGACTCTTATCCATGGGGAGATGCAATGGGGTCATCGTCGAATCCACCAGGATCCGTTCCAACCGGACGATCGCGAGGATTTCCGGCAATTAAGAAGATTTCCCAATTAAAAGGACCGCTGTAATCTCTTCTTCTGATCTCAATCTCGATGCCCCCTGATTTTCGCCCTCAACTGGTCGTCTCTCGCTACGTCCAGCCGGTCCGAGGCGCGGTCCCCGGCATGTTGTGTGCGATCGTGGCTTGGAGCGTGGCCCAGCTTCCGATGATGGCCGGCCTGGAGGACCGGCTATTCGACGGCTCCTTCACGCTGCGAGGTCGGCGGGCGACGTCCGCTCCCGTCTTGCTCATCTACATCGATGATGAATCGCTGGACCGGTTGAAAAAGCCGGCCGTCTTCCTCAGTCCGGAGCTGGCTGAGGTCGTGAATCATCTCCACGATCAGGGCGCGCCGCGATCGGCATCCACTTCCTCATTCCCCATCGTACACGGGCTTGTCGGCCGTCCAGGCCGGTGCGGAGGGCGACGCCACCACGATGGGGGCTGCCATCAAGCGATCCGGCGCGGTCGTGCTGCCCGAATGCAAGTCGAGGGCCAGCGTTGCTGCCCCTCGTCCAGTGGCAAACGAACGCTCGTCGACCCGGACCCGCTCCGGACCGACTTCGGGCTGGTGAATCTCACCGAGGACGGCGATCAGTTCGTGCGCCGACAGCAGCTCGCGGTGCGAACCGTGACAGGATTCCGTCGGCTACCAGTTCGCCCTGGCTCTCGTGGCCAGGTCGGGCAGCACCCATCTCGTGGGATCCGGGGCGGCAGCAGCTCCTGCTCGGGCGGTCGAGGCGATCCCGCTCGACGCTGAACAGAAAATGCGCATCAACTTCATCGGGCCACCGGGGACGGTTCCCGACCATCTCATCTCTCCCGATTGCTCGACGCTGCCCGGCGCCGACCAGCCGATGCCCGGAGGTCCGCGGCGCGATCGTGATCATCGGCAGCACCGGGCAGGGCGGACAGGATGTACACAACACCCCGTACAGCAACCGCTACGCCGATTATCTGCACCGCAACGGCGGGGGTTGATGTCCGGGCCGGAGCTGCATGCGAACATCGTCGCCACCCTCGCTCGACCGCGCGTTCATCACCACTCCGTGGTGGCTCTCGTCGTTGCCCTGGTTCTTGGCTCTCGTCGCCGACTCGGGCATGCGTTCTTCCGGTTGGGCCTCGGCCCGGGGTTTCTGCTGGCTGTCGTGCACCACTTCGGCTGGAAGGTCATTCGCCTCTGGTCGCGTTCCTCCTATGGGCACTGGCGCGTTGAGATGCTGGCAATGCTCCTGCTCGGCGCGATGGCGTACTCCGTGGCATTCGCCTGGCGTTGGCGAGTGCTCCGGCAGGTGTTGAGGGCCGTCAAGTCCGCACCGATCGCACAGGCCCTCGAGATGGACCCTGGTCAGCTTACGGCTCGGCGGCGAATCCCGCGTGGTCACCGTTCTCTTCGCGGACATCCGCGGCTTCACCGACTTTCTCCGAGCCGCACACTCCCGGCCGAAGTGTCGCGCTCTTCAACGCCTACTACCAGGGTGTGATCCCGCCGATCGAGGCCGAGGACGGGTCATCGACAAGTTTATCGGCGACCGGATTGATGGTCCTGTTCGGCGCAATCCCCGCTCGTCCGATCACGCCGAAGCGGCTGTCCGTGCCGCTCTGGCGATCGTCCGGGTATCGAGACAATCGAGCTTTCTGGCTCCGCACGGGTTTCGCGGGTTGCGGATCGGAATCGGGATTCATACCGGGCCGGTACTGCTCGGCGCGGTCGGTACGGCGACGCGGCTGGACTTCACGGCCGTCGGCGACACCGTCAACGCCGCCGTGCGCGTCGAGGGCGAGAACAAGCGCATCGGTTCGAGCATCCTGATCACCGGCGAACTGCGCAGCCCTGTCACCCGAACATCGGGACCGATTGGGGATTTGTGGAGAAGCCCTGACGGCGATTGTGAAGGCAAGCAGGCCGAGCTAAGCTTGTACGTGGTCGAGGAGCGACGGCAGGTGTCTCCGATCATTCTGAGGAAACCGAATCCTCGCAGTCCGCGGAAGGCGCCTAAAATGGTCCTGCACAGCTTGGCGTTGCCGTGTCACTCGTGGCGATTGAAGAGCCCGAACCCGTGGCGATGGTCCTGAGCGTGCAAGCTACATGAAGCTCCGCTGCATGGACTTGATTCGATCGGGACGGAACTGCGTGCCGCCGCCGGCGGCGTACGGCTCGTCTTCCTCGCCGACGGTCACAGAGAGTCGCTCAAATCGGCGTTACAGTTCGAATCACGGAGGCGGGGAACTCCGACTGAAGCCGTCCGACGTGAGCCTGATCACCGACCGGTTAGCCAGCTCTCGGATTACGCAAGCTTGTGCCAAGCTCCCGGCCGGAGTCTCTCGCATCCGGACGTGGACCACCGCCGTTGCCGGCTTCGCCAATCGACGCGTCATCGTCTTAGCGATCGACCCGGCTTCGCCTGGACTTCGGCTCAGGATACCGGCGAGTGCGACATCCAACTTTTCCGCGGAGAAACCGATCGCAATGAGAACCTTGTCTGGACCATGCGCACGGCGAAACCGAATCTCGAGTATCCCAAGGACCGGCGGCCCTTGGTGCGAGGCGAGACATACATGTGGAGGGTGTCGACGCTGAAAAGGGATATTGTCGCCAAAGGGACATTCACCGTGGCGACAGGTGAGGAAGCTCGCGCGTTCGAATCCATTCAGAGGATGTCCAGGAGCCCGGAAACATCCGATCGCTTGCTCGCGGCGATGCTTTTCGAAGCGGGGCAGGTCTACGACGAATCGCACCGACTCTTCGACAGTCTTGCGAATGAGCTACCGGCAGAACCGTGGGTGCTGCTGGCGTCCGCTCGACATCTCGCCCGACTCGGCCGCATTGACGAAGCGCTTGGCCGGCAGAAGAAGGCCCTTGCGCTCGCACGGAGCTGCGCGTTAACGGTGCGATAGCGGGGCGAATTCATCACTTGCCTGAGCCGCACGTAGAAGCGACACTAGGGCCATGAATGTGATCGTCGTGGTTTGCAACAGCGTGCATCTGGGTTTTCTGGGCACCTACGGCAATGCCTGGATCGAGACGCCGAACCTCGATCGGCTGGCCGCCGAGGGGGTCGTCTTCGAGCATCACTTCCCCGAGAATCTGACCACGCTCCCGACCAGGCGGAGCTGGTGGACCGGCCGTTACGGGTTTGCTCAGGCCGAGATGGGCTGGACGCCGCTCGGGCCCGAGGAGGCGATCCTGCCCGACTTGCTCTGGGACCAGGGCGTACGCACCGCCTTAATCTCGGACGTCCCGCTGCTGCGCGAGGTGGGCATGGGCTATGGACGCGGATTCGATGAAGTGATCTGGATCCGCGGTCAAGGGTACGATCCCCTGGTTCCCTCAGGTGATCCCCGCGCCAAACACAGCCGACTGGACGACGAGCCCGGGCTCCGGCTCCCTCCCGAGGATGATCCCGATCGTGCGCGCTCTGGAAGAAGCGTTGGGAGCAGTTTTTGCGGAACCGGGCCGTGCTGCGAACCGATCGCGAGGAGAACACTGGGGTCGCGAGGACAGTCAATGCGGCAATTGACTGGCTCGATCGTCGAGCGGCGGAGTCGGACCCGTTTCTGCTCTGGCTGGACATTTTCAGCCCGCACGGTCCGTGGGATACTCCCCAGCCCTACCGCGACCAGTACGTTACGGTCGAACCCGACGAATTCGAGGCTGGCGAAGAGGGTGACCTTGTCGAGGAGGACGAAGACGACGAAGAGATCGACATCGAGGACGTGGCAGCGCTGATCGACGTCCCAGCGGGCGCGGTCGGCGACGTGCTCAGCGAGGCCGAGCTCTTCCGGCTCCGACGCACTTATGCCGGATCGGTGACCCTGGTCGACACCTGGCTGGGCAAGCTCTTTGAAGCGTTGCGACGAATGGGCCGCATGGACGACACGCTGGTGGTCTTCACCAGCGACCAGGGAGAGCCGCTGGGCGAGCACGGCTTCGTCAGGCGGTTCCGGCCCTGGTTGTACGAAGAGCTCATTCATACGCCCCTCATCATCCGGCTGCCGAAAGGACAGCGCGGTGGGCTGAGGCACCAGGCCCTGGTCCAGACTGTCGACCTGCTGCCGACCATCGTGTCGGCGTTAGGTCTGCCGCCGCTGGATCACGGCGAGACGCCGCCGCACGGCCACGATCTGCTCCCGTTGATCCGGGGCGAGCAGCCCAAGGTCCGCGACTACGCCTGCATGGGGATGGATGTCGCGGAGTTCGCAATCCGCACTCACCTCTGGCACCTGATCGTCCCGGTCGAGCATCGACCCCGAGGAGCCGCGGTCCGCCGAGCTTTTTCGCAAGCCCGAGGACCGCTGGGACCAGAACAATGTCATCGACCAGAATCCCGAAGTGGCCGAGCACCTCGAGCTAGCTTTGCGGCGTTTCGTCGCGGCCCTCGATTGCGGTCGGCTCGAAGACCTTCCGTCCCTCCGCGACATCGCCCGGTTCGGCTCCGCCTGAGCGGGCCGAAGGCACCAAGGATGCCGCATTCGGCGTCCGAGCCGCGGGCGACGGCGACGTCGCCGCGGAGTTGGTTTGAGAAGACGCCGAAACCGCCGAGTTCTTAACCCCGCAGCAGGTGCAAGCTTGGCAGCATGAGGGCGGGCCCTTTTGATGGCAGCCTTGACATCCGCAGCCGTTGCCCCAGTTCTTGATCTTGTTGATCAAGGCTGGTAACAGCACGGGCTTCCAGCCACCGAACCTGGGCGCTGGCGGGTCCGCTGGCGGATTTCCTTGAGGCGACGGCGAGACCCGGTTCGGTTGCGAGGCCGGCACAGTGAGCTGGTAGCTCGCTGGGAACGTCGGCGGCGGAAGCTGGGACGAGGCCAGTGGCTCGGGCTGAAGTCTGAACCCCACCCAGCCGAAGAAACTTCGCTGAGGCTGGGCGGGCGCGACCGGCGGAGGCGAGGCTGGGCTCGGCTGGGCGGACTTCGGCTGTGTCTCCGCGGCGGGCATTCGCGGCGCGGTTTCCGCGTTTCTTCTGCCTGGCGGCGCGACGGGTGCGACCGGCTGGGATGGAGCGTCGGACGGTTGATCGGCAACGGCGGGCGGCGCACCCGAGCAGGCCCCAACGAAGGAGGGGGCGCGGGCGGGATCTGCGTCGCGTCCGAGCTTCGTGCCAACGCGACACGGACCGAGTGGCCGCCTGGGGAGCCTGACTCTCATCCGGCTCGTCGCCGGCATCCGCCTCAGGACTCGAGGACGGCGCGGGCTCGAGGTGTCGAGTCTGCGGTGATCGTCGCGATCCCGGCCGGTTGCGAGTCGTCCGCCGCGGCCATCGCCAACGACTCGGGCGCCTTCTCGATGATCGCGCCCGAGGTCTCGCGCGGCTCAGAAGCAGACTCGGAGCGCGGCTGCTCCGCAACGGCGTCCGGGTCGGCTGTCCGCCGATCCACCGACGACGCGATCATGACTCCGTCCGGTTGCCGCGAAACCACCGTTGTCGTCGTCTTCGGCTCAGCCGGAGCAGGCGGATCGTCCGGAGGTGCTGCTCGACTCGAGATGTCGAGATCGACGTCGGGCAGTGACTCCGGCAGAGCGAAGGGCGGTGGGGGAGTGACCAAGGGGGTCGGCGTAAGCGGTGGCGAGCCAGAGTCTTGCTGCGCGGGCACGTGGAACCGATTTTGCAACGCCATCGTCGAAATCCGCGGGATCCCAGGACCGGACCGGCCGAACGTCTCGATCGTCACGTGCGCCTGAGGGTTGGGCAGACGGGCCGGAGCGCGGCGAGACTCGGCTCACATCCAAACGACTGGTTGATTTAACGTCATCATGCACGCTCTTGCTCTGATCCGCGCGACGGCTCAGCATGGGGAAGAAGCGGGAGAACCCGTCCGACGGTGGGTCCGGCCAGGGATTGAGCGGGACTTTCGTGTCGGTCGTCGCGGCGCGCAAACTTGCTGGTCTCGGCAAGTTTTGTTACGGATCCCTAGCCGACGGGGCATCGTCTCCGTGTCGCCGCCAAAACGCGAACCGACTGGGAGAGAGCGGGGCGGGGCGGCTCGCGTCTGTCGTTGAGGGTGAGGTCTGGGTGAATCGCTGCTGGAAGCCGGCACAACCGCTAAGCCCCAGCAACAACAACACGACTAGCCCCACTTTGGGCGGCCGTCTCATGGCGTTTCCTCCCGCCTCGTTCATTCTTCTTCCCATATCGCCTTCACGGGGTCCGAATCGCTCCCGATTCGCCTCTCACGCAGATTTCATCGGTACCGCGAAAGACGCGGATACTGTCGATTCGACTTTTGGACTTGCACGAATTCAGCACAATTGTCTTCTTCAAAAAAAAGTTTCTAATTGCCGCATCCCGCACAATGTGAACAATAAGCTGAAGAATGTAAGGATGAAGCAAACCCTTTCGACTTTAGCCTTTTTTCCTTTTTCATCGTTCATTCTTCATGCTTGTCGTAAAGGAGCGTCGACCGAACGACCGGGCGAAAAGAGCGTGGCGGCGTAACCTTCATGGCGACGCCAGTTTGGCTTATTACGAGGTTGGCCGATG
Organism: uncultured Planctomycetota bacterium; assembly: GCA_963720335.1. Classification (GTDB taxonomy): domain Bacteria; phylum Planctomycetota; class Planctomycetia; order Isosphaerales; family Isosphaeraceae; genus CAVRFS01. The sequence continues at coordinate 394,402 of CAVRFS010000017.1, read as the reverse complement.
ATCGATAATGAAGCAACCGAACGGTTTATGGCCGCACCGTGGCTCGCGGAAGTCGAGCGCCGAGACCAAGCGGACGATCTTGAACGCCTTAGTTGAGGCGCGGGCTCCGGCCGGCGTCACCTTGCTGGCTCAGGGTCAGCCCAACGATCACCTCACGTTCTTGATCGAAGGGACCGCGGAGATCGAACGAACTTTTGGGTCCGGCCGCCACGAAATCCTCACGACCCTGACCGCGCCGGCCGTTTTTGGTACGACGTCTTTTTTTCGCCCAGAACCGCCGAGCGTCACCGTTCGCTCGACTTCCGACGTCTGGATGCTGTCGCTTTACCATCCGGCCCACGAGGAGCTGCGCATCGCCAGTCCATACGCCGCCGAAGCACTGGCGCTGGCAGTCGTCCGCGCCCTCTCCGAACGGTTCGACCTGATGGACAGGTTGTTCACCAACCACACGTCTCAGCATCCCGACGAGCCCGCCAGGAAAAGCGAGTGGGCCGGATTTCGCGCCAAACTCTTCGAGGAGCGAAGTATTTAAGCCGGGCTCACAGGCCAGTTGGTTCGACCTGATATTCGATGGCCGCTCATCCGCGACAACCGGCTCGAGCCGGCGATCGCGAGACCGAGCCGTCTGCTCGAAGGTTGACGTGCGCGGAGTTGGATCGCACAATGAATCTTATGGACACACAGCGAACCGTACGGGTCGTATACTCCAATCCGAAGCCTGGCGTACTAAGCGTTAACGCGGCGCGATCTATCCGACCGTTTGATGGCTGGTCTTCGCTCCGGTCGAGCGGTTGACCGCGTTTGAGCGACCCGCTTTTCTGACGGATGCAGACACGGCCCCGTTCCGTCAAAGTTTTCACTTTTCATGAGCACTTCATCGTCGATGACTTCCAGCCACTGGCAACCGGCATTCGAACAATTACTCGAAACGGTGCGCGGCTGTGGTCCACACGGCCAACTGGCCGATGTTCGCGAATCGCTGCGCTTCGTTCTCGGCGCGAACCGGCCTCTGGTAATGCTCTGTCCCCACGCGGACGATGGAGCGATCACGGCGGCCTGTCTGCTCCACGAATACGCGGTGCGCCGGGGCCAGCCTGTGATCGAGGTTCTGCTCTTCTCCGGCGAACGAAACGTAGCCGCTCCCTGGCTTAACAATCAGAAAAAGGTAAACGTCCGTGAGGGCGAGTTCCAGCTCGAGTGTAACGTTCTTGGGGCCGAGGCGGTTTGCTGGGACCTGGAAGCCTATCGCATGCCCGGGTATGAACCGACGGTCTCCGACATCGACAAGGTTGTCGAATGGTTCATCACAGCGCAGGCCAGGGGCTGTGGTTGTTCCACCCGCCAATGACGCACACGTGGCGCACCGGGTGACCCGCGCCTTGGCCGCCATCGGCTTGCTCGGAGCCAAGTTGACCGACTGCCTGGTCCTGACGGGCTGGACGCCTTGGGGCCCGATCCCTCAGCCCAATGCCTATTTCACCTACGATGGCGAAGCCGAGCGGACCAAGGAGTGGGCGATCCACTGCCACGCCTCACAGGTCCTGTTGACCGACTACACTCAGTACTGCTCGCACCTGGGGCGCGCCTACGCCGCACTGGCGCACGAGTGGGCCGAGGGGCACAGTCTCTCCGGCCGCGCTCACCGCACCGATGACCGATTCGTCGGCGTAGAGCTGTTTCAGATCGAGTCGTACGACGGCGCGCGGGCGAAGGCGTATCCTCCCGATTCCATCCAGATCGCCCTGGGCATCTTGAGCGGCCAGCTAAGCGGCTGACACCGTCACTCCCCTCAATCCCAGCTCGAACCGCGGTAGGACACATCCAACACGACGCCAGCCCTCGCCTGACCCAGTCGACCGAGTTGAGGAGCTTTGCATTGATGGACGTTTCGACCCGCAATTACTCACGGATGAAAGTCCTCGTCGTTCGCGACGCGTGGCAGGCATCACTGATCGTCGCCGAGCAGATTCTCGAAGGGATTCAAGCGGCCCAAGTTGAGCGCGGTCGCGCGGTCCTGGGTCTCTCCACCGGATCGACTCCCGAGCCGGTTTATGCTCATCTCGTCGAGCGCCACCGGACCGGCTTACTGTCGTTTCAGACGATCACGACGTACAACCTGGACGAGTACTACCCGATCAGCCCGCTCGACCACAAGAGCTATCGATCTTATATGCACCGTCACTTATTCAGCCAAGTGGACATCGTGCCGCATCAGGCCCATGTCCTGGACGGCACGGTCCCCGAGGCGTTCGCGGCCGAGCATGCCGCGCAGTTCGACCGCTGGATCGCGGCCGATGGTGGTCTAGACCTGCAACTCCTGGGAATCGGTCGCAATGGTCATATCGGTTTCAACGAGCCGACGGACTTGTCCGTCGAGCAGGCGCTCGAGTCTGCCGACCCGCGTGGTCGAGCTACACCTGATCACCCGCGCCGACGCGGCCCGGGATTTCGGTGGGGTCGATCACGTGATCCCTCGGGCATTGACCATGGGGATTGCCCCGATCCTGGCGGCCCGGTCGATTCTGTTGCTCGCCACCGGCGAGCACAAGGCCGAGGCCGTCGCCTGCCGCCCTCAACGGCCCAATGACCGCCGAGGTGCCCGCCTCGCTTTTACAATCTGTCGCCGATAAAGTAATCTGGGTGCTCGACGAACCGGCCGCCCAGGGGCTTACTTGAAAGTCGCTGCACGTGGAGCGGTAACATCGCGGTGGTGGAGGGTAGAGTCGCGGGGCGAATGCATCCCTTTGAGGAGCAGGCCGATGTCACCCGAGCAAGATCGCCCTCAAAAACAACGCGCCCGGCCGACGCCGCCTTCAACGCTTCCGCCGAACTTGTCTCGAGAGCGACGACGGTGAAGACGGTGCCTCCAAGTTTGCGACGTTCAAGCCGTCCCCGCCAATCGGATCCGCCAGCGACTCTCCTCAGTTGCCGCCGAAGTTGTCTCAGAGCGACGACGAGAAGGTGCCTGCCGAGTTCGCGACGTTCAAGCCGTCCCTCGCCGATCGGATCCGCCAGCGACCCGCCTCCGTTGAGGAAAGAAGAAAGCGTTCCTAAAGGCCCGCCCGAGGACGAACAGCCGACACGCCGCCGAGAGGACGAACCCGAGTCAATTGACTCTGGCGAATCCGGAGCGGATGAGACGCTCACGATCCATCCGCGTGCGGCGCGAAACCCTCCACCCTCGCCGAAAAACGCCTTCCCCCGCCCTCCATGCCAAGTTCGAGCCGATCGAAGAGCTCGGCGCGGGCGGAATGGGTGTGGTCTGGCTCGTTCGGCATCGCGCCCTCAAGGAAGAACGCGCCGTAAAATTGATTCACCCAGCATGTTGCGCACGACGAAATCTCGTTGGAACGGCTCAAGCGCAAGGCCCAGGCGATGGCGCGCGTGCGTCATCCGCATGCTGTCGCCGTTTACGACGTTTGCATCGACGAAGTCCCGTATATTGAGATGGAATACCTCCGCGGTCGCCCTCTCAACAAGGTTCTGAAATCCGAAGGTCTCCTACCGCTCAAGCAGGTCGCCAAGATCGTCGAACAGCTCTGCGACGCACTCCAGTATGCCCACGATAACCAGATCATCCACCGCGATCTCAAGCCATCGAATCTGTTGCTGGTTGACGGGAAATCCGCCGCCGAGATCAACCTCAAGGTCTTGGATTTCGGCCTCGCCAAGTTTCTCGGGCCCTCGCACGAACGCACGTTGACCGTCCCCGGCGAGGGGATGGGTACGCCCGCGTATATGAGTCCGGAGCAGATCGACGATTCGATGGGCATGGATGTGCGATCCGACCTCTTTACGGTTGGTGTGATTCTTTACGAATTACTGGCTGGCTCCCGCCCGTTCATTTCGCCCAAATACTACGGTCTCATCTACGAAATCACTCAAACTCCCGCCCCGCCGTTCAGAGTGAGAAACCCGGATTCGCGGGTCGCGCCCGAGATCGAGAAGTTTGTCCTGCGCTGTCTGGAAAAGGACCCGAGCAAGCGTCCGTCCTCGGCTCGCGAACTGGCCGACGAGTTTCTCAGGATCATTGGCCCCGAGATTGGCGACCTTCGCGACAAAGAAGCCGCCAGCAGCAAACTCGGCCGTCGCTGGTTTGTCGCCGGGGCGATTGGTCTTAGCCTTGGGGGATTCTGGCTCTTTTCGATCCGCACCCCGATGCCGTCGCCTTTCTCGATGAGCACCACCAAACTGATCATCAAGGCTGGTGAGTCCAAGTCCATTCGGATCAAGGTCCCTCCCCTGTATCCCGCTTCTCAGATCAAAGTCGAACCCGGGCTTCCGAAAGAGATCGTCGTTCAACCTCCAAAGTCTAACGATGACGGGGAGCTTTTGTTCCTCGTCGACGTTGACCCGAACCTTAATCCGCAGACTCCTACGATCAGGTTCTTGACCGATCAGGGCCAAAAGTTGTCCACAGAGCTTGTCATCGAATCTCCACAAATCTCTCGTCTTCCGCCCCAGTGGGAGCGAGCGCGAACCCTGACGGCCCGGATCTCGTCAGGCTGCTCATCGATGAGGAGCGGGTGATCTATCCCAGGGTCATCGAATATAAGCATCCTGGGATCAGTCGGCCCGTAGTCGCTCTTCTCGTCGAGAGAAAGCCGAATCGACCGGGCCAGCCCGAGCCGTTCTATATCATGAAAGATAAGGTTTGGGTGGAGCTTTTCGAGTTGTTCGCCCATGAGAACCCACAACTGGTTCAGAGTTCCGGGTGGAAGAACGACCAGAAAAAGCTCTGGCCGGCACTCGGCGTCTCAGGACCGGAGGCCGAGAAGTTCGCCAAATGGCTCGGTGGGAACCTGCCCACCACGGATCAGTGGGACCAGGCGGCCGGGAAGAACTGGAATGGTCAGGTTGGCCGGATCTGGCCGTTTCAGGAAGCCGTCGAACTTGATAGCAGTTGGCAGATCGGAGTCGCCGCCGGTATGCTTCGCGAGCCTCTGGATGTGGGCACGGCCAGTCTAGACATCAGCCCCTACAAGTGCAGAGACATGTCCGGCAATGGATCTGAATGGACTCGTCCTAAAAGCGGGGAGTACTCCACGTCGTTCCCGGTCGCATTGAGAGCCGCATCATTTAGAGACGCGAAACCCTTTAGTTTCAGGGACCTCGACAGAGCGGGAGAATACTTCTTTGATAAAAGTAGCCTCTCAATCGGTTTCCGCGTTGCCATCGAGCTCCCGGTGGTCAACGAGTAGCCGATTTCCCTCACCTCCACCCACCTGGTGGAGGGTGGTGGAGATGCGTCGGGAGTCGGGGCTACCGGACGTCACATCCGCTCGACACGTCGAGTATATTCAGAGAAGGTCGAACGCCGAACCGGGGCACATACTGTGAGCACGCGCCACTTGCTTTGGATACCGCTCTTCGTCGCGCTGGCGTGCTCGGCCGCTGCTCAGGACCGAGGAATGCCAGTCCCGGTTGGCGACCAGGACCCTGTCCTGCGTCTCGAGGGGAAGGGACCGCTCAGTCCCGTCGAAGCCATCGCTTTCGGGCCGCGCGGCGTGACGCTTTATGAGGCTGGCTGGGACAAGGTCGTGCGTGTATGGCGGCGCAATGAACGCGCTGGCCCGTTCACCCTCGACCCGTCCTCCACACTGCGCGTACCGATCGGGCCAGGCGACGCTGGAGTTCTCAATGCGCTCGCGGTTTCGGCGGATGGAAACTGGCTCGCGGTCGGAGGCAACGCCGTCTTGCCGGAAGGCGCCGGGTTCCGGCAGACCGGACTGATCTTGCCGAGAGAGAGTGTCGCCGACCCCCTGGCCCAGGGAGTCATCCACGTCTTTGACCTGCGAGCCAATCCTCCTCAGTGCCGACAGCTTCGTGGACATCGGGGGCCGGTGTGGGCACTTGTATTTGCCACGCTCCCCGAGGGCCGGCAACCCATACTCGTTTCCGCTGGCTCGGAACCCAAACCTGGTGTACCAAGCGGTCAATTGATGACGTTGCGGGTGTGGGACATCGCCGCTCGTAAGGAGCTGCACCAGGTCGACTGCGGCGATTACCAAGACTTCCGGCCGTGGCTAGCGGCGTGGTCGGTGGCACCCGACCACCGTCACTTGCGGCAGCCGCGGCATGGACAAACTCGTCGTCCTTGATCTGGGATGTTGGCCTCGCGCCGCCAAGGTTGCTTGACGACCCGCACAAAGGCCGGAGTACGGTGCTCAGCTATCTGCCCGACAAGAGGATGCTCCTGACAGGCCATTTCGCCATCCCGCCCGAGCCACCCGGAGGATATCCTCGACGCCCGAAACGAGGACGCGAATGCGGCTCCCTTGAGATCGACGCCGATTTCGTGGGCGGCTGGCCCAGCGATTCCGCAGGAAGTGAAGGCCTTGCCCATCGCTCAGGCGCTCGTCTCTTCCCAGGCCGGGGGAGAGCATAACCTGGCCGCGGTCGTTCTTCAGTCGATGAACCCTGCGGATAATCTGAAGTCAGAGTATCAGCTTCAGCTTCTCGAAATCAGCGACGTGGGCTTCGGCACAGTACGCGGCGGACGACTCTGTGGACAGGACCGAAGGTCAAGCCGTTTATCGCAGCATCGCCGGAAGGCGATTGGCTGGCCATCGTCGGCAATCCCGCGAATGAGATCCTGGTCTACTCGGTGGCCGACCTGCTCCAGAACCGGCCAAGTCTCCAGAAGTTACGTGGCGTGGGAGAGCCCATCGATTCCGCGAGCTTCGTGCGCAAAGGGACGGATAGCTGGGGCCTCCAACTCAGGCTCACTCCGGAGATCGGCCCGGAGGACCCGGTTTTTGACCTCACGAACCGTCGCTTCTGCGCCCTCCACAGAGGTGTGGACGCCCGCACAGCCCGCGCCGGACGGCTGGCAGACCCTGCTCACATTGGCGAAGCTCGATCGGCCCGACGTCCCGTCGCATCTCTGGATTTATCAGAACCAGAAGCCGCTCGGGCCTGGGGTCAAGATCTTTCCCGAGAGCGATTCCCCGCGGTTGGATAGTGTCCAGGTAACAGCGCATGAATTACTGCCGCCAACGCGGCTCACGATTCCGATCGCGGCCATCGCGACCGTCGAACCCGTCGTCGGCCCGAGGCTTGTACTCGTAAACGGAAGCACGGGAGAGCGGATCCGGCAGCTCGTCGGCCACACCGGGCGGATTCGAAGTGTTGCTTTCTCCCAGGACGGCCGGTTCTTGGTTTCGGCCGCTGACGACCGGACAGCCTGCGTCTGGAGCCTCACCGATCTCGACAGTGTCGTCCAGCAGCGCGGGGCCTTGCCGGGCCTGGTTCTGACCAAGAGAGCGGGCCGCTATGTCGTAGCGAGAGTCCAGAGGGGCAGTCCTTACAAGCCAGCGGATCTCCAAGCCGGAGACATCATCGACGGCTACGTGGAGGGGCAAAACCGGCTCGTCGAGCTCACCTCGGCTCTTGATGTTCATTACACGGCGGCGGCGCGAAAACCCGGCCAGACCTTATCGCTCCGCCGTCGCCGCGACGGACAGGGCGCGGAAGACGTCGCGCTTCCGCTCGGCCAGGCGATCGACGAGCGCAAGCCGTTGTTAACATTGTTCGTGGCGCGACAGGGGCCAGGGAAGCCACTGGATTGGCTGGCGTGGAATCCCTTCGGACCGTATGACGCGAGCGGGCCAGGCATCGCATCACTCTTTGGTTGGCACTTCAACGCGCTCGATAGACCCGAGGAGCCCGCCGGTTCGCGCTGGCGACGAGCTATCCAAAGTTTCATCGCGAAGGCCTGGCACGCGACCTGATCCGCGATGGCCGGCTGCCACCGCCTCCACCACCTGTACCCGTCCAACCAACCGACATTCAAATGTTCCTCGACCCCGATGGCCAGCCTCACGGTGATCTGCTCCTGGTGCGGCAACCGCCGAGCTTTGCTGACTGTCCAGCTCGACAGTCGTGTGCCGACGGAGCGGATCGAACAGGTACTGTGGCGATTCGATCAGGGGCCGTCTCGGCTGATGCGGGCCGACGATCGATCCTGGACAGCCGACCTCGCCGGAATCACCTGGGACCGCGAACGCGCACGAATTCACCGCGGAAGTGCGTACCCGAGAGCCATCTGCGCGGTCGTTTCCCAAACATCTCAAGGTTCGCTACCTGCCGCGGCCGCCACGGATTCGCCCCCGGCTCGCTCAGGGAATCGATGGGACCGGCATCGAAGTGACTGAACGCCGGTTTCGCCTCCTGGCCGACATCGAGCCGGCGAACAACGAGAAGGTCCGAGTCCGCCTCACGTGCCGCCAAGGAGACACGATATTGCGCCAAGTGGATTACGGGCCGGACTTCCCGGATCGACCTTCGATCAATGGGCTGGTCGAGCTAAAACCTGGTTCAAACACTGATCGAGCTGGAGGCCGTTAACGAGAAAGCGCGAGCACGACTTCCGGGACTTGGAGACGGAACGATTTGGCCCACTGACGGGTGCGCTATCATCCCAGGCCCGTTGAGCCACCGATCATCAAGATCGAGTCGGTACTGCTCTTGCCGGAAGAGCAAGGCGCCGCGTCCGGCAAGATCAAAGTAACGGGGATAACGCCTTGCCTCGTCGAGACCACTGACCGCGTCCGGGTTCTCGGGCGAATTACCGCCAAGGACAAGCTCAAACGATTGGAGTGGAGGTCGGGGGACAAGGACTGGAAGACGCTGAGCGGCATCACCGCGGATCTCAAGGACTCGTTCGACATCAAGGAGGAGCTCGCCCTGATCCCCAACCGCCAGATCATCTATTTCCGCGCCGAGGCCGCCAACGACGACTCCATGGAGGCGACGCAGGTTCAGACTTTGATCATCGAGTATCATCCCAAACTCCCGGATCTGCGACAGCTCGCGGCACAACCACCCGGCCCGATCGTCAAGTTCGGGACGGAAGACGGCGAGGCGGAAACCATCAGATTGACCGCCCAACTGGAACGGGTCAGCTTGGCTGCCCAGCTCGAGATCGCGCCGAGCGTGTCGGACGGGCCGTTGTCCTGCTCAATGGAGAGCCGCCGGCCAGGGAGCGGGAGCTCAACATCAACCGCAAAACCGGAACCATCTCAGGGACCGTCCGGTTGCCACGCGGGAAGAATCAAATCCAGATCCAATTGAGCAACCCCTGGCATACGACGACCTTCGGACCAATCGTTATTGAGTACCGCCGCCCACCCCGGGTCCAGCAGTGGGAGCCGAGGTTGCTGGAGGGCCGCCCGTTCGCTCGGATCTCGGCCCAGATCGCGTCGCTCGACAGCTTTGTCGCGCGCCAAGATTGAGGTCGCGTCCCGAAACCGGATTCCATCGACCGCTCAAACCTACCCGCGCGCATCTCGAACCGCGTGACAAGGGAGGCTGGTCCGTGCTCGCTGAAGTCCCCCTCTCGCAAGGTGCGAACGACGTCACGCTTCGGACCTGGAATGAGGACGGGCCTTCGTTGGAGATCAGCAAACAACTCGTCTATGAGAAACCCGTCGAGCCGAAGCCCGTTCTGAGCGTGGAATCGCCCGAGGTCGCTGTGGTGCGACGCCCGACGATCTCCCTCCAATTCCGCGTCCGCTCCAACAGCGCCTCCGACAAGCGCGAAGCTGTTCCGGGAGCGGTCATCCGGCGCTAGAGAGCTCGTCGATGAGTACCAGATCGGCCAGATCGCCCGTAACCAAGACGGAACCTTCGAGTTGCCGTGCAAGAGTGAAATCGCGCTGACGCAGGTCAAAACTCATTCACCATCGTGACTGTCAATGCCGGCGGTGAGACGTCAAAAGATTTGCTTTACTCCTATACCCCGCCCCCCTTGCGCGTTGTCATCGACGGAGTTGAGCCCCAGTCCAAAGGCGCCAGCCTTATCCCGCGGGGACGGGCGGATGGCCCCGCTTTTATCCCAGAGCCACTGCCCGACAGCTCGATCGTGCTCCATGGCCGGATCATATGGACCGACGCCGAATCCTTGAAGGTGTTCAAGGAGCCCCGCATCCAGGTCTGGGTAAACGGCTTCCCTCAAGTCGCGGTGAGGTCAGGGGATCCCGCCGTTGCCGGACTTCTGGAGCGTCCTTTTCAGGCCGAAGTCCTGCTAAGCCAGTTGGAGAACAACGAAATCGGCCTGCGGCTGGACAACGCGCCACTCGACATCCTGGGCGATCGCAAGCTCCTCGTCTCGTGCCGCGAGGTTCAGGCAAACTGGGGCCTCCACCTGCTGGTCATCGGCGTTGACACGGGTGATTGGAAAGAGTTACGGACGTGTGCGATCGAATCCCTCAAGGGTCGCGACTTCGACGAATCCACGCGCACCTTCAGGACCCCGGCGTTCCCGACGGCCCAGCTCTACAACGACAACAGCAGCGACATCCAACGGAGGTGGATGACAAGGAAGTTGGGTGATATCAGCAGAGCGATCCGAATGAGCGAAAGGCCCTCGAATGAAGTCGTGATTCTTTACTATCAAGGTAAAGAGGTCGTCGAGGGCGAGGATCCCTCTCTCTGGCTCCGGACCCGAGCAGACAAGAGCGAAGACGACTTCATCCCCCTGAGTGAAATCAGGACGATGTTGAAAGAGAGCCGGGGTGCGAAACTGTTCCTGCTCGATGTCACCCACGCCCCCGACAAGCCCCTGCCGATCCTGGAACAGGCAGCCCAATGGCTCAAGGATGACTCTCCTTTCGGCATCCTTCGATTCTCCCGTCGCGAAGCACCCGCCGTGCCTGATGTGAGCTTGGCTGCAACTCTCCGAGCCGCACTCCAGCAAGAGGTCACACTCGCGGAAGTCAGTGCCGACATCGACAGAAGGTCGGTTCTCCTGCGAAGTCGATTTCCCACCCTCCGATATCTGCCTGAATTTACCCACTATTTCAACGGCTTAATCCTCGGTGGGCCTTGATCGACCTCTCTCCCGAATCAATCCATGCTTCGGCGCTGCTCTTTCGGAAATACCGAAATCGCACATATTTAATGCATTACCGCCATGATCGCGACGATTGATCTTCTTCGCAAAATCGTTCCCATTCCTCCAGTTGCTACCTTGTCAAGTCCGATATTATCGCCGTGCCCAGATCGAACTCGTCGTCCACGGGCACCAATCGGGTACATCTGTTACAAACCATTCACAAATAGATAATCCGGCTCATCTCTAGTTTGGGGTGAAGTCAGCCTTCTCCTCTCCCAGAGAAGGTGATTCCGCGCGCTTTGATCCCCGCTCCCCCGGGAATCAGGCATCGGACTATCGAGGCCCCACTCGTCGCTTGAGCCATCCTCCTGAGGGACTACGGATGCTTTTTGCGCATATTTCGATTTCGCGAGAAGCGAAAATCGCTTGCGGCATGGGCCGGATTGTTGTTCGTGGTGGGACAGTCGGCCCTGGCCCAATCTCCCGAAAGTAGCGACACTCAATCCCCCTCAGTCACGCAACAACCCGCGCCGGCCTTGGGCCGAGCCGTTCAGATACCACCACCCCGCCAGGTTCCCCGTGTTGCTTGGTCACCACAATCGCCACAATCGCCACAGTCTTTTCCGACGCAGCCGTACGCCAATCTTCCTGGTGGGGGCATGGCGCCAGTTCCGGTGGACAACTCCGGCGTGGGCGGTGGAGCGTCGCCGACGCCGATATCGCCCGAACCGACCTACAGCAGTTTGGCGGACTCGGTGATGGCTCAACCGGGCGGAGCGCTGCCGTCGACGAATGACGTCGCTTCGAACTTCGGGTATGCTTCCGCGTTTACGGCTGGGGCGGGTGGGGCCGGCGGCGGTGCGACGACCTCCATTGCTGACAATGTCGGCTATATCGATTCGGCCATCGTCCGCAGCCGTATCCGAGTGCGGTTTGACGCCAACTATGATGACACCAGTCCTGACAAAGCCGAGTTCTTCTATGCCAAGTGCGGCTGCTTCGCCAACCCGAAAGTGGCGGGATCTTTGTTTGACCCACGGGCCCGTGGTCCAGTACATCCTATGGGAACCAACGGCGCTGCTCAGTTCTCCGGCCAGCCCAAGCTCAATTACCAGGAGGTCGCCACGTACCTGGAATACGCTCCAACCCTGAGGTTCTCCGCGTTCATCGAGGTTCCCGCACGGTTCATCCAGCCGGTCCTCGGAACGGGTACCTCCGGCTTCTCCGACATGAACATGGGCTTCAAGTACGCTTTGATTGCGAATCCGAACCAATATTACACCTTACAGTTCCGAACCTATGTTCCGACCGGCGACAGCTACCAAGGCCTGGGCACCGGCCACCCCAGTCTAGAACCCGCGTTTCTGGTCTTTCAGCGGCTCTCCGACCGACTCTTCTTCAGCGGCGAAGTCCGCGACTGGATCCCGATCGGCAGGCTCCGATTTTGCCGGGAACGTGATCAGGTACGGAGTCGGCTTGACGTATAACATCGTTCTGACCGACCACTTTCGCATCGCCCCGGTCAATGAAGTCGTCGGCTGGTCGATCCTGAATGGTCAGGAGTTCGTTCAGACCACGTCACACCCCTTGGGCGTAGTCCAGCAGGTCGGTGGGCAAACGATCGTCAACGAGAAGATCGGGCTGCGAATCGGCCTGGGCGACTACAGCCGAGCCGGCGGCGGCAGCGGCCTGAACGACCGTCACAGCATTTACGTTGGCTACGGCCGCGCCCTCACCGGCGACCATTGGTACAAGGATACGTTCCGCCTCGAATACAATTTCTGGTTTTTGAGCCGAGGCCGCCCAAAGTTGGCTTTCTCGCGCCGGGCGGTACGAGATCATATCACTCGCACTGCCCGTTCGCCTGCTCCATGTCGCAGGACCGGTATCCGTCGCTTTCCTCTCCTTCACGCACCGGCGCCAGGCCGGCCGACCACTTCGCGGGCGTGCCCGCGGTCCTTGTGGGTGGCGATGGCATTGACTGCGTTGATGTATGCCTGGGCTGATGCTTCGATGATGTCGGTCGAGGCGGCGCGGCCGCGATAGGAACGGTCGTCGCTCTCGACTTCCAGATCCAGCGTCACCTCGCCTTGCGCGTCCTTGCCCTGGGTCACGCTTCGGACGACAAACTCTCGCAGGTTGGCGCGGACGCCCGTCACCCGCTCGACGGCTTTGAAGATTGCGTCGACCGGGCCGTCGCCGATTGCCGCGTCCTGCACGATCTCGCCGTCGGGACGACGGATTCCGACCGTGGCCGTGGGCAACACGGAGAGCCCTGCCGTTGTGTGCAGGCTGACCAACTGCCAGTGCGCCGGCACGTCCTCCAGGTAGTTTTCGATCAGGACAGTCAAGTCATCGTCGTACACTTCCTTCTTCTTATCGGCCAGTGACTTGAAGTCGTGGAACAGGGTTTCGAGCTGCTCGTCGGTCAGGCTGTAGCCCAGCTCAATCACCCGATCGCGCAAGGCGTGGCGGCCGGAATGCTTACCCAGGACGAGGTCGGTCCGCGGCACTCCGACGTCCTCGGGGCGCATGATCTCGTAGGTGGAGCCTCCTTGAGCATCCCGTCCTGGTGGATGCCTGCCTCGTGGGCAAACGCGTTGCGGCCGACGATCGCCTTGTTGCGCTGCACGGCCAGTCCCGTGATCGTCGAAATCATGCGGCTGATGGGATAGAGCCGCTCGGACTTGATGTTGGTCGACAGACCGAAGTAGTCGAACCGAGTCTTCAAGGCCATGACGATTTCCTCGAGCGCGGCGTTGCCGGCGCGTTCGCCGATGCCATTGATCGTGCATTCGACCTGCCGCGCGCCGGCCTCGCAAGCGGCCAGGCTATTGGCCACCGCCAGGCCCAGATCGTCGTGGCAGTGGGCGCTGATGATCGCCTGCCCGATATTCGGAACTCGTTCCTTGAGCGTGCGGATGACCGCGGCGTACTGGAAGGGCGTGGCGTATCCGACGGTGTCCGGGATGTTAACTGTGGTGGCGCCCGCATCAATGGCCGCCTCCACCACCTCACAGAGGAAGTCGACCTCAGTCCGCGCGGCGTCCTCGGGGCTGAACTCGATGTCCGGACAATAACTCTTGGCCAGGCGCACGCTGGCTACCGCCCTGTCGATGATCTCCGCCTTGCTCATCCGCAGCTTGTGCTCGCGGTGAATGGCCGACGTGGCCAGGAACACATGGATTCGCGGCTTCTGAGCGAACTGGATCGCCTCCCACGGCGCGGTCGATGTCCCGGTCATTGCACCGCGCCAGACCGCAAACCGATGACCCGGTAATCTCGGCCGCGATGGCGCGAACGGCCTCGAAGTCGCCGACCGAAGCGATCGGGAACCCCGCTTCGATGATGTCAACGCCCATCGCGGCCAGCGCGCGGGCCACCTCCAGCTTCTCGGCCATATTCATGCTCGCGCCCGGCGATTGCTCGCCGTCGCGCAACGTCGTGTCGAAGATCCGGACCCGGTTGGCGTCGGAAGCCGATTCGGTCGCCGGGGGATTTTGGTGCTTGGATGTGCTCATAATTCAACTCTTTCCTCGGGATGTCGTGTCTGATCAAGTTACATGCACTCAGCGCGATATCGAATGAGATTGCCCGCTTGCCAGACCCGCCGTTTGGATTTCCGAGGCAAAAAACAGAAGCCCCGAAATCCACCAGTCGAGGCGGATCTCGGGGCTTCGTTGGCTGCATTGGACTGCGGAGTCGACGAACCCTAAGATATCCTCCTCGCCCGGCCGGTAAGGCCGAGGCCAAGAATCAGTCGAAGGCTCGCCGACAAAAAACGCATGTCCTGACTCCGAAACTCGTATCGTTTAACAGCCACCTATCCCGATCTTATTCGCCGGATCGGTCCGCGGTCAATGGGAAAGGGCCGAACTCAGCTCTGAGAAATAGGCCCCTCGGGCGGGGTGCATGCGTGCAACACGAGGCCAGCAGTCCAACCGAGGGCCGGAAAAGGCAATAGGGGGACGGGCTCGAAGGGTGCTTCGAGTGCGACCGCCATCAGACCCAGAGCGACACGGCCCAACCTGGAACACGCCCGCACGCCACTAACGGCTAACTGCTGTCGATTCGGATCTGAATCGAGCCGGCTGCCGTTGGGTCGAAGACCTCATCCGGCCAATGCCGAAACCGCAGGCTCTCCAACAACCGCTGCGCCATGTTCTTCAATGAGCCGAACAGCTCCACTGCCGTTCGCTTTCCCTGGTCCTTTGCCAACTGCCGCAGCAGGCTCCCCTTCTCCAGCAGTTGCAACAGCAGGTGAGCTATCTGCAGCAGGAAATAATACGCCTTCCAGCAGGTGTGGCTGTAGGCATGTTCCAGGTTGAGGCCACTGTTCTTCTGCGTGTTAAATCCCTCGTTCTCCGTCGCCAGCGTTCCCTCCCTCCGTTGGTCGCTACCTCCACCACGGTCTGGTGGTTCACCTCCAGGGACGTCACCCATGACCACACACTCTTCTCTCCATCCTTGTTCGTCTCGGTACACTCAATGGCGTTGAGGGTCCACTCGCGGCCGTCGCTGTCCCTGTAGTTCAGGTCGTTGACCCAGCGATAGACCTGCCGAACTCCCCTCGGCGTCGTCAGCTCCACGCGCTGGTCGGGGCACAACAGCAGCAACTCCTGGAAGTCCTGCCAGAGGGCCGGCGTCCGCCCGGGCTTAAATACATAGATATAATCGCATTTATAGTCTTTCGCGATCTGGAAACCTTCCCCGCAGGCGTACAGGCTGTCACCGTTGAGACAGATGCGCAACTGTGGGAACTCCGCTCGCAACCCGGCCATCAGACGTCGCAGCGCCTTCAGCTCGCAGTCCTGCTTGAGTTGCTCCTGGCTCGCACCCGCGGGGCGCCCGAGACGTCGCTGTTGTCAATGAACTCGGTGGCGATCGACACGACCGTGCCGGCCGGCCCCAGCAACTTGGCCTCCAGGACCTGGTGCATGTACAGCGTCGTCTCGCCGTGCCGTTGCGTCAGGCAATGGTCGCAATGCCGAGAACGAAACACCAAATATCCCGATCCGTCAATCAAGACGACGAACCGCCCTGCAGCCGCGCCGCGTCCAGGGCCTTCATGCGGATCAAGCGCTGGACCATTTGCTGCCGGAGGCCGGCGATGGGGGCGCTGCCGATTTTCTTCAGGAGGTACTCCAAGGTCTTGTTCACGGGCCGGCTGTCCTGCGTGGTGCCCGCCAGGCGATTGAGGTTGGGCAGCACTTCCGGTCCGTCGGTGTTGAACTGGAAATCCAGTTGTGCCGGCTGCTCAACTTGCACAGGAACAAGCTCAACCCCAACCACACGAGGAACCGCTTGTTATAGACCACCATCGGGGGGAACCGTGGGTCGTCGATTTCGTCGATCCAGGTGTTGAGATCGGGGAAGAAGTGGCGAATCGTCTGAACCAGGATGGGGCCGATGTTCAGCGTCGTCCCCGCCGCCGCTGGCGGTGCGCAACGTGTCCCTTGATCAGGGCCACAGACAACTGGCTGACTTCGCGGATCAGGGTCTTGAGACGTTGGGATTCCTGCACCCATTTTCGGACCTCCTTGAGAAGATCCTGGGGCACGTAAACGGTGCGTGTCTTGCCACCGTCCCTGAAGGCGACGTGGTGGGCTTGGTGCAACGGGCCACCGTGATGGCAGGCGCAGGACGGCTGGCCGCAGCGTTTGTTCACCTGCATGAGGCTGGCCGCCAGGATGGGGCCGGAGGGAACAAGTTGCTTGAGTCGCCGGTCCAACATCCGGCGGACCAGTGTCGGGTGGCTGGGAACACGCATGGATGGGCCCCTAGGACTTCCGGTATCTCGACGTTACACCGGAAAAGGGTCAAAAAACCAGCCGTGCGAAGAAAAAAAGAGCACCCCCCGAGGCCGATCGCCTCAACGGAAGTTCTGCTTTGGACTTGTGCTGCCGTGAAGGTGCGAGGAATTTCCCCATTTCTCAGAGCTGGGCCGAACTGCACATCGTTCGGTGGGCGTCTTGAAAGTTGGTGGAATTTTTGTACACAAGAGGGAAATCGGTCAGCACCGAGGAAAACCCGAGCCGGATCCGGAGTCCATCATGTCGACGCCACCCCTATTCCCCGAGAAACAAGCCGAGGTCGAGGATCTCGCCCGAGTCATCCTTGAGGCGGTTGACGCCGAGATCGGCGAACTCGTAGCCGACCTCGCCATGACTGACGACGCCCATCTTTTCGGCGACAACGAATTCCGCGTTCGCACGCTCGCTCACAAGATCGCCGCCAAGGCGACCGAGCTGCACTTGGCGCAAAAAAAACGGATACGAAGGTGCCAGCGTGATCTGCCCGCGAGGGAGTTGGGGGAGTTGTGGTCAGGCCAAGTTCCCAGTCTTTTCCGAGGTCCCGGCTGAGGGGGCTCAAACGGCAATAGCCAGACCGACGGCTACACCGGCTCCGGCTCCTCGACCCTCACCACCACCTCCACCGACACGCTTACCTCGACACAAACGGCCACCACCACCCTGGGCTCCAACGGCACCATCACCAGCGCCGGCTCGACCGACTCGCTGTACGAGATCGGCAACGACAGCGTCACCAGCGACGTCGGCTCCGGGACCCGGGTCCGCCAGGTCAACTACGGCGGCGGCGACGGACAGTCCTCGACGTTCACCACCACCTACTCGTCGTACGACTCCAGCGCCGACAGCTTCACCCAGACCGTGAGCGATGTCCAGTCCCTGGGCGCCAACGGCACGATCGCCTCCGGCCAGGACCTGGATACGCTCACCTCGTTCGGCTCCAGCACCTACACCTACACCGAGTACGGCGGCCGCACCATCTCCTTCGCGGGCGGCGGCTACATCGGCGGCTCGTACAACGACTACGAGAGCACCTCGCAGTCGTACACGCTGTCGGACAGCACCTCGATCGCGCTGGGTGCCAACGGCACGATCGCCTCCGGCACGGTCGCCTCCTTGACCACCCAGGTCTATTCCGACAGCCAGTCGTTTAGTGAGTACGGCGCCGAGAACGTCCCCGACCCCGAGGGTGGGCCGCCGTTCAGCGGCGAGCTCACGCAAACCAGCGTGACCACCAGCTACGCCTACAGCGTGAACCGGGGGACCGAAACACTGGGGGCCCTGGGCACCATCAGCGGCGGCGGCAATTCGTTCTCCTTCGTACAGAGTGATTACAACTCGCTCTGGCTCAGCTCGCCGGAGAGCGACACCGCCAGCTACAGCATGAATATGGCCGGCACCGAGACCTACGCCCCCGGCGGCGCCATCAGCGGCGGCTCGGACAGCTTCACCTGGAACCAGAACGCCTACGACAAGACCACGATCATTTACGATCAACTCGCCGGCACCGCCACCCAGACCAACTACGAGATGCTGGTCACCGAAACGGTCTCGGACACGATGTACGACGTGGGCAGCGACGTCCTGGGCGCCAGCGACTCGATCGTCTCCAACGGCGACAATTACAACATCATCGACTGGCAGCAGGTCACCTCCACCATCGTCGACAGCGGCTCGTCGGCTACCTCCTTCTACATCTATGCCGTCGGCATCGACGACTACACCACGACCGACGCCGGCAGCAGCACGCTGTCGGCCTCGGGCCAGAGCTACGGGCTGGACACGGTCACCTTCAGCGAATCCACCAGCGACAACGACTACGATACCCAATCCTTCGGCACCACCTTGTACGATTGGGGCAGCGCCACCGATTGCTACACCAATTCGGATGTGAGCACGATCACCAACTCCAACGGCGTGATTACCTCGGACGACGCCTTCGTGATGCTGGACACCCACTCGGTGTTCGGCGGCGACGTGGACTCTTCGGTGAGCGGCACCTGGTCGGAAGGCTGGACGGACAACGGCACCGACGTCGACGTCTCATCGGCCAACGGGACGTCCAGCCCGACGGCAATCGCCTTGACCTTCTCCAACTCCGATTCCAGCGGCGACGTCGGCGTATCCAACGAGTCCGCCGTGGGCGAGTACACCCACAACGGCGGCAACAACAACTCCGCCATCAATTTCACGGCCGGGACCTACGTCAGCAACGCCGAGGGGAGCGACTACAACACCTACAGCTCGACCACCTTCGATGACTCCAATTGGGTCACCGGCACGGAATACTGGATGGGCGTGTCCTACACGGTGAACGTCGGCAACGGCACCAGCCAAACCCTGGTCACGACCGTGACGGGTCCGCCTCCCAGTACCGAAACGCTCACCGATGTGAGTGGTAGCTACAACTCGCACACCTACGGCCCGTATGGGTCGACCGGACTGGTGCCGCCGACGGGTACGGCGGTGACGGCGGGATTCGGCACGGCGATCCAGTTGGGCTATTACGAAGGCGGCGGGGTGCATAACGGCAGCGATAACCGGGGTTTCGATGGGGGGTCTGGTCTGGCGTCGGCGTTGGGAGGCCAGGACGTGCACGGGCTGGAGTTCACCGGAGCCGAGGAGCAGGCGATCGCGTACAACGGCACGATCGGGATGGACGACTTCGACGGCACATATAATAGCGAGGATGGCGCACCGCTGGCCTGGCAAACGCACCCATCGTCGGTTGGCTACGTGCGCGGCAACCAGGGCTCGGGGAGCAGCGCGGGCACGCAAGGCGCGGCGATGGACAGCGGCACCCGCGACGGCACGCCCGCGGACGAGCTGGCGCGGCTGAGCAACAGCGGGACCGAAGAGAACCCCACCTCGGCGCAGCCGGCGCCCACACCGCGGGCCGAGCAGGCGGCGGGCACCCCCGCGGCCTCAAGCGCATCGGACGCGGCGGCGAACCCGGGGAACGTTGGCAATAGCAACGGCGCCAATGCGGGCGGCAGGCGGGGGCGGTGGAGGGATGGCCTCTGGGATTCCGGATCCGTCCTTGGGTGGGGACGTCCCGTTTCACCGCTGCTGAATTCAGGCGGCCGCAACTCACAGGCAGCAGGGACGGCAGCCGAAATACAGGGGTTCTTCGACATGCTTGGCCTCGGGTATGCCCCCGGCGCGTTCGCGGGCGGCCCGGGTTCGGGCGATTCGGATGCAAACGGCGGTGGGCAACGCCGGGCCCAGACTCGCGAGACGCCGGGAGGCGGGTCGCGATACGGTGGCGAGCTCGGGGGGAATTCCTGACGGCGGAGCCCCGAGCCGCGGGCGGCGGTCAGAATAATCAACCGGCCAACCCGGCGAAGCGCCACACCGCCAGCCGCGTCGCAGACGCCGACGAGCCCAACCGCTTCGCCGCAACCCCCCACGACTACGCCGCAACCGCCCTCTTCGGAATTGACGGAGCTTGCCCTAGACGGGGTTCAACTGGGCCTCGATCTCGGTGGGATCGTCGACCCCACGCCCATCACTGATGGTGCCAGCGCCTTAATCTCCGTAGGCCGAGGAGATTGGTGGGGTGCTGGCATCAGTGTGCTCGGGATGGCCCCGTACGTGGGCGACCTTGCCAAGCTTGGAAAGCTGGGTAGATACGGGAAGAGCGTAACCAAAATCATCGAACTGGCGAAGAACAACGCGAAGGTCGCCGAGACATTCCGCCCCATGCTCGCGAAAATATACGACCTGCTCCGCAACGCACCCTTGGACAAGCTTCCCGCGAGTATCGCTAAGCCTCTTCGCAAGATGCGCGATGAGATCGGCGAATTCCTCGGTAATGCTCCAAACAAAAATCGTTGGAGCTACATCACCGACTGGCATGACAAGCGGGCGACGGAATTGTTCGGACCTGGCTCGGGTCGCAATAACATCGGAGGACGAAACTACGACAAGAGATTTGCCGGCCGAGACATCGAATTCAAGTCCGACAATTTTTCTAAAGGCCCGAGAGCCCAAGATTCATTGGATCGCATGAATACGCAAATTGGAAAGGACATCGAGAATCTTAACAACGGGGTTGCCAATCCGCATTGGCATTTTGACCATGATCCTAGTGTCGCTCCAGAAATGGCACCTCTGTTGAAACGGCTTGATGACGCAGGTATACCTTGGACATGGGGTAAGTCGACTCCCTCATTCTGAAAGAGAAAGTGAAATGCCTTCATTCCCCGAGAACGTATTTCAAGCCTTTCACAGCTTGTCGACCGACCATCATTTTGTACCGGTCAAGGTCGGCGCCAGCAAGCGGTTTGCATCGCTTGTACGCCAGGAACAAGAGGATGTTTATTCTTATGTGTTTGCAAGCGACGGCAGGACGAGCGGTGGAAATCTAGACATCGATCTTTGGATCGCTCCACCAGATGAACCAGGGGATGGCCTCGACAGATTGTACGTCGGCTATAAAATTCGAATTGCCAGCGAGTTCGATGTGGATGATGCTTATTTTGCAAAATCTCAACAAAGAATCGTTCACTTGTTGCCGTTTGTCTCGGCACTCGTCCCGCTTGTCAGTCAGGAACTCAAAAAACCCACCTTCCAAACGAAGCGATGGAACATCTATCGAATCCAAAGGAAAGCCAGTTTCTCTGTCTTGATCGAGGCAGATAATGGAAACGATAAAGCCCGTGCTGCGATCAGCGAAGCTAGGCGTCTGGCCGAAGGGAAGGGTAGCATGAAAACGCTCAGTGAGGTCTGCTTGCCGATTGCTGAATCCCTTCTCGAAAGCAACATTCTGGATGATGATGTTTTCCAGTTCTTCAGAGGCAAAACGGACTCCTTCGTTTCTGCCATTTCCATGCATCTCTACGTCCATGCCTTAGGAGAAAGGAGTGTTGCCGGCACGTCACAGGATGGCAAGTAGGGAGTTGGGTGGTAAGCGTCCGGGATAACCATTCTTGCCAGCCCTGGAAGCCTACGAAGCGGATCAACGAGGACGATGGCAAGGATTCGTGCCAAAAGTTCACACATGGCCCGTGAGTAGCAATGGAACAGAAAACCGGCGTAAGCGTTTTACGACGAGTTCTTCTCGGGGCTGTTGGACCGAACACGGTGTGTTTAACCCTTATCGGGGGAGACGCCATACCCTGTTGATCAGTTAGTCGCAGTGCCTGTGTCCGCCATTCCCAGGCGGACCGTACCCAAGGGCGATGGGTCGCCCTGGCAGATGAAGGCGCCCCAGTAGAACGGGTCGGGGTATTTCGCCTTCATCGCGAGCTGGGCCTTGCGCAGGGCTTCGGCGCGCGCCCCTGACCGGCCAGCAGGCGGCCGTAGAAGTCCTCCATCAATTCCCGGGTCGCCTCATCCGGCACCTTCCACAGGCTCATGACCAGGGTCTTGGCCCCCGCGAGCACGAACGCTCAGCGCAGGCCGAGGACCCCCTCGCCGAACCGGACCTGGCCCAGCCCGGTCTCGCAAGCCGAGAGCACCACCAACTCGGTGTTCAGGAGGTCCAGCCCGGTGACCTCCTCAGCTCTCAAAAGGCCATCCTCGGCCTCGTCCGGCAGGTTCCCCGCCTTGAGCCAGGTGTTGGCCCCGGCCAGCCACAGGCCCGAGCGGAGCATGGGGTTCTCCATCATCGGGCCGGAGAGCCGCCCCACACCGCCCTTGGGCTCTCCCAGCCCAGCCAAGGGGAACCTGGGGTCAGACCGGGTTTGCGGTTTTTTCAGGGAGCCTGGGGTCAGACCGGGTTAGGGAGCCTGAGGGAGCCTGGGGTCAGACCGGGTTTGCGGTTTTTTCATGGGGAGGCTGGGGTCTGAACGGGGGGAGCATGGGCCGGGTCGCCCTGGGAGTTACCTCCCAGGGGGAGCCTGGGGGGAGCATGGGGTCAGACCGGGGGGAGCCTCGAGGTCAGTCCGAGGGGAGCCTGGGGTCAGACCCAGGGTTTGCGGTTTTTTTAAGGGGAGCCTGGGGTCAGCCGGGGGGAGCCTCGGGCCGGGTCGCCCTGGGAGTTACCTCCCAGGGCTCCCACAGATCCGGACGTGCCCATCAAAGAGGCATCCGGTTCGTCACGTTGCCGATTCGCTGTCCCTCACACGTCCCAGGTCCTTTCGCGGAGACACGCTGGTGAGGCTCGGTGTCCTCGGCGTGGTTCCAACTCCCTGTCCACGACGCGGCGCCCCCTTCGCTCCACGGGGTCCGGAAGGGCCGTTCCCCCGCTTCAAGGCTACTATGAGGCACTGCGACTCCCTGCCACCCATCTCGCCGCACTTCGTTTCCTTCGCTTGGCGATACCATCGTTGCGTCCCATTTGTTCGTCCCCGTCAGCCTAGGACTCGAGACTGCGGATCAACCTGGGTTGGTAAGCCGGTGTCTCCCGCCGGCTGTTACGATGGAGACGACTGGGTCTCCCAAGTTCCCGGGGAACCCTTCTGATCATTCGCCATGTTCCTCCGACCCCGGTGTGACCAGGCACGCTGATGGGTCCAAGTGTCGCTAATGCCTGGCGCGGCCCCCGCATCTGACCAAGACGAAGGCTCACCACGAGGAAATTTCGGGGCTCAATCGCACAGCGTTTGATCTCGCTGTCTACGCTTCGCGGTGACGGTCGCCCGCCCCCCACGCAAGACTCGCTTCCGGCTGCTGGCCCGGCTCTGCCGGACGGGATTGGTTACCCGTAGGTTCCTATAAAAGGTTTCACATTGCTAGCTGATCCTCCTTTTCCGAGCTTCTTGCGCAAAGGTCAGACCGGGTTTGCGGTTTTTTCAAGGGGAGCCTGGGCCGGGTCGCCCTGGGAGTACCTCCCAGGGCTCCCACAGATCCGGACGTGCCCGATCAAAGGGCATCCGGTTCGTCACGTTGCGGATTCGCTGTCCCTCACACGTCCAGGTCGTTTCGCGGAGACACGCTGGTGAGGCTCGGTGTCCTCGGCGTGGTTCCAACTCCCTGTCCACAACGCGGCACCCCCTTCGCTCCACGGGGTCCGGAAGGGCCGTTCCCCGCTTCAAGGCTACTATGAGGCACTGCGACTCCCTGCCACCCATCTCGCCGCGCTCGTTGCCTTCGCTTGGCGATACCATCGTTGCGTCCCATTTGTTCGTCCCCGTCAGCCTAGGACTCGGACTGCGGATCAACCTGGAGTTGGTAAGCCGGTATCTCCCCCCGGCTGTTACGATGGAGACGACTGGGTCTCCCAAGTTCCCGGGGAACCCTTCTGATCATTCGCCATGTTCTCCGACCCCGGTGTGACCAGGCACGCTGATGGGTCCAAGTGTCGCTAATGCCTGGCGCGGCCCCCGCATCTGACCAAGACGAAGGCTCACCACGAGGAAATTTCGGGGCTCAATCGCACAGCGTTTGATCTCGCTGTCTACGCTTCGCAGTGACGGTCGCCCGCCCCCCACGCAAGACTCGCTTCCGGCTGCTGGCCCGGCTCTGCCGGACGGGATTGGTTACCCGTAGGGTTCCTATAAAAGGTTTCACATTTTGCTAGCTGATCCTCCTTTTCCCGAGCTTCTTGGCGCAAGGTCAGACCGGGTTTGCGGTTTTTTCAAGGGGAGCCTGGGCCGGGTCGCCCTGGGAGTTACCTCCCAGGGCTCCCACAGTCCGGACGTGCCCGTCAAAGAGGCATCCGGTTCGTCACGTTGCGGATTCGCTGTCCCTCACACGTCCAGGTCGTTTCGCGGAGACACGCTGGTGAGGCTCGGTGTCCTCGGCGTGGTTCCAACTCCCTGTCCACAACGCGGCACCCCCTTCGCTCCACGGGGTCCGGAAGGGCCGTTCCCCCGCTTCAAGGCTACTATGAGGCACTGCGACTCCCTGCCACCCATCTCGCCGCACTTCGTTGCCTTCGCTTGGCGATACCATCGTTGCGTCCCATTTGTTCGTCCCCGTCAGCCTGGACTCGGACTGCGGATCAACCTGGAGTTGGTAAGCCGGTATCTCCCCCCGGCTGTTACGATGGAGACGACTGGGTCTCCCAAGTTCCCGGGGAACCCTTCTGATCATTCGCCATGTTCTCCGACCCCGGTGTGACCAGGCACGCTGATGGGTCCAAGTGTCGCTAATGCCTGGCGCGGCCCCCGCATCTGACCAAGACGAAGGCTCACCACAAGGAAATTTCGGGGCTCAATCGCACAGCGTTTGATCTCGCTGTCTACGCTTCGCGGTGACGGTCGCCCGCCCCCCACGCAAGACTCGCTTCCGGTTGCTGGCCCGGCTCTGCCGGACGGGATTGGTTACCCGTAGGGTTCCTATAAAAGGTTTCACATTGCTAGCGATCCTCCTTTTCCGAGCTTCTTGGCGCAAGGTCAGACCGGGTTTGCGGTTTTTTCAAGAGGAGCCTGGGGTCAGACCGGGGGGGAGCCTGGGGAGAGCCTGGGGTCAGACCGGGGAGAGCCTGGGGTCAGACCGGGTTTGCGGTTTTTTCAAGAGGATCCTGGGGTCAGACCGAGAGGATCCTGGGGTCAGACCGGGTTTTCGGTTATTTCCGAAAAAAACTTATTTAAGGATTTGATCTCGCGGAGCCGAGATCAAGTCGCTGGTTCGGAGCCTAAAAAGGCCGCTTTCTCGCGCACGTGCACCACCGCCTAAACATGGGCGTTGGTTCCTCGCCTTATTAGGAACTCGGGACCGCGAGAATGCGGTGTCGCTGAGAGATACCGACAAGCTGGATCGTAGCCTCCCGGGAGCTTGTCAAGGGGCTTGCCAGAGTCGGCCTTGGATCCCGCGAACGCGGACGCAGGCCAAGGCCAGAGATCCTGCCGCGCTAGCGGCTTACTTGAACCGGAGAACCGGTTTGACCCCAGGTTCCCCGCCATCAATTTTGAGCGGAGAGGCGGCGACCGCGTCGTAATCCTGAAAATGGAAGGCACACCACGAGCATGCCGTCAACCAATAAGCCCAAGGCAAAAGGAAGTCGCGATTGTAACGCTCGACCCGATTATCCAGGCGCCCAGCCGTAAGTACATACTAAATCACTATATATGACAATGCTCCGCCACGGATCGCTTTATGCGGATTAGTCGGGCGCTCGAGCATAACTCGATGTCGACATTCAACATACGTTAGATTGTTAAATTGGGCCGGTTATGCAGGCGCCCAATCGTAATATGATGGTGCTTCAAGAGATACGACAAAATGTTCGGACGTGCCGATAATGCGGGCGCCCAGGTGGAAGTTGATGGTCCGCATAGAGTTAGAGCGATTCTTCGGACTTCCGATTATTCCGACGCCCAAGCGGAACTCGAAGCGGCATTGTGAGATGTGGACGAATCCGTTTTTGCTCGGGCGCCTTTTCGGCGCGCAGGTCTCCGAGTGCGCTGCGACTTCACGAGCCTTTGACGAGCGACACGCCCGTTTCCTGTGCTGGGTAAGTCGACCGGCAGGAAATCAACGACAGGCGGGCGTTTGTGGCCATACCAACCCAACGCGCAAGCGAGGGGACCGGCGGTGTCACGGCTCGCCTCGGCCAGCGTCCCTCGCTTGCGCTCGGGTTGGTATGGCCAGGCTCCGCAGTCCCGGTATCGAAGCGATAGGGGAGCCAGGGGTCAGTCGCGGCCGCCCAGCGAGACGGCATCACGCTCATCCTGCCGCCTGCCATGAGTTTTCTTATTCAATGACCCGAAAAACGGCTAGCTGGTCGCCGGACAGCGCCGGTTCCCACACGATTTGTAGGAGGGAGTTCCGTCTCCCGATGCCGGTTCTCGCCTCGTATCGGGCTGTTGTTCTCACTTGGAATGCACGATGATGACAAAATTAATCGACCCTTGCGGAGACCTCGGAGACCTGGGGTCAGACCGAGTTAATAGTCTTTTCCGAAGCCCCGAGCCGATCCCACTGGAGCCGAGTAGGGAAGGGGCGCCCGGCGGGCTCGATTGAGCTTCGGGTTTCCCCTTCCCCCTCTAAAATTCCGTACGGCGGGTTTTCCCCAGTACGGCTTCAAATGGACCGTCAATGGCGACCTTCGTCGATACCCCAGGGTTTAAGTGCCGTCCACATCCGCCCCACGATTTCGCCTTATACGCCACCGCAGTTGCAACTCCCAGGAGTACGTGATCCCCGAGGGGATTACCCGTTCTAGAGCCTTTCGGTTCAATGTGGCACGACTCCCAGCAACTCCAACACGTCCATCCAGAGGCCCTTGGCTCGCCGTCGGGTTATGTTGTCCCGTCGGGTCATCGCTTACTACGGCCTCATCCGCCCCTCTGAATCCCTCCCCGCCACTTATGAATTCGCGGCGGGGCCTGCTGCACCCAAGGAAATCGGCTTCTGGTGGGAATCCAGAGGTTCCCCAATTTACTCCGCTGGACTGTGCTCGCGTGCCGCCTCCCTTACCCCGTCACCCCGAAGAGTGCAAATGACTGTTGCTTCCTCCTCGGTTTTAGCCTTCACCTCCAAGTTACGGGTTCGGCGATCACATTGGTCTTTTCGAGGCTGCAGAGTTCACTCCGAGCTTATGCGGTATCGCGCTCATGTTACGGCCCGCGAGCTGGCTAGCCCTCCTTTCGAGGACGTTTACGTTCGAGCTTTCGCTGGCCGGGTCACCCCGAGCCAACGTCGAATATCACTACGTGGGTAAACAGTCAATTCCCACGACCGGACTTTCACCGGCAAGTCTAACGGCATTATGGGCTGCAGAACTCGGTCTGACCCTGCGCACCCGGTGACCCCGCGCACCCGGACCCCTGCGCACCCGGACCCCGCGCACCCGGACCCGCGCACCTGCGCCGACGTCGTGTCGAAGATCCGGACCCGGTTGGCGTTGGAATTCGATTCGGACGCCGGCAGTTTTTGGGGCCTGGGCGTGCTCATCATTCAACTCTTTCCTCGGGATATCGTGTCTGATCAAGTTACATGCACTCAGAGCGGTGTCGACTGAAATTTCCCGCTCGCCAGACCCGCCGTTGGGGATTCCGAGGCAAAAAAAGAAGCCCCGAAATCCACCATTCGAGGCGGATCTCGGGGCTTCGTTGGCTGCATTGGATTGCGGAGTCGACGAACCCTAAGATATCCTCCTCGCCCGGCCGGTAAGGCCAAGGCCAAGAATAAGTCGAAGGTTCGCCGACAAAAAGCACATCTGGAAGATCCCGGAATTTGGTCTCTCTTCACAGCCACCTATCCGGATCTTATGCCCCCAATCAGGTCCCGGTCATTGGGAAAACGTGCGAGTCGCGAATTGCCGAATTGCTAACCTAGCCGATCACGTAACCTGGGGAGCCGTTTCGGTCCCATTCCCGGCGTCCACGTCCGCCGGTCTCGGAAAGAGGGACCGGAGTATTAAGTGGCTGGGAAGGTAAAACACGATGGGAAAGCCAACGATCATGATCGTCAGCCAAAGCCACGGGGGCATCAAGGTTTGGGGTTTCTCGGAGCTCATCCCAAAAACATAGTTAACGTTCACGGCCAAGTTGGAATTGCTGACGGGAGCGGGAGGCGCGGGGGCGAGGAAAAAACAGGTAAGCAGGACCACGGTGCTGATGGCGGTCCAGATGGCGAATGCCCGACGATCGTAGCCCAATCGCCAAACTCCCCAGATCAACAAGAACGGTAGCCAACCGTGGAACCCGGACAGCCCCCGCACAAAGAGCGGCAACTTCGGGATCGAACATGTAACTGGTCATGGTGGTGATTCGGGAACCTGTGAGAAAGTCGGCCACCCAGAGCAACTGTGGCAATGCGAGTCCCACCGCCGGAATGCTGATGAGAAAGGACGACTCCAGCCACAGCGCGGGCAGAGTCATCAAGAGCGCCAGATCGCAAAAGAACAAAAAGTTCCATGCGGAATAGGTCACCCAGTAGTAGGGAACCAGGATCGCAACGAAAATCGTATAAGCCAGCTTCAGTGCCAGTGGGATTCTGGCTTGGCGAGTCACGGTCCCGCTCCCTTCACGAAGGCCGATTATTGGTGGGTCCGCGCATCATATCCATGATCGACGCTTTGTTCCACCCGTCTCAGGCCGAAAATGAAGGCTGTAATCAGGGCCTTGCTTGTCGCTCGATCTCTGCTATGGTGCGCAGGCCGCCATCCTGAAATGTGATCCCAAAGCCAGCGGATTTCAGATCGTGCAGCGGACCGATCGTGTCGGGTCCTGGTTTCGGCTCGCCCGGGTGGCCGAGGTCGGTTGACTCCATGGTCCGCCACTTGGGGTTCCAGACGTAATTGCCGCCGGCAGGGCAGACGAGCCGCTCGCCCCAGACCGCCTCGTGGAGGGCGACAGGGTCACGCTCAGGGTAGAGCCGATGCCACTCATTCAGGATCGGCAGGTTGTTCCAGCATTGAAGCGAAATAGCGGAGCGGTAGGTGCTAAGAGCGGCTGTCGCAAGCACGCGCAAGCCCGCACTTTTAACCCGGACGGCGAGGCTTTCCCCAAGCCAGGGCCGCGACGGTTCAATGCCTTTAGTCTTGGCGCTGTCCGGCTGTTTGGCCTCCCGGTCGATGAACCGAGTCACGACTTGTTCGTTGAGTGAAACGACCAGTCCATGAGGCGTCGGAGCGTAATAGATCGCCAGAGGCGGCCCGTCTTCGGGCCTACGTGCTACTCCATCTTCCTTCTGTACCACTCGCACATAGCGCTGGCCGTGGTGTTCGCGGTTCTGCCAGATGACGAGGTTGGGGGCGCTCTGATCGGCGTAAAATCGCACGGCGTTCAGGAACACGGCGAGCTTGGCGGCATCAGTCACCGGGATATGGACGGCGATGGGGAGCTGCATCAAATGTTTTTCCATGAACTCGTCTGTATCCTTGGCCTGGGACAGCTTGCCCCAAATCGGATCATCGTCGACGTAAACCTCGATTGATCCGCCAATCCAGCCCAGGGCGATGTCACGCGTAAGTTTCAGCGCTCCCGCAAACCCGTCCGCGCTCTCCTGAACCAACTTCGACTTGATGTCCAAGGCCATGATCGCGTGGACGAGGCTTTCCGGATGGAGGTCGCCGGCGTGAGGGCCAAGCTTCGCCGAGGCGACAAGCGAAATGAACTCCCGATAGTCTGTGCTTCCGATCAAAGGCATGACGGTCAGGTCAGCGACCATTCGACCTCCTGGTTCCACAATCAATCGCAGCGCAATTGGGTCGAAGGTGCCTCTCCAGTTTCTCTGGTAGCCGTCGCGCCAGGCATTATAGGCTTGGGCTTCGATATCGGTCACTTCGTCCAGAGGAATCTCAACGATGGGCGTCTGGAATCCGACCGTGCCGTAAAGTAACGACGCAATGCCAGTGCGAGAGATACTCAACTCGCCCAAATCGGGAACCAATGGGGAGGGTCGCGATGGGGCGTTGAATCGTTGCGAGAGCCCGGTGCCGTCGACAATCGCAGCCAGGTTCGCCGCCTGCATCTCCGCGAGCACCGCGCCGGTGCGCACTTCGCCGCGATGAGGCGATGCGCCACCGGGGCCCGCACCAACGTCGGATCGTGGCATCCGTCAGAACGAGCAAGGCCGTCTCACCGTCCGCACCCCGCGGATAACGCGTGCGGAAGAATCGGTACTCCGGAGCGTCGACCAGTCGAGAGCTCTGATTCCGGGCCGTTTGCAAGACCCGTTCCAGTTGTACCGACGAGTTCGTCAGTACGACCGCATGATCGAGCGCGGCGATATATGCGCTGAGCTCCCGGTCGGGAGTTCTCGCGAAAACGAACGCCGAGCCGTCTTTCGCGTCCTCCTTCAGTCCGATCCCCGCCGATGAAGCGCGGCAAGCCGCTTCGAGTCGTTCTCGCAGTGAGGTGACGAGCTTGCCCGGCTCATCCGTTTCCAGCAGGATTGCCAGGTCGGTACCGGTCGCGAAATAAGGGTCCGAACCCGTGGCCGCCATGCCTTTGACCAGCCCTGATTCAGAGAGTCGTGCCAGGTCGACCATCGAAATACCCAGTTGCCGCTCGTAGCGCTGCTGCACAAATCGAGGATCAAACCCCGAGGAACCATTCAGATCGAGTATCGGCGTTATCCCACCGAGAAACTCACGCAGTGCTGTCTGGGCCGCTTTCGCACTGGGTAAGAACAACGCATGCTGGTCAGCCGGAATGTGCGCGGCGAGCGGTTCGAGGAGTGGTGTCTTCCCGGCGTTTCGCGCCTTCCAGTTGATCTCGGCGACGGTGATTCCCGTCAGCGTGTCGAGCTTGACCAGCTTGTCCGACGGATTGTTTGGGTTCGCGTTGCGAGGCGCCTGCAACGTGCGATCGAGCTGAAGGTTCTCGCTGATGGCACGGCCGCCGCTGAATAACGAGTAGGTCTGTTCGAGCTCGTTCGACTGGTTTGATCTGGGAGACGCTAGAGCCACGTCGCGGTCAGGGTCAGTTCGGGGCGACAACTTGCGAGCCTCGATGACTTGATGGCGAAACCAAGCATCGCCGGGAAGCGATTGAGCAATGAGTCGCTGGAAATGCCGCCGCTTCGCCCCGGCGAATACCGCGCGGGCATTCTCCTGGGCAGTTGGGACAGTGGTCTTGAACTTGACTACGCCCATCGCGCGGTGGTCCTTGGTAGGGACGACAAACTGCCCGCTCACTTCGTTTGACTGCGGCCTGGCTGGGAGTCGGAAGGCCACAATATCGTCGTGAAATAGATCATTCAAATCGGTTCCAGGAATTCCCTGATCTCCAATCCGTCCGGGCTTGGGAGCGAGGTCTAGGTAGATCTCACCCGTGCCTTCCACGGACGCGTATGGCTGCCTGGCCGAACGGAGCTGCCAATCCCCGGTAAAGCCGATCCCTAGGTCGCGCTGGGCAAAGCGACCCTCGGCCCCCATCGGCAAGGCACCCTCGGTGATCGTTAGATCGCCGACGAGATCGAAAAAGAGGATCTCCTCGGCCGCGGTCAGGCTGGTCCCGCTCAAGAAGACCGCCAGTGCCGAGACGAACGATCGAGCCGTGAGCTTGCCGAATGGACCGAACATGGGGAAATCCTTTGTGTGTGGAAGCCAGAGGGGTTCGTTCAAGAGGCAGTGCGCCGAGGTCGGTCGCAACCGTCGATCCTTCTCTCATCATGTCGACTTCTCAGAACGCCGTGCCACGAGAAGACCAATTTCCGCCTGGCGAGACAATCCCAAGCCGTCAGACCGCCTTCGGGGCTTCGCCGCCGATCGATTGGGGAATCCTTGATCGAAGTGACTTGGACAGGGTAGAGTTCATTGGAACGAGAGGGCGCGTGGAAACGCCCTTCGAGTCTCTCGATCGGCGCGAATCGACTTCCGAGATGGAGATTCCACCCCGGACCCGAAAGGGAGCCACCGCGATGGCGACAGTCTCCGACCGAACCCCACCCGGCACCTCCGATAACGAGATTCCCCCGCTCGAGGCTGGAGATCGGCTAAGCCGGGCCGAGTTTGAACGGCGGTACAAGGCCATGCCCGGACTCAAGAAGGCCGAGTTGATCGAAGGAGTCGTTTACATGCCCTCACCCGTACGCCTGAATCGACATGGTCGGCCTCATGCCCGACTGATTACCTGGCTGGGAATCTACGAAGTCCAACACCGAGGGTGTAATCTTGGCCGACAATGCCACGGCTCGGCTCGATATGGACAACGAGTCGCAGCCCGACGCCGTTCTCTTTATCGACCCGGCCAACGGGGGCCAGGCGCGAATCTCGGCCGACGACTATATCGAAAAAGCACCCGAACTGGTCGCCGAGGTCGCTTCCAGCAGCGCAAGCTATGACCTGAACGACAAGCTCAAGGTCTACCGCCGCAATGGCGTGTGCGAGTACATAGTCTGGCGGGTGCGGGATCGTCAAATCGACTGGTTTGTGCTCAAGCGAGGGAAAGTATCTGCGTTTGCGTCCCGACCAATCCGGTGTATATCGAAGCAAGATCTTTCCCGGTCTCTGGCTCGACCCGACCGGCATTGGTGCGAGACGACAAGAAGACCTTGCAAGCGACCCTCCAGCTCGGCCTGGCCAGCCCCGAGCATGCCGCGTTCGTCGCGCGGTTGAACCCTGAGCCGAAGCCATGATCCGGAAGCAAGACGCCTTGCCTCTTCTCAATAACCCATGCGTGAAATCGACGCCACGACCGCGGCCGACTATCTGCGCGATGCCGGCTGGGTTCCGAACGACGGCGAGGTCCTCGTCCGCGAGCTGAGTGGCGGGGTTTCCAACATCGTGTTGCGGGTCGATCTACCGGGAAAACCTCCGTTTGTGCTCAAGCAGTGCCGCGAGCGGTTGCGCGTGCCGATGGAGTGGCATGCCCGGCTCGACCGGATCTGGACCGAATACGCCACGCTCGAATTACTCCGCTCGATTTTGCCCGAGGGAACCGTCCCGGAGATCTTGTTCGAGGATCGCCAGAACTACCTCTTCGCCATGACCTGCGCCCCCGACGACGCGGTCACATGGAAGACGCCACTTGATGGCGGGCCAGATTGACCCGACTGTCGCCACCCGGCTGGGGACGATCCTGGGCACGATCCACGCCGAGGCGCCGAGGCACCCTGCCCTCCGCGGAACTTTGTCGGACACCAGCCTGTTCGACGAGCTGCGAGTGGACCCCTACTACCGAACGATCGCTCGCGCTCATCCGGATCTGGCCCCTCGCATCGGCGCTTTGATCGACCTCATGGACCGGCCCGAGGACGAGCGAACGCTGGTCCTGGGCGACTTCAGCCCCAAGAACATCCTCGTCCACTCGGGCGGCCTGATCTTGCTGGACTTCGAGTGTGCCCACGCGGGTGACCCGGCGTTCGACCTGGGGTTCTTCCTGACCCACCTCCTGCTCAAGACGATCCGCGCGGTCTTGCGAGAATTCGGAGCACGGCTTCGGAGTATCTCGAGCTGACTCGTCGATTTTGGAGCTCCTATCTCGATCGGCGAGACATCAACCCCGCGGCGCGATCCGAGCTGGTGACGTCGAGCCATGCCTGCACGCGGCGGCCTGCTGCTTGGCGCGGGTCGATGGCAAAAGCCCGGTCGAGTATCTGGACGCCAGAGGTCAAGCCGTCGCACGATCCTTCGCCCGCGAGGCGCTTCGAAGCCGAGCCGGCGACATGGGATGATCTGCTGAAGATTCTCGAAAACGCAATCGTCAGGGGAATGGCATGGCAACCTTGAAGGGACTGAAGGCCCGGCAGGTGCTCGACTCGCGCGGCCGGCCGACCGTGGAAGTGGATGCGATCGCCTCCAACGGGGCCGTCGGGCGGGCGATCGTCCCTTCCGGCGCCAGCACGGGGCGGCATGAGGCGATCGAGCGTCGCGACGGCGACAGCTTGCGTTACGGCGGACTGCAGCGTCTTCAAGGCCGTCGACAATGTGACGCGGGAAATCGCGCCGGCGGTCCTGGGCTTCGACCTGGACGATCAATCCGCGCTCGACGAGCAATTAATCGCCCTCGACGGAACCCCCAACAAGAGTCGTCTCGGCGCCAACGCCGTGCTCGGGGTCTCGCTGGCGGTGGCGCATGCCGCGGCCGCCGCGCGCGGTGAAGAACTGTTTGTTCATTTGAACCGACTCTGGCGCGATCGATTCGGCACAACCGAGCCGGTCTTGCCGATGCCGATGGTCAACATGATCTCAGGCGGTCTGCACGCTGGCGGCAACCTCGATATTCAGGACGTCCTGATCGTTCCGGTCGGTGCGTCGAGTTATAGCGAAGCCCTGGAGATGACCGTCTCGCTCTATCGCGCCGTCGGCGACGTCCTTCGGCAGCGAGGCTTCGAGTCGGCTCTCGTCGGCGACGAGGGGGGTTACGGACCTCGGCTTGACACCAACGAACAGGCGTTCGGAATCGTTGTGGAGGCGATGCTCGGTTGCGGTTTCGAACCCGGTCGCCAGGCAGCGATCGCCGTCGATGTGGCCTCGACCCACTTCTATGACCCGGCTTCGAAAACCTACCGCCTGAGCACGCAACCACGGCCCGGGGCTCGACAGCCAGGGCATGGTCGACATGCTATCCGGTTGGGTCGAAAACTACCCGATCATCTCGATCGAGGATGGCCTGGCCGAGGACGACTGGGACGGTTGGACCGCGTTGACCGAGCGATTGGGTGCGAAGGTACAGCTCATCGGCGACGACCTGTTCGTGACCCAGGTCGCCCGCCTGCAAGAGGGAATCGATCGCCGCGCGGGCAACGCGGTCCTGATCAAGCTCAACCAGGTCGGAACGCTTACGGAAACCTTCGATGCGCTGCGGCTGGCCCGAACCCATGGCTTCCGCGCGGTCGTCTCGGCCCGCTCGGGCGAGACCGAGGACACCACAATCGCCGACCTGGCGGTCGCCACCGCCGCCGGCCAGATCAAGATCGGGTCGGTGGCGCGGTCCGAGCGACTAGCCAAGTACAATCGTTTACTGCGAATCGAGGAACTCCTCAGAGCCGAAGGGCGGTTCGCGGGACGCCCTGTCCCGTACTGACTGACAACAGAAGGAGATGACGCCGAGTCGATCCGTGTGATGTCGCTCCGTTCCCGATCCGCGGCGTCATCCCGAGATTTTACCGCGGACCGATTCAACCGAGGAGTTCGTCGGCTTTGGGGAGGAGTTTGGCGAAGTCAAGTTGGTTGGTACAGGCCTGGCGAGCGGCCTCCAGGTCGGCGCCGTGCCAGTCACGTGCGGCATCGGCGAGCCCGGCGTAGAGTCGCCGTGCTTCGGCGCGATAGCCATGGTGCTCGTGGTAAGTGAGGAACCGGGTCAGATTGCCCAGCTCGGCGTTGGTTCCGGCGGCCCGGCTGCACCGGCCGTCACAAGAGTGCGCACATCATCGGACCGGCGGCGATGCAGGCGTCGCGCAGCCGGTTGATCTCGGTCGTCTTCAGGGGCTGAAAGGATCCCGCCGCCGCCGTGTTTTCGCGGATCTGGTCGGTATTGCGCATTGAAACACAGACCGAGGAGAATCGTTCATCGGTCCAGATCGCGTGCAGCAGGGCCTGATAGGGAGTGAGCCCCTTCGCGGTGAGATCAGGAAGCTCCATGGCGATGTCGGTGAGATTCATGTTGCCGGCGACTTGTTTCATGGAGATCAGCCCGATGCCCTGCTTATAGCAGGCATCGAGAGCGCGATTCATGTCGTCCTCTTGTGCGATCCAAGGATTGTTCTGAAGCATGATGACGTCCACAAACCCGCCTTGCGCGGCGGCCTGGAGCAGCAAGTGTCGTGCGGGATGATGGGTCGAGAACCCAACGAACTTCGCCTTGCCGGAACCGCGGATCGCGTCGGCAACCTGCTTGAATTCCGGACTCATGACCCATTGCATCTCGAGGTCGAAGTTGCGGTCGCCCAGGGCGTGGAGGAAGATCAAGTCGACGTAGTCGGTCTGGAGTGCCTCCAGCCGCTCGTCCAGTTGCGCGATGAGCTGTCTGCGGCGTATTGGGTTGGTCCTTGGTGACCAGGAACAACTCCTTGCGAGGCACCGGCATCGCCTGGAGCCAGCGGGCGATCATCGGCTCGGAGCCGTAGCTTTTGGCCGTATCCACGTAGCGAATCCCATTGGCCCAGGCGGACCGGAGCAATCGCTCGCCGCCCGGGCTCATCCAAGTACCGAGGCTAAGCATGGTCACATCAACGCCCGTGCGGCCCAACTTCCGCTTGGGCAGTTCGACCACATCGGTGGTTTTGTTGGGCGGCTCGACCGCTTTGGCCGGCTTCTTGGTCTTCTTGTGAGTGCCTTCGGCGGCGGCTGGCTCGCCATCACCAAGGATGGTGGCCGCGGCCAAAGCGGCGGCGCCTGTCCCCAGGAAGCCGCGACGATCGATCCGACCGATCAGGTCCGCAATCTCTTCACTCATCAGACTTCTCCTCGCTGTCTTGCGACAGGGTGATCCGATCCGCCATTCCGTTCTCGCGAGCATAAAATCACACGCCAGCCAAGACTAATCGGCGCCGGCGGCGTTGTCGAGAAGGATCCCCACTCGTCGCGATTCTCGGCGACCTGATGGGGCCGACCGCGGGGCCATCGCTGTTCCGGGACGCCGGACCACGCGGAAAGCACCACATCGGCCGAAGCTACCGGTTATGCCGTGTTCACCCCCCTGTTGGCAAGTTTTGACGTTGCCCTATTGTCAACCTCTTGGAGTGTGGCGACGTCGATCTGCTTTACGTGGTACAATCGATTTAGTTTAAACATCAACCGTTTGAGCATCGCTTCCGTTGGGGCTACCGACGCCGGCTTACTGCATGGGTGTGTTCTCGGGACGAGACGACATCCGAGAGGGTTCAGCACTGCGCTCGTACGAAATCCTCAGAACGCACCCGGAGACTTCCTTATGATTTGGTTTTGCTGCTGGATGATCGCGCTGTCGCTCGATGAGCAAGGCGCGGCGGAAGCGACCGACCGGATGAAACCGCCCTCTTGGTCCGGCAATTATTTCGGCCCGGCCGTGCGCGCAGGCCCGCTTGGCCGGAGAGCTCCCGCCGCTGCCCGTGACCCCGGCCATGGCCCGTTGGGACCGCTGGGGCCGGAGCGTGCTCCAAGAGGGCGACATTGTCTTCCGGCTTGGCGACGCCAGGACCGTGCGCGGCATCATACCTCTGAGCTGGTTCATCGCCAGAGCGACGGCCAGCCCGTTCTCGCATACCGGGATCGTCGTCATCGAGGATGGATCACCCATGGTCTGACGACTGCTCGTCAGACGGGATCCAGCTCCAACCGTTCGAGGTCTGGATGATCGACTGCGTCGGACCACTGGGCGTCAAACGGCTGAAACCCGAGCACCGCCGCCACATCCCCGGCGTGATCGGCTATTGCCGCACGGTTTTCGAACAACAGGTGCCGTTCGACCACGAGTTCCGCATGGACGATACCGCGCTCTATTGCGTCGAGATGACGGAAAAGGCGTTTCGATCCCGAGGGCTGGCTCTTTCCGAGCCGGTGCGGATTGGCGACTGGGAACGTCTGGGCCACTATCCTCTGACCGCCCTGGCGATCCCGCAAGTCTCGAGCCTGATGCTTGAGCACCCGATCACGCTCGAGCAGCCCGTCTACGTGCCCGGAAACGAGCGCCAGGGGATATGGGCCTCACCATTGCTGGAGAAAGTCTTCGGTCCGGAACCAAACGGGGACGACGACATAGCTCGCGGACGGTCAGACGGCCTGAGCTTGCGCGGAGATCTCGAGATGGCCAAGTTCGCCGCGTACGAGTTACGGCGCTCTTATTCGGACCTCCCAGTCCGATTGATCGGCGATTTCGCTCAGCGCCCATGGGTCCAGGGACTCCTTCGCGGCCCGCGGTCCCGGCGAATGACCGGATCCACCGCCTGCTTCGCGGGTCGGCAATCGGCATCCGATAGACGGTCAGGTGCGAGATGCGTGCGCGCGGCTTCGGCTCACGGACCGTACGCCGGACTGGAAAGACTTCGTCCAACTGGCCGTCACCGAATTTCGGCATTTCGAGCATTCAGGTCACTGGGATTGATCGGACACACACCCGAGCACGCACGCTGTTTTCTCGAAGATTTGAGCGATTGGCCTTGCTTGCCGACCACTCTCGGATCGAGAATTGCTGAACGAAGTCGATCGTTCGCCGGAAATGTTGCCGTGAACGATCCGAACACACTCAGCCAAAGTGATAGGTGACCGCCAGCGAGTACGGCCGGCCGGCGCCGGGGTCGCCGAGGCCTGCGAGCGGCTCGGCATCGCGTGAATGCCACGCGTTGAGAGTGATCCCCACCTTCCGTTCAATCGCCTTAAGATTGGCGAGCCGACAACGAATCAGACTGGGGGCTTCTTCCGATCCCTGTCTCGCCGGATGGGTCATCAGAACGGAAGAAACCCCGGTCTCCGCAATCGATCCAGCAAGAAAGAAAGCGAGAAAGGTTTCGAGCATGGAGCCATTCGACGAATATCGGCGCCGAGGCCAGGGCCGCGGTGGACTGCCGAGCGAGCCCTGGCAGCGCTACTTGCCGCTCTTCCCCTGGATCGTCGGGCTGCATGCTGGCGCTCTGGCTGCTCTCGGACATCTCCTACACGGTCAAGCCCTACGAGCAGGCGGTCGTGCTCCGGTTCGGCAAGTATCACGCCACGACGATGCCGGGACTGCATTTCAAGGTTCCGCTGGTCGACCAGGTGATGAAGGTCAGCGTCGAGGAGCATGGGCTGCGGCTGCCCTACGGGCCGCCATCCGCGCCGAGGAGCCGGCCGAGCCGCAGACGGCATCAAGAAGACGAAACCTTGATGCTCACCGGCGACTTGAATACGGCTTCGGTCGAGTGGACCGTGCAATGGAAGGTGACCGAGCCGTCCGAGTTCTTGTTCCGATTCCCGATGGAGGACAACGACCAGTTCGCCGAGGACTTGCTGACCACCGTGGCGCGCACCGTCATGAACCGGCTGGTGGGCGACTACTCCTTCGACGAAGTCATCGGCGCCAAGCGGAGCGACATCGCCTCGGATGCCCGCCAGGACGTCCAGCGGATTCTCGACGCCTACGCCTGCGGCATCACCGTGACGGCCCTGCAAATGCAGCGGGTCATCCCGCCCGACCGGGTCAAGCCGGCGTTCGACAAGGTCAATGCCTCGATCCAGGAGAAACAGAAGCTGGAGAACGACGCCGAGTCCAGCCGGAACAAGCTGATTCCCGAGGCCAGGGCCAACCGGGACAAACTGATTCGCGAAGCCGAGGGCTACGCCTCCAGTCGCCGCGCCGAGGCCACCGGCGAGATCGAGGCCCTGCTTGGCCAAGTACCACGCCTATCAGCGGGCCCCGGAGATCACCCGCCAGCGCCTCTACCTCGAAGCGATGCAGGACGTACTCCAAGGCGTGAAGAATAAAACGATCATTGATGCCGATCTCAAGAATCTGCTGCCGCTCTTGAATCTCGACCAAAAGGGAGCCACCAGCCCATGAAACGCCGCGATCATCGCCGTGTTCGTCGGGCTGGCTCTGGTGCTGGCCATCCCGCTGGGCGAGTCGGTCCTGTACACGGTCAACGAGCGCGAGCTGGCGGTGCTCCTGCAATTCGGCGAGCCGGTCGCCAGCCGCACCAAGCCGGGCCTTTACTTCAAGCTCCCGCTGACCCAGGAAGTGTTGCGGCTGCCCAAAACGCTCCAGGTCTGGCACGGGACCAGTCAGGAGGAGAAGCTCGTCGACGTCCCCACCGCCGATGGCAAGAAGGTCGAGGTCACGGTCTGGGCCGTCTGGCGGATCAGCGATCCGGCCCAGTTCGTGCAGACGCTCCGCACGGTCAACAATGCCGAGTCGCGCGTCAAGGAGTTCGTCCGGAGCACGGCACGCGACACGATCACGACCCACAAGCTGGCCGAGATCGTCCGCAGCACGAATCGCAAGATGACGTACACCCTGGGCCTCCCGCCCGAGGTCGTCGCACAGGCCGGCGCAGCCCGGCAAGAAAGGTGTCGGAGTCCGACCAGGACCAAACCATTCTCGACCTCGTCGTTCCCCCGGAGGCCAAGGAATCGATCTCGCAGGGCCGGCTTGAAGATCACCGCCCAGATCAAGAACAACGCCCAGCGCCTCTGGCCGAGGCCGGCCAGAGCCAGGTCAAAGGGCCGCGGCATCGAGCTGGTCGATGTCGGCCTGTCCCGGATCGAGTTCGTGCCTCAAGTGCGCGAGGCCGCATTCGACCGAGCCATCTCGTTGATGGAAGCCATCGCCGTCAAGGCCATCAGCGAAGGCGAACAGCGCAAGAACGGAAATCATCAACAAGGCCAAGGCCGAAGCGCAGAAAATCGAGGGCCAGGGCAAGCAGGAAGCCAACATCCTCAAAGGCCGCGTCGACGCCGAGATCATCGACTCCTACGCCAAGGCGATCCGGGAGACCGGCGAGTTCTACAACTTCACCCGCACCCTCGAAGTCTACAAGGAGGCACTCAAAGGAGAAACCCGGCTGATCCTGACCACCGACAGCGAGCTGCTCCGGATGATCAAGACCCTCGAGCCGTCCAAGGCGACCGCGCTCAAAGCCAGCCCGGTCGCGGCCACCGAGCCCAACCGGGCTCCAGCTCCGGAAGAGCATGAGTAGATCTTGAATTTCCTAACCTATGAACGAGCATTCCGCTCAAAGGAGTGACATTCATGAATACGCGATGATGACTCGTTTTCGCGATTCTGCTCGCGTCTGCTTCTCGGTCGTCTCAGCCTGCGGCCAAGACCGCGACGAGGCCATGAATGGCCGAAGCTCACCGAGGAAGGCGCCGCCACTTTCAATACAGCTCAACGCCAAGGCCATGGCCGCCTACTACACGGAAGACGCCAAGATCTTCCTGGAAACCAAGGAACGATAGCGGTATACACGGTCAAGGAGTACAACGGCCGCGAGGAGATCGAGAAAGCGTATGCGGACCTGTTCAAGATCCCGACCACGATTCAGCGAAGAACACGGTGAGTATGCCAAACTGCTGGCCCCCGACATCCTGGTGATCGCGGGGACGTTCGTGCCCAACTTGATAGACCCAAGCCACTCAAAGTGCCGTTCTACCAGGTGCGAGTCAAACAGGGCGACAAATGGCTGATGAGTAGCCTGCGAATCTTCTTCGTCCGCGGTTAGAGAGAATCCGTGAGCGGCGACGGCATCAGCGGAAGCGGCTCACTCGGAGAATGCGTGAGCGTCAGTTCATTCGGATACCTACTCGCAGTCGTTTACGAAGATGATGGCCGTCCTGCCACCGAAAGAGCAGGAACGGCCTTATCCTCAATGGAATTGAATCCGGGTTCAGCCGGATCGAGGGTGCGACGGCGTGCATCGCGGCTCACACGGACACGACGCTGTGCTGGATCGAGAACCGCCGCCCTTTGGGGGATTTGAAGTCGAAGTAACCCAGGCCCAGTGCGCCGGCCAGGGCGATGTGCTGGGGCTGGCGGACGTCGAAGCCCTCGCGCTTGAGCGGGTCCAGTGCCGTCTTGCCCGACGCGCCGACCGGAGGAAGCTTCTTCTCGACGCGTTTCGCATCAACGATTCCCCACTCGACATGGTCGAGCGCCACGGGATCGGTTGCGAAGAAGATCGCGTTGTGTTCCCAGGTCCAGTCGATGTTCGGGCCGAAGGGACCTCCCTGGAAGACGCCGCGGATGCCGTCCATGATCTGAAGCACGAACTTCTGGCGGATGATCGGGTTGCTGACCATCGTGGGAATGAACTGGTTGCAGACGTTGGTGAACGGAGTGCTGTGCGATCGGTTCACGTTGTTGACCGATCCGTGACTCATGTTCTTCAAGGCCCCGGTCACGCCGGCCGAGCCATGGTCCTTCAGAACGGGGATGGCCACGATCTTGTTGACGGTCTTGGTGACGAGTTTACCCAGGTGGGAACGGTACTGACGATCGTCCTTGGGATTGCTGCCGTATTCGATCAAATCCATCCAGACGAACGTGTCGGGGTCGAAACCCGCGATCGGGTCCGATCGGAAGTCGGGGAAATCGATCTTGAACTGGTTGCCGTCGGGGTCCAGCCCGCCCCACCTGATCGCCGGCGGGAAGGATCTTGTGGTAGCCGGCCTGCATGAACTCGCCGCGATACCGGTCATAGACGAACATGTCGCTTGGTCTTGACGCCGGCCGCCTTGAGCTTTTCGATCACCTCGAGGACGATCTCGAAGGAGGAATGGGCCAGCGGCTGACCGTTGGGGACGACCTTGATGCCCGACGACGTCGCCCGGCTCGAAGAAATGCTTCCAGCCTTCGACGGCGTCGGTGGCGCCGGTCAGTTCCTTGATGCCGCGGTCCATCGTCGCTTTGATGGCGGCGGCGTTCCGATTGCCGTTGCGGATCATCGCCGGGTTCTTGACCTCGACGACTCGGCCCGGATAGGGCCCGGGCGCGCCGAGCTTGCTCGGGGGC
Organism: uncultured Planctomycetota bacterium; assembly: GCA_963720335.1. Lineage (GTDB taxonomy): Bacteria > Planctomycetota > Planctomycetia > Isosphaerales > Isosphaeraceae > CAVRFS01. The sequence goes on along the minus strand of CAVRFS010000017.1, from coordinate 352,070 downwards.
TGATCCCCGGCCCCCTGATGGGTCACGCGGCCGAGGGCTTGAGGATCGGCGGCGGCCAATGCCGGAAGGGCCGAGATCAGCGGAACCGTGGCGGCCGAGGCGGTCAGGAAACTGGCGGCGGCTCAGACTGCCACATGGATATTGATGCTGCATGTTCGTTTGTCCTTTTACACAGTGGTTCGCCCCAGATGGTGTCGTGCCACTCGGCACCTGATACAAGATAGAATCCGCTATTGGCGACCAACTGTCCAGCAAGTACCGGTCAAACCGCGTGAGGAATTGATCGGGTTGAAGGCAAGGCGAAGACTGAACGGGCGTACCGCATCGCTTGACGGGATTTACGACGAATGTGGGGATCGTCGACCGACGGGTCAAGATTGGGATGCAGAATGCGGGTCGCGGTCAGTTCGGGTTCTGACCCGGTCGGGTCGCGTCGGATCGAAAACGCGAGCAGCCCGGGTTGGTGATCGCTCCCTTGGTTCCCTTGATCGCGGCGGTGGCCATGGGGATCGTCGCGGACCGCTACGGTGAACCCTGTCAAACCGAGTCGTGGATCATGATTGCGCTGGCGTGTGGGATTTTCGCGGTGCTGACGGTTCGCCGAGCCTTGATCTCGAGCGCGGCTGTGCTGGTCGCGGCGTGCGCGGTCGGCGGGGGCTGGCATCACGTTCGCTGGTCGGACATGGCAGCCGACGACCTGGCCTGGAGCATCACCGAGACGCCGCGACCGGCTTGGGTGCGCGGCATGTTGCGGGATTATCTCGGCTTACGCAAGACCCGGGGGTTCGGCTTTGGGACCAACGATACCGAACGCGATCACGACCCGGTTCGTGCTGGACCTGAAGGCGATCAGCGACGGCAAGCGTTGGCATCCCGCCGCGGGCCGGGCGATTGTGATCGTCGCGGGCGATCGCCATGATGTCCCGGCGGGATCCGCGGTCGAGGCGGCCGGACAACTCGCGAAGGTCGCCCGGCCGCTGAATCCAGGTGAGTTCGACTATCGCGCATACCTGCAAGCCCAGGGAATTCGGCTTCGATTGACGGTCGACGAGCCGGAGAGTTTCTGGCGAGATCCGGACGGGACCGTTGACGTGCTCACCGGTTGGCTGGGCAGCCTCAAGGAGTGGAGCCACGCGCGGCTGGTCGAGCGGCTTGACCCAGCGATCGCTCCGTTGGCCGCCGCATTGCTACTGGGCCGGCGTGAGGAGGTCGAACCGGAGGTCAACGATGCGTTCGCACGGACCGGTACGACCCACTTACTGGCGATCTCTGGGCTCCAGTTGCAAGCGTTGGCGGGTGCGCTCCTTCTCGCGTTTCGCATGATCGGCTTTCCGCGCAGGCCGGCCTACCTGGCTGTCGGCCTGTCAATGTTCGGCTATGCTCTGTTGGTCGGACTGGCCCCATCGGTCGTGCGCTCGACGGTGATGACCGCGACATTCTGCATGGCCGCGATCGCCCAACGGATGGCCCGGCCCGCCAACACCCTGGCACTTGCCGGACTGGCGACTTTGGGCATCAATCCCTCCTTCCTGTTCGATATCGGTTGCCAACTCTCGTTCTTGGCGATCGGCGCGATCGTCTGGTTGGTGCCACCGGCCTGCACTCTGGTGCGCAGCCTTCCCTGAGATGATCCGGCACTGGATCTTGGGTCCCCGGTCGCCGCTTGACGAACTGGAGCGACGGCTCGAATCCCGGTGGCGTGCCGGACTGCGAGGGGCCCTGGGAATGCTGGCGAACGGAGTGGTGGGCTCGACGGTTGTCTGGCTGGCAGCTCTGCCGCTGGTCGCCTCTCGATTCCATATCGTGTCGACGATCGGGAATCCTTTTGAACATTCCACTGATCCCCTTGACCTCGATCGCACTTTTGCTGAGCGGAATGGGGCTGGTGCTGTCGGCGGTCTGGGGTCCGCTGGGGGCTCTGCCCGCCTGGGGCGCCGGCTGGCTCTTGAAGATCACCGAGGCAATCGTTTTCTGGGGGGTTGCGCAGTCGTGGGGACATCACTTCGTAATTGGGCCGGCCTGGGGCTGGGTGCTCGTTTTTTACATCCTGCTGGGACTTGGCAGCCGTGTCGGCAACGGTTTCCTCGCGGCAGTCGCAACCATCGCGGGCTGGCTGGTGGACGGGGAGTGTTGTCTGGTGGCTGCTGGCCGCATGGGTGGTGCCCGCCTGGTATTTGAGCGACATTCCCTCGAAGATCACTCCGCCGGAGGCCGAATTCCTGGCTGTCGGGCACGGACTGGCCGTCATCATCCAGACACCCGGCGGTCAGACCTTCCTTTACGATTGCGGCTCGCTGGGTGATCCAAGCATCGGCCGGCGAATCATCGCCCCAGCTCTCTGGTCGCGAGGAGTGAGCCGCATCGACACGGTCATCCTGAGCCATGCCGACCAAGATCACTACGACGGCCTGTCCGACCTGCTCGACCGGTTCGCGATCGGAGCGGTGCGAGTCCCGCCCGGATTCGCCGGCTCGAAAAATCCCGGGGCGATCCGTCTCATCGACCAGGTCCAGTCCCGTGGCATCCTGGTCCAGCCAACGACAGCACCGGAAACCTGGGAATCGGGCGGTGTGCGGTTTCAGGTCCTGCACCCGCTCGCCGACTGGCACCCGGAGACCTCAGACAACGCCCGCAGCCTCGTGCTCGACGTCGCCTTCGCCAGCCGTCATATCGTCTTGACCGGCGATCTGGAGCAACAAGGACTGCTCGAGCTGGTGGCGCGGCCCTCACCGGAGCCACCGCCGGATGTCTTCTTATCTCCCCACCACGGGGGCAAGTCGGCCAACCCCGAATGGCTCTACAAGTGGGCACAACCCCGTCTGGTTGTCGTCAGCCAGCGCCCCCTGCCCTCCAGGACGAGCGACGCCTTGGCCCCCCTCGAAAAGCAAGGAACTCCACTTCTTCGGACCTGGCGCGACGGGTCGATCCGCTTCCGGTGGACCGAGGACGGAATCATGGCACATCGTTTCCTAGAAACTTTCCTGAAGTCATCAGTCACTGGTCATCGGTCATTCCCTCAGAGAGCATCTTGCACTGGCTGGCCGGTGTTGGAGGATTCGCGCTGGGGGCGATCGCATGTCTGGTCCTGGCGGTTGTCGAGTTTGGAGCCTGGATGCTGGTTGTTCCGCCCCGATTGATCGCGGACGAAAATGAGCAAACCGACGGATTGGCGTCAGACGAGCCGGCAGCCTTGGTAGAACCGATCGCCGTTCGGGCACGCGACGGAGCACGGTTGGCGGGCCGCTGGTTCCCCATACCGGGACAGGACGAGGTGGGGCGGACTGTGATCCTGCTCCACGGGTTTGCGGAACGTTCGTCAGCCTTGGAGTCGCGACGTGTGGCGACGTTTCATCGGCACGGGTGGAACGTCGCGTCCTTGGATTCCCGAGGCTATGGCCTGAGCGAGGGACCGTTCGCCTCGTTCGGCGGACGCGAGGCAGACGATATCCGGGCTTGGCTCGATATGCTGGCCGAGCATCTGCGCGGATCGACCCGGCCTGTGCGATTCCGGCCCACGCTCTGGGGCCGCTCGATGGGCGCGGCCATCGCCTTACGGGCGGCGGCCGCGGACTCGCGGATCGTCGCCTTGGTGCTCGAATCACCCATGGTCGACCTTGATGCCTCGGTGGCCGTATTGCTGCGAAAGAAATGGCTCCCCTTTCCCGAGCTACTCGCCCGGCTCGTCACGCGCCGCGCCGGCAAGCTGGCGGGTGTGTCGCTGAGCCGCCCCCGACCGATCGACTCAGCCCCATGCGTCACCTGCCCGACCTTGATCGTTCATGGAACCGACGACTGGCTCGTTCCGATCGCCGAAGCGCGCCGCCTGGCCGACGCCTTCCCCACGCCGCCGCGCTGGTTCGACGTCGCCGGCGCCGGACACACCAACGTGATCGCCAAAGGCGCCGAACCCCTCTTTGAACAGATCGCGGCGTTTCTGGACGAGGTAACTCCGAGAGCGGACCGAGCCGGCGCTGAATCGCCCGGAGAAATGTGACTTCGCGAAGCGCGTCGAGCCCGTATGTTCTCGATTTAATCCTCTGCCTCTTCGAGCGAACTGAGCATTCCACGAATAATATCGGCGAGGTTGTTGTCGCCGAGTTCTGTCCACTGGCCGAAGAAGAGGACGGTGCGCCGGGGAGTGCCGAAGGTGCGGACGGTGGCCGCGTTCGCGATATCCAGTGCGAAGAACTCGACGTCATGACCGATCATGTCATGGTCGCCGATCGTTTCGACCATTGGGACGGCGTCGAGGTCGGGATACTCCTCGCGCATCGCCTCGAGAGCAGCCTCGGCGACATCACCCGGATCGGAACAAGACTCGTCGATGGTCACCAGCACGAAGGCCAAGCCGCTTGGTTCCTGAACGCCAACGATCACCTCCGAACTGTCCTCGATGACTTCCACTGCCCAGTCCGAGGGATATTCGAAGCGAACTCCATGACCCTCATAGATTCTGGTCGACACTGGATGACTCCCTTCCGTTTCACGTCATCGTAGCATCCGCCCGCATAACTGCCAATGCAGCGCTCAGCCCACAAACGTGCGCCCTGAACCCGGCCGAGATCGGTCAGAACTGCTTGACTTGGACGATCTGCATACGACTTGGTACATTGAGCCTAGAGCGCCTCACGATTGAATTGAGCACGTGTCGCGGCTGAGACGATCCACCCCCGCTTAACCCCCCCTTCGCAAGGGGGAAAAGTGCGGTTAATTTCCCCCCCTTGCGAAGGGGGGGGTTCGGGGGGGTGACCACGCGTGCCCAATCCAATCGCTAAACGCGCTAACCCCAGGTACACCATCGCTCCATTGAGTGACTTGTTTCATGCGAATTCTGTCGGGAATCCAGCCTTCGGGTGCCTTGCACATCGGCAACTATTTCGGCGCACTGCGGCAGTTCATCGACCTCGAGCGCGAGAACGAGGCCTATTATTTCGTTGCCGACTATCATGCGCTGACCAGTGTTCGGGATGCCCGGCAACTTCATGCCTATACCATGGATGTGTTCGTCGCCATGTTGTCGTTGGGACTCGACCCCGAGAAGACCACGCTCTTTGTTCAATCCGATGTCCCGGAAACGACCGAGCTGGCCTGGCTGCTCTCCACCGTGACACCGATGGGATGGCTGGAGAAATGCGTCAGCTACAAGGACAAGATCCAGCAGGGCCTCGCCGCCGAGCACGGACTCTTCGCCTACCCGGTGCTTCAAGCGGCCGATATCTTGCTCTACGATGCCGACCTGGTGCCCGTCGGCCAGGACCAGAAGCAGCATCTGGAGATCACCCGCGACATCGCCGAGCGGTTCAACCGCGTCTTCGGTGGTGGTGACGACGTCTTCAAGTTGCCGAAGCCCTACATCCTCGAGACAGTGGCGGTCGTGCCCGGTCTGGACGGCCGCAAGATGTCCAAGAGTTACAACAACACGATCGAGATCTTCGACGAACCGGCGGCGATCCGGAAAAAAGTCAAGAAGATCGTCACGGACAGCACCCCGGTCGAGGCCCCCAAAGACCCTGACACCTGCCCGCTATTCAACATGTTCAAGCTTTTCGCCGCGTCCGAAGAGCTCGCCGAGGTCGAACGGCGCTACCGCGAGGGGGGGATCGGCTACGGCGAGGTGAAGAGCCGGCTGGGCGAGGCGATGATCGCCCGTTTCGGACCAGCGCGGGAACAGCGAGCCGAGTGGCTGGCACATCCAGAGCGCGTCGCCGCCATCCGCTCCGCGGCCGCCGCCCGCGCCAGAATCACCGCCCGCATCGTTCTCGACCGCGCCCGTAACGCCTGCGGCGTGGGGTGAACGTTTCGAGCATTTCTGGAGATTAGCCATGTCCGTGGATGTCACCGAACAATCGATCATCGACGCCTTACATCAGGTGCCCCGAGAACGTTGGGGCTACGTGTTGGAGATTCTGCACAGCCTGGAAGCGACGGCGTCCGAGGCGCCGTCAGAGGCACCTGCGCCAAAACCCGTGACACTGGCGGAATTGCTCGCAATGCCGCCGGCCGAGCGGGACGCGATCCTGGAGGCACAGGCCACGAACGCGGAGTTCGAGTATCGGAACAACCCCGAGTTGACCGGATTCGACGCGTTCGATGAGGAGGATCTCTATGTCGATTACACCGACTCCCCGCCGCGGTGAGATCTGAGCGGATGTGCCGACGACTCAGCGCGATCTTTTTTGAATTCCCGCAGCAAGAAGATGAGGACGATCGCACCGACCGTTGCCGTGATCAGACGTCCCAGCAGTCCGGCGGCCGAGATGCCGAGCACCCCGAAAAGAAAGCCTCCGAGTATCGCGCCGATCACCCCGATGATCAAATCGCCGACGAGACCGAAGCTGCCCCCCTTCATGATCTGGCCAGCCAACCAACCCGCGGCGATACCGATAAGAATGAACCAGAGTAAATCCATCCGAGTTGCCCCCAATAACGTGGTTCGCCCGTCGGCCAACCACTGTTCGACTTCCGAAACGATGAGGAAGAATTAGGCCGCGAACGTCGGATCGTCCCGGTGGCTGAACAGATCGTGCGGCGATTGACAAGGGGCTGTCAAGAAGAATCTGGCGTGACGGTTTACGCGAATCTTGACCGTGTCTATAATGATGACCGGTTTCGCGGCTGAGTGATCGACAGGTAAGGTCAGTCCAGGCTGACTCCGGCTTGTCTCTCTCCCCTCCCTCGGCCAAGCCAACTGTCCCCGACGCAACGCTTTATTATTGATAGGCCACTCACTCAACGCGAAGAAGCTGGAGGACCGAATGAATGACCTTTTCGGCCGGGAATCCCGTGAAGACCAGACTCAGGCGCGGATTCACCCGACGCGACTTCGGCCGCCTGGCGGCCCTCTTGACTGCGGGGGCATCCTTGCCCTTTTACAACGAGGCGGCGCTGGCGCAGGGACTGTCGGCCATGCCGAACCTCCCGTCCGACGCGGTCAAGATCAATGCCAACGAAAACCCCATGGGCCCCTGCCCCGAGGCTGCCGAGGCGATTCACAAGGTTGTGGGATTGGGCGGCCGATATCTCTACAACGAGACGAACACCTTCGCCGCGACGATGGCCGATGTCGAGGGCATTTCCCGAGATCATGTGATGCCGTTCGCCGGCTCCAGCGACCCCTTGCACCGGGCAGTGCTGGCCTTCACGGGGCCGGACAAATCCTTCGTCGTCGCCGATCCTGGCTACGAGGCAGGTGAACGCGCGGCCCGGTTCATCGGCGCCAGGACGATCAAGGTTCCGCTCCGCAAGGATTACGCCCACGACGTCGAGCGCCATGGCCCAGGCCGACCCCGACGCCGGGGTCATCTACGTCTGCAACCCGAATAATCCCACCGGGTCGATCACTTCCAAGGAAGATATCGAGTACCTGGTCGCTCACAAGCCCAAGAATGCCATCGTGCTGCTGGACGAGGCCTATATCCATCTGTCCAAGACGGCCGAGCCGGCCTCGGCGCTGGTGGCGGCCGACAAGGACGTCATCATCCTGCGAACGTTTTCCAAGCTCTACGGCATGGCTGGCCTCCGCGCCGGCGCGGCGCTGGGCCGGCCCGACCTGATCGCCAAGTTGCACCACTACGGTGCCGGGGCGTTGCCGGTCACCGGCATGGTCGGCGCCACTGCCAGTCTCAAGGCCAAAGGCCTGGTCGAACAGCGTCGCAAGATCATCGGCGAGATCCGAGAGGAGACCGCCGAGTGGCTTGAGAAGAAGGGATTCGCTGTCATCCCATCGGAAGCGAACATGATCATGGTCGACGTCCGCCGGCCGGGCCGGCAAGTCTTCGCCGAGTTGCTCAAGGAAAAAGTCGTCATCGGCCGAACCTGGCCGTCGATGCCGAACCACGTGCGAGTCTCGATTGGCACCGCGGAGGAAATGGCGAAGTTTCGGGCGGCGTTCGGACGCGTCATGAATGTCTGAAGCGTCAGTCGGGCGAGCTTGGCGTGACGGTTACGGCTGGCGCGGCCTTGCGGGGGACGCTGCGGGGGGGGCCATCGCCGCGTTGGTCGCGCTCCCCTACGGCTTGGCAATGGCGAAGCTGATGGGCCTGCCGCCGGAGCTTGGCCTGTTCACGTCGATCCTGACCGCGCCGATCACGTCGCTCCTGGGCCGCAACCCCGTCTTGATCGGCGGGACGGCCAGTGCTACGGTTCCCTTCATCGCCACGGCCGTCCAGGCTCAAGGTGTCGGCGGCGCCGCCAAGGTTTGCCTGGCGGCGGCTGTTTTTATGATGATGTTCTGCGTCCTTCGCCTTGGCCGATACGTCGCCAGAGTGCCGCATGCGGTCGTCTCGGGCTTTTCCTGCGGCGTCGGCGCGATGATGGTGATCCTCCAGCTCCGCACTCTGCTGGGTCTTCCTGGTTCTCGAGAGTCCGCGACCTCCAACCCGCTCAGTCAGCTCGCCGAGGTATTGGCGAGCTTGTCCCAGTCACGTTGGCAGCCGCTCTTCCTGGGGTTGATCGTGATCGCCGGGGCCGTAGCGGTGGCGCGGCGATGGCCGCGGTCGCCCGCGGCGTTACTCGGCGTCGGCCTGGCCGTCGCCGCCGGTTGCGCTGCTCGGTTGGCACGAACGGACACTCGGCGCTGTTTCGCTCAACTTGCCTCCGTTCGCTGGGTTCATGTGGAAGCCGACCGACGTCATCGACGTTCTTCCGGCCGCGTTGGGATTGGCGTTTGTGACCTCGGTCAACATCCTGATCACGTCCCGCGTGGTGGAACATTTCCAAGGACGGCACCGGCCCCTCCGCGCGGCCGACGCCGATGGCGAACTCGGCGCTTATGGAATCGCCAACCTGTGCGCCGGCGTCTTCGGGGCACCGATGAGCGTCGGCATCCCCGCCCGGAGCCTGGCGAATGTCCGCTGTGGAGGAACGACGCGAATGTCGAACTTCCTGCATGCCGCGTTCCTGCTCGTCCTGGTGGGGTTCGGGTCGGGCCTGATCGCTCGGATTCCCCTGGCCGCCCTCGCCGGCGTGACGGCTTATGTCGGCCTGGGCCTCTTGGAATGGAGCACCTGGCGCCGCTTGCATCGGATGCGACGGCTCGACGCCACCGCGTTCCTCTTGACGGCTCTGGCCGTCATCACGTCAAACGCGGTCGCGGCCGTGGCGATCGGCTGTTCGCTCTATCTCCTCCTCCATCTCGCCAATAAGCTCGCCCCACTCCACCGCCTCTCGGCAATCGAGCCGCGCGAGGCGGACTCGTGATTTCAATCCCGACTCTGACGAAGCCGTTCGGTGTCGAGATTCCGGCGGACGAAAGGCTTGCCAAGCAGCCGAGGATCCCGACGCACGAAGCTTGGAGAGCGCACACACTTTGTCGGGTCGAAGAACAGCCATTCGGCTACATCTCGTGACAGGACTGAAACTTACGTGTGACACAGGAAGGGATCGTCCCAAAACGGGTGAATTGGGCCGTTTTCAAGTTGACACTTGGCCGGATTTTGCCAGCACCCTCTTGATATTTTGAGGGGATGGACCTTAGAGGTGTGGTTTTGTCAATTAGGCCACACGACAGGAGCCATCCCTATGTGCAAGCTAACCTTCCGCAGTTGGATCGCCAATGCCGCCGCACGCTGGAGTGGACCCCGAGGCTCGGTCACAACGCAAGCCCAGCAGGCCGAATGCAGTCGGCAGACCGTCTACGACCACGCTCAAAAGGTGGAAGCGGCCGTCGAGGCCGAACACGGCGGCGGACCGACACACGAGGAGAAGGACCGGAGGATCGCAGCCCTCGAGCGGGAAAATACCCAACTGTGGGACTGGCTGGATCAGACCATCGAGCTTCCGCTGGCCAAACAACTGATGTTCGCCGCCATCGGCATGGGCATGGGGCTCAGCCACACCCAAATCCACGTCCTGTTGGAGTTTCTCTTGGGGGCCAGGGCTTGTCCCAGCCGCACGACGATTCATCGCTGGCTCAAAGCCGGGGGAAAGGCCGCGGGGGTGGTCCTCAAGCGACTGGATGGCGGCTGCCGGGTGTTGGTGCTGGTCGGCTGTCTCGATGAGATCTTTTTCCACCGCCGACCGGTCCTGGTGGGGATTGAGCCCCACAGTATGGTCTGGTTTCTGGGGACCAAGGCGGCCAATCACAAAGGTTCGACTTGGTTTGGAGAATTGCGGCCCTGGACCGGGTTGCGTTATGTGACCTGCGACGCGGGCAAGGGACTGCAGTCGGGAATCGCCCAGATGCAGCAGCACCAACGCGACGCCGACCGAGTTCCGCTGGAGAAGGGGCTGGACGTCTTCCACACCAAGAAGGAAGCCTACCGGGTCTTGGGCATCCTTTGGAACCGGGTGGAGCGGCTCTGGGAACGGGCTGAGAAAGCCAGCCGAGCCGTCCAGGGAGCCCAACGGCAGGGCCGCAGCACGTGCGGGTTGACGCACCCGGCCAACAAGGCCTGGAAGAAGGCGACGCAGGCGTTCCAACTGTATGAGAAGAGGGAAGCGGCTTGGAAGCGGGTCGAGCCGGCTCTGGATGTCTTTGGTGCCGACGGTCAACTCAACGATCGGGCCCGGGCGCAAGAGCGAGTCGCGTGGGCCTTGTCCCGGCTGCCGGGCAAGGAATGGTCCAAGGTCCGTGGGCTGCTGACCAGCGCCGAGTCCTTCACGTTCTTGGATCGGCTGCACGATCAGTTGGGTCAACTGTCGATGCCCGAGGCGGTGCGCGACGCCTTGGTGCGGTTATGGTGGCTGCGTCGGCAGCGGCCGAGGAACTCGATTGAGTCGGCTCCTGCCGGTCGTGAACACTTATTGTATTTATTACAGATGGTAATTTGTCAGAAGCTCGATCCGAACTGGCGCGAGTCGTACCGGCAGGTGGCGACGGTGTTGAGTCAGACGGTGCGAGCCAGCAGCGCGGTGGAGTGCATGAACAGCGTGCTCCGCATGCATCAATCGCGACATCGAACGGTGACTCCAGGGATGCTCGATCTCAAGCGGTTGTACTGGAACACTCGGGTGTTCCGGAGCGGGAAGCGGAAAGGCTTTTGTCCGTATCAGCTCCTGGGCCTGAAACTGCCGAGCTACGACTTCTGCACTCTGCTCGAAGAGGAAATGGCTACAGCCTTTACCGAAGCGAAGGCTGCGGCCAAAGCGAAAAAAATGCGCGTCGCGGCTTGACGTAACAAGTGTCAAGCTGGGACTTTCTGCTTTGGGACGATCCCAATCGGAACCGCGGCGATCAGCCGTAACGTTCTGCTTCTCTTGTGGTTATGTGTGACACAGGAATAATCGTTAAATTCGATAATCTGAAGGTGTGTTTGATATATCTCCTTGTAAGCCAAGGAGTTACGTGTGACACAGGAATAATCGGCAAAACTCGACCCGAGAGCGTGCTTTTCCGTATCTTGTTATCGACAAATGAGTTAAATGTGACGCAGGAATAATCGTTAACTCTGTCAGATTCATAAAAGTTTACTGGAGTTGGTGTTAGGTTGGTGCCGGCATAACCGGACATCACGGGAGTCGCCAACGGGATGCGACTCGCTTGGCGTGGCCGCTCGAAAGTCGCGAATATGCCGTGAGCGCGCGGCGCGGGCGGCGGCGACCGATGCCGGCCGTTCGATCGGATGGTCGCATTCCAACGGCGCGATGGTTGATACGGCTCACGGAAGCAATGGCGCTTTTTAGGTCACCAGGGTCGCGAAATGTTTGAGTTGAGCCCCGCACGCGGTATGACTTACAGACGACGACGGAATAATCGGAACTTCGTCAGACTCCTCAATAACCCTCCGCCCACGCTCGGGCCGCACGCGCCGCCGACTTGAAGTCGCCGGGTGCATCTGGTAGCCTGAAATGATCGAAGGAAACGACCTTGCGGTGTTTATCAGCGTGAGTTCGTTTTTCAATGCCGGGGTAGCTCAGCTGGCTAGAGCGGCGGTCTCATAATCCGCAGGTCATGGGTTCGAGTCCCGTCCCCGGTATTTACGACAGTAAGCGACAGTGAAACACGGGAAGCGTCTAAACCCTGAGAAATCAGGGTTTTTTCGTTGGTCAACGTCGGAACAGCCGAGCGATCTATCACGTCAGAACGCGGCTCATAGCTACTGGAAACGTCGCCTGCGCCTGGCAGAGCGCTGTCAGGGGCGCTGTCAGGTTCGGTCACCGACGCACGATCCGTGCCGGTCGCTCGCAAGGCGTTCGCTTCCAGCTTGTCCCCCTCAGTCTTGAGGTTTGGGAGCATGGATGCAGCAGCCTCGATGTCCACGATGCGGGGTCGGTGTAACGGCCGGTCAACTCCAGGTTCGAATGCCTCATCATCTTCTGAACGACCCTCGGTGAGACTCCGGCGGCATCCGCCAACGTAGCTGTCTGGCAACGGAGCGAGTGAAAGTCGAACACGAGTCCAGACGCATCGCGGTAGGGAATGCCAGCAGCTTCCAAATCGCGACGGAGCATCTTGTGGCTCTTCCCGACTTGTATCGGAAAGATGGGCACACCAAGGGGCAAGGTTGCCACGTAAGGAGCCAGATCGTCCACCAGATCGGCTTGAATCGGAAAGGTTGCCGGATCACCGTTCTTCGTGTAGCACGCCGCTACGGTGAAGCTGGGAGCTTCCCAGTCGAACGATTCCGGCTTTATGCTGGCGATCTCCGAATGACGCAAGCCGGTTGCCACGGCGAGACGATAGCATACGCCCGCATGGCCAGTCATACCCATGAATTCGGTCCCACGTTGTCGCAGTTTCAACGAGTCGGTGTAACTCATCGAGAGACACGGTTCGGCGGTCATGTCTACGATCTTCCTTGGCGTTGAACCCTTTCACTCCCCGCAACACGTCCTCTCGCGTTCGGCTTGTTTCGTCGCACCACTTCGAGAACGCCTTAATGGCGGCTCGATGGTGGTTGCACGTCGCCAGTGACCGCCCTTCTGTCTTGAGCGTCGCCAGTGCCTTTTGAACCCGTTCGGCAATCAAGTCGAATAGTCGTGCCGATGCAACCCACTTGGTCAAGTTCGCTTCGGCAATCGCAATGCCGACCCGCTTGGCGTTACTTGCGGGTTCGATCTCGGACAACTTGGCACCCATCAGGATAGCGACAATCCGGCGTGCACGGCCTGAAAACAGCTTGGCATGCTTCGGTGTGGACCGTTTTGCTTCGAGCGATTCCGTCCATGCGTTCAAGTGTTCGCTCAACGGTCGTGCCTCATGCGTGGCGTAGCCGACAGCCTTTGGATCAACGATGCCGCGTCGGCGGAGTTCAGCCTCAGATTCAAGCTTGGATGCCATTTGCATCGTTGCGGTCTTGTCGGTGCAACCCTTGACCGTTCGTCGCACGCCATTCTCATCCGTGTGGGCGATGTACCATGAGTGCCCTTGCGATCCCGATCGCGTTTCCGTTTGAATACGCTGGCCACGGTTAACTGTCCCTTCGCGTTCTTCGAGGTCTGAGTTCTAGATCCAAGACGTCTGCTATCCGAGATGCCGCTTCCAGGGAGATTGACCGCTTGTCGTGGACGAACCGGGATAGCGCCGATTCTTCCACGTCGGCGGCTTTCGCCAGCTTGTATCGGGTCATGCCTGACTTGGCGATGGCGGCTTTCAGACTGTCAATAAGTGATTCGTTTGATTCGCTCATGCCTCTATCCTAGGTTCGTACATGCCATTTGTCAAGCAAATGTCTCGCCGTATTCCGGTTCAATTGACATGGTCGCTGGGAAATTCTCGTTCTCCAAAATTTGGAAATAGACGCTCAGCGCTCACCAGTCGAGCCAATCGGGATCTTCTAACAGCCCAGCTTGAATAGGTGTATCATGTACACTAGGTGTATTTGGTACGTACATACAGTATGGGATTGGTTCCTTGTGTCTGTTGTTTTGCTTCTCTTCCGTGTTTGTCTCTTGCATGTGCTTGGTTTTGAGAAATGGCATTAGGCCAATTTTGTTGAACTCTTCGATGATAGCGTTTTCGGCTTTGCTGACTGAGTTAGCGTTGATCAGCAGGCTGTCGTGGACTGTTTGGATTGGATTCAGTGGGTGATTAGTGCGGAAGTATTCTGCTACGCCTGAGATCATCAGATGAGATTCGATGCGTTGGCATGGCGGGATGTCGTGCCGTAGTCTCTCCGCTTGAGTAGCTCCAAAACTTCAGCCATGCTAGGCCATCGGCTCTTGAAGGCAATCCAAAGCGGCTCTTCAGGGAGCACGGGGCCAAAGAGGATGTACCGGAAAACTTGCGGTTTGAACTCACTTCTTTCCATCCGTGTCTCTGAGTGACGCTCCCAGGCTTCTATCAAGGATTCATAGAACTCACCGCGTTCGCAGACTTCGAGGTAATCACGTAGGTCACTAGGCAGTTCGCCTTGCCATAGGTCCATCGGCAGTCCATCGAACGGGTTAGAGCATCGACCACGCTTTCCGAGACGGCGCACGCCTGCCTCAGACCACTCCCTGGACCAAAGCTTCGCGGCCATGTACCCGAGTAGCAGGGGCTGGCAGTTAGCCACATCCACTTCATCAAGCGGTTGCCCATGAATTCGCAGTGCGGGCCGGACAATCCCAGACAGATTGACCACTGGCGAATGAACACGGCTGTACGGACACACAATTAGACTCGCTTCACCGCTCTGAATCACCGCGATCTTTAACTGTGTGAGGTGTCGCCCGCGTTCTTGCTTCTGGTGCTCCATCAAGGAAGATGCCAACGGCTCGTCTACTCTCACGTCCCGCAGACATCGAGCCAAGTGTTCGTGTACCGGCTTCCAGACACGTGCGTCTTTCCGATCAGCGCCACACTGGCCAGCGTAGGCAGCTAGTTTCTTGTCACTAAGAACCACCATCTTGGGAATGCGGCGTCGCCAGCCACGGCCAAGCCGATACCACTTCGCCTTCACATCCGTTTGGTATTCCTCATCGCACTCTAATACGCCGTGTTTCAGCAGGTCCGTGCGAATTTCTCCCCAGTTGGCCGACCGGCCGAAAAATTTCTCCGCGTCCCTACGGCGCACGGGAACCCAGTCATGCCGTTGCTTGTGACGATGTGACCGATAAGCAGGGCTAACTGCTACTCGACCCACCAGAAACCGAACGGCTTCCGTATACGCGCCAGAGTCTTCTCGGCAAGCACTCGCGCGGTCGAAGTCTTCCAGGAACCAAGCCATTTTCTCACACATCAGCAATCCTCTGGAGTACCGTTAAGCGTTTGCAGCAGCGTTCGACCAACGCACAACACGGCCTATAGTTTTCATTGGAATCCGACGGAGAAGGCACGCTCTTGATGGGGCTTGAGTAGTCACGCCTCGCGCTGACGTGGATTCCAGGCCACTTACCTTGCTAGTCAGTGGCAAATAAATGCCACGAGCGCTGTCGTCAAACCACACTCGCTGCAAGTCGGGAGATACTTAATGCTACGAACGAGATCGGTATTCGCTCTGGGATTGATCGCGCTGATCGGCACAAAAGCGGAAGCCCAAGTCCAAGTCATTCCACCACAAAGAGTCGATATCCACACGACGTACTACGGCCTCCGTGTCGGCAATCACACGACGTACTACGGCATGGTTGATACCCAGCACTTCACCGTTGACGCTCAAAGGGTCGGCAACATAACGCTCTATCAGACCGGAGTCCAAGGGTGGCCGAACCGCAGCCTTGACTTTTCAACAGACCGCGTGCGTCAGGCGTCCGAACGCGAGCGTCCGGCAGAAGTAGTGGGCGGGATGCGTGAAGCTCAGCGACAACATGATCAGCGACTGAGGGATGCGGGCAGAATCCCGTCTTATCCCGCCACAACCCCGGCCACGATTGGTTCTGCGTATGACTACGGGTATGTCAATAGCCAGGGCTATTACACCAACAATCCAGCCGTCACTCACCGCGTCCCTTCCTATCCCGGCACAACCCCCACCGCGATTGGTTCTGCGCACAACTCCGGGTATATCGGCAGTGAGGGCTATTTCATCAGCACTCCAGCCGTCAGTCACCGCGTAGTCACTCGTCGCCGTGCCATTACGCCGGTCCCGTCACCCCCAGTCATCGCTCGACCCCGTGCTCGCTCAAACTCGGCTCGCTCAGCGCTGGGTCCCCCTGACTCGGGTCCCTCTGGTTCACGTTGACTGGAACGCCGATACATCCTGTTCCAGCGAGAGGAGAAAGGCTGAACGACGGCCTTCCTCCTCTCGCCGCTTTGATCAAATCCGACCTCCGCCAGCCGCAAGCCATTTACTGATCGTGTCGGGGAACCAAAGTGGGGCGCGTCCAATTCTGGCGTCCGGCGCCGGAAATTTGTTGGCCGCCGCGAGGCGCTCAAGAGTCCTGACGCTTACCCCTATCACGGTCGCAACGTCCCTCTTGCGGTAAGTAATTGCTCCCTCTCTGGTGAGATCCCTCGGCCGAACGGCCGCTACCGCACTCGGGGAACCGTGCCCCTCGGGGGTTTCAAGGGCGGTTATCACGGCTCGCATCCGAAAGAGAATCACTCCGGCCGAGAGACGGACACACGGGATCTTTCCGGCCTTTGCACGCGACAACAAGAAGTCTTCATCGAGCCCAAGGCGAGCGCCGATCTCTTGTGCTGAAACGTAAGTATCTTGGTCAAGGTGTTCCACGTTCGCTCTCCAATGCTTGAGTGCATCTAATCCCAGGGGAAGCGTCTTCCCGAAATGGGCTATGAGAAACTACTGGTGGTGTTTTTTGGCAACGCCATTTCGCGTCACAAACGACCCAACGTCGCGTCGTGTCGAGTCAAGGAAAGACCATTTACGCTCGTTGTCAAACGACCGCCTCGATTTCACGACTTGGACCGCAATACAGATCACGTCGGATGCTGATGAACAAACTGTTTAACGGTCACTTTGGTGGATCGAGGCGAGTGGAGTTCCGCGTTGGGATGGGTGAGGATGAGCCCCACCGTGAATGTGGACAGGCGTCAAGCTCAATTCAGCGCGTCCGTTAATTCGTTAACGGATTCGTCGCAAGTGCATGCATTGGCCACTCGGTTGGCAACTAGGTTCCTATCTTCAAGTTGCCGTACTGTGCGTACGCAGCATCTCGTGCTTCCGACTACCAGGCGCTGATCTCGTTCTCCAAATTTTGGAGAACGAGAAACACCTAGAAGCGATGGACGCGATTGCCTGCAACGGAGTGGCGTTTGCTTCGGTTCAAACCGACAGGTCAAACCAAAATCTCTGTGTCATACGCCATCCCATGCCACTGGTCAACGACACCCCCCTCGGAGAAGTTGCTCAGAAACTGAGATTCTCCCATCGATTACCTTGGCCTTGTGACTCGTCGTGTCTTCATGGATCTGTAATGCGCATAGCGCAGGAGGGCTTTTGACATTACCCGATGTTCCGCCATCGGTCTGCTACCCCAGCGGGCGTCGTCGGCAACGGCGAGGTCCGAAGCCTGGGGGACAATGGAGCCTCGATCCTTGGATCGGCCGGGAATGCGCGAGCTGACTCGGCGACTGCCAGCATCACGGCGGTCGGGACCTAGCAGTCCGGGACAGGGTCAACTCAGGTGAAGTGCCGATAAAGGCCGTGATAATCAACAAGCCAAAGATGCTGTCAGGCTTGGACCAAAAGGTACGTGGTCAGGCACTGGGGGCTGGCCAATCCCCCGTCGCGGATGATGCACCACCGGCCGATAGGCACGACCTAACTCCCGGGTGATCCAGAAGATGAACGAAGTAACCCCGTTGTCTCCCCGCAAGGGAAGGCGAACTGCAAAGAACGCTGATGAGGCAGCGGCGGAGGGATGAGGGAACAAGCCAATGCCGATCGGTAGTCGACCGGATAGAGGGTGAGTCCGCCCACGGACGAGATCCCCTCGCCGCGAAAGCGGGCTGACGTCCCTCGGGTGTTCCGTCACGAGAGAACCTTGGCTAACCGACAAAGGGAGACAAGCAGACATGTCGGCGGTAGAAATACACGCTGGTGCGGCTCCCGATCCGATGCTCGACTGGCACTCCATCGACTGGAGGAAAGTCTGGCAGACGGTCCGTCGGCTCCAGGCGCGTATCGTGAAGGCTGTCGCGGCGGGCAGATGGAACAAAGTCAAGGCTCTGGTTTATCTGCTCACGCACTCGTTCAGTGGCCGGGCTCTGGCCATTTTACGAGCCGTCAGTAATTCAGGTGCGAAGACTCCCGGTGTGGACGGAGTTCTCTGGAACACACCGGAAGCCAAGTCGGCCGCTTTCGACACTTTGCGTCGGCACGGCTACCAGCCGCAACCGCTCCGCAGGGTGTACATACCCAAAAGCAACGGGAAACGACGCGCCCTTGGGATTCCTACCATGCGCGATCGAGCCATGCAAGCATTATGTCTGCTCGGACTCGACCCCATTGCGGAATCTCAGGCCGACGGCCATTCCTATGGCTTTCGACTGGAACGCCGTTGTGCCGATGCGCTCGATCGAGTCCATCGCTTGGTGAGCCACCGGCAGGGTCCCCAATGGATTCTGGAAGGGGACATCAAAGCTTGCTTTGATCGCATCAGCCACCCCTGGCTGTTGACGCACGTCCCCATGGACACCCGAGTGCTGCGGCAATGGCTGGAAGCGGGTTTCCTGGAGAAGCATGCCTGGTTCGCCACCATGGAGGGAACACCTCAGGGCGGGATCATTTCACCCGCGCTGGCGAACTGGACCCTGGATGGACTGCAACGGTTGCTGGTGAAGCGTTTCGCCAACACACCGCAACAACGGAAGAACAAAGTCCACTTGGTCCGCTATGCGGATGACTTCTTGATCACGGGCACTTCTAAGGAACTCCTTCGTGACCAAGTCCAACCTCTCGTGGCTCACTTCTTGAAGGAACGCGGTTTGGAACTCTCCCACGAGAAAACCCAGATCACGCATGTGGCGCAAGGCTTCGACTTCTTGGGCCAGAATGTGCGACGCTATCGCTGCGACAAGGTCTTGACCAAGCCGTCAGCCCGCAATGTCAAGACATTCTTGACCAAGATCCGGGAAACGATCAAGAACTCGGGCGACCAAACGGCAGGAGAAATGATCCGGCGTTTGAATCAACAGATCAAAGGTTGGACCATGTATCACCGTTATGCCGCGAGCAAACGCACCTTTACCCACGTGGATCATCGAATCTTCCGGATGTTGTGGCGGTGGTGCCGGCGACGGCACCCGAACAAGAGTCGGAAGTGGATCAAGAGGAAATACTTCCGGCAAGACGGTCACTGCCACTGGGTCTTCACGGGACTGTTGCTGGATCAGAAAGGCCAGGGCTGGCCGATTCAGTTGATGACCGCAGCGAACGTGAAGATCATTCGTTATGTGAAGATCCGTAGCGCCGTCAACCCTTACGACCCGGAGTGGGAGCTGTACCTGGAAGCACGGAGGTGCTGGCAACTGGCCCAAACGCGGACAGGTCGCAGCCGGATCGAGTTTCTATGGAAGGTGCAAGAGGGCCGATGTGTGGTGTGCGGTCAACCGCTGCAAATCGCAGAGGAAGACTGTCAGATCCACCATCGGATCTGGCGTAGCCAAGGCGGTCTGGACACGGCGGACAACTTGGAGTTGTTACATGCCAACTGTCATCGGCAGATCCACGTGCAAGAAGGACGGACGAAAGCAGCCGCGTCCCGCAAGGGGCGTTTGTGAAGGCTTGAGCTGCTTGAGGGGAAACTCTCACGGGCAGTTCTGAGGGGAGGGGGCGGCGGCAACGCCGCCTCCTTACCCGGCACGCACACCGCAGAATCCGCAAACCGTGTCATTTGTACGCCGATAGCGTGTCATAGTGTGTCATGCTAGCCTAGAGAGTTGGCATGACGGGCCGGACTTCGTATGTTATCGAGGGAGGTGCATCATGCCTGACGAGCAGAGCAGCTTCTGGTTTCCGTTCACTGTCGGTGCGGTTCTGACCGCTGTCATTGTTGCGGTGGTGTTGGTCCCCGTTGCGATCGTGCTGTGGCGCACGTACGAGGCGTATCCAAAGTAGTGGTGGCACATGACAGACGAGAGGCTTGGTTGGTGGGTTCGACTTATTGTTGGCCAGGCCGTCGCCGCGGCCACGATTTCGATTGTGTTCGCGGCGGGCTTCGTATTTGGCGTGTGGTATGAGCGATTCAAAGAAGGGGAGCGAGCAGAGATTTGGTCGAGGAGAAGAAGTGCCTGGACCCACCCGGTCCAGGCACGTTTAGGCCCTGCTGCGCAGGCTGTCAGTCATTGAAGGTAAACGTCCAAGCGGTGCCCGAGAAGTACGCGGTGCCAGTGACTGTTTCCTGGCCAATAATTTGTGCACCCGCTCTTTGCAGGTCCCCATCGAGGTAGTCTTGGCGTATCGTTTCATCTCACCATATCTGAAGTCGCCATAACCTCGAAATCCAAAATTTGGATTTAGACGCCTATGATGCCTCGCGTCACTAAGACTCGTTGACTCATGAGACACTCTTGCCTCTCGTGACCGTAGCGTCCGATATGTCCATCGTCTCTAACCCACTCCAAACTCGCGACGGGTAACGTGACTGCCTGCGTGCGACCTGTTTGGGGCCTTCCCCCGGTCAGGGACCTTCCGCAGTGCCACCACTCCACACACTGGTGTGCACCCCCTGCCGGTCGGCTCGTGGGTGTTGTGGTGTCGGCCATGCCGCCGGTCCTTCCGAGCAGATAGCCGACCCATTCAACTAGTTCCGATGCGTTCGCAAGGCCAGCGTCTCCATGCATCGCCACGCCGTGCGGGAAGCAAGGCCAGAGTCTCCACGCGCAGGGCCGTGTCGAGCCTGCAAGGCCGGACCGATGTATGAGGCAAGCCGACCACTGGGCGCTGATTCACATCAACATTACGGCACTCGCATCGTGCGATTTCTTGTGTAGCATCGAAGGAAGTGATAACGACGCCAGAGTCGTCGGATGGTAGGACGATCACCGATGAACTCAAGCTGGCGATCAAGGCTAGGACCGGGTATGCAGGATTTGCTAGACCGCGTCCAGAAGTGACGTATGGTTTCCAATGGACGCCACCCGCACATTCGAGGCTCTCCAATGACCAATGAACAGAAGAATTCAGCGTTGAATTGGGGTCTTGCTATCGTTATCGGCATCGTCATTGTTTGGTACGTTATTCCGCAGCAACGCCAGCTCAATGCCGAGCGGGACGCATACGAGACAAGGAAAGCCGAGTCCGACCGCGAGTATGACCAGCTTTCACGCACTCCCGCTGGCCGCGAGGTTATACGTCGCGTCATCAATCATGGGCGATGATTTCACCTCATTCTTGCTCCCAGTCTCGGCGATTCATGCAGGGCCAGCGAACGCTTCGGCTTCCGAGCGTTAACCGGCTTGCGATGAAGCTTGGTCCGGCGTTGTGAGGTGGCGAGTCGGCTGAGTAGTCACCCCACGCTAAGTTATCCACGCCTAGCATGCACTCATGTGCCGCTCTTGCTCGACGTGGCTTTCACCAACATCAGGATCGATGCACGCACGGCTTTCGGGTAGCGCGTCCCACGCTTCATTGATGGTCGCCAAATCGGGGTCATTTGACTGGTGGCGCGGCAGGGTGCTGTCAATGTGGGGGTAGCTATACGCAAGGCCTGTCCCGATTTGTCTTACGATTTCCGAGCGGCGGTCTCATAATCCGCAGGTCATGGGTTCGAGTCCCGTCCCCGGTATTAACCGCAGTAAACGACAGAACCCGTCTAAAACCGGCATAGCAAAGGGGTTAGGGCAGAGCGGAAACCCGAGTCAAGCCGCCCGCGCAGCATCGCGGCCGTATCCGTCCCCTGACTGCTACCGATAAATGCTACCAGCGTGCTACCGGCTGATCCGGGCTTGGCGACGGTCATCGACACCTGGGATCGACTGCCCGAGGCCGTCCGGGCTGGCATCGTTGCGATGGTCAAGGCCGCCGTGAAGGGGGGTGGCCGATGAGCAAAGTTGCGATCGTCCGCGCGGAAGCTGAACTTATATCCCCGTTCGGCCAACGCGCCAGATGGCTGTCGAGGCCAACGCATGCCGGACAGCATTATCCAGAACCCCATCCTACCCCCTTATCGGGAACCCGCCGGCATTGGCAGTTCACCGATGAGGGAATCACCAACGACATCGTCGAGACTCCGCTGGTGCGAGTGCCGACTTCGGCCTCAGATCTCGTCTCGTCATCAACGACGAGGCCAGAATGGACCGAAAAGCCGCGGTCGAGATCCGTTGTCGGCGTTCTCCGCCGGGGGCTTCGAGCCGTCAACGGCTCCCGACGCCTTTCTTCTCCCCGCCCTTTGCTTCGACGAGGAAGCCATGTCCGAGTATCGGTCAGCGGCAAGATTCCCGACGACTCACTGGAGTCGTGTTCTTCGCGCCGGCGATCCGACCGATCGGGAAGGCCGAGATGCACTGGAGCATTTGTGCCGCGATTACTGGTATCCGCTCTATGCCTTTGCCCGTCGTCAGGGGCTTGATCGAGAGGAGGCCGGCGACCTCGTTCAGGGGTTTCTTGCCGACTTGATCGAGCGTCGGCGACCTGACGAAAGCCGACCCGTCTCGTGGCCGGTTTCGCTCATTTCTCAGAACCGCCTGTGGCCACTTCCTGTCCCATGCTCGCGATCACGACCGCGCGCTGAAGCGAGGAGGAGGCCGACGCTCCGTCTCGATCGACCTGCAAGACGCCGAAGGACGTTACATCAACGAACCGGCCCACGATCTGACGGCCGAACGTCTGTTTGAGCGGCGATGGGCGATGGTCCTGCTCGGACACGTCTTGGCTCGCCTGGAATCCGAGGCAAGCCGCGGCAGTGGCAAGTCCGACCTATTCGACCGCCTGCGCCCCCTGCTCGAGGGAGACGACTTGGCGAATCCTACAAAGAGATCGGCGAAGCGCTGCAAATGAGCGAGGGGCGTGAAGGTCGCCGCTCACCGGTTCCGGGGCCGTTACCGTCAAATTCTCCGCGAGGAGGTCGCCCGGACCGTCGCCGACCCCGCCGAGGTCGACGCTGAGATCGCCGATCTCCTCAAGGCGTTGGCGTGATTCCATCACGACCGAGTCACAGAATTTCGTCGTAACCTTTTTCGGTTTCGTCCGTCATGACAATCGTAGTGGATATGTCGTGTCCTCTCCTGGAGGTTCGGCGATGGATGAGCGGAATTGCTGCCGAGGTTGCGGAGAGAAGCGACCCGCCGGACGCCCCGTCGGGCCTCTGTCCGGCTTGCTTGCTGAAGGGCGGGCTGCTGGGCGAAGGTTCCGAATTGCAGGAGGTGACGATCACGTTCGGGCCGGCCTCGTCGAGCGTCTTGGCCTCGTTCGGTGAAGCATTCGGCAACATCCCGCCGATTCTGCTCCGGGACGCCGACTCGATCACCGATCCTGGCCCGGTGATCCGTCCGTCGTCGTCCGAGATACCCGATCCCGCCGACCGGTCGGCGCGGTTGCAACTCTTCGGCGAGATCGCTCGCGGCGGCATGGGGGCCGTGCTGAAGGGCCGCGATTCCGACCTCGGTCGCGACCTGGCCGTGAAGGTCCTGCTCGATTCGCACCGCGACAAGCCCGACATGATCCGCCGCTTCATCGAGGAAGCCCAGATCGCCGGCCAGTTGCAGCATCCCGGCATCGTGCCGATCTACGAGCTGGGTGCCTTCGGCGATCGCCGTCCCTATTTCGCGATGAAGCTGGTCAAGGGGCACACGCTTGCCGAAATCCTCGCGAATCGAAAGTCACCCGGCGATGGCCTACCGCGCTTTCTTTCGATCTTCGAATCGATCTGCCAGACGATGGCCTACGCCCACGCCCGAGGCGTGATCCACCGCGACTTGAAGCCTTCCAACGTGATGGTCGGATCGTTCGGCGAAGTCCAGGTGATGGACTGGGGCCTGGCCAAGGTGCTGCCTCGCGGAGGCGCGGTCGACGATGCCTCGGCCGGTCAGACCGAAGGACCAGGGGACGGTCATTGCCACGGCACGCAGCGGCTCGGATTCCGATCTGTCTCAAGCGGGCTCGGTCATGGGGACGCCCTCGTACATGGCTCCCGAGCAGGCCCGTGGCGAAGGCGATCAGGTCGACGAACGGGCCGATGTGTTCGCCCTCGGCTCGATCTTCTGCGAGCTTCTGACCGGCGAACCCGCCTTCACCGGCCGTAGCTCGGGCGAGATCCAGCGCAAGGCCGCGCGCGGCGAACTGGCCGACGCCTTCGCCCGCCTCGACCAGGACAGCCTCGGTCATGATCCCGAATTGATCTCCCTGGCCAAGTCGTGCCTCGCTCCCGAGCGTGACGACCGGCCCCGCAACGCGGGCGAAGTCGCCGAACGGATGAGCCTCTATCATTCCCGCGTCCAGGATCGGCTTCGCCAGTCCGAGATTGCCCGTGCCGAAGAAAAGGCCCGCGCCGGAGGAAGCCACCAAGCGCGCCGCCGTCGAGCGCGACCCATTCCGCCTGACCGTCGCTCTGGCCGCGTCCGTTCTTGGGCTCATCGCCCTGGGAGGTGGAGGCTGGGCCTACTTCGCTCAACAGCGAGCCGCTCGCCAGGCGGCCACCGAGCGCGTCGTCACCGAAGCACTCGACAAGGCGACTCTACTCCGAGGTCAGGCGAAGGCGGCTCCGGTTGGCGATTTGTCGAAGTGGTCGGATGGCCCTCGCCGCCGCGAATCAGGCGCGTTCCTCGCTGGATGCGGGCGAGCCCTCCAGGCCTTTCGAGGCCGAGTCGTCCAATTGCTCGCGACGCTGGAAAAAGAGCAAGCCGCCGCCGCCCATCGTGCCACAGGAGGCCGTTCGCGACCACAAGTTCCTTGAACGCCTGGGATCAGATCCGCACGAAACTCAGCGACCAGACACGGCCCTGACAAGATTGATTCTGACTATGCTGTGGCGTTTCGCGAATTCGGGATCGACCCAGACCATCTCGATCCCAAGGAAGCAGGTCGACTTTTCAGGTCGCGGTCCGAGCCACTGGAAATTGCCCTTTTCCTGGACGATTGGACGCTCATTCGCCGCTCTTTCGCCGCTCTGACTTGGCGATAAAGGGAAGGATTCCTGGAGACGTTTGATCGCCACCGCTCGCGCGACCGACCCCGACCCGTGGCGTGATGAGCTTCGAGTGCTCATCGATGGCGGGAAACACGAGGCCGTGCGCCGACTGGCTACGGATCAACAAGCTCTCGAGACTCAGCCGGCAAGGAGCCTCTATCTCTTGGTCCAGGCGCTTGAGCTGAGTCGGGATGGGATCACGGCGACTACCTCGACGAATCGGTCGAGATTCTCAAGCGGGCCTGGCGGATCAGCCCCGATGACTATCAAATCGCCAGCACGCTGGGCTGGGCCGTGAAAAAGAGATCGACAAGATTCGGTTCTGCACCGCCGCCGTGACGGCCAAGCCCAAGAGCGCACGATCGCATTCTTCTTTGGCCGATGCTTTTCTGCCGGTCTCCTAGGACGGAGGCTTAATGTGGTCTTTCATCACTCTTGCTCCTGGAAAAGCGAAGTCCGCCTCGAAGCTGGTCCCGGAAAAGAACAGTACGACTCCGATTCTGGACTTACGCATCGCTGGGGACTCAGGACCAAAAACTATGGAACCATCCTGATAGGCCCGATCTGGGGTTTTGATCCGAAATCGGTCAAGGCAGAGAACTTGCGTGACGCCATAGCGGAATACAGGGAAGCCATCCGGCTTGATGCCTCCAACGCCGATCATCACAGAAACTAAGCCGATGCGTTGATTCTGCAAGGAAACATCGGACAAGCAATCACTGAGTTTCGTGAGGCGTCCAGGCTGCAGCCCAAGGACTCTGGGGTACACGAGCACGCGGGTCATCGCTTTTACCTCAAGGGACGGCTCGACTTGGCGATCGTCGAACTGCAAGAGGCAATCCGTCTGAATCCAAAGTCGGACGACTTTGGGCGGTTCACTCACCTCCTTCTCGGAAACGCTTACCATGAACTGGGGGAAAGAGGACTGGCATTCGCTGCCTATCGAGGGGCACTTCTTACAGATGGCAGCTACGGAGACTTGTTGCGTCTCGCTCTAGAAGCGACCGGAACGCCGGAGGACGTCGTCGCATCTTACCGTGACGCGATTCGAGTCAAGCCCAAGAACCCGGATCTCCACATCGGACTAGCCAAGGTGCTCCTGGCCCACGACCATCGGGACGAAGCGATCGTCGAATTCCACGAGGCGATCAGACTTAAGCCGAACGATCCAGAAACTTACAGCAGCTTCGCATGGGATCTGGCAACCCTTCCCGAAGCCAAACAGCGCGACGGTAAGAGCGCCGTTGAGTTCGCTACGAAGGCATGCGAACTCACGAAATGGAAGAATCCGGACCACCTTGACACCCTCTCCGCTGCCTTCGCTGAGTCGGGCGACTTTGATGCGGCCGTGAAGTGGCAAACGAAGGCGATCGAACTCCTCGCGGACAAGAATGAAAAGGAAGACTATAGCACTCGGCTGAAGCTCTATCAGGAGAAGAAGCCGTACCACTTGCCCATTCCATAGCAATGAACCTGTCGACTCCGAGAACGCGCTCGCGATCTTATGGCGGTTCACCGACGAAGTGATCACCAACGAGATCGTCGAGACTCGCCGCTTCAGTGCCCACTTCGTGCCGATTCCTCGTTCCGATTAGGTCCATTTGCCTCGCGCCTTGCGCACCGCTTCCTTGTCCGCCCGGTCCACGGCCTGGGCGAAGAGCCGGTATTGCCTTCGCACGGCTTCGACGAGCGTGAGGTGGAGCGGCGAGGCGGTCGCGACGGTTCCGGAGACGACTCAGGATCACCGGCTCGATAGCCGGAGTGGGCGCCTGGAGATTCGTCACCGAGGGAGTGAAAGGGATGAGGAATGCCTGCGTGATCGCGAGACTCGCCGCTCCCAGCGCCAGCTCGACGACATGAGCGTCCGAGAATAGACCGCTCTGGAGTGCCGTCTCGAAGCCGCTCCGGCTGCGGATGCGTCCGAGGGCCTCGGC
This sequence comes from uncultured Planctomycetota bacterium, assembly GCA_963720335.1. Taxonomy (GTDB): domain Bacteria; phylum Planctomycetota; class Planctomycetia; order Isosphaerales; family Isosphaeraceae; genus CAVRFS01. The sequence continues at coordinate 325,245 of CAVRFS010000017.1, read as the reverse complement.
GAGCGTCCTGCCACCCGATTCCGTCTCTGCAAGCATTCGGGCGTCAAGAAACTCCTCCAGCACCGCGATGTCCTGCCAGTCCACAGTGCGCCTCGGTCTCCTTGCTCTTGATCAAATCAGGGAGTGCTAGAAATGACATCAGCGCCCGCCGTAGAATCCCTGTTCTCTGCGAGCGTAGAGCTCCAAAAAGGAAGGCAGCAGGTGGTTACCACACCAGAACTCGAGCCATTCCTCGCGGCCATCGGCTAGCCGGCCAATCAGAAACCGCCGAAACGAATGTGGTCGCCAGCTCGGCCCCTCGAGCACGGGTTGCCCGGCGAAGAGCGGGGTTGCCCCGAGACGTGACGAGAGTTCAGCCCAACTGTCGGGTTCGAGATGCAGGTCAAAGTCAATGGTGTTCCGACTCAGGCCGTAGAATCTGACGGCGTGCCCCCCCATGACGATGCAGCGAATGCCTGCGCCTTCGAGGGCTGAAACGATTTCCGCGAGCCGGCTCTCAGGGTTCACAACAAGGAGTCCTCGCGGCCTCGGCTGCCGCGGACGCGGAGGAGCGTCATGAGCGGATGGTCCGCGAGCTCTTCATCGGGGATCGGCTTCCGGAGCAGCTCGAGAAGCTCGGGGAGGGACTCATCGAGGTATATTTCCTCGGCCTCATCCAGGGTCCTCGCCTTCCCGTCGAGGATGAGGCGGAGGACCGGATCGTCCGTCACGCCAGGGATTTCCTCGTTCTTCGTTTTCATCGATCTTCCTTCGGCCGCCGGCGACTTTGGTTCCGTCAGATTCAGTCTAACAAAGAGTTGACCTCGGTCGCAGGGTGGTTCGTCCCACTCTACCCGAGTGCGTCCTGGACTTGGAAAATCGCAACGGGCACGGGCTGATGAGGTCTGACCGTGGGATGGACGGCCCGAATGTGCAAGGGATGCTACTCCCGTGCGACGTTCCCGTCGCGACCTGGGACAAGTCGCCGAGATTTCGGCGCCACACACTCGGATGCAGCCGGGGGAACACGCCGTCTCGCCGGCTTGCAAGTTGAGCGGGGCCCTAACGCTCAACAGCTATTGGTGTTACACCCGGCGCTGGAATTCGGCGAGCGTGCATGCTCGAAACGCAGAGTTATTGACCCGGTTGCGTCTCTGTGCCATGATGCACGTTTGTCAATGGCGACCCCGGAGCGACGCATGCCGGACAGCGTCATTCAGAATCCCGTTCCGAACGCCCCTTATCGGGACCCCGCCCGGCATTGGCGGTTCACGGACGAGGGAATCACCAACGACGTCGTCGAGACTCGCCGCTCCAGTGCCTACTTCGTCCCGATCCCTCCGCCCGAGAAGAAAGGGAAGCAACTCGAGTTTGAAACCGGTGGGGAGTGCTCCGTCCGAGCAGATCAACGATGAAGAGGTGTCGATGAATGCGAAGAAAAAGCGCTACGACGCGACGGTGCGGAAGCTAATCGAGATGGGTCCGCCTGACTGGCCGGCTTTTCTGGGCTTCCCCGTGGCGGATCCCGGTCGCGTCAGGGCGATCGACTCGAACCTGTCGACGGTCACCGCCGAGTCCGACAAGGTGCTCTGGGTAGACGACCCGGAGCCCTGGATCATCCACATCGAGCTCCAGGCCGGCAGGGATGTGGGTCTGGTGGATCGAACTCATATGTACAGCACCCTGCTGCATTCTCATCACAAGGTACCGGTGCGGCACGGTCGTAATCTTGCTCAGGCCGGCGGCTGACGGGCCGGAATTGACGGGGTTGCTCGAGAAAAAGTGGCACGACGGGGAAGTCTACGACTCATTCCGGTATCATTTGGTAAGGGTCTGGGAACAGCCCGTGGATCTGTTGCTGTCCTCCGGCCTGTCGGTCTTGCCGCTGGCGCCGGTGTCGGATGTCAAGGAGGAGCAGGTCCCCGAGGTGTTGATGGCCATCTCGGCTCGGCTGAAAGAAAAGGCCAGCCTCGAAGAAGCGGCGACGTTGTGGAATGCGATCCTGGTCCTGATGGGGTTGCGCTACCCGGAAGAAAAGATAGAATCGATCATCAAGGGGGTACCCACCATGCTGTTTGGAATCCGCGGAATCGAGGAGTCATCGGTCTATCAGGGCATCCTCAAGAAGGGGGAAGCCATCGGCCGCGTCGAGGGCCGCGTCGAGGGCCGCGTCGAGGGCCGCGTCGAGGGCCGCGTCGAGGGCGCATTGGATGAGGCAAGGAAGACCGTGCTCCGCCAAGGCCGCAAGAAACTGGGACCGCCCGATGAGCAGATCAGCGGCCGAATTGCGGAAATCACGGAACTGGATCGCCTGGACGTCCTCCTCGATCGGATTCTCGACGTTTCGAGCTGGGATGAATTGCTGGCCTCGTGAAATGGTTGAGCGAGTTTCCGGCCGTAAACAATCACGGAGGCTTCGGGCGTTGGGCTCTCCTTGAAGTGACGGATCCGTATGATGATGTGGCGGCGTTGGCGGAATCAAGTCATTGCATCCCATTCGGTTGACGCTACCATAAAGAGCGGTGATTGTGTCGCCGATGTGTTGACGACTCATCGGGATTCATCTGTGCGCAACAGGAACCCCTTATGGCTCGTCGCAAAACCTCGCAGGAGTTAGCCGACGTCAAACGCGCCATCTCCGGTCGCCTCGCGTTGTTGCGAGCGGAGCTCTACGGAGATCGAGGCGCACCAGCACTGGCTCGGCAATTGGGCATTCCGGTCCGAACCTGGTACAACTACGAGGGGGGAATCACCGTTCCGGGCGAACTACTCCTGAAACTCATCGAGTTGACCTCGGTCGAGCCGTCGTGGCTCTTACGCGGGGATGGGCCGCCGATATTCCGTCAGGCTGCGACCGATCCGAGCAGGACCGAGCCACCTGTCGGAGCGTCTGTCGTTGACCTGTTGATGGTCGCATTACGGATGCTCGAAGACGGCAAATCGACCGGGTCCTGACGGGACGGACACTGACGACGATAGGCGAGCGGGAGGACGCCACGGTGGCAACCCGATCTCGTGAAGGGGGCAGCCCTGATACAATTGTTTCGGTCCTCTATTGCCTATTCTTGCGATTCGCGCGCCTTGCTAATAGATCGAACGTTAGTAGGACGGAAGGAAAAGTTTGGCCACGGATTGAACACGGATGATATAAATAGTCGATCGCAGGCCTGATTCGACTTGACGGACACGATGCAATCCCGCACCCAGTCAGCCGAGTATCCGGCCGAGTACCGCAACCACCGGTGCACAGGCACGGACTTGTTGTTCACGAAGGTGGATGAACTGACAGCCGCGTTGTCGAAGACTGCCCCAACCGATGGCACGGCGTGGCCGTCATCCTCGAAGAAGGCGATTTTCTCGTGCATATCTCTTCTTCTTGTCATCCGTAAGATCCTCGCCTGATCGATCGTCCCAACCCATCACGACGAAGATCGACGCTATCACATCTCGGCTGGCATGGTGTTAAGCATTGCCATCAGGCAGAATGTCCAGGGAGAGTCGGCATTTCGCTTTGAACGATTTCAGGCGAACGCTAACGATGAAAGACGACTGGGGCAGCGCACTCCTCACTGCATTCCTGCTCGCGGGCCCGAGCATTCTCGGCGTCCGGGCGTTGTTCCGAGGGCCGACTCGGTTCGCGGGCAGGGTCGTACCACGCGCGATGGACCGATTGGCCGCCGCCGTGTGGCTGGCGGCGTTCCCGTTGACGATTGCGATCGTCTTTACACGGCTCTCTTACTTTCCTCCGCGAACGCTCAACCAGGCCGACTACCTCTCGGACGTTTGGGCGCCTGGGGTTCTGCGAGTGGCGAGTATTGCCTGTCTCGTCATTGGTGGGACAATCGCACTCTTGACGGCGAGGCCGGAGGTAAAGCCCAAAGTCAAAGTGAAAGGCAAAAGCAAAGCTCGGTACAAGAAGCGGAATCGATGATGTCAAAAGCCGCTTTCGCCGTGAGGCTGGAGTTGATTGGCGACAATTGGAATCCCCGGCGCGTTGCGTCCTGAATGTACTTCAAGACGTCCGCCAGCGGCGTATCGCCCGGGGAGTGCATCGGCATTGGCTGTTCCAACATCTCCCGTATTCGCGCGTTTGCGGCGGAGTGTCGGACGAAATTGACGATGGCCTTGCCCAGTTCAGCGGTGTTGTCCGTGAAGTGAGTCGACCGGGCGATCGGGGTTGGGTTGAGCTGCGGGTGGGCCGTCGCCTCGGCGGCTTGCACGCGCTGAACCAGGGTCAGCGAAGAGAGCCAATCGCAGACGAAAACCAATGCACACAGATAAGACCTGAATGTCCTACTGACCCCATTCAGACATCGTAAAACGGCTTTCATCTGTGTTGATCCGTGTTGATCTATGGTTGACACGCTCCTTGACGATTGGCGGTCAAGTCTCACGGCTCGATTTTCTTGAGCAACTGCTCGCCGTCACCGACCCTGAACAAGATGGCGGTCGCTTTGCCGTGATCGTCGCGCTGAAACGTAAATCTCGCATCGGCGTGCGGCAAGACGAATTCGGTCGCGGAGATGGCTTGCATGATCAGCGGCTTCGGCCGGGAGGCCATCTTGAAAAGCAGATGGCCGTCGTCCCGACTGATCACAACGGGTTTCGAATCCTTCTTCTGTCCCATGCTATATTGCCCCGTCAATGGATCCAGGACCTCGGACGAGAGGGCGATAATCGGCCGATTCGCGAAATAATCCGCCGGGGGTGCAGCCCGCTCAGGTAGCTCGCGAAGCCAGATATTGCGGAAGCGGACCTGATGGCCATGGTCCTGAAGCTCGATCGGACCGCGAGTGACATGGGAGTCATAAGGAGCCGGCTCGAGCCAGTTGGTCCCACCCCAGAGTTCTTCATTGTTTTGAATGAGAATTCCATTGTGAAACACCGTGAGCCGGGCGGGCTCGACGAGCTTGCCGTCGGTGTCAAAACGGGGTCGGCGGAAGGCGATCTCGTAGGCTTGCCACTCTCCGGGAGGACGTGATGCGTTGGCGAGGGGCGGATACTGGCCGTAAAGGGCTCCGGCCTGACCGTCGGCGTAGGTATCGGCGCGATAAGAGTCGAGGACTTGCACCTCAAACTGGCCCATGAAGAAGATGCCGCTATTTCCGCGATCCTGGCCCTTGCCGACTGGCGGATTCGGCGACTCCCACTCGATGTGCAGTTGGACATCCGCGAATTTGGCCTTGGTCTCGATCGGCCCGGTTCCCGGGTTGACTTCCAGGAACCCTCCCATCACCTTCCATTGTGCCGCGCCTCCCTCAGTGGATTTCCAGGCGTCGAGGTTGGTTCCGTCGAACAAAATGATGGCGTCCTTGGGCGCGGGCGCCGCGGCCGCACTCGCGGCGGGCTCGACGACCGGCGGCTTGGGACGGTTGATGTCATGCTGCAACCAGCGATTGTGGTTCGCCATGTTGCGAACCTCGTCGCCAACCAGTATCGCGACGAGTCCGGCTGTTGCGATCAAACAGAGGCACGCAAACCTGATCGATCTCGCAGACATGGTGGTCGGTTTCCTCATGTGAGAGAGTGAGTCGGCTATGTTCGTGTGGACTCCCTTCCAAATTGTTCCCGGTGATGAGGACATTCTAGACGTTGATCAATCGAGCCGATAGACCGACGACTGAGTCCGCTTCCCCGACACCGAAATCGTTGCCTGATCGGGTCAGCATCCCGCATGGGCTGGTGCAATTGTGACCGCGACCGGATATGCTGAGGACATTGTTCTGGTCGAGGATTACCGCTTCGTAATCGGGACTGCAAGATGAAAGGTCAACCCAGCCTGCTGCGCCGACTCTTTCGGCGAAGTTGGCAAATCGTTCTGCTCTGGCTGGTCGTGTCCGCTCTCTCGCTGTGCCTGATCTTGACGTTCTTCCCCCCAACCTATGAGGCGTTTAGCCTGCTCCGGGTCGAGCCGTCAACCCTTAATCTCTTCGCTCCATCAACTAATCAGGATAATCCGTCAACCCACTTACCATACCTTCAGACCCAGGTCCAGTTGATCAAGAGCGACCAGGTGCTCGGCATGGCTGTCGCTAACCCACTGGTCGCGAACCTTCCCTCGATCAAGCAATCCGGCGACCCGATCGATGACCTCCGCAAGGATCTAACAGTCGAAAACGTGCCGGACGCCTATCTGATCCGTGTCGCTCTCGAATCGAAGATCCCGTCGGAGGCAGCCACGATCGTCAACGCCGTCGTCGACGCTTACAAACGCCATACCGAGGCATACGCTCAGAGCGCCAACAGGAGATTGCGAGAAAGCCTGGAAATTGAGCACCAGAGACTTCAAAAGAATATCGAAGCGACCCAGAACGATTTGAAGGACTTGGTCCAGAACGGCAGGATCGCGGCTCCCGCCGCCGCAGAGGTTCTCAATAAGAATGACCATCCGGCCCAACCTGCGTTCAAGAACCTCGGGGACCAGCATTTCCAAATTCTCATTGCGGAGATGATGAGAACCGAATTGGAGCTGATCGCCGCCGAATCGCAACTTGAGGTGATGGAACAGGCGCTTTCAGACAAGTAAGGTCGTGCCGCGGTACCTCATCGTCAAATGTAGACGAGCTCCGCCTCAAAGTTGCGTCGCTGAGGAAAACGAAGCAGAGGCAAACCGAGTTCTTTGAGCAAATCAAGGTCGCAAATCCCGTGGCCAACACGGATACCCTCCAGTCCACGGAGTTGAACCACGCACTCAGCAACCTTCAGGCTCGACTGGACCGTGTCACAGACCACCTTGCACAGCTTGCGTTTGAAAACGGCCAGGAATCATTCCGTGTCGTTGTGGTTCATCCCGCGGCGGTTCCCAGAACCCCAGCGAGAAACATCCGTCTCAAAGCGATGGCGGCCACGCCGGGCATCGTCTTCTTCGTGATCTTCGGACTGTTCTTCCTGTTGGAGATGAAAGCCGGCCGTTTGGCCCGCGGTACCGGCTGCATCGACCGCCCGAATGAGAGCCGAGGCTCGGGACTTACTCGAAGGCGAATACTTTCCTTTCAAGCGGTAGCGATTTCTTAAAAAAACCTGGATTCGACGCGTGATTGCGCAGGCGACCAAGGCGCACCGCGAACCGCTTTTGCACGTCACTGGCGAGGCGGAATCAAGTCGATGCGCCGAGTCGTATTGAAAAAGTCTTGGACCTTGTCGATCAGGCCGCCGTGCGGCGACAGCGGTTCTTCCACTTCAAGCATCCGGCCAACACACCCGCCGCGATCAACCCCAGTACGGCCGAATTCGGTTCGGGGACGGAGATCGCCCCGAGGAGGCCGTTGGTATTGTTATCCAGTCCGGCGGTGAAATAGAGCGTATCCGCCGAACCCGCGCTGCCGCCGTTCCCGAAGCTGATGGCCCAAAGTTCGGTTTCGGAGAAAGGCTGACCGTTGTTGAGCATCAACGTGCCGACAAATGCTCCGGTCGTCAGGTTATAGGCATTGATCTCCGTCAGGCCGCCGGCGTTGGCGTTGTTGTTGGCGACAAGCAGGTCGCCGCCGAATTTGCCCCAATTCGCAGGCGCGATCGCGAGCCCCCAGGGAGCGTCCAGATTGACTCCCGCCGTGTCGTTGATCAGCGTCTTGATGAAAGCGCCGCCCGTGGTGAATTCATCCACGATGCCGCCCCCGGTCGACTGGTTCGCGTACGTGACGAAGAGGGTCGGTGTCCCGTTGACGCTGAGGTTTTGCACGTTGAAGGCAGCGTAGCCGGTCGGGAACGTCGTTAAAACTCGGATCCGCGAAACTTCCTGTCATTTGCCACTTGCTATTGAAGACGTCGATGTTCCCGCTGTTCTGGTCCGCGGCGTAAATCTGGGCCGCCCCCCCCGCCCGGTAGGTTGCCGATCGCGAGCCCGGTGAACGAGCCGCCGGTGACGGTCGCGGTGATCGTCGACGTTCCACCCCCGTTCCACGCCGAAATGCTTCCGTCCATATTGGCGAAAATGAAGTTAGCCTCCTTGCCATTAAGCTGGAAGTCCGTCGTGGGTTGTGTGACGATCCCCATTGCTCCGGTGGACACCTGGCCCGTCGGGCCTGTGCCAAATGGGGAGGGGGAGGCTGGTTCGGGATCCCTACGACCAGCCCCTCAACAACTGGCGGCGTGACATTCACCTTGTAGAGTGTCGACGTCCCCGACGCCTGGTTGGAGATCCACCATGGGCTGCCGCTTGCCGTGTCGGACATCCCCCAGGCACCCTGCAAGTTTGGGTCGGTCGTCAGCGCCATGCCTGGGATATTCGAGATGAGATTCGTTTGGGAGTAGCCCTCCCCACCTCGGGTCGTGCCGCTGGCGACGAGGAGGATGAGGGCGATCAAGGCGAGTCTGCGACTGATTGGTTGCATCTGCGTAGTTCTCCAACAACGATGGGAGCGATCTGGGGCACCGCATGATAAGGACCGGTTCGAGAGTTGACGGTCCATCGCTGTTCTTCCGCGACTCCGAAAGGTCACCCTATGGGGCGAGGCGGACGGACCACTCTCCAATTCACCAAGTGCCCCAATCGGGCGAATGGGTTACATTTTTTTCAGGAGAATTCAGAAAAGACTGGTTCCCGTTCGCCTGGGCCAATGCCGTTGGATTTCTTATAGCTCCCCAGAATTCACCCACTACATAGGATCTGACAGCAATGCCAGGGTGCGTGCGAGATCGCCGTCGGAGTGGATGCACCCGTCCCCATTGGCGACCGAGCTTTGTTAGACTGAGGAAGAAATGACGGCGCACGTGACCAATCGACCCGGCCCACGCTCGCTTGAGCGAACATCAGCTCGAGGAACCTAATTCTGGCTGGTCGCGGCTATCTTGAGATGCAATATGCAACGCGCGTCGCTGTCCGAAAGAACGCAACCATGAGATCGACCCCTCGGTTCCGTTTCCAGTTGCAACAACTGATGTCGGTTGTGCTCTTCTGCGCAGTCATCCTCGGCGTGCTCGCCTGGGTACGGGCGAAACGAGACGAAGCGCGGGCTCGGGCTATGCTCGCAGCCGATGTCTCAAGGGCGGAAGATCGAACGGCGTGGGCCGAACGTATGTTCGCCAAAGGGTACGTGTCAAAGGCCCAACTCGCTCTTGAAAGACAGAATCTCGCGCGACTCGAAGTCGAAGATGTTGCAGAATGGTCTCGCCGCCCAGTGACTCCAGGATGCGCGACGGCGGTGCGGCCTTTCGAATTGTCACGATGGACCGAACTTCATGAGTGCAAAATCCCTCGGCCTGCCCGTGATCGACTCGTGCGACGGCTGCGGCGGCATGCTGCCTTGTGGTAACCAGTCCGCCGTTCTATATGGTGTTCGAGGAGATGGGAGAGGAGGCGTGGGAGCGACTCGGACGGGAGCGGCCTGACCTCATGTCCGAGCTCCAGGCGGATTACCACGCCAGGCAGCGGAATGGCGGCCCGTTTTACGACACTCCCTGTCTCTGGTATGACCCCGAGACCCGGCGCTGCCGGCACTACGAGTATCGCCCGCTCGCCTGTCACGAGTTCGAAGTGGGTGGCGAGGACTGCCGCGATGCCAGACGGTGCGCGGGAGTGAGCTGAGCTCTCTTGGCCGGGGCGACTTGGCGAAAGGCTGGTGTGTCGTCGACCTTCAATTGACAGGTTGGAGTGACTCGGCCTAAGTTAAACACGGCCCGTTACAAGGCGCGAACCCGGATCGGGAGACGGCGCTCCTCCTACAAAATCCTGTAGGAGCCCGCTCTGTCCTGCGACGACGCTAGCGGTGTGTTGGGTCATTGAACTTAAGACTTCACTTTGAGTGATGACGCGAGGCATGATGGCGATGTTCGATCTCGAAGCCGTTCAACAGAGTTTGCGAGAATTTGGGCTCGACGGCTGGTTGATGTACGACTTCCGCGGCGGCAACGTATTGGCGCGGCGAGTCTTGGGCCTGGATCACAAGCCGCCCGGCAGCCGGCGATTCTTCTACTTCGTGCCGGCGCGAGGTGCTCCGCACAAACTGGTTCACCGGATCGAGACGGGTGCGCTCGACGACCTTCCTGGTGAGAAGCTCGTCTATCTTCCCTGGCAGGAGCTGGAAGCTGGAGTGGCCGAATTGCTGCGCGGAAGTCGTCGCGTGGCGATGGAGTACGCGCCTTGGGTCTCCAACCCGTACGTCTCGCGGGTGGACGCCGGCACGATTGAGCTCGTTCGCTCCATCGGTGTCGAGGTCGTCTCCTCGGGCGACTTGATTCAGCAGTTCGAGGCGACCTGGGACGACGATCAGTGGGCGATGCACCTGGAGGCCGAAAAGGTCACGAAGTCAGCATACGACATGGCTTTTCCGCTGATCGCCGAGCGGGTCCGCGCAGGCGGGAGGATTCGCGAGACCGAAGTGCAATCGGCCATCATGGAGCATTTTCACCGCCATGGATTGACAACATATAGCCCACCAATCGTGGCGGTCGGCCCCCACAGCGGCGACCCGCATTATGAGCCGGTCGCCGGAAAGGACGGCACGATCGGCCTGGGGGATTTCGTCCTGATCGACCTCTGGGCCAAGCTCGATCGCCCGAGGTCGGTTTACAGCGACCTGACGCGGGTCGGCTTTGTCGGCGACAAGGTTCCCGCGCAATATGAGGAGATCTTCCAGATCGTCGCACAAGCCCGTGACGCGGCGATCGCCTGCGTACGCGCCGCCTATGCCGCCGGCCGCCCGCTCCAGGGGTGGGAGGTCGACGCCGCCGGCCGCCGGGTCATCGACGACGCCGGTCAAGGTCCCTTCTTCATCCACCGGATCGGACATAATATCGGTCAGGAAGTTCATGGCAATGGCGCCAACATGGATAACTTGGAGACCCACGAAGAGCGCCTCGTGCTCCGCCGAACTTGTTTTTCAATCGAGCCTGGGATTTATTTCAAGGAGTTCGGCGTGCGCAGCGAAGTCAATGTGTTTGTCGACGCTGGCGGAAACGTCCATGTAACCGGCGGACTACAGTCCACGGTCCTGCCCATCCTGGCCGCTTCCGCGTGAGAACCACGTTCGACGGAACGGCCCTGATGCATCACGGCACGACGGCAGCCACGGCGATCGGGCCGACATCGATACCAAGCTGAAAAGTCGATGGGAAGCTACCCGGCCAGGATTCGAACCTGGAAAAACAGGACCAAAACCTGTTGTGATACCGTTTCACCACCGGGTAATCGTTAACGCATTCTAACCGTTTTGCCGGTCGCGGGAAAGGTTAGCCGGCGCAGGAAGTGGAGACTTCATCCTGAGTCCGCTGGACCTTGTAGGCCAGGTTTTCGAGCTGGATGCTTAGGTCGACGGCGACGAGGTTCACGTGAGGCGGAACGACGACGGGGACCGGGGCGAAGTTGAGAATGCCCCGGATTCCGCTGGCCGACGAGCAAGTCGGCGACGCGCTGGGCGGCTTCGGCGGGAACGCACAGGATCGCCAGCTTGATCTTCCGGGTCGCGACGGCCTTTCGCAGCGAATCGATCGGCTCGACGATCAGACCATCATGTTTCTGCCCGATCTTTCCGGGATCGTTGTCAAACAAAGCAACAACGTGGAAGCCGCGGGTCCGGAATCCCCGATATTTCAGGAGAGCTCGGCCCAGATTGCCCAGTCCCACCAGTGCCAGCGGCCAATCATGGTCGATGCCGAGGATGTGCCGCAGCGCATCGATCAACTCCTCGATCCGGTACCCGATGCCCGGATGGCCGAACTGACCAAAGAACGCAAGGTCCTTGCGAACCTGGGCGTTCTTGATCGAAAGCGGCTCGCCAAGCTGATTGCTGGAGACGGTTGAGTATCCCTGCCGCTGATAGGTCTCGAGCTGCCTCAGATAGAGACTCATCCGGCCCACAACGGCCTTGGGGGCGATTTTCCCGTCCGAAGTCTCGCGCTCTCGCTCGCTCACCTGCGAGTCTCCGTGGCGGCGAACACGTGGTCCATCAACGCCCGGCGGAACGCGAGGAACGAAATCCATGCCATCATCAATAGTGACTGTAACGACCCGCCATTGGCACGGTCAAGGTGACTCAGCCTTCGCCGAAGCCTGCCTCGATCCACCACGGTTGGGGCAGACGTCCACGGATGCGCGTGTCGCGGCCGACCAATTCGTTTTCGACCTCCACTAATCGGCCTCGCCCGGCTCATCAAGGATAGGCCGAAACCGCGAACGGGCGGTGCGGGCATGGTTGCCACCTTCCAGTGAAGGGGCGATGAACACGTCGACGGCATCAACCTGGCCGGCGTCCAGGAACGAGCCGGCCGTTTGGCCACCCCCTTCGACAAGGACGTTCGTCATGCCGCGACGACCCAGCTCTTGGAGTAACGGGACGATCGGGACCCGACCGGATCCCGGAAACGCGACGACCTCGCAACCGACCCGATCGAGCTGCTCGCGGCGCAGCGCGGTGGCTTGATCGGTCACCGCGATCAGGACTGGCACCTCACGAGCCGATGAGGGCCAGGCGGCTCGAGGTCGGCAGCCGCGCGGAACTATCCAGCACGACCCGGACCGGACGGCGCGGCGGTTCCGGGATCCGAGCCGTGAGAAGTGGATCATCGGCTGCAACCGTGCCGATGCCGACCAGAATGGCATCCATGCGCCCTCGCAGCTCATGGACGGCACTTCGAGAAAGCTCCGAGGAGATCCAGCGGCTATCTCCGGAAGCGGTGGCCGTCTTGCCGTCCAAGGTCATGGCCCACTTGGCCGTCACATAGGGCAAACCCGTGGTCAATCTCTTCAGATACGGGGCGTTCATGACTGCGGGCCGAGTCGGCCTCGCAGCCGATCTCGACGGTAAGCCCCGCGGCTTCCAGAATGGCCAGGCCGCCGCCATTCACCTGGGGAAACGGGTCGCGCATCGCGACGACGACCCGCGCGATCTTCGCGCGGCCAGGATCGCCTCCGTACACGGCGGCGTCTTACCGAAATGGCAACACGGCTCCAGCGTTACAAACAAGCGTTGCCCCACGAGCCGAATCACCCGCCTGCTGAAGCGCGTTGATTTCCGCGTGGGCACCGCCAAAACGCTCGTGGTGGCCGATACCGGCGAGTTGACCATCGCGGACGACGACGCCGCCGACGACCGGGTTCGGCTCAACCCAACCGCGGCCCTTGGAGGCCTCGACCAGAGCGTGGCGCATCCAACGGACGTCCTCGTTCTCCAAGACGTTGCGTCCCCCGCGTTCTGTCTCGATTTCGATTAGAATGCTGGTCCGCCCGGTGCTTTCCGCTGATTCTTGCCGGTCGATTTGGAATCTCCGGCGCTGGAGTACGCAGGAGCGGAACCCGTTCCGCCCGGGCGGCGATGATGCTGCCGGCACCGGCTTCATTTCCTCGCCGGGTGGAAACACAAGGCGATAGACGATGGTCAGCCGTCGCTGCGCCTCATCGGGTGGAAACTGTTCGAAGGATGTCTGAATGAAGGTCGGAAAGGCCGCGACGAATGCCGCCAGGCGATCGGGATTTGACGGCCATTTGTTTCCTGTTGAGGAAGTAATAATTGATCGCCTGTCGTCGCAAGATCTGGGCACGGCGCGCGTCCTTCTTGTTTTTCAGGTCCTCGAGGACGAGAGCTGGTCGCTTCTGGCTCAGATGAGCCTCGGTATCGGCTCAACCATTGCTCTTCATCGAATTCCGACGGCTTGATTTCTCGCTCAATACCCTTCGCTTTGCCGAGCCGGAAGATCGCTTCCAGCAGACGTTGGGCGCGGCCGGCCTCTTCTCGACGGCTTGCCGCTGGTTGGGCGTCAATAGCTTGCCAGATCTTGAAGATGGCGGCGAGCTCGAATGGCGAGAACTCACCGATATCGGCGATCTGGAGGAATCGACCGGTCTCCACTTTGGGGACGGGGTTGTTGGCGGCGATCATCTTCACGGATCACTGGCATTCGCTCGGCCGGCGGCTTGTCCACCAGCTCGTCTTGACGGTTCTCAGGCAAGTGATTGAGCCAGTTGTTGTAGCGGCGTAATGCGGCGAGGTACTGAGCTCGTTGCTCGGGTGGAAGCTCGGCGATCCGTCGGTCGAGGTCGCGAAGGGATTGTTGCTGCTCAGGTTTGAGCACAAGATCGAACCGGCGAAGGCTCTCGATCAGCTTGAGCCGCTGCTCCCGAGGCAGTTGTCGAAGTCGCGCCCAGTTCTGATCCAGGTCGACGCCCGCGGCAACCAGGATCATCGCCAACGCCGATATCGCCGCCAGACTCCACGCACGGGTGATTTTGCGTTTGATATCGGAACCCATCTCTCTGTCGACCAGGAAGGGCCGAGGATTCAAAACGACCGTTCGGAAACGGCATGCCCCCACGAAGACCCGTCGCGCACAGCGGCCGAGTTCGTCGATGACCGAGGTCTCACTGAGGATCACCGCCGAATTCTTTGGAGTCGGCGAGCTGCGTCAGGAACTCGAATGTGCCGACCTTCTCATATTCATCGAGGTGTTCCGCCAGAGTCAAGTCACGAACCAATCGCACCGTCGGATCCGGCCAGAGCCAACGGGTGGCGGAATAGCCCAGCCCGAGCGACGCGAGGCCGATGACGCAAGTACACCGCAACCAGTCCGGCCCAAGCCGACCATGAGGCCAGGACCGGCTCCCACGCTCGGCCGTCCAGCTCGAGGCGTCTGATGTGCGAAACCGTCTTCTCCGAAAACTGCTGCGGGAGTTGAGGCCGAGGAAGGATAGTCGAGCATCTCCCAGGTCTTTTGCAACATCTCCACTTCGCGACGAGCCGTCGCGCTATGAGTGAGTTTCGTGGAAATGGCCTGTGAGTGAGTCTCCGGCAGCTCGCCGTCGATGTACGCCACCAGATCGGCACGTTCGTCGGGTGTCAGCCTGAGCTGCTCCGGCTTTTTCGCCATGCATCAACTTCCTGGCAGAGTCTCGTTCCTTAAGCGGTCAGGGCCAAATCTTGGCATGGTTCGCCAAGTCGATGTCCGGTTAGTTCGGGCGGTAGCAGTGCGGGGAACCTCGTCCAGAGGTTTAGGTTCCAAGGCACCCGCAGTGACAATCGGTCTCGCTATCGTTTCGAGGTTTCTCAATTGCCGTTCACATCATGCCGCCCATGCCACCCATGCCACCCATGCCCATGCCACCCATGCCGCCCATGCCACCCATGCCTGCCACCCATGCCACCCATGCCACCACCCATGCCACCCACCGCCGCCTACCATATCGACCTCCCGTGAGTCGATTAGGGGTCCTGGTTTGGGCGATATTCGCGTTGCGGCCTCGTCCCGCATGTAGCCCCGGATGATAATTGCCCGTGCGATTGAAATAGAGTGCCGGCCCATCGCCGTCTGAATTTGATGGGTTTAGGACATACCGATATGGCCGCGCTACGCGTTCCCGGCCTTGCGGAGAACCAGTTTGGTTGCGGATTGCCCCGAATCGTCGTAAGGCGAAATCGGATTGTACAGGCCACGCCGATCGTTCTGGGCGTAGTATTGCCGAGCGACCATCGCGTCGTTGATCGAATCCAGCGGCGTCGCCCGCAAGGATTGCAGTTGCTGGTTCGGCAGATAGAAGGCGTAGTAGAACAGGAAAGGATCGGCGACAAGGTCGGCACCACCTCCGAGTCCCCCTCCTTGAGCTCTGGCCTGATCTGTTAAGCACATCAGACATCCGAGGAGGATCGATGGAACGGCTAGCCGCGCGACAGAGTTGCTTTATCATGGTATCTTCTCCTCACCGATCGTGGATTTGAAAACCTTTCCCGCCTCAAGTTGATTTCGGATCACTGGGGCCATTGACGCGAGCGGAAGTTGGACTGGGTTTCCATGACGAGTCGCGTCGACTAAACTCTTTATTATAATCGGGATAAGCCATTCCGCAAGTCGTGCATCAAAAGAATATCAACCAATCTCAGTCTGAGAATCGCCGGCAGGAAGACCGTTTGTAGTTTCGGACTTGGCGCGCGGCATTGCGGCTGGACCCATGCCTGGTCCAGGACGCAAGGCCATTCAAATCTCCCTCAATCGTCGCTGAACCTACTCAACGTACACCATCGGGAGTGACCATTTCATGACTCTGTCGAACCTGAGTTGGATGATGGAAGACCAGAGTTTGGGCGATGGCGGGACCGTTGAGGTCTCTCAAGATCAGCCCTCAATACTACTACGTCGGGTTGGCTCTTTTGATCGTGGTGCTGACTGATCGCGCTTGTCAAAGCCTATCGGGTTTGGGAGGAGATCAAAGATGTGGAGGAGCCCGATTCTCCCGCTGATCTTCTCCAATCGTTCCAGCAGGCCCGTGACGCGGGCGAATTGGATGACGCGGAGATGGAACGGGTCAGGCAGCAACTGGCGCGTTCCGCGATGCCCGCCCCCAAGAAGTCTTCGGTCTCGGCGAACGACGGGGAGATCACCAAGTCTCCCTGATGGATCGTCGCCAGGGCTGCGGAATCGCTCCGACCGATTGGCGTTCAGGAGAGCTCGACCAACTTACCTGTCTTCACACTCTCGATTTCCGCCAGGCAGACTTTAAGAGCTTGTCGTGCGAGCTCGCCGACAAGCCGGGGCGATTCGGTACCCGACGCGATCGCCTGTGTCGCATCGGTCAGTTCCAGGACGAAACCATCTATAGGATCTCCCGAACCGAGCTCGGGGCCGCTCAATCGTCCCATCCGGCAGAATGACCGAAAGTGGTATGGCCAAATGACCCTGACCTGCCAAGATTGGCGAACTCGAATGAGATCGTCGCCCGGTCGAAATATAACTCGAGACCATGAGCGAACGGCCTGCCGTTCTGGCTCAACGCCCCGGAAATGCACGAGACGGCCAGGTTTGGTGTGTCGTAAAGGTACTGGGTGCTCAGGTGAACAACTGCGCCGTTTTCGACGATACCCCGCGAATGAACAGCTCGGGGAATTCCGCAGATGAGTCCGACGAAATGCGTATCATGGATATGCAGATCGATAGCCGGTCCGCCGCTTCGTGCGGAGTCGGCAATGTCGCTCGACCAGTCGGGTTTTGCGATCACGCGCATCAGATGGGCAGCTCGCAGGTGAGCCGTATCGTCCGGACCGGACTGCCTCGAGCGCGAAGGCAAATTCCGGGAGAACGGCAAGACATGACCCACCATCAAGAACTTGCCAGCAGCGTGAGCGGCTGCGACCATTGAATCCGCATCGGCAATCGGTCAGGCGATTGGTTTCTCGACCAGAACGTGCTTTCCCGCATTGAGTGCCTGAATGGCCATCCAGGCATGGGCATCGTTGGGGACACACAAGTCGACCAAATCAACCTGAGGATCGGCGAGCAACTCCTCGAATTTGCTGTATCGAGCCAGGCCGGAGAGGTCCATTTGAGTTCCGCGAGGACCAAAATTGCCTTGGATGCTCGTCCAGTCCCCCGCCAGCTTCTTCGGATCTCGACTACAAACAGCCACCACCGTCGCGCCGCGGAGCCTCTGGGCGGCCAGGTAGTGGATCATGCCCATAAACCCAATTCCAACTATGCCTATTCTAACCATTCATAAATCCTTGCAGAGCTGGTGTTTATGGAATGAGAGGTCCCGAGGTGAGCCGACATTAGCCTAACCCGAACATTCACTAGCGAATTCTTGTCGCCGTTTTTGACTCCAGATATCGGCGGTCACCAATCCTTCGGTAGCGGATCACCTGAATCATACCTTACCAGTCTCCCTCACAGGCCGCGAATAAGCTCTCCGACTTGGAGTCAAAGGCACGGCACGAACGTCTTTCTTTTACTCCAGCCGGGGCCAATCCCATTCCCCTCCTGTCGACAAACCGGGAAGTTATTTCCCGATGCTGTTCCCAAGGGAGATCAACTGAAATCCATCGCCCGCGGCGGACCGTGGCGATCTCGCGGTGGAAATGAGCGAGGCGTTTCCGCTTTTTTCTGGAAGAATGTTGGAAGGATTTCCCGGGTCGGTGCATATTGAGTTGGTAGGCCGGTATAGGGGGACAGGCTCATGAGCGGGGGAGATCCTTCGGGCGTGCTCCGTGACATCGGGACGCTGTTCAGCGACGGGATGCTCGGCGGGCTGACCGACAGGCAACTGCTGGAACGGTTCGTGAACCGGAACGACCCCTCGGCGGAGGATGCGTTCACCATCCTCCTCGAGCGGCACGGGCCGATGGTCTGGGGCGTTTGTCGCCGGCTGCTGCCCGACCGAGACGCCGCGGCCGACGCGTTTCAGGCGACGTTCCTGGTGCTGGTGCGCAGGGCCTCGGCGGTCAGGGTCGACGACTCGCTGGGGCCGTGGCTCTACGGCGTCAGCCGCCGCGTCGCCGCACGGGCGCGGGCCACCTCCCTGCGCCGGAGGGCGCGCGAGACCGGCGGGGTCGAAGCGGTGGCCGGCCCGGCCCCTGATCCGGGCCGTGCCGAGCGGCTTGCGATCCTGGATGAAGAGATCGGCCGCCTCCCCGAGCGTCAACGCGCGGCGGTCGTACTTTGCGACCTGGAGGGTCTGCCTCACGAGGAGGCGGCGCGCCGGCTCGGCTGCCCGGTCGGGACGGTCGAGAGCCGCCTGTCCCGCGGGCGGCAGCGGCTGCGCGACCGCCTGGTGCGGCGCGGGCTCGCTCCGGCCGCCGCGGCGCTCTGGGCCGAGATGGCCCGCGAAGCTTCGGCCGCGATGCCCGCGGCGCTCATCAAGCATACGGCCCGGTTCGTGACGAGTTCTCCCGCGGCCGGCGCCGTGCCGGTGGCGGTCACCGCTCTTGCCGAAGGAGTGATCCAGATGATGTGGCTTGCAAGGCTGAAACCGCTGGTCGCCGTCGCAGCGGCCCTGATCCTCGCGACCGCCGGGGTCGCCGTCCAGGGACGCCAACAGCCCGCGGCCGAGGGAGCGCGGGAACAGGCCAAGACCGCTCCTCCCCCGAAAGCCGGCGCGGGCGCCGCCGCCGCCGTGCCGGACATGGCGGCCAACCGGGCCATTGCCAGGCAGCAGCTCGCCCTGATCGACCAAGCCTTGGCCATGCTGCATCAGTTGGCCCAGAATGCGAGAATCCGTTTCAGCGACCCGCGTTTCTCCCTGTGGGCACGCCGTAAGGTGGAGACGCTTCGCAAGACGGGAGCCGGGAAGGCCGAGATCGTTGCGGCGTTGGAGAGTTACATCAACAGGCTGAAGCAGGAGGAGGCGATTACCGACAATGAGCATCAGGCCGGACGAGCCACTCAAGTCGACGTTCATGACGTCCGATTCCGGCGCATGGAGGCCGAGATCTGGTTGAACCCGCCCGCCCGAGCATTTACCGGTGACTGAGATCCCTTCAACGTTCGCTGTCCAAACTCTCAGCCCGACACCGACGAATCACTTTTTGCCCGCCCGCCGAAAGGACACCGAAGGTTCAAACCTTCCCCGGCGGCCAACCTGATGCCCTGGTCCGCGGTGACCAGCTCGATGTCGATTTTCAGCCGTGCACTTCTGTCGCCGAGCTAACTTGGGTTAGCCTTGATGACCATCATCGAGTTCTTCATCGGCCCAATTCTGGGCGTTTGAACAGGGGAGGAGGCGATCCGTGAGCGACTCCGGCACCTCAATCGCGGCGATCGGTCTCATCTTGGCGGCCCTCGCCACCGGCCCGCTCGGGTTGGCCGTCGCCCAGCCGCCGGCGGTCCAACCCGGCGAGGTCGTCCCGCGCGACGTCCGCCAGATCTACGACCGGGGCCTGCAATTCCTCGCCGCCTCGCAATCCCAGGACGGGACCTGGGACGGCGGCGAGCCGGGGCCGGCCATGACGCAGGGGCTCGAGAACGCCGCGCGAGCCGACGGATCCTGGGCCTCCGGGGGCAAGCAAGGGGCGGGCGTGACCGCCCTGGCCCTGCTCGCCTTCCTGGCCTCGGGCGAGGACGCCAACTTCGGGATCTACAGCGGCCACATCCGCAAGGCCCTCAGGAGCCTGATCGGCACCCAGGACGCGAACACCGGCTACATCGGGCCGAGCATGTATCACCACGGCTTCGCCATGCTGGCGCTCGCCGAGGCCTATGGCGCCGTGGACGAGCGCACCCTCTGGCCCGATGAGAAGGCCCCGCGGTCGGTCGGCCAGGCGCTCGAGCTGGCGGTCCGGGCCGCGATCACCGCGCAGAAGTCGAACCCGAACAACGCCTGGCGGTACTCTCCCGGCGGCCGGGACGCCGACGCCTCGGTCACCGGGGCCGTGATCATCGGCCTGCTCGCGGCCCGCAACGCCGGGATCGAGGTGCCCGACGAGTCGATCGACAAGGCGATCGCCTATTTCCGGTCGATGACGGACAGGTCCGGCGACGTCTCCTACCTGAACCTGGGCAATACGTTGTCCACCTCGACGGCCCGGGTCTCGATCGCCACGCTCGCCTACGCCGTGGCCCGCCGCAAGGATCTCGCGGAATACAAGGCAGACTCTCGGCTACCTCAAGCAGCGGATAGGAGAGCCCTCGGGACCTTTCGGGGAATACACCCTCTACTACGAGGCGCAAGCCCTCTTCCAGGGGGACTTGGACTCCTGGGAGAAGTGGAACAAGAACCTCGTCCGCCAGCTCAGGGAGGCGCAGCAGCCCGACGGCAGCATCCGGGGCCGGTTCAACCCGGCGATCTCCACGTCGCTGTCGCTGCTCTCGCTGGCACTGAATTATCGCTTCCTTCCCATCTACGAACGATGAGGTCGTTGCTGACCAGCTTTTGCATAAGCCCTGTCAGTTCTTCAGCGCCTGGAAGGCTCTCTTGAGTTATGCTCTTCACCCATTCTAACGATAGCACGGTATTCCGCCGCGATCATGCCTTGGACGTCCCACACAGCATGGCCGCGGCGGAATAGCGGGCCGTTGGACGAAACCGGGCGGCGCTTCTCCTGTCCGCAGCGTTGCGTCGGAGGGGAAGCGGCTCGGCTCACAACCGACTTGGGGGATTGTATCCCAGTCTCAACCAGTGCCGCCAGCCGAGGCTCCGCCTGCAGAGAACCGACGGGGCCTGACAAGCAGCGATTTACGCAAAGAAGCGATGGCCAACCTAACGGCTGCCGGACTTGTGCGGATCTTGAGCATGATCAGCGACCGGTCAAACGTCGTCGTGAGGCGGCCCTGCGCGACTGACCGGTCCCAGCCGGAGCGGACGACGACCAAACAACGATGTTCGCTTCTTATGCATTGGGCTCATGAACTGTCCAGAACGGGGATGCGGGCGAGTTCTTCCCGGCCTGGTCGGTCCCTCCGCCAGATCGTTTGCAAGTGACCCACGCCACAACCCGGGCAGCGATTCTCGACGATCACCGCTGCCGGTGGCACGGCCGGGCATGAGACGATTGAGCCCACGTCGCCCGACACAACGAGCGAAACCAAAACCGCCAACATGCAAACTGCCGTCCGAGACGATGATGCCGACTTGGGCTCAACCGGTGACGGCGCTGGCCCCGCCCCGTGCCGTGAAATCGCGTTGTCACTCGATATCCCGCTCACACTCGGCGCAGCCGACAAGGGCTGTGAAGCCGGCGATGGTTCAACCTTCGCCGCCAGCAGGGATCGGCACAATGCCAGCCGCTCACCGCGATCTCGGTGCGCCAAGAGTCCGTACCGTCGAATCCGCACCAACCCCTTGGGTACGATGTGCATGGCGAACCGCCGCACGAATTCCACCGCGTCCAGCGTCATCTCCTTGCGCCGGCAGCCGTCGGCGTAATCCTTCCAGGTGAAGGTGACACGGCCATCCTCGATCTTCACCAGACGGCGATTGCTCAAGGCCACTCGGTGCGTGTAGCCAGTTAAATATTTCAACACCTGTTCGGGTCCCCCGAACGGTTCCTTGGCGTAGACCACCCAGTCCTTCTGGTACAACACCCGGATCAATGTTCCCCAGGCCGCTGGGCTCGCCAGGGGCGAGGTGCTACCGGCGAATTGGAGTTGGCCGGCTTGGTAGGCCGCCCGCAAGGCCGCCAGGTACTTGCCGCGGAAGACCGGACCCAGAACTTTGACCGACAAGAACCAGTTGGGCCGGCACGATACCCAGCCGCGGTGCTTCAGCGGCCGCGAGGCTGGGCGTGTTCCTGGCGGCTTGGGCGGGAACTGCCAACCCGCCGCCGGGGACCACACAGTGTACATGGGGATGATGCTCCAGATTCTGTCCCCACGTGTGCAACACCATCAGCACTCCGATCCGTGCTCCCAGGTGCTTGGGGTCGGCCGCTATCTCCAGAAGGGTTTCCTTGGCACTGTCGAAAAGCAGCCCATACATCAACTCGCGGTTGCCTAGAGCCAGCGCACTGAGCTCATGGGGCAAGGTGAAAACCACGTGAAAGTAAGGCACGGGCAAGAGGTCGGCCTCACATCTGGCCAGCCAGGCCGCCCGCTTGGTCCCACCACACTGAGGGCAGCTTCGGTTGCCACAGGAATGATAGTGATACCGCACCTCGCCGCAGTGATCGCACTCAGTGACGTGCCCGCCCAAGGCAGGCGTGCGGCACAGCGCCAGGTCCCGGAGCGTTTGCCGCACATGGGGGCACTGTGGCCAGCGCTCCAGGAAGTCGGCTCCATACTGCCGCACGATCTGCCCCAAGCTCAGGGGCTGGTCGCTTGGCCCGGAGCCGGGGGTAGGCGGTCGAGTGGGCTGACCACTTGTTGTATTCCCCTCAAGCCTACGTGCGTGTACAGAGCCGTGGTCCCGATCCGATGATGGCCCAGCAAGGCTTGGATCGTGCGGGTGTCGACTCCCGCTTCCAAGAGATGCGTGGCATGGCAGTGGCGCAGTGTGTGCGGAGTGATCCGCGGCAGCCGCGCGGCGCGGCAGGCCCGCTGGCAGGCTTTCTGCACGGTCGTCACGCTCAGAGGCTGGTGGGGATCCTTGCCCGGAAACATCCATTGCGTCGGCCTCGTCTCACGCCAGTACGCCCGCAGCTCCGACAACAGCAGTGGAGACAGCGGCACCAGCCGTTCCTTCTGGCCCTTGCCCAGCACGCGCAGCACCATGCGGCTGCTGTCGATCTGGTCCGCCGTCAGGTGTAAGGCTTCGCTGATCCGCAGCCCCGTGGCGTAGAGGGTTCGGAGCACCATCTGGTGCGTCCCACCCTGTACGGCCGCCAGGAAACGGGCCACCTGTTGGGGTGAGCGGACCACGGGCAATCGTTTGGGCCGTTTGCCGTAAGGAAGCCGCGACACCACAATGGCACTGGGATAGCTTACACGATAAAAGAAGCGGAGAGCCGCAACTGCCTGGTTGTAAGACGACCATGAGACCTGCTTGTCGTGGACAAGATGCAGGAGATAGCGATGGACCTGATCGCCGTCGAGTTGTGCTGGGGATTGCTTGAAGTAGCGCGCGAGCTCACGGACGTGGTAGACGTAAACCTCGATGGTCTTGGGGGAGCGGTTGAGAAGCTGAAGGTCTTCGATCAAGCGCTGCCGGAGCGGAGTCATGGTGGGGATTCCCGTAGAAAGCGAGGAAAGTCGGCTGGAGAAACCGCCGCGACAATCCTGACACGAGAATGCCCTGGGCGCAAATCGTTTTAATCGGCACTACCGGCATAACCGGACCTGAGCCTGAATAGGGCCAGCGAGCGCGGACACGGGCACAGGCTAGCGAATGCCGACATGATCCACCGAAAGGTTTCGTTCAACTCCTTGTTATACCTACCGTTAATCCGTTGCTCCTTTATGCCGGTTCGTCCGTTCTCCTCGACTCGGAAGGGACCTTCGATGAGTGGTTTGTGGTTTACGCGCGCGGTCACGTCGATTGACGCGCCCGATCGCGTGCGCGATGCTTCGGTGTGTCCGTCGACGCACCTGGTCAAAGGCGGTACCTCTGGCAGCCCAGTGCGGGCGGCACGCGCCGCCCTTCAACATTGTACTTCGTCGGCCGCCCCGCACCATGATAGTGTCTCGGGGACGCACCGGCGCGGCCCCGACTCGGCCGTCACGGCCCGCGCTCTGACAGCGCACTGTTTTCGCCCTTTACCAGCAGTCTGCCCCGTTCTGCCCACTCCTGCGACATCAATCCACCGCGATCCTGCGCCTTCCTGACCTGAATTCATTATGCGAGCGTTCAGCGCTTCGGTCACATCGACCGACGTGCCCAATCGCGTGTTCGACGCGTCGGTGTGTCGCACAAATGGCACTAAATTGAGCGCAATTCATTGTTATAACAAGAGTTATGTCGTTTTGATTTGACGACCAATATTAATTATAATTATATGATTAAGAATATATATTGCTTGATTTTATGTTAATTCATATATCAATATTATGATTAAATATGTATAAATAATGAACATGAAGTTGACTATCCGCACTTAAACCCCAATGGCATAAATTGTTACGCTTAAGCTAGTGCCATTCGTCGATCAGACCGAAGCGCGCAATGGCGCTGGCCCTGGGCCGGGCCATCGCGTCGGCCGCCAGGCGGCGCTGATCAGTTTCTATCCGGAGTCAGTGCGCGAGCGTCCAGGACTCAGCCAGAGCTCATTTCTGGGCCGAGCCACTTTCCCGGTTTTCCGTAACATTTCGGGGAGCCTCGGACTGAATCAGTGCTTCCGCCTCGCGGCGCAGGACGTGCGCCTTCCAGCCAGTTGTGGAAGTGCAACCCGAAATCCTCTTCGGCACGGGCCGGCATCCCGTCACGGTACTGATCGAGCCATGTCTGGGCCTTGTTCAGCCAGCGGCGCGCCTCGTCGGCCTTCCCGAGCCGCTGGTTGGCGAGGGCCAGCCAAAGCCAGTTGAGAACCGCCCGGCCCGGCTTTGGGTCGGCCTGGAGGCTTTGCTCGAAGAAGGGCACCGCCTGTTGGAACCGGCCGGCCCGGAACGCCAGGGCCCCTTGCTCGGTGAGCGACCAGAACTCTCGGGCTGATTCCTTGAGCTCCTTCTCGGCGAGGCGAGCGGGCAGCGACGCATCGGTGACGGCATCGGGGGCCAAGGTGCACGTGCGGGCGACCGTAGTAGGATCTCGGGTCCCCCGCCCTGCCAGATTGCTCAATCATGCGGGCGCAAGCCCTGGAGTATGCCGGGCGGTCGCCCGAAAGCAGTGACAGCGCGGCGTACTCGAACCAGAAGTCGGCCGCTCTCCGTCGGGCCGCGTGTCAAGTTCCGCGCATAGCCATCGACCGCCCGATCCCATTGCCGTCGGGCGGCGCGCCGGCGACCCTGCTCTAACGGGTCGGCGGCGAGACTTGCCGCCACGTCCGCCACAGTCGCTGCCAGGATTCGCGCTCGGCGTCGGGCAACTTCGCCAGCGCCGCCGGGTCACGGACGCTGGCCAGCGCAGGGTCGGACAGCCAGTCGGCGAGCGACCATTCCAGCACCTCGCCGTTGTTGCGCAGCCTGGCGATCAGCTCCAGATTGGCTCGTAGCCAGTGCCAGCGCCTGGCTGGCGCTTGCCGGCTCGCTCCGGCTCGACTCGCTCGCGCATCCTCGGGACACCGGCCGGCCGCGGGTTGAACGTTGACGCAGGCGGCTTCATACCGGGTCAGGATGAGCCGGTCCCGAACCTGGGATGGCTTCTCGCCCTCGATCCGGACGGCTTGCTGAAAGTGATCGATGGATTCTGCCAGCCGGCCCCTGCGGCCGAGAATAACGGCCAAGTCACCGTGCGCCATGGCGTAATTGGGATCGAGGCGAACGGCTTCCTGGACGTGGCTGAACGCCTCGTCGAGCTGACCCTTGTTGTACAACGCCACGCCGAGATTGAGCTGGCCGAACGCCGACTTGGGGTCGATGCTGACACTCTGCTTCAGATGTTCGATGGCCTCGTCCAGCCGGCCGCGATCGCGCAGGGCCATGCCGAGATTATTGTGCAGCGCGGCGGATTTGGGGTCAATGCTGAGGGCCTGTTGGCAGTGCTCGATCGCCCCATCCAGCCGGCCCTTGGAGTAGAGAGCGAAGGCGAGGTGGTAGTGTGCCAACATATTCCTGGGGTCGAGCCGGAGAGCTTGCTCCAAGGGGTCGATCGCCTCGTCCACTCGGCCCATGGAGCGCAGGATCTCGCCCAGGCCGTTGTAGGCTGCACTGGATTCGGGCCGCAGCGCCAGGGCCGCACGGAAATAGCCGAGGCCCTCGTCCCATCGCCGTTCCTGGTTGAGCGCCCACGCCAATTCGAAGGTCACCCAGAAGTCCTGCGGGAAACGATTCTGCGTGGCGGTGAGCAGCGCGATCGCCTCCCCGCCGCTCTTGCGCGAAACCCGGCCCAGGGCGGTCGCCAACTGCGGAGACAACTCGGCCACCCTCAGCTCCCTGGCGACACGCGTCAGCCGGGCGGCGTCCCGCCACAGCTCCGGTTGGCGCAGGCGGTCGCGGACCTCGTCCGGGTCGGCGCCGCGGGCCACTGCCAGGAGCCATTCCCGCCGCCGGAGGTCCGGAGTGACGCTCGCCCAGTCATCCAGGGCCGCGACGATTTCCGCGCGCACCGCCCGTGCCCGCACGGCCGCCACAACTGCCTCGCTGTCGTCTCCGTCTCGACCCAACCCCGCATCCGCGAACGCCGATCGATACAGCGGCTCGGACTCGGCCGGGTCGAATATCCCGTCCGTGTCCACGAGCGTCGCCGCCCGGGTCCGCGCGTCGTCCAGGCGCTGTGCCAGATTCACGTCGGCCATGGCCTCGTCCACCTGCCGGCGAGGTCGTCCGGCCCCGCCCGCTCCACCCGCTGCCGGACCTGCTCCAGCAGTTGCCGGGCTTCGTGGAAGTGGAACCCCTGGCGGAGACTCACGGCCTGAGCCACGGTCGTGACGACCTCGTTGCGCAGCTCGGCCCGTTGCTGCACGAGCCACACCCCGCCGCCGCTCGCCATGCCCGACCAGGGCCAGCGCCGTGACCAAGAGCGCCGCCATCGTCGGGTTGCGCCGGCACCAGCGCCAGAACCGCTCGGCCCAGCCCACGCGCCGGGCCTGAATCGGCCGGCCCTCGCCAAACCGCCTCAGATCATCAGCCAGTGCCGCGGCGCTAGCATAGCGACGCTGCGGCTCCTTGGACAGGCATTTCAAGCAGATCGTCTCAAGATCTTGTGGCACTTTTGGGTTCAATCGTCGTGGGTGCGATCGGCTCATCCTGCACCACCTGCCTCTCGGTTTCCGACGCCGTCTCTCCTCGAAACGGCGGCCGGCCGCTGAGCATTTCATACAGGAGAGCACCGAGGGCGTAGATATCCGTGGCCGGCCCGATCGCTCCCGCATTGCCAAGCACCTGTTCGGGGGCCATGTACATCGGAGTGCCCAGCCGAGTACCGCTTAAGGTGAGCGCTGGCTCAGCTTCGAAATGCCGCGCAAGGCCGAAATCGGCGACCTTGGGAGTGCCCTCGGCGGTGAGCAGGATGTTGCCCGGCTTCAGGTCGCGATGCACGATCCCGGCCTGGTGCGCCGCCTGCACGGCCTCTGCCAGGGTGATCAGTTGCACGGCCGCCTGGCGGGCCGGCTGCGGCGTGCCCGCGAGGGCCTGTGCCAGGCTGCCCCGCTTCCAGAAACTCCATCGTGAAAAAAGGGCACCTCTCATGGTCGCCCACATCGTAAACCTGCACGATGTTCGGGTGGCGCAGCCCCGCCACCACCTCGGCTTCGCGCTGAAACCGCGCCCGCTCGTCGGCTCCCGCGTATGCCCCGGCTCGCAGCATTTTGAGAGCGACGACCCGGTTCAAGCGTAAGTGGCGGGCCTTGTAAACAATCCCCATCCCGCCGCGCCCCACGATCGCCTGGACGTCGTAGCCCGGAATCTCGGGGCATTTTCCGTCCAGCGGCACGACCGGCCCGGCTGCGGATCCCGTCGTGGGGAACAACGAGTCGACCTGTGCCTCGAGCTCGCGCGAGGCGCCTCAGGCGATCACGGACTTCGGAAAGCAACTCCGGGCAGGCCTGACACACTTCCTCCGGCGTTCGCCGCGATTCCAGGATCTCCTCAAGCAGGTCTTGCACTCGCGGATCGCCCGACATCAAGAGTTTCTCCAACATGGTCCCGGGCTGGGCTCGCTCTCGCGGAATTCGAGGTGGACCGGGACCAATCGTCATGGTTTACGCGGTTCTTCGGCGCCGGGCCGGAGGTCATCCAGCAGTCTCCGATAGAATCAGAAGCGCACGATTCAGCCGTCGCTGCACCGTCTTGATCGAAACGCCCAGCATGTCCGCGGCCTCGACCTGCGTCATCCCCTGGATGCGGACCAGGTCGAACGCTTCGCGCTCTTCCTCAGGGAGGTCGTCGATCGCCTGGAGCATGCGCAGTCCGTTAGGGGTCAGTCGGGAGACGCTGCTGCTGGCGGTGACACCGCCATCCCCTCCGAGAGCTCCCCGGCGGCCGGCTGATTATCTAAGCGTCGGGCCAGGTCATTGAGCTCCCAGCGCATGTGCTGGTTGGCCAGGGCGAAGAATTCGCGCACGTTCCGGGGACGGGCGTCCCGCAGGGCTTTGAGCAGCCGTTCAACCACAGCGCCCAAGAGCTCATCGGGCTGCAGGTTCACTGGTGGTTGCATCAATCGTGGGTAACCCCGGTACAGAAGGTTGCGCAAAGCACCTGGAGTCGATGCACCGACCGGTCCAAAAGCGCTCGGACGATCGGTTCGGCGGGGCGCGTCCCCGTCCAGCTCTTCGAGATAGCGCTGCACGACCGCTGTGGTTTGTTCTTGAATCATGAAGCGTTCCTTCAGGGTGTTGTCTGGCCCTCGCCGAAGGTCTACCAGAATTCAATCTCCAGCGGCCGCGTTTGGTGATTGAGTCGGTCCGCCGTAGTCGCGCACAGCTTCACGGACCGGCCCTCGGTCCGGACTCGTTCGGGGCCTGCGCCGGTGGCGCAGGTTCTCGATGGAGATGCCGTCGACCCGCTCGAGGAGTTCGGCGACGATCGTTTCGAGCTCCGCCAGGATCGGTGCAGCTTTATCAAGCTGCCCGCTGGCTGCGACGTCTTCCAAATCGGCCGCCTGATTGCCGGCGATGGTGGAGAACGCCGAGAGTATGCCACAGGATTTGTGAGCGGCTTCGCGAATTGGGAGGCGTCCTGGTCTTTCAAAGCCTCTCGGAGCGCGGCGAGGTACTCTGGGATGCGCGCGTGGAGCGACCGGCACATCTTTTGGAGCATGATCGGATCGCCCCCGGAGGCAGCGAGCAGAACTGCCGGATTGACGCGCAAGAACCGGCCGTCGGTGTCGTTGTGGACAATGCCGACGGCGACGTTCTCGAACGTGCCGCGGAACCGCTCCTCGCACTCGCGAGCGCCTGCTCGGCCTGCTTGCGCGGGTGATGTCCAGGTTCAGCCCCTCCAGGAAGCGGAGTGAGCCACCCGGGGCGAAAACCCCGTGCCCGCGCGCCCAGATCCAGCGGATCGAGCCGTCCTTGTGCCGGATGCGGTGCTCGTCCTCGTAAGTGCCGCGTTCCCGCACGGCAGTCAAGATAGCCTCGCGCGTCGCCAGTCGGTCCTCGGGCAGCATGATGTCGATGTAGTTGATCCGATGAGAAGTGAAATCTTCGGGCGGGTACCCGGTCACGTCTTCAATGCCTTTGCTCACGAACAAGCAAGTCCAATGCTCGTCGCCCAGGGCCCTGTAGGCCAGCCCCGGAAGGTGCCCCATGAGCGAGTCGAGCTGCCGCTGCCGCTCGCGCAGCTCCTGCTCCGCCTGCCGGACGTCGTCGATATTGTCGGAGTGAGGCATGGAATCTCTCGCTTGATGATCGCCAGCTACAATATAGCGGTTCACGCTCGCATGGCGTATGGGCCATACCAACCCGAAGCGTAAGCGAGGCGATAACAGCCGGAATCCTCGCTTACGCTTCGGGTTATTATGATGGACCCCGCTGTCGCGGTATGCGCAACTCGAGAGTGAACCGCTGATAGACCACACGTTCCAGAGCACTTCACCGCGAATGGGGTAGAAAACCCGTGGCACACTTGCCCCTGATCGATGATGACCCGGACCTGCTCCGCGACCAGTCAGCCACGTGTTCCCCCCACCCGCTCACGGGGTTGCCATCGCCCACACCGGCGCAGAGGGCCTGAAACGAGTCGCGGCAGTGTGCCCGGTCGTTATTCTCGTGGACCTCCGCTTGCCCGACCAGTCCGGCCTCGACGTCTTGACGCAGTTCCGCCGAATCGACGCCCGCATCCCGGTCGTCTTTGTCACCGTGGTTCGGTCGGCTGACTCGGCCATGCTGGGTGACTCGTCGTTACGCTTAGTCAGAGTGAAAGCGGTCATAGCCTCGAACCGAGGAAGGACGACACCCCGAACGACATCTTGATGATCACCGTGACTGGTTGCTCGTGGGCAACTTGTCGAGAGGACCAGACCATGCCAGACGCAAACGAAGTCCATGCGCGGGTTACGAAAATGCTGGTGCAATCGCTGGGCGTCGAGGAAGACGACGTCATCCCCTCCGCCACCTTGCAAGGAGACCTGGGGGCGGAGTCGATCGACTTCCTGGATATCGTCTTTCGGTTGGAGCGTGAATTCAGCATCAAGATCGAGCGCAACGAATTGTTCCCGAACCCCATCTCCCCGGATGACCCGGTTTTTGCCCGCGACGGCCGATTGACCGACGAGGGCCTGACCGCGCTCCGCCTCCGCATGCCCTACGCCAACTTCAGGGATCTGGAGTTTGACCGTCAGTTGATCCGGATCGATGACCTGTTCACCGTCGAGCTGCTGACGTGCTTCATCACGTGGAAGCTCCGTGGGAACGGGCAAGCGCAATACGATGTTCCCGTCCAAGTCTCACACCAAACTACCGCGGAGCCCACAGCAGTATCTCACTATCCAGCAAGCATTGCTGAGTGAGCAGCCGAGACTCATGCCTTCGCGAAAGGTAGCAGATTCGTCGTCCACCGCCCGACGCTTCGTCGTTCAGAGACGAAAGGAGACATTCAATGAGTAAGCAACCAACTGTGGCCGATTACATCGTCCAGCGGCTCGCACGTGAAGGGATCACTGACTGCTTCGGCGTTGCGGGAGACTTCGCATTCAAGCTCGACGATGCCATCGCTGGCAGCGAGGCGATCCGCTGGATCGGCTGTTCCAACGAACTGGACGCGGCCTACGCGGCTGACGGGTACGCCCGCGTACGGGGCTGTTCGCTGCTCTCGACTACCTACGCCGTCGGCGAACTGTCCGCGCTCAACGGCGTGATGGGAGCCAAGGCCGAGCGATCATGCGTCTTCCACCTCGTCGGCATGCCAACCATGCGCAAGCAGAGGGTCCGCCAGATCGTCCACCACACGCTCGGCGATGGGGAGTTCCAGAACTTCGCGAACATCTCGGCACAGGCGGCGTGCGTCTCGGCGGTTATCACTCCCGACAACTGCGCCCACGAAATGGAGCGGTTGATCGCCACGGCGCGGGCGGAGAGCCGGCCCGCCTACATCCTCGTCGCCTCCGACTATGCCGTCACGCCGGTTAACGGATCGGCACCGACCCCCTACCCAAAGCCCGCAAGCGGCCCCGACCTGGCCAAGGCCGTTGCGGCGATCGCCGAGCGGATTCAATCCGCCCGATCCGTCGCCATCCTCCCCGCCTACACCGTCTCGCGGTTCAAGCTCCAGGACAAGCTCCAGGCGTTGATCGAGACACTGGGCTGTCCGTTTGCCGTGATGCCGATGGAGAAGGGTGTCGTCTCGGAGACGCACCCCCAATTCGTTGGCACCTATTCCGGAGCAGGTTCGTCTGCCCACCTCCTCGAAGCCATCGAAGGGGCCGACCTGGTCATCGACGCTGGCGGCGTCAATTTTAACGAGATCAACACGGGCGCCTATTCGAGCCAGCTCGCGACCGACAAGCTTGTGACCATCGAAGTCGACCATGTCCGCATCGGCAACCGAATCTATAACCCTGTCCGAATGGGCGATGTCTTTGAAATGCTAGCCAGGTCGGTTCGCAAGAACTTCGGATACTCGGCGCCGCGTCCGCAGGATCGGACGAAACCGGGCGGCAAGCCTAACGACCCGATCACCGCGGCGGAACTGTATCTCCGTTATCGAGACTTCTTCAAGCCGATGGATCGAATTGTCCTCGAAAGCGGCAGCTCGAGTTCGGGGATTTTTCCGCTCCCGCTTCCCCAGGGCGCGGAGACGCACAGTGCAATCTTATGGGGCTCGATCGGCTGGGCTACCGGGGCTACACTGGGAATCGCCCTGGCCGACCCGACGAGACGGACCGTGCTTTTCACCGGTGAAGGCTCGCACCAGTTGACCGCGACCGCCGTCGGGACCATGGGACGCTATGGACTAAAGCCGATCATCTTTGTCCTCAACAACGACGGGTACATGGTCGAGCGGGCGCTCGAGGCGAACCCGGATTGGGTTTACAACGACCTCGCCCCCTGGAACTATCACGCCGTGCCCGCCGCGCTGGGCTGTCAGGGCTGGTTCACGGCCAAAGTCGCTACGCTTGGTGAGCTTGACGCCGCACTGGCCAAGGCTTCCACGGCAGAAACGGCGTGTTACATCGAAGTCGTCGGCGGCAGGACGGACTATCCGGCGGGCCTCATTGCGGCCCATCAGCGACTCGACGCCCTGTACGCGAATGATTAGCGGGCCGAACGATCGCGACCAACAACTACTGACGATTGATCCGTGAGCACCCTTGATTTCTCCGCCGCATCCCGTTTTCACGTCACCGGAAAAGAGAAACTGATGTCCGCGAACCACCGATCGATCAAATGACGCCCAAGGATTGCGACCTTCTCGACGGGCGTATAGTTCTTGTGGGGCTTTCGCATCGGAGAAACTCCTCCCGAGTTCTACGATAACTCGGTCGTGGCGTTCCACGGAGGTTCCTTCAACGATACAGCCTGCGGGATCGACGACAGGAGGACAGGAATGTCCGCGCCCCGCAGAGCTGTCACCCAATTTGAACCATGCCCTCCGGCTGAAGCAAGACAACATAAGTCCAATGCCTGCAAGGCCGTGACGGCGTTTTGGGACCCGCACACTTTGCTGCGCGTTCTTCGCCGCAATCGTAGCGCGGGTCGGGGCGTTCACCCTTCCATTCGGATCGTCTGAGTGCGAGGAGGCGGATTCAGGCCCACACTGAGTCAGAATTCCAGCACGTGCCATCCGCGGAGGCGCTGGCACTCTAAAATGGTATAGTCGATCACTGAGGATCTTGGGCGAAACCGCACGACAAGGAGGACGTGAGGATGGAAAAGATCGCGAAAACTCGACGAGCGAAGTGGGTATGCATCTGGGTCGTTGCCGTCTCGACGGCCGTCTCGGGGCTGATCTACGGCGGAGTTTCCCTTTTCATCGCCGATCGGCTGACGCGTCCCACGAACCACCCTCTAGGGATCGATCCTCAAAGGGTCCACCCTGACGCCCAGGCCTGGTCGACACGTACGACCGACGGAATCACGCTCCGGGGCTGGTTCTTGCCGACGCCGGATCGGCGGCACTTGATCGTGCTGGTGCACGGCATGTGGAGCTCGTGGCTGGAAATGGCCGCGCTCGGGCGGGATCTGCACAACCGAGGCTTCGACGTCCTGCTGTTCGACCTGCGGGGACACGGGCAGAGCGACCCGTCGCGGTTATATCTGGGTCGTCGAGAGCGTGCCGACATCCGAGCAGTCATGTCGTGGGCGCAGAAGGAAGGTTTCACCGATGACCGCATCGGTTGGCTGGGTTATTCCATGGGAGGCTCAACGCTCTTGATGGAGGCCGCCCGTAATCCACAAATCCATGTGGCGGTGATCGACAGTCCCTATGGCGACTTGCCGCAACTCCTCAAAAAGCAACTGAGCATTCACAGTGGACTGCCGAACTGGTTCAATCCTGGAATTCTCTTGGCGGCTCGTTTCATCTATGGAGTGCGGACCGACGACCTTATTCCAATCCGGTCCGCGCATGCCTGGGGAGAGCGGCCGTTGCTTTTGATCCATGGCGAATCCGACACGATCGTGCCGGTGAGCCAGGCGCGCGCATTGGCCGAAGCCGCCGGCAGCTCCTGCCTCACCATGACGTTACCTGGCGTCGACCATGTCAAGGCCTACGACTACGACCCGGAGGGGTACGTCACGACTGTGGGCGCTTTTTCACCGACCACCTTAGCCCCTGAGAAGTCGCGAGCGAGTTGACCACCCGTGGTCTGGGTTGAAGCTTTTGAAGAGACCCGTGACAAGTCAAGTCATGGGGACGATCGTCATCCCCATGACCGCGAGGGCGGTTATCCTATCCCTTGGATCAAGGGCCGGCGCCGCCGTGGGTACGGAAAGGCGTCATGTGCGAAGGTTGGTCGAGCAGCCAGGCTCGTTCCCACTCGTCGCCCGCCTGTCTGAGGTTTTCCGAGTCCACGAGCAACTCTTCAACTCGCCTGGGCTTGTAGGCTGCGTAGTGCGGCAAGGGGACCGGCGCACATCCCTCGAATAAGGCAAGGGATGCGGCCGTGATCGCCAAGGCCGCGAACAGTTTCCGCATGTCGGGCTCCTCCCGTCTTGGTGACCGCACGGATCAGTCTCCATCCGCGTCATCCTTGCGCGGGACTGATCCGGGGGACTCGCCGCCCGGGGTTTCACCCTAGGCCCGAGCCGAATTCCGTTCGCCACTGACCGCCGAATCTTGATCGCCCTGAACCAACGAACACCGTCGCAGGGCGCGGTCCGCTCGAGTCTCTGATGGCCTGCCAGCCTTGCCGAGACTCGTGTCCGGCGAGACAGTGGCGTCCATCGGGATTTCGCGGCCTGGGCTCAATCGGCGGACGACTTGGCCTTCGGTTCAGAGACCGGCTCGACCGAATCCGTTGTTATCTAGATCGGCATCCGACTCTTCTTCCAATAGTGGAAGTTTTGCCGGATCTATCTTTCGGAACCAATTCTTCCATTTCCTTGCCCGGGCTTGAAGGTCACGACGTTCTTGGATGGGACATAGACCTTGTCACCGGTTCGCGGGTTCCGTGCTTTTCGTGGGCGCGCTGTTTGACTTCGAAGACGCCAAAATTGCGCAGCTCGATCCGCCCTTCGGACACCAGCGTCTGGATAATCGCGTCGAGGGTCCGCTGGACGATGTCCTTGGTCTTGAGCTGAGTGAGATTTATATCCTCTGAAATCTTCTTGACAATTTCTTTCTTGGTCACGTTGGCGATCTCCACGGATGCGTGGTCGGCTTGAAGCGGGCAGCGAACGGCTCAAGTGTATTGGTAGCTTAGAGTAGTGTCAAGGAGAAACCAGGCCGCGGTTTCACGATTCGAGAATCGGGACTCGAAAGGCGATCCCAACGGGAATCGGAGTCGTCGGTCTGGGGACTTCGGATGAGTCAAATTCCGGTGCAATCATGCAATGAATCGACAGCAGTGGCCGCCGATGGTCGCGTCGTCAGGGACCATCGGTCGCCAAGTCGATCGGGAAAACTCCGCGGTCACGCTCCTGATGC
Organism: uncultured Planctomycetota bacterium; assembly: GCA_963720335.1. Lineage (GTDB taxonomy): Bacteria > Planctomycetota > Planctomycetia > Isosphaerales > Isosphaeraceae > CAVRFS01. The sequence continues at coordinate 290,088 of CAVRFS010000017.1, read as the reverse complement.
GAGGTGACGATGAAGCGGTGCATAATTCCAAGGTAAGCCGTGCTTCTTGGTCAATTGCTTGAGCCGGGCGATGAAGCTGTTCCGACAGGTCCTCGCCAGAGGCTTGATAGGCGGGGTCACAGAAATAGACTCGACATCCGAGTGGACGCGCACTGCGCGCCGTGCAACGATTCCGGGCGTCTTGCCAGGGGCAAGTCTGCCCTTGATCCAGCGGGACGTTCAGGCTCGGGAGCATGGTCGAGCAGGAACTGAACCTCCAGGGATGAAACGAAGAGCGTGTGACCATATTCCTGAAAACGACAACAGCGGCCGCTCAATTGACAGATCGGACCGAGACGCCGCCACCTCGCTGTCGAGCTGTTCGTACAGATGCGCGAAGCTCGGTATCCGGCTCGGATGAGTCGCGAGTCGTTCTCAGACGCGGGTCCGGGATTGATCTCACTCATTGTTGGTCGTTGCAATGGAGAGTTTGGATCTCCGTCAGAGTATACAGCCGGCCTTTGCCAGACCCGGGACAGACTTTTCGTACATGATCCCAGTCTTCCGGCGTCTCGACATTCTCGGGCCAAAATGGCCAGGTTTGGCACTGGCGGGGACGGGCTGGATAGACCGTGCAGCCAGCGGCCTTGTCCCAGAAGATACAGTCGCCGCCAGGCTTCTCGATCAAGCTGTAGCGGTCGCCAACTCGTCGCACGAACTTGGCGGAGAACTGTTCGACGGTCTCGCCGCGATAAGTCGCGAGCCGCTCGATCTCGTCGGCTTCGACCCAGACATACCCAGGTGCACCCGTGCAACACGCTCCGCAACGGGTGCAGGTGAAGGCCAGGCCGTCGCGGTACCAAGGGTGAAGGCGATTCAACTGGACTCATGGTCGAAACCGGGGATCGAGGGAAACACTCAATTCGAAGTCAACACTCTAGCGGTAGCGAGCCCGCGGAGGCAACCCTCTCCAGTTTTAAGATGCTGTAAAATCAGGATTTGTGTGCTAAGTCTAGAGCGTACGGAGGCCTGGCTCCCCTAAAGGAGGGAGCTGTTTCGGAAGTCGCGTTGTTGGGCTAGTGGATCGTCGAACCTTGCGCTCGAGTTGGCCTAGGTCGATCGCTCTCGGGAAGAGGACAATGCCGATGACGAACATCAGTCCGATCGAGAGAGTCATTCTGACGCACCTGCGGATCCCCTTCAAGGAACCGTTTCGGATCTCGGGTGGCGAAGTTTCCGTCAAGGATGCGATTCTGGTCGCGGTCGAGACCGGTTCCGGCGTGGGATTGGGCGAAAGTTCACCAATGGCCGAGGGATTCGGCTATTCGAGCGACACGCCGCAGGGTTGTTGGCAAGACCTGACAAACAAGATTGCCCCCAGCTTGCTCGATCGTTCGTTCTCTTCTGCTGAAGAGATCGCGGCGACCGCCTCGACTTGGACCGGGAGCCGATTCGCCGCGGCCGGCGCCGAGACCGCGCTGTGGGATCTGCTTGGACAAGCCCGCCATGCCACCATCGCAGAGCTCCTGGGCGGAGTCGACTCGCGGATTTCCATGGGGATTGAGTCGGGTCTGGCGGTCGGACTCTACCCCACGATCGTCGAGCTCATCAAGACGATCGAGCCGCATCTGGAGGCCGGCTACCGTCGCGTCAAAATCAAGATCGAGCCGGGCCGCGATGTCGAGCTGGTTCGCGCGGTCCGCCAGCATCTCGGCGACATTCCGCTCATGGTTGACGCCAATGCGGCGTATACCGTGGCCGATCTTGACGTATTCCGGGAACTCGACCAATTCGACCTGCTTATGTTCGAGCAACCCATGGCCGCCGCCGACCTCGACGGCCTCGCCGCCCTTCAACGCGCAGTCACGACACCAGTTTGCCTCGACGAGACCGCCGATACGCTCGAGCAGACCGCCGCGGCGATCGCGATCGGAGCTTGCCGGATCGTCAATCTCAAGCTCCAGCGCGTCGGTGGATTCGGCCCGGCGTTGGCGATTCACAACCTCTGCCATCAGAACGGGATCGATTGCTGGGTAGGCTGCATGCCCGAGCTGGGGATCGGACAGGCGCACGGCATCCACCTGGCCACGCTGAGCAACTGCAAGTACCCCAGCGATCTCGAGCCCAGCGCCCGCTGGTTCGTCGATGACTACGTGGTTCCCTCGATCGAGTTCGCCACACCCGGAATCCTGGCTGCTCCCACCCGTCCCGGGCTGGGCTACCTGCTCGACTCCGTCCAAAGTGCCGCCGCTATATGGTCGACCAGCAGGAGTTCCGATCCAAAACGGTCGCTTGAAACGGGTGACGGATCGTGTCCGTCAGTGTCAACCGCCGATCGAGTTCATCAGCCGTTCGGGCTGAATGAATCGTGCGGTGTTGATCTCATGCCCCTCCCATTTGGAGGCGACCGAGTCGCGAATCGCCTGGGCGATCTCGGCATCGCTCCGGCCGCCGCGGATCAAGGCTCGGATGTCGGTCTCTTCGAGTGAAAACAAGCAGTTGCGCAGTTTGCCGTCCGAGGTCAACCGGATGCGATTGCAGCTCATGCAGAATGGCCGGCTGATCGAGGCGATGAAACCGATCCGCCCTCCACCATCGTCGAACTCGTAGTCCAAAGCCGGCGCTCGCGGGTCCTGATCGGCCGAGGGCGTCAATGGACCGATGCCGTCGACGAGAAGATCGAGGATATCGGCAGCGAACAAGACCTTCTCTCGCTCCCAGAGATGACCGGAATCCAGTGGCATGTACTCGATGAATCGTAACTCCAGACCGTGACGGCGAGCAAACTGTGCCAAAGGGACGACGTCGTCCTCGGTCACTCCTCGAATTGCGACCGCATTGACTTTGACGGGGTCGAAACCCGCGGCCTTCGCCGCCAAGATCCCCTCGATCACCTGGTCAAAGCCGGTCCGTCGCGTGAGTTGCTCAAATTTGGCGGCGTCCATCGTGTCCAGACTGATGTTGATCCGCCTCAAACCCGCGTCGCGGAGTTGTCGAGCCATCGGTCCCAGCAGGATTCCGTTGGTGGTCAGACCGACATCCTTGAGACCCGGAATGGCGACCAGCTTTTCAACAAGAGCGGGCAGGTCTCGACGAACCAACGGCTCTCCACCCGTCAGACGGACCTTGTTGATTCCCAAAGTCACGGCAACGCGAACAACTCGCTCGATCTCCTCGAAGCTCAAGAGCTGCGCCCGAGACATGAACTGCACATCCTCGGGCATGCAATACACGCAACGGATGTTGCAGCGGTCGGTCACGCTGATCCGTAAGTTATTGTGCAGCCGTCCGAAAGAATCAATCAGTCTGTCTGTCTGGGTCGTCATCAGAATTTCGCTCTCAAACCGGCCATGCCCTCGCAGCCTCTTGATTATAGCAGACTCGCGATGCTCGACCACAGAACGCAACGAGTCGGCTACGCTTTTGGAGAAGGCGCCTACAAGCCAATTCGATCCTTGAGCTGCATGATCCTGAACAAGATCAGTTCAAACCCTTGGTATTCCGTTTTGTGTAAGCCCCAGGCCGCCACGAGGTCGGTATCAGGATCGATCGCAAGCTTCAGCTCAAATTCCTGATAACTCATCGGCCTATCGAAGTGCGCGCACCCAGGTATGGTTGATGCAGGTCTTGGGCGTTGTAGGCATGTCGATCGCGGACGGCGGGCCGATCATGCCGATCACTCGTTCCTTGGTCAGATCGGGCTTCGCGAGATGGATTTGCTGACCCCCGAGCTGTTCGTACATGGCCATCAATCGCTGATCGGCCGCCGTTAGCGGCAAGAGCAAGTAGACGACAAGCGCCACCACCGCCACTACGATCATGAGTGTTCGCACTCGGAACCGAATCGGCTCGGTCCGCTTCCGCGCGGTGATCTCAAATTCGATCGGGACGAGGGGAATGCGGATTTTCATCACTCACTTCTCCGGACGTCTTTTTGATCCGTGGTCATTCCCGGATGAACCCATTCCTCCGTCCCATCAGCCCAGCTCTCCCGTTTCCAGATGGGGACGACCTCTTTGAGGGTATCGATCAGCCAGCGGCAAGCTTCGAAAGCCGGGTCGCGATGCGGGCAACTGACCGCGACGACCACGCTCACCTCGCCCAGATCGAGGTGTCCGACACGATGGACCAGGGCCAGCTCGATGATCGGCCAGCGGCCGCGTGCCTCGGCTTCGAGCTCCGCCAGCTTCTTGAGGCGCCATCTCCGGGTAGGCTTCGTACTCCAGGGAGACGGTCCGACGCTCGGCCGTCATCTCGCGCACCGTCCCCAGGAAGGTGCAGACAGCCCCAGCCTGGTGGGACCTCACTCGTTCCGTGATGGCCGCGTGGTCGATCGGCGTTGAGCAGATTTCGATCATGGGCGTTACCAGTCTCCCCCCTGCTCCGCCGCTGACCGGCGGGATCACGGCGATTCGAGAGCCGGCTGCGATCAAAGTGTCATCCTCAGCGTATTCCTCATCGACCGCTATCAGTACTTTCGGCCACAGTGGTCTCAGCGCGGGTAGACAGCCAGCCAGCGCGACCCGCAGGTCGGCGACGGTCGCGGACGGCGGCAGCTCGATCTCGATCTCGGAGCAGCCGACCAGGTCTTTGGCCATGGCGAAAAGACGGACACGCACTCGCATCTTGGTAACGGGTTGTGCCGTTTCGGTCCAATGACGGAGGTCGTCCGGCGTATCAAGGTCGGCGACGACTGTCTGCGTCCAGCACAGGCAATTCCATGACCTGAGCCTGGTGGCGAGCGATGAGCGCATTGACACCAAGTCCGGCCGCAAGAGATCGGACCTCCGTCGCGACGGTCCACGGCAAGACGATCGGATGACCTCGGTGACCTTCGAAGCAGGGAATAATGATCCGCTCGGGCGATCCCTGCAGCGACTTCCAGCAGTTTGACAACCAGTTCTGATCGGATTCCAGGACTGTCGCCTGGCGTCAGGAGGACTCGGTCAGGAGTCGCTCCCCGGGCGAGCGTCTCGAGTGCCAGCTCGATCGAGTCACGCATCTCGATGGGCCGAATTTGGGGCACGACGACCTCGGCGCCGGCGTCGCGCGCTTCGGCGGCGATGGCCGGTCCTTCGGCGGCATCGGCCGGCGGAGCCGTCACGATCACACGATTCACTCCCCCTTGGCGGAGCGCGGTCACGACCTGGCTGATGACTGTCTCGGTCTCGAGTTTCAAGAGCAGCTTGGGTCGACCCATCCGCGCGCTCAGGCCCGCGGCGGGAATCACGGCGGCAATCATGGGGCTGTCGCGACTGCCGGCAACGGGACGGGTGCCGGCGGTCGCGCTCGCAAGGAACTCGTTGAGCGAACGGGGTGACACACTCTCGGGCCCAAGTTCGCCGGGCGATCAGCTCGGCCACGATACTGATCGCGATCTCGGGCACCGTCTGCGAGCCGATCTCCAGGCCGACCGGCGCGGCCACACGTTGCAAATCCGTCTCGGCAATTCCGGATTCGCGGAGGCTCTCGTAAATGAGCCGGATCTTGCGGCGACTGCCGATCAGACCGACGTAAGCGGCCGAGCGTCGGCGCCAGGTGATAGAGGGCTTCCTGGTCGTGGCCATGTCCTCGGGTCACGATCAGGGCGTAGGTTTGAGGGTTGATCTCCAGAGACGCGAGCACGTCCTCGATCGGGCCGACCAGGATGCGCTGGGCGGCTGGGAATCGGTCGCGATTGGCGTATTGATGGCGGTCGTCCACGACCCAGACGTCGAAATCCGCCTGAGCGGCCAGGTTGGCGACGGCTTGGCCGACGTGTCCCGCACCGACGATCACCAGGCGAATTCGCGGCCAGGTCGGCAGAAAGGCGATACCACCGTGCACCTTCGGCCTGGGTCGATCGCCCAGTGAACCGATGCTGCGAAAGCAAGAACTCGGGAACCGGCGCCGACGGCAGGCTTGACGCGTGGCCGACCGCGGCCGTCGAACAAGAACCGCGTCCCAAGCGACGGTCCGTCGGCTTGCTCGGCGTCGACGACGATCGCTTCCGTGAACCCTTCGCTTTCCGCAATCGCCTGGTCGATCGTCCGGAAATACGCGAGCGGTCCGGGTCCACGCATGGCCTGGGTCAGGATCACCATCTTGCCGCCACAAATGAGACCGTCCGCCCAGGCGTAATCATGGTCCAGAATGAACGAATGCAAGGCCGCGTCCGTCTCTGCCGATCTGCTGGATGGCTTTCTGTTTGACCTCGTTCTCGACGCAGCCGCCACCCAGCGTCCCGGCCTGGCCTCCGCTGGGATCGACGACCATCAACGCCCCCGCCTTTTGCGGCGTCGATCCGCGGGTCTCCACCACCTGGCAGACGATTGGTTCTCGTTCCTGCTCGAGGGCCTTGATCAACTGCCGTACGACGTCGCGCATTGCCTTGAGGTTTCCACATTCCAGAGACTGAACTCGATGCCGTCGCGGCATCCCCAACTTTCGATTCATGCACTATACAGGCTATCTCGCCGGCACGAGGAGCGGCAATCCAACCGGCGATCTGATCGGTTCGCCTCAACCTGCCGGCAGGGCTTCTCCGGTCGACTGGTCGAACCAGATCGCCCCGCTCAGATCCAGAACGATCTCGACGCGTTGCCGATCCTCGACGGACTGGCTGGCCGGCAGCCGGGCGATCAACTCATGCGGGCCCAGAGCCAGGGTCGCCAGGAGTTCGGGACCGTTAAACTCCAACCGCCGGACCTGAGCACCCAGCGCTGGCATGGATGGTCGCGGCTCGCTCGTGCCGACAGGCTTTCGCAGTGAGATGGCTTCCGGACGAAAACCGAGGTCGAAGAGCTTAGTCGTTCCATCCCAACCCTTTGGCAGCGAAGCTCTTGTCGTCGTCCAGCTCGAAGCTCGATCGGTGGCGATCGGGTGAATACGGATCGTCTCGCCCTCGTGTTCGATCTGACAAGGCAAGATATTCATCGGCGGGCTGCCGACGAAGGTGGCGACAAACCGATGGACGGGCTGCCGGTAGATGGTACGCGGAGTTCCGCATTGAAGGAGCTGGCCGCGATCGAGAATGACGATTCGATCGCCCATCAGGAGTGCTTCTCCTTGATCGTGCGTGACATGCACCAAGGTCGTGCCGAATCGGCGTTGAATGCGGATCACTTCCTCGCGGAGAGCCGCGCAGAACGGGAGGTCGAGACTGGAGAACGGTTCGTCAAACAGGAGCACGCGCGGTTGTCGAGCGAGCGCGCGGCCGATCGCGACTGCGCTGGCGCTCGCCGCCGGAAAGGGCGTTGGGACGTCGCGTCAACACATGGTCGAGTCCGAGAATCCCGGCGATGGTGTTGACCTTGGATCTGGTCTGGGCCCGCTTGATGCCTCGTGCGCGAAGCCCAAAAGCCAGGTTATCGGCGACCGTCAGATGAGGATAAAGAGCCGGGTGCTGAAAGACCATGGCGACATCGCGCTGGTGGGGAGGCAAGTGGGTGATCTCGTTCCCCTCGACCCAGACGCCGCCGTTGCTGGGCGATTCCAATCCCGCGATCAGTCGCAAGAGAGTGGACTTGCCCGATCCCGACGGCCCGAGCACGATCACCAACTCGCCCGCATCGATGGTCAGATCGATCGCGTGCAGAGCATGGGTTCCGCCAGGAAACGATTTCGCGAGTCGCCGGAGCTCAATCTGTGCCAAGGCGTCTCCCACCTCTCATGAAGCGAATGCGGTAAGCTCAATGATCGATCACGTACACCGTCGCTGCTGAGACCCACGCGCAGGATATCCCCTGTCGCCATAATACGAGTTTTCACGCGAATTGTTGAATCTATCCGAGATTTCGGCGGTGCCGCGATCGGCATTATCGATCGATTTCGATGAATCGGCTGCCTTGCGAAGACGGGTCGACTCTTACGCTGTCGAGCCCGTACGAAGGAAGCCGGGATCAGCTTGCTTCCTGGATATGATTCAGACGCATGAACCGATCGGCGATCGGACGAGTCTTCAATTGTGGCAAGGCGGGACCATAGTTAACGAAAGGTGAAACATGGACTTTGGCGGTTTTATCATGTTCGCCTTGCTTGCACTCGGGTTGTTCTTCGGTGGTATCGTTGTGGCTGTCCTGGGCATCAAGCGATCGCCAGCGCCTGCGTGGCTTCGGTCTGTGGCTCGGAGGCGTGGTGATGCTGGTGCTTTTCGGGCGGTATTTGTACCAAGAGTATTGGCTGAATGAAGGACTTTTCATTGCCGCCGCAAGCGGCGATACAACTCAGGTCAAAGCCCTGTTATCCGCCGGAGCGAGTCCTAACGCTCGCTGGGAGGACGGGACATCGGCCCTCCGCGCCGCGAAACGCAACGGACACAAGGACATCGTGACGCTCTTGGAAGAAGCCGGCGCGGACAAGTAACCCGACGTTCATCGAACGGTCCCACCGCGGCGGTTGCTCGCCGGTGAAACACGGTCATGGAAATGGTGATGTTCTCCTCGCGGGCGACCTGAACGACGGCATCGACATTCGCGAAGTAGAGCGCTTAACGTTTGGATTGGGCACGCGCGGCAAGCCTGGCCCCGCTTGGGTGATTGGAAATGGGTGGCAGACTCGACCGAGGACCAGCAGGCGACACCGCGAGGGCATGCCCCGGCAAGATCGGGCGTTTTTCGGTTGCCCCGATTCAATAACGCGGATTTCCGCGGCCGGAAGAACAGCGAGTTTTGGCTCTCCGGAGAAACGTGCGGGTAACGAATCGGCGTTGTCCGGGTGACCGGACGACTGACCGGCGAGCCCGAAACAGAGTTTCAGGTGCGAATTCCACAAGAATGGCACTGGTTGGCAGTAAATGGCATACTTTTTGAGAGGCCTTTTGTGCCATCTCGCTCGGCCCGGTGGCAACCCGAAACACGGGCTTTTTGGGGATGCACCGAGCTGAGATCGCGAGAGCGCAAACCACTGATGTACCGAGCCTTCTGTCGATTGATTCCGTCAATCACCAGCCAACCTCCGGCCCTGGATCGAGGGTGTCGAATCGCCCCTTTTGACCGTGACAATCACGCGTCGAAGGCGCGTACCTACGCCGGCGAAGGGGCCGATTATCTCTTTTTCGACGTAACGTCAATTTGCCAAAGGCTTTTCATGCTGACCACCTCGCCGGACGTGGAGAGGTCGGTCGGAGGCCGGGTGAGGCGGTGCCGCCACGGCGCGCACCAAACAACGAGAAGGTGCCGATCGCGCCCGCCAGTGCGGTCAAGGTTAACTTTGCATCAGCCCACGCGGTGCGCACCCTCCGCGCACTCAGTCTCTATCTATTACAGTGGTGTGTTTTTTAAATTTCGTACATGCACCTACGCCGTCAGGGGCACGAAATTCGATCGGAACATACTGTCCAAAATGGATTTAGAATTTTCCGAGAATTCTATAAATAATACCGTTGCGCACGGTACCGCATTAACCAACGTCCCTTTTATGAGGCAGCTTTTTTCCCAACACGTCAAGCGGCGAATTTGGGCCGTGGACGACCCTTGCCGGACGGGCCGGCATGCGTCGGCTTTTTTCCGGTTAAGTTTGCGACCGTGGTGTCTTTCCTCAGAAGTATCCAGAAGCACCTATCGAATCCAAGCAACCCAGGGTAAAATGCTCGCCTGATCGCATGGATCGAGGTGACTGCAACTTCCCCGCTCGCATCAACCCGACCAGTTTTGATTATTTTCCCAAAAACGGACAACTCGCGGGAAGAAACGCGTTCCCCAAACGTTGTCCATGTTCGAGGTACCTCACTGACCCCGCGGCGGCGACATCGCCGCGACGGCGCGGGGCCCGTTCACAATGGTGGGACCTTGGTTTGATCAAGGAGAGTGACAAGCCATGCGCTGGCCTCGAATCGCCTTGCTGACCCGACTTCTGTTGCTGATGATCCTGGCCGGCACGAGTGCCCGTCCGGCCCGGGCCCAGGACTCCACTGCCAAGCTCGCCGAGAGTGCCCAGGCGTTCCTGGAGAAGTATTGCTACGAATGCCATGGCGGTCCCAACGATCAGGGAACCCGGCTGACCAACGTTCTCGACCCCAAGGTCCTGCTGGCAAAGCCGAAGAACGCCAAGCAGAAGCCGTTTGTCGTGGCGGGAGATCCCCAAAATTCGGACATCTGGCTGCGTGCCGGCAACGCACCCTACAGCATGCCCAAAGAGGACGCCGAGCGCCAGCCGAGCGACGAGGAGCGCAAGATCCTGGAACAATGGATCAAGGCCGGGGCGCCATCTGCCAAGGCGACGGGGCGAACGCCCGTTTTCATCGACGACGCGGCCGCTCTGACGGCTATTCGCGATCACCTCCGCGATAAGGTCCAGGCCGCCGACCGGCCATTTCAGCGCTATCTCACGCTGGTCAATCTGTATAACAATCAGTCCATCACCGACAAGTCGATCCGCATCCACCGGGCGGCTGTCTCGAAGCTGCTCAATAGCCTGAGTTGGGAAAAAGAGATCGCGGTACCTCGGCCGATCGACGAGCCGTCGCGGACGATCCTGAACATCGACTTGCGGGCCTACGGCTGGAACGCCCGCGACTGGGTCGAGATCGAGAAGGCGTTTCCCTACGGCGTGTTGCACAGCGAGAGCCTTCCGCTACTGGAGATCGAGAATGAGATTGCCAAGCTGACGCACACGCGGTTGCCGATCGTTCGCGGCGACTGGTTCGTGGCCACGGCATCGCGGCCTCCGCTTTACGACCGGCTGCTCAAGCTGCCGGCCACGCTCACGGAGCTGGAGGTCCAAAAACTGGGCGTACGCCTGGAGCGGAACTTCAACGACGGGACCCTCCGGCGCGGCGGCCTCGTCACCAGCGGTGTCTCGCGGCACAACCGGCTGGTCGAGCGGCACCGCACTCCGTTCGGGGCCTACTGGCGGAGCTACGACTTCAAAACAAGCGCCGGGCGGGGCAACCTATTGCTCTTCCCGCTCGGGCCGCGGTTTGCCGGTAACCCGTTCGACGACCAGGCGTTCGAACAGGCTGGCGGCGAGGTGATCTTCAACCTTCCCAATGGTCTCCAAGGTTACATGCTGGCCGACGCCAAGGATAACCGGCTCGACGCCCCGGCGCCGATCGGGATCGTCAGCGATAAGAGCGAGACCGCCGGCACGCCCGAGATCGTCAACGGCCTCTCCTGCTTGGCCTGCCACGCCAGCGGCATGAAGCCGTTCCGGGACGAGATCCGCGAGCACCCGGCCGTCTTTGCCACGGCCAAGCAGAAGGTCCAGCAGCTCCATCCTCTGCCCGAAGAGATGGACAAGTTGCTGGCCCGAGACGAAGACCTCTTCCTCGGCAAACTCGACGAGGCGATGGGGAACTTCCTCCGGTTCGGCGAGCTCGACAAGCCTGATAATATCCGCGAACTGCTGCGTCGCCTCAATGAGCCGATCGGCGAAGTGGCGCGGCAGTATAGCCGAGACCTGACGCCCGAGACCGTCGCCGCCGAATTGGGGCTGCCGAATGTCGATGCGCTCGAAGGGCGCGATCCGCGGTAATCCCAGGCTCCAGGAGCTCGGGCTCGGCCCCTTGCTCGACACTCATGCCCTCAAACGCGAGCTTTGGGACGACACCCGGTTCTCGCTGTTCCATCGTGTCGCCACCGAGTTCGGTCTCACACCAAACATCAAGCTTTAGCTCACATTACAGGAGCGTGGACCATGTCGCGAAAGAAACCGAGTCTTGTAGGGTGGTGCCGTGTCCCGAGAGATCGGGACGAGGCCCACCGAAACGGCCGAGGGGGTGCACCCGCCGAAGGGCAGGGCCCCGGTGGGCCTCTTCCCGATAGATCGGGGTTCGGCACCACCCCACGGCTGATCGTCAAGGGCTGGCTCATGGCCGGTATTCTGACTTGCGCCACCGCGAAGGCCCAGGATGCCGTGCCTGACCTGACCTTGAACGAGGCCGTCGCCGACATCACCCGCGCGGTCGCCGATGTCGTCAAGGCCCAGCACGCTCGCGAGCTGAACGTCGGCCTGTTCAACGACAACGCCGACCCAAATCATGCATTTGGCCCGGGGCTCCGCAAGCTCTTGATCGACCAGCTCCGCGCCGAGGGGTTCAATCCGGATGCCAAAGATGCCGACATCCGCTTATTTGGCAGCTACGCGATCGGTCAGGCCGAGATCGAAGGGACGATCAAGTCGTTTCCGGTCGCCAAGGTCGCCTTCAAGCTCCAGCGCCGCAATGGCAAGGGCCTACTCGACTCGGAGAAAGACCTTCCACTCGATCGCCAGCCCCGGGTGACGAATGCCGACGACCTGGCGCGCATGAGCGGCCAGACCGGCTTCACGCCGCCGCAAGCCACGGCCGCCGAGCGATTCAAAGCGTTCTTCGAGAGCGAGAAAGGCGACCCCAACGTCTTTGCGGTCAAGGGGACTCAAATCCGTCCCAGGAACGGTCAGGAAATCGCTCCTTACGCTGTCGAGATGCTGGCCGCCCGGTTCACTGGCGACCAGAAGCCCGACCCGAAAGGCGCTCCGTCCTCGCGCGGCCGAGATCCGCGACGGCCGCCCGTTTCTACCGGTCAAGCCCGGCGAGGCGCTGGCGTTACGGATCATCAACGACGCCGATCACGCGGTCGCCGTCACGATCACCATCGACGGCCTCAGCCTCTTCGCCTTCCAAGCAAACAAGAACGACAGAAGCCAGTACATCATCATCCCGGCCCACTCGGCCGGCGACATCCTGGGCTGGTTCCGTGACCAGGAGGTATCAAACATGTTCCAGGTCGTCGACCTGCCCGACCATCCGGACGCCAAGCTGCTCAAGACTCCGGCCCTGATCGGCGCGTTCACCCTCACCTTCGCCGCGGCCTGGGAAAAAGACAGCCAGAAGCCGGCCGACGAGCCCTCGACCAAGCAGGCCACCGAGATCGTCCCCGGCAAGGACATCCAGGAAAAGTATGCAACCGTCAAGCGATTTATCGGCACAGTGGTACGCGCGTCGATCACCGTGCGGTACGATAAGGTGTGACGGCACGCGATACACTCGGAGGCTCCGCGCTGAATGACACGGCCCGGACCCCCTCACGCGGCCTTCGGCGAACCTCTCCCCATGGGGGCGAGGTGTTAAGGACAAGAAGCCAGCGACATCACGACTTCACGGCGCGAAGGAGTAAACCAGTCGCCCTCGCCCCTTTCGGGTAGAGGGATGGGGTGAGGGGCAACGCCGTTAAGTATTCTGAAGGGACAGTCACCCAAACCACTGCCGAAACTGCCTGTTTTCCCAGGGTTTTCTGACATCGCCGCGTTTGCTGGGTCACCCCCGTTCGCAAAAACGGTACACCGAATTGCCGAAACCCCCTAATTTCAGGCAAAAAAAATGCTTAACGGCGTAGGGTGAGGGGGCGAACCGCCTGGTGATCCGTGAGAAGTCCCGACACGTTTCTTGGGAGCCGCCGTAATGTCTCGAAAATCCCTAGGCGCCGTGATTCGCCTGTTCGTCGGCCTGTGGGTCGGTTTTCCGGCCGTTTCCTCCCCGGCCCAGGAGCCGGGCAAGAAGCTCGTTTTGCTGGTGGGCGTCGACAAGTATGAGGTGGGGAGCGGCTTCTCCTCGCTGCAGTTTCCTCAGCGCGACGTCGATGCGCTCGCCCAGCTTCTGCTGGATTCGGGCTATCGACCGGAACACGTCCGCGTCTTGACCCTGGAGAAGGGGTTCAAGGACGAGCTTCGGTTCCTGCCCAACGGCCGGAATGTGCTGAGGGAGTTCCGCCTACTGGCCGCCAATCGCAAGCCCCAGGACAGCCTGCTCATCGCCCTGGTGGGCCACGGGCTAACGCGTAAAGTGAAGGTCAACGACGCCGCCGGCAACGAGGTTGAGCGCCTAACCGGTTTCTTCTGCCCGCAGGATGCCCAAATCGACAATACCAAGTCGATGATCTCGGTGGATGATCTCTATGCCGAGCTCGAGAAAAGCCAGGCCGGTGTGAAGGTGATGCTCGTCGACGCCTGCCGCGAGATCAAGCCGGAAGCGAGGGGAAACACGGAAGTCATCCCGCTCAGTTCGTTTGCCCTGCCGCCGGTAGAGCAGTCGGTCGCGGCCTTGTTTTCCTGTTCGGACGGCGAGCTCGCGTATGAAGAACCCAAACTCGGCGGCGGCCACGGCGTCTTCTTCCACTTCGTCATCGAGGGACTCAAGGGCGCTGCTGACTCCAATAACGACCTTAAGATCTCTCTCAACGAGCTGAACACCTACACGGCGGACAAGGTGACGGATTTTGTCTCGAATCGCTTTGGGAAGTCGCAAACCCCCGGGCTTGAGGGTCGGACGCCGAGCGTGACGCTGCTCAATCTCACGCGCGGTATGACCGCGCCGGATGTCGCGACGAGCCGCGTCCGCCGAGCGGATCCGGCGCGCGAAACGCCAGTGACTGCTCCCGCGGACATCGCGCGCCGAATGCCGGTCGAAGCCGCGCCCGCACCTGGTCCCGCGGGCCTCGCCGACGTCATCACCACCCGTATCGGGCAGATCAAGCTCAAGCGGATTTCGGGCAGTAGTCTTCCGATGGGGTCGTCTTTTCTGATGGGGTCGCCTCATGGCGACAAGGAGGCTGAGGATCGCGAGAAGCCCGAGCAGCTCGTGCTGAATTTAAAACCTTTCTGCATCGGTGTTTACGAGGTGACGCAGGCTCAATACGAGACGGTCATGGGGAACAATCCTAGTACTACAACGCTAGCCTTTTATCCATTTACAGTGAATGATTTGCGACATCTGTATTCCCACCGCTTTGAGCCTTGCTAGGGCGCTTCGCCAGTGGCTTTCACGCGCTTTGGCGTTCTGCCGTTGCGCATGCTCGATCGACCGAGCGGCTCGCCCGGCCAGCCGCTTCGCCGCCAACTGTCCCAACCCCAACCCCTCCACCGACGCAGCCGCTGCGGTCCGGACCTGGCACACCGTCAGGCCCGCCTTTTTCCCCCGAAGCTGCCCGCGGACCTCCGCCAGCATCAGGTAGCTTACCGCGCTGACGATCTGGTGTCGCTTCAATCCCAGATAGCTGCGACCTTCCCAGTGGTCGAAGCCCAATTCTGTCTTGGTGTCCTCAAAGCAGCGTTCCACATGCCACCGCGTGAACCCGACCAAGAGCAGGAGATCTGTGGGCGACTCCGCCGCCGCGTCGCTCAGGAAGTACTTGATCTTCTCGCGATTCAACACGTTGCGGGCCGCGACCCATTCCAGCCTCAGCCCCGGCAAATCGTTCTCATCCTTGAGCACGAGCGTGACCCGCTTGCACTCCCAGACCAGCGGCCCCTTGTCGGTATCCTTGATGTGGTAAGTCCGCCAAGGTTGGTCGATCATGGCGGGACTCGAATGCAAATGGTCTTTCAAGCTCAACGCCGCAGGGCTGTCCGACCTCAGTCGAGGGGTCTTCCGCGACCGGCCCTTCCCTCCTTTGCGGTAGGGCCGATCCGTGATCGACGGTGGCTCGATCCAACCCGTCAGCGAACTGGGGACCTCGCCCAAAAACCGTTGGTCCCGCTCGACCAAGCCGCGGAGGAAACCTGGCTTACCCCCGTAGCCCTCATCGAATGTGACCCAGGAGAAGGCCAGCCCGTTGCTGCGGGCGATGTCATACAACTCCAGGGCGATCTGCCACTTGGGCCGGTAGACCATAGCCTCCGGAATCCCCGCGCCGCGGCACCGGCCTCGGTCTTGGCTCCAAACTTCGGGCAAGAAGAGCTCGCTGTCGAGCAGACAATGGAAGGGGCCGTCGGCCAGCGCCAAGTGGACGGTGACGATGCAGTTATCATTCTTGCCGGTGGCCCCGCAGTATTGATGCTGGACCCCGGGTGTCTTGTCCCCCTTCTTGGGGCAGGAGGTCTCATCGAAGACCCCTATGGTTTGAGGGCTCCCATGGCCGGAGGCGACCCGTCGCTGGAGCCGATCCCGCATCTGGAGGTGGTCCCACTTGGCCAGGGTCAAGAATTGCTGCAAAGTCTTGGGAGGGATGTCAGCGGCCAAGGCGATCGGCTCAATGCTCTTTCGACGCAGGTTGGAGAGTTGTCCATGGATATAGACGCGCAGATGATCGCGCGTGTTGTCCTTGAGGAAGCAAGCGTCGAAGTGCCGGAGAAACTGCCGGATTCTAGGCCGAAGCGCCAGGATTTCGTCGGCGGTCATAGTGGTTGGCTCCCTCAGGTGGCGATCAGTACAAGTATGCCAGCCATTTAAACCAAGGTCAATATTTCGCTAGCGTTGTAGTACTAGCTGCTTCTCCGCAAACGGTGAGGGCAAGGAAAAGGTCGCCGGCCAGTCGACCGCCCAGCATCCGGTTGAGAGCGTTTCCTGGCTGCAGGCGGTCACGTTCTGCAACAAGCTCAGTGAAAAAGAGGGACGGAAACCGTTCTATGAGATCAACGGGAAGGTGGTCCGAGTTCCGGACTCGAGCGGATGGGGTTATCGGTTGCCGACGGAGGCGGAGTGGGAATACGCCTGCCGCGGAAATGCATCCACGCCAACGCGCTATTCGTTTGGCGACGACCCGGCGGAGTTTGGCGAATATGGTTGGTTTGACGGCAACTCCGAGAATCGAACGCACCAGGTGGGCGGGAAGAAGCCCAACAACTTCGGGCTGTATGACATGCACGGCAACGTCTTGGAGTGGTGCTGGGATTCGTATGCCAATTACGCCAATTACGTGGGATTCGGGATCGTAAACGGCGTGTACGATCCGTATCGCCCCCGTGGGGCCTCGGAACGGGTGATCCGTGGCGGCGGATGGTACGTTGTGCCGCGTCTCTGCCGGTCGGCGGCTCGGTATGCAGCCTCTCCGGACAGCCGGGGCAGCGGCCAGGGTTTCCGCCTGGCCCACTTCCAGCCTAGTCGCTGACTGATTAGGGTCAGGAGCCGAAAGCCCGAATCGGTTCCTGACCGCCCTATCGTCATTAGCCGAGGAGAGTAATGGCTACGGGTTGCCATTATCCGTCACTACCCGCTATTCAGGCGGATGTTCACTCAAACATTTCGAGTTGTGTTTGCGGGGGCCTGATAGCTGTTCGCTTTATGCCGTCTATCGCCGTTTCCGCGTAAAAAGCAAAGAGAGCGGCGTCGGCCGGCTTCGTGATCGCGGTTAGCAACTGCCCAAAAAGGACGATCTTCCGATCATTCCGCGAAAGGTCGAACCCTGCTGCGTAGAGCCGCTTTACTTTAGCTTTGGCAGATTCGAGAGCCTGGTTGACGGTGGGCCTCCGCGGTCCGACTACCGTCTCCTTCCGGCAAACGATGATAATGTCGAGCTGGATCGGCTCTTTGGTTTGAGATTTCGGCGTGGCTACCGACATTTCGGCTTTGACCGGGTGCGTGTTTACGACTACGAACCCCGCCCCAAGAATCGCCTCCGCCAATGCTGTCCATCCCTCATCCCGTGAGTGGTGATAGGTAAACACAAGTAACCCATCGTCATTGAGGATTCGGCCGCATTCGCGGAAGACGCCCTGTAATTTCTCGGCAAAGCCGTCGGCGTCAGAATCCTGGACTTCGGCAAGGCTGCGCGTCGTCACGTTCATGTCGGTCGTCTGCCTCAACTGCTGCCAGGCGTGGAAAAAATCGGCTAACTCGGAGTAGTGGACGTTGTCGAAGAAGGGCGGATCGGTGACGATGAGGTCGATGCTTCGCGGCTGCACCCATCCAAAGGTGTCACGTACCCTTGTTTAACCGGTCGTCTACTCAACAGGCAAATCAATGGTACCTCACACCTTTTCCACCCCACAAACAGATTCAGGCGGTGGTTTTATGAACATGGTATTCTCACCGTCGGAGGCGATCCGCGTCGTCTTCGCGCAACCGGCGCGCGATTTGGCCGGCATGGTTGACGACCTTCTGGCAGTCTGCTCAGAGCACGACCTCGAGCTCGACTGGCGTGCCGACTGCTTCCGGGTCCGTTCCCGCACGGAGGACTGGCGCGACGTTGGCGATCAGCCACTGCGCAGGTCGGCTTTCCGCGGGCTCCTGGCTCGGTTGGCAGCCCTGTGCAACGAACGACTGCCGGGTTCCTGTTCGCCCTACGGCGGTGAGGGTGAGATCGCGGTGGGCGGCGCGGTCTTTCGGCTAGTCTTCACCAATACGCCCGCCGAACAGCGGCTGCAGTTGACACGGGACCGGTGGACACTGCTGCCGCCGTCCGGTGAAACGCTCACGATGCCTGAAATTGGCATGCAAGCTGGCCATCCGGCGATCGCAGCACTCTTGGCCAGCGTGCCGCGATTGCAGGACCCTCTTTTGGGTGGCTGGACGCAGGGATGCCTTTTGCCGGCTCGAAGCCTTTCAAGATGACGCCAGCGACGCAGAGCTCGCCGACGCGATGGTCAACCTGAGGAGCGTCCTGAATCAGCGAGCCAACGTCGAGCCCTGGCTCAGTCCGATCGCCAACCAGTGTTCAATGGAATATGTCGGTCCGCCGCACGCCATGACCTCGGCCAGCAAATTGCCGCCAAGCGTCATGCTGCCGGACAATCGGACTCACTGTCTGTTCCATAATTCTTATGCAGCCACTTTTGCCTGTGGACGAGGATAGCGGAAGGGAGCCTTATGCTTCTCCTCGGAGAGACGCCGGAGCATCAGACCGATCATGCTGATCTGAATCTGAGCTTCGCTCGAACTCGGCTCCCGCTCATATTCCCGGCTGTGGATTCGGCAACGCCCCAGCCAGGCGAACGTCCGTTCCACCACCCAACGCCACGGGATCACCTTGAAGCCTTTGCTCTCCGCCGGGCGGCTGACCACTTCGATTACGTACCAGCCGTGCTCGGACACCCAACGGTTCAACCCGTGATTGTGATACTTGTTGTCCGCCCAGAGTTTCTTCAGGCGAGGGAACTCCTCTTTGGTCAACTTCTTGAGCACTTCAGGGGCTGCGGTTCCGTCGTCGGCCGCGGCGCTGGTGACGGTCACTGCCAGGAGCAACCCCAGCGTGTCCACCACGATATGTCGCTTGCGTCCCTTGATCTGCTTGCCCCCATCATAGCCGTGCGGGCCACCGATTTCCGTGGCCTTGACCGTCTGGCTGTCGATGCTGCCGGCGCTGGGAGTCGGTTCTCGACCCGCCTTGACGCGGACCTGCTCTCGCAAGCCATCGTGGATGGTCTGCCAGGTGCCGTCAGCGGCCCACTTCATGAAGTAGTTATAGACCGTCCTCCAGGTAGGAAAGTCGTGCGGCAAGGCCCGCCAGGTACAGCCGTTGCGATTGCGGTAGAGGACCGCATCGACAAGGTCACGAAGGTCTGTTTTGCGGGGCCGCCCCAAGTTCGAGGCGGGAGGAAGCAGCGGCTTGAGAAGGGCCCACTGGGCGTCGGTCAAGTCGCTCGGATAGGGTTTGGTTCTCATACCCTTTCTACGTACGAATCGGCATTATGGAACAGACAGTAAGAACCAGTTCACGGTCGAATTGGTCCGGCAGCTTCGCGAAGCTCTGCGACCGCCCGTCCCGAAGAAAGAACCGTTCACTCCTCCCACACCAGCGTCTCATGCAGATCGTTCGTGACGTCACCGATTACCAGCTACACTTCTTCTCGATTCCCTCGGATCGCGAGCCTGACAAACGCGCCGTGCTTTGTCAGTTTCTCAATGATGCCGTCGCCTATTTCGCCAAGGCCGCGGGTCAAGAAGAGCCAGCTTGCCCAATCCAACTCGATCTGTTCAGTCAGCACGCGAGCGACCGACTGGCCATCGTGAAGCCGACGCGGATACCGTCGGGAACCGAGCTCGAGTTAGACATCCGGACCCTGCACGATGCCGTGTTTCTTCGCGGTCGGGCGTTACGGAAAGGACCGTTAAGAGTCGAGGACGTCAAGGCGCACCGGCCTGCGATCCCAATGCCGCACTCCGGAATAGAGCTGCCCAACTACCTGGGCGCATTGCGAATCCTATACGTCGAATGTGATGAGCAGGCAGGGAGCCAGCGAGCCGCGATCGGCAGACAACTGACGATCGACGTCGACCTGTTGTGGATTGCCGACGCGGAACCGATCGTTACCGAGTTAGGAGCCATTCTCTTCGGCGCACCCCCGCCCAAGCTGGCCCAGCAACCCGAGGCCCCTGTGCTCGATTTGATCTTCGTCGGTGGACGGGACGCCGCGGAGCTGGCCGAGCGATATCCTCTGCATCCCTTCCTGATCACCCTGCCGGAGCTGGCACTCTGCCACCTCAAAGTGCGAAACTCGGCCGAGAGCCTCCATTTCACCTGGCTGCGTGAAATGGCCGACCGCGAGCGAGAGCTGCGTGACCTGTTCCCCAAGCGCGGAGAAAGCCTCACCGCACTCGAGCGGATGCGCGTCCGCAATGATGACATCACAACACGGCAGGCCGACCTGATGGATGCGGTCGTTCACATACGGGTGCGCCTGCGGACCGTGCGCACCAATCCCGACAATTTCATCGCTGCCTGTTCAGAAGGGTTTCCCGGTGTCGGGCGACGCCTACAGCAAATGCTGATTGACTCCTGGTGCGCGGCACGGAGTTACAGGCCGACAATGACATGGACTACGCCGAAGGGACGTTGAAGCGAGCGGAGAGTCACTTCAGAAGCATCGAGGCCACCGCATCGGTTTACCAGGCCCGCGAGCTCAAGACGATCTCCCGTTGGCAAACCGTACTGGCCGCAGTGGGCGTTATCGTCGCGTCGATCGCGGCGTATTTCACATGGGTCTCCGTTACATCGTCCGGCGTATTACCGACGGGCCGAGATGCCAATCCGCCTTCGAGCGAGCGTCGCCAGCCGCCATGACATGGAGAGCGCTTCGGGACATGCGCCCGGCATGGTATCGGGGCGGGTGGCCCCAGGCGATTGCTCCCCAAGGGCTCTCACGGGGACGGAAACCGGAACGCGATCAGAATCCGCTTCTCAGGCATCTGGGCAAACTAATCGCGTCCTGGTTTCCGTCCCGATAGACGGTTCTGAGTTGAAGGATCAGCGGACCAGACTCCGCAAGAAACCGTTTACCGGATCTGACACCGCCGATTCGAGTGTGCGACGCCGGCCACCGCGACGCCAGTCAATGTCATGCCGCACAGCTTGGGTTTAGAATGCCCTCGTTCGCACGCGGTGGTTCCTTCCGCCTGACCTACCACCTCTACATAATCAGGGTAACGCCGAAAACTCGAGTCGACACTCTTCCCAATCTCCGCATATTCCCAATATTCTCGTATCAATGTCGGGAATCCACGGAAAGTTCCGGTTGTATCGAGAGAGGCGTAAAGGGCTATCGTCGCGGCGAAAAATCACCGGATACCCCTTGGGCGTCGGTCCCACTCGGACGATAATTACTTAGTGCGCTCCTGTCCAGTTGCCCATCAGATGATGGGTATACTATAGTATATTCGGCATACCAAACTGGCCTGGTTCGAACCAGCACATGAGTGATAGCATGCATGAGGGCTTACAGTGTTCCAACGCGAGATCAAGAGAATCGCAAGTAGAAGAGGAACGGCCGTCGCAGGCTCGTCGTTGGGTTTTCCTACGTGGCGCAACGCTGGACGACCGAAGCCACAATCGTACCGGTTTGCTAAGAGGAAACTCTGATGGAATCGGCCGATCTGCTACGGACTCTCGGCTTCGACGAATCCCCAAGCTTCCTTCACGCCGGAGAACCACCATTTGAAGCCGCACCCGCCTACGGCCACATCTTCCGGCGTGCCACAAGGCAATCAGCCCTTGGCCTCCTCGGAGTTTATTCGCTCCACTCGTCAAAAGCAACGAAGAACACACCATGTGTTCCGATCGTTTACGTGTGCCTTTCTGATTCTGCCACATCGGCTGACCAGATTCATAGGCTTGTTTGGAATCAGGACGTCGTTCCCTTTCTCATAGTAGAAATTCCGCACGGTTTTCGACTTTATTCGGGCTTTGAATACGATCGTCGATTCGCAGCCGACGCAAAAAACCTGCTCCGTAGCTTCAAGACTGCGACGGAAGTTGCGGATGCAGGGTTCCACGCAGAGGCGATCAATGACGGCACACTGTGGCGGCGGTGGGGAAAAGAGGTTAGACCTGAAGCACGTGTGGACTGGGCGTTACTCGATAACCTGAAGACCCTCGATCGCTGGTTACAGAAGAACGGCCTTGACCCGGACGTATCGCACGCGCTAATTGGAAAGTATGTGTATCTACATTATCTTCGTGACCGAGGTATTCTTTCCGATCGAAAGTTCGAGGCATGGGACATACGCAAAGCGGACGTATTCGGCCGCGAAGCGACTATGGATGGGCTTCAAAAGGTCATCAACAGACTCGATGATTGGCTCAATGGCGGTGTATTTCCTCTTAAATTGGCTGGCACAAATGCCCCTAGCGAAGAGCATGTTAGAAGGGTTGCAGCGACTTTCGCGGGCGACAAGCCGCACGAGAGTGCCGGATGGCAACTCCATCTCGATTTCAAGGCATACAACTTTTCATACATCCCGATCGAAACACTGTCGGTAGTCTACGAACAATATCTCCATGCTCCAGCGACCGGCACTCGATCGCGCGGAAGAGAAGCTGGTGCCTATTACACTCCAATACCTGTCGTGAACTTCATGCTCGCAGAAATGGAGGACCGAAAGCCATTCTCCAAGGAGATGCGAATACTCGATCCATCGTGTGGCTCGGGCGCTTTCCTGGTGCAATGCTACCGACGGCTGATCGAAAAGGAATTAGCACCATACAAGGATCAGCCGACACCCGTGCAACTACGCGAGCTTCTTACGCACAGCATCTTCGGTGTGGATCGTGACGCCGATGCCTGTAGTGTCGCCGAGTTGTCGCTGATCCTCACGCTACTTGACTATTGCGATCCCCCGGATCTTGAAGACGGCTCCGGTTTCAAGCTTCCGTCGCTTCGCGGAGAAAATATCTGCGCCGAGAACTTTTTCCGTTCAAACCCGGATTGCTTCACGATGTTGGGCAACAGAGAATTCGATTGGGTTGTGGGAAATCCACCGTGGAAGGGGCTCAATCCCGTTAGACTTTCGCAGGATGATAGCCCTGTATGGGATTGGATGAAGCGGCCGGGCAATGAAGCGACCCCTGTCGGTGACTACGAAGTTGCTCAGGCGTTCGCATGGGAAGTAAAGCGTTATGTTTCCGCCGATGGTGTGATTGGCCTTCTGATGCCTGCAATGTCCCTCTTTGAAAATCCATCTCGGCGATTCCGGGCGGGCTTTTTCCGCACTTTCAGGGTAAATTCGGTCGCAAACTTCGCGAATCTTACAGAGGCACTTTTCGCAGGGAGATCCCGAGATCCTGCCGCCGCAATCTTCTATACGTTTCGCCCGCAGGTGTCAGCCTGCACCGACCCAGAGTATGTTACGGTCTACTCTCCTATGGTGGCAAATCAGGAGGCAACACGGCCGGTAGTTGAGAATAAGAGAAATGAAATCTGGAGCCTTGTACTCAATACTGGCGAAATCAAAAACGTCCAGATTAGCGACATTACGCGCTGGAGATTCACTTCCGTGGAAGATCGCCATGTGGGGGAGCCATCTCGATTTGCGACTTCTTCAGAAGGTGACGGCGCGATTTAAGAATATCGAAGAACTTGAAGAAGCTGGGTTGCTGGTGATTTCAAGAGGACCGGAACTGTTCAGCAGCAGTACGGGAGATTCGACCTACGATGTTGAACATTGCGACGAAGTATCCGGAAAAAAAGTACTGGATGTGAACCCGTTGGCTCGGTTGAGGCGGATCTTCGCCTTTCCCGCCGAGGTGGTCAAGGACAATGTGAAGGAATTCCTGCGAGCACGCGGCGGGAGACGGGGACTTCTTGTTTGCAGACCTCCTCATATAGTAGTGAGCGAGGCCCGCAACTTTGCCGTATTTACTCCGGACTATCTGGTAATTCCGTCCGGGCAAATCGGAATCGCTAGCCCTTCCGCCGATGAATCGTTCCTCAAGGCCGTTACGCTCTTTCTGAATTCTGATTTCGCCTACTACCATCAGTTTCTTACATCCAGTCGCCTCGGTGTAAAGCGTCCAGTCGCGACGCTTACCTGCCTCCGTGAGATGCCAACGCCGTTCTTTGACCTTCCGTCAGAGCGGCTAAGTGATTGGGCGAAGCTCCATGATCGGCTGGTGGACGCATCGCAACGCTCACTCTCGAATCGCGGACGTGGCCCTAGCCTTTTCGACGAAGAAGGGGAGGACGGTGAAGACCTGAGGAAACTGCTCGATGAACTAAACTCCGCCGTCTATGGTGCACTTGGATTTAGGGCTCGTGAGCGTGCCCTTGTCGAGGATTTAGTACACGTTCGGCTTGAACTGGACGACGGCAAACTCGGTCGTCCTGCCGTTGGCCCCCCGAAACCCGTTAACATGAAACGCTACGCAAAGCGCCTGAAAGCCGAGCTCGATGGGTTCATCGGTGACGAACTGTCAAAACGTCATGATGTGAATGTCATCCATGACCATTTCACAGGTATGGTAGTGGTGAGTCTTGTCGAGGAACACCAGAAGCACGACGTGAATGTGTACGAAGCGGTTAATGACGCGGCCGCCGAACTCGAAGTAACACGAAGAAGGCTCGAAAAGCAGAACGCTCAATGGGTTTACTTTGACCGAAATCTCCAACTTTTTGAAGGCCGCAGGACATTTTTGTTCAAGCCCATGCAGACATTTCAATGGACCGAAAGCCAGGCTATGTTTGATGCTGCCGAAATCATCTCTCAAACACTGGCCGGCGCGAGGATTCACCATTGATCGATCCGAAACCAATAAATTGGAACGAGATATCTGAGAACACTGGTGACTTCCGAAGTGTGTTCGTCGCCCGCGTCCACGAGGTTATCGAGGAGGGATACCAGCGACTTAGCGCTAGTGAACTGGCCGCAGAAGAGGAGCCTAGTATAACGGGCGAATTAGTCCGCTCCATGAAGATTTTCTTAAGAGGAGAGGGCAGCGCCTGATTGGGCAGACCACTTTAGCGTGCATGACGATCCTCCTGTAAATGATAAAGTGAGGAGGGGGAAACACCGGACCCGTATAGATATTCGAGTGGATTCATCTACTCCGCGTCCGGGCAACAGTTTTTCAATAGAAGCGAAACGCATTGGCCATGGCCATCCGGTTGCGCGATTACCTTGGTGAGGAAGGTCTGGGGTGCTTTCTTTCTGGCGATTACGCACGCGATGATGCGGAAGCCGGAATGCTCGGTTACATCCAATCGGCCGATGCGGAATTTTGGGCGTCTCAGATCGAGTCAAAACTAAGCGAGAACGATGCCCTTTATCAAGTCATAGAGAATGCGCGTTGGAGACCACGGCGGTTTCCGCGTGGACCGGCGCACGGGTTTGTGTCACTGCACGAGCGAAAAGCCATTGGCAAAACGGTCACGGTGTATCATTCTTTGCTTTCATTTGTGGCCTTAAGCCCGACTACCTAAGCCCCACAGCCGTTGTGCAGTAAGCGCCTATCCAGGGGGTCAGATCCGATAAACGGTTGGGGGGGCCTTCGCGGGCCGGGTAAACCTGGGTGGTCACCCACCCAGTCCAGGGGTCAGATCCGGTCCAGGAGGTCAGATCCGGTAAACGGTTCTGAGTTGAAGGATCAGCGGACCAGACTGCGCAAGAAACGGTGTACCTGATCGGACCCCCGTCGAATGGGCGATGCTATCTGTATACCAGAGTCCAGCCCCTCATCTGTTTCCCAAAGCGTGTGACATGATGCGTGGTACTCATCAGCACATGAATGGATGAGAATTCGTTTCGCGGCTTGGCGAATTTAGGCGGATATCGCTGAGCGCACGTAACGAACCCGTCGCGACACAAGCGGATTATCAATCAAACATTTCGAGTTGGATTGGGGAGGCAATGGGGACCGCTTGCTTTATGTCGTCTATCGCCGTTTCCGCGTAAGAAGCAAAAAGAGCGGCGTCGGCCGGCTTGGTGATGGCGGTTAGCAACTGCCCGAAAAGGACGATCTTGCGATCATTCCGCGAAAGGTCAAACCCGGCCGCGTAGAGCCGCTTTACCTTTGCTTTGGCAGATTCCAAAGCCTGGGTGACGGCATGCCTCCGCGATCCGGCGACCGTCTCCTTCCGGCACACGATGATGATGTCGAGCTGGATCGGCTCTTTGGTCTGGGATTTCGGCGTGGCAACTGACATTTCGGCTTTGACCGGCTGCGTGTTCACCACGACGAACCCCGCCCCAAGGATCGCCTCGGCCAGTGCCGTCCATCCCTCATCCCGTGAGTGGTGATAGGTGAACACGAGCAAGCCGTCGTCTTTGAGGATTCGCCCGCATTCACGGAAGACGCCCTGCAATTTCTCAGCAAAACTGTCGGCGTCTGAATCCTGGACTTCGGCGAGGCTGCGAGTTGTCATGCTCCCGTCGGTCGGCTGCCTCAACTGCTGCCAGGCGTGGAAAAAGTCGGCTAACTCGGAGTAGTGGACGTTGTCGAAGAAGGGCGGATCGGTGACGATCAGGTCGATACTGCGCGGCGACAAGCCGGTGCTGGCAGAATCGCCGCAGGAAAGATAAATCCCTCGCTGTTTATAGTTGCCATCACTCGGCCAGTGCCGCTCAATTTCTCCGCTGAAAGGCGGGGCACAGACCCTGCCTTTGGCGGTTTCTCTGCCATTGACCTCCGTAGGAGCCAAACGGTAGTCAACCGCCCGTAACAGGCGGCTGCGGAATAGGTTGGAAAAGGCCCCGGAGCTTTTGGGCGTTCCCCAGGGATTAGCTTCTATCGGGGTGCGTTCCGGCTTGAGAATGTGATGCGAGAACATATGCCGCACAGCACCTGTTCCTTCGCCTTTGTAGGAAGCGAACATATTATTAAATTCGAGCACGCCGGAAAACAGCGTGGATAGAGCGGCTCGCGCGGGTTCATCGTGAAGTTGGGAAATTGCGGCGTCAAGCCATCCCAAAGCCAGCAACTGCCGGTCGTTGAAAAAGTCCCGCCAGGCGGTGAATCCATAGCTCATCGCTTGCCGCGTGTTATAGCCGTGTTGCAGGGCAAGCGTCGGGAGCGAAATCGCCAGTCGCCCAGCGTCATCCTGTAACTGCGTGCTGCACTTCTGGTATGCCGCCTGGTCTTCGGCGGTAGCCGGCTAAGTATTCCTTGGCTGCCATCGCGCGTGAGCACGAGCTTGCCGTAAAGCCGGAACGTCGGCCGTGACCTGGTCGCGGCGATGGCGTCCAGGATTGAAAAGCGGTGGTGGCAATGCTGACAAGTCGCCTTGGCACCCTTGGCATGGCCACGCTCCGGGTTGAATGCGGTGCGGCAGGTGCGGCAGGTTGCCGTGTCCTGCCCGTGTAAGCCCGGGAAAATGTCGCCGCAGGAGGGGCAAAGGATTTGGATTTCCGGTTTGCGGCTGGGGTAGGCGTTTCGGGCGACGATCCACGACGGGAACAGATCGACGGATTTCCGGCATGCGGGGCATGGTGCCTGCATGACCCAGAAGAAATAAAGCACGTCACAGGGGCGGCCGTTTGAATCTTTGGACCGGTAGAGCGTCAGGATTCGTTTGCCTACACCCTGCGACAATTCCGCAAACGCTGTTTTCAATCTGGCTCTATCCATCGTTCCAAGAGCCGTTCGCACGGATTCGACGGCGACCGGATTGATGTCGCGGCCAATGGCGGTAAACCCAAGCTTATGAGCCTCGCCGATGGTCGTTCCTGACCCCATGAAGGGATCGAAAACCGTGGTGTCGCGGTAAGCAAGCGTCTTGTAGAAGTTGGTGGAAAGATCGGCTGCTTCGGGGAGCATGCTGCCGAGAAGGATTCCGCGGAACACCGAGCCAAGACGTTTCGCCCACCATTTATGCACATGATAAATCGGGCGGTGGACTTCCTTACGCCAGCTCTCACGCTCGGCGAGATGGGAAATAAACTCGAACGGAAACGCATCGGTTTCTATCAGGTGCATGCTATTCGTCCTGGGCATCGTCATCTGCATCGAATGTGATCGTTTCCGGTTGAATGGCACGCATGGCTACGCGGTCTTCGACGGAACCTTTGAGCCGCCAGGCACGAAACACGTGCTCGCGGCCTGCTCCTGGGTTCGGCACTTTCTTGGGAATCAGCTCGTTGGTTTTAAGATCAAAAGAGTAGCCGACAATCAGCTCAGCGGCTTCGCGCCGCCGCAATTCTCCGACGTCAACCATGTCGTCGTTCGTCGGTGTCCCGTCAGGCAGAATCAGCGTTTGTTGGTGAGCTACCCCCTCGACCAGGTGGAAGGGTGTCGGCACAACGTACATTTTCCGGTCGCGGATCATGATGTCGCCATAGCTGCCAAAGCCTTTGACGTTTTTGTTTTTGTGCACGTAATCATGGTCGGCGTTCAAAAAATCGCCGTGGCAAAGCACCAAGTCGATCACGGGATAGCTTTTGCCGTCCGGCTTCTTCGGGTAACGACCGAAAACGTAATAGATTGTCCTGCCATTGTGATGCCCTGCCGGAACCTGGCTGTTGCTGTCGAAGTTGGCATCGCGACCGGGGTAGGCCAATCCCTTCAGCTCGTAACCGTCGGTGGTCGCAACCATTCGGAAATCAGGATAGCTGTTCCTCCCTCCGATCTCGAACTTCGCACCGATCTCCTTCAGTCGGGCTTTGAACCAGTTCTGAAAGTGAAATTCTTTGTCCGTCCTGCTAACACGCTCAATCAGCGATCCCCCACGGATCGCCTCGACGCAACGGGTAAAAATGGTGAGAGGAGTCATGCCAAACGCCTTGATGTTGCCCTGGACGGCGTCGGTACATCCGTCCAGAATTGTTCGATGTACCAGTATGCACCGGCGCAGAAACGGAATCAAGGCGATCCGGTACGGTACCAACTTGCCATAAATCATTGTGCCTGCTGTGCTTAATCCGGTTGTGGGAAGAGCGATTTGTGAATTTTGAGGATCACAGTTGTGTGGAATCGCGGCCAGCGGCAAGAGATTGACGCCATGGTGACGGCGACGGAAATCGCCAGCTATGGGTATTGCCCGGAGCAGTGGCGACTCCTGATATCGATCTGGAGAAGAGAGCCAGTCTCGACCGATCGGGGAGAGCCGCAAGAACGGTCGTTTCGCCTCGGCCTGGACCCTGTCGGCGCTCACGCCGATTTCGGGTGCGGAGCCTCGTCCGCAGCGCGTGGTCGTCGAGAGAGTCCCGACCGGCCGTCCAGGCGGTCGGCAAGACTGCCCGGTGCAACGATCGGGGATGGATTCTCCCGCGTCGTCTTCCGGTTCGTTGGGCATGGGTCACCTCCCCCGGCATTGCGGGACGCCGGGGGATTCGCATTCCACCCGCCCTTGCCCGCCGGTAGAATGCCGCCATGAGGGAACCGCCATGCAGACCGTGACCCTGTCCGCTAATGCCGTGGCCGTGCTCCGGTTCGAGATCAAGGAGTGGCGGGCGAAGAATCCGCAAAGCCGGCTGCCGGCCTACCGTGAGCTGTCCGCCGCCGGGATCATGGAGCTGGTGCCCGGCTCGGAGGTCGAATACCGCTTCACCCGGGATGGTTTGGAGCAGCGCGAGGCCATCCTCGAGCGAGAGGCGGAACGGATCGAGCGGGAGCGGTACGAGCGGCCCGACGCGAGCCGCCTGTCGGAGGCCGCCCGGGATTTATTGCGGACCTGCATAGCCGGCGGGTGTCCCGAAGGCGATGAGGCCAACCGTCCCGCCTACCGCGAGCTGGTTGCGGCGCGGATCATGATGCCGATGGGATCGTTCACCAAGGGCGACGAGTGCGTCTTCCGCTTCACGTTCTGGGGCTACAAATTGCGGTGCGAACTCGCGGGGATGGACGGCTCCTCCCCGTCCGAGGGCTCGCGGACTACCGTCCTCGCCATCCCTCCTTCATCGCCCGCGCGATCTCCCTCGCTTGGTCGGTGATCGGCAGTTCGCTCGACGGGGCATGTTTGAGCGCCTCGACGTCGCTGCCCCCGCGGCGGTGCTCTTCGTACTCGTGCGCGATGATCGCGTCCAGCCGCGAGGTCACATCGGAATCGGCATAGAGCTTGGCCGCTTCCTCGCCGTAATCCTCCCGGCGCAGGTCGAAGTTGAACAGGCCGGATTCCACGACGGTCCGGCCGTCCGGCGCGTTGTACCCGCCTTGTGTGCCGAGGGGATGGAAAGCCGCCCACGGGATGCCCCGGTCGTCGTCGGGCATGCCGATCTGATCCATCGAGAGGCCTAGTTCTTCAATGCGAACGTCCACGAGCCGATCGAGCGGCTCGGCGTAGGGCTCGGCGAAATCCCTGGCAAGCTTGGCCGGGTCGTGGCAACTGGGCCGCTGGGACGGCGGCGTGCCGATCATCGCGGGTTTGCGAAAGAGATCGCGGATAAGTCGGAACGGATTGCGTATGCCGGGACTATTTCACCTTTCAAGCCGGATGGCAAGCCGTCCACTGGCGGACGATGGGTCGCGCGGGGCGTTGAGGCGGCCGTCAGGGCCGGCATCTCCGCTACGAGTTGACGCCGACCGAATACAAGCCCAGTTACAGGACGTGACCGTTGCTCCCCGGGCGAAGCGCGGGTCCGAGCAACTCTGGGAGGCGAGCCCGCGAGCGCGGGTTGTACTCCGCCTCGGTCATCATGCCGACGATCGTGTGGGCGTCGAGCGCGTGTGGAAACCGATAAGGGGGTCAGGGAACAGATAAGGGGTCAGGAGCCGATTCAGGCTTTCGGCTCCTGACTCCTTATCCCCTGGCAAACCTTGATGAATCGGATTGTGTGCTACCTACAGCGGTTTACCCATGGGTTGCAGACACCAAAATGGCAGAGGCGATGATACTACAGCGGTTTACCCTCGGGCGACACACGGGCCATACTAGCCCGAAGCGTGAGCGAGGGGACCGGCCGCGGCTCTCCCCTCGCTCACGCTTCGGGTTAGTGTAGAGTCGACTCAGGCCGAACTGCATGCAACGCATGAGTACACCGCTGTAGCCAGGCATCCCTTCCAGGCAGATCCTTGAAGGCATTTTGGCCTGATATCGTCTGAAGATGACGAAGAACAGGCCAAACCGCTGTGCCGAGGCGGTTTCCGCGAGACCTCGCGGAACTTTACGTACCCTCGTTGGGTTCTACCCAATTCACAAGGAACGGAGCACCGGTAAATGATACACGACTCGATCCCAGGCAGTCCGTTCCCTGCGAGGTTTCGCTCGACCATTTGAACTGGAACAAGGCGGATGCTTTCGGATACGATGATCTCGACGTCATGGTTGAAGGCGAGAGGCGAACATCCGGTGTGGTCATCCCCAGTGCCTTCGATGCTCGGGTTCAGGTCCGATGACAAGCGCAATCACGATCTCCAGTGCCGAGACTATCCGACGACGAGCTCAGCTCGCGCTGGCCCTTCTCCTGCTTGTCGTCACGAACCAACCCTCGCGCACGTCCGAGCCACGCTTTCTCCTGTCTTGGGGGAAACAGGGGGCCAAACCCGGCGAGTTCCACTTCCCGATCGGGATCGCCGTCAACCGCTCGGATGAAGTGCTGGTCACGGACCACTATAATCACCGCGTCCAGAAATTCGACCGCGACGGCAAGCTGCTGACCGTCATCGCCGTGCTGCCAAACCCGGGCGGCATTGCACTGGACAAGGCGGGGAATCTCTACCTCAGCCACTTCCCGGCTTCGGCGCGGACCAAGGACACGAACCCCGACCGGCTCACTGTTTACGCTCCCTCCGGCAAGCTTCTCCACGAGTGGGGGAAAACCGGCGCCGGACCCGGTGAATTTAATTACCCCGGCGGCCTGGCGATCGCCCCGGACGGCCGCGTCTATATAGCCGATCAGACCAACCACCGCATGCAAGTGCTCGACCCCGACGGCCGGTTCCTCTTTGCCTGGGGGAAGCACGGCACGAAGCCCGGCGAGTTCGGCGGCAATACCAATCCCAGGTCGCGGGCCGGCGGCCCGGATTTCGTCGCGCTCGACAAGCGGGGCAACGTCTACACGACCGAAGCCATGGACGGCCGCATCCAGAAATTCACTTCCGACGGTACCTTCCTCCTGGGCTTCGGCACCCTTGAGGATCGCCCCGGCGGCTTCGGCCGGGACTTCAAGCCCATCGGGAAGATGCACGGCCCGATCGCCATCTGCTGCGACCGCGAAGACCGCCTGTGGATCAGCGCCGCAGGAGGCAGAGTCCAGCAATTCACGAGCGATGGACGTTATCTGCGCGGCTTCGGTGAACAGGGAAAAGAGCCGGGCCAGTTCCTGGCTCCCCACGGCGTGGCGCTCGACAGCCGCGGGGAACTATACGTCGTGGACGCCTACAATCACCGCGTTCAGAAGTTTAATGTCGGGGCGCCGTAGCGTCGCATTTCTCGCGTTCGCAGTTGGGGAGGATGAAGGAGACACAGCCACATGTTGCGGCTTCCGATCCAGAAATCGATGAGGTGGTTCAGGACGGAGCGATGCCGCTCTTTGAGGATTCTGCTTCTTAGTCCCTGATCTTCAACATGCTTTACTCCGCCTTCGCTTGAGGCGGCTTTCGGATCGCATTCGCGAGGCCAGGAAGATCATTTCGAGCAGGAACAGGGCGAGCGTCGATGCCGCTTGCCGCCCTGAGCCGGCATGCGCCTCAACCGAAAATAAAACGCCTTACCGGACGCGGGCGGGCGGCAAAACTCAACAAAACGTAAGTGCGCCTACCAGACAGTCATTCCGTTCCCCAACGCCTCGTGGCTGCAAGAATCGTCGCCTAGCAACGCGATAACGCGCCCGACCGCGAGCCAGCGCGCGGCGGCCTGGTGGTCGATTCTCCGCAGCGCGATTCCGATCCGCGAACGACGGCCAGTCTCGACCGCCCAGGGAGAGCCGCAAGAACCATCGTTTCGCCTCGGCCTGGACCCTGTCGGCGCTCACCCGGATTTCGGGTGCGGAGCCTCGTCCGCGGCGCTTGAACGTCCAGAAAGTCCCGACCGGCCGCCCAGGCGGTCATTCCACCCGGGCGCTTTCCATACTTCCACCCCAGGCGAGCTCAACGTTACGGAGTAACTGGTCCGCAATGGTCTGCATTTCGTCCGCGTTCGCCTCAGGAATGCGGACCAGCGAACCCCATAACCCCACGTAACTTGGGCTGAGTTTTCGGTCACGTGACTGCGATCGTGTTCCGCCAACGCGGCTTGGCGCGAAACCTCTGCGGCGCTGCATCCGAGGGCGCGGCACTCAGTTATAGGGTCAGCCCGGTGGTGTTCCGCAGGGCTTTCTGTGCGGCGCCGTCAGCGCGAATTCCAAAACGCCGCAACATCAAAATTGAAGCACCGCGCTGGTAAGGCCACGAGCAAGGCCCTGGTCGTTTATTTCCTGCCGTTCGCCTTAATCGACCGTCCAGCGCCGAGGAGGCGTCACCTCGAACTTGCCGGGCGGCGGACTGAATTTAACGCCGACTTGCCAGAGCACCTCCGGCTGGTGTTTGGCGAGCAGGTATTTCATGACGACCTCGTCGGAGGGGGGCATTCCCGGGTCCTCGAAGACGACGCAGAGCCGGGCGAGCGCGCGGCGGGTCTTGGCGTCCCAGACTTCGATCAAGCCGTGAGGCCGGCGCGGGATCCGATAGTACTTATCACCGTTCAAGACAGTCAAACAATCGAACTGGCAGAACTCGTGGAATTCCTTGGGTTCGACCACGTTTCGCACCAGCTCGGCGGCGACCAGCTCGGGAACGCCCTCCTGGTAATTCGAAGCGTCCAGCCGCATGGGCTCGTCTTCTCGGGTCGGCTGTGGCGTGCTTTTGCCCTCGATTACCCGGAAGATCTCCCAGGCGACCAGCCGGGCGTAGCCGTTCCGTAAGGCCGGACTCGAAATCACAAGCTGAGGAAATGAGGCGGCCGTGCGCACAACTTCGTGCGCGAAGGCGCCGGCCTCGCGCTGCAACTTTTCCATCCAGTACCGGGGCAGCCGCGCTCGGTCGCTCTCCGAGTAACGAAACGGCCGAGGTCCGACGTCGGGAACCCGCACGTCGGTCTCCGCCCCCTGTCGATTGAGGGTACGGAGCACAGAGTCGTAAGTAGCCTCGCCACGGACAAACCGATCGGCCGCGTCGGCATGACCGGTGCTCTTGACCCGCAAAACTCGATAGCTCGGTCTGGCGAGGAAGATGACCTCGCGCGCCAGCGAGTCGTCGGGGCTTCGGACGTCCTCGACTTCGATCTCCCACCGCAAGTAACCGGTTCGAATCATGACGACGTCCAGCGAACACTGGAAAACGAGGCGACCATCCCCACGAGGTGCGCAGGGAATCCTCAGACGGAGAGCGACCGCTCTCCAGGTTCGTAACGATCTCCACGTTCGAGTGAGGAGGGTTCGGCTCACCCTCCTTGGATGGCGGGCACGATCAAGATTTCCGGCGCCGACCTCTCAAACTGGCGAATCGGCGTCGACCGGCCCGGCCCGTCAAGACGGAACGCCAAACGTCCCGATGTGAAGTTCTCGGCGAACGCGGTTTCCGCGGCGGCGACCGTCTCGGGTCGATCCTTGTCCCACTCGGCCAAGGTCAGGTCACCGTGTCCCGTCTTCAGGAGTCGTAGCTTCGCCATGAGTTGGAGCTCCCTTCCACTCCGATCCGATTGATTGCGAATCCAATCAACCGGCGGCCAATGGTCGCAATCTCAATCAAACCGAACAGAAACCTCACATACTTCGAGCATAGATCGATATTCCCCGAAGCCAGATGCCGATTTTAATCAAACGATCGAGCTCAGGCCACAGAGATCATCCTGACAATTCCAATCGCGGCGAGAGTGAATTGGCGTCGCACTCGTCCATTCAAGAGTGCGCAGCCGCCGCGGTCTCGGCCGCCTTGGCCTTCTTGCGATCTTCCGCCGGCTTGGGGCGGCGTTTCCCGTATGTCCCCCGAAAAATCTTGCCTCGCTTGGATCGTCTGTCGCCTTTGCCCATGAGTCCTGCTCCGAAAAAGTTGTCGGCCGATTTCCGCAATTCGCTTGAGTTTCCAATCCTATCCGATTAGGATCAGTTAAATCACTGACGTTTGTCATTTTCCCAGCACGTCATCGTCCTCAAGCCGAGGAGACCAGAACATGTCCCGTCGTCGCTTGATTTTGCCGGCGGGTATCGCTGTCGGGCTGATCTTTTACGCGGGCTGCCAATCGCCGCGTCAATCCCGTCTCAACTACGCCTGCCTCTAGTGTAGCAACTTCTCCGATTATTAGTGCTGGCTGCGGCCCTCCATCATCGCATCCTCGGGGGAAAGATGGGACACCAGAGCAAGTCGCTGCTTCGACGCCGGCCGTTCCCTTGGTAAAGCCACTGCGGATTTCACCCGAGGCGTTTACGATAACGCCAGACGATTCCGGTTTGCAACTGCTGGCAGCGCAAGACGACAGCGGGTCGCCCCGCGATGTGACCTCACAAGTGGAATGGACGGTCGAGCCGCCGGATTTGGCCAAAGTCGAGGCCAACGGTTATCTCCGGCCGATCCGGGACGGAATCGTCACCGTCCGGGCGAAGCTGGCCGACAGCGTCGCCAGCACCAAGATTACCTTGGAACCGCGATCGACTCGTCCTTGGGATTTCGCTGAGGATGTCGTCCCCATCCTGACTCGGGTCGGTTGCAACACGGGCTCGTGTCACGGCAAGGCCGATGGTCAGAATGGCTTTCATCTGTCGCTCTTCGGTTATGATCCGGCCGGCGACTTCCAAGCCCTGGCGCGTGCCGACGGCCAGCGCAGGATCTCCCGATTAGTGCCGGAAGAAAGTCTTGTGCTTGCGAAGGCGTCCGGACGGGTCGCCCATGGAGGCGGTCCGCGGTTGCTGGCCGGCTCGCCGGAATATCGAACCGTGCTGGACTGGATTCGGGACGGCGCCCCGGAACGTCGGGGAAAAGGACATGGTGCCATCGTCAAGCTGATTGTTGATCCCGCAGCCGTAAACTTGCCCGAGCCTGGCACGCGTCAGCTTCGCGTTCTGGCGGAATACGCTGACGGGCATCGGCGCGACGTGACTCGGATGGCCTCTTTCAAGGTCAACGACGACGCGGCCGCTTCCGTCACCCCGCAAGGCCGCGTCGCCATGCTCCGCCGCGCCGAGACCGATTTGATTGTGCGGTATCAATCGCATGTGATCTCCACACGGCTGGCGACGGTCATCAATCCCGATCTCAAATTCGATTTTTCCAAGCTGAAACGACGGAATTTCATCGACGATGAGCTGTACAAACGGCTCGAGTCGTTGAAGGTGCCTCCCAGCCCGCCGGCGAGTGACGCGGCGTTCCTCCGTCGCGTTTCGCTGGACTTGATCGGCCAGCAACCGGCCCCGGAAGAAATCCGGCGATTTCTCGCCGACACCGACCCGGAAAAGCGAATCAAGCTGGTCGACCAACTTCTCGCCAAGCATGAATTCAACCTCTTCTGGCGGATCAAGTTGGGAGACCTGCTTCAGATCAGCTCCGCCCGGCAAAACAATGGGGCTTACCGGTACCAGGCGTGGATCGATCGCTGCCTGAGCAACAACAAGCCTTGGAACGAAGTCGTTCAGACGCTGTTGACGGCGCTCGGAGACCCGAACGACATCGAGACCGGTGGGCCGGTCAATTACGCGATGGACGCGGTCGAGCCTAATGTCCAGGCCGAGCTGACCGCGCAGCGGTTCCTGGGTCTTCGGCTCCGTTGCGCCCAGTGCCACGATCACCCCTTCGACATCTGGACCCAGGACGCTGTACTTTGGCCTGGCCTCGTTCTTCGCCAAGGTCGAGCGCACCGGGGGCGGGGCCATGATGGGTCGCCCCA
The DNA here is from genome assembly GCA_963720335.1 of uncultured Planctomycetota bacterium. GTDB lineage: Bacteria > Planctomycetota > Planctomycetia > Isosphaerales > Isosphaeraceae > CAVRFS01. Next base: position 253,503 of record CAVRFS010000017.1, on the reverse strand, counting down.
CGGTCAAGCTCAATCCGAAAGGCCAGGTCGTTCATCTGCGGACCAAACAGCCGGCGAGCCTCGTCTGCTCGACGGCAAGGCCCCGACGATCGCCGCCAACGAGGATCCGCGCAAGACACTGGCAGCCTGGATGACGTCGCCGGAGAATCCCTACTTCGCCCGAGCCATGGCCAACTGGGTTTGGTCGCAGTTGTTCGGAAAGGGCCTGGTCGATCCGCCCGATGACATGAGCCGGGCCAACCCGCCGATCCACCCGGAATTGCTCGACGCGCTGGCTCGCCACTTTGTCGCCAGCAAGTACAAGTTGCGAGACCTGGTCCGAACCATTGCCGTATCCGAGACCTATGGCTTGTCGTCGGGGACCGTGGCCGGGAACGAGCGAGACTCGCGTCTCTTCTCTCACCAACTGGCGCGGCCGCTCACCGCACACCAGATGGCCGACGCCCTGGCCCAGGCGACCAACGTACCCAATATTTATCGAGCCGGCGAGAAGGGCGGCCGCCGCTCGATCGATCTCCCCGACCCGTTGACCGCCAGTACGATTCTCGACACGTTCGGCCGATGCTCACGCACGGAGACATGCGCCTCAACCCCCGCTCCGTTGCTCTCGCTCCGGCAGGCTTTGCTCCTGATGGGTGGCGAGGTGATTGAATCCAAGGTATCGAGCTTGAATGGCTACCTGGCCAGTGCCCTCAAGCTGGAGCTCGAGCCGGAAGAGCTGGTCGAAAACCTTTACTACCGGACGGTTTGCCGCCCACCCACGGCCGAAGAAGTTTCGCACTGGACAGCCGAGCTGAAACAGGCTGGCATGAAGCGCGAGGCGGCCGAAGACCTGTTCTGGGCGCTTTTGAACTCGCGGGAGTTCGCTTTCAATCACTAGACGTTTGTTCAAAGAATTGCGCGGTCGCGGCCGCGCTGGGCTTGAACTCAACGACCTCACTTGAATCGAAAGGGGATGACGCATGTCCAAAATCCCGAGTCGGCAGCCGTGTGGTGGTCCGAGCCGTCGCGAATTCCTCCGATTGGGCTCGCTGGGATTCCTCGGGCTTGGTTTGGACGAATGGTTCCGGCTGCGAGCCGTGGCCGGCGCCAAGTCGAGCGATTCGGCCCAGGTCAAGAACTGCATCTTGATCTGGCAGGCGGGCGGCCCGTCGCACATCGACACCTTCGACCCCAAGCCGGACGCTGCCGTGGATATCCGTGGCCAATTCAAGCCGATCGCCACGTCGGTTCCCGGTTTGACAATCAGTGAGGTGTATCCGAACCTGGCCCGCGTCATGGACCGGGTCACCTTGATCCGGAGCATGACCTCGCCCGAGGCCGACCACGGCCGAGCCGCCCACCACCTCTTAACGGGTTACCGCCCGTCGCCGGCGCTGGTTTATCCCAGCTTTGGGAGCGTTGTTTCCAAGACGCGGGAAGAGAAGACCGGGATGTTGCCGCCGTACGTCGCCGTGCCCGAGGCGCCGATCTTTGCGACCAGTGGATACCTCACTCCCGCATACGACCCGTTCGCCGTCTCCGGCGATCCGAACCAAGCGGGCTTCCGGGTCCGGAACTTGACGCCGCCCGACAAGCTGACGCTGGAGCGCTTGTTGCGCCGTCGTGAGATGGTCAAAAAGCTCGACGACTTCTCGCACGACGTCCCGGCGACTTCCTTGACCACCAGCCGCGACCAGTTCGCGGAGCGAGCGTATTCCCTCCTGACCTCGACCGCGGCCCAGGCCGCCTTTCGGATCAGCGATGAGCCGGATGCCGTCCGCGAGAAGTTTGGCCGGACAACCGTGGGCCAGTCGTGTCTCCTGGCCCGGCGACTGGTCGAAGCAGGCGTCTCATTCGTCACGATCAACGATCGCGGCACCGGCCAGCTCGGCTGGGATACGCACGTTCAGAATTTCCCTATGATCAAGAACAACCTCGCACCCCCACTCGACCGGGGTGTCGCCGCCTTGGTCGAGGACCTTTCGCAACGCGGTCTGCTCGACAGTACGCTTGTCATCATGATGGGCGAGTTCGGCCGAACGCCCCGAATCAACCAAAACGCGGGCCGCGATCATCACGGCCGGGCCAACTCGGTCTTGATGTTCGGTGCCGGAACCCCCGGAGGATTGGTCGTTGGCCGGACCGATGCCAATGGTGATTCGCCCGCCGAGCATCCCGTGACCCCTTCCGACCTCGCCTCCGTGCTGTACCACAAGCTGGGAATCGACCCGAAGACAAAGTACGACGCCCCTGACGGCCGGCCGATCCTCCTGGTCGATGGCGGCAATCCCCCTCTTGAGCTGCTCTAATTTGAATGGACGAAGGTTGAAGGATGAAGGCTGAAAAAGAGCGGCCGTCTCCGGTATTTCCCGGGTCATCCTTCATCCTTTTTCCTTCATCTTTCGTCCTTCATCCTTTCCCGGGACGGACACGCCTTGTCGGTTGACCCTTGATTCCTTTAAGCTTTGTGGTAAGTGTGGTGAGAGTGCTAGGTTCTCGCCTCGGTCGATTCTTTTCTCAAAATGCGGGTAGAACAGCAGAGAGGCCCGCGTGCGGGACCGGCCCCTGATGTGGTAAACTGTTTTCGGTTCGGTACGGTTCCCGTTCTCGCCAGGAGTTTAACCCCGATGTCGCAAGGTCCTCGCCGTCATCTCCGCCTCGAAAGTGTTGACGGAGTGACCGTTGTCAGCTTCGTCGAATCCAAGATCGTAACCGAGGAAAACATCCAGGAGGTGGGCGACCAGCTCTACAGCCTGGTTGAGGACGAAGGCCACAAAAACTTGTTGCTGAACTTCGGTAATGTTCAGTACCTTTCCAGCGCCGCGCTCGGCAAGCTGATCAACCTGAAGAAGAAAGTGGCCTCCGTCAAAGGCAAGCTGAAACTCTGCTGCATCCACCCGGAACTGTTCGAAGTCTTCCGCATCACCCGGCTCGACCAGGTCTTCGAGATTCATGGCGATGAACAGTCGGCCCTCGATAAGTATTGATCGACGGATCGATTCGATCCGAGTGCCCGCTGTTTTTCGCAGACTCTGCCGAGGATTCCTTGGTTTTTGATCCGGCCCGCACGAGGACGTCGGCGTAGCCGTGTGCCGGCGGGCACAACGGACGTCGAAGCCTGCGCTGATTTTCTCTGCGCCGAGGCAGTCGCGAGCATACCAACCCGAAGCGTGTGCGAGGGATCTGGCCGCGTCCCCTCGCACACGCTTCGGGTTGGTATGCGTTAAGGGCCAGCCAACTGAGAACCGCTTCAGATGCCGATGCCTGATTCGTTGACACCCATGATGCAGCAGTACCGCGAGCTCAAGGCCCGCGATGCGGATGCGATCTTGCTGTTTCGGATGGGCGACTTCTACGAGATGTTTGGCGAGGATGCCGAGCGTGCGGCCCCGTTGCTCGGTCTGACCCTGACCTCGCGCGACAAAGGGCCCGATGCGCTGCCGATGGCCGGTTTTCCCCATCCAGCGCTCGACTCGTATCTGGCCAAGATCGTCCAGGCGGGCCTTCGCGCCGCGGTCTGCGAGCAGGTGGAAGACGCGAAGTTGGCCAAGGGCCTGGTGAAGCGTGACGTGATCCGGATCGTCACGCCGGGGACCTTGACGGAGGACGAGCTACTCGACCCCAAAACGGCCAATTATCTGGCGGCGATTGTGGAAGTGAGTGGCAAGCTCGGGCTGGCCTGGGTCGAGCTGTCGACCGGCCGGTTTTCCCTGACCGGCCTGTTGCGAACGGAGCTGATGGACGAAGTCGCCCGGCTGAACCCGGCGGAGACCTTGATTTCCGAGTTGAGTGTCGATGCACCGTGGGCCAGTGTGCTCCGCGGGCACTCGCGGACGGTGATCACGGTTCGCCCCTCCTGGGACTTCCAGCCGGAGCAAGCCCGTAAGACCCTCTACGAACTGTTCGGCACAACCACGCTGGCGGGATTCGGCATCGATGATCGAAGTCTGGAGGTCCAGGCCGCCGGCGCATTGGCGGCCTACGTGCGCGAGATGCAGAAGTGCTCGCTGGGACACATCACCAGGCTGATTCCTTACCGACGCGCCGACACGCTGGCCCTGGACGAGATGACCCGGCGGAGCCTGGAGCTCGTCCGCACGCTCCGAGAAGGGAAACGGGAGGGCTCGCTGCTGAGCGTCATTGACTGCTCGGCGACGCCAATGGGAGCCCGTCTGCTCTCAGAGTGGCTCACGTCTCCGCTCACGTCTCCCGACCTGATCGCCGAGCGACTCGAAGCGGTCGAGGAGTTGTTCAACCAGTCTTCGCTGCGCGGCGATCTGCGAAGCATGCTAGGCCAGTCCTATGATCTGGAGCGACTGGCGGCTCGGGCTGGCACTGGCCGGGCGACTCCGCGCGACCTGATGGCTCTGGCCAAGACGCTGGCGCTGCTTCCCAAGGTCAAGGCTCGGCTCACGGCCAGAGTCTCCAAACGGTTGAACCAGCTCGAAGCGGCCCTCGAACTCTGCCCGGAGATCCGCGCCGAGATCGAGGCCGCGTTGGTGACGACCCGCCGTTGGCCGTGCGAGAAGGCGGGCTGATTCGTGAGGGCTATCATGCGGGCCTCGACGAGCTGCGCGTCAACGCTCGCGGCGGGAAGTCGTGGATCGCCCGGTTTCAAGGCGAGCAGATCCGCCGCACCGGCATTCAGAATCTCAAGGTCGGCTTCAACAAGGTTTTCGGCTATTACATCGAAATCACGCATGCCCAGGCGCAGGCTCGCGGCGCGAATATTCCCAGCGATTACATTCGGAAACAGACGGTCAAGAACGCCGAGCGGTACATTACTCCTGAGCTCAAGGAGTACGAGGAGAAAGTGCTCCGGGCCGAGGAGCGAGCCTGCGAGCTGGAATACGAGCTATTCACCACCTTACGCGACCGGGTCGCGGCCGAGGCCCCTCGCTTGATCCAGGCCGGCGCGGTCCTGTCGCAGCTCGACACGCTGGCCGCATTGGCGGAGTTGGCCGCGTTGCACGGTTACTGCCGCCCCGAGATCGTCGCCGAGCCGGTCTTCGAGGTCGAGGCCGGCCGCCATCCCGTGCTCGACGCATTGCTCTCCCGCGGCGCGTTCGTGCCGAACGACGTCCAGCTCGGCGCCGACAACGGCGCCATTCTCGTGATCACCGGCCCCAACATGGCCGGCAAGAGCACCTATATCCGCCAGGTCGCCCTGATCGCGATCCTGGCCCATATCGGCAGCTTCGTACCCGCCAAGCGAGCCAGAATCGGCATCGCCGACCGGCTGTTCGCCCGCGTCGGCGCGACCGACGACCTGAGCCGAGGCCAGAGCACGTTCATGGTGGAGATGAGCGAGACGGCCAACATCCTCAACAATGCGACGGCCCAGAGCCTGGTCATCCTCGACGAGATCGGCCGCGGGACCAGCACCTTCGACGGCATTTCGCTGGCCTGGGCCATCACCGAGCATATCCACGACGCGATCGGCTGCCGGACCCTGTTCGCGACTCACTACCACGAGCTGGTGGAGCTGGAGAAAACCAAGCCTCGCCTTCGCAACGCCAACGTGGCTGTCCGAGAAAAAGACGGGGAGATTGTCTTCCTCTACCAGATCGTGCCGGGCGGGGCCGACCAGAGCTATGGCATCCACGTCGCCCGCCTGGCGGGCGTGCCCGCTCCCGTGCTGGAACGAGCGCGGGAGATCCTCAAGTTCCTCGAGAAGCAACACGGGCCCGATCCCGGCTTGCCCGAAGGGCCAATCCGCCGCAAAGTCAAAACCGGGAGGGCCTTGCCGAACAGCCTGTTCGCGGCCCTCCCGGATCCGATTCTGGTCGAGCTCCGACAGGTGGATCCCGACAGCCTCACTTCCGAGCAGACGCTGGATCTGATCAGGCGGCTACGGGAGCTGGCCGGCTGATTTCGAAGTCTCCGGACTGCTGCTTCGGACGAGCGCTGCTTCTCCGAAAGTGGGGTGATCGACACACCCTTCGACCACTTCCCAGCCTTCAAGCCAAAAACGTACATCCGGTTACCTTGCCAAACCTGGATAAACTTCGGGGAAAACGTCGCTATCGCTTTCTGGTCTGCTGGCAAGCGGAGCAGGCCCCACTTACCCGCAGGCGAACTGAAGGCGTAGAAATCGTTTCCCGTCTGGTAGATCGCACCATCAGGGCCGATCATCGGGCTGATTGAGCCCTGCACCGGCTTTACGAGGTCAAAGGACGACCACTCTCCGGTATAGGCACTGTACGCAGCGATTTTACCAATCGTCTTTCCGCTGTAAGCCAGGGCAATCGTGTCTGTTGAGGAGATTGGAGTGACTTGCTGACCGGGGATCGGATCGTCGAAGAGCGCGATGTTGGGCGTATTCTTCGACGAAGTTGGATTCGCGGCGTCGAGACTTTTTTCGGCGATTCCGGCGCCGGTCGGAGCGGCTGGGATGGAATCCTTTTGTGTGATGGGGGGACTGGTTTTCTCGTCCTGAATCGGTTGTCCCGCCTCGTCGGGGGTCCAGCGCGCCCATACGCCAACGCCTCCGGTCACCGCACCGAACAGAAGTATCGCGAGCGAAACCGTTTTCAGTTTGTTCAGGAACATGGTTCTCAATACTCCGTGAGTTAATGTGAGGACCGACGTTGAGACCGATTGCGCTGCCGCGAAACGTGTCGCGGCTGTGAGCGTGGACTCAACCAGCGAAATGGGAACGGACTCGGCGAAATTCAGGCTCGAGGCCGAGAAGATCGCCGAGGAAACCGCCAAGCCACGTCGTTCGAGGCGCGATTTCAGAAGCTCCCGGCCGCGCGATAGTCGGCCACTGACGGTGCCGATGGGCCAGTGCAGGAGCTGCGCTGCCTCCTCATGCGTCTTGCCTTCAAGGTGGCACAGCACGATCGGCGCGCGGTACTTGTCGGGAAGTCGATCGAGCTCTTCGTGAAGCAAGGGTCGGAGTTCGAAGTGATCGGAGTCCTCGGGAGGACATCCCCGAGCTTCCACCTGTTCGGCTCCTTCGTGACGGTATCGCGAGGCAGTCGCTCGAGCCCGCTGCGCCGTGCGATAAGCCACGCTGTACAGCCAGGGGGCGAGCGACTCGCGCACCTGGATCGAACGGGCCTTGCGCACCAAAACGAGGAACGTCGCCTGGAACGCGTCATCCGCATCGTGCGGATGCCGAAGAATCTGGCGGCAGACCCCCATGACCATCGGGCCGTGGCGATTGACCAGCTCCACAAACGCTGACTCGGCCGTCGCTTCCTGAGCGTCCGCGAAACGACACAGAAGCTGGGCGTCGCTCAGACCCGTCAACGTCCCCGATGTCCAGAGGACTTCGAGGTGTCCCTCGACCGTTCCCTTCTTGACCTGAATCATGGAAGGTGCACCTCGTACTGTTTAGACCGAAGCTTCTATTTGATCAATGCAGCGACCGGTTCGCGCCATACAGAATTCTTGAAAAAATGGACTCAAGGCGTCTCGCAACCAACGTTCAAGACCCTTGGGGCTCGTTTACGATGGGAGATGCGGCGACTAGAATGTCTGATACTTGGTAGCTCGATTCTCGCGTGGCGGGCCCTCCATTCCCGCCGGAGTGCCGGTTTGATGATCGGAACGAATGTCGCGGTTGAGGAAGGCCAGCTTGAATCGCGCTGGCGAGACCGTAAGAACTATTGGCGGCGGAAACTGGGTCGTCTACGCTTGGGGGTCGAACCGATCGATGAACAACTGGCGAAATATCGCCGCGTGACCTGGGGATTGACCGCGGTTCCCTCCGTCCTGGCCGTCATGTTTTTCACGCTGTTCACGGTCTTCGGCCGACCCGATGTGGGATTGATCCTGGTGGCCATCCTCCTGCTGCCAATCATCCTGGGCGCGTGGTTGGACTACGCACTGTTATCGCGGCGTGCTCGGCAATACCTCGTCGAAGAGGCAGCTTATGTAAGCGAAAAGGAGCAGATGACGTCCTCAACTCCTCAAGCGACCACGACCTCGGAACCAGGGTGAGCTGATGCCGAGGTCGCGATTCATTTGGAAAACCTGATGTGACTCTCATCACCAGGCCATCTCGTTTTCCACACCGGCGGCGACGAGCTCGAGCTCCTCGCCCTCGTCGTTCAGAGTCCGACATCGGGCCGTCGGTCCATTCCTGGGCGTCGGCGACCGAGTCTTCAAGCACCCGCTTCAACCGCTTGCGGGCGGTGTGCAGCCGGCGCTTGACGGTCCCGAGCGGTACACCGAGCAGCTCGGCGATCTCGATCAAGGAGTGACCGCGGATATAGAAGGCGTCCAGGGCCTCGCGATCCAGGGTCTTGAGACGCCCGAGCGCTTCCCAGAGCCGGTCGGCACGCTCACGGCTGATCAACTGGTCGAGCGGCTCGTCGCCGGACTCATAGGCCCCTTCGAGCACACTGGTCTCGACAGTGGAGGGAGCCAGCCGACGGGTTGCCCGGTTGATCGCCATGCGCACCGCGACCTGTCGCAGCCAGCCGGCGAACCGCTCGGGTTCGCGCAACTGCCGGATGCGCTGCAGGACGTGCAGGAAGATCTCCTGGGTCATCTCGAGCGCATCGCTCGGATTGCCCAATCGCCGCAAGGCGATCGCGTAAACCGTGGGCTGGAACTGTTCGACCAGCTCCCCGAACGCCTCCCGGTCCCCTGCCTGCGCCAGCCGGACCACGATCGCCAGCTCGGCCCAGCTCTTGTTCTCAGTCTCCAGAACGCTCGAAGCGATCAACACGTGATCCACCTTCCCCGGTTCGGGGCTCTCCCGTCTCTGGTCCTGAGCCTGGCTTCTCTTTCGTTGTGCCAGGGGAAAAGGGCTGAGACCGTGCGACCTCATGGACGTCGTCACGCTCGGCGCCGAAGAGACCACGATGCGATGCGATCAGACCTGGCCATCCCGCGAACTTGGTGCGCGGGTATGCGGCATGGTCTTCGAATCGATGCGTGGTCGACGGCACTGCGACCAATAAGACGGCGCGTGCGCGGTGTTCAGACCAAGTCCGACCGAACGCTTGGCTTGGATCTCGAACAGCCGCGAAGAAGCCGATGTTTTGACTCGTTCTTCGTGGTCTGTGTGACGACCACGTTCTTCACGAGTTGGTCTGGTTCCCGGACTGGGAGCCGACTCGACGTTCTGAACACCACCTCGACCATCAGGGAGCCGAACGAGTGATCGTTCGCATTCTTCCGGGCGCGGCTCAGTCAGATCAGTTCCAACTGCCGCGGACGTGTCAATCATCACTGAGACGAAAAACGGCGATCGGCACTCACTTTCCCGATGTTGTTGCCGACATTGCGGCCGAGTCCCTGGTAGCTCGCCACGCGGCGAGCTTGAAACCGTGTTCCCGTAACGATTTCGAACTCAAACGCTTCGTCGATCGAAACGCCGGCTTCACCGTGTTTCGCTCGCCCGTCGCGCTCGTTCGGAACCTGGGTTCACGATCCTCCACGATGGGTCCAGGTCGATCGACGAGGTCTGCCGGCCTCGGCTCGAGTTCGACGCGAACACCAACGGTGGAAACGACTCCTTGCAATATCACGCTGACTGGCTGGCATTGCTGCGGTTGGGAAGATGAGCTCGGAATGGATGGAATCGCGTGTTTCGTTTTGGGATTCGTAAACACGTCATACCATACCATCCCATCGCGCATGACGCCATGATAGGAGTGACGGGTGCAAAGGGTCTGATCGCCATCGTTGACGCTCGCATTGGCGGCGAGCGACCGCGTCCCGAGATTCAGCAGCGGTTGGAAAGCGCCAAAGCCGACAGTGTCTGGTTCGTGCGGTTAAACATGGCAAGACCCTCACATCCGCCGTGGAAGGGCGGGAATTTGAGGTGAGACAACAGCCTATTATTTGTGCAGTGCGCCCCTTGGCCGTTGCGTCACGAGGATAGGGACACGCAGGTCCCTCGAGCAAGTTACCGAGTCATGGGTTCCGTTCAGGCTCCCGAGACATCGATGTGACCGGGCGACGCACCCGGTCTATTTAATCACAAGTCCGAATACTTGGGATTGGACGTCGGCGAGCGCGTCTCGATCTTGTCTGGAGAGACGACGCACGCCGAGCGTTACGGACAGTAGACATCTTATCGAGAGTTCTTGTTCGCGCAAAATCAAAAAAATCCGAATTTCGCGCCAAATTGGCGATTCCGCGACGCGCGATCGTCAAATAGTTGCCGCGATGGACGACTTCAAACCCTTGGTCCAGCAAGATCTTCAGGAAAGGTAATCGTTGCGGATGAAGAGCCAGTGGAATTCGGGACCGAGATGGGGAAAGCCCTTCGGTAAGTTCGCATCGAGGATGTAGCTATAGAGCTGGCGTCGTGATGAGAGTGGAGCGGACACCTCGTAATCGGCGATCACGGCATCGCCGGGACCGACCTGATTGAATCCAGAACCAGACCTGTTCGGCCTCCGCGTGATCGATCAATGACGGGCACATCCGCCAGTCGCGCCGACACGTCGCGGAGTCCCACGACGCAGACGAAGGCCGCGACCGCCCAGACCAACGTTAGCCCGACCCGGCCGCCGCGTTTGGGCAATAACCAGAGCCGAGCCGCGCGTAGCCGATCAAGCCCGCGGCCAGAATCATGACGACTGCCGGCACGACGTAACGGACATGGTGCCAGTCGCCCGATGACAGGAAACGCATGGCCCACCGCCCGCTGCACAGCCCCCAGATCCAAGGCACCGCCAGCAGGGCAACCCGAGGCGCCAGACAAGCCAGGAGCGCCCAGGCCCCCATCCCCAAGAGCAACGTCTCGATCGAAGTCCGCAAGGTCTCGATCAGCGACGCCTTCGGACCCAAGAACTGATCGACGAACTCATCGGGAGCACCGCGGCCAACCATGAATCTCAGATAGCCGAAAAATCCGAAGAACAACCAGAACAGTCCCACCAGCAGCAGTGCCTTGTCGCCAACGGAGCGACACGCTGAGTGACTCGGGCTCGACGCGGGGGCAAGAACGCGAACGTCGCGACCATCACGGCGAACTCTTGCCGGCACGCGAGCATACCGGCGATGCCCAGGGCGCTCAAACCGAGCGAGCGGCTCCGCACACCCTGGACGGCCCAGAGAACAAATGCCCCAACGAGCTGCAATTCACGAAAATCGTTCCAGACCAATGGCCAGAATAACGGAGTCAGAGGTACCAGCGCCGCGGCCGACAGCGCAACCGTTTCTGACTTTGATTCCGAGCGCACCAGGGTATAAGCGGCCGGAACGACCCACCAGAACATGACGTTCTGGATTACGATTAAGATGCGAGGATCGGGGGCGATCCACCAAATCGGCGCCAGCGCCAGGCGGATCGGGGCCAGGTAGTTCATCTTCCAGATCGACGGCCCCTCCTGCGCATACGCCGACACCGGACGGACACTCACCATGCCGTCCCCCTGCGTCAAGGCCCAGAACCACTGGTTGTAATACGCCAGGTCCCACGACCAGCCGCTCCGTAACTCCTGATAACGCCGGAGCGATTGAAAGGTCGAAATCCCTGTCAGCGCGGCCGTCAGCATCACAATGAGCAGCCAGCCTCCTCGCGAGCGGGTACTTCCGGCGCCCGCTTCAGTGAATTCGACCGACGGAACTGTCGACATGGGGATACTTGCAATCAAGGAGGTGCTCGGTTAGTTGACCAAGAAATCCTCTCAACAATAGACGACCCATTTCGTGAACACAACGAACGACATCCGCAGCCTGGGGCGCGGCAGTCAACCGGCTTTCATTTTTAGCATGTCGGAACCGATGGCGGGTCTCGTACCATTACTGATATCTTCGGAAAGCACACGGTGGCGGAGCAACACACCCAATGGCGATCGAGAGGAACGGCGCCGTCCTCAGACAGCTTCGGACGCTTTTCAGCGTTGGGACGGTCCGCGACTTGACGGATGGGCAGCTCCTGGAGCGGTTCGCGACCGATGGGGGTGAGGCCGCCGAGCAGGCCTTCTCCGCCCTGGTCGAGCGGCACGGACCGATGGTTTTGCGCGTCTGCCGTGGCGTGCTGGTCGACCCCCACGACACCCAAGATGCGTTCCAGGCCACCTTCCTGGTCCTCGTCAAGAAGGCGAGGAAGCTTTGGGTGCGAGATTCCTTGGGTCCCTGGCTCCATCAAGTCGCGTTTCGGACCGCGTCGGACGCCCGAAAATCGGCCGCGCGACGTCGCCGCCACGAGCAGTTGGCTTCCAAGTTTGGGAAAGAAACTCATTCCGAAATGGAAGACGAGCTCGGGCGGATGCTCCACGAGGAGATCGAACGGCTCCCTGAGCTCTTTCGATGCGCCGTTGGTGCTTTGCGACCTTGAGGGGCGCACGCACGAACAGGCAGCGCGGCATCTGGGCTGGCCAATTGGAACGGTCAAGAGCCGGCAGTCGCGTGGTAGGGAACGCCTTCGCCAACGGCTCCTGCCGCCGCGGACTGGGATCAAACACCGGGCTGTTTGGCCCTTCGTTGCTCGTTCCTCCCGACCTGCTGGACTCGACGACCAACGCCGTTATTCAATTCGTCACCGCTGGGGCAACCGTCCCGGGCGCCGCTGCGTCATTAGCCGAGGGGGTTATCAGAACCATGTTCATCGCACGATGGTTGAAAGTCGCTTCGGTTCTTCTGCTCGCCGGAGCGACGGCTTCCGGCGTGGAAATGCTGGTGCGGAATGCACCTGCGGGCGTTAAAGCCTCCCGAGAGCAAAACCTCCAGGCCGCCCCAGCCGACGACGTGCCGGTCCAGGAAGTTGAGCCCGGCAATCTCCGGTTCGAAGTGCGCGAGCGCGGTTCACTCGAAGCGTCCCGATTCCAGGAATTCCGGAGCCAGGTCGAGGGACCTCTCACAGCCATCATTTCGATCCTGCCCGATGGAAGCCACGTCAAAAAAGGTGATCTTGTCTGCGAGCTAAACTCGGCGGGATTCAAGGCCGCGCTGGTTGACCAAACGACTCCGACGAAGTCAGCCGAGGCCGCCTATCTGAGCGCCAAGCTTGCTCGCGAGGTCGCCGAAATCGCGCTCACAGAGTACGTCGAAGGGATCCTCAAGCAAGATCGGATTACTTTCAAGACCACGATCGCTTCCGCTGAGCGGGCCATTCAGAAGGCGAACGCACGGCTGGAACGGACTCGGCTCGTCCAGAATCGGGTGAAGGATACGTTGGCCAGAAAAGCCGAAGCCGCCACCGCCGCCGACATGGTCGCCGAACTCGACATCGAAGACCGCCTTGAAGCCGCCGAACAGAGACTCGATCGCGACAAATCTGCACTCGAACAGGCGAATGCCAAGCTGGAGGTCCTCGAGAAATACACCAGCAAGAAAACGATCGACGAGCTGAAAGGCGAAATTGAGCGCGACGCGGGCCGACGAACTGACGAAGATGGCGACCTGGCGGCTCGCGAAGAGCAAGGAAGCGAAACTCCGCCGGCAGATCGAGAACTGCGAGTTGCGCGCTCCTTTCGACGGCCACATTGTCCTGCACAACAACCCAAATCGGCGGATCGGCGCCCCTGAAGAGTTGGACGCCGGAGCGTCGGTCCAGCTCCAACAACCGATCTTCACGTTGCTGGATTTAAACGCCCCGATGTTGGTGAACACCAAAGTGCACGAGACAGTGGTCGACCAGATCAGACCTGGCATGCGAGCCAAGGTCAGGATCGATGCGTTCCGAGATCAGAAACTCAGCGGCGTCGTCAAAACCGTGGCGCCCAGGCCCGACGCTCGCAGTCGTATCGTCGGAGGCCCGAAAGTCTATAGCACGCTGGTCGAGATCGAAAACGGATCTCCGAACGCTCGACCGGGAATGACGGCCCAAGTCGCCATCCTCGTCACCAATCTCGACGATGTACTCACCGTCCCAGTCAAGGCGATACTCGCTTTCGATGGCAAGGACCATGTCGCTCTCAAGAAACCCGATGGCGGGTTCGGCTGGCGCGAGGTTGAACTGGGCGTCTCCAATGGAAAGATCGTCCAGGTCAAGCAGGGGCTCAAGAGCGGCGACGACGTGATACTTGATCCACTGTCCCTGATGAGCGAAGCGGAGAAACGCCAGAAATTGGGCTCGCCACCGACGCCGACCAAGCCCGCCTCCAGCAACAACGCCCCCAGATAAACCATCCACCAGGGCCACTTAAGAATTTCGGAACCGCCGGCCGGTCTCGTAACATTACTCATATCTTCGGAAAGGACACGGCGGCGGAGAATCACACCCATGGCGATCGAGAGGAACGGTGTCGTCCTCAAACAGCTTCGGAACGCTTTTCAGCGCGGGGACGACCCGGGACTTGACGGATGGGCAACTCCTGGAGCGGTTTGCGACCGATCGAGGCGAGGCCGCCGAGCAAGCCTTCTCCGCCCTGGTCGAGCGGCACGGACCGATGGTTCAGCGCGTCTGCCGTGGTGTATTGATCGACCCCCACGACACGCAGGATGCCTTCCAGGCCACTTTTCTGGTCCTGGTCAAACGCGCACGGACGCTCTGGGTGCGGGATTCCTTGGGCCCTTGGCTCCATCAAGTGGCTTTTCGGACGGCGTCGTGCGCTCGATTGGCGGCTGCGCGTCGTCGCCGGCACGAACGGTGTGCGGCACAGGCCGCAAAGGACGTTCATTCCGAGGTTGGAGACGAGCTGGGTCGGGTGCTTCACGAGGAAATCGAACGGCTCCCCGAGCGCTTTCGGGCGCCATTGGTGCTGTGCGACCTTGAGGGACGCACCCACGAGCAGGCGGCGCGGCATCTGGGCTGGCCGATCGGAACGGTCAAGAGCCGGCAGTCTCGCGGGCGTGAACGCCTTCGCCAACGGCTTATCCGCCGCGGCCTGGGATCACACGTTGGCCTGATTGGCGCCGGGCTCCTACCGGATTGCGCCGCGACTCTGATTCCCCCGGCACTGGTGGAATCCACGACCAATGCCGTCGTTCAATTTATCAACGGCGCAAACACTCGTACGCGGATTTGCCGCGTCATTAGCACGGGAGGTTCTCAGATCGATGTCCATAACTCATTGGCTTAAAGTCGCTTCAGTTCTGATCGTCATCGGCGCGAGTGTGTCCGGCGTGGGATTGCTCGTCCAGAACGCGGCGTCGAGCACTCAACCGCCCCCTGAAGGAGACCACAAAGCCGCTCGGACGGACAACTTGCCCGTTCTGGAGGTCAAGCCCGGCAAGTTCTCTGTGACCGTGGTCGAACGGGGGTCCCTCGAGTCGTCGAATAATAAGGACGCGTATTGCCTGGTCGAGGGTGTTACCACCATCATCATGATCCTGCCCGAAGGCACGCGGGTCAAAAAGGGCGACGTCGTCTGCGAGCTCGATTCGGCCGCGCTGCGCGATCGCTTGGTCAACCAGCACATCACAACCAAGAGAGCCGAGTCGGATTACGCGGGCGCCAAGCTCGACCGCGAGGTCGCCGAAATTGCCGTAATTGAATACGCCGAGGGTATCTATCCGCAAGAAAAAGAAACGCTCACCGGCAAGATTTCGACCGCGACGTCATCCATCCAGAGGGCCGACGCGCGACTGGCGCGGACGCGAGCAGCCGAAAAGCAGTTGCACGATGCGATGGCCGCGAGGCCGGCCAGCACGTCCGCCGACATCTTGGCCAAGCTCGACATCGAAGACCGCATCGCGGCCGCGGAACAGACCCTCGAGCAGCAGAAGATCACACTAGACCTGGCGAAGACCGAGCAGAAGGTGCTCGAAGATTACACCCGGGGCAAGACAACGAAGGCTCTGCAGATTGCTGTCGAGCGGAAACGGTCCGACGAGCTTGGCATGAAGGCAGCCTGGGAGCTCGAGAGTAGTAAGGAGCGGAAGCTCGAAAGGCAAATCGCCTACTGCATCATCAAGGCGCCCGGCGACGGACTGGTCGTCTATGGCAACGATCCGCGGAACATCGGTAACCGCCCGCCTCAGATCGAGGAAGGCGCGACCGTTCGCGAACGTCAGTTGATCTTCCGATTGCCGGACATCACCAGGATGCAGGTGAACGCCAAGGTCCGAGAATTGCACGTCGACAGGCTCTTGCAGGGAATGAAGGCCCGGGTTCGTGTCGACGCTTTCGCCGACGCAGTCCTATCTGGCACGGTGCGCGACATCGCTCCGTTGCCCGACCGTCAGGTTCCCCAACGAGGACATCAGGTTCTATACGACCCACGTCGCCATCGATGAGCCGCTGGCCGGCCTCCGGCCCGGCATGACGGCCGCGGTCGAGATCCTCATCTACCAAGCCGACAACGTGCTCAGCGTGCCCGACCAGGCGATACTGGAGTTCGATGGCAAGTACCACGTGGCCGTCAAGAAATCGGGCGGCGGATTCGATTGGCGCGAAGTGACCGTGGGACAAGCGAACGAAAAGTACGTTGAGGTCAAGCAAGGCCTCCAGAGCGGTGACGTCGTGATCCTTGAGCCCCTCAGTCTGATGAGTGAGGCAGAGAAGCGCGAGAAGCTCACCAAACCCCCCACGCCTGCCGAGCGAGCCAAACGTAAAGCCGCCAGGAAGTCATTGTCTCCAAGCGGTTTACCTCGCTAAATGGCCTTGCATGATCCTGGGACGGTTCACACGTTTGTAGGGTGCTCTCTGAGCACCGATGCCAGCCTCCCGCGCGAGGTAAAAACGGTGCTCGAAGAGCACCCTACGATGGCGATGTCCCGAAATCTCGCGCGATGGATGAATTCCCTACCAAACGCCCACCGTGCGCCGAACTTACGCGCTTGCTGTGTGGAACAACGTTCACTGGGTTTCGCGGCGATTCACCCAGCAGGA
Source organism: uncultured Planctomycetota bacterium (assembly GCA_963720335.1). Taxonomy (GTDB): domain Bacteria; phylum Planctomycetota; class Planctomycetia; order Isosphaerales; family Isosphaeraceae; genus CAVRFS01. Next base: position 236,831 of record CAVRFS010000017.1, on the reverse strand, counting down.
TTCGCCGGACTTCCTCCGCCGTCTTGGTCCGCAGCTCGGTATAGCCTTCCACGCTGTAAAAGGCCGTGTGCGGGGTCAGCAAAACGCGGGGATGCACGCGTAGCCGTTCGTTGCCAAGTGGCTCGTTTTCCACCACGTCAAGAGCCGCACCGGCGAGATGACCCGAGTCGAGGGCATCGAGCAAGGCGTTCTCATCCACGATTGGGCCCCGAGCCGTGTTGATCAAGAACGCTCCCGTCCGCATTCGCGCGAAGGTCTTCGCGTTGAGAAGGTGGCGGGTCGTGTCATCGAGATAGCAATGGACGCTCACGAATTGGCTCTGCTCGAGGAGCTCATCGAGCTGATAAACCCGGCGGATCCCGAGCGCTTTGTCCATCCCCTGGCGAAGGAGTGGGTCGTAGAAGACGACGTCGAGCCCGAGTGCCTTGGCGCGGAGGGCCGTTGCCGAGCCGATGCGGCCGCAGCCGACGACGCCAAAAACCTTGCCGCGGAGGCGCGGCGCACCCAGAGCCGTCCGGTAGTCCCACGTTCCGGAACGGATCGCCTCCAAAGACGGCACCAGCCGGCGAGCCAGGGCGAGCAGAAACATGATCGCGTGATCGGCGACTTCCTCGGTGCCGTAGTCGGGCACATTGCAGACGACCACCCCGTGGCGAGTCGCCGCCTCGAGGTCGATGTTATTGAATCCGACCCCCGCTCGGACGATGCATCGGCACTTGGCGTGCCGGCGAAGCTGGCCTCGCCGACCAGGGAGATGTCATGAAACAGCATGATCGCATCGGCGTCCGACAAGTGGTCGCACAATTCGGCTTCGTCGACGGCCTGAGCCATGACAAGTTTGGCGATGTCGCCCAGGACGGCCGACTCGACCGAGACCTCATCCAGAAAGTCGGCGATCAACACGGTGAAACGCATGGACATCGACATCTCCTCGCCCGCCGGACCGACGAGTGCGGATGACAAACCCCTTGGTTCCGTACGATCCAACGGGTAGCTTCGAGCGATCGGGAGCACCCACCCGCTCCCGGCCCGTTGGAAGCTCATGACTATTCTCTACGATTTAAGAGGGGGAGGGAAGCGGACGGATGCCACGAATCAAGCAAATGTTGAATGAGGGGAAAGTCGTTCGTGTGTTTGGATTCGGTCAGCTCCTCTCACCCAAGTTGGTCGAGATCCTGGGTGAACACGGTGAATTCGATGCGCTCTGGCTGGATCTCGAGCACGCCGGCCTTACGATGAAGGACATCGAGTTGGCCACGATGGCCGCCCGGAGCTACGGGATGGACCATTTCGTCCGCCTGCCGGCGACCGACTACGCCACGGTGATGCGGCCGCTGGAAGCCGGCGCCGGGGGAGTGATGATCAGTATGGTTGGTTCACCGGCGGAGGCCGAGCGAGCCGTTCGCTGGGCCAAGTTCTGGCCAAGAGGCGAGCGCGGACTCAACGGAGGAAATCGTGACGGCCGGTATGGATTGGTACCCTTGGCCGAGTACACGGCCCAGGCCAATGCCGCCGTATTTGTCGGCATCCAGATCGAAACCGCCGGTGCACTCGCTTCGGTGGCTGAGATCGCCGCGATCCCCGACGTCGACCTTCTGTTCGTCGGTCCGTCCGACCTCAGTCAGGTCCTGGGTGTTACAGGCGACTTCGAGAACCCGAAATGCCTGTCCGCAATCGAATCCATCGCACGGGCCTGCGCCGATGCCAAAAAACCTTGGGGCGTCTTCAGCCGAGGCCCCGAGTATGCCGCCCGGATGCGAAGCTGGGGATGCCAGTTATTTGTTCTTGGGGCCGACATCCACGTAATGCACGCAGGCATCCGCCTGGTCAAGGAGCGTTATGCACCGTTCTTTCCGAAGTCATCGTGAGCGGCCGCGCGTTTCGAGCCAAGCACGAGTTCCGTCTCAATCCGACTTCATCGAATACGCGATCGCACTGAGCGAACTGGATCGGCAGGAGGCGAAGCCGTCCCGCCGCCAAGGGGCCGTGAGGAAAGCCCCAGTGGCTCACTAGCCGCGTCCGCACTCCCAGAATCTGTGGTTTGACCGACCGGTGGCTCATAGTATATTATTGATCAGTTCAAGATTGAAGGAGAAGCCATGCACTTTCGCTTCAAGTTCGAGCGGACATTGCAGGCGAGCGCCTACCTGCTGCGTCTCGACCACAAGAAAATGAGCTACCTCCGCCTGCTCAAGCTGCTTTACATCGCCGACCGGGAATGGCTGGCTGACAACGGAGAATCGATTACCGGCGACCGGGCTGATGCGATGAAACATGGCCCCGTCCTTGCGACCGTCTACGGCCTGATCAAGGGTATTGGATCGAAGGCTGGTGAATGGGACGACTTCATCCACACGGACGGTTACGCGGTCGAGCTCGTGGCTGATCCGGGCCGAGGCGAGCTGTCCAAGGGGATTGTGGAAAAGCTCGCCGATATTACCGAAAGATATCGCAACATCGACGATTGGGAGCTTTCCGAGCAGACCCACGGGCTCAAGGAGTGGGCCGATCATTTCCAAGGCAGCGCAAGCCCGATCCCTTGGCAGGATATACTCCTTGCCCAGAACAAACCGGGAATGGTCGCAGTGGTCGAACGAGACGAGGCGGCACGGCAGGTCTTCGACGACGTGTTCGGACCGGAGTCATGAACGCCGGTGACACGTTCACCATCAGAGACCGGGGTGTTGATACCCACCTGTGGGTGGTCATCTCGGACCCGGACAGGGACGCCGAGCGCGTGGTGCTGGTGAGCATGACCACTTACGAGGACTACAAGGAAGATGCATGCCTGCTCGGCGTCGGCGACCATCCCAGAGTGAGCCACAAGACTTGCATCGCTTATAACGAGGCAAGAATGACCACATTGGAAAAACTGAAGGTGCTACAGGACGGCGGCCTTCTAATCGTGCAAGCTCCTGTATCGAAGGAAGTGCTCACGCGCATTCGGGATGGAGTCAGTAAATCAACGAGGATCAAGCCTAAATTTATCGATATCTTACTTGAACAAGCAGTCATCGAGTAGTTAAGACCCGACCGTCGTGGCCGCCGACCGTGGCGATCAGGATCGCCCACTTGGCGTAGTCGTAGCTCTTGACATCGACGAAGTCGTCCTGAATGAGCAGGGGCTGGCGAAATACCTCGACCGCGACAATGGTCCGCCCCGCATTGTGGCGGGAATAGGCTCGGATTCCACGTCTCTCAAGGAGTGATGAGGTAGTAGATCGTGCTCGGGGCCAGCCGGATCTCGCTCGCTGTCCCGATCGACTTGGCCGGCGTCGCCGTTGAAGTCGAGGGCTGTCACCTTGAGCTTGGAGGCGTCGGGCCGCTTGAACTTCACCACGCCGTCGAGGTCTTTGGCCAGCCAGGGGTCGTGGCCGATGCTGATGATCTTCTTCTCCCCCGCAGGCGCGGGCTCGGTGCGGAAGTCGGTGGGCTTCTCCTCGGACATGGCCTGGAGCAGGATGCGCCGCGAGATCGACAGCGGCTTGCCGTCGAGGCTCACCGCGACGATGTGACCGAGCTCCAACTTGGACGAGATGGTGAGGTCCTTCAGCTTGGCCGTCCCCGCCTCCCGGAGATGCACCGCTGATCCCCTGGGCAGCCGGCGCATCGATGGTGAGCACACCCTTGCCGTAGTTGAGCCGGAGCTGACCGGTGCTGCTGGTGACAACCTGGCGCCTGCGATCGACGAAGGGCTTGAGGTCCTTCAGCTTCGATGGTCCGCCGCGATCCGTAAAGTTGACGTTGGTGCGGCCGGCGAAATGGACGAGCGGGTCGATCACATTACCGGGCTTGAGGGTCGTTCCCTTCGGGACGTCCTTCAGCCGGAGCTCGTCGAGCGCGGCGTCCTGGGGCATCGGCGTGCCCTGGAGGTTGAGCAGGTCGCCGACCTTGAGGTTCAGTTCGACCAGCAGGTCACCGGTCGCGACCAGCCCCTTGCGATAGATCAGGGCGGCGGCCGGGAACTGGCCCATCATCGCCGGCGACATCAGCGTCCAGGGCTGCATGAAGAAGCCCGGCTTCACCGACCAGGTCGCCGAGTCGAGCGCGAAGTGGACGATGGCGTCGCTGTCCTGCAATGCGCCATAGGCGGCATAGAACAGTGGGGCCTCCGAGCGGTAGCGGTTCGGGCGGTTCCATGTAGTCTCCGAGATCATCGAGGGCTTGCCGTCATAGCTGGGGTCCATCGCCGGGTGGACGAAGGCCCTGGGCTTGCCAGGCTCCTCGGGCTCGAAGCGAAGAGCGCTGCGATCGGCATAGGTGTGCCCGTCGCGAACCGACCACTCCGACGCTTCCCCGCGGCTGTGGCAGCCGAAGTAGCCATGGCGGTCGATGAAATCGGCGACGGTGTAGGTGTACTTCTCCAGCGGCCCGAGGACCTCCGGGCTGGCGGTGATCCAGTTCGACGCGGTGATCACGCCCTTGAACCCCAGACCTCGCAGGAACCGGTACGTGTCGCCGTAGAACCCGCGCTGGCTTTCGACGAGGAACCGCGCCGCGTCCTTGTCCCGGGCGGTCCTCTCGCTGAACATGTTCCACAGCGGCCGGAACCCCATTCGCCCCTCGGTCGGGCGGTCGCGGTCGAGCTTCAGTCCGCCCCATGCACCGAGCGCCCCGGCGATCGACCCGTACTTCTGTTTCAGCCAGTCCCCGAACTGGGCCTCGAGCGAGCGCAGCTCGGGGTCGGGGATCGCGTCGGTGTTGAAAGTCCAGAAGAGATACGAGTCCTCGTTGAGGATTTCCAGGCCGGCGACGGCTGGCTCGTCGATCAGCCGCGTGCCTGTCGAGGGGTTGGGCGTCAGGAGGAGTGCCTTCCACCACTCCCGATACTGCTGCTGGAACTTCTCTGTTGAAGAAGAGCGCGGCGAAGGGAACCTTCTGGCCGTCGTAGCCCTTCAGCCAAGGCGTGTCGGGCTTCGGCTTGAGCCAGAGCGGGAAGTAGATCGAAAAGTGGCTGTAGATCCCCTCGGCCTTCATCGCCTCGACGACGTCGAAGGCATGCCGCACCTTGGCCAGAGTCGACGTCGCCCTTCTCATCGAAGTAACCGCCGTGGACACGGACGAGGTTCACGCCGTGCTTGGCGAGCATGCGCGATTCGCGGCGCAGGTCGTCGCGTCCTTTGCTCGACGGCCCGTTGACGGCCCAGAATCGGACCGGCTCGCCCGTCCTGGAGTGGACGAACTGCGACCCCTTGACTCCGATGAAGCCGCCGTCGCCGGCCGACTTCTCGTTCAAGAACCGCAGGTCGATTCCGCTCGTCGCGGACAACGGGTCGGGCTTCGGGTCGAAGACGAACCAGCCCTTGTTCGAATCGGCCAAGCGGCGCGAGGCCGCCGCAAGCTGGTTGGGTTTCAGCGTGCCCCTCGGAGTAAACGGCTCGTTTGTGAGGACAAAGCAATCGAGGTAGCCGTGGTTACTGTTCGGGCTGTCCATCCGGTATTGGATGGTGTTCGTTCCCTTCTTCAGCGGGACCTTGCCGGCCCTAGCCCACGCGAGAAAGCGTAGGTCGGGCTTGGCGTCGGCGGCGATGTTGGTCGAATCGAGCCCTTTCTCGACGTCGATGGGCGTCCACGACCCGTCGTTGAGCCGGTACGACAACTTTGCCTGGACGGGGTTGGCTCGCACCCAGAAATCGTACTCGCCGGCCGAGGGCGCGTTGAACCGGTACGAGGCTTCCCCGGATTGGTCGCCGAAGTTGCTGATCAGGTCGCCGCCGGAGAGCTGGTCTCGCTTGACCTGGTCATACCAGTACGGGTGCCGATGCATCGTGGACTTCGCCGGCTTCTCGCCCTCGACCCAGATCCACGCCGCGTGTGCATGCGGGGCGAGGGCGATCACGGCCAGTACGGCGAACGCGCGTCGGAGCGGTGACCGGAACGAAGCAACCTTGAATCTCATCGTCGACCTCGATTGAACCACGGATTTCCGAATGTCCCATCACTGAGTCGATCGATCACTGACTCTGAGTTTCCGCGAAAAGGGCGCGTGCGTCATCTCCACTGTCCCGAACTCAAGGCCCTGTCGGCATTCGCCAGAGCTCGGTCCATATCACGCATGAGCCGCTGGGCCTGCATCCGTTCACGGTACATCGCGAGGAATCCGAAGAGGGCCGCGAGAACCAAGACGGAGCATGCGACGAGGGCCAGCGACTTCCAGCGGCGGTTTGACCGCTGGAGTTGTTCGACAAGGTCCTTTGGGTCGGACATGGTGAGCGTCCGAGTTGCTAGGATATCCCGACAAGCTCATCATCCGCCGATCCGGTCATCGAGGCAAGGCACCGCTGCCATGTCGCAAATCGAAGAGTTCCGGCCGATTCTCCGCGCCGGGGCAACCCGGGCGGGAATTCAGGCGACCGCCGAAATGTTGCTGTGCCTCGGTGTAGGACACGCTCAGTTCACGAGAGGCCGGGAATCGGTGCGCACGAACACACCCCGAAGGCGCGTCCTGCGTTTGAACGCCACCTGCCGGCTTGCCTCCCCGCGGATCCGGCTCATTCGCTATTGAACCGGCAACGGTTCGGGACGGCTGAGCAAATCCTTATCTCGCCCACGATTCTGCTCCATCGCCCAGAGTGCGCCCGCTGTGACGCGGCGATAGAGCGTGGGTCGATATTGCTCGTGTATCTCCGTGCTGATCCACCGACGCGCCGACTCCGCCAGGCCGCGCCGTCCTTGCGATTCGGCGATGGCTCCCAGCGCGACAAGTCGTTGAGAATTCTCTGGGTACAGCCCAATGCAGGCACGCGCGTCCTCGAATCGGCCGGTCGCGATCAGGCTGTCCACCAAGAAACCCGCCAGGACGCCTCGCAGTCCATCTTGGGAGACCGAGGCGACGGCCTCAGCAGCCAGTTCGTATGCGGTGGATGCGGCTTTGACTTCTTTCTGCCGGCACTCCGATTCGGCGAGGATTAACATGGCCTCGGCGCGAGCCTCGGCGTTATCGATCCCGCGGGACAGTTCCACAGCTCGCAAGTATTGCCGGGAATCGGCGGCGGATAGCGCGATCCGAACCATGGCCCGATACTTCCAGATGAGCCGATCGATCTTGTTCGCCACGTCCCAGGCATCGACCAACAATGTGTCAGCCAGCTTCCGGTACGTGTCATTTCCCTCCGCGGTCGACGGACCTGGCCGGTTCGCCGTCGTCTCAACGTCCGACCGCCTTGCTGAAGTCGATCGCGAGACTCGCGCTTCCCGAGGCGACGCTCTCGGCCACCTTGTACAGCATCTCGTTGCGATAGGTGGGGTTCCCGATGTTCGAGGCGAGATAGACGGCCCGGTTCCATTCGAGACGGGCCATCCGGATCGTCACGTTGATGTCAGGACGTTTAGGCAACGCTTCAGCCGGTGGCGCAGGAGCTGGAGCTGCAACTGGCGGATTCGCTGTCACTGGCGCTGGTGCTTTCTCTGTCACTGACAGCGGCTCGATGGGAGCTAAGTTCTCACGACCCGAACGCAAGAGCGCATCAGTCAAGAAATTCAGCGATGTGACAATCGCGATCAATCGCTGGTCACGCATCAGCGGAACGGTAATCTGGGACGAGGCGTTCGTGGCTTCCTCGAGGACGTGATGGGCCAGGTTGAGTTGGCCACTGCCGATGGCGCCGTTGGCGATTCGTTGCAAGGCCAAGCTCCGCTCGCCCGGCGCTGATCAAGCGTGCGTTCCGCAAGAGTTCCTCGGTCACCTTGTCCGCCACTTTCCCATCAGCATTCGCGCCGGGCTGCTCCATCGTCATGAAGGGAATCAGGTAGGGATCGTTCGGAAACGTGACGTCGACGCCCGGGCCAAAGGGCACGAGGTTTTCGCGGGGCCCTGGAGCCAGGGAGCGGAGGCAACAGGACGGCCGCGAAGAATCGTCCCTGAGCCGGTCGAGCCAGGGCCCTGACCCGATATCGAGCCGGATTGGTTCCGCTGCACACCGCCCATCATGCCGCCCGCGCCAGTCCCTGACCCGGAGCCAGAAGACTGGCCGGGGCCGCGGGTCATCTGAGCGTGGGCGGTCCCGTCACCCGCCAAGGCGAGTCCCAAGACGACGACCGCCGTTTTTGTCAGATTGTGGTGTGCGTTCATCACGGCGGCTGAACTCCTTGGCCTGCTCTGATCCCGTCACTTCCCGACGTCTATTTTATCGAGAACCGGAATCCGGGGCGATGGTGACCATACGGACAGCGACCCCGAAACCGATCCCATCGCGTACCCGAAACATGCCTTCCGATCGGGCTCCGGTCAAATCAAATCCGGTCAAGTTGGTGGGACTCCGGCGAAGATTCGCTTCGGGTTGTCAATCAGGATGAGTTTTGCCAGTTGCAATGCCTGATCGACGGGCCAACCGCGGCCCCGAATCACCTCCTCCACGAGAACGTCCGCCAGAATCCGACGGTACATGTTGAATTTGGGCGCGATGAATTCGAGCTTGTACGCGTCGGAATAATAGCCGAGAAGCTTGACCTTGGGCAGCGCTTGGAGCCGCGCGCGGAGGTCTGTCGTGATGAAAGCCGGTACGTTGGCATACCACCAATGGCCCATCGGCAACACATTGGGAAAAATCCAAGCATAGGCGACCAGCTCGGCGGCCGCGTCGGGCGCCAACGTCGAGACCGGGAAGGTGACACCCGCGAAATGATTGAACAACTCGCGGTATTCGTAAAGGCTCACGCGACGATCATAGAGGTCACGCCCACCAGCCACTCCCCCCGGATAGACGTTACGGACCGGACCAATCATCAGGTCGAACGGGAGCCGGAACTCGGCGCAGAATTCCGCCAGCATCCAAAAGACGGCGCAACGAACTTCTTCCTGCTCGTCAGGACGGAGCTCCATCCCGTGAATTGCCTTGCGGATGGGCGTTGCCGCTCGTCTCGGCGAAGCGCGGCGCGGAGCGAAGTCGGGCGGCAGGCTGATCGCGCACGCCCTGGCGCCCGCTCGGACGAACCGCTCGAAAACGCGGCCGATTGCCAGTTGCAGACTTGCGTAATCCTCAACGTCGATATCCGTCGTGCGCCGTAGCCGCGGGACCGTCATGGGCGCATTCAGCTTCAAGACCAGGTCATCAGTCCGCAAACAGGGGACATAGGCGGCCGTGTCCCAACCGTCGAGGGAGTCGTCAAACTCGTTAGTCAGAAAAACGGCCTCCAGCTTGCTGGCCTGCCAGACTTCCCGGTCCCATGCCTCGCCATCGTGCTGATGGTCAGCTCGCTTGATGAGTTCCCCAATGTTCCCGGGCGTGATCCGAGCGTGCGGGAATTGATAGGTGTGCCACGCAATTTCGAGCAACCACGAGTACTGGACCGTGGAATCGATCCGATCGAGATACTCGGCGAGATTGGCCACGCGGGTGTCGGGGTCGAGCTCGGCGGAGACTCGTTCGGCTGGCATCCCCGCCGAGTGGGCCAGTTCAGTATAGTAGTGATAACCGAGGATCTCATCGAGATGGCGCGCGGCGGGCCGCCGCGGGTCGATGTGCGTGTGCGGGTCATAAATCGGCCAGCGCGCCATCTCCTCGACGAGCTCGCGGGTCGTTCGGTCTGGCGAAGTTTCGGCAACGGGCATCGTCGGTCGGCACCGTGGTTTATTTTGGTCCGTCATTGAGACGGAATGAAAATCAACACTGCCAGGCCAGGCTAGCCTTCGACGGCCAGTCCTGCAAGAGTAGAGCCAGCAGAGGAGCAACGGTCTCCATGAATGTGGTAGTGACCGGAGGAGGCACGATCGCCCCGATCGACGACGTCCGTCTCGTGACCAACCTCTCTTCGGGCCGGTTCGCCTCGGCGATCACCGAGGCCTGCCTGGACCGGGGGTTGACGGTCTGGCACGTGCACGCCGCCTCCGCGCAACTTCCATTCATCCGCTTCAACCGGTTCGAGCTTGATGCGGCCGACCCCGCCACCGAGCACGACCGGCTCGAACAACTCCGGGGCCGATGGCTGAAAGTACGCGATCGCCTGCACCTGGTCCCCCTCAGCACCGGCACGGTCGGCGACTACTCCGATACCTTGAAACGAGTGCTTCAGTCCCATTCGATCGACGTGGCATTTCTGCCCATGGCGGTCTCCGACTTCGAGCCCGAGCCCTGGCTTGGAAAACTTTCTTCCGACGCCGAAACGCTGGTCCTGCACTGCCATCGCACGCCCAAAGTGATCCGTTTGGTTCGCGACTGGGCCCCGTCGATCTACCTGGTCGGATTCAAGCTGCTGTCGCGTGCCGATCCGGACGAGCTGATCCGCGCCGCCGAGATCGCCTGCCGAACCAACCGCGCCGACCTGACCGTCGCTAACGACCTGCAGAGTCTTGCGCAGGCCGGCACACCGTCCACCTGGTTCGGACCGGTTTCCCCCCCGAGACGCTGGCGCCGGGTGACGACCTGGCCGCGCGGCTGGTCGACCGGGTCCTTGCCTGGCGCGTTGAGGCGCGTGCTACCCCGCTGCCTTCCTCCGTTTGAGTGAGTGATTCAGCCGCATGAACCAACCTGATCCCGCCATCGTCCCGCCGACCGAGCGGATCGATTTCTCTGAGCTCGATCACGCCATCGAGGCAGCCAAAGAAGCCGAGTCCCAGGTCTCGGACGAGCGCATCTATTTCCCTGAGCTCGATGGCCTCCGGTTCATCGCCTTCATGATGGTTTACCTGTTTCACGGAGGCGTGCCTCCGCAGATGCTGGCTGGTCTGATCGGCTCCCGGGCCGCTCACGCCTTGCGGGAGAACGGTGGCTATCGGGGTCCAGCTTTTCTTCATCCTGAGCGGATACCTGATCACGACGCTCTTACTCCGGGAAGAGTCAAGGTTCGGTCGGGTCGCACTCCGCGCATTCTGGATTCGCCGCATTCTTCGGATCTGGCCACTGTACTACCTGATCCTCGTAATCGGTTTTGGCCTGATTCCCGGACTGAACGGACAATGGGGAGTATCTGGCTACCACCAGATGCTCCGCTTGCACGTTGTTCCTTTTTTGGGATTCCTCGGCAACTGGTCGATGACCCTGATCGGTCCGCTCCCCGACTGGCTGAGCATTCTCTGGAGCGTCTGCGTCGAGGAGCAGTTCTACCTGATCGTGCCGCTCTTGATCGCCTGGCTCACTCCTCGGCAACGACGCCCCATTGTGGCCGCGTTGATCGTGTCGTCGATTGCGGTGCGCTGGCTGTGCGCCGGCGGTCTGAGTCGCAGCTTCTGATCGTGTTCAATACGTTCGCCCAGTTCGACACGCTCTTGAGTGGGGTGCTCCTGGCGATGGTCCTGGGGTGGGATCGCCACCGCCCACGATTGGCCGCGTGGCTGCGCTGGCTTCAGTGGCCCCTCTACCTCATTTTCTTCTGGGTCTTGAGCCAACCCCATCTCGGACACGGCACGATCTGGCATCGAACTTGGGACTTCGTTTGGGTCTGGCTCTGCGGATTGGGGATCGTGATCGTCGCCGTCTGGGGGCACGGATGGTTCAGTGCCGCCCTGTCCTATTCCCGGTTGGTCTGGCTGGGCAAGATCAGCTATGGACTCTACATGTACCACGAGGTCGCACTTTGGGCTCGTGAAAGGCTCTACCCCCTGCTCCCCTGGTTCCCCAACAAGGACGAGCTACTGGCGATCGCCACGCTGACGCTGACGATCGCGCTGGCAGCGGCCTCCGTATTATCTCTTCGAGCGCCGATTCTTGTTGCTCAAGCGAGCGTGGACCCGCGTTCCCTCACGTCCCGTTTGAGCGGAAGCGGTACTCATTCACTTGCAACGGATTGCGGCGCTGCCGCATCATTCGTACTCTCCGCGAAGTTGGTCGCTGAGCCAGGCTCGCGCGAGCCGCCAGTCCCGCTCCACTGTGACTACCGAGACCCCCAGCGCTGTGGCGACCTCGGCGACGGTCATCCCGCCGAAATACCTCAGTGTCATGACCTGCGACTGGCGCTCGTTTACCGCCGCGAGCCGGTCGAGCGCCTCGTGGACCGCGACGACATCCAGACCCTGTTCGTCGAAGTAGTCGGCAACCAGATCGAGCGGGACGCGCCGGGCGGCCTCCACCACGCCGGTCGGCGGATCTTCGCCGCGCCGTGGTCGATGAGCACCTCGCGCATGGCCCGCGCGGCCGACGCGAACAGGTAATTTCGATCGGCGAGCTTGTCGAAGACCGCGTCACCCAAGAGCCGGATGACAGCCTCGTGGACCACGGCGGTCGGCGGGAGAGTGTGATCGGTCCGCTCGCGGCGCATGAGACGTGAGGCGACTCGCGCGCAACTCTTCATAGATCAGTGCGATCAGTTCACCCTTGGCCCGCTCGTCGCCGTCCCCGCCCGGCCCAGAATGACCGTTATTTCCGGCCGCTCTTCCGTCCCCATCAGACCTCCATCGGAAAACCATGAAGGGTTTCTCGATCATTCTCCGCAGGAGTTATCAGAAGGGCAAGGAACAACGCCCATGATCCTGCTTCGGTGGAACCGACTATTCCGAGTAGCCGGCGTCCCAGGCACGCCTAAGTCGCGGCCAGGTGAAAATCCGGCGGAGGAAGACGATGCTTGATCTCGTGTTGTGGTCCTTCGTGGTAGCACTCACACCATCAGCTCTGGGCCTCGCGTGGGGGGGGATTCGCGGTGTCCGGCATTTCATTCACTTTGGGCACTCAGGGACCGTCGAAGGCGGCAGCCCAACGACGCGGGACTCCAGCGTTCTGGGTCCTCGCTCACGCTCCAATCCCGGCGCGGCGTCACACAGGATGCATTGCCGATGTCTTGAGCGTTTCCGACACGATGCTGACGTCTCTTAACCCGAGGTGAATGGCATTGCGTGACTCTGGGACGGTTCACGCATTTGTAAGGTGCTCAGTGAGCACCAAGGCCAGCCTTGCTCGTGACGAAAAAAACCGGTGCTCGGAGAGCACCCCATTACGACGGCGGCGTCGCGAAATCACGCAAGTCCATTTAGACCACCGAAGCAGGCTCCCCATGTCGAGAAGGGGAACCGCCTATCGTTCCGAAAACCGAGTGCATGACTGTGAGATCCAATGACGGCTCCCGACCTTCGTCTCGCCACCACGCGGCGGCACGATCCTGGTCCCAGTCGTCGCGCAAATGCACTCGCCCAGGGCTCGCTCCAGGCTCCTTGCATCGGGGAACCGATCGGCCGCGTCCTTGGCCAGGCAGCGCAACACGACGCGCTCCAGTTCCTCGGGAATGTCCGCACGGAACTGCGACGGGGGTACCACAGGGTCGCGCGCATGCGCGATCATCAGCCCAATTCCATTGTCCCCGTCGAACGGCGGACGCCCAGTGAGGAGGTAATACGCGACCGCGCCGAGCGAATAGATATCGCTCCGCCCGTCGATCTCCTGATCGCCGGTCGCCTGCTCCGGCGACATGAACAGCGGCGTACCGAAGATCCGGCCCTCTCCGCTGGTCGTGCGGCGCGTCGTTCATTGTCAGGGACAGGACCAGACCGAAGTCGAATAGCTTTGCCACGTCATCCATACCGCCGCGTCGCGAGGCGAAGATGTTGGACGGCTTGATGTCGCGATGGATGAGGCCCGCCGTATGCGCCTTGCGCAGGGCCTCGCAGACCTGCCGCAGCAAGTACACCGCCCGCGCCCGGCGGCAAGGGGCCGTGCCGCTTGACCAGCTCCGCGAGGCTCAAGCCCTGGAGGTATTCCATGACATAATAGTACACTCCATCTTCGGTCCGGCCGTAGTCGTAGATCTCGACCGTGTTGGGGTGAGAAAGGGTCGCAGTCAGCCGGACCTCTCGCTCGAACCGCTCAAGAGCCTTCGGGCAGGTTTCGATGCCCGGCCGGACCAGCTTCACGGCGCAGGGGCGCTTCAGAAGCTGGTGCTCAGCCAGGTAGACTTCCCCCATCCCCCCAGCGCCGAGTTGCCGTCGAAGGCGATACTGGCCGAGTTGCTGGGCCTCCATGACTTGCCATCGAAGCCGTGAGATCGTGTGGGCCCCGGCGGCGGACCCGGCGACCAACGCGAGCAGGATCATGGCATCGAAGCCGAGGAGCGCAAGCGGTGTTGTTCCATTCCCCGAGCCGACTCGCACCAGCCAGCCCATGACCCCGGGATGTCGGAGATAGAGCAGAAGTAAAGTTGCGAACGGCAAGACAGCGAGTGGCACGACGACCAAGGCGCGCGGCGCCAGCCCTTCGGGACATAGATCCCGTAGGAGAGGATCAGGATAGCGGTGAAAAGCACCCGATTCTTCATCACGAGCTGCGCCCTCACCGGGTCGTCGCGCAGCGAGAAGTCGAGCATCGCGTGGTATTGCGCGAATGCGAAGACGGCCGCGAGCATCCCGATCATACCGAGCTCCAGAACTTGGAGCAGGGACGGCGAGAGCGGCCGCGGGAGCGAAAGAATCGAGACGATGCCGCCGAGGGCCGCGAGGGCGATGGCGTACGGGATCGCCTGCGTTGGGTCGGGGTCTCTAAGATGGCATACTTCCAGAAAACCATCACCCCAGTCATCAGCAGATAGATAATCGTCAGATTCGCGCAGCCTCTGCTGAGCCAGCGATCGAGCACCGCCCCAAGTATGCGGCTGTGCTCCACGACATATCGCTGCCTTCGGTTCGAATCTGCCCGTCTCCTCAACCGAGATGGCCCCCGAGTATTCGAGCGGTCCGATTTCGACTGCCGACCGGCGGTCGGCGCCGCGATGCCAACTTCCGGTGGCGTCGAGGTGCCCGCTCGCCGGTTCCGGGGGCGTGAGGAATCCGTTGTGGGCCGCCCATTCATCCCGATCGAGGAGGCGAGCGACCTCGGCACGAAGCCCTTCATCGTCTCCGCAAGCCCAGCGGAGCCAAGCATCTCGCTCGGCGGGGTCGAGCCTGAGGGCCTCATCAAACAGGTCGTCGAGCTGACGCCAGCGTTCCGGTGTCATTCATGCCCCCCTCGGAGTTGGCCACCGCATCAGGCGTGAGGCGATGCATTGCAATTCGCCGTAAACCAGCGCGATGAAAGCACCTCGGGCCTGTTCGGCCCCGTCTGAAGTTCGATGCAGGCTGATCATGAAGCTCCGCCACGGCTCGGCCCTCATCAAACGTCAGTCGAAAATCCGTTGAAGGATTCCACCGACATTCTTCGCAAGACTTGTTGGAGAGGCAAGGACCGGTGGACCAGCGATGAAGATGAAGAGGATCTTAGGTCCGATTCACGGGGGCGTTAACTTCACGGCCTAGAATGACTCACGACATAGGACACCGTGCGGAAGGTGATGCCCACATCGGCCGCGTCCGGCATCCGCCGCGTAGAGACTAACTGATGGGGAGACGTCCGCGATGCTTGCAACCTTGGGGTTCTCTCTATTGAACATGTTGATCACGTGCACGATTGTCTTGCTGATCTGTTGGGTCTACGACACCGAGAAAGCTGAGATCGAGGCCGACCGGTCTTGTCCAGCGGATCTGGCGTTCGTCAGTTACACGACTTCCGACGAGTGGCAACCATATTTCGGCTCGATGGATGACCTCGGATCCTGGGATGAGAATTGTCATGCGGCGTAGTCATTTGGCTGGTAGGATGCCGCTCAGGATTCGAGCGCAAGGAAAGAGACCCGCCTTTTGCAAGGTGGCCCGGGACGCGGCATTCGCGACGTTGCAGCGTGCGGCGGGTATCCGGCCCATTTCGTAGCACGCCCGCTTCAGCTCCTGGATGAGGAAGCTGCCGTACCCTCGTCGTCGGCAGGGCTCGTCCACCTCCATATAGAGATCGCCGTACGGAAGGTTGTAGTGGAGGGCGATTCCCCCGGTCGCGACGACGGAACCTTCGCAATCGATCAACCATTCGCCGACGCCTTCCAACTTGTGCTCGAAAATCCGCGGCGTGTCTGCCTCGATAATTTCGCGAAAAGTGGCGCCGGGGACGGCAAGACTCGTCGTCAATGCGTCGTGGAAGACCACCTTCTCGCTCGTGATGTCGCTTGCACAGTCATAGAGCATGAGCGTAAGGAGGACGTCGTTGGTCTGGGTTTCAATCCTCCGGGCCTGGCTGGTTTCGATGAGCTGCCGGAAAAGCCGGAGCGCCGAGCCCCGATACGGCTGAAGAACAAAGAACTCCTGAATCATGTCCTTCGGCTCGCCGTGGTAGCCCATCACGAAGCCGTATCCGGCAACGCGGCCACCCAACCGGAGTAGGAACAGATTGCCGAAGCCTCTCCGCGGCAGGGAATCATGGACGATCTGGCAGTTCATCTCCTGCCGGTACCGTTCCCGCAGCGGCATAACCTCCTCTAACGGTACGCGCGATACGGCGATCGTCATCGAAACTCCCTCACCGGATCTCGCCCTGTCGGCGTCAGGGCTTTGGAGCGGAAGAGGCATCCTTCGGCGGTTTCAGGTGGGCGTCGAACCAGTCCGCGATGATCGACATATCCTTGAGTAAGTTGGGCCAACCGTGTCCGCCGCCTTTCCTCACGACGAGTTTGGTCTCGACCCCCACGGACTTGAGCTTGTCCAGGATCACTTCGGCTTGCTGAATCGGAACCAGAGAATCCGCGTCGCCATGGATGATCAACGTGGGTGGATCGTCGGCCGACGCGTGAGTGATCGGGCTGATCTGGCGCCCGATTTCGAGGATCTTACCCAGGTCGGTGATCCTGACAAAAGTCTTGGTATTGGGGTCTTGCTCGTGGAAGTCGAATGGCGGTTTGAACCCGCTCAGCACGCCGCAACCCAGGGCGATCTCGCCGGGTTTACCATAGTTCAAAAAAAGTCCGCTGGGGGTAAGAAGCAGGTCGCCGACGGCACGCACATTCCAATACCGAACACAGCTGACAACGGCTACTATAGCGAAGAAGCGGTCGAGGGGCCGGAGAAGATTGTTATCGACCCAAACCTCGCTGTCGGTCGCCAGAGACACCACGAAGCCGTAGCGGGGCTCGATGCGGCGGCACCTTCAGTTGACACGAGTGTGAAGGAGAAGATGCAGCACAGACCCCGTTCTCCGACCGGCAAAGCGTGGACGCGGCCCGGAAGCGCATCGTCGAGCCGGTATTCGGCCGGACCAAGTCCGCGCGGGGCATCCGCCGGTTTCTGTTACGAGGCCTCGCGAACGTCTCGGCCGGGTGGCAATTGATCTGCCTGAAACACGGTCATCTGAAGATCCGGCGCCGCTCCTGCAGGCGCCGGAGCAGGTTGACAAGGATAGTGGCGGCCGAGTGCTGGGCCGAGGCCCAAAAAGCCAGGCCCCGCGAAACCCGAGCGGCATGCGGCATCACGGACAAATACTCGGACTCGCTCCAGCGCTCTCTGGTGCTGGAACTGATTGCTAGCCCGATCCAGAATCACCACCTTGGTGTGGTTGGCAGGCAGAAACAGACAACCACCCGGCTGCAGACCAAGGAGTTCGTTTTATTGCCGGTACAGCCCTCGCGCCTTGAACCCCGACGGACTGTGATTTAGGCTTTCCCAACGCCGTTCGGTCCCGGCACAGTTTCTGCCGCGAACAAACGGAGCGACACTCCCTAGGGGCCGTCCGCGACGGATGGCCCCTAGGGAGTGGTAATCCGAACCGACACCGAATTACTCGCCACGACCGTGCCCATAGTGTCCAGCACTTCGGCAATGATCGTGCAGGGCGTCGTTGTTCCGCTGACTGCAGGGGAACGGTAAAGTTTCGCGACGCGGGCGACCCGGGATCAGTGACCGCGTTGGAATAATAACAAATGTAGATGCGCTGTATTGAATATCCTAATTCTATTCATGCTCCCACCGAGGAACGTGTAAGTGACCGAGGCGCCGTTCCCGGTCGTCCACACGGGGTTGTTCGTTGGATCGGTGATTGTGATCGACTGGCCGAGCGCCTTATCTGCGCTCGACGCTGCGATCAAGACGAAAGCCAGCAAGGCGGCGCGAGTTCCAGTTCGAAATGATCATCGCAGTTGCTCCTTTTGGAAAGGCTCTTTGGAGAATTGCTGGGAAATTGGGAACAGTGGCCTGGCTTGGGTACGATGAGTTGTGGTTGAATGCCGCTGGTGGTGGGCGCACCACCAGCGCAGCGGCGACTGCCGTGGTAGTTCGGGCGCCATTCTGTTGCCTCAAGAGGCCGTAAGCCAACCGCGCCTACGCCTAATGGCCGGCCAGCGGCGTTGTCCCGCCGCCCGCACGGGCTGGAGATGGTTGCGTTTGGGTCGAGGCGGTCTGCTTTTTAAGAGGTACACATAGTCCGGGAGGCAAGCCAGAGAACGGAGCTGCATAGGGCGCCGACATTTCAGTGTTGAGGCGAGTTCCCCCAACGCGAGGGTCCGGTTACGCTGTTACAATGCCGTGGCCGTTCGGGCCGGCGCCGATTTGGGTGGATTATCGCTGGCAGGCCGATCAAAGCATCGCGAAACGAAAAACCTGTGCGCCACAGCTCTGACCGCGTCACTATTAAATTATGTCGTTACGCCGTAAACCTTATACTCGATCTGCGCTCAATACTTGCTGATATTGACGACAATATACACTCGCACACACCGTTAGTAATTCTGGTCGACAACCTCGCCACCGTTGCGTGTACCAAGTGCTCGCCAGACGCTCAGCGATACGGAATCGGAGAGGAAAAAGACGTGGCAGTCCGCGAAAAGGAGGTTTGCGCCTGATGCGTGACGGCTTCCGGCCGTGAACGCTCCTTCCTGCACCATGCCTCCGCTGAGGCAACTGTGATCGTTAGGCGGAAGGTTGTGGTTGTACAAGGTGTCCCCGTATCCGCCAGCCACCCAGTTCGCACCTTTGTCGTTGCCGTCAATAGCCGCCACTTGCGGGTTAAGCCCATGACAATCGATGGTGAACTGGTCGAAGAATCGGCTTCCGAAAAGGCTATCCGTTGTCTGGAAAATGCTGCCCTTCGCGTCCCTAGCACCAATATATTGTGGTCCACGCACCCACTCCGAGATGAGCACTGTCGAACTGGAGCCGTCGGTAATGTCCCGTATCCCCGTAGGTTGGGGAGACCAGAACGCGAGTGTCCGCCGTTGTCGGTGCCCGTTCGATAATCGACGCCTCGGCTTCCCGCGTAGTTCGTGCCTCCAAGAGCATTGCGAATAGGCACAGCGTCAGACGGGCAGTTGTAAATATCTATTATCATGTTCATCGAAGTAAGATTTAATGATCCAGGTTCAGGGTATATGCTCGTGCTATTTATATTAAATGTATTTTAAATACTCGTCATCTCAATATACTGCAATATTGATACGTGCAAAGAATATCCACTTCCGGAGAAGGCACGAGGAAAGGAACCAAACGCTGCATGATAAGAGTTCAGTCCGATACCGAGCTGACGCACGTTGCTCGAGCATCGCACGCGGCGTGCCGTCTCCCTCGCGCTTTGAACGGCCGGAATCAACAGGGCGAGTAGTATCGCAATCACCGTGATTACGACGAGCACTTCGATCAGGGTAAACGCCCGCCGCCGGCTCACCGTCCAGACAAATATGTCACCCTGCGTGATAATGCGAGTCATTTGTCTGTAACCTCGAATTCCTGCATCACCGGTTCACTTTTTAGAACCTTGTTCGTCTCTTTTGTAGTTCCTGCTTCGCTCGCCGCAGACTCCTCGCCGATCGCAACGGCAACAATGTAGTACTTGCCTTTTTTCATGGGTTGATCTAACTCATAGGCAAACGACGCCGTACCGCCAGCTTCAGAGCGGGGTTTTGTTGCCGCGCTAGAGATCACGTTTTGTGCGTTCTTATCTTTGCAGATCTTCAGGACGACGATTGCCGGAATCCACCCGCCCGCCTCGAGATTTACGTTGCCTGCTACGTTCAACGGATTTTTGACAGTTGCGCTGTGGTTTTTGACGTAAGTCCTTTGCTGACGGGCGGAGAATCGTGTCCAAGCTGCTCGCATAGTGCCACGTTGACCGCCAATTTTCCGATCATTCTCAGTTGAAATACCGGAGTTATCCCGTATGATCATGGTGTCTTAAACACGAGGGCACCATGTTCTTCCGCACCAAGAAGTCCGGTACTCGCTCCTACCTCCAGATCGTCGAAAACCGCTGGGAGGACGGGATACCACGGCAACGTGTCCATCGCCACACTGGGGCGACTCGATCTGCTCCAGCAGTCGGGCCAGCTCGACGCCCTTCTCCTCTCGGCGTGCGCGACTCGCCCAGTCCGTCCTCGTGCTCTCGGCGCATGCCAAAGGACAACTCCTCTCGATCACCAATCGGCACATCGGGCCTCCTCTTATCTTCGAGCGGCTTTGGCAACAGACCGGGTGTCAGCGAGTGATCAAGCAACTGCTGGAGCGACGCCGCTTTGAGTTCGACGTCGAGCGGGCCGTCTTCCTCACCGTCCTTCATCGCCTCGTCAACCCCGGTAGCGATCGAGCCGCCGACAAGTGGAAAAACGACTACCAGATTGACGGTTGTGAACTGCTCCAACTTCATCACCTGTATCGGGCCATGGCCTGGCTCGGCGAGGAGTTGCACAAAGACCAACAGGCGGGCAAGACGCCGTTCGCTCCCCGCTGTACCAAGGATCGGATCGAGGAACAGTTGTTCGCCCACCGAAGGGACCTCTTCACCGACCTCCAACTGGTCTTCTTCGACACCACATCGATCTACTTCGAGGGCAACGGCGGCCAGGACATCGGTGAGCGGGGCTTTAGCAAGGACCACCGGCCCGACCTGTACCAGATGGTCGTGGGGACTGTGATCGACGGGCAGGGGCGGCCGATCTGCTGCGAGTTGTGGCCGGGTAACACCACCGACGTGACCACGTTGATCCCGATCGTGGATCGCTTGCGGAGTCGCTTCGGCGTGCGCCGCGTGTGCATCGTGGCTGACCGAGGCATGATCAGCCAGGAGACGATCGCGGCGTTGGAGCAGGACGAGCGGGGCTGGCAGTACATCCTGGGTGCACGGATGCGGAGACAGAACGAGGTGAAAGACGAGGTGCTGGCCCGCGCCGGCCGTTACCGTGTCGTGCACCCGAAGCGGGTTCTTAGCGATGACCCATCACCTCTGAAGGTCAAAGAAGTGTGGGTGGAGAACCGCCGGTACATCGTTTGCCTCAATGACGATGAAGCGAGGAAGGACGCCGCGGACCGTGAGGCGATCGTGGCGGCGTTGCGGGAGCAACTCCGCAAGGGGGACAAGTCGCTGGTGGGTAACAAGGGGTATCGTCGTTATCTGGGTGGTGGTGGCCCGGATCACTTCGAGGTCGATGAGGCCAAGATCGCGGAAGACGTGCGTTACCACGGCAAGTGGGTGCTCCGCACCAACACCGATCTGGACTCGGCCGAGGTGGCGCTTGCAGTACAAGCGACTTTCGATGGTGGAGCAGTGGTTCCGTTCGTGCAAGACGCTGCTCCAGACGCGACCGATCTATCACCATTGTGACGAGACGATCCGGGGTCATGTGTTTTGCTCGTTCCTGGCATTGGTGCTGCGTCAGGAACTCCAGTCGCGTCTGGAGGAGCGTGGTCACGAGTTCGAGTGGGCCGATGTGATCGCGGACCTGGACCGTCTCCAGGTGACGGAAGTGGAACAGGCCGGGAAGCGGTTTCTATTGCGGAGCGACGTGGAGGGGACGTGTGGCAAGGTGTTCCAGACGGTGGGAGTGGCGATCCCGCCCACCGTTCGACAGGTCGAGCCGACGACTGCGGCAGGAGATGCTGCGCATAGTGCCACGCCGCCGGGTTGATGGGTTAAATCCTTGTCCCACTAGAAGATGCTATTCGATGGTGTCAAAAATGAGTTCAACTTCTTTCCCTTAGTGTTCTTGTCCATTGTCAGCTTGGACTTCGCCGCCGGATCGAGTATTTGCAGTTTCGGAGCTTGACTATCGGTGTGGCCGGACGTGCCTGCATCACCGCTGCACCCGCATGCGAAAGCAACCGCGAGTGCAATGGTCGCTGCCTCGGCACGCATTTGGCTTGACTCCATGTGGGTGTTGTGCGGCCGCGGGGGACGTGGCGTAGGTGTTGCGGTTGCCGAGAGATTACAGGTTTCCGACGAGTATGTCAAATTATTTTTTTTGATTTTTTTATTTTGGCGATGCCAACCGGAGATCCGCGCGAAAGTTCGGTGATTTGTTCAGGTTTCTCGCGGCCGTGTCCAGCGGTGAAGCCCGCCGTGCGGGTCTGAAAAAACCGGGTGGAGGCCGTCCAACAGCCGCCAGGCGGCGAGGAGATCCGCTTGATTGGGCCAGGTCCCGCGCCTTCCAGCGTATGGGCCAACTCGGCACTCACCAAGTCGTGCGACCTCGCCGGCGCCGCCGTCGGCCGCACGTTCTAGCCGGCCGCCTCTTGCAGGGTAACCGGGAGCAGGCTCCCTCGCATTCGCGCCCTCTGCCCATTCGGACCAAACCCGTCCTTCAGACCACGATCGATCGGCTAGACGACCGAGCGTCGCGTGCACGGCAAAGAGAGCACCCTCGTCTTTTGCTCGCGCCGCCGAGCCGCGGATCGATGACGCCTGTCCGGGAGTTTGATCGCGTAGCGGCGGCCCCGAGCCTTGTTGTCCTGGCGTGCGTTGCTAAAGGGACACCCCCCAAAAACCTCCGGACACACGTGGATGCGCGCGATACCTGACTCGTGGATACACGCCGTACCTGCTTCATGGTCCTTGTCGACCATTTGCAAGACGCGCATCTGCGAACAATCCTCCACTTGGCCGGTGCGCTCGTTCACAACGAGAGCGTGTAGTGTGAGCCGCCTCGGTTCGGATCTAAAGTTCGCCCCCGGGTATCGGCGCTGCAATCCCCGTCGCGGGTCACCGCGGCGCGCTTTGCCGTCGCCGCCATATGCCGTTTCGGCCAGCGTCTCCGCGAGCAACGGCTTCGGCTTTTCGAGCTGATCGGTTATGGGAACCGCCGCCGCGCCATCGGCCTCGCCCGCCGTTTGCGGAAAGTGCCCCGGTTTCAATTGCACTCCGCTGCGCCTTGCTGCACGTCTCCGCGAACTGCACCTAAATAACGAGACTCCTCACGGATCTCCACCACAATTCATAGCAAGGAGTTAATCCCCAAGCAGTTAGGGCAGATTTCGGGTGCCACTGGTCGTACTCGACCAGTGCCCATGCCGCTTGGCCGAACGCACTGGTCGAGTACGACCAGTGGCACCCGAGATTCGGTGGAGATCCGTGAGGAGTCTCTAATTCACCGTAACGGTTTTTCTACAACTGCTTGATTTCCAGCGGGTTACGTTTTGTGGACAATCGCACACATACTGGTCGCAACCAACCATCTGCCAACAAGTTACGGCGTTAGCTAGTTTGAAACGGTTACAGTAGAACTAAATAACTGGGCCTTTTTTTTACCGTCGTAGCTGCCATCGCGCTTAGGGAGGCTCTGCACAGAATCGGCGCAGATCCTCTCCGTCACGACGGCCGGGGCGTCGTCTACGTTGCGCTGCTGACTGAATACCGTTACCGCGGCAGTATTGCTTGATCGGCCAATTATATCTGCACGCTTCGCCAAGTGACTGATGATCCATTGCTGGTCGTCGGCCACTCGCGTCCGCAAGCGCTGCTGCGCCGCGGCGTCCTAATCCCGGCGTATAGTTGCGGCCGTGTCGGCTCGTCTGCGAGACTGATGGGTGACAACTTGTTGGCTGACCGCAAAAATGTTGCTGATGGTCACCGTGAGGACGCAACTATCTGTTCCGCATTCTGGCCCTCTCGCAAGACACGGTCCGGCAGACAGCAAGCGACACCAACGATGTACGTCAACTCGAAACGGAACGCGCTTGACCGTCACTCGGGTATCGGCTCGCCCCTGACACCGCCATCCGTGCGTTGGGCTCGGGTCCAGCCGATTACCTGCGTGTCCTCGCCTCGGCCACCAGTTTGGTGCATCCGAAATCGGGCACGTCACGTTGGACGCAGATCGATCCAAGTCGTTTCTGCGAAGTGTTGAATTCGACCAGCTCGGCCAAGCAACCGATCGGGCCAGCGACTAGCAATGGTACGGGAGCCCGGCGTACGGGCTGGTACATTGCCAGATCTATGTGTAGGAGCATACGATTCCAACCAGACCCCCGCGCTCGGAATTGAAAGGGTACAAAAGATTCTGTGTCTCTGGCCTCGCATCTCGAATTCGGAGAGCGCCTATGGCTCGTCCCCGCTTCAACGTCGGCCAGTTAATGGGCATCGTGCTCTATCTCGGTCTTGGTTTCGCAGCCCTGCGGAGTGCATCCGATTTCTGGGCGAGTGCGACTTTTGGAGTCGCGATCGTTATGGTCCTAGCGCGCTTCTCTCGGCGCGGCTGCTCGTAGGGGAGTGGCTCGAATGACGTGGGCTGGATTTGCGTTATTCGGATGGGCGTATCTCTTGCTCAGCGTGCTACCGCCCCGGCGCGACAATTTCTTCGGGTTCGGGCCGATTCCTTGGCCTTATCCGCTTATGAGGTCCCTTATATCGCAAGTCGCTCCGTACATTCGGCCTCCGAGCGGCTTCGACTATGTCCACGATCAGGTTATATATTCCCTGCAGCTCATCCTGTTCGGACTGGTCGGGGCGGTCGTGGGCCGTGTCGTCGCCGTGAAGGACGAACAACCCAATCCGTAATTGTCGCGGCCAAGTGATGCGTGCACCCACCCTGTACGTTTAATTCGGGCGGAACTCGGGATAATACAGCTTGGTTTTGGCGAACGTGAGCCTAGAGGAGCTCGTCGCATGGTGGCATTACTCCGTTTTTAACTCAAGCATGTATCCCTGGGGAATCGTTCGAGCTCCCCGCCGCAAGCCGTTTACCGCGGGCAGATTGGGTGCATGAACGCAAGTGGGGCACGTTGCGTAAACCAAATGATAGCAACAACTTATGACGATCCATTTGTTCCGCTACCCCGGAATCCTTCCTCAGCGTCAACGAACACACGAGGATCTTGACTTTGCCGTCTTCAACCACTCTTATCCGGATGTGGTGGCTGAAGGCGAGCCGACGATTGACAATGGTGCGAAGACCGCTTCTGTCGCGACCGCAAGCAAAAACGAATTGGGCCGGCAAGCTGGATCTTCAGGGATGCCCCTATCCAAATCCGCCTCCGCAACCAGAGCAACGTCCTCGCTCTATGGTACGGGCACGCAGTGGGCCTGCACGCTAAAGCCGGGTCACGAAACCTTGTCAGATGGGAAGAGCTAGCGGGCAATTTATGTCTGTCGCTAATTCCGGCATGGTTCAGAACCGGGTAACACTTGAGTTGCCAGTCTGCATTTTTTGGAGTCCCGGCTTTAGCCGGTCCTCTTTCCGGCTGAAGCCGGGACTCCAACAGGGCTTCCGCACGACGGCGTCGCCGTGAAGAGCCATAGGCGATCACAGCGGCAAGCCCGACCCGCTCGTTACCGACACTGTAATGGATAACGCAAACCGTTCTCTAATAGGGAGTTCGCAAGTTTTCCTCCCCATGTATTCGCGAATCGCAGAAATCAGGCTTGCTTCGAGCGTGGGCAGCGGTCCGGAAATAAAAGGGAAACGCACCCCCTCATGGGTGTTGCACGATCGCGACTGTGCCATCAGTCGAGAGAATCCTGCCACAAATGGTTGTGGCTTAAGGTGCTGGGAAACAGTTGCCGCAGACCCCAGGAGGAGAACTGTCGTGCCTGCGCAGTCATCTGGCCGGCAGGACGCCGCTGAGGATTCTCGCGCAAGGAAAGAGACCCGCCTTCTGCATCGTCGCCCGGGACGCCGCATTCGCGACGTTGCAGCGTGCGGCGGGTATCCGGCCCATTTCATAGCACGCCCGCTTCAGCTCCTGGATGAGGAAGCTGCCGTACCCTCGTCGTCGGCACGGCTCGTGCACCTCCATATAGAGATCGCCGTACGGAAGGTTGTAGTGGAGGGCGATTCCCCCGGTCGCGACAACGCAACCGTCGCAATCGATCAACCATTCGCCGACGCCTTCCACCTTGTGCTCGAAAATCCGCGGCGTGTCTGCCTCGATAATCTCGCGAAAAGTGGCGCCGGGGACGGCAAGATTCGTCGTCGTGGCATCGTGGAAGACTACCTTCTCGCTTGTGATGTCGCTCGCACAGTCATAGAGCATGAGCGTAAGGAGGACGTCGTTGGTCTGGGTTTCAATCCTCCGGGCCTGGCTGGTTTCGATGAGCTGCCGGAAAAGCGGAAGTGCCGAGCCCCGATACGGCTGAAGAACGAAGAACTCCTGAATCATGTCCTTCGGCTCGCCGTGGTAGCCCATCACGAAGCCATATCCGGCGACGCGGCCATCCAGCCGGAGCAGGAACAGATTGCCGAAGCCTCTCCGCGGGAGGGAGTCATGGACGATCTGGCAGTTCATCTCCTGCCGGTACAGTTCCCGGAGCGGCAGAACCTCCTCTAACGGCACGCGCGATACGGCGATCGTCATCGAAACTCCCTCACCGGATCTCGACCTGTCGGCGTCAGGGCTTTGGAGCAGAAGAGGCATCCTTCGCCGGTTTCAGGTGGGCGTCGAACCAGTCCGCGATGATCGACATATCCTTGAGTAAGTTGGGCCAACCGTGTCCGCCGCCTTTCCTCACGACGAGTTTGGTCTCGACCCCCGCGGACTTGAGCTTGTCCAGGATCACCTCGGCTTGCTGAATCGGGACCAGAGAATCCGCGTCGCCGTGGATGATCAACGTGGGTGGATCGTCGGCCGACGCGTGAGTGATCGGGCTGATCTGGCGCCCGATTTCGAGGATCTTACCCAGGTCGGTGATCCTGACAAAAGTCTTGGTATTGGGGTCTTGCTCGTGGAAGTCGAATGGCGGTTTGAACCCGCTCAGCACGCCGCAACCCAGCGCAATCTCACCAGGCTTACCATAGTTGAGAAAGTCCGTGGGGGGGAAGAAGCAGGCAACCGCTTGAACCCGGCTTGAAGTCTGGTCGACGGGATCCTTGGAGCTTTTGTCTCCCGCATCGCCGGCTGTCCCCTGCATGAGCGACAGGTGCCCGCCGGCTGATCCTCCGGTAATTCCGATCCGGTCCGAATCGATGTGATAGTCCTTGGCGTGGAATCGAATGAAGCGCAGCGCGCGGTTCATATCCTTAACGACCTCGGGAATCGTGAACCTGGGCTGACTGCCGTGGACGACCGCGAAGACCGTGTAACCCCTCTTGAGCAGCTCGTCGATCGGGCCGGTGTTGATCGCGTCGTGATTCGAAAACCAGCCGCCGCTGACCACCCAGACGATCGCTGCTCCATTGGCGTTGGCCTTGGGCGTGAACACGTCCATCGTCAAGGCCATGCCGTGCTTGCGGCCGTAGACCACGTCAACCTTTTGGTCGAACGGCCGCGTGTCATCGGCCCGCGCCGCCGCTGGAAAGAACCCGGGACTGAATCCAACCAGGAGAATGAGCCAGCCCAACTTATGATCCATTTGGTGTGCACTCCCGTACAAGAATTTATCCCTAACAATTGGCGACACGGAGCGGTGTTACGGTCAGAAGGCTTCAGGATCGGGCAGCCTCAGCTTGAGGTCCAGGTCGCGACCTGACCCGTGCGATAAGCGCGGTTGCCGAGATGGGCGGCCGCGGCGGCGCTCACGCCCGCCTCGGCAGGAGCATTTGGCCGTTGGCGGGTGCGGATGCACTCGACCCAGTTTGTCAGGTGAAGCAACTCGCCGTCGGGCTTGTCGTAAAAATCCTGGCCCTTCTTGGGATTGCTCCCCAGGATCCACTCCTCCGGCTTTCGCTTACTCGACTCGGGAGTCAGCTCGTACCGTCCGCGGTCGATGTACATCGTTCCTTCAGTCCCCATGAACGTGATCATCGCACCGAGCGTCGCGTTGGAGAACGTCCCCTCGAAGTGAGCCTGGACGTTGTTGGGGTATTCCAGCAAGCACTGGATCGTGTCGGGTGTCTGCCACAAGTCCTTGCTGGCAAAATTGTTGCCAATCGCGGTGGCCTTGAGCGGATGACCCTTCCCTTCGGCGGGTGCGCCCTTCCCTTCGGCCGGCGCACCCGCCTCCAGGAACCATTGGGCGACGTCGATCCAGTGGACCATCAGATCGGTGAGCACTCCGCCGCCGAAATCCCAGAACCAACGCCAGTTACGAAAGCGGTATTCGTCGAAGGGCTGGTCGGGCGCATGGCCGAGGAAGTCCTTCCAGGCCACTTGGCCGGGATCCACACCGAGCGGCACGCCGCCGAAATCGGGTCGACCCGCCGCGGTTCCAGGTCAGGTGAATCTTGAACACCTCACCGATCCGTCCCCCATTCACCAGCTCGCGGGCCTTCTGAATGTGGGGCATGCTTCGTTGCTGCATGCCGACCTGAACGATCCTCCGAGTCCGATTCTGAGCGTCGACAATCGCGACTCCTTCGGCTAGATCGTGCGTCAAAGGCTTCTCGACATAGACATCTTTCCCGGCTTCACAGGCATCGACCGACATCGGCACGTGCCAGTGGTCTGGGCTGGCGATCAGGACGGCGTCGATGTCCTTCCGGTCGAGGATCTCGCGATAATGTTTGCTGGTGATTGCCTTGGAATCCGCCAGCTTCTGCGACGCGTGCAAGTGAGCGTCGTACACGTCGCAAACCGCCGCGATCCGGACGCCGGGAACTTGGACCAGGGCCTTCATGAGGTGCATGCACCGCCCGCCCGTACCCAGGCAGGCGACGTTGAGCGTGTCATTGGCCGCATAACCCCGCGCCGATTCGAGCGTCACGAGCGTGCCCGCCGCAGCCCCGACACTTCCGATCGTCTCTAGGAATGACCGCCGTGTGGTCGTCGATCGAACCATGGTTGTTCTCCTCGTTTGGAGGCGTTGATCGAGCTGCGTGCAGTGTAGCCGTCCCGTACATCACAGGCAACCAACAACCGGGAAAGCAATGTGAGCCGGCTGACCCGCATTTTCCCACTGTTTTTGTTCACTGCGAGTTTGTGCTTCTCGTGGCGAGCGGCTTGACCCGGAGCCGATCGACACGGTTGCCATCCATATCGACGACCTCGAAGTTCAGACCCCAGGCATCGAAGCTCTCCGCGACTCTAGGGATATGACCGAGTTGTGTGACCACGAGTCCGGCCAGAGTATGGAAGTCGCCTTCCGGGATGGCCGACAGCTCGAAGAGGTCGCGGAATTCGTCCAGGGGCAGCCGACCATCGAGGAGCCATGACCCGTCAGGTTGCTGGACCGCCGGTGGGTCCTCGTCCTCGGCCGTAGCGGGCATATCGCCGACGA
Organism: uncultured Planctomycetota bacterium; assembly: GCA_963720335.1. GTDB lineage: Bacteria > Planctomycetota > Planctomycetia > Isosphaerales > Isosphaeraceae > CAVRFS01. The sequence goes on along the minus strand of CAVRFS010000017.1, from coordinate 207,774 downwards.
TGGCTTCCAGGATGTCTGTCAGCGTCAACAAGCCCTCGACCGTTCCGTATTCGTCAAGGACCACGGCGACTCGAGTCGGGGATTTTTTGAACATCTCCAGGATTTTCAGTCCCCGTGTTCCTTCGTAGATGAACAGCGGCAATGTCAAATGCCCCTTGATGCGAAACGCGTCGGCGTTCTGGTCCTGACCAAGCAGGCTCTTGACCTCGACGACTCCCAGCAGGTTATCCAGGCTTTGGTCACAGACCGGGAATCGCGTATGTGGGCTGGAGATGACTTTGCGACGGATCTCATCCGGCGAATCACTGAGGTCGATCCACACGATCTCGTTGCGAGGCGTCATGAGCGCGCGGGCACGTCGATCGCAAAACCGAAAGACCCGCTTGATCATCGCGTGCTCGCCTTCCTCGAACACGCCCGCCTTGGCCCCTTCCTGGATCAAAACCTGGATTTGCTCTTGTGTGACTGGCGGTTCGGGCGTTGGTCGAACCCCCAGTAATCGCAACACCCGATCGGTCCCAGCGCTCAAGATGCCGACCACGGGCAGGGCAACCCAGCCAAGGACCCGAATCGGTCGCGACACCACCTTGGCGATCTGATCCGGACGGTAATTCGCGATACTCCTAGGCAACAGTTCAGCCACAACGAGCGTCGCCATGGTGATCGACAGGACCACCACGCCCAGGCCGATTACATGGCGATACGTCGACAAAGGGCCGATCGGTTCGAGGATGCGACTCAGTGCCGGCGCCAGGACGCGCCGGCAAAAACGCCCGCCAGAGTGCCGGACAGCGTGATCCATGCCTGCATCGTCCAGTGCAAACCGCGGAGATCTTCGCTTAGCCTGAGAGCGACGGCGGCGCCTCGGTTTCCCTGGTTCGCCCAGTCCTTTAACCGCGACTTTTGAGCGGAGCCCACGGCGACTTCGGCCATGGTAAGAATGCCTTGCAACAGGATCAAGCTCAAGATCACGAGGACCTCGACATGAATCTCTTGCATCAAATCGACCTCACGCTCGAACGGTACCCAACTCGACTCTGACCATATCTCCCTCGATGCCGTCACCGTTCATGTTAGCTCGACGCAAGGTCGTTTGCTTCGAAATTACGAGTCTTCTTCCTCCAATTCAGGCCCGAGGGTGTTTATGGTCGACGTTCGAAAATGGCTGCCCCGCCCTCGCGCGCGGAGTTAATCGGGCGTCCGAGACCGATCATTTTGCACACGGCGTCGGATTTCCGGCCCACTTGTCTGCCGGTTGCGAGCATTCCGTCGGATCGACTGCGTCGTCGTCGTTCATTCAAGCTGGTGAGTCTTGGTCAGGGCGGGCTCTTCCGAGTACGCCCGCTCCCGGAGATCGTTGTTGGCGGCCCATGTCCGGCGTGCCAGAGCGACGTGATATCCATCCCGCACCGATTCACGGGCTGCCATTAGGATCGATGCCAATGACGACGAGGAGACGTTGCTGTCGTTCAGTAAATCGTCAATCAGCACGTCAATTCGATCAAGAAGGGTCGGTATCCTCATGCGCGGTCATATTCCGCGTCGAAAACAGTCGCGCGGCCAAAAGTAACGGGGCGATTTTGTTCCTGGGCACCGTGTCCCAACGTGTTTTGATGGTCCACTAGTCCATAGAGAAAGTCAAGAAAACTGACGCGCTTTGCGGCCCGGCTAGGGGAGTCTTGTTTGTTTTTGTCAACATTCTCTTCTTCCGTGTCCCATTTTCGAATCTTCCACACAAAAACCGGCTAAAGACAGAAACGCGTTGAGTTGCCTACGTTGGCGCGTTAGTGTGTGTGGTGTGAGGCACTTCAAGATCGCGAACACCTCAACATATCGGAACTGTTGTCCACCAGGCGAACAGCAGTCATTCTGTTCACCAGGCGGATGACGTCGACAACACCCGGCGTCGCAACGCACGTCCGGGGCCAGGGGAGGTTTGGACGATGCCAACCGTCACGTGTCCGACCTGCGGTGAAAAAGGCAAGATCGCGCCGAACTGATCGGCGCCCGGATCAAATGCAAGAAATGTGGCAACAGCTTCCTGGTGTCACCCCCGGCCGGCAAACCGGTCGCGGCGGCGGCAGCCACGAGTTCCTCGGTGGCCTCGCACACGCCCGAGGGAATCCAGGTTGAGGGGCTGGAAATGTCGAGCTGGTCTCTTTCCACCGAGACCGGTGTCACCCTCCAGGCCGAGGCGAAACCCGATGTTGCCCCGAGTCAGCAGAATTCTTCAGCTCATGTCGAGGAAGTCTCCGCCCCAGAGGGCGTGCGGCAGTACAAGCTGCTCACCTCAAAGGACAAGATCTTCGAAGGCAAGTTTCGAACTGACCCGCCTGGAGGAAGTGATTAACCAGTACGCCAAGCAAGGTTGGACAGTGAAGGCGATGACGTTGCCCCACATCAAAGGGTACGGCGGCGTGATCGAGGAGACCGTCGTGGTCTTGCTCGAACGCTGAACCAACACGGGCCTGCGCCTTCGAACTGGGCGATCCTCGATTTCTTGCAACTTGTCTGGCCGCCTCTACAGACTCGGCTCTCGCTGTTCGTTGCCTTTGATTCCTTATATTCAAGGTGTGCTTGCAGCAAGGCGAACAGCGGGCGGCATGGCGCAGGTCTGATCCTGGAATACGTGCAAACGTCAGGAGACCTGCGCCCAGCGCGGGCGAGTGAAGGATTTCGCCTCGCCCGGAGGGCCCTATCGCCACGACCGTCACATTTTCGTCGCCGAAGTACCGGGGACGCCGTCTACAATCACGTCAAATGCATCACGCATCAAGTAATTCGCATTGCCGAGCGACGCAAACACGTCACTCCAGTCCCTCATCACAAGCCGTTCCTCAGTTCCCGTCTTGCGCGAGAAGTAAATGACCTGGAAGTGCTTTTCGAACCAGTAGCCGATATCCTCCGGGTGGGCGATCGGGGCCGAATTGCTCTTCGGCCTGGTGTTCGTTCGTTGGACGGTGCCATTTCGTTGGAACAGATAGAACCGCGATGGGCCGCCCCCCGTCTTGACTTCCCACCACCCCTCCAGCCACTTGACGGTGTCTAGGCTTGGGGTCGGATCCCCATCGATGAAGTGGATCAGCGTGAACGAGTCGTGGTCTCCCTTATCCAGGTGCCACGTGTCTGTTTCCGCCCCAGTGACCGATTTCTTGAAACGACTAACGGAATGAGCGGTGATCTGCTGGTCGCCGACATAAATCGCGCTGTGCCCGTACTCGTTGCGGCCGCCGTTGTCGCCCGTATTGAAGTAACCGATGAAGTCCCCTGGCTGGAAAATACCGGATTCGATGACGCGTTGACCAGCGTCCTTGGTCACTTTCTCCACCAGGGTCTTCGTACCCGAGCGAAGCTCCGCAGTTCCTTGATCAGCGCGTCCGGCTTCTCCCGCTCCGGCACACCTGCCTTTCCGCCGTTTTTGCCCAAGCAACAAGACAAATAATGCGCGCAGTCGTTAAGGCCCGCCCAGTCTTGGATGGTTTTCTTGAGCCAGGTGCCCGGCAAATCTGGGATCGTTAACCCCCCCAGTCTCCCCGCAGGCAGCTTTTTGATAAACACCGCCTCTTCTCCGAAGTCCGGGTCCGAGGGCGGCTTACCATTGTAAACGAAACGAGCTTCCCAGCCGTCGTTTTCCGGAGCGTTCAGCCTTGTCCGCTCTTCGCGCCACCCGGATGGCGCGTTCGTCCAACATGATCTCCCCGTCATCGCAGGGGCGGTCCCAGAATCTCTCAGCATAGCTCAGTGCAGCCTTTCGGTCCATGGTCCTTTCTCCAAGGGGTTCAGTAGGGTCAACTGATGATCTCCGGCAATCGGCCGGAGTCGTCTCCTACTCCCCAATGCGCCATCTGCGCCGAAACACACCAGGATCCGAAAGAAGAATTTCGAAGGACCACCGAACCGTCTCACGAGACGGGCAGCTCGAAAGAAGAAAAAGGGGCCCGGTACAAGGCGTATGGCGGCAAGTTGACTCTTCCGCCGGTGACCACCTGGGCGTCTGCTCGCCTGTTATTTTTCCCGATCGACGGCACAGCCGGCCCTCCGCGTCGAGCCGAGGATGCGATGCCGGTCGTTCCCTCCCTCCGCTTCGTTCCAGCTCCGAATCGGCCCGGGAACACAAACGCCCCGCTCAAGTGAGTCGGGGCGTCGTTCGCGCAATCAGATTGGCACTATCCAAAGTAAACATCATTCCTTGCGGCGACGCAGCCGGAATACAAGGCCGAGCAACAGCACAGCTTGAGAAGCACCGATCAGGGTCGCTGGCTCGGGCACTGGGCTACCAAGTGCGGCCGTGATCGAGCCACCCGTCGCCCCGGTGCTCCCGGCATCGTTGATCACCAGGGTGTTTCCACCATTCAGACTGAGGGTGAAGGGCAGATCGCCCACGGCGGCATTGCTATACTCTAAAAAACCTTGGAACATGGTCGGGACAACCGACTCGACCGTGAAAGCGGGTGAGGCAGCGCCGAATATACCGCCGAACAAGGCGGAAGCGCGAGAGTCGGATAGCCCAATGCCGTAGATTCCTGCGCCCGCATAACTCGGATCAGCCAGTATCACATCGGTTGAGGCGGTGTAGGTTCCGTGTCCCGCGATTTCGATGGACGCGGTTGTCGCGAAGACGGCCACACCAGTTGTCAGCACAGTCCCAGCCGAGGGATCGAATTGGGCTGTGAAAGTGAAGGCCGTCTCTGAACCACCAAGCGCCGTCCCATCCAAGGTGGTGGTCGGTCCGAAGTAGCCCGAGAAGTTTTCAACGAGGTCGCCTGCCTCAACTCGATTCGAAGAGGCCGCCGCGAACGTCGACGCTAAAGCTCCGACCAGCAGTAACCGAAGCAGTCGAATCATAACTCTTCACCCTCCCTAGAAAGAAGTCACGCGATTTTCAAGCAAACACGCCGCTTTCAATACACCCGCACGACGATCGTGCCTCCGCCCACAACAAAGTAGGCTGTGCATTACAGCGATCCCTTCCTGGGAAGTCGCATTTCGATTTGGTTGGTATTGTGTGGATTCCTACCCCCAAATGCAACCCCCTGGATTCCTGCATCGGGTTCAGCGGGGTGAGCCGCATTTCCTAAAGGCTCAACTTAAGGCGTCGTTAACGGTTGGTGTACCTACTTGATATCGCCACGGGTCGCGCTTAGTGTCAGGAGCGTTGCAATTCCAGGACGGATCCTGAATCCACCCCCGCCAAAATCTTACAACGCCACCTGCCCCGCATAAAGGAATTCAGCAATGAACGCTTCGAACGCGGAAGATGAAGGAAGAGAACAGCTTGCCGCGACAGATGCGGAGCTTGATTCCGCACCTGCTGTTGGGCCGAGTCGGGCTGCGACCCTTACGACGCTGATCGTTGGCGTATTCCTTGCAGTGGCGGGCGCCTGGATTTCGGCGAATCTCGCGGACCGGTTTCGCGTCATCGAGAACGTTGAGCACGGTACGACGCGTCGCGGAACTCGACTCGTGATCGGGAACGTGACTCAGAATTCGGCCGTGGCGTATGCGCTCGTCGGTGCCACTCTGTCGCTCATCCTCGGTGTGACTGCTGGCTGTTTGCTGGAGCAGTTTTCGATACGGCGTGTTTTGACCGCCGGCTTCGCGGGCATCGTGCTCGGAGCGTCGTTCGGCGCTGCGAGTTCCTATGGGCTCACACCACTTTATTTCAACCGCTTGGAAACAGCGGATGTCACCCGTACGATACTCATTCACCTGGGAATCTGGACGGCCGTTGGCGCCGCATCGGGTATCGCTTTTGGCATCGGCGCTGGAAATCGAAACGTGTTTCTGGCGTCATTCATCGGAGGAATTACTGGCGCTGCCTTGGCAACCTTGTTGTTCGATGTCTGTGGAGTTTTCTTCCCGTTCGCCCATACGGAAACGCCACTTTCCCAAGAGGCCGGCACGCGACTGGCGGCGAACATCGTTTTGTGTTTATGCGTGGCGATCGGGATCGTGGTTGTCGCGTCCCAGAAACCTCGCGTCACACCCAACACGGCTTGACGCCGATGCTTGGTTGACGAACCGGGGGATGACCCGCGGCAAATGAACGGCCCGCGCTGGCCCGCTTGACAGCGATCGGCTTGGCAGTGGCCATGCTGTTGATCGTGTCCGACACTGGAGGTCGAATACGGCGGCGAACCAACGCGGGCTGAACATGCGGTAACACCGATTCAAGTTCATGACTCGAATCAGAACCGCAATTGATGGATCACATCAATAGGAGTCTGAGCTGACGACTTCGCCGTCCGCCTTGGTGGCGATTGCCCACCATGTGGGACGGCTGATGCTGTTCTTGATGAACTGGACATGGCCGTCGGCCATCGTCACATTGACACCGCCGGGGTGGGCACTCGTAGAAGGTACGGTCCAGCTTGAATCGGTGTTACAACCGACGCCGCAAGCTTGATCCTGAAACCGGCATCCGTTGAAAATCGATTCGTTGGGCGTTTGGGCGGCATTGAACATCGTGGCGCCCGGGATGCCGATGATCCACCGGTAGCCCCGGTAATCGGCGATGCTACCCGGGACTGCCGCTCGAAACCCGGCCGCGCAGGTCTGAATGTCATTCACCACCAAGGTAAGGGCATTCGGTACCGCGCTGAGGTCGTAAACGTCGCCGCTTGAAGGAGCGCCGCCGGATTGAAGAAAGACGAAGTTGCCGCGATACTGCGATCCGTTTCCGCCGGTGTAACCACTTCCACCCTGGCCGGTGAGCGCCTCGGCGAACGCCATGGTATTGCTGGTACCGTCGGTCACGCTCTGAATGCCGTATGACTTCCAGATTGTGAAAAGACCGGTCGTATCCCCCTGGTTTAGCGAATTTAAGTTGCCGACCTGGTAGTACGGCATGTATGTCGTTGTGCCGAAACTGGCCATGTAATTGCAAAGATTCTGAACGCCCGAAAAGGGATCCGACGGGCAGAGGAAGGTGTTCAGCTTCGTGTTGTAAGCGGTCGCATTCGGGGGTTGGGCATAGCCGTAACCGGTATCCGGGCAGATCATCAGGTTGCACGCACTGTAGATTGGATTTTGCTCCAGGAAGGGGAGCATCATCGCGAAGCTACTGAAGTTTTCCCATTCAGCGGGCCCGATGTTGAACTGGGGCAAACCATACTGCTTGGTTCCACCCATTGGAAATGCGTTATTGGCCGACAAATAGTTGTGCAGCGCCAACCCGATCTGTTTCATGTTGTTCGTGCACTGGATTCGCCGGGCTGCCTCGCGAGCCGACTGAACGGCGGGAAGCAAAAGTGCGATCAATACCGCGATGATGGCGATCACCACCAACAACTCAATGAGCGTGAAACCTCTCCTCGAACTCGTGGACATTGGCAGTCCCCTATATTTTGACGGACTTTGATAGAAGCAAACACTTTGACGAGAAAATTTCGACAGACCGGATTTTCGACCGCATCTCGTGACAGCCTGCCGCTTCAGTTTCCGGAGTCCCCACGGCAGGCGGCCTGGGGTCCAAACGCTTGCGTGGAAATCCCTGCTGTGAGAGCTTACTGCGCATCACTGAAATGCCGAACATCGCGGTTCGTTCAACCTGCGAAACGTGCTGAAGAGATGCTCGTGGTGGATCGTATCACTTTGTCCGGCCTGCCGGCTTCTGGTTAACGGCTTTGTGCCTATCCACGTACAACGCTTTGACTTTTGCCTTCTGCTCGGCGCTGACGGGGCCGCTATCGGAGACCACGGTGCCATCCGCCGGCTTTGAATCGCAACCGCTCAACCCGCCGACGCACACGAGCAGCAATCCAGCCGCAGTCACCGACAACAACCCAGAGCAAAAAATGCGCACAACTTACTCCTCTCGACAAGTAATGAGATTTCCGAGGACCGCTAATCGTTGCGGCGAGATCGAATCAACGACCACGATCCAAGCGGTGCGTTGACTGGACAGCAACGAACAAAGAGCGAGAGCGCCAACTGCCACAATGCGATAAACTTGACTAAGAAGAATCTTTGTGGCTGTTTATATATCTTTGGGGAACGAAAAACTGCGATCTACCTCAGGTTTGCCACGACGCATGAATGGTCGGTGCCAAGACCTCATTTCGGCGGGCTACGTCCGTTCTTGATCGAATCAACTATGAGCAAACACTTGCTCGAACGGCCAACTCGGACAGAGAACCAATGTCGGCCAGTGGTTGGCTCGGGACGGTGTGAGAACCGTTAGGTTTTTGGGAATCGGCACGATCACGAGGATACTAGTCAGACCGGACGACAAAATTCAATCAGAATCTTTAAAAAAGTCATTCGCGGTATTGCCTCGGAAACGTGTTTCTTCAACCGTTAGGGCGCACGTCACGCAAAAAACGAACTGGTTTCGATCGACTCGAATGGAGAGGCCGCCGCCCGTCAGCCGCACCGCCGTCCAGATCAATCCTTGCGGGTGACGAAGATCGACGAGGCTGCATAGCCGTTGATCCAGTCACCGCTTCGCCTGTGCGCATAGGGCCGCTGGTCACTGTCGGCGACGGCCGCTACAATTCGTCCGAGGCGCACCGTCTGAGTACAACAATATCCCTCATTATATTTAGTCGTGTGTTTTTATGAATGTTGATCCGGAAATCGCGGTTGATCCGGTGGCGGTGTCTGCCGCGGCGCCTGGTTCGCGAAGCGTCGGGGCAGGCGCGGTGGTGCTGATCGGAACCTGGATCGGTCTGATCGCCGGGCTTTGCGACGTTAGCTTCCTGGTTATGAACAGGCGATTGATCGATCGCGACTTCTATCGCCTGGGAGCGGATTTCCCCTGGATCGTACCTTTGGGCGTCACGGTTCTTATCCTTGTACCGACGCTCATGATTGCCCTTGTTGCAAGGATTCGGGGGTCGGTACGGCTGTTCGTACCGGTGGCGCTGCTTTCGTTTATTGGATTCCTCGAGCTGAGTTGCCGGCTACGGATCCATATGTGGGCGACGGTGATCATCTCCGGCGCGCTGGCCCTTCAGTCAGTTCGATGGACACGGCGGCGCAGCGACGGGTTTTTGCGGTTAGTGCGGTGGACGATTGGTTTGTTGGTTGCGACGCTGATCGCGATCATATGCCTGACAGTCGGCGGACGATTGTGGTCGGAATATCGCCAATTGTCTTCGTTGCCGCCGGCGGCGGGCACGCAAAATGTGCTTTTGCTCGTGTGGGACACGGTGCGGGCGGCCAACACGAGTTTGCACGGATACCGTCGACCGACGACACCAAATCTTGAGCGGCTGGCGAGTCGCGGTGTGCGATTCGACCGCGCGTTCGCCTCGTCGTCGTGGACGCTGCCTTCACACGCGAGCATGCTTACAGGACGATGGCCTCATGAGTTGCGTGTTGGTTGGAAAATGCCAGTGCGAGATGGCGTGCCCACGCTAGCGGGTTATCTCGCTTCGCATGGGTATGCGACCGCGGGGTTTGTGGCCAACGTCGATTATTGCAGCCGTGAAACCGGCCTCGCTCGTGGTTTTGCCCATTACGAGGATTTTACTTATAGCGTCTTGGATGTCTTCACTCGCTACATCGCGCTCGGGCGGCGGATCGAAGCCTCGTCGTGGACGTCTACGATTGACTCGTGGGTGGAGCGACAGACCGGGCATTGGTACGACCTGATCCCGCGGTCGAAAGAGCACCTGAGGAATGCGGATGCGATCAACGATGCGTTCCTGCGATGGCTGGGAAAGCAGCCGAAAAACGGGCGGCCGTTCTTTGCGCTTCTCAATTACAATGATGCGCATAGCCCGTATGAGGTGCCGGAACCGTCGATACCTGGTTTTGGTCTGCGACCCGCCTCATCGCTGGAGCGGCAGACTCTCCACGGATTCACCGCGATTGATAAGACCACACTTTCAATCGACAACGTACAAATGGCGACTGATGTGTACGACGATTGTATTGCGTATCTGGATCGGCGGCTAGGATTGCTGCTCGATGAGCTAAGCCGGCGGGGAGTGCTCGAGAATACGCTGGTGATCGTGACTTCCGATCACGGCGAGCACCTGGGCGATCACGGGTTGTTCTTCCACGGTTGCAGTTTATACCGGCAGCTCGTGCAGGTGCCGTTAGTGATCGTGGGTAAGAAGGGGATACCGGTGGGCCGGACGGTCGCGGAGCCCGTGAGCTTATGCGATCTGCCGGCCACGTTGGTCGACCGACTCGGTCTGGGTCCGGTTCACCCGTTTCCTGGTCAATCGGTTGCACGGTACTGGAAACCGCAAGTTCAGGGAGTTCGCGTGGTTCCGAGCGCGCTGCTTATGGAGACAACAAAGCCGGAATTGCTTGCGAACGGCGGCCGAGAGCCTGCCGCCAGAGGTCCGATGAAGGCGGTGGTTGCCGGCGGGATGCACTACATCAAGATGGCGGATGGATCGGAAGAATTGTACAACATCAATTCAGACGTCGAAGAGAAGGTCAATCTCGCAGTCGAGCGCGATCATTTGAGGGTTCTCGTCGAATTCCGAAATTTGCTGGACCTCATGCTCACGAGGCAATAGTTTGCCGGTGGATTGCGGCGACATGCGGCGTAATGACTTGCGGAACCGCTCTCAACTGATCTCAATTTCGTCCAGGAACTGACGGGCCTGAACCATCACGGCACGGACGCGCCGGATCGAGTCCTCCGCTCGCGCCCTTTTGAGGAGCCGCTGACACCGCTTTCTTTTGTCTTGGCAGGCAAAACAGAACTGCCACCGCTTTCTTTCCATTTCCCGTCGCGGTCAAGTTTTCCCTGGCCGCCGCGAAACCAGTCGCGGCTGGTGAATTGTTATTCATTCCTGATGCCTTTCACCTCTCCTAGAAAGGACCGAGGAGAGTAACCGCGTTTGATCTTTGGCCAGAGGTCGCGCCGAGGCATTTCTCGGAGTTCCGGCACGAGTTGTTCCGATTTCGGGCCGAGAGTCCGCAGAGCCTGGGCGATCGCGTTTTTGAGTCTTGGGGGCGCTGTATTCCATGCTTTGGCAAGGCTTGCGCTGACGCGATCCTCATCCGGCGTTCCTTGAGAGATCTGCGCGAGGGCCATGGCGATTCTGCCCCGCAACTCGTCGGATCCTTTCGGAGTCGTTTCAAAGTTCGAGATGAGCAGTGGCACGGCGGGCCTGGCGGATCGGCCGAGCAATCCCAGAGACCAGGCCGCCCCTAGGATGCCCATTTGGTTCGGACGCTTCAAAACCTCGCAGAGGATTTCCAAGGTTCCCGGTAGCGAATCCCCATCCGGTGAGATCTGCATGAGAGCCTCCGACGTCTGCTCGATGATATCCACGGAATACGCAATCGCGTCGTTCAGACCACTCTGACCAACGATGGACGTCACCGCGGTGATGACCTGGGTCTTTTCGGCAAGGCTCAGCGCGTGCGGGGGCGACAGAGTCTGGAGCTGCTTATTCAGAGCGGAGATGGCACCGGACTGTGCGGGTAGTTTCGATTCGTCCGTGTCCGTGATACGTTTGCCGGTGGGCCCGAAGATTCGGAAGTGGAGCTTGCCATTCCGATCAGAGCCGACGACGACCAGACTGACCCCCGAAGTCGGAACGGCGGAGCCGTCGCCCCAGTCCATCAATCGCAGGTCTAACTTGGGGTGGGGAGTTTCAAGCTCTCTGCGAAGTAACGCCATGACGGCGGGTCGCGCTGGTTTCGCGTCGAGCCCCATGTGGTTGATCACCGTGGCCGCGCTGACACACACGAGCATGTTGTCGCTCGACAACCCCTCGATCAAGAGCGGTAAGACCACGGGCCGGAAGCGCAGGTTCCAGAGGATCCGCGTGAATTCTCTGTACGCGATCGGGCTTTCGGTCGGCAGGCGTCGCAGTGCGATGGGAAGAAACAGCGCGGGACCTTGGCCGTACTCGACCAGGGATTCCGCCGCGGCGGCTCGAACTTCCTCGGATGCGTCGTCCAGGCACGCGACCAGTTGAGGTGGCGGAGCGTCAAGCTGCCGCATCGCGGCCAGATTTCTCAGAAACCTCGCCGCGCTGGCGCGAAGTATCGGCGAAGGATCGCTGAGGAGGTCCACGAGCGACTCCTCGAACTTGCGACCATCCGTTCCCGACCCGTCCCTGCCGAAACGAAGAATCAATCTGGCGAAAACGGTACGCACGGTACTCCGAACCGTCTCCGATTCGTCCTTCATGGCGCGAACGAGATAAGGAAACACACACGCGAACTCGGCCGGGCCCGTCAAGTCAACGTGGAGGAGGGAGATGGTTTGCGTTCTCGTGGCTTCGTCGCCATGTTCGATTTCCCGGATGATGACCTCGATCGGTTTCCGGGCTCGATCTTGATAGCCAACAAGCCTTCCAAATGCCCGTGCAATCCGAACGATTACCGTCCTGGCTCCATCCTCCTGCGGCGATCGGTAAAGATAGACGCCAATCGCGGCCGCAATGACAGCCACGGCGATGACAGCAACCCGGAGATTTCCTTTTCCTTTGCCATGATTGGGACTGGGAGCGTCCGCCATCGTTCGGCCTCCGAGACTAAGGGACACGCCATTTTTCGGACAGCTCCCAAGAGTTTAACCGGTTAAGGGGTAGCTTGGTACCAATCTCGATATCAGGTTCTCCTGCACCTTCGATAATCGAGCATCACCGCGACATGTTGGATGAGCGTTAATCAAGGTTGAGATCACCGCGAACGACAGTCTTGGTCACGCATCGGACTTCCACGTCGGTCCCTGGCGTCCTCGATCGATGCCGCGCGGCCAGATTTCCGCCAAGGACGGAATGTTTCTCACGGGGGGATGATTAAACCATCACGGCATGGTAGACTGATTTTCAGTCGCTCGACGTTTGAGGCGGCCTGACGCTTCCTAAGCCCCGACCGACGTGGCTCACGGCGTGGACGGTATCGATATGCTCGCCAAGCTCGCTTCGTACACCCTCGTCGGAATCGACGCAACGCCCGTTGAAGTCGAAGTCGACGTTTCGTTCTCGTCGCAGCCCAAGACGGTGCTGGTCGGCCTGGCGGAGGCCGCCGTGCGCGAGAGCACCCACCGGGTCGAGCGCGCGATCGTCAACTCGGGATACCGCCGGCCCGTCGATCGCGTGGTGATCAACCTGGCACCCGCTGACCTGAAGAAAGACGCCGGCGGCTTCGACCTGCCCATCGGCCTGGGACTGCTCCTGGGCAGCGGACAGGTCGGCTTCGACCGGCCCGGTTCCTTCGCCATCGTCGGCGAGCTCGCGCTCACCGGGGAAACGCGGCCCGTCAAGGGCGTCCTGGCAATGGCTTTGCAGGCGGCCGCCGAGAACCGATCCGGCTTGCTGGTCCCAACGGCCAACGCTTCCGAGGCCGCCGTCGTCGAGGGACTCTGCGTCTATCCCATCGGCAGCCTCGCCGAAGCGGTCGGATACTTGTCCGGCCAGGTGGATATCGAGCCCAAGTCGGTCGATTTGGACGAAGTGTTCCGCCAGCTCTCACACACTGAGGAAGACTTCGTCGACGTCAAGGGTCAGGATTACGCCAAGCGCGCCATCCTGATCGCGGCGTCCGGCAGTCACAATATTCTGATGATCGGGCCACCCGGTACTGGAAAGACCTTGCTGGCCAAGCGTCTGCCCACGATCCTTCCCCCGCTCACCCCGCACGAGAGTCTGGAGACCACTCGAATTTATAGCGCGATGGGGCTGTTGCGGGCCGGCGAGGCCCTGATGGCAATCCGCCCGTTTCGGTCGCCCCACCACTCGGTGAGCGACGCCGGCCTGGTCGGCGGCGGCACGACTCCGCAGCCCGGTGAGATCAGCCTGGCGCACAAGGGCGTGTTGTTCCTGGATGAGATGCCCGAGTTCAACCGCAAAACGCTGGAGGTTCTCCGCCAGCCGCTGGAGGAGGGCTGCGTGACGATCAGCCGCGCCCTCCGAAGCACCACCTTCCCCGCCGAATTCATCCTGGTCGCCGCCATGAACCCGTGCCCGTGTGGCTATCGCTCCGACCCACGGCGCGCCTGTAGCTGTACCCCGCCGCAAGTCGAGAAGTACCTCAGCAGGATCTCCGGCCCGCTGCTCGATCGCATCGACCTCCACGTCGAGGTCCCGGCCGTCCCCTTCACCCAGCTTGCCGAGATGCCCCCCGGCCCGACCTCCGCCGATTTGCGCGCCCAGGTGCTGGAGGCGCGGGCTCGCCAGTCCAAACGCTTCGGCGCCAGGGGCCCTCAAGTCAACGGCCGCATGACGCCTCGACAGGTTCGCAAATTCTGTACTCTCAAACCCGAGTCGATGGCTCTCTTGAAGGCCGCCATGGAAGACCTGGGCCTCTCCGCTCGCGCGCACGACAAAGTCTTGCGAGTCGCCCGCACCATCGCCGACCTGGAAGCTCACGAAGACATCAAGCCCCAGCACATCGCCGAGGCCGTCGGATATCGCTCGCTCGACCGCAGCGTGTGGGCATAGCCGCGGCTGCAGGAATACGCCCTTTCCTCGCACAGCTTGATGACCTACTACCCAGCCTCCATCACCGTCGCTTAGGCAGCCAGCACGAAATAACCTATCGGGTTCAGAATAGACATCGAGCCAAGAAACCGGGACTGTTTTTGGTAGATCAATTCCTGCGCGTTGCCTTACCGCCGGTTCCGCGGCCGGAAAGGACACCAGGCCCACTGGTGCGAGCTGGTTGCGGCCGCCGAGGCCCTGATGTGCTAAGGCGACCGGCGGGTGGAAACTTACCCAAGGATCGATCGGTTCCGAGCGATCGCATCGATACCGGGACTGCGGAGCCTGGCCACACTAACGCGACGCGCAGGCGCAGGACGCTGGCCGAGGCCAGCGCGTGCCACCGCCGGTCCCCTCGCTGCGCATCGAGTTGGTATGGCCACAAGCGCGACCCCGGTAATTTATTTCCTGCCGGCCGCCTTACCCAGCACAGGAAACGGGCGTGTCGCTCGTCACAGCCTCGTGAAGCGCAGCGCACTCGGCACCGCGCGCCAAAAGGCGCCCGGCAAAAACGGATTCGTCCACATCTCGCAATGCAGCTTCGAGTTCCGCTTGGGCGCCGGAATAATCGGAAGTTCGAAGAATCGCTCTAACCTTATGCAGATCATCAACTTCCACCTGGGCGCCCGCATTATCGGCACGCCCGGACATTCTGTCGTATCTCTTGAAGTACCATCATATTACGAATGGGCGCCCGCATAACCGACCCAGTTTAACAATCTAACGTATGTTGAATGTCCACATCGAGTTGTGCTCGGGCGCCCGACTAATCCGCATAAAGCGATCCGTGGCGGAGCATTTGCCATATGCAGTGATTTACTATGTGCTTACGGCTGGGCGCCTGGATAATCGAGGCGAGCGTTACAACCGCGATTTTCTCATGCCTTCGGCTTATTGGTTGACGGCATGCCCGTGGTGCGCACTTCCATTTTCAGGGTGACGATTTTCGGGGTGACGACGCGATCGCCGCCTCTCCGCTCAAAATTGATGGAGGTTCCATGCAGTCGACGCTGGGGAGCAATGCGGCGCAATTCGCTGCCGAACTTGCTGATCGTTTTGAGCCAGCGCGGTCCGAGCGTTCGGCCCGTGACTTTCACGACCGCTTTGTAGAGATCTTGGGGTTTGCCCGACCAGTAGACTCCCTTCCGTGCGAGAGCGATCACGACAGGGAATTCTAGTTGTCGCCAATCACCGGAGCCGCGCGATCTGGTAAAATGTGCCCCTAGGGACCACGGGCCGATGGGCAGCCCAAGGGCGGAGGACGGTGAGATGGCAAAACAACAATTACATGCATTTGTCAGCTTTGCTGGTCCAAGCGTCTTCATTAGCTATGCCAGCGAGGATGTCGACGCGGCGCTAAAACTCTATATCGACTTGAAAGCTGCCGGTGCCCGGCCATGGATCGACCGGAAAGACCTTAAGGCCGGGCAGCACTGGCCGAGAGCTATTGAGGAAGCAATTTCACAGAGTAGATATTTCATCGCATTACTTTCATCGCGGTCTATTGATAAACGAGGATTTGTCCAGAAGGAGGTGAGAAAAGCGATCAATGCTCTCAAAGAGTTTCCGGATCACGATGTTTTTATTATTCCAGTACGTCTGGATGACTGCAAACCAGAAAACCTCGAGCTTCGGGATTTGCACAGGGTAGACTTGTTTCCTGATTGGAACTCCGGACTCGAACAAATCCTGCAGCTCGATGAAGCTAGATACGGACGGCGGACAAGGCATGTTGGAGATTCTAAAGAGAATCTATCTGGAGAGCGGTGGGGATGAAGATCGGATGATCGAGGCCATCAAAGGGCTGAAAGGCCGTATCGACGCAACTTCCTATAAAGTTACAAATAAAGAATGGGTTTATTTGCTGAATGCGTGCCCGCCCTCGATTATGAGTAAACTAAAGTCAGTTCTTCAGGAACCGTCATCAGATACAAACAACAAAGAGGACCCCGATCCGCTCGCCACGGCAGTGGCTGACGACGCTTTCCCGGCCGTTGGCACCAGGGAATGGGGATTGATGAACCAGCGCCGCGATGCGCTGATCCGCAAGAAGAATCGGCAGGGCCTGACCGCCGACGAGAACGCCGAGTTCGAGCGGCTTCAGCGCCTCTGCTTCTCCGCCGTGGAACAAAGCACTCCAGGCCCCGTCATCGACGAGGACGGTCTGAGACGACTTCGGGAGAGTCTGTGAGCCGCCCGACCGACGGGGGTGGGGAGGAGTTGCCCGCCCCTTTCGCCTACCCGACCACGGCCCATCATCGCCGACATGGACCGGCCGGATACACGAATTACCAGTCCCACAAGCCCTGGCTCCGCGATGAGTTTACGTTCCGATGCGTCTATTGCCTCTTCCGTGAGGCGTGGTATCCCAACCGGCAAGCCTCCTTCTCCGTGGAACACATCGTACCCCAGATCTCAGCTCCCGACCGCGTATGCGACTACGAGAACATGGTCTACTCATGCACGGAATGTAACTCGGCCAAGCAGGACATCGAGGTGCTCGACCCGACCAAAACACCCCTTGCCGACCACCTGCAGGTTCGCGAGGACGGGTCGATCGAGGCTTTGACCGTGGAAGGCCAGGACCTGATTGAACAGCTCGGACTGGACCTCGAATCCAAGACCCGGGTGCGGCGTTACTACCTCGATGTCATCGCCCTGAAGCGAAAGCACTCCGAGGATCCTCGCGTCCACAGCTTCTTCATCCAGGCATTCGGCTATCCCGAGCGGAATGACTTGCCGAACTTGACCGCGCTCAGGCCACCGGGCGGGAACGCGCGGAAGGGGAGTGAATCCACTTCCTTCCACAAGCGGAGTGTCGCGGGGACCCTGCCACATTGGTACTAATGCCTCGGAATCCCATTCCGTGCGGGTATCGCTCCGACCCAAGGCGCGCCTGTAGCTGTACCCCACCGCAAGTCAAGAAGTACCTCAGCAGGATCTCCGGCCCGCTGCTCGACCGGATCGACCTGCACGTCGAGGTCCCGGCCGTGCCCTTCACCCAACTGGCCGAGATGCCCCCCGGCCCGACCTCCGCCGATTTGCGGGCCCAGGTCCTGGAGGCCCGGGCTCGCCAGTCCAAACGCTTCGGCGCCAAGGGCCCTCAAGTCAACGGCCGGATGACGCCTCGCCAGGTTCGCAAATTCTGTACTCTCAAACCCGAGTCGATGGCGCTCTTGAAGGCCGCCATGGAAGACCTGGGCCTCTCCGCTCGCGCACACGACAAAGTCTTGCGAGTCGCCCGCACCATCGCCGACCTGGAAGCTCACGAAGACATCAAGCCCCAGCACATCGCCGAGGCCGTCGGATATCGCTCGCTCGACCGCAGCGTGTGGGCATAGCCGCGGCTGCAGGAATACGCCCTTTCCTCGCACAGCTTGATGACCTACTACCCAGCCTCCATCACCGTCGCTTAGGCAGCCAGCACGAAATAACCTATCGGGTTCAGAATAGACATCGAGCCAAGAAACCGGGACTGTTTTTGGTAGATCAATTCCTGCGGTTGCCTTACCGCCGGTTCCGCGGCCGGAAAGGACACCAGGCCCACTGGTGCGAGCTGGTTGCGGCCGCCGAGGCCCTGATGTGCTAAGGCGACCGGCGGGTGGAAACTTACCCAAGGATCGATCGGTTCCGAGCGATCGCATCGATGCGGGGACTGCGGAGCCTGGCCACACTAACGCGACGCGCAGGCGCAGGACGAGGCCAGCGCGTGCGACCGCCGGTCCTCTCGCTTGCACGTCGGGTTGGTATGGCCACAAGCGCGGCCCTGGTCGTTAATTTCCTGCCGGTCGACTTAACCGTCACGGGAAACGCGCGTGTCGCTCCTCAAAGCCTCGTGAAGCGCAGCGCACTCGGGACCGCGCGCCAAAAGGCGACTCGGCAAAAACGGATTCGTCCACATCTCGCAATGCAGCTTCGAGTTCCGCTTGGGCGCACGGAATAATCGGAAGTTGGAAGAATCGCTCTAACCTTATGCAGATCATCAACTTCCACCTGGGCGCCCGCATTTTCGGCACGATCGGACATTTTGTCGTATCTCTTGAAGCACCATCATATTACGAATGGGCGCCTGCATAACCGGCCCAGTTTAACAATCGAACGTATGTTGAATGTCCACATCGAGTTATGCTCGGGCCCCCGACTAATCCGCATAAAGCGATCCGTGGCGGAGCGTTTGCCATATGCAGTGATTTACTATGTGCTTACGGCTGGGCACTGGATAATCGAGGCGAGCGTTACAATCGCGACTTTATCATGATACCGATCTGGAAAAGAGAGCCAAAGTCGATCGTCTGGAGAGAGCCACAAGAGCGGTCGTCGATCCTGGCGTCTCCTTCTGAATCGCATTTCTAAAGCCGTTTCGTTCTTTGTCTCGTTCCCCACGAGGCGATAGACTAGCGAGCAAGCGTTTCGTTCTCGTTTTGATAGCGCTCGAGGAGAATGCTGAGACACTCTCCCCGAGCTTTCCCTTGGGAGAAGCACCTCCCGTCGGCGCTTGTCAGGGTACGAGAAAGCACGGCCACTCGGCCAGAGGGCGCAGACCGCGCTTGCGGAATTGCCTGCGCATTCCGCGTTGAGTTCGACCGCTCCGCTGCCCGATTGACTGACTGGCCGGGTCGGCTAAACTTGTAGTCGTGCGTCGTATTTTACCGTCGAGCCGGTTGGGGCAAAGGGCACGCAAATGCTTCGATGGATATGGAAGAGACGGTTGGCCTGGCGGATGACGGCGGCGGCGATCACCGCATCGATGTTTTTGTTAGCCGCACATGGCCAGGATGATGTTCCGAACGGAAGTGCAGCCACCACTGAAAAGGAACGCGGCAACCGCCGCATCGTGGATCGCTGGAAGCGGGAGGCGGCAGAATATACCATCGTGGAGCGGACGGAGCCGGAGACGGTCTTGCGTTTCAGAACCGAGCCAGCCCTGCACTGGACGAACCCGATCCGCGACTCTGACAACGGCCTGGTATTCCTCTGGCTCGATGGTGGGCGGCCAGCGGCAGTCGTTTGTTTCTATCGCTCTCCCTGGCAGGGTCGAATCCTGGAGTCCCACGAGTTCCACTCGCTGGCTCCCGTTGGCCTGACTGCAACCCGTAAGGGCCGAAGGGTCTGGGCACCATCGAGTGCTGGGGTAGCCTTCCGTCCAGTCCCCGGCGCGGCGAAACCGGCACTGACACCTGCCGAACGCCTTCGACAGTTGCGCGGCCTGGCACGCGAGTTTCAGGGCGTCGTCGATCCGGACAAGGGAAAAACGGAACTCCGACTACTCTCTCAGCCTCTCTTCCGCTACGAGGCCGGACTGCGCGGATCGCCCGACGGGGCGCTATTTGCATTCGTGTTAACGACCGACCCGGAAGCTGTACTCGTGATCGAAGAGCGGACTGGGGCGAACGGCCCTGCCTGGCACTACGCATTCGCCAAGATGACAAACCACAGCCTTGCGATGCGCCATCGTGACCGGGTCGTATGGGAAGTATCGCAGGATCGGGACTACTACACCGACTTCACCAGGCCGTATTTCGTTCGCTGGGACGAAGCGCACCGCGCCTGACGTATAGAGCCTTGGCTGGGCAACTTTCTCGGCGTGGGAACCGTTGGCGTGAGGATGGCCGTTTCGCTCGGCGGTAATGCGGCTGGTTTATGGGCCCGAACGTGCTGTAGTGAAGTCCAAACCCGGCAGGAGAGGCATCGAAGGGGCCGTGGAGGACCATCGCTAGTTGGTCCTTATCGATAGAGTCTTCGTCCGTACGATCTCTGCGCCGTCCGCGCATCGGGATCGTCCCAAATTCCTCCAAAAGTATAGTGTACGAACTTGACACTTTGCGAGCAAAAGGACATGAGTGTCCGGAAACGCAAATCTTCTCAGATTCGTCATTTACAGAATCCATAATCCGGAAGACCACTGCTGAACAGTGTCAAGTCGCCAAAGGGCGGTTTGGGACGATCCCAAATCTTATTTCACCTCATGGAAGCCGAATTCGACGACGTGCGCCGTGTGGTCGATTACTTAAACGGTACAGAGGCCCACACGGAACGCTTGGACTCGCGCTTCAGCGGACAAGAACCCGAGGCTCGATGTGACGGCGATGATGTATAATTCACCGTTTACGACGCCATGACATGCCGAGTCCGCCCTTAACTCACTCCTGGAAATCCGACCGTTGGTCGAGAGAGGCCGGTGCCCCTCCATCATAGTATTTAAGTATCATGTAGTTATTTTGGACTTTTTCTGGCGGGACTATTGTCCTGACGTTTTGGTCAGTTTCACCCCGCATCAGATGAGAGAAAGGTCCAAGGGAGCAGGCAGATGAAGCCGCCAGTGCGTAAGAAGGAGCTTGATCGGTTTTGGAATCCGGGGCTCTGGATTTATGTCCTTGTCGACAGTGTGGTGAGTGGGCTCACCGCCGCCGCAGTGGGTCGTTGTTGGGGTGAAGCCGCCGGGTTCTGTAGCTTCTTTTTGAGCGCTATAGCGTTCCCGGTGTTAATCGGGATTGCGCTCTGGATCGACGACGACACGAACGGCGGGAAGGGGTCTGACCGCTCACTCGATGAACTCGTCTGAATTCAAATTGCACCGATCGGCAGGCACTCTGCACATCCTGACATTGTGGTCAAATTGACCCCTGACCCACAGGAGGAAAGATGCCAGACCTCTACGCCGAGAAGAAATCCTTGCTTCCGCCATCGTACGTTGAGTTCATCGAGACCAACAATGGATGGGAAGGCGATCTGGGCGAGCAATTCGGCTACATCGTCATTTGGAACAAGGAGACGATCCAAGATCGTTGGGTAGGTTATGAGATGCAAAAGTATCTCGACGACCGATGGTTCCCATTCGGCTCCGACGGAGGCGGCGAAATGTTCTGCTTCGACCTCCACTCCAAAGGTGACGGCGTATTCATGTTGCCGTTCATCGGCATGTCCGATGAAGAGGCGATCGCACAATACGAATCCTTCAGCGATATCGCTTGCATCATCCGAGGCAACCATTGAGTCCGACTAGCCAGGCAGGATCAGCCCCTTGCTGGCCAAGCGTCTGCCCACGATCTTCCCCCGCTCACTCCGCACGAGAGTCTGGGGACCACTCGAATTCATAGGCGCGATGGGGTTACTGGGGGCCGGCGAAGCCCTGATGGAAATCCGGCCGTTTCGCTCGCCCTACCACTCGGTGAGCGACGCCGGCCTGGCCGGCGGCGGCACAACTCCCCAGCCCGGTGAGATCAGTCTGGCGCACAAGGGCGTGTTGTTCCTCGATGAAATGCCCGAGTTCAACCGCAAAACGCTCGAGGTTCTCCGCCAGCCGCTGGAGGAGGCCGACGACGACGACGCCTTCGCTACTTCGTGGCACAGGCCGCCGGCCGGCCTGTGCCACAACGGTAGGCCGTGAGTTACCTATTCCGGATGGTCACGCGGTAGCGCAGGCCGTTATTGTGTACCGGGTCACCGGGAACCAGGCTGACCAGCGTCGCCGTGTCGCCGTCGCGACTGTACTCGAACGGCCGGTCGGTACCGGGATCGTTGGGAACGGGAACCTCGGTCACGTCGTCCAGTTTGTCCGGCAGCTTGCCGTCATGAGCGGCGGCATGAATCCGCAATGCCTCGATGACTCGCAAGGCGGCCAGGCTGCGCTCGAGTGCGGTCTGTCTGGACATGACCTTGTTCATGTCGGAAAAGAGCGAGCGTGACACCACGTGTCCCTCGGTATCGGGCGCCTCGCGGAGCCGCTTGTTCGCGGCCTCGAAAAACGGGCGGGCCTGTGGGTAGGGCAAGTAGGCGGCCCGATAATAGTCGTCCCAGTCCTCACGACACGTGCCCGCAATGGTAAAGGAGCAGCACTTGAGCCGGCGGCATTGCCTCGACTTTGCCAGCCGACAGGCCTTTGGTGCGGGCGACGAAGTTCGCGAGCCGCGGCGAGGTCGGGTGACTTCGCGGCCGGATCCTCCGGAGCGGAATCCTTGGGGAACCAGTCCGGAACTTTGGGCGGGTTGCCCTCCATGGAAAGACCCCGGAGCTCCGACCGGATGCGCCGCAAGACGCCGTCCCATTGCTCTGGCGGTCCGCTCGCGGTCGAGGTCGTCTAACTCGGGATCCAACACCGATTTCGACAAACCGAAATTCCACGTCCTGGGCCCGCCGCAGGTCGATGAGTGGGCGAGGCAAGGCGGTGAGCGCCCAGTAGAGGTTCGGGGCGCCTGGTCGCTCGACGAGGTCGGCTACGACGCCGGTGAATTGCGACGCGAGGGCGATGGCGACCAGGCTGTTGATCAGGAACGGCCCCTCGTCCGACCTGCCGGCTGAATGCGAAGCCCGTCTCCAGGTGGTGGGCCGCTCGAGCGAAAATCCCCTTCGGCGATCGCCACCCGGGCTTGCAGGATCAGCATCGGAGCGTAGTTGCGCATCTGCTGCGTGTCGGGCATCAGGATCCCGATGAAGTTGCCCTCGTCGAGAGTGTAGTTCCATTCGGCTGTTCGCCGGCGAGCGCCGAGGTCAAACTGCTGCAGAAAGCGGCGGTGATCCTGGAGAAACCTGCGGGCCTCGATCTAACGGAATTTTGTCGACGGGCATCCCGTTCCACGGTTTTGGCGTCTCAGTCCAGTATTTCCGCGTCGCGTCGTTCTGCTCGTGGACCAGGCGCAGGTAAATCGGTACGGCGTTGCCCTCCTTCAACTCGGAATTGAGGGGTAGCAGGCGGTACTTCAGCGCCGGCACCGGCGACATCCTGGGGCGAGACGCTCAGTGAGCGGTCGATGGCCCAGGGCGACGTCGGTTTGTCCTGGGCCCGGAGGGCCGGTGCCAGCATGAGGGGCAGGAAGAGCGCAGCACCATTGGCGCAGTCGAATCATGGGTACACCTCTCTAACTAGGGGGTAAGGAGTGGGTTAGACGCCGATCAGAGATCGAACAGACCATCACGTTGGCGAGGCGTGAGGATCGCGGGTTGGGGAGGAGGCGGCACGAGTGCCTGCAACCCCGCGGGTTGCAGTGAAGCCAGCCAGCCGTTCGGGTCTTGCTCCATCTGTCGCCGCGTGCTCAGGTAGTCACCCGGCGACGGCTCGTATGAGGACTCTCGAACAACGACAACGGTCGCCGGGGAGGCGCTGTGTGTCGGGGCGCGGTCGGAAAGACGGCTGGCCAGGGCTTGGCGCTCGGCGCGCTCCGATAGGCCCCACACGCCCAGCCCCGCAGCCTGCACGGTCAGGAGCGCACACAACATCGGCCAGAGCAGTTGGCTCCGCCCGCGCCGGCCGGCAGCTTGTCCCGCGGCGAAGAGCATGGCGTCGGCATTCAGGCCGTCCGAGGCCGGTTGCCAACCCGCCAGGTGACGCTCGAAGTCGCTCAGGTCGTCTTCGTGGCGTGGGGTCTTTGCGTCCATGAGCCTTTGAGCCTCTCTCGTAAAGCGGCCAGTCCGGCCTGGAAACGGCGGTGCGCATGTCGGCAGCGAGCAGCCTGCCAACTGAGCCACCTCCTCGAATGTCAGCCCGCCCCAGATCCGGGCCACAACCACCTCACGCTGCTCCAGGGGCAACTCGGCCAACAACCGCGTGGCTTCCCGGCCGTCGATGCGGTCATCGACTGCGGCAAACCAGGCCTCTGAGACGCTCGCCCGCTCCTGGCGACGGCGCCTCCGGGCCCCGCCGCGACTCGCGGCCGGCGTCCATTGCGGACAACACGGTACAACCATGGCAGCACCTGCTCCGGAGCCGGCGACTGCTGCGCCAGCCGGACGAAGGCGTCCTGCACCAGGTCCTCATCGCCCGCGAGCCACTGCCGGACGTACAGACGCAGCGCCGGGGCATGCTCGCGGTACAGGCGGCCCAATTCCTCCGAGGCGATTCCTTGCATGCCCGGCCTTTCTGGTTGCGGTCTACTCTCTAGATGCCGTGCCTGCGCTTTTTTCTCGCGCTTGCGCACCGCATTTCCGCCATGTTATTCTCTGGGGCGACGGTCTGGCCGACCAAGTCCAGGGACCGGCTTTCGGGTCGCCGGATCCTGCCCGGAGGCGAAATCCCACCGACGAGAGTCGGACTTGCCGGCAAGTTCAAGTAAGCCGCTAGCACGGCAGGATGTCTGGCCATGGCTTGCACGCGTTCCCTGGGATCCACTATGTCTGGAAGGTAACCGCGAAACAGACCCTTTCATTCCCGGTCAAACGTTTCGCTAAACGCGATCCCATGAAGTCGAAATCACAACCGAGGCGCTGAGGCCGGCTTGGAGAATGTACCGTCTTTTCAGGGCTTGTCGTCGCTTCACTTCCCTCTTCTGAGGGCGATGACTGGGCCGGATTGGATGGCCACTTCCGGGGCGTCAGTCGCATGCAATGCGCCACTTCCGCTGGATGAACCGGCAGATTTGCTTAAAAAATCTTTTGATATCCCAACGAGCAGGTGTCTAATAATGTCAAGGCGCGGACGCCGTCGGGTGATTTCAGTTGCAAGATCTCCGATGCGAATTCGATAGGCCGTGGTAACGTCCGAGGGCGTTCCTTGGATGGCAACGGCTCATGGATCGGATGGCAACGGGTCATGGATCGCGCCGGTGGCGCAGGCCGTTGGACAGGTACCGAGGGGTTTTCTTTACTCGAAGGAAGAGGGTCTCGCATGTCGGGCGCATTGCGTCAGGGTAGTCGCGGTTCTTTTTCTGGCCTCGGGATTGTTCCCGGGGCTCCCTTGCCCGGAATCGTTTGCCCAGGCCGCGAAAGGCGGCGGCTATCAGCCCGAGCCCTCGGCTGGGTCCCATCCGGGCGGCCCGGATGCGGATCGATCCAAGTACAAAGACAGCTTCAAGTACTACGGACCCAACGGCCTCTGGTACAAGTGGAGCGAGGGGCAGAAGCTCGGTCGCGACACCTGGCTCTTCTACACCGGGGGCAACTACAAGTTTTACCGCCAACTGGCCAAGTTTAGCGGCGGCCTCGGTGCCACGATGGACTTCAACCGGCTGCTTGCCAGCAGCCCGGAGGACCGGTTCAGGAAAATCGGGCTGATCAACGAGCCAAACTTCGAGGGTAAGATCGAGGACGAGTTCGGTTTCATCGTCGACAAGTGGAAGGGAGACCCGATCCCGGGCGCACTACCCTCAAGACCCGAAATGGTACGGCGAGCCGACGGGCGTGGTCGGCCTCCGGAAGTTCGCCAACCCGAACTTCACCGACGCAGTGGCCGCCGAGTGGATGAAGGACAAGAAGGCCAGTGTCCGGAAGTACTTCCAGAATCCGGGGGCGGTCGAGCCGCCATACCTGATGGGCATCTCCTGCGGCCTCTGCCACATGGCGTTCGACCCCCTC
Source organism: uncultured Planctomycetota bacterium (assembly GCA_963720335.1). Lineage (GTDB taxonomy): Bacteria > Planctomycetota > Planctomycetia > Isosphaerales > Isosphaeraceae > CAVRFS01. The sequence goes on along the minus strand of CAVRFS010000017.1, from coordinate 182,086 downwards.
AATCCGCCGGCCGACCCGGCCAAACCGCGGTGGGAGAACCTCGCGGCCAACATGGGTAACCAATATCTGCCGCGAGGGCGATCTCTTCTTCGGACCCGGCCGCGTAATCGCCGGAGCTGCCAACCCCGGCCCCAACTACCCCGATGACCCGTATGATACCAAGGGACTCGACGAGAAAAGCTTCCTCTACCAGTACGGCCACACCCAGCAACCCGGGACTTCAGAGACCTCGCCGCTTTACCTGGGACTTCCTCAACAATCCCGAACACGATCAACCAGCTTTTCAACGTGGGCGGCCGCACCGCGTTCAGCGAGACCACGCCGTCCGGCCACAAGGTGATCACCAACCACGTCTTGAAAGATGGATCCGACGCGGTCGGCATCCACGCTGCCCTGCTCCGCGTGTTTATCAACGTCGGCTCGGAGGGAAACTACCTGTTGGACCAACTCTGGAACCCGGTCCTCGGTACGAGCCAAAGGCCTTTCTCGCTCAAGGACGTCAAGTTGGAAGTGTCCGATGCGCAGAAGCGCGAACTCCAGGAGCTGTACCCCGAGCTTGGGCAAGCATGGAAGGAGAGCGAGCGGCGGGTCCCGTTCCTGGCGAGCTATCTCGCCTCGTACACACCCTACGAGTTGGCGTCGATCAAGAATGAGAAGGGGGAGCCGAAATACATCACCAAAGACGCCGAGCAGCTTCGACGTGGTGCCCTGGTTTTCGCGGATAACTGCGCTTCCTGCCACTCGAGCAAGCAGCCGTTCTATCCGATCGGCACGGAAAACAACAAAAAGGCGTTCTTCCGGCAACTGGTGCTGTCCGACCAGTTCCTACCCGGCAACACGTTTTCGGACGACGTTCGCTACCCCCTGACCTATCCGGGTTTAGGCGTGAATGCGGCCCGGTCGATGGGAACCAATGCGCTTGACGGCGAGGTCTGGTCGGATTTCTCGTCGCAGGAATACAAGGCCCTGCCCGCGCTCGGCTACATGTCCTTCGAGAACCCGTTGAACAAGCTGGACCCGGCGTTCGGCCCTGACCCGATTGTCACTCCGTTCATCGCCAAAGGAGGGGGACGGGGATATTATCGGACCGCGGCATTGAACAGCATGTGGTCCACCGCGCCGTTCCTGCACAACAATTCGATGGGGCCCAGCCCCGTCGACGACCAAGGATTGACCGACCCCAAAGCCGTCACCGTGGAAGGCCGGATCGCTCTCTTCGAAAAGGCCATGGACGAGTTGCTTAACCCGCAAAAGCGGCCTCTCAAAGTCAAGGTCACGTCCATCGACAGCAGCCTTACGGCCGGGATGTCCGACGCTGGAGGCCAGCTCTCGAATCTGCTTGCGGGAGTTGCCAAGAAAGCCGTGGAGCAGACGCTGGCCGACGTCAGCGCCAGAGGTCATTGCAACCTCCGACGCGCCCCCGAGCTCAAACCGGCTCTCCAGATCGTGCTTGGCGAGCTGATCACGCGGCTCCGGCCCGATCTCGAGAAACTCTACTCCAAGGAGAACCTTGACAAGATCCAGGCGCAAGTCTCCGCGGCCGTGATCACGCAGGTCAATGCACTCGTCGAGGAGAAGCTCAAGGACAAACCCAAGCTTGCCGAACTCGTCACGCCGCTGAAGCCGAAATTCGAAGAGGCGATCAAGGCGCATTCGAGCGACCTCGCCCGAATCTTCCAGTCCCAGTTCGTGATTCCCAAAGGGACGCCCTTGAACCTGCTCTTAAACCTCGACGAAGGGAAGCTGCCCTACGTCTTCACGCTCCTGCTCAAGTCCGGAAACAACCCGCGCACGTTTGGCCGAAGAGCTTCTCAAGCGAAGTGAGTGCCCGGACCTGGTCGAGAATCGCGGCCACACGTTCGGCTCGGACCTGGATCAGGACGATAAGAAAGCGCTGATTGAGTACCTCAAGACGCTCTGAACGCCCGAGACGCAAGGCACCGCCCCCTGGCCCGGGGTCACGTCGGCCACAGGCTCCATCGGGCGGTGCCGGGCGGGCGAAACTCGGTCAATCTCCCTTGGGTCCTTTGGATCCTCGGAGTCAGTCGTTGCTCACTGGGAGTGATCTGTCATGCCTCCGGACTCGAACACGCATGAGACGTACGATTACATCGTGGTCGGTTCCGGCGCCGGCGGCGGACCCGTCGCGGCCAATCTGGCCAGCGCGGGCTTCTCGGTGCTCTTGATCGAGGCCGGCCCCGACTACGACAGCTTGCTCATCGATGTGCCCGCCTTTCATGGGCTTTCCACCCAGGATCCGAACATCCGCTGGGATTTCTGGGTCAGGCACTACGAAAACGACGCGAGCCAGAAGCTCGACTCGAAGTATTACGAAACGTTTCGCTACCCGGGACAAGCCAACGACGAGCCGGTCGACGGCGTACTCTACCCCCATTGCGCAGGCATTGGGCGGATGCACGACCCACAACGCGATGATCACCGTCTATCCGCACGACAGCGACTGGGAGAACCTCGCTGAGATCACCGGCGACCCGTCGTGGACTCCCGACAATATGAGGCGCTGCTTCGAGCGGATCGAACGGTGCGATTACATCGATCCGAAGGCGCCGGACGTCGCGGCGTCACGGCATGGCTTCCGCGGCTGGCTGGGGATCGGCAAGGCCGACGTCAACCCCGCGCTGGGGGACACCCAGCTCCTCAAGATCATCGTCTCCGCCGCCGCCCAGACCCTGTGGGAAGTCTTCGTCGATCGGCAAGGTGGTGATGCCGCTTGCGGCCCTGGAGACGTTCCTGGAGAAGAACCCCGAAGTGATGAAGCTGCTGTCGGCCCCGGCCCCAGGCGGCGACGCCGGCCAGCCACCCGTGGTTGGCGCGCTCGCGCGAGTGCTCGATCCCAACGACTACCAGATCACCCTGGAACGGCGGGAGGGCGTATTCTTGGTCCCGCTCGCGATCGACGCCGGGGTCCGCAACGGCAGCAGGGAACGAATCCGCCGCGTTCGCGCGGCGCATCCCGACAAACTGACCGTCCGGGCGAACGCGCTAGCCACCAAGGTCCTGTTCGAGGGGAACCGGGCGGTCGGCGTCGAATATATGGTCGGCCAGCGCCTCTACCAGGCCGCCATCGAACCGGCCGGCGGACGTCCCGCGCCGGGCCTTCCGCAGCAGGTCCGCGCATCGCGCGAGGTCATCCTCGCCGGCGGGACGTTCAACACGCCTCAGCTCCTGTTACTCTCTGGCATCGGCCCGAAGGCCGACCTCGACGCGCTCGGCATCCCCGTGCGGCTCGACCGGCCCGCGGTCGGCCGGTTCCTTCAGGATCGCTATGAGGTCGCGGTGCTCTCCGATCTGCCGCAAGACTTAGTGCTCTTCAAGGGCTGCACGTTCCGGTTACCCGAACAGGGAGAGCAACCCGATCCCGCCCTGGCCCAGTGGCAGCGCGATCGCTCCGGTGTTTATGCCAGCAACGGCGCGGTCGTGGCCATCGTCCGCCGGTCCGCGCCCGACAAGCCAGACCCCGACCTGTTCATCTTTGGACTACCGGCCGCCTTCAAGGGCTATTACCCACAGTATGCCGACGCACTCGAAACGAGACGAAACTGCTTTACGTGGGCCGTCCTCAAGGCCCACACGCGAAACACAAGTGGCACCGTCACGCTGCGCTCGACCAATCCCCAGGAGCGACCAAAGATCGTGTTCCGCTACTTCGAAGAAGGAAGTGACACCGATGGGGACGACCTCCGCTCGATCGTCGAAGGAGTGAAGTTCATCCGCGAGTTCACCAAGAACCTCAACGGCACGTGCCACCTGGTCTCCCAAAACCAGAAGGAGCCGGCGGGTCAACAAGAGCCCGACATCAAGGACGACGCCGAGATCGCCCGATGGGTGAAGAGCGAGGCCTGGGGCCACCACGCCTGCGGGACCTGCCGGATCGGACCCACGGGCGGCACTCAAGACGCGGTGCTTGACACCAACTTCAAAGTGCAAGGCGTTGAGGGCCTGCGCGTGGTCGACGCCTCGGTCTTTCCGCGCATCCCGGGCTTCTTCATCGTCACCTCAGTCTACATGATCGCCGAGAAGGCCAGCGAAGCCATCCTTCGTGACGCCGGCCGCTCGCTCCCCGACATTTTATGATCGAATTGGCTGAAAGGCTCGGCTCAAAACCGACCATTCGAGGACATCTCGCAGTCGGTTCAGCAACGCGTTGGCCGCCGCCCCGCTTTCTCGAATACTTTTAGAGCCCGTCGGCCACCCGTCACTGGATCGAAGCCGTTGGACATGAGACAATAGCTCAGGTTAGAGCGTTTAGCGATTGGATTGGGCACGCGTGGTCACCCCCCCGAACCCCCTTACAGGGAGGGGCTTTTGTCAAAACCGGCTCCCTCTCCCGCTGGGCATTGGTCTCTACAAGCGATCGTTGATTTATTAAAAGGTATGGCAAGAAAGAGTTTTGCACCAAATAACAGGTTAGTCTTGGGATTTGATTGCACGGACATTTCAACAAATGAGAGTACTACAATTTTAGAAATCCCCGACAAAAACCACGTGAGCCTAACATTTACGAAGTTTCATGTCTCGTAAAGTTCAATGAGATTCGCGGGGATTGAAACTCCGTATTCGGCACAAGCTTTTTGTTTGTAATGACTTATGACATCAACAATCTCTTGTAGAGACCAATGCCCGCTGGGAGAGGGCTGGGGTGAGGGGCGGTGCCACCGAAAACCCTCGCGAAAACCACGGCCTCCCGTGTCGGCGTTTCCGCTCACTTGCCGGTGATAGTCACCCGCGGCGAGTGATCGGCTTCGACCGGCGGCGTGGCTTTGATCGGCCCCTCACCCCAGCCCTCTCCCCACGGGAGAGGGAGCCAGTTTTCGCTGCGTTGCCGGCGATTTTGACGTCGAGCGGCTGGCGACTGGCACGGCTGGTTTCAGAAAAGCACCTTCCTGTGAGCCCCGAACCCCCCCTCCGTAAGGGGGGGAAGATTAGCCGACGTCGTTTTTGCTTTCAGATCAGCTCGTTCAACGGATTGCCCTGTCCTGGATCTTGTGTTTCTGCCACGGGAGTTCTCACGATGGCCAGCCGAAATGTCTGTCTTCTATTCGTAGTGCAAGGGCTGCTCGCGTTCGCGTATTCGGCGCCCACCTCGGGAGGCGAGTACACCCCCGGACGGTGGGATCAAGCCAAGGCAACTCAATATCTCGACGGTCGCGGCGAGAGTTGGTTCAACTTCGGCTCGGCGCATCGCGGCCAGGGGACATCCCAGACCTCTTGTGTGAGTTGCCACAGCCTGTTGCCGATTGCCCTGGCGAGACCCGTCCTACGTCAGCTCGCGAACCAGCCGCAGCCGTCCAAGTTGGAGACCAGAATCCTCGATCAGACGAAGCGCAGGGTATCGAACTGGGCTAAGCTGGAGGACGCCGAATTTCAGCTCCAATATGATTTCGACGAGGACAAGAAGAAGCAATCATGGGGCACTGAATCGGTCCTGAACGCACTGATACTCTCGCGCGATGACCGCTTCCAGGGCCGTCAGGAGCCGAGTGCGGAAACGAAGAAAGCCCTGTCGATCCTTTGGACCACTCAGATCAAGGAAGGACAATACAAGGGCTCCTGGGAGTGGATCAATTTTGGCATGGACCCCTGGGAGGGGGTGTCATCACGATACCTCGGTGCCTCGTTGGCGGCAATTGCTGTTGGTACGGTCCCGGAAAATGCTGGCGCCAGCGCCAGTGCAGACTTGAGGGAGCGGCTCGATTCCCTGCGCGATTACCTGAAAAAGAGCTACGCCTCCCAGAACCTTCACAATCGGGTCTGGATGCTCTGGGCTTCTTCAAGCCTGGATGGGTTATTGACTGCTCGCGAAAAGGATCAACTCATCGAGCAGATCCTCGCGAAGCAGCTTGCCAGCGGAGGCTGGAGCCTTGGCTCGCTCGGTGAATATACACGCAAAGGCGTGACGAGCCATGTCACAATGCCCGACGGCTACGCCACCGGGTTAATCCTGCACGTCCTCCAGCTTGCCGGTCTCTCGAAGGAGAATCCTCAGATTAGCAAAGGGCTCGCCTGGCTGCGGTCGAGCCAAGATCCCACGGGCACGTGGCGTGCCACGTCCGTTAACAAGAACCGCGCACCCGAGTCGTGGAAGCCGGGCGAAGCCAACATCGGAAAGTTTATGTGGGACGCGGCGACAGCCTATTCCGTCTTAGCCCTGAGCCATTGAGGACATCACACGCGTTCTCACATTTAGTCTCGGAAGAGGAGCACGATTAGGCCCTTACGGGGCCCGCATCCACAATTTGTTGCCGATGGTTGTGTTTTAGAGCGATTAACCTATGCGATGGCATGTTCGCGGCGGAAACGGCCATCATACTAGCCCGAAGCGTCAGCGAGGATTCCGGCGGCTGCCCCTCGCTGACGCTTCGGGCTAGCCGTCGTAGGGTGCTCTTTGAGCACGTTTTTTTTCACTCGCAAGGCTGGCCTTGGTGCTCAGAGAGCACCCTACAAATGCGTGAACCATCCCAGAATCACGCAATGTCATTTAGCCTAAGCCTCCCGCGCGCCACCACCGCCATCGAAAAATCAGATAGGTCACCCAGAGCAGGAATAAGCTGAGCACGGGATACATCAAGAGGAAAATCGCCCAGATCGGCAGACCGAAGCCGCGGTAGATGGGAACGATGATGGCGTCAGCAACCGTGAGCGGCTGGTTGAAGAGATCGTTTCGGTTCACGTGCATCGGGACACCGAGGGCCGCTGAAAATGGGCTGGTAATCGTCAGCGCGGCCAACTGTTGCTCCTTGACGGATGAGATCCCCTGGAGGTACCAGGACAGTCCCATTGGTACCACGAAAAGCAACAGCAATGTGAGATAGGTCAGGACCATCGCGGTCGAGGTTCGGCGGGCCAGCGCGGAACACAACAAGCCGATCGTCGAAGTGGCCAAGCATGTCGTCGCGATGATCAGCAGGTAAACCACCAGGGTCCAGAAGCGGTTGCGCAGCTCGGGGAGCAACACGTAGGCCAGCAGCAGTTGTTCGGTGAGCAGGAACGTCAGCACCGTCGAGACGCGAAGGGCCGCCATCAGCTTGGCGACCACGATCTGACCCGGCCGCAGCAGGGTTGTCAGCAGCAGGCTCATGGTCTGCCGCTCGCGTTCCTGAGTGATGCTTCCCGCGGAAAAAACCGGGCCTACGAGCATATTGAAGGTCAGTACATAAGCGACATAATAACCCGCTTTGTCCGAGCGGAGGAAGAGAAGCGCCGCCATCAAGGGAATCGATAAAAGCATGCTGACCTGGATCACCACCCGGAGCATCAACGTTCCCTGGCTGAAGATCTCGCTCCGCAGCTCTTTGTCCAGAACAGGATTCGTGCCATCGGGCATCAAGTCGATCCGCTTCGCCGGCGCGAACAGTTTATCGGGGAAGAGGTCGCGATCGATCACGACCCCGATCGCGTATTTCATCTCCTCCTCTTCGTCGATCACATCCTTGCCCTCACTGCCGACGTCCGGTGGATGGAGTAACCGGCGATTGATCAGGATGCCCAGCACCGTCCAGGTGGCCAGACACCAGGGCGGTAGGATCGCAATCGACACAAAGTCACGAGCCAACACGTTGTCGGTGCGCGTCATCACCACGCACATCACGGCCAGCGGCAAGATCACCAGGTAACTCACCACCAGGGCCGAGCTGGTGCGGCGAAAAAAGCTCGAGCAGGCAATCGATAACAGCCCGAACGTGCCAGCGGCCAGAATCAGGACCAGGTAGCTCCGCGTGATCTCAGACAGGAGCAGACCTCCCAGAGAGGTAGCAAAGCATCATCAACGGCAGGCTGGAAATGATCAGGATCACGAGATAGCTGAGCGAGCTGAAGAGCTTGCCGACCAGAATCGTTCCCGGTCGGAGCGGACTGGCCAGAAGCAGCTCGTAAGTCTTGCCCTCTTTCTCCCCCGTGATGCTCCCCGCGGCGAAGGTCGGTGCCATCAGGGCGACCAGGAAGAACTGCCCGAGGAAAAAGATGTCGAACAGAGCCCGAGCGACGCCCGGGCTAACTTGCCGCACGCCCTCCTCACCCCCCGGCCAGTAAAAATAGACCAGGGCCCCCAACGCACAGACGTACAGCAACTGGAGGATGAACGAGCGCGGTGATCTCAGGGTCACCAGCAGCTCGCGAGTCAGGACTGGGTTGTCATGAAATAACATGGATGTTAAGAATCTGTTCTAGATTTAGCTGACGATCCCCTTGGTGATCATCATGAAAACCTCTTCGAGAGACAGTGGCTCTTCGGCGAACGACTGAATGACGACCCCCGATTGAATCAGCTTTTCGAGCAGACGGGCCATATCCGGATCTTGTCCTTCAAACTCCGCCGTGAGCGTGTGATCGATAGTCTCGACCAGACGGATCGACGAGTCGTGGCGCACGATGCTGGCGGCTCTATCGGTATCACCGTCCAGGATCTTGATTTTCAACACCCGGTGGGAGCGGATCTGCTGCTGGATCTCCTGAATGCTGCCGGCGGCCAAGAGCTTGCCGCGCTCGATGATTCCGATCGATGTGCAGAAATCGGCAAGCTCCGAAAGGATGTGGCTCGATATCAAGATGGTCTTGCCCATCTGCTTCAGCTCGTTCAACAGGGCTTTCATCTCGAGCCTGGCCCTGGGGTCCAGGCCCGAGGCCGGCTCGTCGAGAATGAGCACGGGGGGGTCGTGGACCAACGTCTTGGCCAGGCAGAGCCGTTGTTTCATCCCCTTGGATAGTCCGTTGACGTAGTCGTCGCGCTTGTGGGTCAGGTCGAGCAGGTCCAGCACTTCGCCGATGATCTTCTTGCGGTAGGAGCGCGGGATATTGTAGGCGACGGCGAAGAAATCGAGGAACTCCCACACTTTCATGCCGTCGTATACCCCGAAATCGTCCGGCATGAAGCCGATCACGCGGCGAACTTCCATGGGCTCGGCGGTAACGGAATGGCCCGCGACGCGTCCCTCGCCAGCGGTGGGCCGGAGCAAGGTCGCCAGGAACCGAATGGTCGTACTCTTGCCGGCGCCATTGGGCCCGATGAAACCGAAGATCTCACCTTTGCCGATGGTAAAGCTGAGGTTGTCGACGGCGACGAAATCACCGTAACGCTTGGTGAAGTTGATCACCTCGATCATGAACGTGTCTACTCCGTCTGAGTAGTTCTGACCTGTCATCAACGGGAACCGGCACGCTTGGGACTGGGCGGAGGCTGCGAGGGAGGACGCCGCCGGTTCCGGCTGAAGGCACTCCCCTGGGTTGACACCGGCCGTTCCATCTCGGCCTTCAACGCTTCAATATCGAAAACCTGGCCTTGATCGGCTCCGGCGGCCAACAGGTTGTAGCGCGGACCGTCCGGTGCCGGCGGATTGCCGAGACTCAGATGAACGAGGACCGCGGTGAACCCTCGCCGGCGGTCGACTGGCGGGTCGATCGCTTGCCCGCCGATCGTGTTCGGCACCCAGGCGACCAGACGGATCTCGCCGGAGTTCTCGTCGCGCGATTCCCAGTCTGTCCGAAGCTGTTCCAACAAGGGGTTCGGGTCAGGACCCGGGCCCGGATTCGACCCGTCGCCGGCGGCTCCTGGGATCGCTGGCCCATCGAGCTCGACAGTGGCACCAGATCCGATATTACCCACGAATCGTTCTTTGCGCTTACCCGGGCCTGCCAGTTCGATCAGGACCGCGTCCCTCAGCTCGAGCTCGCTGTCGTTGACCAGACGCTTCTTGCCGGCCTCTCCCTCAAGATGGATCACGCCACTCAGGGATAACATCTGCTCCGCCCGAAACAGGGACAGGCTGCGGGGCTGAACCGCCAGGCCTATCAGTCCGGGGACGGGATAAGATTGAAAAACAGAGGTCGAGATGTCCTCTCCTCGGATCGAGCGGCCGTTGTCCAGCGGCAAGGCCAGCGCTGTCGGGTCGTTCGGGTAGGTGATCGAGAACCGCGTTCGCCCGTTGGTGTACAACGAGCCCAGCCGAGTGAGATGGACCCGCGGATAGCCAGACTGCATCTCGAGCAGGTCGATCTCATCCGAGGCGGTATCGTAACCCACGTCGCGGGCTGCCACCCGCTCGACACTGATGGCAAAACCGAGGGCGACCAGCGGGACGATGAACCAGGCCCACTCTCGCCGGTTGAAGAAGTACCGGCATACGAGCCAATTGAGTGGAACGACGACGATCAGGTAGGCAAGGATCACTCGGAGCACGAAGAGCGAGCTCGGGATGGAAATCCCCGAGGCCTCCTCAAGAAGGTCGCGAGCCAGTCTGGGGATCCGGCGCTCCGTCTCGCCAATCGGAGACGCCCTGCACATCGTTCGCGGCGGCGTTCGCGATCGCTGGGTCGCTCGCTACGCCGGCTGAACTACCCGGTGGGGCAGCGTTATTGCTTCGCGGGGTTTCGATGGCCGAGCCCGCGTCTCGACTGATGATTCGATACCAGCTCAGGTCCCAGCCCAACAAGCGACCGCGTCGAGGCGGATAAAAGTGCAAGCCGTCCGTGCCGCCCCTGGCCACGATCGGCTCTTCCGGACGCCGCAGAATCAGCCGGCGAACCAGGGTGTCGAGGCCCGGCCAAGCCAGCAGCGACGGTTCATTCGGATTGATCGTGAGCATCGTGATCCGTCCTCGGCCGACGCGGCGTTCGACCGCGAGAAGGTGGGGGCTCGCCTCGCCCAGCGGAATCGTGGATGAGCCCGGCCGGGCACGAAGCACCGAGAGGAAAACCGGACGGTTTGCCGGCGGCTGGATCGGGACAGGGGCTTCGTAACTCCTGGCATATCGTTGCAGCGCTTCCTCGGTCGTCAATGGCACCGGCTGACTCTCGTCGCCGTAAACCGGTGGGCGCATCGGAGGTGGGTACGACTGGGAAAGCGGCTGCAAGTCGGCCCGGCGACAGGCCCACCGTCTCACCGGTCGCATCGGCCGGTAGGTACGGGCCCAGAAAACTCTCACGATACAGCGAAAAAGACTGGCCGGCGCCGCCGGTCAGGATCAGTTGGCCACCCCAATGCAGCCAGTCCAGCAGAGCTTCCTGCTGCGAGACCGACAGAACGTCCGGCGCCTGATCGTCCCAGATTACGTGACTGATCGTCGACCACGTGAGAGGATGCGAGGAGAGCGACCGGCCTGTCTGGTTCCATCGGCAGAACCAGTCGGTAATATCGATCCTTCTCCAGATCGCTGCTGACCTCTCGATCGGTCGTGGCCGGAATGGTCGCCGTCATCCGGTTCCAGGCGGCGAACTGCGTGGTCGATTCCTTACTCAGGATCAAAACGAGCATCTGATGCGGCGGCAAGTTCGCCAGGCTCGCCTGCCAGCTCTGGTCGGGACGCAGCGCACCCGGATGAGCCATGTCGATCATCCATTCCTTGGGCACCTCGTTCAGCATGATCTGAAACGGCAATCGCGCTCGCTGCTCCTTCAAGAGGCGGGCGTCTCGCCGGTAAATCAATTCGAGGGGCATTCCCCGCAGCATCACGGGAATGGTCTGCAAGTAACCATCGTAGTCCTCCTCGTTGGCCCTGAGCTCCAAGGCGAAGGTAGCCCAATGGTTGGCCTTGACATAGGGAAGTACGTCGAACGGAGTCACTTGCGACTTGAAGAACTCGAACGGGGCTCGGACCTTGTCTTTCTCTGTTTTTTTCTTGGGGGCCCCGGGGTCGGACAAGATCTGCAATTGTTCTTCTTGATCCGGCGTCATCACTTGCGACCGAACCGAGCTCGATAACGACAAGATCAGTGCCGCCACCAACAATAGGGCCAAAGAGAGCCGCCGGGATGGAAGTTCGAGCCCAATCACGGGAGTGTCACCTTCAAGTCTGGCCGTCGAACGCGATGTGCGGTGATCCACGCCGATCCGAACACCGAGAGCCTGCCTAGAGCCACTAACGCTTGGATTGGGCACGCGTGGTCACCCCCCCAAACCCCCCCTTCGCAAGGGGGGGAAAAGGGCGCGGCTGACTTTCCCCCCCTTTGCGAAGGGGGGGCCAGGGGGGGTGGTTTGCCTTGGCCGAGACACGTGCTCAATCCAATCGTTAGGCGCGTCTAGAAAGCGCATAGTGGCCAGTCCCGTAGGGTGCTCTGTGAGTACCAGATGAGCGGCCGCCAAGAGGATCGGTGCTCGCCGGGCACCCTACCAAGACCTTTCTAGACATCCTCTGAGGGAATTCGTTCAGCTTACCTCATGAGTCTATCACCTCCGCCAGTTGTCCGATAGGGAGACACGCCCGTTACTTTGGGTTCCGAGATGAGTGTATCCAGATATGGAATGGAGCGACCCATCCACGACGCGTGTAACCGAGCTCGGCAAGCGACTGGTCAATGCCTTCAATCCGATCTCCGGGAGAAGTCATGAGGACTACCCGAACCGGGCCGTCTTCCAGAGCCTGGCGCAGCCAGATGGAACGCGGCTCGGCCAGCCCGATCGACTCGAATACAGGGTAGAGCCAGTTGTCATAGACCAGGTCGAGTCGTCCGTGGACGCGATTTTCCCCGGGCCGATCGACGAAGAAGTACTCCCCGGACGGCCGGTTCAGCGCGCCGAGAATTCGCGTCAAGCTGGTCCGATCCGCGTCTCGCTTCCTGGCCGATCTGCTTCGCGTCCGTGAGGGCAAACGCGGGTACCGCGAGGACGGCGATCATGACCGGCAGCACCGAAGACGACGACGAAGTACCCTCCAAAGCACGAGAAAGAGCACGGGCCGTCAAGACAGTCGCGAATACGGTGGCCTGGATCGCGTAGTTGTACCAGGCGCCCGTGCTCATCCGGCAGAGGGCCGCCATGAGAACCATCTCGCCGATCCAATAGATCCAAAGAGCACGATCGAGCGGTTCCCCAAGGAACAGTCCTCGCTCGAGCGAGATGCAAGCCGGGACGACGAGTAACAGCGTGACGAGCAATCCGTACGCGATCAGAACGCTGATCGACATCTGGAGCACGAAGAATTGAAGGATCGTCATCGCGACGATCAGGCCGATCAGACCGAGACCCGTCGCAGCCAGGAGAAAGCGGCCCCAGCCACCGCCGCGCACGATCATGACAACACTCGCCGCGACGAACGTTGCGATCCAGCCCACACTTTTCCAGATGACCGCCAGGCCGATCCCCCAGGCGAAAAACCAGTCGCCCGGATGAAGCCGGCTCACATTCCCGGCAGCTCGGAAGAGTGCTTGTGACATCCGCCCACCAGTCGCCAGCTCTTCCGACACCGTAAACGACCAGTAAGATCGAAAACGCGAGCACGATGGCGCGGCCGATCGGCTCGGACGCCAGCCTGCCGCGTCGCCAGGCCCTCAACAGCAGGAAAGCGCTGATCGCCGGCGCCATCACAAAAAGCTGCTTCATGCCGCGGCCAACCCGAACGCGGCGAACGCCGTCAGAATCGTCGCGTGCCTGTGCCGTTCTATTCGGAGTGCGGAGAGAACGAGCAGAACGCCGAGCGTCTGGAGCGCGACTCCCAGCATGTCGGGCCGGACCTCGAAAACCACGCCCCCGTGGATCGGCGTGGCCGCGAACAACAGAATGGCCCACCATCCGACCCGCCGGGGAGCCCCGTCGAGCCGTGCCAGCCCGTAGGCCGCCGCAAGCGTTGCCAACAGCCCAAGCACCGAAAGCGACCGTCCCGCAACCAGGGACGCCAGAATCGGGTCAAGTCCGGCGCGAGCCAGTGGCCAAGCCGCCAGCGCTGCCAAGTGGTAATATAACGGAGCATGAATCAACACTAGCCGATTTCGTGCGTCATAAGGTCCGTAAAGGCGCCACGGACCCTCCTCCAACTGCCTCGCGACCGCCAACACGAGAGGCGACTCGAGAGCCTCCGTGTCCTCCTGCCTCAGAGCAATCGATACCCAGAAACCGAGCACGCCGGCCCCAATCGCCAGAACACCGGTGATCCAGCCAGAGGCCCAGAAGTGAGCCCGCCGTGCCGTCGCTGGAGGCCTGCTCGCCATGGATGGTGCGCCGATGCCTCCAGGAACGGGGGCGTTTCGTAATCCTCACAACTTCGATTGCGACCGTCGCTTAGAGCGGTTTTCCGATGAGTTGCACACGACCCCTACTAACCCGACGCGCGAGCGAGGGGATCGGCTGTGCGTCTCGCGCCGGCCTAGGCCAGCGTCCCTCGCTGGCGCGTCGGGTTAGTATCATCCGACATCGCGACCTACTTGTGCGCAACTCGCTTGTTAACCGCTTTAAGGCACATAAACTCGGTATATTGATAGCACGATGATTGTGCCGATCAAGGCAACGACCATACCCGGAACCCGACGGAGCTTAAGGTAGAACAGCAAGACCAGTCCAGTCAGCGAAACAAAGGTGATCAGCACGGCCGAGACGTCGATGACGACCGACCAGATCGGGCCGGTGTCGCGGCCTTTGTGGAGGTCGTTGATCATGGCGATGAAACCGTGATACGTCTGTGTCAGGGTATAATGGCCCGACTCACGATCGATGAATGCGTCCGCCGCAAAGCCCGGTCCCTTGAACGTGACCATGCATTCGCGCTCGTCTACTCGGAATTCCGCCAGTGCCCCGTGGATCCCGTGCGTGTTCCGCAAGTGCTCGACGACGTCGAGTTTCGAGACCTGATGCGATAGGTCAGCGTCTTCGGCCGCCGCCGAGTTGCCCGCGGGCGAAGCGACCTGCAACCACTTTACGTTGACATCCCCCTCGGCGTGCTCTCTCCGCTCGGCTTCCGCGAAAAACCAATCCGGATGGTTCAAGGTGATGCCGGTCACGCTGAAGAACAACACGACGGCCAGACTGATCATCGACAAATAAATATGCATCCAGCGCATCAACTTCGCCAGCCGGATGTTGAGCCTGCGCGACAATGGCCGGGCCGGCCTCGACGATGGGCTCATCGTCGGGCTACTTTGGCGGAGCCTTGCGACGATACTCGATCGTGGCGGATTTGATCTCGACATTGCCCTTGATGTCCTCGGTGAACGGCTTGTCCGCGAGAGTCACTTGCCGTCGCATGCTCTGGTAGGTTCCATGCTCCCGCGCGGCTTCGATCCAGATGACGTACTCGCCGCCGCCGCGTTGTTTGCCATGATCGTCCTTACCGTCCCAGATCACCTTGTACTTGCCCGGCTGACGGGTCGGCCGCGACACCGTGAAAAAAACATCCGCTTTATCGAGCTTTTTGCGCTCCTCTTCCTTCGCATACCATCGCTTCAGGTCCGGGAGCCATTGAAACGGGCCCGCGCCTCCCTGCGATACCCATAATGTCAGGGTGCGGACCGGCGCCCCGTCCTTGTCCTCAACCCAGACCGCGACATAAGGACGACGATAGCGACCCTTTGTCGACTGAGGTTGATTGATCTCGAAATTCACGACTAGCTCGTGATCCTTCTTCCACGGTGTTGCAGTGCGGTCTGTGGACTTGGCCTTGTCTGCCTCGGCATTCTTCGTTCCCGCGACGGAGCGCTTGGGATCATCGGCCAAGAGCATCGCCACGGGCCGAGGACGTTCGTACTCGATCCAGCCATCGCTCCGCGAGACCTGTCCATCACTGGCGATGATCAGGCATTCGACCCCGGGGAGTGAGTTGGCGAGGCGGAGACTTTCTTGGGGTTCGAGCACGTTGAAGACCTTGGCAAGTGCGTCCGCGTCGACAGAGCGTTCGGCGATGACCGTCGCACTCGCCACTCGATCGACCGGCAGCCCCGATCTTGGATCGAAAATATGCGAGTACCAGCGACCATTGATTCGAAAACCACGCTGGGAGTTGCCGCTCGTGGCTACCGATTTATCTTTGATTCCGATGTACGTGAATGGTTCGGTGGACTCTGAATCCGCGAATGGTGACGCGATTCCGACAATCCCTTTCATCTCGCCAAGGGCACGCCAGATCGCCGCCAACGTTCAGAAGGAGACCGTGAACCCCTCGACCGGGTTCCAGCGCGAGGTTGCTGGCACGCTCGACGATGTACCCTTTGGCGATCCCATTCAAGCTGATCGGACAGTCCGTCAGTCGTCGGGCGTTACGGAGAACAAGATCGAGTTGCCAGGCGGGCCGGTTCATCAAGTCTCGCGCCGCGGTCAGTTCGTCGACGGTCGGCAGCCGATTAATGGCGGCGCGCTCGGACCAGAGCCGAGTCAGCGCCTCGACCCTGGGGTCGAAGGCTCGACCACTCCAGGCTCCCCAGCGGTCGCATGCCTGGAGGACTTCAAGAAGCTCCGGGGAAACCCGAGTGGCCACTGCCCTGGAATTCTGCCAACGGCTGAACTCGCTCTGGTTGTCGTAACCGCTGAAGATCGCGGAGAGGCGGTCGATTTCGCCCAGAACCCGCTTCTCAGCCCAGCCCGCTGCCTCGGAACGATCGACACTCACGCGGAGTTCGAGCGACGTGCCCATCACATTTTCGTGATAAAACACGAACTCGTCGTCGCCAACCGCTTGTCGGGCGTAGCCGCAACAAATCAGGACACTGAGTATCCAAACGGCCGGACGTGAAAGGTGAAACATGAGTCGTAGGGAATCTCCTCGGGGCGGGTTTCACACAGATTTTTTCTGTTCGCGGATCACAAATATTAGGTTTCGTCAAGCGGTTGGGCAAGGACGAGGCAAGAATTGGATCGTTGCCAAGGGATTCGCGGCGGCGCGATCGTCTCGACCGAAACCGTTTTATTGGTCAAGCGCGAGGATGACCACAGGCAATCGTCCGTCCGTGTGGTAGGGATCACCGCCGCCATTTCGACCCTTCAAGTTCTGCTGGAAGTCATTCAACCAGGCGAGTTCGGCAATCGCACCCACTCGCCGCAAAGTCTTCGAGTAGTTTGTCTCGATCGGCGTCGACGTTCGGACTGATGTGATGAGTGATCTGGCCCGTGGTACGGCTAAATCCCACGCTGGTGTCGAACGTGGCCGCCCCTACCCAGAGGGGACGTCCGTTCCAATCCAGCCATTCCGAACGCCAGAAACGGACATGATGACGTTGGCGCGGTGAGTGACCGACCGGCTGTTCGAATGCCAGCGTCTGTTTCTGGCCCCACATATACAGGTTGCTCACTGGAGCGTTCACATCGGGGCGGCGCAGCACGGTGTCACCGGCGATTTTCAAACTGCTCAACAGAGTGATTGCGTCGGCCGCGTCCCAACCGCTGGCTATCATGCCCTTGGCGAGACTCTCCTCCGAACCGACGAGGGCGATGTTGATGGGATCACCGGGGATGCCGTCATGAGTTTGCGATACGCGGGGGATTAATAGAAGAGCGGGATGGCGCGCCATCGCTCGTCGCCAGGCCAGTGGCAGCGCGAGGTACGCGGCCAGCAGATAAAAGGCAATCAGCGCCGAGAGCAGGACCAGGCCATCTCTAATCAGTCGGCGACGACGACGGGGTGTCACGGTCGTCGCGGTTGGATGATCATCGGCCGCGGTCTGGTTGTCTGACATGCGACGTAAGATCTCCCGTGCGGGGAAGCGCCAACAATTGGTGCCGAAACCCACTCCCTGTGCGCGTCTCGCTAGCCGACCGGCCGCGTCCTTTGCGCTTGACAACCGGAACGAGGAGCCCACAATGTCTGCACATTCAGTCCAGCCAGGAAGACGAAGCCGTTCTCCGGTTTTTCCACTGCTCGAATGCCTCCCAATGTGAGCCCGCCAATGCAAGTTTACCGAGGATGGAGCGGATTCTTGCCAGGTCGGGCATCGTTCATGCTCGACGTCGTCGTGGTCGCCATGTTCTTCGTGCTGCTGGCACTCTCCTGGAGCGTGTATGCGGTCAAGTACCGCAAAATGTACCGAAGCCACAAGGCGATGCAAATTATTTTATCGACGAGCCTGTTCGTTGTGCTCGTACTCTTCGAGACGGACGTCCATTATATCAGTAATTGGATGGAACGCGCGGGCGCTTCGCCTTACTTTGATGCATCGACACGAAGCGGACTTGTGGTTTATTCCCTTTGGGTTCATCTATTCTTCGCGATCACGACGTTCATTTTATGGTTTTTGATTCTTCTCCGAGCGGTCTATCGATTTCCGAGCCCGCCTTCCCCTAACCAACACAGCCGCGAACATGCGCTGTGGGGCAAGGTTGCGGCGATTGACATGGTCATGACAACCGTGACTGGTTGGATCTTTTACTGGCTGGCCTTCGTCGCTTGACCCCGAACAGCCACGACACCGCGATCGAGCCTCGCCGATTCGCACGACTCCTGACGCTCCTTCCCGGAAAACCGGCTTGGAAAGACACGTGCGTGGGATTCGTTGAGGTGTTAGAATGTCGCGGATCCCTGATTCATCACCACACGGTTCGGTCCTGTAACGAATACTTCGCAATAACGCATGACAAAAAGAGAAGATCACTCGAAAGTCGCGCCGAATGCCAGCGAATCTCGCTGGTGGCTCTGGCAATTGTGCCTTGTGTTCATCAGCGCCGGCGTGGTCTGGGCCTCGATGCGAATCTGGAAGACTGTCTCACCAGAACCGGGACACCTGAACGCGGAAGCGAGCGTCGACGAACCGGCCACCGCGCAAGCGGCTATCGGAATCCGAGGTTTCCAAGCCATCCCTTCCGCCGCCTCCTGGCATGGTCTTGATTCCTGGCGGCGAGTTCTCGATGGGGTGCGCCGATCCCCGAGAGCTGCCCCACGGCGGTCCCGATCCGATGGCCGACGCTCGTCCGATCCACCGCGTCCGGGTGGACGGTTTCTGGATGGATCGAGTCGAGGTCACCAACCGGCAGTTCGCGGAATTCGTCGAGGCGACCGGGTACGTGACGGTCGCGGAGCGCACACCCACGGCTGCCGAGTTTCCCGGTGCGCCGGCGGAGAATCTCGTTGCTGGCTCGGTGGTATTCACCCCCCCTGCCCAGCCCGTGCCGCTCGACAATCATTACCGATGGTGGAGCTACGTGAAGGGGGCGAATTGGCGACGCCCCGAGGACCATCGCGCGGCATCGATGGCCGCGCCGATTATCCCGTGGTACAAATTGCCTATGAGGACGCCGAGGCATATGCCCGTTGGGCCGGCAAGCGGCTCCCCACGGAGGCCGAGTGGGAATTCGCGGCCCGTGGCGGAATGCCCAACCAGCTTTATACCTGGGGCGATGAGCTTCAACCTGACGGCAAGTGGATGGCCAACATCTGGCAGGGGCGTTTCCCCTTGAAGGACGGCGCCGAGGACGGATTCGCGGGAATCGCGCCGGTTGCAAAGTTCCCCCCGAACCCCTACGGCCTGTTCGACATGGCCGGCAACGTCTGGGAATGGTGCTCGGATTGGTACCGAGCGGACGCGTACTCGAACATCGCCGCGGCCGGTGACGTGGCCCGCAATCCTCAGGGACCAATCGCCAGCTATGACCCCGCCGAGCCCGGGCAGGCCAAGCGGGTTCACCGCGGCGGGTCGTTCCTGTGCACCGAACAGTATTGCACGCGCTACATGATCGGAACGCGGGGCAAGGGCGAAGTATCCACCGGCAGCAACCACCTCGGATTTCGTTGCGTGAAATCGTTGAAATAAGAGGCCGTTTGGAAAAACTCGTTCTCGCCACGAATGCTGGACACGGCACCATGGCAACTGATCCTCGTGATGAGAAACCAGACGACCAAACGATCGTGCGGGGTGGCCTTTCGTTCCACGTTGCTCGGCGCCTAGGGTTTGAGCCACCAAACTTGCATCGGCGGCGACGTAAGGTTTTGTTGCTCATGCTCGTGACTTGGGTCCCGCTCTTCTTGTTATCGGCCGTTCAAGGTCACGCGTGGGGATACCAGGTCGAAGTCTCGTTCTTGCGCGACCCAGTGCCTTATAGCCGGTTCCTCTTCGTCGTTCCTCTGCTCGAGCTGGCGCAGGTTGTGATGGAGACGAGTTTGGGTGTTCAGATGCGGCACTTTTTCGAGTCAGGCCTGGTACCGGATCGACAGCGACTGTCGTTCGACGCGCGCCCGGCGTGAGGTCATTCGGCTCCGCGGCTCGGTCGTGGCGGAAGCGGTGATCATCGTTCTGTCGATAACAATCTGTGTGGTAGGGCGGATATACCTGCGGCTCGACAGGATCGACTCGAGAGCTGGGAGCGGTTAGGTTCGCACATCACGCCTGCCGGCTGGTGGTACATTCTGGTCAGTTTGCCAATTCTCGGCTTCTTCCTGGTGCGCTGGCTCTGGATCTATTTGTTGTGGGCCTGGTTCCTCTTCCGTGTATCAAGGCTCGACCTCGAGCTGACTCCGACGCACCCCGACCGGGCCGGCGGTCTCGGCTTTCTCGCCTGGACGTTGGTCAGCTATTCGCCCGTTCTCATGGCTGTCTCGGCGGTACTCTCGGGCAGCTTCGCCCACGAGATCATCCACAAGGGCGCCTCGCTCGATAGTTTGAAGTACCACGCACTCGTCTTCGTGGTCTTGGCCCTCGTAATCCTCCACTTGCCGTTGCTTTTCTTCAGCGGCCGCCAGATTCGCTCTCGGTTTCGAGCCCTGCTTGATTTTGGGACGCTCATCAGGCGTCACGATCGAGCATTCGACGAGAAATGGATCAGGCCGCTGGCAACAAGCCGAGATACCCTTCTGGGCAGCCCTGATGTTGCTTCACAGTCAGACATCGCCACCATATTTGAGCACGTGGATCGTATGCAGATCATCGCGTTCGACAGAAAAGCCCTGGTCGTTCTGGTCGTGGCGGCTGTGGCCCCGATGGTTCCCCTACTCGGTACGCTGATCCCCTTGAAAGAGATCCTGAAGATGCTGGGCGAGTTCATGGTCTGATCAAGGGCCTTTTGTCAGTCGTCGTCGCCGGGTATTGCTTTCGGCGACAACGGCGGAATCTCGGACTGTCGAGCCTTTACGGCTTTCTGATAGACTCGTTCGGACGCCTCCGCCAGCCTACCGACCTCGGACGTTTTGATAACGCCGCTGCCGATCGCCATGATGACAAGGCCGGCGACGAAAAATGCGACGAAGTCCTTCGTTTCCTCCCAGTGCGTTGTCACGAACCACCATTGATAGGGCGGGCAAAACCGGAACACAAGCGCCTTCAATACGCCTTCCTCGGCGACAACTTGCCGGATGGAGACCGCCCCGAGCAGGTAAACGATGAAGCCGATGACACATAAGAGACCTCCCAGAGGAAAACGAAGGTCTGGGTAGCCCCAGGCGAAGAAAGCGACTAAACCGACGACCACGGACACGCCAGCCACGAGTTTGAGGGTCTCCTTCGGGTCGAAAAAGCTCGAGCTCTTCTTCTTTTTTTTCTTCTTCTTCGCGGTTTTCTCCGCTTTCTGCTTGGTTTCGACGACGGCCTGTTCGGCGACCTGCTGGCGGACCTGTTCCATCAACTCGGCTCGTGAAGGCAGGACCGTCGAGGCTCGCCTCGGTCGTTTGCTTTCTTGGATCTTCGCGAGATCGACTTCTAACGGAGCGGAGTCAGCCTCTTCGTCGTCGGCCCACCCACTGACGTCGGCCCGAGCGGTCAGGTCTCGATCGGACCGCGGTGGAGACGTCGAGGCGCCGGCGCCCCCGAAAGAGTTCGTTGGAGATTGGGCGGAATTGGCAACAAAGTTCGTCTCGCCTGAGGGCACGCGCACCCCCGCGCCGCAACTTGTGCAGCGAATCTTCTTGCCGGCGAGTTCGGGCTTGGTCGCGAACTTCCGCCCGCAGGACGGGCATCGGAATTTCAAATTCAGCGCCTTGCACGACGGGCTCGCCGACGGTTTCCATGGGTGCCGGAATCGTCGCCATTCTTCCACATCCACCGCATGCGATTTTCTGCCCGATTTGGGACCATTCGACATGATCCACGTGTCCGCACGCGAGGCAGGTTAACGGGAACGTCATACGCGATCCGACCTTCCCAAGCGTAAAAGGAAACGCGCATTGAGAAATCCGGCGATGTGCGACTCACACGGTCGACTTAAGGGTCGAGTTCAACTCTCCCGCGAACGGAGAGTTCAGTTCATCCTGGTCGATTTGCGCATCGGTTCGTGGTAGAGACTATCTTGAATCGTCGCCGAAAGCAAATCGTGATCTGGTTTCGATGCTCGACGCACCATGAATGAATGATCGCGGAAATCTCGGCGTTGACTTCAAAAACCCAGTTTGTTTCCGTCGCCGGGGTTCTCCACTGAGCTCACTTGGCTTTCCGCTTGACGGTGAAAACACCACCCGGAGTATCCAGGGCAATCTCGCCCACCTTCTGATCCTTATCCGTTACAAACCGGATGGAGAGTTCCGATTGCTCCTTGACCTTGAATGTGTCGTTCCGATCCGGGATCAGCGTGAGCGTGCCCTGTCCTTGTGAGTCGACCATCAAGGTGTTGCCATTGATCCGCACGCTCAGCGTTCTGCCGGCAAGCTCGAAATCACCGGCGAACCGCTTCAGGTAGGACGGGTCGGATAGCCTCGCGTCGGGCTTAATTGTGAAAACGATCGGCTTCACGCGCGGCTCGAACGCCACCGCGAGACTGTCGACAAACCCTTTCACGTTCGTCTGAAATTGCACCTTCTCATCTTCGAATGCGGGGTCTTTCGGGTTCTTGAGTGCGCTGAAGACATCGTAGTGCCAGTGCGCTAGCGGGGCTTCGATGCCGTTGTACGTGAAGTTGAGCTTGCCGTCTCGAAGCTCGATCTTGACGGCGCCGTAACCGGGGTTCTCGTAGTCGCCAGCATACTCGTCCAACGGATGGGCCGGCATTGTGCCGGGGCGGCGGACTGTGTCTTTCTTGGTTTTCGCATCCTTGGTCGCGGTCTTGTTCTTCGCCTTCTTGCCGAGTTCCTCACCGCTCCAGTCGATCGTGGACTGGCCCAGGAGCCGGTCGGCGGCATGACGGGTCACCATCTCGGGCAGGGATGTGCCACTCATGTTCGCCACGGCGATCAGTCCCAATCCATCCTCTGGGAAGAGCGTGGTCATCGTCGTGAAACCATCGATGCCGCCACCATGGTGAACGCGGCGATGGCCTCGGTAATCATCGACGCTCCAGCCCAGTCCATAACCGGCCGGCGCGATCTCCGGCCGCTCTTGCAACGCACCCGTCGTCATGTGCGGTGAGTGGATGTCGGCCAGGACCGCCGCGCTGATGACCTGCTTGCCGTCGATCTTGCCCTTATGCGTGTGAATGATCAGCCAGCGCACCATGTCCTCGACGTTCGAGTTGATCGACCCGGCCGGACCCGCGTTCGAGATATCGCGGAACGGGACCTCCACGACCTTGTCGTCTCGGTCAGCATAAGGCTTGGCGAAGTCCGCGGTCTTTTGCGAATCCTTGACCGAAAAATTGCTGCCGGTCATCCCCAACGGCACGAAGATGCGATGGCGCACCGTGTCTTCCCAAGACTGGCCAGTCACACGTTCGACCAGATATCCGGCTGTCATAAACATCAAATTGTTATATTGAAATTTGCTCCGAAACGTCTCACTTGGCTCGAGGTAAGGCAGCCGGTCCACGATCTGTTTGCGCGAGATCGTCGCGTTGTACCAGACCAGGTCATGCCGGGGCAGACCCGAGCGGTGAGTCACCAAATCACGTGGAGTCATCAGCTCGGTGGCGACCCGATCGTACATGCGGAACTCGGGGATGTAGTTGCGGACCGGAGCGTCCCAATCGAGTTTGCCCTCGTCAACGAGGGTACCCATCACGAACGTAGTGAATGCCTTGGTGCAAGATCCAATCGCGAACAGAGTTTTCGGTGTGACCGGCAACTTGCCCTCGACGTCGCGAAACCCATAGCCCTTGCGCGAGGATGATTCGACCGTTCTTGACGATCGCGAGTGCCAGTCCGGGAACCTCCCATGCCTTGATCGCCTCGTTCACGAACGAGTCGAAACCGATCAACGCTCCCTTGGCGGACATGACCGGATCAATGCCCGCCTCGAGCCGGAACGGAAACGATTTGCCCCCCTGCGTGAACGTACCCTTGATCGTCTTGTGCCCCGCGTCGAGCTTGCCCGTGAACGCGGGGTCGCCCGGCACGCCGGGCAGCTCAAATGATACGTTGATATCGTTGACCGCGATCTTGGCCAGCGGGAGATCCCTGGCGCCCTGGGCCGGGATCGTAATGTCACCCTTCCACGATTCATCTTTGTTCGAGCTGAAGTCGACGTCGAAAGGAAGAGCCTTCCCCGGGATCTCGATGGCTCCCTGCCAGTGCCCCGCGAGCGACTGATCCGCCGCGATCGCGATCGCCGGACTGATCGCCAGGATCAAGCCAGCAATCAGGAAGTAGAATCCTCGTCGTGACGCTGGGACAATTCGCAAGCTAGCAAACATCGGCGTTCTCCTCGAGTCTCGGCGATCTGGGATCAGTCATCACGTGGGCCTTGGGATCGCCTCCCCTCCTTGGTTTCTCCTCGGCGACGCTTGGCATCCAACCGGCGTTCCTTGGACCCCGTTGTTGGCTTGGTTGCACGGCGCGGTTTTGGACGTTCACACGCTCGGTCGATGAGCTCGACAAGCCGCTCGATCGCGTCCTTCCGGTTCGACTCCTGCGTGCGGAAACGGTGAGCATGAATCATCAAAAAGCCGTCTTCCGAGATCCGTTTACCCGCCAGGCGTATCAGGCGGACGCGGACATCCAACGGCAGCGCAGGCCGAACCGCGAACGTCGAAGCGTAAACGGACCGCGGTCGCGACCTTGTTCACGTTCTGACCGCCAGGCCCAGACGCGCGAATGTAATCGATGTCGATCTCACGTTCATCGATCACGATGCCGTGGGTGGTTCGGATCATAGTAGGCATTAGGCAGTAGGCGGTAACGAATGCGGCAGTGTCGACGCTGTAAGAGGTCCTTGAGGGTGCTCTGCGGGCACCGCAGAAGGACGGTGTACTTTCGCTTCACTGCCTACTGCCTACTGCCTACTACCTACTGAGCGTTGCCTTCGCTCAAGCCAGGTGCCGTTCCACCTCGGGAAGGAGCTTGGCGAAGTTGAGTCCACCGGGGCAGGCGGCTCCGAGCGGCTTCGAGGTCAGCACCTGACCAGTCGCGTGCTTCGTCGGTCATCTCGGCGTACTGGCGGCGTGCGTCAGCTCGGTAGCCGTGCTGTTGATGGTAGGTGAGGAATCGGGTCAGGTTGCCGAGCTCAGCCTTGGTGCCGGCGGCCAGCGAGCAACGGCCATCGCAGTCCGCGCACAACGTCGGTCCGCTGGCGAGGAAGACGTCGCGGAGCTGATCGACCTCGGTCAGCTTCAACGGCTCGAAGCGACGGGCGGCGTCGGCATTCTCCCGGACATGATCGGTATTCTTCATCGACACGCAGGCCGCGGTGATCCGTTCATCACTCCAGATCGCATGCAGGAAGCCCTGGAACACGGACAGCTTTCTCTCCTCGAGCATCGGGACCCGGCGCTTCACCTCGTCGAGAATATTTCCCGTGGGCTTATCACCGAAGCCGTTGCCGGCGATTTGCTTCATCGAGATCAGGCCGACCCCATTTTTCCAGCAGACGTCAAGCGCCTTGTTGAGTGCGTGAATCCTTGGCGAGCCAGGGCCGGTACTGAAGCATGATCGCGTCGACGATTCCGCCCTCGGCGGCCGCCTGAATGATCGGGGCGCGGTCTTTGTTGTGGGACGAGAAGCCGAAGAGACGAATCTTGCCCGACTTCTTGAGCTGCGTCGACGACCTCTTTCAGCTCCTTGCTTTTCACCAGATCGATGGCGGTGTCGAGCTTGTGCACGTCGCCGAGTCCGTGAATGAAGAAGAGATCGATGTAGTCGGTCCCCAACGTCGCCAGCCGCTCGTCGACCATCTTCAGCATTTCGCCAGGCACCTTCGGCATGTCCTTGGTGACGAGGAAGATCTCCTTGCGAATCTTGGGTTCGGCGTCAAACCACCGTTTAAAACTGGGCTCAGTGCCATAAACCTTGGCTGTGTCGAAAACGCGAATGCCGTTGGCGTATGCCGTACGCAGGATGCGTTCGTTGCTCCGGACCGCACCCTGCTCGAGGATCGTGATCTCGACGCCGGACTTCCCCAGCTTGCGCTTGGGGAGGATTGGATCTTTCGCAACCAGGTCTTGCGCATTCGCTGCCTGCGCACAACTCAAAGCCGAGGCAGTGGCGAGCGCACAGCCTGGAGGAATGTGCGACGGTCGGTACGGTCCGTGTCATCGTGGGCCATGACTCTCGACTCCTCATAAGGACGGTGAAAAGGCGCGTCTCTCCGCTCTGGCGATATCTCGGACGAACACGAGAACACTATACACGTTCGATCCGACTTTCTTCAATGATCAAGCGCTGCGACCGACAGGATTGCCGTACAGCTCTTGGTGCGACAGAATGAGTCGAGGCGGTCCTCCGCGATAACAACGAACGGTTTTGACGATCTATTCCATCCGGCATCCTCAGAACCTCTCAGCTCAATGAGCTCGCACCATGAAAATGATTGGTCGATCGCTTTGGCTCGCACTCACGCTCTCGACTCTCGGCCTTTCGATCGCGGCCGCTCAGGAGGCCGACTTGATCCTCCATCACGGCAAGATCGTCACGGCCGACAAGGATTTCACCATCCAACAGGCACTGGCCGTCAAAGGCGACCGATTGATCCGGGTCGGAACCAATGAAGAGGTCCTGAAAACGCGAGGGGCGAGTACGGTGCTTATCGACCTCCAGGGAAAGATGGTCCTGCCCGGACTGATCGATTCGCACTCCCATCCGACTGATGCCTGCATGACCGAGTTCGATCATCCGATCCCCGATATGGAAACGATCCAGGATGTCCTCAACTATATCCATGCGCGAGCGGAGGCGCTGGCGCCGGGCAGTGGATCGTCGTGCGACCAGATCTTCATCACACGGCTCAAGGAACAGCGATATCCAACCCGGGAAGAGCTGGACCGGATCGCTCCCCAGAATCCGGTCCTGTTCGCGACCGGGCCGGATGCCTCGGTCAACTCACTGGCACTCAAGCTCAGTGGCATCGACAAAGAATTTCGCGTAGACGGACCAGGGAAGGTGGAAAGAGACCCGAGCACCGGCGAGCCGACCGGTATTCTCCGCAACTGCACCCGCTACATCAAGGTAAAGCCCTCGGGCCGCAAGCCATCGGAGGCGGATCAGACTCGGCGTCTGCTCGAGCTATTCCATGACTACAACTCGATCGGAATCACCGCCGTCATCGACCGCGATGCCAGCGATTCGGCCATCGAGCGATACCGCAAACTGCACGAGGAAGGCCTCTTGTCGGTCCGCATCGGCATTTCGCGGCATGTCGAGAACCTGGGCCCTCTCGACCGGATCATCGCGGACATCCGGCACACAGCCGACCATCCGCTTCGGCGCGGCGGCCCGAGATTGCGAATCATCGGGATCAAGACCTATCTCGACGGAGGCATGCTCACTGGCAGTGCCTATATGCGCGAGCCCTGGGGATTGAGCCGGATCTACGCGATCGATGATCCCAACTACCGCGGCGTATTGTTCATCCCCCCCGAGCGACTGGTGCCGATGGTGCGGGCGGCCGTCGAGTCCGGCCTACAGTTCACAGCTCACAGCGTCGGTGACGGGGCCGTCCACGCCCTGCTCGATGCCTACGAACAGGTCAACAAAGAGAAACCCGTCGCCCCCACCCGGCCGTGCATCACGCATTCCAACTTCATGAGCCGCGAGGCGATCGACCAGGCGGCCCGGTTGGGTGTCGTTGTCGACATCCAGCCAGCGTGGCTCTATCTGGATACCCGGACACTCGCCGCTCAATTCGGCTACGACCGTCTCCGATTCTTCCAACCGTTGCACACCCTTTTCGAGGCCCGCGTGCTCGCCGGAGGCGGTTCCGATCACATGCAAAAGATCGGCTCGCTCCGGTCGATCAACCCCTACAACCCCTTCCTCGCCATGTGGGTCGCGATCACCCGCCGCGCGAAAAGTTACGATGGTCAACTCCATCCCGAAGAGGCCCTCACCCGCGCAGAAGCGATTCGGTTCTACACCATCAACAACGCCCACCTCCTGTTCCTGGAGGACCGGATCGGATCACTTGAAGAGGGCAAGCAGGCTGACTTCGTCGTCATCGATCGAGACATTCTGACCTGCCCCGAGGACGCGATCAAAGATTCCCAGGCCGTCACCACTTATCTCGACGGCAAACGAGTCTTCGAGCGTCGGCAATGACGTCGCAGTCGGGTCGATCCTCCTTTCCGTGCAAAGCCGGACTGGAGCCCAAGAGGCCAATGGAAGTCTGAGCGCGCCCATTGACAATGCCGACGTGATTGATTAAAAAGTCTTTATATAGTTGGTTGAGATTCGGCATCTGGCGATGAGAGGCAAGCGACGCACGTACGACAACCGTTGATGTGATGATTACCCTACTCGAAGTCACCCAAAAGTTGGCGCCTCGAATTGGGAGCGGTTTAGAGAAGGATCCGCCCCAATAAACGAACGCCCTTCAGTACGCGATCAGCCCACCTTCAGCCAGGTGTTGGGGAGATCTCCGTGGCCATCGGGTGTAACCTCGGGGAGCAATCGATCATTTCCTTTCGGGTCGTGATCTTTCATAGGACGTTCGCGGTATTTGCTGGCGCCGTGCACTTTGGAAGTTTCTCGCAGCTAGGTGCACCCAATCGGGGAAATGCAATGCAAGGAGCGAAAGCGCGAGCCCGGCGATTTCATGCCGACAGCGTGGTCGTTTACCCAGCTCCGGCATTCACTCTCATCGAGCTGCTCGTGACAATCGCGATGGTCGCTGTGCTCCTTGGATTATTGCTCGCGGCCGTGATGTCAGGCCGCGAGGCTGCTAGGCGGTCTCAATGCGCGTCCAATCTTAGACAGATCGGCATCGGAATAAATCAATATACTTCCGTCCATGGCTGTCTACCGCTCGCGTACGGTGGCGGCGGCAACGGCATTTCGTTCCTAGTAGCGATCCTGCCATACGTCGACCAAGCACCGCTTTACAATACGATTGATATGCGGACTGCGCCGAATATGACCGTTCGAGAGGTTTCGTTAGCGACCTATCTGTGCCCGAGCGATGGCCTTGTCCGCACAAATCGTGCGGGAGGGACCGACTACGCTGGAAACCAAGGTTCGGGGGTCCAGGTAAACGGCTACAACGGCGCGTTCGCATTACAAAACGCCGTAAGACCAAATGATTTCACTGACGGGACGAGTCAGACGGCTGCTGTCAGTGAGTGGCTGAGAGGGCATAACACCGGGGCCGTTCGCGACTCGCAGCGCTCCGTGTTCCTTACGCCCGTTGCGTACACGGCGGCGGATCAACTCGACCTCTTCGCGGGCTCGTGCCTAAGCCTTAACCTCAGTGACGCCCCGCTCTCCCCCCTGACCGTGGGCTCGCCGTGGATTCACGGCGATTTCGGTCATTCTTTGTACGATCACGTGATAACACCAGGTGGCACGACGTGTTTAAACGGCTCGCAGCATCAGTTGGGGCGCGTGGACCGCCAAGAGCAATCACCGGGGCGGGGCAAATACGTTATTCGCCGACGGACACGTTCATTTTATCGGCACGACGATTGCGACGTCCGTGTGGCGGGCTCTGGGTAGCCGGAATGGAGGCGAAATCGTTTCGAGCGCTGCCTTTTGAAAGTGCGCATTGGTGCGCGGCTGCCGCATTTTTTGCTTTCGTTTCTCTTCCCCAGCGTATCCGTTCGGCCGAACCATCCTTGCGGCGCGTGGTAGCTTGGTCCCCGGACCGCGTGTCACGCGGGTTCGGGAGAATCACGTCTGGGCAATGTCGTCCGGGCCAGAACCGCATGCGACGCGGTATCGGGAGAATCACCAATGGCTGGGACAGGACAGCGACCGAGTCATCAGTCGCGGCTGGAATGGTGGCGTCGGACCCTGGTGCCGAAGAGACCGGGCCAGAGGCTGGGGAGCGGCCCGCGCCCAACGGAGAGTCGGTTGTCGAGGTGGTGCCGGCTAGCGCCGGGGCTGCACCGGCGGCATGCGATAGAGCAAATCGCCGGGTTGGGTGTCGTATTTCGAGTCCTTCTGGCCCCCGTCATCGCGACCGTCCTTGCCCACTGAGTAGACCACCGGTGGGCTCTCGAGCAGGGCCACTCTCATCGGCCGGCCGTCGTAGGGATCGGTCGGGATGGCCTTCAGCCCGGCGTCCTTGACGGGCACGGCCAGGGCGCGAGGCAAGCCGCGATGCTTCAATTGCCAGCGCCGCATGACGATCATGCATTCCGAAGCATGGAGGCTCGCGTTCATCCGGCCGATCTGCTGCGTGAACGACGCTAACTCGACTACATCCCGAATCGTCCTGACCACCTGGGAGTAGGTGTCGTCGCCCTTAGGGATCTTCAGGGTGACGATCTCCTCGAGGCGCTCAGCATAGGGGACTCCGTCGAGGCCCAGCAGCGTGCGGTAATAATCATTCGTATCGCCCACCGCCCGGGCGAGATCGTCGGGCGCTGCCTGCGGGGTGCCTTGTGGCTGCTTCCGGGCAAATTCCCGGAGCTTGATCCGAGCGAACAGATACTCCGCGCGGAGTCCCTCGGCATAGCCGTCGACCGAACTGGCCTCGTGGTCGAGGAGCACCTTGAGCAGGCGGTCGCAGTGCTCGACGCGGAGCCTCGGGCCGGCGAGGATCGGTTTGATCATCTCGGCGCAGACGACCTGAGTGATGGCCGCCACGACGAGCTGGGTGAACGTGAAGCCCCGGGGCCTCAGGTCGCGCACCAGCCGCAGCACGACCTCGACATCACGGATCGCCGCATCGTACTCCCCCCAATCGACTGCGCGCCACGTTCGTAGCATCGCAATTCGGACGACCTGCCGGCAAGCCTGGACGTGGCAGAGGATCTCCTCAGGCCCCAAGGACGTCTCGAAGACGCAACGATCGCGCCGCTGCGCTTCGGCGAGCTTTCGGAACCCCGTTTCGTACAGCGCGATGACCGCGTCGATCGCCTCCGGGGGAGCGCCCTCCGGGTCGTTCCGGAGCGCCTTCTCTAGCTCCACATGGCGCCTTATGCGATCCTCGGCGGCCTGGCTCCGGCGGTCCCGCTCGGGTCCCTCGGGGAAGCAGACGGCCACATTAGCGCCGAATTCGAACAAGGCGTCCAGGTACAGCGGTGCGGCGTTGCGGTCGCGGGGCACGGAGGCGAAGAACCGGGCAACGTCGAAGGGTGCGTCGGTTCCGATCCAGTCGGGGGCCTTCACGACCGCGCCCGGCAGCCTCGAGTAGGGACCATCCGCGTCGGGCTGCATGCTGCCACGCCGGGGGATGTCCTGGCTAAGCACCGCGATCGCCCCAAGCAGGGCCAGGGACGCCCCAAAGGCGAGGAGTAGGACCACTTCACGATCCGACGCCCGAGGGCCGATCGACGCACGGTAAGGCCCTCAAGGGAAGGGGGAAGGATCGTCCCGGTCCTTGATCATGAACAGGCGGAGTAGATTGAGCCTCACGCGATGATCGTTGTAAGGCGAGTCTCAGACGGGTGTCAAGGGCTTCCAACGCAGTATTCCGGCGGCCAGGATCGTTTGAAGGTTTTGACTGACGCCGAACGCAAACACCGAAAGGGATCGCCCATGGGTAAATCGAGGCTTCTCGGCGACGTCCAAGATTGACCGGAAACGGCACCGGGTGCTCGTGGTCGCGGGGGCCATCCGGCAGCAGGTCCGCCCAGGCCAGGTCAGCCACGCTCATACCCACCAGCCTGGCGTGGTCACCCGCTCGACGGGTATGGTTTCACAGAGCGCGTTACTCCCCAGCAGACTGGTCGATGCGCATTTTCAGCGCCCGGCAGGCTCATCGATGCCTTCGGCCAGACCGTCCAGGCCGGCCGGCCCGTCCAAGAGGGCGTCGACACCGCAACGACCGTTCGCCGCGCGTTCGGCTGCGCTTTTTCGAAATTCTTCGAAGGTTTATTCCCGAGAGTGGGCAAAGACTTGGAACAAGTTTTCCGCCGAATTGTAAAGTTTGCGTTAACGAAATTTGGAAAACACACCATTGTAATAGTAGAGGCTGGGCAATAGCTAGGGGCCGAGTGGCGCTCGGGGTGTGTCTGTGTGTCTCCCGCGTCCCGCCGGCTTGGCGATGTGATGACCAACGGACGACCCCGCGCCCGGCGATGGCGGAATCGCCCCGTCGATGCCAAGGTCACAGGGGCGATCCGAAACCCTCGGTCCCAGGCCAGGCGTTCGCCGGAGACAGGCGGAATCGGCCGACGCAAAGCTTTACGCATGAGACATTTACGTTATGGTTGCCTCAGCTCCGTCCATCCCCAAGAAGCCTCGTTCCGGACCGCCTCCCGGCCGAGGGAGACGGCACTAAAGACCTCCCGAAAAGCTGCCATGGAGTGCCATTTTGTGCCATTCTCATGCCATTCGTACGTGATGTTCTTTTCAGGCTCGTCGTGCTCACTATCACCCGAACAACGCCGGTTTCGAACCAGGCCGGGCGTCTCGCGAGTGACG
Organism: uncultured Planctomycetota bacterium; assembly: GCA_963720335.1. Classification (GTDB taxonomy): domain Bacteria; phylum Planctomycetota; class Planctomycetia; order Isosphaerales; family Isosphaeraceae; genus CAVRFS01. The sequence goes on along the minus strand of CAVRFS010000017.1, from coordinate 149,795 downwards.
TCTGCGAAAACTGTTCGGCTCGGGCCGAGATTCAGTAGTTCCAGGTTCCAAGTTTCGAGTTTCACGTTGTCACCGTTGTTGCGTGCCGGCTGCTGCCGTGCGCTGGGATTGTCTCACGGTCTTCAATTCACTCGGAACTCATAACTTGACACGATTGAGATTGTTCAGACTCCCAAATTGGGCCCAGCAGCCCCGAGATTCTTCGTTCCCTCCGAAGCCGGGTTCGCCCTCCCATCGTTGGCCTTGACGGTCATTCCGGCGGGCCGTACCAATGAGAATAAGACGCGGTACGCAGTCGGGAGATTCTCGAACGATTTCGAAGCGACGTCGTACTTCAAGGTTAGGAGCCTATGTCGGTCTCGACAACTGCCTGTGCGGGCACTTCATTGCATGGAGATTCTGACGGTCACGTCCTCCCAGCTCCGCGTTGACAATGTCTCCCATAAGCACGGACTGTTGGGGCGTTCTGGGAAACTGAGAGGGGATCTGAGCCATGAAAACCAATGGGAAATCGCTGGCATTCGCGTGGTTACTCGCGCTCGGGTTGCTGGGCTTTGGGGCATCGCCGGTGCGTGCCCAGGCGTGGGGTTTCGGATACTCGAGCCCTGGGCTCTCGGTCAGCGTGGGAACGGGCGGATATGGCTATTACGGCGGCGGTGTGTACCCGGGCTACCCCATCTTGACTCCCGCTCCGGTCGTGGTGGCGCCGCGCGTTCCTTATGTTGTCCCGGCACCTTTATACGGGCCTCGCGCGTTTTACGGGGCGCCGGTCGTGTATGGACCAAGGGTGTATGGCGGGTATCGACCCTACCGCTACTACGGTCGTCGAGGCTGGTAGCAGAGCGCAGCAGGCGGAGGAATCCAAAGGGCCGGGGTGAATCACGCGGCCGCTCGAGAACTCGCGGCTCGCGCGGGTCGACCCTGGGCCCTTTTTGTTCGATCACGGTTTGACGGCGTTATCGACCGCTCGCCCGGCCTTCTCGCCGGGACCAGGGTTGGTCACTGCGTCCTTGACGTCTCGGACGCCCTTGTCGACCGCCTCGCCCGCCTTTTGGCCCGGTCCCTTCTCCGCTTCACAGCCAGTGAATGAGACGACTACGCCGAACATCAGGGCGGCAAGAAGGGAAAGCAAGTTCTTTGGTCGCTTGTTCAATGGAAACTCCCTCGAAAGTGGCTGACAAAACCATTGTGCGTAAGGACTGTCCTTAAAGACAGTTGGGCTTCGCCAACGGAAAAACGAGCGTGATTAGTGAGCAAACCCCGTGCCAAGAAGGCTGGCAAAACGCTCGAATCGAACCCAGGATTGTCCCCATCATCGATCCAGGTCCGTGGCGCACGCACACACAATTTGAAGAATATTGATGTCGACTTGCCGAGAGATTGCCTGGTCGTCTTGACGGGTGTCAGCGGTTCCGGGAAGAGTTCGCTGGCATTCGACACGATTTATGCGGAGGGTCAGCGCCGCTATCTCGAATGCCTGTCGGGCTACACCCGCCAGTTCCTCGACCAGCTCGAGCGTCCCGACGTCGACTCGATCGAGGGCTTGCCGCCGACTGTGGCGATCGACCAGCGGGCGGGAACACCCAATCCTCGGAGCACGCTCGGCACCGTCACCGAGATCTACGACTACCTGCGGCTGCTGTTCGCGCGGGCCGGCATTCCTCATTGTCCGTCGTGTGGCTCGCCGATCAATCGCCAGACTCCCGAACAGATCGTGACGCGATTGTTGAAGTTGAGAGAGGGTCAAAAAGTCCAGATCCTGGCTCCGCTGGTCCGTGCCCGCAAGGGCCAGCACCTTGAGGTGTTCCAGGCAGTCCGCCGCGCCGGCCTGATTCGAGCTCGGGTCGACGGTGAGATGGTGGAAGTCACCGACAAGCCGCCTATCCTGGCGAAAACGCGCGCTCATACAATCGAGGCGGTCGTCGATCGGATCTCGATTCGAGAGGGAATTCGACCCCGGCTGGCAGAGAGTCTCGACCTGGCACTGAAGCTCTCCAACGGCGGAGTTCTCACGTTGACCGAGTCACCGCGAGGGTGGGACGAGCAGTTGCTGAGCACTCATCTGAGTTGTCCGGTTTGCGAAACGAGCTTGCCGGAGATCGAACCCCGCAGTTTCAGCTTCAATAGTACCCACGGGGCGTGTCCGGCATGTGAGGGGCTCGGATATCAGAGTCCTCCGGATGACGCCATCGAGCTGGGTTTGGACCAAAGTCCCTGTCCCGCGTGCGCGGGGTCTCGACTGCGTCCGGAGGCGCGATCGGTTCGGGTTGATGGTCGATCGATTCATGATGTGACCACCATGAGCATCGTCGATGCCTTGGGTTTCTTCCGTTCGTTGCGACTTGATCCGTCCTTGGAGCAGATTGCGGCTCCCTTGATCGCCGAGATCGTGGGGAGGCTCCAGTACTTGATCGAGGTCGGACTGGACTATCTGAGCTTAGGCCGTGGGTCGGACACACTCTCCGGCGGCGAGCTGCAACGGGCTCGACTCGCGGCTCAGCTCGGCTCGGGACTGGTGGGCGTCTGCACGATCCTTGATGAGCCGACCGCGGGGCTTCATCCCCGCGATACGGCGCGACTGATCGCCAGCATGAGACGGTTGCTGGTCCACGGCAACAGCGTTCTGGTCGTCGAGCATGATGCGTCCGTGATTCAGGCGGCCGACTGGGTGTTAGACCTGGGTCCCGGGGCTGGCCCGGATGGTGGATTCGTCGTGGCGGCGGGTCCGCCCGAGCAATTGAACCCGACAAACGGCTCGATCACGGCCCAATTCCTGGGCCGTGCCTTTCAGCTCGCGGAGGAACCGAGCAAACGGCTCGCCTCGAGCCCGGGATGGATCCAGATCCGGGACGCGACGCACCACAACCTGAAACACGTCGACGCACAAATTGCCGTGGGGACGTTAACTTGCGTCACGGGGGTCAGCGGGTCGGGTAAGAGTACGCTAGTTCATGATGTATTGGCTCGCGAACTGCGCCGATATCTGCAAGGAAACGATAGCCGCGGACGCGAGGACAACCGGATCATCGGGCTTGAAGCGATCGATCAGCTCATTGAGGTCGACCAGAGTCCAATCGGCCGCGGTCCGCGGTCCACGCCGGCCACGGCGACGGGCGCATTCGATCAGATCCGACGGCTTTTCGCGACGACCCGCGAGGCCAAGATCCGCGGTTATCGGGCCAGCCGCTTCAGTTTCAACGCCAAGGGGGGCCGGTGCGAATCCTGTCACGGATTGGGCCAACGCCGGATTCCCATGCATTTTCTTCCCGACCTGCACGTCACCTGCGAGGAATGCGGCGGTAAGCGGTTCAACCGTCAAACGCTGGAAGTACGCTTCAAGGGAAAATCGATCGGTGATGTTCTGAACATGCGAGTCGATGAAAGCCGCGCATTCTTCGGGGCGGTGCCGCGAGTCCTCCAGCCACTCCAGACTTTGCACGACGTCGGGCTTGGATATCTGACGCTCGGGCAATCCAGTGCCACGCTCTCCGGCGGCGAATCACAACGCATCAAGCTAGCCGCCGAGCTCGGTCGCTCCACAAGCGGTCGCGCGCTTTATATCCTGGATGAGCCGACAACGGGTTTGCATTTCGCGGACATCGAGCGTCTGCTGGCGATCCTCCGGCGTCTCGCGGATTTCGGCCATACTGTGGTTGTGATCGAGCACCACCTCGACGTCATCGCCTCGGCCGACTGGGTGATCGACCTGGGGCCCGATGGGGGTGATGCCGGCGGCCGGGTCGTGGCGATGGGGGCGCCGATTGCGATCGCTGCGCACCGAGGAGAGCAGAACCGGTGCGGCTCTCCGAGCATTGCGAGACTCCTCGCTAAACGCGCGATTCAAGTGTGTCGACCCATAAGCGCATTCAAGATCAGCATCTCCAATTGTTCGTACTGGCGACGAGTCCGCAATTCCTCGACTTTCCGCGCGTCGACCGCGCGAACGACTTCCAGGAGGCGGAGAAACATTGTTTTCGAGTGAGAGAGATGAAATGTGGACTCCTCGAAAGTCGTTGTCCGCATCGCCTTGACGTCGAGGCCGACGCATTCGCCGTTCTGGCCGTAGCCGTTTTTCTCGAGCGCCCAGACCTGGTTGAACGCCCGGCGAAGATCGACAGATCCAAACACTTTATCCTGATCATACTTCAGGCCATTCTGGTCGTTGAGATGGACGCTCCAGAGCTTGTCGTGATACAGAGCGTAGGCCATGTCGTCGGCTGGATCGAGCCCGGCCAGGATCGAATGCGCAGCTCTCGATCAGCACGCCGGAGCGGCTGGGGTCGACCGTTCTGTATGCGATCCCAACCATATGTCCCACGGTCGGCAGATAGGCTTGATCCATCGGCTCGTTGGGCTTTGCCTCGCCGAGCACTCGGATTTCCTTGTCGTGTTCCAGGATGGTATTCCAGGCATCGACGATCCGGGCGACGGCCGTCTTGCCGTCCTTGGCCTCGCGAATATAGGTTCCTTCGCGGGCCAGCCAGAGCACGTAGTTCTTGCAACCGACCTCGTGCGCGATGTCGACGCACCGCCTGGCTCGATCGATCGCGTACTTCCGCTCGGCGGGGTTGTTCGACGTGAACGCACCGTCGAGCGTCCGCGGGTCCTCCCAGAGACGAGGCGCCACGATCTCGACGAACAACCCTTCTCCGTCCAGGATCTTCTTGACGTCCGCGACTCCCTTGACTGTGCTTTGCCAGTCGAGATCAGCCGGCACGATGTCGTCGTCGTGAAACTGGACGGCATCGAATCCAAGCTCTTTGTAAGCCTTGAGTTTACGCGCGAATTCCATCTCCTTGCGAGCCGGCGGTCCAAACGGATCGGCCCCGGTGCTGATGTTCCAGGGGCCGAAGGAAAAACGGTACTTGGTGGGAGTGGTGCTGGGATTCATAAGGCATCGATCTCCTGGGCCGGGATTTCCAGAGAGAGTCAGGCCGCACGGGTCGGCCATGCTCCCGAAGTCGGCATGAACTGACCGTCAGAGATACCCGAAGCGATCTGTTCTCTCAATCTCCCAGTCTCTTCCTTTGGCGGGGATGGCCAGAATGGTTGACAGCGAATATACAAGGGCGTCATGATTCATGGAACAATGGGAAGGTCGTGGCCGTCAAGACGGGGTTGTCGATAGTCCGGTGAGTGTCATCGAGGGGACTTTGGTTCCGATGCGACTCTGGCATCTCGTTGTCTTGATCTTGGCGCTCGTCTGTCCTTCTGACCATCATCCGCGACCCGGTGGGTCGGATCGCTCTCACGGTTTTTATCACCGCGCTGGGCGAGGTGGTAATCGGGACGACGGCGGTGATGGCTCTATTCCAGACGATCGGCTCATTCGGACACGCCAAAGGGCTGTTCGCACACGCGGAGGCCGTGGCCACGACGACACTGGTGTTGATCGTGGCCACGACGTTCATGTCGTCGTTGCTGTTCATGGGTGCGTGGCTGGTCCAGGCTTCATTACCGTAGCGCGATGCCAGAGCGATCGATTGGCCGCGACTTCCGAACGAAGAGACATCCAGAACCCTGGAGGATGAACTTGAGTCGTTACGTTCCGGAAACCTACCCCCATCAGTGGCTTCCCGAAAGCCTCGACCTCAAGACATGGGAGCGGATCGAGCCGTGGTATGTCAAGCTGATGGATCAGCCGATCAAGACGGCAACCGACCTTGAGCAATGGGTCTTCGCGGCCGGAGAGTTGAACGCGGCGGTTTCCCAGGAAGGGAACGAGCGGCACATCGCCTATACGTGCCAGACCGATGACCCGGCGCGGGAGGCGGCCTACCTGGAATTCGTGCGCGAAATCGAGCCCAAGCTGAAACCGATTCAGAACGCGATCCGGAATCGCTACCTCGATTCCGAGTTCCGATCGGAGCTGCCTCGCGACCGCTACTTCGTGTTCGATCGCGCCCTCGAGAACCGTCGCGCCCTGTTTCGCGAAGCGAACATCGCCCGAGAGACGCGGTTGGACGAGCTGAAACAGCAGTACCAGAAGATCATCGGGGCGATGACGGTGACGTTCCGAGGCGAAGAACGGACTCTGGCCCAGATGGCCCCCTTTCTCGAAGGCACTGATGCGTCGGTGCGCCGAGAAGCCTGGGAGCTCTCGGTGAATCGCCGGCTTGAGGACCGTCATACACTGGATCAATTGTTCGACCAGATGAAACAGTTTCGGATCGAGATCGCGGGCGAGGCGGGTTTCCACAATTTCGTGGAGTATGCGTTCCGCGATCGCGAACGGTTCGACTACGGTATCGAGGACTCGATCCGCTTCCAGCAGGCTGTCGAGCGGGTCGTCGTCCCGTTGTCGCGACAGATCCAGGAGAACCAGCGAGTCGCGCTGCGGACGGACGTGCTTCGCCCCTGGGATTTGTCCGTCGATCCCCTGGGCAGGCCTCCGCTTCAGCCGTTTCAGGATGTCGAGAAGCTCGCGGCTGGCACCGAGTCCATCTTCCGGGAAGTCGACCCCGACCTGGGAGCTCAGTTCGCTTTTCTCCGGTCGAAACAGTTGCTCGACCTTGCCAACCGGAAAGGAAAGGCTCCCGGGGGCTACCAGACGACTCTCGAGGATGTTCGCTTGCCTTTCATCTTCATGAACGCGGTCGGCCTCGATTCGGACGTAAGGACCTTGTTGCACGAGGGAGGGCACGCCTTTCATACGCTCGCCTGCCGGGGTGAGCCGCTGTCGGCTTACCGCGACTGCCCGCTCGAGTTCTGCGAGGTCGCCTCGATGACCATGGAGCTCCTCGGCGCGCGCCGTCTCGATCCGTTCTACAACGAGGGCGACGCCGACCGGTCCTACCGCAAGCTGCTCGAGGGCATCGTGCTCATCCTCCCCTGGATCGCCACGGTCGACGCCTTCCAGCACTGGATTTACACGAACCCCGATCACACCCTCGAACAGCGCAGGGCCGCCTGGAAAGGGCTGCTCGACCGGTTCGGCGGCCTGGTTGATTGGTCGGGCTATGAGGAGGCCCGCGATCATTCCTGGCATCGTCAGCTCCATATTTTCTTATACCCGTTTTATTATATCGAATATGGGATCGCCCAGCTCGGCGCCTTGCAGATCTGGCAGCGTTCGCTGAGCGATCCGGCCGTCGCGGTCGCCGACTACCGAAAGGCCCTCGCCCTGGGAGGCTCTCGACCGCTCCCGGAACTGTTCGCCGCGGCCGGCATCCGGTTCGACTTCAGGGAGGAGCTGATCGCTTCGCTCATGGAAACCATCCGGGTGGAGCTCGAGAAACTCAGTCCGTGACCGGTTTGAAGACATCCGCTGCGCAAGAACGACAGAATCGCCGCGGCCAGGACGCCCAGCGCCAGGCTCCCCGACAGGATCGAGATCGAGGCCAACAGAACGATTCCCGTCGGCTGATACCGAAGCGCGACCCGGTGAGTTCCCGAACCGTTGATGCGAACCGCCTGAAAGCCGCCGTCGGCGGAAAGTACGGGCTCCTCCGGGCCCTCATCGATCCGCGACCGCCAGCCGGGGTAATATGAGCGCGCGAGCACCAGGTCGCACGCGCCGTCGTGCTCGACGGTTGCGACCGTGCCATCCCACGAAATCAAGCGCGCGAACCGAGCGTCGGGACGGCTGGGGACCTCGTCCCGGGCGAGAAACCAGACCAGGTCGAGATCGTCTGAAAGGGATAGACGTTCGTCCAGATCGCCGCGAACGGTAATCGTCCGGGCTCGGGTCACGACCCGTGCCACGGGAAACGGTTCCTCCAACTCGATGATCGACCAAACTCGCGCCGCTGGCTCGCTCGGGAGATGATAGACGATCGCATCCAGCGCCGGTGTCTCTCCAGTGTCCCAACTCTTTTCCCATCCCCGATCTGTGACCGACTCGTGACCGACTAGGTGCGTCACTCGCCAGCGCCTCAACCACCGTTTGTGCACGTCCCGGTCCCGGTCGCTGATGTTGGTACCAAGACTGCCTCGGAGCGAAGAGCTGCTCCCAAGCCACCATCAGCTTGTTCGGATACGTGTGGGCGAAACCCAAGTACGGCGTGGCCGTGCTCAGATTGGCTCGGATCGTCAGGTTCTGGAGCTCACCGCCAATCAGCAGCACATTCGGGAGCTCAGACAATTTGGTCAAGACCACACTCTTTTGAGGGAGAGCGATCGACCAGCCCCACTCGGTCGTACCGTGGTAATAGAGGACTCCCAGCTCGATCCCCGCCACAAGGAGAGGAGCCCACGACCCCAGTCGCTTGGCTCGCCAGGCGAAGAGACATATCAGCGCGAAAATCCAGACAAGACCAGCCCATGCGAATCCGTCGATATTTCCGATAAACCCGTACCGAAGATGGACGTCTGCTCGATTGGCCCAGAAAGCGGCCGCCGCCGCCGCGCATCCCCCGAAGATCATGGCGGCGACCAGGCCGCGACGAAACCTCTGGCTCGAGAGCGACAGGTCGAACCCCTCACCGGCGAGAACAGCCAGGCCCAGCGAGGTCAGCAAGGTGTACCGGGCAGGTACTCGGAAATAACCCAGTCCCGGCAAGGCCAGCACGTAGAGATAACCTTCGGGCCACCAGCGAGGCATCGTCGCGAGTGCAAAGCTGACCGGCACGACGACCCGCCAGAGCAAGCTCGCTCGACTTCTCGGTTTGCCGACAGCGCCGATCACCGCGAAGATCAAGGGGAGCGTGCCCACGTAGAGGGCCGCTTCAAAACCGGTGGTCTGCTGACCGTCCCAGTAGGGATCCTCGGCACCGAGGCGCAGCTCGCGGAGCGGGCGAGGGAGCACCAGCTCAAACCAATGAGCCGGCGGAAACGAATAATAGAGTAACTCACTGCGCTTGCGATTCGTCTGCCCGACGAATTGAGCCAGTTCCCAGCTCAGTCCCAGTTGGACGGCCGCAATCGCGACGCCCCAGCCGGTGGCGACCAAGAGACCGACTGCCCGCCTCCACGATTTGTGATCGAACGCCGCCCGCCACACGCCCGTCGCCAGGACCAGAATGCCAGTCCAGGTCTGAAGCTGAAAGTGTCCTAGCGTCCATTGCAGACCCAGAGAGAGCGCCAGCAATGGCAGCCAGAAGATGCGACCGCTTGACATGAACCGCTCGGCGATCATGAGCGCCAGCGGTAAGTAGGGCATCAGCAGATAGAATGGCTCGTGGCTCGAATGGATCGCCTGAAAACCGCACAACGTGAATGCCAGCGACGTCAACGAGCTCCCCCAAGCACCGACTCCGAGAGCACGGGCATAACCATAAGTGGTTGCACCAAGTGCGAGATAATGAAGCCACATGGAAAGGCGGTAAGCCGTTGAAACATCGAGAAGCTTGTAAAGGACGAGATTCGGTGGATAAAAGGCCGCGACATGGCTCTCGGCAACCAGGGCAACGCCCAGCCCGAATCGCTCGCTCCAGAAAGGGAGGCGGCCGTCATGAAGCGCCCGGGCCAGCTCGGTCTTGAGTGGACGGTACAGCCGGTCCGGATCGCCGCCGACCGGCTCATAGCCGACCAGCAACCCACCCAGGATCGTTCCAACCAGGACAAGCGCGAGAATCAAAGGATATTCGCGCCGATATGTCTCGGAGAGCATGAAGCATCGAGCCCCCACCGAATTGGTCTAGAATTGACCTGTGAAACCTGATCCGGATAATGTAGAAGTGGCCCCCTCTCCGACAAGAACGAACCCACGTCACTCGACCTTGAGTGGGCTCAAACCAGAAGTTGCCAGTCGTCTTTTTCTGCCTACTGTACTCAATCCGAGTCGGTGCAAGGTCAGGTAGGAGGGTCGCGATGTCGAGCCAGAGAGTCTATGCCGACTTCCAAAACCTTGACGATTCCAATCGCGTGAGACTGACGTGTGCTGGCACAATGAATGACTTAACACGTCAATCCATCGAGCTTCGCGAGGGTCTGGTTCTGACTTTTTACATGGATGACGCTGATGACCAAGGAGACTCAGACGAACTTCGCGGAGGGCGTGGTTCACTACGACGAGAAAGACGGCTCTTGGGTCGCATCTGTCGATTGGTCCGCGATACGTCACGCTTCGGATGGGGATGAGCCGGGCACGAGTACTTCCAATCCATCCGATCCCGGGTCGATGTACAACAACCGCCCGGGCATTCATCGAAGCGGACCGCCTACGGCTGCCGTAGAATTCCCGCGGTAAGCCTCGTCCAGCGTGGTCGGGATTGGTATTTCAGATCGGGGTTGCCGAGGCACGCAATTGGCCGGTGAGTATGTAATCGATCTTCAAATCGTCAAGAGTCCGCACAACCCGCTTCAGTAATTCTTGTTGTGACATTTTTCGAGCCGATCGAACAGAATCCGTCGAAATCTCGTCTTCGGTAGCGTTGGGGAATCGCTGGCGTAAGCCTTCGATGAAGAGCGCCTTGGAGAATTCCGACAGCTCGAATGCCTTCAAGAGCTTTTGCTCGGGGGTCATCGACCGGAGAACTTCGAGGTAGCGCTGACGGTTGGGCTGTGGCTTCATGGCTTCTTGGTCCCCTTCCCGGCTTGGGCCGGCACGACGACCAGCTTGATGGGTGCCGAGCTGTGCTCGGTGCCAGCCGATTCTGCTTTGCCGACCGCGTAAAACGGCCGGTCCATCGGTTGGGCCCACGGTTCCGCCAGCAAAGACACGGTCCGTTCGGCTTGGGCCTCGGTGATCAAGACGCCGTTCAAACCGATGTTGAGCACACGAACGCCTTGCGGCAAGTTCTTTACGTCGATCGGGACTCGCCCGCGAAACGCCGGTCCGCGCTCCACGGCCAACGTCATCGAGACCTGTTCGCCAGGATGGATCACGACGCGATTGGGTCGCGCGGTTACGTTGAGGTTCGGCCGCGGTGTGACCGTGATCCATCCCCCGGCCGGTCCGCCGGGATCGATCTCCTGAACTTGGGCCGAGCCACTCGAGCGATCGCCCGACGGGCGGGCGACCACTCGCCAAGTCGGTGTCGAGAACGCGGGAGCGGTCGCGTCCGCACTTAACGCCAGCATGCCGCTCAGCTCGCCGCGGGCAATCATGGCCGGTGTTGCCGTGATCCCCGTTGGGAGTGACTCGGCATTCACCTCGATGGCCGAATCGAAGCCGTCCACGCGGACCACGTTCAGCGCCACCAGCGTGGTTCCCCCGCGGGGGATGTTCGGGTTCTCGGTTCCCAGTTCGACACGAAACGTAGGGTGCGAGCGGCGCAGGACCAGATGGTAGCCGAAGTCATCGCCTCCGAGACCGCGAACGTCGGCCACTCGAACCAGGTAATCGCCGTCAGCCGGCGGCGTGAACGTCACGCGCGAATCCTTGGAATACGACGGTCCGCCATCGTCGTTCTCATAAGTGAGCGTCGTGGTCGCCACTCCGCCTGGTGGAAACTTTGTGCCAGGAGGGTGGATCTCAATCTTGTACATCGGTTGCAGCATCGGATGCTGCTCGGGAGTCGTCTCCAACATTCCCAGACGCTGGCCGCCTTGGTTCCAGAAAACCGAGTCGTCGTCAGGATTACGTGGCAAAGCCTGGATCCGCCCCAGCTCCGCGTCCAAACAATATGTAATCGTTGACCGCGAGACTGTTCCAGCGCGTCAAACGGATTCCCGATGCCTTCGACGATACGTCGCGGAACGCCGCTTCGGTCTGATCGACCGGTCGAAGGACGGCCCGGGGGATTGGCTTGCCGTTCACATCGAGCACGTTGACGATCGAATCGATTGGCGAGCCGAGTCGTCGCCCGAAAAGTTCGACGACAATCGCCTCTCCCTTCTTGGCTCGAAAGCGATAGAAATCGACGTCCCCGTCATGACCAACATGACCCGAAACACCGCCCGGAAGGCAAAGGTTTTGCGCATGTGACACGGCGTCGTTGGTTTCCTGCTCGATGCTCACCGGCCCGTCGGTCACAACGACCGTCCTCGTCTGATAGGGCCGTCTTCCGCCGGGCAACACCACGGGTACGTCCAGGATGGTCCCCGATTCGAGCGCAGCACCTGCCGGAATGGAGATCTGCTTGACCTCCGCCAGGTTCGACCCGATGACCTCGATCTCGGCCGTCCGCCCGCGCTCGATACCGAGCGGAAATACCGACTGCACGATGGGGAGTTGTCCAGCGGCAATCCGGTAGAAATGGCTCCCGGAACCTCCGAAATCGGCATCCGCGACCTGAAGGAAGTACAAGCCATCGCTCTGCGCCGTGAACGTCAATACCGGATCGAGGACTGAGCTGCCGGCAGCTTGCGCGAGCCTGAATGTGTCCGCGTGTATCGAGGACGATCAACTCCGGCCGCAACTGGGATCCGATCGCCCGTGCAAGGACCTGGAACACAAGCTGCTGGCCGGCCTTGGCCTCGAACGGGAAGACATCGACGTCCCCGGGACGGTCGATCGACCCGACCAGGGTCGCCGGCAGCGCGGTCGGGGTGACGGGCAAGCCGCCCTGTATCACTCACGACATCATTGGGTTCCTTTTCCACGACCTCCGGATCAGCCGCGACGGCGAACGACTGCATCGCGGGAACGCCCAGCGGCGTGATCACGCTCATGCGATGCAGACCGACGCGGGCGTTGGCCGCGATGGTCAAATCGAGCTCAATGCGGTTGTCGTCCGGTCGAGCGTTCGGAATGAAAGTCGCGGTGAGGCCGGGCTCAGGCAGGATGATCGCGGTCGCGCGGCCCACGCCTTGGCCCGTCAAGGTAACGCGGACTTTGCTCCCCCGGACCGCGCCGCGCGGTCGAGGGGGATCGAGCGAGGCATTTCGAACCAGCTTGGCGGGCTCGGACGATTGAGGAACAGTCGGCTCGCGCAGCACGAGGCCGAGCTTGCCGGCCTTTGTATCCCAGAGACCGAGGAACCCGTCATAACGCCCAAGCGCCAGCCGGCGATTGTCCGGGCTGAACGCAAGCCCCTGCACCCAGTCCGCCTGGTTGGGAACTGTCGATTGCGGCGTCATGTTGTCAAGGTTCCAGAGCCGGAGCGTGCGGTCCTCGGCACAAGACGCCAGCATGCGACCATCGGCCGAAACCGCCAGCCTGACGATCGGCGCGTCATGTGCGAAGACTGACCGCTCGAGCCGAACCGCACCGCGATCGAGACGCCAGATCCGGATCGAACGATCCACGCCAGCCGATAAAAGCCGAGACCCGTCCGGCGTGAAAGCCAGGGAGTATAGCTCGGACGTCGACTCCGATAGCGTCTCCTTCCGCTTGCCAGTCGCCCAATCCCAAAGCTTTACCGTGCGATCGGCCGCACAAGAGGCCAAAGTCTTGCCGTCCGGCGAGAAGGCCAGACCGTAAACGGCGTCACTGTGATCCTTGAGCGAACGAATCACCGTCCCTCGCGAGAAGTCCCAGATCAAGACCTGCTTGTCATAGCCCGCGGTGGCCAGAACCTTGCCATCCGCGGTGAGCACGGCCGACAGAATCGAGTCGGCGTGCCCTTTGAGCTCGAGCCGTCGCTCTCGCTTCGATCGATCCCAGATCGTGACCGACCCGAACAACCCTGCGCGACCGCCCGCGGCGATGAGCGAACTTCCGTCGTTGGAGAAACTTACCGAGTTCACAGGCCCCGGATGATCGCCGAGCGTAGCGACAATCTTACCGGACTCGGAATCAAACACGACGACCTGACGTCCCAACGCGGCCGCCAGAACGCGGCCATCCTGCGAGAAGGCCACCGAAGCGATCGGGGCGACAGCCGGAACCTTGAGCGCGACCTTGGGCAATCCCGCCAGGCGGTCGACCAGAGATCCCAGCGGCCGTCTGGCTCGCGGACGGGCCGTCGAATTCGGCCCCTTCCTTGACCCAGCGCGACAAGGTTCCAATTTCGACCTGCGTCAGAGGTGGCAGTTTGTAGGGCATCCGTAGCGCCGCTCCCTCGCGGACCGATTCGATCAAGGAACTGCCGTCCGGATCGCCCGGCCGCAGGATCGTCTCCCCGGCCATTTTCCCTCCGCGCTTCAGAGCAGCGAAGGTTGTCATACTCAAGCCGCCAGATGCCTTCAGTTCGTTATGACAACCCAGGCACTTCTTCACCAGGATCGGTGCGACTTGTTGTCGAAAACTGAGCCGATCCACGTGCGCGGGAGCTTGACCATAAGCCGTTGAGCCGAGAAAGAAACACACGGCGGCTAGCAGCAGACCCCACAACACCCGGGCTTTCATTTCGCCCTCGCGAGGCTTGCGAAGCGAGGGTTACTCTCATTTCCCCCCCTTGCGAAGGGGGGGTTAGGGGGGGTGAACAGGGCATAACCAACACCTTCGACCGAAGCGGCGGACCCTGCACTTCGGCGGGTGCCCCCGCCGGGTCCAGCGGCCCCAAATCCGCGTACCAGGCTCTGGTTCCGCCGGGACCACCCCCCCTGACCCCCCCTTCGCAAGGGGGGGAAACGCGCGACGAAGCTGGGATGAACTCGAGACCTGTGCAAGACGAACGTTTCACAACCACAGGCTCACCCTTCCGAAAACGTCAGTGATTGAACAAGAACTCTTGGCTGGTGAGGACTGCCCAGTAGAGGTCCTCGGCAGCCTGGCGGCGGGTTGTCGCGATCGCCTTGGGGTCGGTCAGGCCCGACACGGAATCCTTCAGTATCTTGAGCATCCGCTCGCGTTCCGCTTCGGTGGGCGGCCGGGACAACGCCGATACGAACAGCCGGTCCAGGATTTCCCGGTCGCTATCGTTGCGGGCAACCGCCTTGGCCGTGACGCTGGCATCGGAACGCAGCTTTTCGTTGATCGTCGACCCGTTGGCCAGGTGTAGGGCCTGGGCCATTGACGGTTCCGCGGACCGCTCGCACGAACAGGTGGCCAGCCGCGCGGGCCTGCCGAACGATTCGAGGAAGGTGTTTTCCACCTTGCTGTCGGGCAACTGAAGGCTCCGCCAGCCGGCGGGATAACCGGGGAACGCGGTCGGCACCTCGGTGACCCGCGCAATGGCGTCCAGCAAGACTTCGGCCGGCAGCCTTTTCACGCGATAGTGACTGAGGAATTTGACATCAGACTCGTTACCAGGCACGGGCAAGCTCGACCGCGCATAGGTCGCCGAACTCATGATCGTTCTCATCAAGTGCTTGAGATCAAAGTCATGGGAGACGAAATCGCTCACCAGCCAATCGAGCAAGGCTTGATCGCTGGGAGGGTTGGAGATCCGCAAATCGTCCTCGGGATCGACCAATCCCCGGCCGAAGAAATTGCTCCAGACTCGGTTGACGACGGCTTTGGCGAAGTAAGGATTGTCACGTCGAGCCAGCCAATCCGCGAAGATGACGCGACGGTCTCTCATGTCATCCGAGGCGATTTCCGGGCTATCCAGCGGCCGCGCGGGCATCGCCACGCCGCGACGCGGATGAAGGATCTCCCCCTCACTCGCGCTGGCCACCTCCTCATCACCGGCGGTGTCTCCGTCCTTGAGCTTGATCCGGGCAAACAGATTGGCAAAACTATAATATTGATCTTGTGTCCATTTCTCGAGCGGATGATTGTGACAGCGAGCGCACATCAGGGACAGTCCGAGAAACGCCATGCTCGAGCTTTCGGACAGTTCAATGGGATCGCGGTGCAGAACGAAGAAATTGACCGCTCCGTTCGAGAGCGTGCTTCCCTGGGCGGTCACGATCGAGCGGACAAACTTGTCCCACGGAACGTTTCTTGCCACGCTCTCTCGTACAAATCGGTAGAACGACCACATCGACGGCGCGGACAACCTTCGTGAAGAGACAAGCAGAAGATCCGACCACTTATATGCCCAGTAGTCGACAAACTCGGAGCTCTCGAGGAGACGATCCACCAGCCTGGCGCGTTTGTCCGGGCGATGATCCTTCAAGAAGGCGTCGGCCTGATCGAGCGTCGGTAATGTCCCGGTCGCATCCAGGTAGGCGCGGCGGAGGAAAACCGCATCCCCCGCGTCCGGCGACGGGGGAATCCGCAGCGATGCGAGCTTCTGTAGGTTCTTATCGTCGATCGGGTTGTTCCGCGTGGCCGTAGCGAAGACCTTGGTCTCGTCGAGCTTGGTATCATGAGGCGAGGTGACGGTCATGCGCCCCACCAGGCTGGCGAACCAGACCGAGACCGACGCCTCACCCCGGCCAGCCACCTTCAATCGGCCGCTGTCCTCGACGGTCGCGACGGAATCGTCGGAACTGGTGAACTTGGTCCAATGGGTCACGTCCTCGACTCGGCCGTCCGAGTAAGTCGCTTGCACCACAACCTGCTGGCTCTGGTTCGGTTCGAGTCGAACGGCATTCGGATAAACGCGAGACCGATCGAACTTCGGCGTCGGTCGCGGACGGGCCTGGGCATCCCGGCGGCGATCCAGCCGGCGATCACGCGGTATTCGAGCGAGTCGGTCGTAAAGCGAATCCCACCCCCGTGCTCCAGGGTCCCCGTCGGCTTGAGCAGAAAAAGGCTTTCCTCCGGGGCGGTCTTGACGACTCTTCGTCCCAATGCCTGGCGGGTCAAAACGGCGAAGTCCAGCTCGGGACCGTAACCGCGTAAGGTCAGTCGAAAGCCGTTCTTGCCGGCGGCCGCGCCGTGGCACGCTCCCGAGTTGCAGCCCTGCTTGGTCAGGATCGCCTCGACATGATTGCGGAAAGTCCAGGGTTCGTCGCGATCGTGGTTTTCGACCGAGATCGATGCCCGAGCAACCTGGCCGTCGACCGTCGCCGATACCGTCGCGAGGCCATCGTGAATCGGCGTGACATATCCATTCGCATCGATCGTGACGACCCGAGGATTGTCAGTCGCGAACACGGCCCGAGGTGTCAGGTCGGCGGTACCGACGCTCGCCTCGACCCGCTCGACGAGGAACCGCTGACGAGCATGAGGACCGTCCAGCCGCGCCGAGGTGGGAAGCAGCCGAACCTCGGCACCCCGACGCAATGGGGTTGAGAGCAACGGCGATCGCTGCCCAGACCCAGGCCAGCGTCATACGGATATCGGCCATGTTGAATCGTTCTCGCGTTGGGAAGTCGTGTGGGCCGGATGGATCACGGTCGGATCAGGTCAGATCAAAACAGTTCTTGGATGGGCTCAACGCCGTGGTCGACCAGCCGGAGCGGGCGGCTCTGAGGACCGGGAAGTTCGGTGGCCAGGTCGATCCCGAGCCCTTGGTACACGGTCGCGGCGATCTCGGCGGTGGTGACAGGACGATCCTTGGGCGCGTAACCGATCTCGTCGGAGGCGCCCACGACCCGCCCTCCTCGAAAGGGACCGCCGGCAAAGAGCGTCGTCCAGCAGGCCGGGTGATGGTCGCGGCCGCCGGCCGGATTGACCTTGGGCGTCCGCCCGAACTCGCCGAACGCCAGGACCATCGTGTTCTCGAGCATCCCTCGCCGTCCCAGGTCTTCCAGCAATGCCGTGTAGGCGTTGTCGAAGTTGGGGCCAACCTCGTTCTTGTAACACTCGATCGGACTGAACGGGGCCGACCCGTGGATGTCCCAGGTAATCTCATTGAAGACGGTCTCGAACATGTTGACCGTGACGAAGCGGGTTCCCCGTTCGATGAGCCGGCACGCGCCAGCAAGCAGCTCTGGCCGAAGCGAGTGCGCCCATACCGATCGCGAACCGCGGCAGGCTCGGCGGCAATGTCAAAGGCCGCGCGTGCCTGGGGGCTGGACATGAGCTTGAACGCGCTCGCGAAGTTGGAATCGAGCAGCCGGGCATCGGCCGACGATTCGAATGAGCCGACCGCTCCATCAATCGCGGCCCGGAGCGACCGTCGCCTTGACTCACGCACCGCCGTGACATAATCCGGCGGACGCAGATCGGGGACCTGGAACGCCTTATCGTTCGGGTCGGCATTGAGGATCAAGGGATCGAATGACTTACCGAGGTAACCGGCCGCGTGACCGTGCGGGAGGTTGCCTCCGGTCGGGCCGATCGGCCGGGGCAGGAGGACATTGGGAGGAGTGTCGTTTCGCGACCCTTTATACTTGGCCACGACACAGCCATATTGCGGGTGCTCGATACCGCCGCTGAACAACCGGCCAGTCTGCATCATCTGATGGCCCGTGTCGTGGACGGCCGCCGCGGTATGATACACGCTCCGGACCAGCGACACCTGATCCATCATCGTGGCCAGCCTGGGAAAGATCTCGGAGATCTGAAGGCCCGGCACCTTGGTCGCGATCGGCCGGAACGGGCCCCTGACTTCCTCGGGTGCATCCGGCTTCATATCCCAGGTATCGAGCTGGGATGGGCCGCCGACCAAAAACAGCAAGATGCAACTGACGTCGCGATCTCGCGATACGGCTCCAGCGGACGCCAGGGCTTCCATCGCCGGCAACCCCAGTCCAAGAGCTGTCAGCGACCCGGCGTGCAGGAAATCGCGGCGAGTCAACCCATCACAAAAGTGGACCGGCTTCTTCGCATCAACTTGGATCATGTAGCGGCCTCTTTGGGGTGGGGGCGAGCAGGCAAGTTCGCGGATAACCGATTCATCGTAACGCTGTTCAACGCACGGGTCAAACACGTGCTTGATGCTTGTGAAACACTCGATCAGACCCCGATAACCGACCAAGACCGCGCGATTAACGCGATCGTCGGTTTGTTTGACGGGTTTCACGAGGTTCCACAGTGCCCATCGAACTTCCTCACCGAGTCGTTCCGTCCGGTCGGATCATAACGACGGCTTCCCGATCAGAGAATTGCTGCGTGCGCCAAACCATCGGAGATCCCCTCGGGATTCCGTCTTACGATCTCGTCGGGCACTACGTTCTCGATTGTGAAGTCGGCCTTTTGGTTGTTTTCCCCCGGCTCCGCGGTGAGATCCGGTGTGGATCGGCATTCGATGGCCTCCGTGGCGGGATTGGTGCAGGCCGTGGGTTCGCTCGGCAATTCTTGGTTCGTGGAGTACGTAGGTTCGCTCGGCAATTCCTTGCTGGCATTCCTGGCAAAGTTATGCCGTGGCTCGATGGATCAATTCCACCAGTGGAGGGATTCGTTAGAATCGTACGAATCCGTGCACTGGGAAGACTCGTCGCGCACAATGGATGACTTACCGTTGACCCTCGGCGTGGAGGGTGGAGTGGAGTCGAATCGAGGAGTTGTTCGCGTTAGACCGATTAACGAGCGGATGGCTCACAGGCTATGGATGTCGGGTTGCAGGGTGCCCTCTGAGCAGCGTCCTTTCCGCAGGCGCAAGGCTGGCCTATCGGTGGAGCGGGTTTCCTAACCCATTGGTTCGTTCTTTCCTCACGCGCAAGGCTAGCCTGCTATGGCGCAAAATTTCCCCTCCTTAGCGAAGGGGGGGTCCGGGGCTCACAGGGAGGGGCTTTTCTGAAATCAGTCGTGCCAGTCGCCGGCCGCTCGACGTCAAAATCGCTGGCGACGCAGCGAAAACTGGCTCCCTCTCCCTTGGGGAGAGGGCTGGGGTGAGGGGCCGATCAAAGCCACGCCGCCGGTCGAATCCGATCACTCGCCACCGGTGACTATCACCGGCGCGTGAGCGGAAACGCCGCCAACGGAGGCCGTGGTTTTCGAGAAGTCTTCGGTGGCGCCGCCCCTCACCCCAGCCCTCTCCCAGCGGGAGAGGGAGCTAGTTTTGACAAAAGCCCCTCCCTCTAAGGGGGTTCGGGGGGGTGGACAGGGCATAACGAACATGCTCGGCCAAGCCGGCAATTCCGCGAGGCCCAGCAGCTCGGGACCCGCGAACCAGGCCCTGGTTCCGCCGGGACCACCCCCCCTGCCCCGAAGAGGACTACCCCTCCCTTCCCCCCCTCCGATAGGGGAGGAGAGTTCGCAAGGGGGGACACTTGATTAGTACATGAATATACATGTACCAATGGTGCGATGAGAGCGTGGCCGAAGGACGGTTGAGGGGCGACGCTGGCCTTTCGGTCCATTTTGCTACTGCCTCGTAGCCTTGTCCGTCCTTCGCAGGTTTCCCGCATCAGGCGCTTGGCCTTTTGTTTAGTCCTTTTAATGCCGCTCAGCTCGCAGTAAGCTGGTTCGAAGCCGAATCGGCATGTCGATCGACGGCAGCAGAACCGCGGGTGCTTGACGCGAGTAGAGTCGGTTTTGGGGGAGCGCCAGAGTCTCTGTGGCCAGGGCGATGTCGCCGTCGGTCCGCGCGATGGGGAGCTTTGCCGGCCGCACTCAAATGCCGTAATACAAGGAGTCGTTTTCATGGCGACCCAGTGGTACTTGATCCAGGGCGACGACAACTTCGGGCCGATGACGTCGGACGAGCTCAAGAAGCTGGCCGCGGACGGGAAGATCGGGCGAAGGGACCTGGTGCGGAAGGAGGGGACGACTCGATGGTTCCCGGCTACGGCGATCGAAGGGCTGTTGTCAACGCCCATCACGACACCGAGCGTGCCTTCGGTAAAAACATCGTCGCCGGGCTCGTACAGCCCCGTCGAGCTTGCACCTCCAGCCGTCGTCAAACGCACGCAGCCTGAACCCAAGCTCGAACCTGAACCCGCACAAACAGCCTCGCCGGACCCCTACAGGCTCGTCGAGCCTGCACCTCCAGCCGACGTCAAACGCACGCAACCTGAACCCAAGCCCGAACCTGAACGCGTGGAAACAGCCTCGCCGGGCGAGCGGGGCTGGTCCGGCTCCCGCTGGGTCCGGCTCGGCGCCGAGTCGGCACTGCTGACAGTCGTGATCGCCAGCGCCGCCATGTGGATCGCCATGCCGAACAGTTCCCGCGTGCAAGAGGGAGCGGATCACCAGCCGTCCAACCCACCTATTGCCAAGGTGGCGCCACAACCCGCCCGTCCCGTCCCGGTGGCCAAAGCGGCGCCACGAGTCGCCCGTCCCGTCCGGGTGACCGAAGTGGCGGGGCCGGCTGCAAGAGGAGCGGCGGGAAAGCCGATGCCGCCGCCGTGCCAGCGCCGAGACGCCGTTCGTCGCATTCGGCCCCAGTCTGCACCGTCCACTGATTACACCCAGCTCGCGACAGCGCTGTCGAATGTCTATCGCTCTGCCGCTGCCCCGTGGACCACGAAGGTAAGTCCGGCAACTGTCCTTCTCGCTGCCGCTGGGCGGTCACCGGCCAACGGATCGCCGGGCAACGAGCCGCTAATCGGCGCGATCCAGAAGCTCAAGGGTGCTCATGACCCAGTCGTGCAGAAGCGGTTGCTCGCCTGGAAGCCGGCCGTCAGATCATGATCGGCGGCTCCCAGGCGGCGAACGAGCGGGTCGAAAGGTCGAGGCAAAATCGTGACATAGCCGCGGGGACTGTCGAAGGCAGAGAACGCGAAGCCAGGCCCTACAAGGAGTCGGGCGAGTTCTTCGACAGCCGCGAGAAGCTCTTCTTTGCCAACATCATGGCGGAAGGCGCGAAGAAGGGAAAGCAGGTCGAAAGGCAGGCAGCCATGGAGACGGCCCGGGTCGATTGCTGGAACACGTTGGTTCCGAAGTTGCCCGAGATCTACCGTGGGAGCCCGGAAGGCCACGACCTGATTCAATTCCGGATCACCGCGCCCGACGCGGCCGCCAGACGCCAGACGGAGTTCGCTGTTGTGAACACGAGCCGCCAAACGCTGACCGACGTAACGCTCGTCCTCGACCTGCTTCATTACTCGACTGCGCCGGAACCGACCGTGTTTCAGGTCTTCTTTATTCCCGTATGGCAGGCCAGCGAGGAGATTCGCCTGCCGACGGCGATCGCCCAAAACCGCCACCACGGGGAAATGAGCAAAATGCGGCCGGCGAACGCCGATCCCGGCCCCGAGAGTGCACTCCGGGGTATCCACGGTGAGTGGGTCGGAGCAGATCGGGTCAACCGCGGAGGGAATGACCCCTCCGGGTCCGATCCCACCAAATCGTGGCTGGCTGGTGTTGGTGGGCTGGTCGCGGTGCAAGCCTCACTCTGGTCGGCTCAGGGCAATCAGCCCGTCCAAATCTTCCCCTTCCCCGATCAGGCACTTGCAGGCGCCCGCCGGGAACTTGACGTCGCCATCCGGCTGGCCTGCAATTCAACCCCAATGGTTATGCGGCACAGTAAACGGCCACCCAACGCCAAATTCACGCTGCCGGACACCTTCTGGGAGGTCCGCGCCGCGAAGCGCGTGCTGACGTTCGTCCCGCCGGACTCCGACCTCGCCCGCCGGGCCAACCTGCTCATCGACGACCCGGTCCAGCTCATGCGAGAAAACCCGGCCGACAGCCTGGCGACTGCAAAACCGCGTTCGGGTGTGGGCGGACCGGGAATGGGCCGAGCAGGGATCGACGCCCTAGTTGCCCGCCTGGTGCCGGGCACCCTCTTCCGGGGGAATTGGGCTTTACGCCTGCCGATGGGCGCCCAGAGGTTTCCCATCGAGCGTCGCAAGCAGCTCGCGGCACTCAAGGACAAGTCCGCCCCCATCACGCTGACAATCAACACGCGTGACCCCGCAACGCTTGCGGTTACGGCGACCCTGCGCACCGCGAATCGCACGGGCGCGAAGCGTGAGCTCAAAGGCGAGGTCATGGAAGATCGAGCGACGGGCCGCGCCATTTTGTACTTCCCCCACGTGAAGGAAGCGGAGCCGCGCCGCCTGAAGTTGCTGGACACCGATTTTGACTTATTCACGGCGCCCGAGACCCTGACGATGGTACTGAGCCGCGAAGGCCTCATCGGAAAGATGCCTGGCCCGGTTCGCCCGGACAGCTACTGGTTCGAGCTGGAGTGCACGGGCGGTACGAGGACGCGCTGATCGCGCGTGGTCGGCCCCAATCAGGCCGCGGATGGACGAACCTCTCATGGGCCGATGGTGCCAGATAGCTCTCAAGAAGCCGTGCCGGAAAGCGCACAACTTAACGCGTTAGGCTTTCTCCCAATCTGCGGACAACGGTCAATAATCCCCATTACAAGACGTCACTGAGGGCACGGGGTCAAGCGGAAATATAAATGCGTGTGTGCTACCACGATGAGATGCAGTAGCTGCTGCGGTTTTTCGGCTTATCTCGACGCGGCGGGCAATCTGGGGGAGAATAAGGATCAGCCGCTGTTCCGCTCGACGGAAGGCAAGTCGGATGCGGCTCTGTTTATGATTTCAGGAGTAACCAGTGGCACAGGCACGACATAGCCCTCAGACGATTTCCTGGTTCTGGGATTTACACCAGCGCAAGCTACTCAACCTAGACCCGCCGTACCAGCGGCGGAGTGTCTGGAACATGGCATACCGGGAGTATTTCATCGACACGATACTGCTCGAATATCCGGCACCTGCCATTTTCCTGTTCTCGGAGGTCGAGCCGAGCGGAAGGACGATGCACTCGGTCGTGGATGGGAAGCAACGGCTGATCACGATTTTCACTTTTGTTCAGAATGAATTCCCAGTGGGCGAGAAGGCCGAAATGACGGCCTTGCGCGGAAAGTATTTCAGCGAGTTGGGCGATGATGTGAAAATCAAATTCTGGAGTTATCAATTCAGCGTTGAATATCTGCCGACTTCGGAAGAAAACGCCATTAACAATATATTCGACAGGATCAACAGGAACGTGGCGAAGTTGACGCCGCAAGAACTTCGCCACGCGCGATTCGATGGCGCGTTCATCATGACCGCCGAGAAGCTGGCGGCGTGGCTGAACCGAGAATCGCCGGACTTCCCCAGGATTACGCAGAGTTCCAGGAATCAGATGAAAGACGTAGAGTTTGTGGCAAACCTGCTCCTGCTGCTTGAGGAAGGGCCTAAAGGTTACGCAGTCGTGGACTTAGACCAGGCATTCAGTGATCGGGATCAATCATGGGACAATCAGGAAGAGCACGAAACGCGATTCCGATCGGCATATAGCGGCATCCTGAATATGATAAATCAACCTGACGGGGGCATGATCAAAGCGTCCCGTATGCGGAATCAGGCGGATTTCTACTCGTTGTTTGGCGCGGTGGCCGCATTGCAAGCTGCGTCGCAACTGCCGCCGACCGAAGATGCCGTGAAAAGGCTAGGTGAGTTCCTCGAAGTTGTCGAGTCGGAAGATCGCCGGGCTAATCACCCGGATGCTAAGAAATACTACGAAGCGGCGCGGTCGGCCTCCAACCTTTCTCCGTACCGGAAACAACGGATCGACATTATGAAGCAGGTGCTCCTTGGGCAATTTAAGGCAAGCGCGGATACATGATCGTTCCACTCGTGGTGCGGCAACTGTTTGACAATGCAAATCCTTATGTCGTGGAATTGTCCCGGCGCGTGACGGAAACGGTTCTCAGCTATTGCTGCGATGAAGGATACGCCTTTTCGTCGAGGCCTAAAACCGTCGAGTCGTTAGCCGAGAAGATTGAGACGGGGAGGTTTAAGCGATGGGCTGATATCGATGACCTTTTCGCTTGCGCAATTGTCATTCCCACTTTGGCGGAAGAGCCCAAGGTGCTTGACTTCTTGGGTAGCGCCTTTCACAAGGGAAGCGTTCGTAGCCGCCAGACCGCTCGCAAAGCGCCTGACGTATTCCGCTTCGAGGCGACGCGATTCATCGGGTACTTGCACCGACCGGCGGGGACTGATCCGAAGGAACCGCTCTTTGCTTTGCCTTTCGAGGTTCAAATCCGATCCGCCTTCGAGCACGCATGGTCTGCGACGACGCACGCATTTGTGTACAAGTCCACGCGCGTGGATTGGAGGCGATTGCGGCTGGCCGCGCAGCTAAAGGCAGCGGTAGAACAGTTGGATTCGCTGGTGCTCGCGTTTGAGGAGTCAGCGGGACACATCGGGTCACATCACTGGCCTGAGATCGCGGCGCGGACGAAGATTGTCGAATTTTACACCAAGCTGGTAGAGGACGGAAGGATTCCGCGTGAGCTGGCTCCGAAGGATTGGAGCCGTTTCGCGGAGAGCGTCTGGAATCTGCTGAGGGCTACAAAGCGAGCAGCCCATCCGAACGAAGTGGAAGCTCTTGTGAACGGAGCTTTGAACATCATCCGATCCGAACTTGATACCATGTCCCAGGATGAAGTGCCGCGTAGCATCTCCATTTTTCAGTTCACGCTCGGAGTGCTGATGAAGAAGAACATTGTCGGCGAAGTGCTCCACAGCTTTTACCCACTTGTAACGGCAGAACTTACGTCACTTTATTCTGACGTAGATAAGCTCAAGGAACGATTCGAGGCGGTCTGATCGGCGAGGAAGCCGGGGGTGACATATTCCCTTATGAAACCCCAATTCCGGGGCAAGGGTCAAGCGACGGAGTGACGCGGAGCGGAAAAGGGGTCACGGAGCCGTTGTTCACATCGGTATTGCACCGCCGAATCGTCAGTGTATGCCAAGACCACGACGTGCCGCCGAAGGTGGCCTCATCTACCATGCCCTCAAATCAATCGCCGGTCGCGCACGTTCTTGGTTTATTGATACTAACTTGTGTGGTACCGTGAAGTCGGTGGGATCGAGCTGGGACAGGACCCGTGCAAAGTGTTCAGTTGGGCGTAGGCGGCACGCTTTCTTGGGAGCTATTCCGAAGATGATCCGATGCCCATCGCGCTCTTTTTTAGCGGCACTTCACCCGACGCTTACGCTGAAGGTGAGCGACTTCCATCAGGTTGGGGATGCGGCCACCATCAAAACCGCTCTCGGTAAACGTCGAGTATGTGTTCTGCGAACTTCGCTGTCTGGCGCGTATATCACTTACAGGCTCTTGCTCGGTGGACCCAGAGCTACCGCCCAATTCCTTGACTCGTCTGCGGATGTCTCCCCCTTTTCAGGAATTCCTTCACCTGCGTCGGTGTGCCGTTTGGGCTACTCATTGCCAAGATGGTCAGGCGCTCAAGGCTCTGCAGCTCCGCGTGGGCACGAATGGCGCTGATCTTGGCCCGGTCCGCGAAGATGACTGGGCCGATCCGATGGTTCTCGAAGCCTGAGAGTTGGTTGACCGACGCCGCGCCGAGGAGTGAATGAACGTAACTCACGTCGACCGTTGCACCGGTGTCCAGGTCAAAGTGGTAGTGGCCATCGGGCCCTGTGCGATGCGTGCCCACAACGCCTTGGCCGTGGCGCCATAGCGTCACGGTGACGGCGGGTATCCCCTTGTCGGACTCATCGACCACTCTGCCGTCGATCACAACCTTCTGTGCGTAGGCCCGCGCCGTGAGGGCTGTTCGGTGCGAGAACCACAGGGCAAAAGTCGCCAGCATGATAATAAGCGCAAGCCATCTGTTCTTCTTCATGGGTGCACCTCGAGTTTGACGACCGAATTGAAGGTCTGAGAATCGGTTTCCGCCGGGAATTCTTTCCCTCCGGTGGTCGCTAGACGAATAATGAAGAACAAGGAGTCATGGGGGCCGCTCGCCGGGACCATGAATTCCATCCCCACCGGCTGTGAGACTCCGTCTCCCATCGCAGGCTTCGACCCAGTCCACTCCTCAACGGAAGGCCTCTTATAGCGACGAGCTCTGGTATGCGTCAGCGGCCGATAGGCCATTCCAGCGGCCGGGCCAGACTTGCGGAAAGCGTAGCCTCCCGCGACGCGAAATGCAGTGTCGGAAGTGGAAACCTCAACTTGGAACGGTGACGTCGGGAGGCTCCGGGTGCCGCGACCAAAGGACTCCGTCGTGACCGTGACGATCCGGAATTCCTCGTCCGGTCTCTCTCGAGCTTGTTGTTCCTCCTTCCCTTCATCCGTCAGGAAGGTAAAGATCGGGTAAAGCCACGCGTGATCGCGCATCACCTCGTTCTGCCTTGTAATATGGACCTCATATTCGAGTCCGACGGGCTCGGGGGACTGGAAGTAGGAGTAGGTGTACCAGGTCAACAACAGTAGCGGAACGGAAATCAGGAATAAATTCCCCCAGCTCACCGCATCTCGCCAGTCCCAGAGATTCCTAAAGCTCCGCTTTTCGGAGAGGTTCAAGCGCTTCAGGATCAGGCTTCGTTTCGGGCTCAGGCTTCCACGGGCTGCGCTTAGCTTCGTCAGTGAGACATCCTCCGTCGTTTATTCGCGTCCAGGCATTCCGCGCTACAGCGTAGCCGTGCCCCACCAGATAAATTACCTCAGAATCATTGAAATTGTTCAGGTCGGTTCGAACTGCCTTGAGCTTGCGCTGGATTGCCGGGTCAACCGCCCGATAATAGGCTTCGTCGTGCTCGGAAAGGGGTTCCTCTCCCCGCTCGAGAACCTGCTCCAACCTACAGATTACATACGCTCCATCCTCGTTTTTTAAACCTTCATATTCGAGTTTGCTAACTCGGTTCATTAGGATGTCACTCGTGCGCTTCGTGCGTTCTGTGAGGTACCAGAAGCGCATGCGCTGTTGCCTGTTGAAGATGCCCTCTGCATCGCTTACAACGATGAAGTCGAACGCCCCGCCGGCTCCTGTCGCCACCGATTTGATCCTGGTCACTCCGAGGTTATCATATACACCGCCGTCAGTCAGGTACTGGCTGGCGAAGGAGCCGCTAGGCATACCCAGGATCCTACGGTCCACTCTCACAGGAGGAAACACTACGGGGAAAGCGGATGAGGCGGCCACTGCCAGGGCAACCGGCAAGAGCCCGCTCGTGACGGAATGCTCCACATCTTCTTGCCGTTCCTGATCGAACTCAGTCCAATGGAATCCCTCCCGGTCGAAATAGCACATTCGTCCCGTCGTTAGACTTGTAGCCAGCAGATCGATCCCAGGAGGATTAATCCCCGTCTCCTCGCTCTGCCCCAATTTATTTATCGAAGTCCCACCATAAAGCTTCGAGTCGTAGTAGGACTGCAAAACGCTTACTCGACTCCATTTTCGAAACTGGACGAGGAATAGCGCGATCAGTCCGATGATAGCCCAAATGCAAAGTGTGACCCAATGATGACGCTGAGACCATGGCACAAAAGACGACAACCAGACGATGATACCCAGCCACCAGAAGATGATACCCGCAATCATCCAGTAGTAACTCAGCAGGTGGCAGAGATATCGCCTCAGGACCAAGTCGCGGATGTCCAGCCGGATGAAGGCAAGCAGGTTCGCGGCGGCTCGCTCGAAGTTCTTTGGATTTGTGCTGACGTAATCCGACCAATTCGCCACGAGGTGTGCGGCCATTATGCTACCTCCCGAGACCGAGCAGACGTGTTGAATGTGAGAGAGCAGACGTTGATCCCGGAGGAAACGGATCACGCCGAGGTGGAAGAGCGTTGCCCGGAAGCCACCGCCGGAAAGGACCAGACCGATCCGGAGGGAGGCGGGTACCTTTTCTTCGGACTCGACCCCGATTTCGATGCTCTGAGAGGTTGCGTCCGATATCATTGGTCGCGCGTGACCTTTCTCTGCCGCGGGTCGTAGAGCCTGGTTGTCCGCGGCACGGCGTCCCCGGCCCAGGTACTGCAGATCCTCCATAACACCGACAGACTGCATATCAAGTAAACGGCTAACGTCCCCCGATTCGATGCCTCGCTTACGCGAGCGCCGCCGCTGGTAGATGGCATAACAGAGCACCCTTTATGAAACTCCAATTGTGTGTTGCAACTCGTCGAATTTTGTTAAGTTCGCGGGTAGGTATCCTCAGCACCGCCTACTTTAGCTTGTCGAGCATCTTCTCCAGTTCTGGGAGGTTGATCGGCTTGACTAGATGCCCATCGCAACCCGCCTCTCTCGATTGGATGCGGTCGCCTTCCTGCCCCCATCCGGTAATCGCGATGATGATCGCGCTGCGTCCCCAGGAGTGCTCGCGAATCCGCCGCGTCGCGTCGTAACCGTTCAGGCCGGGCATCCCGACGTCCATGAGGATCACCTCAGGGCTGGAATTCTTCCGCTTTCACGACAGCCTGGATGCCATCGTGAGCCGTGCGGACTTCGTTACCCAGAAGGCTGAGCATCTTGGCGAGACGTAAGAGCACCGTCCCGGTTGTCATCCACTACCAGGATCCGTCGCCCATTTCCGGCCGACATAGGCACATCTTTCGCTGCTGCCAAAGCCGCTGGTTCGGGGAGCGTATCGAGGGCTGGGAGCCGCACGGTGAAGGTGCTGCCTTTTCCGGGTCCATCGCTCTCGGCCGACACGCGGCCACCGTGCATCTCGACTAAGCCTTTCACGAGCGCGAGCCCAATGCCGAGTCCGCCCGTGGCTCGCTCGATGCTCCGGTCCACCTGCGAAAACATGTCGAACATGCGCGGCAGGGCGTCCGCGGGAATACCGATCCCATCGTCCCGCACTGTGACGACCGCATCCTCACCCTGGCGGTTGGCGGTAAGCCAGATGTGACCTCCCGACCGCGTATACTTGGCGCTGTTCGTCAGCAAGTTCGAGAAAACCTGCGCGAGCCGAGTAAGGTCGGCGTTGAGGTAAAGTGGCTCCGTGGGAAGCGAGACCCTGAGCTCGTGGCCTCCCGCTTCGATGGACGGTCGAGCCGTCTCGACAGCCGAGTCGATGACAGACGCCAGCGGCACGCGCGCCCGTCGAAGTTCGATCTTGTTCTGGCCGATTCGGGCAATATCGAGGAGATCATCGATCAGCCGCACCATGTGCCCGAGCTGCCGGTCCATCATGGCACCGACCCGGGCGACGGTGTCGGCATCGTTTCCGGCCAACCGCAGCAACTGGACACCATTGGCAGTGGCGCCAAGGGGTTGCGCAGCTCGTGCACAGAAGTGCCAAGAATTCGTCCTTGCGGCGATCGGCCTCTCGCAGCGCTGCTTCCGCTTGTTTTCGCTCGGTGATATCGCGCACAACCTTGGACGCCCCGATGACCTGGCCGTCCTCGTCGAAAAGCGGAGAGACTGTCAGCGAGATGTCTAGTCCGCCGACCGTCCTTGGCAATTCGGACGGTCTCGAAATGCTCGATCCGTTCCCCGCGGCGGAGCCGCTCCAAGATCGCACGCTCCTCGTCCTGGCGCTCGGGCGGAATGATCAGGGTGATCGGCTGGCCGACTGCCTCCCCGGCAGTGTATCCGAATAGGCGCTCGGCTCCGGCATTCCATGATCGGATGACGCCATCAAGCGTCTTGCTGACAATAGCATCCTCCGATGCCTCGACGATGGCAGCGAGCAGGACTCGGGATCGCTCTGCCCGCTTGCGCTCGGTGACGTCACGGAACACCAACACCGCCCCGAGCATCGCGCCGGAGGCATCTCGCATGGGCGCGGCGCTATCATCGATCGGTCGTTCCTTGCCGTCCCGGGCAATCAGCACGGTATGGTTCGCCAACCCAACGACGGTCCCCTGCTGCAAGGCACGGATCGCGGGGTTCTCAACCGGTCGACGGGTGCGTTCGTTGACGATATGGAAAACCTCCTGTAAGGGACGGCCGATTGCCTCAGCCTGTGGCCAGCCGGTCAGCTTCTCCGCGACGCCGTTCATAAACGTCACTCGGCCTTCAGCGTCGGTGCTGATCACACCGTCGCCGATACTGGCCAGCGTAATTCGCAACCACTCGGACTGCTTCCGCAATGCCTCTTCGGCCTGCTGACGAGCCTGGAGAATGCTCTTGGCGTTCTGCAAGGCGACGGTCCGAAGCAACTTGTCCTCGTCATCCTCTACCGCCATCACGGCCTCCGAGGATTTCCGACGCCAGTTCGGTGCCGAGCACCCGCGCCCGGATCTTCTCGAACGCCGTGTCGCGGCTAGTGGAGATGTCATCGAAGAAGGGCGAGAATCCGCAGTCATCGGTCGTGCCGAGCTGCTCCAGTGGGATGTATTCGGCAGCCTCGAGGACACGGTCTCGAACCTCTTGCGGACTCTCGATGCGCGGGTCGATCGGCGCGACGACGCCGACAAATACGTGTTGGCCAATTTTGATGTGTTCGCGAATAATCTTGAGAACCCTGACACGATCCTTCTCGCCCGCCAAGGCGATGTAGAAGTTCCCCGCCTGCAACTCGAACAGGCTGGGCAGCAGTTCAGCGTAATCGACGTCCCCGCTGTGTGTCGAGTCGCAGTCGCTGCCGGGGCACGTGTGTACGCCTATGCGCTGCGCTCTTCAGCCGAAAATCGGGAGAGCGCCAGGTTGTTAAGGTCGATGAAGCTGCGAAGCAGATCGCCGGTAGGGTCGAGCTTGACGGCCAGTCGACCTTCCGTGAAGTCGATCTGAACCTTGTGCGCGCCCTTCTCCAGGCAAGCGCGGACCTCAGACTCATGTTCGTGCAGCAGGTCCTGAATGAACTGCTCCCTGGGATATCCCAGGATTTCACCGGCTGGATACATGAGGCTCATGGCCGAAGGCGAAATGACCGCCTGCTTGACCGGGACGTGGGCGTAACGCAGCGCGACGTCCAGGAAGCTATCCGCCCGTGTCTTATAGCGGAAAGGCCCGGCCGTGAGCCGCGGCATTCGGCGCGTGTGACCGGCCGAGAACGGAATCTTGAAGCCGTCGGGCGCAACGTTGTGTAGCCCATGCACGGGGTACGTCCAGAAGTTGTGGTATTTTCTCTGCTCGCCGTCGGAAATCACCGGCGAGCCTGTGGCTTCGAACCGCTCGATTGTTTCGCGGATCACGTCGTCGTAAATCAGCTCAAGACTGGGGTCCGCATCATCGACCTTCGAGACCGCTTCGAGCAGACGGCGGGGTCTCGGGATGCTCCCGATTGGTTCGGTTGGGATTCGCATGTGGCTGCCTCGTTCTCGTAATCCCGGACGGCCAGTTTGTGCACCGCTCTCCGGGACTTTCTGCTCGGACATGCTTCCTTAACTGCCAAGCGCGGTAGAATAACTCGGCCCTCGCAGACAATGAGTTAGCTAGTATATCTCTTCAGGCATCGCAAACACAGGTTTGCACGACGGCTGGGATAAAGTTCAAGTCCCCCCAAAACGGACGGCGGACGGGATTCCGGGGACACCGTACTAACTCCGCAGCTTCGATGACACCCATCCCCGCTCTCGAATTCAGTATGATGTCCCCGGTATCCACCCGGTCGGCGCGTGCGATAAGTCATTGCTGGCCCCGACATTTCGAGGCGAGAAAGTTATGGAAGAAGAGATCGCCGAAATCGTTCGTGAACACGGCTGGTTCGCTGCGAGCATCAGCGACCACGCTCCGCCGTTCCTCTACTCGATCGGGCTCATGCAGACCTGGAACCATCCTGAGCTCGTCGTCTTCGGCCTGGGCCCCCACGAGGCCCATGCTCTGTTCTCGGGGATGATCCGAGAGATCTGTGCCGGTCGTTCGTTCGCTCAGAACGCAGTCTACACTGTGGCTCTAGCTGAAGACCACCGTATCGGCTTCCGTCGCGTTCATCCGACTCAGCACTCGCTCTATCTGGGATTCGCTATGGGTTACTCCAGATACATCGGCCGGATCGGAGAGCTCGAGGCCGTCCAGGTCTTCTGGCCGGATTCCAGAGGACGGTTCCCCTTCGAGGTCGGATGCGACATCGGGGTCTATCAGTGCCAACCCCGGCTGGACATCGCCTTGACGCCCTCAGAAATTCGGGAATTCGAGCGCCTATGGGAGTAAAGCCGAGCAAAGAAACAAGTCGCCGCGAGAATTGGCGCGGACGCTCGAACGTAGGACGATGACGGAGCCCGGAACCAGTGAACTCGGGATCGCAAAGGTCACGCACGGCCGGTCGAGCGCGGAACAGGGCTCAGGAGCTAGCTCAGAAATTCCACTTCGGTTCCCAGCTCGGCTTGTGGGCCGCCTTCATATACGCAGCGGCCTTCGCGGCTAGGTCAGGGTGCTGGGCGGCGACGTTTGTTGTCTCACCGAGGTCGTCGGCCAGGTTGTACAGCTCGGGCGTTGCGTCGGGTGCTTTGTTCACATTGTTGCGAACCGCCTTCCAACGGCCAAACCGCACGGCTTGGGCGCGGCCGGCACTGTGGTATTCCCAGTAAAGGTACTCGTGGACTGTCTGCCCAGGTTGGCCGAGCAGCGTGGGGACGATGCTCACGCCATCGCTGCCGGCAGGTGCCGGCACGCCGGCAACGTCGCATAGCGTCGGCAGGATATCCCAGTAGGCACCGATGAAGTCACTTGTCGTGCCAGGCTTGATCCGGCCCGGCCAGCGCACGATGAATGGGGTGCGGATACCCCCCTCGTACAGGTCTTGCTTGTAGCCGCGCAGGGAGCCCGTGCTGCGGAAGAAGTCGGGGTCCGTCCCGGACAGCGCGAACACTGCGCCGTTGTCGCTGCCGAACAGCACAAGCGTGTGATCGTCCAGGCCGAGAGTCTTGAGCCGGTCCATGAGACGGCCGATGTCGCGGTCCATGCGCGTGATCATCGCGGCATAGGCCGCGCGCGGAGTCTCGTGGTTCGCGTAGTGCTTCGAGGTCCGCATCGGTGTCTCGGGCCAGCGCCCCCGATACTCAGCAAGGGAATCTTCAGGCACCTGAAGCGAAACGTGAGGGATCGTGAAAGCCAGGTAGAGAAAGAACGGCTTAGCACGGTGCGCATCCACCCAGCGGAGCGCATCCTCAGCCATCAAATCGTGCGCGTAGACCCGCCCCCCGGGTGCGATTGCACCAGGCTGGCCGTAAGTATAGGGCGGATTACCGAACAACGGCTCCTGCTTGTCGTCGCGCCAGAGGTAGGGCGGATAGTACGTATGTGCCATTCCCTGGCAAAGGTAGCCGTAATGATGGTCGAAACCGTAGTCAAGCGGGCTGCTGTGGTCCTCGGGCATACCGAGTCCCCACTTGCCAACGATCGCCGTGGCGTAGCCTCCACACTTCAGGAGCTGCGCTACGGTGACGGTGCCTGGCTCCATCGGGTGTTGGCCTTCAGCGCCAGGTTTGCGCTGCATGTTGTCCCGCACCGTCGCGTGGCCCAGATGTTTGCCTGTCATCAATGTACAACGGCTCGGCGCACAAACTGTGCAGCCAGCGTAGAAGTTCGTGAAGCGCATCCCTTCCGCGGCCAAGCGGTCGAGATTCGGCGTCCTGATCTTCGCCTGCCCGTAGCAGCCGAGGTCGCCATACCCAAGGTCATCAGCCAGGATAAAGACGATGTTCGGCTTTGCCGCAGCCGCGCACACCGGACTGCTACACGTGGCCAGAGCGAGGAGGGAAAGTGCGACGATTCTCATGGGGATTTACTCTGGGGAGTTGAAAAGTTGGTCTTGTACAAGCCTTGTCTTCATCCGGAATCCGTTGCGCATCGTCCCACCCTTTGAGAAGGGGGAGCAGGGGGGTATCCCCGCGTAACCACAGCCTGGTGTGCGGTTCCGGGACGGCTGTCCTCCACGGAATTGTCGCATCGGCCCAACGTACTGGCTATGCCTTTTTATCCCCCCTGCCCCCAAGAGGACTACCCCTCCCTTCCTCCCCTCCGATAGGGGGGGAGAGTTCTCAAGGGGGGAGCGCGCCGCTAATGCGCAAACAGAAACACACGTCTTGAATCCACCCTTCGAGCTCGGTGAACCCCAACTTTTCAACACCCCACCCCCGAACCCCCATTCGCAAGGGGGTGAAAATTAGCACGCCTTTTCCCCCTTGCGAAGGCGGGGGTTAAGACCGTAGCGCGAAAACCCAGGTTGTATTGTTGGGCGCGGATCTCCAGACCCGGCCTGTGGCTTGGACCGCAGGTCTCCCCGTTGTTCCTGTGGCGGAGACCTTCGGTCAGGCGCTCCAGCGGGGTCGAGCGACCCGCGCTGAACAATGAATGGCTCTGCACACGCGGTATGCTTGCGATAGACTTAAAAAACCCGAAAGAATCTTTGAAGCAGCACTTGACCTTCGCGCTGAGAGAGCCACGTTCACAAGCTTCCTTGCCAGTGGAACGGCCATGAACAAAGAAACCTTGTTCGATGAAGCGTTATCCCGGTCTCCCGAGGAACGTGCCGCGTTTCTCGATCAAGCTTGCGTGGGCCGGCCGGAACTCCGTGCGGCCGTCGAGGCGCTGCTGGCGGCTCACGAAAGGTCGGGCGACATCCTCGACAGGCTCGCGGCCGCGATTGCGGATTTCGGACCTGGTCAGGCCGGACCCGACGCCACCAGCGACGACACTTCCGTGCCAGACGACGCATCGTCCACGTCCGCCAAGGCCTTCGACTACGGCCCTATGTCCGAGCCGGGCGGCGTGATCGCAGGCCGGTATACGCTGCAAGAAAAGATCGGCGAAGGGGGCATGGGCGAGGTCTGGGTCGCCAAGCAGATCCGAGCCGGTCAAGCGAAAAGTGGCCCTGAAGCTGATCAAGACCGGGATGGATTCGCGCGCGGTGCTTCAGCGCTTCAACCAGGAGCGGCAGGCGCTGGCGCTGATGGATCATCCTAACATCGCCAAGGTACTTGACGGTGGCCTCACACCCACCGGCCAGCCGTTCTTCGTCATGGAGCTAGTCAACGGCCCGCTGTTGACCAAGTTCTGCGATGAAGCCAGGCTGACGACCAAAGAACGCCTCGAACTCTTCGTGGCGATCTGCCAGGCGGTGCAGCACGCCCACCAGAAGGGCATCGTCCACCGCGACCTCAAGCCGGCCAACATCCTGGTCACGATCGATCGACGGCAAGCCGGTGCCCAAGGTGATCGACTTCGGCGTGGCCAAGGCGACCGCCGGCAAGTTGACCGACGTCTCGCTCTCCACCCAGTTCGGCGCGGTGGTTGGCACGCTGGAATACATGTCGCCGGAACAGGCGAGTTTCTCGGGCGAGGACATCGACACGCGGGCGGACATCTACTCGCTGGGAGTGATTCTGTACGAGCTGCTGACAGGTCTGCGTCCGATCGACGCCAAGCGGCTGAGGAAGGCGGCACTGACGGAGATGGTCCGGATCATCCGGGAGGAAGAACCCGCGAAGCCGAGCACGCGGCTCTCGACCGATGAGTCGCTTCCCTCGACGGCGGCGCTGCGGCATACCGATCCTCGAAAGCTGATGGCGCTCTTGCGTGGCGAGCTCGACTGGGTGGTGATGAAGTGCCTGGAAAAACATCGCGAACGGCGTTACGAGACCGCCAATGGCCTGGCGCGCGACATTCAGCGGTACCTTGCCGACGAGCCGGTCGAGGCGCGCCCGCCGAGCGCGGGGTATCGCCTTCGCAAGTTCGTCCGCCTGCACAAGGGGCAGGTAATCGCGGCGAGTCTGGTCCTGCTGGCGTTGGTGGCCGGCATGGCGGGCACGATCTGGGGGCTGATTCGCGAGGCCAAGGCAAACGTCGACCTGAGCGCCGCCAACTCGAAGGTCGAGGCCCGCTACAACCTCGCCGTCGATGCCATCAAGACGTTCCACACCGGAGTCAGCGAGGACTTCCTGCTCAAGGAGGAGAAATTCAAGGAGCTGCGCAACCGGCTGCTGAAGTCGGCCAGCGACTTCTACGGCAAGCTCGGCGCCTTGCTCGGCAAGGAGACAGACCTGGCCTCGCGGCGTGCTCTGGCCCAGGCCAACTTCGAGCTGGCCGAACTGACGGACAAGGTGGGCAGGCCGGAGGACGCGCTGGCCGCTCACCGGCAGGTCCTCGCCGCCCGCGAGGCGCTGGCGGCCGGATCGCGGGCCGATCCGGAGATCAAGGCCGAAGTGGCACGCAGCCTGACGGCCGTCAGCACTTTGCTTGGGTCCACCGGAAAAACCAAGGAGGCCGAGGCAATGTACCGCAAGGCAGAGACCCTGCTGGTCGAACTGGCCCCGACGATCGCGGGGGATGCCGCAGTGCGGGTTGCCCTGGCTGACTGCCGGCGACGTCTCGGATATATGCTCGAAAAGGAGGGCCGTTACGACGAGGCCTTGTCGCTCTACCGCCTGGCACGTGCGGACCTCGAGGCGCTGGCCGACGCACCCAGGGCGACGGCCGAATTGAGGCGGAACCTGGTGAGCACGGTCAACCGCACCGGCGCCGTGCTCCGCGACACGGGCAAGCCGGCGGAGGCGGAGGCGGAACTCCGCAAGGCGTTGGCGCTCCAGCAGAAGCTGGTCGACGACAACCCCACGGACACCGAATTACGAAGCCACCTGGCGAACGGCCACAACAACCTCGGCATGGTGCTGTACTATACGGCGAGGCCATCCCAAGCGCTGGCCGAGTGGCGCGAGGCGCTGGCTCTTCACCTGAAGCTGGCCGACGACAACCCCGCCGTCACCCAATTCCGCAGCGCACTGGCGGAAGTCCACAGCAACCTCGTCATTGTGCTGTCGGAAACGGGCAAGCTATCGGAAGCGGAGATCGAGAACCGCAAGGCGCTGGCGCTCCGGCAGAAGTTGGCCGACGACAACCCCGCCGTCACCAAATTCCAATTCAACCTGGCGGGCAGTTACAACAACCTCGCCCACATGTTGCAGAGGGCGGGAAAGCCAGTGGAAGCGGAGGCCGAGCTCCGCCACAGTCTCGCGATCAAACAGAAGTTGGCCGACGACAACCCCAAGGTCCCCGATTACCGCGAAAGCGTCGCTTTGGCCCTCTACAACCTCGGTGAGCTCGCCCACGCGCTCGGCCGGGAAGCCAAGGCGCGCGACAATTACGAACAAGCGATCGCCCTCCGCGAACGGTTGGTCGCGGAGAACCCGGCGAGGACGTTGTACCGCAGCAACCTGGCCGACGCGTCTGCGCGGCGCGGGCTGGCCCGCCGCGCTCTGGGCGACCCTGCCGGGGCCGCGGCCGACGTCCGGCGGGCGCTGGGCCTGTACGAAGGGCTGCCTTCGCGATCGGCCAATGAGTGGTTCGAGACGGCCTGCTGCCACGCGGCGCTGGCGAGCCTGGCCGGGCGTGACGGCGCGGGGGTGTCGGCCGCCGAAGGGACGGCCGAGGCCGATCAGGCGATGGCCCTGATCCGGAAGGCCGTCGGCATGGGCTACCGCGACGGCGAAGCCTTCCGGACCGACTCGGCCCTCGACCCGATACGCGACCGGGAGGATTTCAAGAAACTGCTCGCGGAACTGGAGAAGACATCTCCCGCCAAGCCGAAGTGAGCAAGCGGCGCAGCGGTCGTGACGGCTTCAGAATGGAGTGATGCAGTCTCGCGCAAGCTGCGTGTTCATGGCGATTTCGTTGCGCGTTTCCCCCCCTTGCGAAGGACGGGTCAGGGGGGTGGTCCCGGTGGAACCAGAGCCTGCTACGCGGTACTGGGGCGGCTGGGCCCGGCTGGGACACCCGCCGAAGGCCAGGGTCCGCCGCTTCGATCGAAGGTGTTTGTTATGCCATGTTCACCCACCCTGACCCCCCCTTCGCAAGGGGGGGAAAGGGATCGCTCGCTCGCGGCAAAACCCGATCTGCGCCATGACAAAACCGCCGCCGTCTCGGCGACCGCTGCCGAGCATGGCCAACCCCAACTTTTCATCATCGCGCCGTAGAGCGGTTACGCGCGAGCCGGCGCGATGCCGTCGGGCGTTACAAGGAAGGGCCGGGGGGTAATGGGATAGCCCGAAGTGCGATAATCCTTGCGCAACTGGCGCTCGGTCCGCTGCCTGAGGCGGTGCCGGTCGGAATAAACAATGAGGGTATCTCGATCTGGGATGCCGGCCCTAAACGGGCTCCCGAGCGGGCCGGAAAACAGCCGGTGCAAGTCGGGATGGAGGAGTCGGCTCGACGCCAACCCGTCGCTGGTTGCGACTATGATCAAGCGTCCCCCGTCCCGCTGCCGCGCCCCTTCCAGCTTGGTCGGCCAGCCGAGCTGGCACAGATTCGCGACGGCCACTTCGTGAACGGCCTGAGCATCCGTCTGCCATCGGTCCGCGTCATGGGTCGTCACGAACCGGAAAATGTCTTTGCTCCG
Source organism: uncultured Planctomycetota bacterium (assembly GCA_963720335.1). Taxonomy (GTDB): domain Bacteria; phylum Planctomycetota; class Planctomycetia; order Isosphaerales; family Isosphaeraceae; genus CAVRFS01. The sequence goes on along the minus strand of CAVRFS010000017.1, from coordinate 111,380 downwards.
TAGGGCGTAACAGATCACGACATCGGCGAGCCATTCATTCACGAGCGAATACTGGCTGGCGGAGTCGGAATTGAGGTAGCTGCGAGGCTTGAATAAGGGAAGCAGGCGAGTTTGCGCCTCTTCCCAAGTTTCCTGCCCCAGCGCCAGATCCATGGATTGACCGAGGCTCTGCACGAAATGCTGGATGATTTGGTCCCGACGGGCAGGCGCCGCGCGAACCTCTCGATGAAGGTTGCTCAGATACACGACTCGGTTGCGCCCGCGGATCCCTTTCTCGTCGAATTGGAAGTCGTGCTCGGGATGTCGCTGCCGCAACAGCGCCAGCACCTCGTTGGTCAGTTGTCGCAGAGCCAGTTCTTCGTCGCGCGTGATCTCCAAGGTGGTCAGCAATTGCTCAAAGGTCGGGTTCCAGATGTGGCGCTCCGCCGCCGGGACCTGGCTGCTGGCGAACAGCACCACATCACCGCCCGCGATCAGCCAGTAATGGCCTCCTTCGCCCTCCTTTTGCACATCGGCCTTGAAGGCGTAGTGGCGCAGCGTCGGATCGCGGCGGATGTCGCCCCCCTGCATCTGCGGGAGCGCCTGGTTGAGGATCTTCGGAAGTTCGTCGGCCAGTCGCTCGCTGTCCACGCTGACCGGCATCAGGGAAATCCACAGCCCGACATCGTCGCGGTCATGGGGGCCGAATCCACAGGAGCGCGCCTCGTCTTGTTGGACCTGGTCCCAGTAGGCTGGGTACTCAAGCCGGTATACTCCCGCGGGATGGAGGAACTTCTTCCACTGGATCGATAACATGATTCAGTCAGATTCTGCGGACATCAACGAAGACTAAGGAACTGGATGGAAATCACTTCGCGATTGGAGTCCAAGGCATCGCGCGAAAACCACTTCATGAGCCCCGGAGGGGCTAAGGTCAATAGCCAGGCTGTTTCCGCCCCTGGAACGCCTATCTTGCAGGATACCACTCCACACGATTCAATGCACCCCCCAAGAATGCCGCCTTCCAACGCGGAGCCGACCGAGCGCCTCGCTCCGATTGGTCGGGCCGCTCCCAAACTGATGTGGCGTCGCGACCGGTTACGCCGCTCGCGGGCTCAATTGAGACGCTCCGTGGCCCCGGGAGCCAAAAAAACGTGCTTGCCTCCGCGAGCAGTGTAAACGATCACGGGCTAGGGCGTGCATTTCGATGAGCCCCGCTACGACCTGCGAGGGCTCGATCATGGTGCCGTCTCGGGATGTTTCTAGCGGGTTATTTCACACTTCTCGCCGAGCACCGCCAGGAATTTCGGCACACGTCGAGCAATCGCCGCAGGGCTAGCTGGCCCGCATACCAACCCGAAGCGCAAGCGAGGGCGCTGCCTTCGTGCCGCAAGAGACTTGCGGCATCCCTCGCTCACGCTTCGGGTTAGTGTGGCCGTTCCCGCTCGTTCTGGTGCCGTTCATCGAGCAGTCTCGTTATTTTCCCCCGTCCGCGCGGTGCTTTACCAGCCCCTCGAAAGCAATCCGTGTAAACATGCCGCCCGTAAATAGGCCCTTGGCCCAGGTTGCGTCGAGGTCCTTGGTGGGTTTGGCGGCGACCACTTCATCGATCGTCTTGCCGGAGTCGAGCATCGGCGCGAGCCGGTCGTGAACGGTTATCAGCATTTTGCGAAAAGCGGCCAGGTCGGCCGAGGTGGCCATCGGGCCATGTCCGGGGATGATCTTGGTCTTGGATCCGGCGAGTTTGAGGATGCGGTCGCACGCGGCGATCATGCCGCCGATCCAGCCGCGACTTGACGCGTCGATATTGGGGTAAAAGCCGTTCGAAAAGAGATCGCCGGTGTGGATCACGTCGCGTGAACGGAAGTGGACGATCAAATCGCCGTCGGTGTGCGCGGGGGGAACCGCGGTCAGGTCGATCGTTTCCTCGCCGACGTGCAGGCTGGCCTCGTCGAGAGTCAGGACAGGCAACGCGATCGGGGGTGAAGCTGGGGTCGTCATCTTGAATGCCTCGGTGTACTGATCCGTTGAGAGTCGCTTGCGCGTCGCGGCGGTGGCGACGATCGTGGCTCCGTCGCGGCCGAAGACTTGATTGCCGCCCGCGTGGTCGAAGTGCCAGTGGGTGTTCACCAGCGTCGAGATCGGCTTACCGCCGATCCGTTTGGCTGTCTCGAGGATCTCCTGCCCCCGCGCTGGGATCCCCGAATCGACGACGAACAAACCGTCCGGCCCATGGAGAACAGCGACGTTGCCACCAGGCCCCGGATCAAGTCGAGGCCTGCGGTGATGTTCGCGACCGAGATCGGGATCTTGCTCAATGTGGGACCGATCTTGGCGATGAGGGCCGCGGGATCGGAATCATCCTTGGGATCCTCGCCTCGTGCCCGGCCCGAGAGAACGACTGCGCCGGCCGTCCCGAGGCCCTTCCATAAGAATTCGCGTCTGTGAATCATGACCTTACTCCCGTATGGAAAAATGGGTGTCAGTTTAGTTTATCGGCTGTCGATCCAACGCCATCCGCCGGCCGAGCTCCTCTCGATAGGCTTCCATCGCGTGCCGCCGGAGGCTCAAGAAATGCGCACTGGGCCTTGCGCCTGCAATCGATCAAACCGGCTTCCGATAACTCTTTCAGATGATGAGAGATCGTCGCCTGCGAGATGGGAAACTCCTGAACCAGCGCCTTGCACGCTAGTTCGCCTCTCTCCCTCGCGATCCGTTCCAGAATCGCGAATCGTTGAGGGTCGGCCAGCGCTTTCGCCACCTGGTGGAATTGTTCGTATGTCATGTTCGCCGCGCCTAACCGCCGTATTTCGATGGCGGTCAATATAGACAACCATCGAAAGAGCGTCAAGACGGAGAGGACAAAAGGCCAGGGAGCGTTGCGTTGTTTTGTGTGGGCGGACGGCGCAAACGGATCGTCTCCTGGCGACGGGTTTGGCGTGAGAATTGCCACCGGACCTTTGGCAGACAGACCGTTATGGAGTCTTCTTCCGTACGATCCTGCGCCGTGCCCGCATCTCGGGTTGAGTCGATCGTGGAAGCGTTCCGTAGGGTGGGTCGAGCCGCGACTGGTCGCGGCGAGGCCCACCACGCAGGCCGTGGCGATCGGTGGGCCTCACGATGCCGAGCATCGTTCGACTCACCCTACGACCGATTGCGGCTCTGCCGCGCCGGGAGCGAGTTCCGGCTCCCAATCCCGGTTCTCGCCTTTTGTCGGACCGTTGCAAAAGAAATGAAACAACGCATGGTTAATTGCGACCACATTCCAGTGCGCTTGCCGAGAGTGCCGGTAGCGCGATCGTGTTTCCGTTTGGCTTGAGCGTGATGGTTTTTACGCGTTCGGCACCGATCGTGTGATTCATCACGTCGACTTGTGCATGTCGCGAGTGTCGCAGACGGCTTCGGCCGTCATGAGCGATAGATTCTCGCCGAACTCGGATAGATCGAGATTCAGCGTCACCGGCTCGCGGCGGAGATTGACCGCGAAAACGCACGTTCTTTCGCGCTTTTCGTCGCTGCATGCCATCAGATCCAGGCCTTGGGGAAGCTTGCTGACTTGCACCGGGATCGTCTTGGCGTGATCGGCGTAGAGCTTCATTACGTGATAGCTGGGTCTCTTGATCATGCCCGCGGGCGTCGTGCCGATGATCCCGCTGCAGTAGCTGTTGGTCATGTTGGAACGGCAGGCCATCTCCACAACGTTGGCGTAGCGACACATCAAGTTAAGATACTGGGCGTTCCACAACGCACCTTCCAGTGTCAGCATTTTGCCCCGCAGTAATCCCCAATCGCCCGCTGTGAAATTCCACTCAGTCACCGCGAGCCGAAGGTGCCCGCAACCCGGCGTTGTTGCGATCAACTTCGAGAGCTTCTGAAAATCGGCCTCGCAATAAGCGAGGTCGCGCGTGTAGTGGTGAGGCGCGACATGCGTGAGATCCTTTCCCAGCACTTCGAACACCTTCCGCGACGGGAACGACGACATGATCGCAATACCGGGATCGACCTTCTTCATCGCAGCGATGAATTCCTGGCATTTTTTAATGTAAGCATCATCATCACCGCTCAGCTCGTTGCCAAGCTGCCAGTATTTCACCTTGTAGGGCGCGGGATGACCATCGGCCGCGCGGCGGGCTCCCCAGGTTGTGTCTGCCGGCGCCGTTGCAGTAATCGACCAGGTCGGCCGCGCTCGCCGCTCCATCGGAAAAGCTCACGCAAACCAATGGCTCGGCGCCGACGAACTCGCAGAACTCACAGAACTCGCCGATGCCCACGTCGTTCGAGTCGATTCGGCCCCAGTTTGTGTTGTGGAATGGCACGCGAAGATCGCGATCGCCGATTCCTCCCTTCCAGCGATATGCACCGGGATCAACAGCGCTCCCTCCCCAGCGGATCACCGCCGGCCGAGATTCCTTGATTGCTTCCACCACATCACTCCGCCAGCCCCGACGGTTTTGCTCGGGCATGAGCGAGACCTTATCGACCCAAAGGCTCCCATTGCCTTGGACTCGAATCTCAATCATCGCCCGATCCGTCGTGCCGTTGGCCTTCAGCACGCCGGAAACACGAGTCCAGCGCGGGTTGTCGACTTCTCAAGTTCAACGACGGCTAGTTCCAGGTTGCTTCCATCAGGCTGATTTGGCCTTCAGCAGCGCTCGTGCGCGAAGTTCGCCTTCGCCTCGAACGAAAGCCGAGAAGTGATAAGGCTCTCCCGTTTTCACGGCCAAGCCCGACTGCGTCAGCCCAGCCCATCGATCGTTTCGAGCCGCGATTCGGGCGCAATTCGGCCCGTTGAAAGCGCCGGTGTTCTCGATGGACCAATCCTCGGTCTTGTCCCACGCTTGATCGCAAAACGTCGCGGAGCCATCGTAATAAACCCACTTGGCCGCGGGCACGACGCCTTCGAACCCGCGATCGTTGATCATCTCGGCCCTCATTCCGGGAACCAGGTCGTCGAGCAGCTCGATGAAGTTGCCGAACAACATCGGGTTAATGCGACCGCCATGCAAAGGACGCGCGGAGATCCTTACGGACACCTCGTCGGCCATCGCAGTCGCACTCAGATTCGCGGCAAAAAGTATGAGGGCACAGATTCGCAGGCAGCATCGACATCTCATGGACAAATCCCCGAAGTTCAGCGCGTCGCTTTGACATCATCGAGCTGCCCGGCCGGGCGGCACGCCCCGGCCCTGGCGTTTGGTCAGCGAATCGCCGAGCTCGGCGCGGGCTCGCTCGGCGACGGCGAGCAAACGCTGGACGATCTCGGGCTGGCGCTCGGCGACGTCGGTGGTCTCGCCCAGATCGCTCGCCAGATCGTAGAGCTCGGGCTGGAGGATTTTTTTCGATCTGATACTTGGCCGGGATTCCGCCGTGGCCACCGGGATGACCGGCGAGCGAGCGGTAGGTATGCGGGAGCTGAAGCTTCCAGCGGCCGTCGCCGCTGACGACCGCCTGGAGCTGGTTCTGTTCGTAGTAGTACAGGTAGGCGTCGTGCGGGTTGGTCGCGCCGGGTTGGCCGGCCAGGAGTGGCCAGACATCAAGGCCGTCGATTGCATGCTCGGGCAGCTCGGCGCCGACGAGCCGGGCGATGGTCGGCAGCAGGTCGATGGTCATGAGCATCGCGTCGGAGGTGGTACCGGCCGGGATCTTTCCGGGCCATCGCATGATGCAAGGCACGCGCACGCCTCCTTCCCAGCAAGTCCCTTTGCCCTCGCGGAGCGGCCCGGCGGTGCCCGCATGATCGCCGTAGGAGAGCCACGGGCCGTTGTCGGTCGTGAAGATGACGAGCGTGTTTCGCTCCAGTCCGTTGGCCTCGAGCGCCCGCAGGACGCTCCCCACGGACGCGTCGATCTCCTGGATCACGTCGCCATAAAGCCCCTGCGGCGACTTGCCTCGAAATGCGCTCACTGACGTGGAGCGGCACGTGCGGCATCGAGTGCGCCAGGTAGAAGAAGAAAGGCTGATCCTTGTGCCGATTGATGAACGAGACGGCGCGCTCGGTGTAGAGGCCGGTCAGCCGGCATTGGTCTTCGTCCGTGACGTCGGAATCGACGATTCGGTCCCCCTCGATCAGAGGGAGGGGAGGATAGGTGCCGCGGCGTCGCCTCCGGGTGGAATGGCCACATGTCGTTGGAATACGGCAGGCCGAGGTATTCGTCAAACCCGTGGTGAATCGGCAAGAACCGGGGATGATGACCGAGGTGCCACTTGCCGGCCATGCCGGTGGCGTATCCCTGCCGCTTGAGGAGCTCGGCGAGGGTCGTCTCGCCGTCGGCGATACCGTGCTTCGCATTGGGCCCGAGGGCGCCTTGGATGCCGATCCGGCTGGGATAGCAGCCGGTGAGCAAGGCCGCGCGCGAGGCCGAACAGACCGGCTGGGCGACGTGGAAATTGGTGAACCGCCGCCCCTCGCGGGCGAGCCGGTCGAGGTTCGGCGTCGCAAAGCCCTTGGCGCCGAAGCAGCCGACGTCGCCGTATCCTTGATCGTCGGTGAAGATGATGACGATATTGGGCGGCCGGTCCGCCGCGCACAGCGGCGTAACGCCGACCAGCACGCCGGCCACGACCAGTATTCCGAGACGGTAAGTGTTCATCACAGCCCTCCCGGCAGATCCCCCCTTTCCCTCGACACGGGAGGAACCGCGCATCAATGGTCTACCGGTGTTTCACCTGGTGATCGTTCCGGATGCCTGACGTCTCGGCTCGTCAGGACGGCCCCTCGAGAATCGCCTCGATTATAGAAGGAGCGACCGCGGAGAGCAAAGCATCGGCAATCGATTCCAACGAGTTGCACACGGCGGGGCCTCACCTCTTCAGCTACCCAACCTCCGCACTGAACGCGACCAGGCAACCGGCCTCCTTGCGTTGATCGAGCGTCGCGGAGGCAAGCGGTCAGCCGATCTTTGATCCCAAGCCGTTTGAGCGTGCGGGCCGGATCGGGTACGATCACGAATCCTCCGCGGATTGCGGGCCGCCACTCATCCGGACCGGGGTAAATCAGCTTGTCGGTAGAGCGTTAGCATGAACGATATGTTAGAGCATCCGGACGATGATGTGATTAACGCCAACGATCTCGTGGATGATCCGCACGCCAGTCTGCCGCGACGGGCAATCTTGAAAGCCCTAACGGCACTCGGAGTCGGCACCGCTGACATTCCGCCGCGCCTGGCGGCGCAGGCCGCCCAGGGGCTCGCGGTCACGCCGGACATGATCAAGCAGGCCGAGTGGATCGCGGGGCTGGACCTGACCGAGGAGGAACGAACGAGCACGGCCCGCTCGGTGCAGCGGACCCTTCAATCGTTCGCGGAGCTGCGAAAATTCCCTGTCGGTTACGACGTGTCGCCCGCCCTGACGTTCTTCCCGACTCCGCCGCGCCCGGCGACCGGAGTCCGTCGGAATCAGGCCGTGCCGATCGAGATCCATACCGGCCAGCCGTCCCGAATCCGAGGAGGCGCTCGCCTTTATGCCGGTCACGGAGCTTCCGCCTTGATCCGAAGCCGGGCAGTTGAGCTCGACCGAGCTGACCAAGCTGTATCTGGCGCGGCTGAAGCGTTTCGACCGGCTCTTGAAGTGCGTGGTGACCTTCACCGAGGACCTGGCGCTGAAGCAGGCGGCGCAAGCCGACCAGGAGATCGCCGCCGGAACCTATCGTGGGCCATTGCACGGCATTCCCTGGGGTGCCAAGGACCTGATTGCCTATCCAGGATACCCGACGACCTGGGGTGCGACGCCGTTCAAGGATCGGGTGATTGAGGAGAAGGCGACCGTGGCCGCCCGGCTCGAGGAGGCGGGGGCCGTGATGCTGGCCAAGCTCACGCTGGGGGCACTGGCGCAGGGCGACCTCTGGTTCGGCGGACGGACGCGCAGTCCGTGGGACCCTCGGAACGGGTCGAGCGGGTCGTCGGCCGGTTCGGCTTCGGCGGTTGCGGCCGGTCTCGTCGGCTTCGCAATCGGCAGCGAGACACTCGGCAGCATCGTCTCGCCCTGCCGGGCCTGTGGTGCGACCGGCCTGCGTCCCACGTTCGGCCGAGTCAGCCGGCACGGCTGTATGACGCTCGCCTGGTCGATGGACAAGCTCGGTCCGATCACTCGCTCGGTGGAAGACTGCGCGCTGGTTCTCGACGCTATCCACGGCGCCGACGGCCTCGACACGGCCGCCGTCGACCAGCCTTTCGTCTGGCCGCCACAAGTGCAGCCTCGAGGGCCTGAAGGTGGGCTACATCGAGGATCGCAACCGACCGACCGAGGAGCGGGAAGAGCTCAAGGTCCTCCGCAAACTGGGATTCACGCTGGTGCCGATGACCCTTCCCGACGATCATCCCGGTCGGGGCGATCACACTGATGCTGGGGACCGAGGCCGCCGCCGTATTTGACGAGCTGACGCGAAAACATATCTCGGAAGGGTTGAATACATGGCCCGACACGTTCCGTCAGGGCCAATTCGTCCCGGCTGTCGAGTATCTCCGAGCAGCCCGCGTACGCACCAAGCTTATGCAGCGCGATGGCCGAGCGCATGGCGGCCGTCGACCTCTACGTCGGCTCCGGGCAAGACCTGGTCATCACGAATCTGACCGGCCACCCGACCGTCGTCTTTCCGATGGGATTCCGAGAGCGCAATGGCCGGATGATCCCGGGCTCGGTCAGCCCTCACGGGACGACTCTACGACGAGTCAACTTTACTGGCTGTCGCCCGAGCCTTCCAGCAGGCGACCGGCGACCACCTCAGGCAGCCACCGCTCGAGCGTTACCTGGCGGAACTGCGCGAATGACGAGTAGAATCGAATGGAAACCAAGCAGATTCTCACCTTATTTGTCTAGGAATAAACCCATGCGTCCAGAAGATCTGTTCGGATTGCTGGATGCTCAGCCGTTCGTCCCTTTCCGCATTCACATGACCGATGGAAAGTTTTATGACATCGTTGATCCTGGGGCAGTCTTGGTGGTTAAAACCCGTGCGATCGTCGGCTTGCGGCCCGATCCCGAACAAACATTATTACACTGGATCGTGAGCAAATCGCCCTGCTTCATATTGTCCGCACGTCGGAGATTCCGCCAGTCGAGCCGGAGCAGACGTCGTCCCCGGCCAGTTGAGAGCCGCGATCGACGACGACGAGGGCCAGGGTCCGCCTACTCCACGATCATCTCGCCGTTCATGACCATCCAGTGGCCGGGGAACGTGCAAAGATAGGGATAACGGCCCGGTTTGGTCGGGGCGCGGAAGTTGATCGAGAATTGCTCGCCGGGCGCGACGATGTCCGTGTAGGCGAGGACGTCATCGGTCTTGGGGACATAGTGACGCAGCACCGCGTCGGGCTCGGCGATGATCTTGTTGACCAGGTCGCCGACGCGTGCCAAGGTCCCCTGCCCCGCGAGCACCCAGTTGTGCGGCACGACGTCGGGGTTGAGGAACGTGATCCGGATCGGCTCGCCGGCGCGAACCTTGAACGACCGGACGGTATAGCTCAGGTTCTTGCCGGCCTCGATCGTGATTTTGCGGGCACCCTTGATCTCCCGTCGCCAAGGGTTTGGCGCGGGCTTGTGGGAAAGGGCGACCATGTCGGCGAGGATCGGGTGAGCGGCGATCGTCTTGGCGATCGGCTGGTAGCCTGGGAACCCGGTGAAGGGAGCCGCGAGCCGATGCACGGTCGCGAACAGGTCGAGCGGCGGCCCAGCCGCGTTCGGTCGCACATGGAGGTGCAGTTGATTGACCGGCTGCAGGTCGGGGATCTCCAGGAACAGCGTTCGCCCGTCGGCCAGTACATGGGCCGACCGGATCGCTATCGGGTCATGTCCTGGCTGGCCCGGGTGGCGCATGGAGAGCTCGGAAGAGCCGTATGCGGAGGAGTAGCGGTAATTCCAGGCCTGCGGCGAAATGCCGATTCGGGCGCTCGGCAAAATCGCGGTCCAGCGGCCGGGAGAAGCGTCAACAAAACACCGTTCTCATGAGCGTGGAAGGCGACCGGCAGTTGGACGGGGTCGCCGTTGTAGCGCACTCGCTGAAAGCAGCCGTCGTCGGGTGTGTATGTGCCCCAGCCGGCGGTGCCCGAGACATAGAGCTGCCCGTCCTTGGGGTTGAACCGCCCCCGGTGGGCACCGGAGAGGAATTCACCGGGCAAAGGAACGGCCGCGCCCTGGGCCTGGCCGTCGACTTTCTCGCGGAGCAAGAGAAAGTGCGCAGCCGGCCCCGAAGGAGAAGTGTAGTAATTGCCCTTCCAAGGGGCCAAATCGACCGTCGGGCACCCAGACCTGCCCGCTCGCGGAGTTATCCAGCCCGCGCGGCAAATAGACCAAGGGGAGATCCGGCGGCTGGTTCCCTTTCGGTCCGCCGTAACCGTAGTGGCCGCCCTGTCGGATCTCGCTGACCGATGAGGCACAGACCCAATCCCCTTCGGATGAAGGAACCGTGATCGTGCCATCTGGGCCGAGTCCCAGGCCGTCGGGGTTTCGGAAGCCGGTTGCGATCGTCTCGACGGATCGGCCGTCGGCGGCTGATCTTCAAGAGGCCCTGCTTGCCCGAGGCCGTGTAAAAGCGGCCGGATGAGTCGCGCTGGAGTCCGCAGATGAAATCGTGACCGGCCGGCGATGTCTGGTATTTGTTGGTGAAGCATTCGTAGAAGTCGGCCTCGCCATCGCCGTTGAGATCGTGCAGGCGGGTGATCTGGTCGCGGCCGAGCACATGGACCAGTCCGTCGGCAATCGACCAGGCCGAGCGCCTGATGGAGTCCCGAGGCGAAACGCCGCCATCGCACGTGATCGAGAGAGCCGTCGAGCCCCTCCACGCGCCAGACATCACCCTGGATCGTGCAAATCATGGCCGTGCCGTCAGGGAAGAAATCATGGTCGCCGAAGAAAAGGAGGGCGTTCCACGGGTTGTGGAACGGCAGATCGATCGTGTCCACCACGTATGGCCAGTTTCCCGAAGGCCCGAGCTTCCCTCCAGTTGGGATCACCTGCGGCCACTGGGCAGGTCCACCGCGTGTGTAGGCAATCAGAGGATGCTTGTCTCTCGGCGCGACGACCCTTGTGAATCGTCCGTTCTCGACCCAGGGCGCATCGAGGAATTCCTGTTCGCCGATGCGGTAGGCGAAGATCGACTCGCTTCCCGTGCCGGTAAAAGCCGTGGTAGACGAACGGCTTGTCGGGTCTTCTTCCCTCGGGCCTAGGCCCTGGCGTTCCGTCGAGGATCAGGCCGTCCATGAAACCATGACGAGTGCTCGAGAATTTAATGAAGCCGCCGCTCCATTGTTCTTCATAGCAGAGGGTCGCGGGATTGAAACAGACGGACAATTCGCCGTGATCACCCAGCCGCACGCACACAGCCTTGGAGTGTACCCTGCCAGCGCCTCGGAAAACGCCGCTCTGAAGCGCGTGCCCAGGTCGGTCCGGTTCCAACGATCGTCGGCCCAGATCGTCTCATTCTGGTTGCCCCAATGGCCATATCGGCCGCCGTCGAGTCCCGGGAATTGTGGCAATAGCGGTGGGACGCTCGCTTGCTTGGAGAAGTAGTCCGCCTCCTTGGCATAGAAGTCATAAACGCGGTCGCGGTTGACCGGCAACTGCCAGCTTGGCCATTGCTCGGGACGGAGCGGGTCGCGAACGTACGGAAAACTCGGCCGCGACGTGGCCATGGCGGGCCAGGTGCCCTGCCGCGTTTCCGCCTGGGCCGGCCGAGCTCCAGGAGGAATCGGATCAAGTCTCGGCGGTCGTCGGGAGTCATGGCGGCCAACAGTCCGTCGGGCATCAAGGTTCCGTCCTGCCGGATTGTCTCGATGTCCGCGTTGGCGATTTGAAAGTTCTCTCCGGTGGACGGGTCGCGAAGCACCAGCTCCGTGCCGGCGCCGACCTGCCCGTAGCCTTGCCTGAGCTTGCCGTCCGGCAGTGGCGACGGTGATGGCGGAGTACCCTTCCTTGACCTGGCGACGCGGCCAGAGGATCGATTCGACCATGTCCTCGGGCTTGACACAGACCCCGACGGTCGTCAGATCAGGCCCGACCGTTCCGCCTTGGTCCCCGACCCGATGGCAAGAAATACATGCGAAATTCGGCGACGCAAAGACCGCGGCCCCGTGCGCGGGATCTCCCGTGGCTCGGGCGTCAAGGAGCAGCTTGGTGACCAACGCGGGGTCGAATGGAGCCGTGGTGCCCACGGGTATCCCGGCGGCCGCAGCCGGCGACGAAGTCTTGCGCGAGGCCGGAGGAGGGACGGGCACCGGCGTGCGCGGCTTGGGGCGTGGTCTTGGGGCATGGCCGTCGAGTTGCGGAACGAGCCAGTCCAGTCCGTCCAGGTTGTCCCGGAGCCGCTCCTCGGCGTCATCCATGGTGTGGCCGAGGATGCCGATTGGCCCTTGGTAACCGCTCGCGACGATGGTTCGTAACAGTTCGAGGTCGAGTGCCCCCTGCCCCAGCGGCAGGATCTTGCGACCGATCCGCTCTCCGTCCGGGTCCATCCCATTCAGGTTGAGCGCGCGCAGGTAGGGCTTGGTCTTGGCAAGCACTTCGGCGAAGCGGTCGAGGTGGTCATGGCCATGGTGCAGGTTATAGACCATCCCCACATTCAAGACGCCTTGAGCCTTGAGTTGCTCGATGATCGCGATCTGGTTCTCCGGCTCCCCGAACCAGCCGCCGTGGTTGTACAGTGCCAGCGAGCAGCCGATCTTGCCGGCCTCGTCGGCCAGTGGACGGAGTTTCGCCGCAGCGGCCTCGACCCGTCGCTTTTGCTCCGGCCCCACCACGCGATCGGCACCCAGATCCAGCAGCACCCAGAGCTCGGCCTTGACCTGATGACGCTTGAGCGCGTCGAGAATGATCCGCGACTCTCGGTTGAGCTCGCCAGGCGCGACCCAGAAGGCATCGAGCGAGATTCCGTGCCGCTTGAGTGCTTCGATCTCGGCGTCGAAAGTCGGGATGTGCTGGCGGCGCCAGTCGTAGGCGAAATGCTTGAAACCAAGCCGTTCGAGCATGGCCGCGCGTTCCTCGGGCCCGCGTCGTTTGCTATCGAACGGCACGATGCACCAGGCCACCAGATTATCCCGAGCGAACAGCCGCCGCGCGGCCTCGTTCGCTTCCTTGCCGGACGCATCGGGGTATTGGGGGCGTTTGGGCGTATGCCGGCAACAGGCCGAGCCAGCACGGCAGGATCAGTCCCGCCAGAAGCACGCGCAGGAGAAACGCCTTCCGCTTGAGAGGTACATGATGGTTTTCGGTCATTGGTCAGTAGTCACTCATGCGGGTTCTGGCGTTTAACAAAGATTCAAATTGAGAGTATGGGGTGAAAAACGCCCCGTCAATAGTCGATGACTTGAGACGGTCGAGGACTCTAATCTGGCAGGTCGGTTGCCTGCGTTACCAAACCGGAGCGGGTTGGTGATTGCCTGGGGCGACTCCACCCAGTGCAACCAACCGTTAGATCCGGAGGGATCTCTCAATTTGAACGATCGACAACTTGTGACTCCTGACTCCTACTCGTTTGACCTGACTCATTCCGAGAGTTACCATCGCCAGTATCGTTCAGACGCGTCTCGTGTGTTCCAGCAGAGCCCATCTCCAAAAAGAACACTTCGCGAAAGGGGACCAGCCATGCCACTGTTTGAGGTCGAAACGACAGCACACATCATGATTGCGTGTACCGACGATGAAGTTTCGGCCCGGGCCTTCGCGGCTACCCATTATCCAAGCGAGGAGATTATTCGGATCACGCACCGGCCGCGCGATGCCTGGGTGATCTCCAAGAAGCTGCTCGGCATCCAGGGTGAAACTGATCCGTGCGTGGTCGCGCGAGACTGTCTCTCGAAGGCACAAGGGCGACAAGGTCCACGCCGTGCGGCTCTACATGCAGTCGACGGGGTGCGATCTGGACGGCGCGGCAAGGTGATCGAGACGAACATGGCCAGGGGCTGGTAAAGCGATAGGGTGAAGGACAAAGGAGGAAGGCTCAGTAACTACGGATGACTCGTCCTTTCTGGTTCGTCCTTCATTCATCCTGTTTCAGCGCGCCGCGGCTTGGGGTAAGACTCGATTGCGGGCGGGTTAAGCGAAGAGCGAGCGCGGTGCGGGCGTCGATTTCAGCGGCCGGGATCTTGAACCGTTCCCCACGTCTATGAAGGAGGCGAGTCATGCCTCGGGTCATTTCATTGATCCTGGGCGGAGGTCGAGGCACTCGACTCTTTCCGCTGACCAAGTTGCGGAGCAAGCCGGCCGTCCCGATCGCGGGTAAATATCGACTGATCGATATCCCCGTGTCCAATTGCATCCATTCGGGACTGAACCGAATCTTCGTGCTGACCCAGTTCAATTCCGTGAGCCTGCACCGCCATATTTACAACACGTACAAGTTCGATCCGTATGGCGGCGGCTTCGTCGAGATCCTGGCCGCGCAGCAGACCATGGAACACGAGTCCTGGTATCAAGGAACGGCCGACGCAGTCCGCCGCAACATCCCTTATTTCACCGAGAGCACCTACGACCTGGTATTGATCCTGTCTGGAGACCAGCTCTATCGGATGGATTTTCAGGACATGATTCGCACGCACCTGGAAAACAAGGCGGCCATCACGATCGCCGCCTTGCCCGTGGCCGAGGAGGAGGCCATGTCGTGCGGCATCATGAGGATCCAAGCGGACGGCCGTGTCCTCGACTTCGAGGAAAAACCGAAAACCACCGAGAAGCTCGACCGTGTCCGAACCGACGTGCACTGGCTCGAGAAACTCGGATTGAGGGCCGCGGGCCGTCCTTATCTGGCCAGCATGGGCATCTATTTATTCAATCGCCCCTTGTTGGTCGATCTCTTGAGGGAAAGCAAAGCCACCGACTTCGGTCACGAGCTGCTGCCGCAGACGATCGCCGGCCACCGCGTTCAGGCCCACCTGTTCGACGGATACTGGGAAGACATCGGCACTGTGGGCGCCTTCCACCAGGCCAACATCGAGCTGACTCGCGATGAACCGCGATTCGATTTTGCCTCGGAGGCCGGTCCGATCTTCACCCGGGCGCGGTTCCTTCCTTGTTCACGAATCGCTGGCGCGACCGTGCGGAACAGCTTGATCAGTGACGGTTGTTGATCGGCCGTGGATCGGTTATCGAAAACTCAGTGATCGGGGTCCGGGCGCGGATCGCCGAAAACGTGACGATTCGCGATACCTATATCATGGGGATCGACTCCCCCGAGACTGCCAAAGCAGTTGCTCGAGAACCAACGACTGAACCGCCCGCCGCTTGGCATCGGCGCCGATTCCGTGATCGAGCGAGCGATCGTCGACAAGAACGCCCGCATCGGCCGCAACGCCAGGATCATCAACCAAGGACGGACCGATCACTCGGAGGAACATGCCAGCTCGGTGATCCGCGATCGGCGTGGTCGTCATCGCCAAGAACTCGACCTTGGATGATGGAACGGTGATTTGAACTTTGGCTGGGTGCTCTGTGATGCGCCGATTGTGTATCGTGGAGGCGAGTGGTGCTCGCGGAGCACCCGACGAGGACTTGATCCGTGTCCGGGAGGTGTTGACGGCATGGCGGAATGGGCGATTCGCGTGAAGGATTTGCGCAAGCAGTATCCGGGGCGAAGCGGCCCGGTCCATGCCGTGAATGGGATCGACCTGAATATCAAGCAAGGCGGTTGTTTCGGATTGCTCGGCCCCAATGGAGCCGGCAAGACGACCACCGTCGAAATCCTCGAAGGACTCAATACCCCGACGTCCGGCGAGGTGGAAGTCCTGGGGTTGCGATGGGCAACCGACGAGGTCGCGATCCGAGAACGGATCGGAGTGACGCTCCAGGACACGCGGTTTCCGGATAAAGAGTCGGTGCGCGAGATCGTGACGCTTTTTCGGAGCTTCTACAAGAACGGCCAGAACCCGGACGACGTGATCGCGCGGGTTTCGCTGGAGAGCAAGGCGAATTCCTTCATCGAGCAGCTCTCCGGCGGACAAAAGCAGCGGCTGGCGGTGGCCATCGCCCTGGTCGGCGATCCCGAGATCCTGTTTCTTGACGAGCCGACGACCGGCCTGGACCCGCAATCCCGTCGCCAGCTCGGGGACGTGATCCGCGACCTGGCCGATCGTGGCCGCACGGTGCTGTTGACGACCCATTACATGGATGAAGCCGAACGGCTCTGCGACCAAGTGGCGATCGTCGATTACGGTAAGATCATCGCGAGGGATCACCAAACGAGCTGGTCGCCCGCCTCGGAGGCGAACACGTTGTCGAGTTCGCACTGACCGACGACGCATCGACCAGCCCTGACAGGCGGATTCGTTCCAAGGGCTGGACTCGGTGCTGTCCGCACGTGCCGAAAACGATGGATACCTGTTGACCGTCGCCGAACCCCACCGCGCGATTCCGGCCATCCTGGACGAGCTCGAACGACAAGGTCGACACCCTGGCTCGCTCTGACCACGCGGCACGTCAGCCTGGAGGATGTTTTCGTCTCGCTCACCGGCCGCCACTTACGCGACGACACGGAGATGGGTGCAAGGCATGAAGCCGAGGAAGCAAGAGCCGCTGGAAACGGCGGGGCGTGATCGCGAAGTTCCAGATCCTGAGCCAGGCTAGAGCCGCATCTTTCGAAGGAATGAGAATGGATATGCTGAAATCGTCTCCACTTTTCCAACT
This sequence comes from uncultured Planctomycetota bacterium, assembly GCA_963720335.1. Lineage (GTDB taxonomy): Bacteria > Planctomycetota > Planctomycetia > Isosphaerales > Isosphaeraceae > CAVRFS01. The sequence goes on along the minus strand of CAVRFS010000017.1, from coordinate 94,796 downwards.
TTACCTGGTGCGACTTCGTGATTTTTACCGACAGCCGGCGCGGGTGTTCTGGGTCTACGGGTTCCCGACCCTCCTCGCGATCGCCCTGGGCTTCGCATTCCGGAATCGTCCACCGGCGCCTATCCTGGTCGACCTGATCCAAGGACCGGGCTCGACCTCGATCAAAGCGGCGTTCGAGGCCCATAATCGTTGCCCTCGAGCGAGCGAAAGAAAGCCGGTCTGCCGCCGCTCAGCGTCCCCGCAATCGACGTTCACGAGACTACCGAAGACGATGCCATGAAACGGCTGAAAACGGGAAAAACGCCTCTGGTCATTGAACCGTCTGGGCACGGAATCCTGGTCCTATCGCTATCGATCCCACGCGACCGGAGGCCGGTACGGCGCGACTGATCATCGACGACGTCCTGCAACAAGCCGCGGGACGCACCAACCCGCGGACGACCAAGGACGAACTGGTCGACGAGCCCGGATCGCGTTACATCGACTTTCTGATCCCCGGCCTGATCGGGCTCAATGCGATGGGAGGCGGGTTATGGGGCGTTGGTTTCTTGCTGGTCAATTTCCGAATCGCCAAGCTGCTCAAGCGATTCGTCGCCACGCCGATGCCCCGTCGCGATTTCCTGCTGGCAGTCCTGGGGGCGCGCTTGACCTTCGTGATCCCCGATCTGGTCGTCCTTCTGCTTCTGGGAAGATTGATGTTCCAGATGCCGATCCGTGGCAATCTGGCGCTGGTGGTCGGGATCGACCTGCTGGGTGCACTCGCTTTCGCCGGGACTTGGTCTCCTGGTCGCCTGTCGGGCCAACTCGACTGAGACCGTCAGCGGGCTCATGAACATGGTCATGCTGCCCATGTGGCTGTTGTCCGGCGTCTTCTTCTCGTCCGACCGTTTTCCCGATGCCGTCCAGCCTCTGATCCATGCTCTTGCCCCTCACGCAACTGGTCGGAACGCTCCGGCATGGTCATCCTCGAAGGGCCCAGTTTGATCGATGTGAGCTCCGGGCCTGCTGATCCTCGCCGCCTGGACAGTCGTCGACATTCGTGCTGGCCCTGCGCTTCTTCCGCTGGACCTGATACGCGCTTGAAGAGCGGATGCCGGAAGACTTGCTTCCAGTCCGACCACCGGCCGGCGGTTCTGAGCAGACTCCGGAGCGGAGGGACATCCACTTCATCGATCAGATGGCCAAGAAAGGTCGCCTTGGCGAGAACCTCCGTATCGAGGAACGACGATGCGGATTGGAGCGGGATGGCCGCCAGCTTCTCCAGCCGATGGAGCCGGCAAGGCGAATGGATGTCGAGCAGCGGGAGAGCGAAGACCAGGCGCCGGGGGAGTGACTTCAGCCAACGAGACCACTGCTCCCGGTCGCCGGCCGGCCGGCGACCGATCAACGTGGTCACAATGGTCGATGGCTTTCAGGAGCGGTTCGAAGTGGGCGGGCGTCCATGGCTCCGTGGCGGTCGTCGCCAGGACCAGCGGCAAACTCGCACCCGTCCAGTCCTCGGCAGAGCAAGCGACTCAAGACCCGAGTTTTCCACCTGCAGGATGCACTTTCGACCGCCCGTCCCATCGCCTTGATGTGATCGATCAAGGGAGCGATCACCGCCTCCGCGTCCGCACGCGGCAGGTCGGTGAGCAGGATGATCCGGATCCCGGCGTCGGGCAGAGGATCTCGGCGGGTGTGGCTGGCGAACGGGTCGTCGATGGCCTCGCTCGTGGTCATTCTATCTCCCGGTGACGGTGACCGATCGATCGGGATCGATCGACCGGTCAAGCGGTTCTTGGCTGACTGGCGAGCCAGCGCCCGACTTCATGTCGAAACGCTTCCTGAAGCCGGTGTGCGACGGTACCGGGCTGCCCTGAGCCGACTGTCTTCTCATCGATACGAACGACAGGAAGGACCTCGATTGTCGTCCCTGTCAAGATGACCTCATCGGCGGCCGCCAGCTCATCGAGTGTCACTCGCGTGCCCAGGAAGGGGATCCCCAGCGTCTCCACCAGCCGGAGGCTTCGTTGCCGGGTCATTCCCGGCAAGATTTCATGTCCCTCGGGCGTCCCTTCGAGCCGGCCCTGGCGCACCCAGAACAAGGACGAGTGAGTGGCCTCGGTGACCAGCCCCGAGGAATCCACCAGGACGGCTTCATAACAGCCGGCGCGGTGAGCCGCTTCGTTCGCCAGGACATTGGCGAGCAAGTTGGTCGTCTTGATGTCGCAGCGTTCCCAACGCCAATCGGGCTGACTGATCACTGAGATTCCAGTCTCGCGGAGCCGCGCGGTCGGACCGTCGTCATAGGGACGAACCACGATCAGCTCGGTGGGTGGCACGGGCGGGTCGGGAAACGCGTGGGCCCTGGGCGCGACTCCCCGGGTGATCTGGATGTAAACCGTCCCTTCCTGGATCCGACTCGCCCCGATCGTGCGGTGCATCCGTTCGACCAGGCGTCCCAGGTCATGCGAAGGGAAATCGAGCTCCTTGAGGCTGCGTTTCAATCGCGCGAGGTGCTCGGGCTCGAGCCAGCACCGTCCGCGATACATCCGAAATACTTCGTAGACGGCATCGCCAAACAGGAAACCTCGGTCCGAGACCGGGATACGAGCCTGCTCGACGGGCATCGTCTCACCATTGAGACACGCCAAAACCTCCATCGATGCCAATCCTTTCGGGTCGTGTGTCGTCAATCTTCAATTGACAGGTTGGGCTCGGAGCTTCAGCCGTTCCGGTCCGCTTAAACGCGGTACTCCAATCCGTCAAGCCAAGGCTGACAGCGATGGACCGGCGAGACCGGCAAAACACGCGTGTTGTGCCAGGATAATCAGATGAGCGGCCTGTGGGCAATGGCTGCGGAGGTAGAAGAACACACCTTATGGTAAATTTCCGCGAGGCTGGGGCGGTGACCCCGAGCCGCGGGGCCGGCCCCGGCGCGGGGGTTTCGGCCGGGGGTGCACGACCCGCGCGAAGGCCGCCAGTTGGCTCAAGCCGTCGCCGTGCGTCGTGTAAGGGATCGCGGACCGGATCGACTCGACAAGCCCCCGTCCCGCCGATTGCGACGGCCACACCCTCCGGTTCCACGACTCGGTAGAGGTCTTTGTATTGGCGAATAAACGCGGGGATGTCCTCCAGGTAAGAGATCGACAGCCAGAGCAACCGTGGGCGAAGCTCTTGCACCGCCCTGGCAAGGCTCGGCAGCGGGGTATTGGGCCCCAGTTGGACGGCCTCCCAGCCGGCGTCCAGGAGAACGAGCTGGGCGAGGAGCGTCGGCAGCAGGTATGGATCGCCTTCCGGTGCGCCGCCAACTGCCACCGGCCGATTCTGCTCCGCGCGTGTTTCCAGCTCGTCCTTCAGGTCATAGAGCGCCGCGGCACACAACTGCGTTCCGCGGTGTTCCTCCCAGACGTCGATGCGCGCGCTTTCCCAATCGTGGCCCACTTTCACCATCACCGGCGCGATGACCCGATCGGCGAGCGTTTCAACGGCGACACCCGAGTTGTAAGCGCGGCGGATGATCGCACTCACCTCGACCGCATGTCCCTGGCGCAGGGCATCCAGCAAGGACGTCGCCGTCAGTTCCAGAACCTGATCCGGATCCCGCGCTGACGTCGCGCCGAGCGCCGCCAGGTCACCACGCGGCAAATCTCCCTGACGCGCCAGGGCAAGCACCTCGACGCGCAATAGCTTGCGATGTCCGCCCGCGGTCCGGTGGGCCGGCAAAACCCCTTCGTCGACCCAACGCTTGACCGTGCTCACGCTGACGCCAAGAGCCTCCGCGGCTTGAACGGTGCTCAGATACAGGGAATGATCGCCGACTCCCACCGAATCTCCAGCTCGTCGCGATTGGTCTCCGTGCCCACCGCTCAAAAGGGCACAGCCTTTGCCCTCCTCTATTTTGAACGTTCTGCACGGATTGGTCAAGGCAAACTCAATTCACACCAGTAATCCGACTTGACTTCTCGAGCGGCGTGTCTATAAATTTGAACGTTATGAACGATTTCGTCGATCAGCCAAGCATGAGGGAGATTCCGAACTCTGCGGAGTGCCGTGCGTTCATGAGTCACAACCGGGGGGCTCTTCTCTGGTTTCGTCAGGATTTGCGGCTGGCGGACAATCCGGCGTCCTCGCGGCCGTGCGTCACGGGGGATTTGTCATTCCCATCTTCATCTGGTCTCCCGAAGAGGAAGACCGATGGCAGCCAGGGGCGGCATCCCGGTGGTGGTTGCACCAGTCCCTCGCCGCCCTTGATGCGACACTGCGCCAGCGAGGCTCGCGGCTGATCATTCGCCGAGGCCCGACGCTCGAGACGATCCGGGAGTTGCTGGAGCAATCGGGCGCAACCGCCGTGTACTGGAGCCGCCGATATGAACCGGCGGTCATCGCTCGCGACCGCCGCGTCAAGAGCGTCCTCCATCGAGATGGCGTGATCGCGGAGACTCTGAACGGCGACTTGCTTTTCGAGCCAGGGACCGTTCGAACTCAAGTCGGCCGGCCGTATCAGGTATTCTCATCGTTCTGGAAAGCCTGCCTGGTGCGCGGGGACGCCGCACCACCTGAGCCCGCGCCGTCACACCTGGAAAGGCCGCGATACTGGCCGGCCTCACTCGCACTCGGCGAGCTCGGTCTCGAGCCTTCCATCGATTGGGCCGTTGGTCTCCGTGAGCGCTGGAATCCCGGCGAGGCGGGCGCCCGCGAACAATTGAACGGCTTTCTCGAGCGAGGATTGCGGGAATATCCGACAGGCCGAGACCGGCCGGACCAGCCGGGGACTTCGCGACTATCGCCGTACCTTCATTTCGGCGAAATCAGTACCCGACAGATCTGGTTCGCGGTCGGTGAACAGTGCCGCCAAGCAGGGACCGGAACGTGCACACAAGCCAGCCGCGTCTACGCGAGGGAACTCGGCTGGCGGGAGTTCGCGTACCATTTACTTTTCCACTTTCCGCACACTCCGGAGCAGCCGCTCCGGAAGAATTTCGATGCGTTTCCCTGGAAATCCGACCGAGAGAACTTGCGGGCCTGGCAGCGGGGCCGAACCGGCTACCCCATCGTCGATGCCGGGATGCGCGAGCTGTGGCACACCGGCTGGATGCATAACCGTGTGCGTATGGTCGTGGCGTCCTTCTTGGTGAAGGACCTGCTGATTCCGTGGCAGGAGGGTGCGGCCTGGTTCTGGGACACGCTGGTGGACGCCGACCTGGCGAACAACACGCTGGGCTGGCAATGGTCGGCCGGCTGCGGCGCAGATGCCGCGCCGTACTTCCGCATCTTCAACCCGGTGAGCCAGGGCGAGAAATTCGATCCAGACGGTGACTACGTCCGTCGTTGGGTCCCCGAGCTGAACCAACTGCCGAGCACTTGGATTCACAAGCCGTGGGAAGCTCCCGCGGACGCACTGGCCGTTGCGGAGATTGAGCTGGGAAGGACCTATCCGTGGCCCATCGTCGACCACCGCGAGGCTCGTGCCCGCGCGCTTGAGGCGCTCTCGACAAATCAAGAATTAACGTTGTCCAAGTGCGTTCGCTCCGGAAATCCGGATGGCAGAGGGGTCAAGAATGAGAACGGGCGATCGAATTGTGATTATCGGAGCTGGACCAGGTGGTCTGGCGGCCGCCTTGTTGCTAGCCCACGCGGGTCTGCGAGTGACTGTGCTCGAGCGTCAACCGCACGTGGGCGGGCGCACGACGACTCTGTCCGCCGGCGGCTTTCGTTTTGACCTCGGTCCCACGTTTTTCCTCTACCCCCAAGTCCTCGAATCCATCTTCGAGGCCATCGGACGTGACCTTTGGCAAGAGGTGGAACTCATCCGCCTCGACCCGCAGTACAGCTTGATCTTCGGAGCAGGTGGCCAGCTCCATGCCACGCCCGACATCGAGCGGATGGAGCAGGCAATCGCCGAAATCTGCCCCGCCGATTCAGCGGCGTTCCGCCGGTTCCTCGCCGAAAACCGGGCGAAGCTCGAGGAGTTCAAGCCCTGCCTGGAACGGCCGTTCCTGGGATGGCGCGACGTTTTCTCAAAGCGTTTGCTCAAATTGCTGCCAACGCTTCGCCCCTGGCTGTCACTCGACCAGGAGTTGGCGCGATACTTCAGCGACCCACGCATTCGCATGGCCTTCTCGTTTCAGTCGAAATACCTGGGAATGTCGCCGTATCGTTGCCCGAGTCTCTTTTCCATCCTGTCGTTCCTGGAGTATGAGCACGGGGTCTATCACCCGATCGGCGGCTGCGGCGCGATAACAGAGTGCATGGCTCGCATCGCCCGCGAGATGGGCGTCGAGATCCTGCTCGGAGAAGAGGTCCAGGAGATTGTGTTTGAGGGTCGTCGGGCGGTTGGCGTTCGCACGGCCGCCGGAACGTACGCCGCGGACGCGCTGGTCATCAATGCCGATTTCGCCCGGGCGATGACCCGCCTTGTGCCCGACAACCTGCGACGCCGGTGGACGGACCGCCGGATCGCTCGTAAACGGTTCTCGTGCTCCACATTCATGCTCTACCTGGGCATCGAAGGACGGTACGACGACCTGCCTCATCACACCATCTACCTGGACGGCGATTACGTCAGAAACTTGCGCGAGATCGAGGATGACCATGTCCTGTCCGGATCGCCGTCCTTTTACGTGCAGAACGCTTGCGTCACCGATTCGTCGCTTGCGCCACCGGGCATGAGCACCCTCTATGTCCTGGTGCCGGTGACACACCAGCACGGCAATGTCGATTGGACTCGCGAGCGACGCGCACTTCCGCGGGCTCGTGCTGGAGCGCCTGTCGAAAGTCGGCATCAACGACCTGGAGCAGCGGATTCGTTTCGAGCACGTGATCACGCCGGCAGACTGGGAACAGCGTTACGAGATTTACCGCGGAGCGACATTCAACCTCGCCCACAATCTGTCGCAGATGCTGCACCTCCGGCCACGCAACCGGTTCGAGGACCTGGAACGCGTCTACCTCGTCGGCGGTGGCACCCATCCCGGGAGCGGTTTGCCGGTCATCTTCGAATCCGCCCGCATCACCTCCAAGCTCCTGGTGGACGACCTGGGATTATCGGGACGCTCCTGGAAGCCAGAGCGAAGCGAATCAAAGCGTCGGTCGCTCGTGGAAATCAAGTGACTTTTTATACAAGTCGGACTATATAAAAGATGACGACTACTCACAGTGATCGGGTTGGCGTTGTCGGCGGCGGGCTGGGAGGACTGGCCGCCGCGTGCACGCTCGCCGCGCGAGGATATCGCGTCATCCTGCTGGAGCGCAACGGTTGGCTGGGAGGCAAGGCAGCGGTCCTCCAGGAACAGGGCTATCGCTTCGACATGGGGCCGACCATTCTGACTGTGCCCTCAGTGCTGAGACGGATCTTTTCCGAGGCTGGCCAGCAACTCGAAGATCACCTGGACCTCATTCGTCTCGATCCCCAGTGGCGCTGTTTCTTCGACGACGGCTCGGTCCTCGACCTGCACCAGGACGTCGACACGATGAGCGCCGTGCTCGAAGACTTCTCGCCCGGGACCGATGCATCCCAAGGGTACCGTCGCTTTCTGGATCTGTCGCAGCGGCTGGAGGAGATCTCGCAGCGGTTCTTCTTCTGGCGGCCGGTCGGCTCCCCTTGGGATATGTTCGATTTGCGGACGTCTTTCCAGCCGTCCTTGTTGCGAGCGATTCTGGACATGCGCCCGGGCGATCCGTATCGGCAACGGTGCGTGAGCACGTGTCCGATGCCCGCGTGGCCCAGATGCTCGACCACTTCACCCAGTATGTCGGCTCAGCGCCGGATCAATCGCCAGCGGTGTTGTGCGGCATCGCGCACATGCAGACCAACGAAGGCGTGTGGTATCCACGCGGCGGCACGGGCGCCGTGCCGAAAGCTCTGGAAAGATTGGCCAAGCAACTTGGCGTCGAGGTGCGCTTGGGAGTCGGCGTGCGGCGCATCCTTCTCGATTCCAAGCGGCGTGTGCGAGGTCTTCAAACCGATGATGGCGAGCAAGTCGCGGTGACGGCGGTGATCGCCAATTCCGACAGTGTTCGCACCCACCGCGACCTAATCGGTGGCGAGCCCCGGCGACGCTTCGAGCGCCGACGGCACTACGAGCCGGCCTGCTCGGGAGTCGTGCTCTATCTCGGCCTCGACCATTCCTACGAGCATCTGGCGCATCACAACTTCGTCTTCTCGCGCGATCCCGAAGAAGAGTTCGACGCGATTTACCGGCAAAGGCGAGCCCGCGCCTGACCCGACGTGCTACGTCGCGGCGCCGGCGCGATCCGAACCGGCGGTCGCGCCGGCCGGCGGCGAAGCGCTCTACGTGTTGGTCCACACGCCGTACTTACGACCACACCACGACTGGAAGCGGCTTTTCCCCGTCTACCGCCGTACGATCCTTGACAAGCTGGCACGCACCGCCGGCCTCGACGGCCTGGAACAACGCATTCGATTCGAGAGCTGGCTGACACCCCAGGACATCCACGAGCGGTATGGTGTTCTCAATGGAGCGATCTACGGCCTGGCGAGCCACGGCAAGCTCCTCGGCGCCTTCAAACCCTCGAATCGAAGTCCAGACGTGGCGGGGTTGTATTTCGCCGGCGGCTCGGCGCATCCCGGGCCGGGCATGCCGATGGTCTTGATGTCCGGCTGGATCGCGGCCGACGCCCTGGATCGCGATGGGCAGGTCGAACGAGCGGCCGCTGGTCACACAGACGTCAGCCCGGTCGCGTCTGAAGTCCCATGCCGATGACGAAGGCCGTCATGAACGCCAACCACACGCGCCCAGCGCCCGATTGTCATCTGATCCCGAGACGTTCGGAAATCCTCTTCACGGGGTTTCGGTGGTGGGTGACTGGATACGTAAAAAAGCACTTTCATGCGGTGCGGCTGTCACGCGGCAACCGTCCCAACGTGTCACTGGAACTACCGCTGATGATCGTCCTGAATCATCCCTCGTGGTGGGATCCGCTCATCGGCGTCGTTCTTGCCGATCTTTTCGCCGAGCGCGCCCATTATGCGCCCATGGACGCGAAGGCCCTGGTTCGGTACAAGCTGTTCGAAAAGCTGGGCTTTTATGGCTTCGAACCGGGAACCGCGTGCGCGGGCATCTCGTTCCTGAAGACGACGACGGCGATCCTATCCCAGCCGCGTATCCGCGGTGTGGATCACCGCTCAAGGCCGGTTCGCGGATCCGCGAGTCCGGCCTCTCAAGCTGCTCCGCGGCGTCGGCCACATTGCCCGGCGATTGAGCCGGGGCGTCATCCTGACCCTCGCCTTGGAGTATCCATTCTGGGAAGAACGGCTTCCGGAGGCTCTGGTCCGCTTTGGAGAACCGATCGTCATCGAGCGGGGCGAGACCCTCAGCGCGTCGGAATGGGTCACGCGAATCGAGCAGAACCTGGCAGCGACGCAGGATGCCCTGATGGCCGATGCGATGAAACGCGACCCGACCCGTTTCGAATCGTTGCTGACGGGCAATGTCGCCATCGGCGGCATCTACGACCGCTGGCGACGGATCCTGGCGTGGCGGAGCGGTGAACGCTTCCAGGCCGAGCACGGTTCCGAAAGGGGCTGAATGTGGTCTTGACGGTGCTGGCGACCGTCGCCTTTGTCCTGTCGGCAATTCCGGCCTTGCTGTTCCGGGCAAACCTGCGTGCCTATCAACGGCCCCATGCGCCGGCCGCTGATGTGCCGCCTCCGCGTGTGTCGGTCTTGATTCCAGCACGCAACGAGGAACGGTCGATCCAGGCCGCCGTCGAGGCGGCACTGGCTAGCGTCGGCGTCGAGCTGGAGGTGGTCGTGCTCGACGACCATTCCGAGGACGCCACCGCCGCCATCGTGCGACGAACCGCCGACCGCGACAGCCGGGTACGGCTGCTGCACGGCCCGGACCTGCCTGACGGTTGGTGCGGCAAACAGCACGCCTGCTGGGTGCTGGCGCGAAGCGCCTCGCACGAATTGCTCCTGTTTACGGACGCCGACGTTCGCCTCGCCTCCGACGGGCTGGCGCGGATGGCGGCCTTCCTGGAACAGACCGGCGCTGACCTTGTGAGCGGCATCCCATTCCAGGAGACGCAAACGTTTTGTGAGCGCCTGGTGATTCCCTTGTTGCATTTTGTGCTTCTGGGCCTCTTGCCGCTGGAGCGAATGCGCGCGAGTCGCGACCCCGCCTATGGCGCCGGTTGCGGCCAGCTCTTGCTCGTCAGACGATCGAGCTACGAGAAAGCGGGCGGGCATGCCGCGATCCGCGCTTCACTTCACGACGGGATCACGCTGCCGCGAGCGTTCCGTGCGGCTGGCCTCTTGACCGACCTGTGCGACGCAACCGATGTGGCGCGCTGCCGGATGTACCGAAGCGGGGGCGAATTGTGGCACGGCCTGACGAAGAACGCGACCGAAGGGCTCGGCGCGCCCGTGCTGATCCTACCGAGCACGGTTCTGCTACTCTTCTCCCAGGTCCTTCCGGTATTTCTGCTGGGGACCTCGCTCCGGCTCGCGCCAGGAGCGGTCTTGCCTGCTCTGGCCGCGACGATTTGCAGTTACTATCCGCGCGTGGCGGGTGCCGCGCGGTTTGGCCAATCGGCGCGGGCGCGTTGCTCCATCCGGTCGGTGTTTCGATCTTGCTGGCCATCCAGTGGTACGCTTTCCTGGGTTTCGCGCTGGGCCGGCCCAGGGGCTGGAAGGGGCGGACGTATGGGGGCTGAAGGGAAACGCGGGCTCAATCCGACATCCACGCGGGCCAATCCAGATAAGGCGAACGGCAGGAAATAAATTACCGGGGTCTTGCTCGTGGCCTTACCAGCGCGGCGCTTCAATTTTGATGTTGCGGCGTTTTGGAATTCGCGCTGATGGTGCCGCACAGGAAAGCCCTTCGGAACACCACCGGGCTGACCCTATCACTGAGTGCCGCGCCCTCGGATGCAGCACCGCGGAGGTTTCGCGCCGAGCCGCGTCGGCGGAACACGATCGCAGTCACGTGACCGCCGACCGCCAGGTTCCAGAATGCGTGGTTCGCATACCGGTCCACATTCCACGCGACTGCTGGTGAGACGACTGTTGGGTCTACCCCGTCTTGTGCTGGGCCTCCTGCCGGGCCGTGACCACGAGGCGTTCGAGGCGGGTCGGGCCTGGTCGTCCGTGATTTTTTTGAAACAATACTTCCGTGGGCGATTAGTCGTCCGGGGCGATTAAAGCTCTGGGCGAATCGAAGTGTCGGCAGTGGTCCCCGGCGGGAGGTCGTGAGACCCGCCCCGGGGTTTCGAGGTCCCGGTCCCGGAATGGAGCGTTCGGATGACTCGCAGCGGATTGGTGGTGGGGGTGCTCGCCATGGTGGCCGCCACGGGCGTGCTCGCCACGACGGCGGGAGCGGCAGACGAGGCGGAAAAGTCGCGAGCGGAGCCCCCGTCGGTCGTCGCGGTCACGGGTAAGCCGAGCCTGCCGCTGGGCAATTTCGACGTGGCGCCGCTCGGCTACCGGGTCGACGAGTTCTTCATCTCCGGGGCGGCCTCCTCGTACAAGCTCGCGGGCGAGGCCGCCGCGGATGGGCGCTGGGATGCCGTGCCGGCGGGGGCGGCGGCCTACATGACGCGGATCGTCGTGGTAAGGCCGAGCGACCCGGCGAAGTTCAGCGGCACGGCCGTCGTGGAGTGGCTGAACGTCACCGGCGGCCTCGACGTGCCCGTGGATTGGAACATGGCCCATCGCGAGATCCTGCGCCGCGGCCACGCCTACGTCGGGGTCTCCGCACAGAAGCTGGGGGTCGAGGGCGGGCCGGGGCTCTTGGGTCCCAGCCTCGCCGCCCTGAAGAAGGCCGACCCGGAGCGGTATGGCCGGCTCAGCCATCCGGGGGACGCCTACTCGTTCGACATCTTCTCTCAGGCGGGTAAGCTCGTAAAGGACGCGGCCGCGAGCAAGGTCCTCGGCCCGCTCATCCCGGAGCGCGTGCTCGCCATCGGCGCGTCGCAATCGGCCTTCCACCTGACGACCTACGCCACCGCGGTTGATCCGGTCGCCAGGGTCTACGACGGCATCCTGATCCATTTGCGGATCGCCGGCGCGGTGCCGCTGGACGGTGGCTCGATCCTCGCCGCCCTCACGGGGCCGGCGAACGCCGTGAAGCTGTGCCCCGACCTGCGCGTGCCGGTGCTGACGGTAATCACGGAGAGCGATCTCGTCGGCTTTCTCATGCTGGCCGGCTATCAGGCCGCGCGGCAACCCGATACGGACCGCCTCCGCGTATGGGAGATCGCTGGGACGGCGCACGCCGACAACTACATCTTCACCGTAGCCGCCATCGACTCGGGGTTGCTGCCCGCGGAGAAGCTCGCCGCCGCCTACGCGCCGACATCCAGCCTGCTCGACGGCAAGCTGGACAAGCCGATGAACTTCGGGCCACAGCACCATTACGTCGTCCAGGCCTGGCTGTGGCAGCTCGACCGTTGGCTCAGGACCGGGCAGCGCCGCCGAAGGCCCCGCCCCTGAAGCTGGCAGAGGGGAAGGCCCCGCGACTCGTCGCGGACGCGAACGGGCTGGCGGAAGGCGGCCTCCGCACCCCCTGGGTGGACGTCCCGACGGCACGCCTCTCCGGTGTGGGGAATTCCGGCGGCATGCTGGCCGGCTTGGTGGGCGTCGGCGACCCCTTCGACGCCGCCACCCTCGAACGCCTCTATCCCGGCGGGAAAGGCGAGTACCTCAAGAAGTTCGAGGCGTCGCTGGACGCCGCCGTCGCGGCCGGCTTCATCCTGCCGGAGGACAAGCCGGAGATCATGGAACTGGCGGCCCTCGGCTTCACCGGCAAGCCTGAGCCCGCCAAGCCCAAGGATTGAGCCCATCCCGGCCGGAGTGGGGTCGGGGGAGGAGCCGATGATGGGGAGAGCGATTCGAGGGCCGCTGGCCATCCTGCTCGTAACGTGGGCCGGTGCGGCCCTCGGCGTAGCGACGTTTTATGTCCGCCTGCTACGGGAAGGCCGAGATCGCCGTCGAGCAGGCCCGGACACTGCTCAAATCGATCAAGTTGACCTATACCGTCAATTCGCCCTGCTCATACGATGGCCCCGGTGGAAGTCAATCAGAAGGCTCCATCCGGAGTTGAACAATCAGCGATTAGTGGGCAAACGGATCGAACGGAAGATCCTCGTTGCCGCCCTCGATAAGGGCCTTGGCCTCGCGGGTGACCAGCTTGACTGCGAGTGCGTAGTTCCAGGTGTGGGAGGGGCGGTGGAGCCCGTCCAATCCCTTACTTCTCGATCGATCCCAACGTCGACATCGCCTTGGCCAGATCCTCGCGTGCCGCTGCTGAGTGACCAAGGCGATGATGGATGATCGCGACGAATGGTATGATATAATCATTATCGATCGAATCTATATCAGTGCAAGTGAAGCCTGAAACAAGTCCGTTCCCTTTCTCGAGGTGTTCCTCCAGATACTTCAAGGCCTCCTTGTAGCGGCCAGTTCGCACGAGAACGAGTGCGCCGTCCTCAGTCGACTCCAAGGGGTCTTCTTTGCTCATTAGCTGCAACAACCTCTTGACCTCGGGTCCGTTGCCCAGAGGTAACGAGCCGGCGGAGAGAAGAAGGATATGAAGGCGCTGTTGGGTTTCTATCGAACGCTCTATCATCTCGTGACGAAGTTCGCGTATAGCCCTTCTCGTCTCCGGAGGCAAGCAGACAAAGCCCCGTGCACGACCACCATCGTGCGTCCTCCTTGACCGGAGCACCACCGATCTGAAGAGCCTGTTGAAAGGCGGCCGCAGCTTCCCGATACCGGCCGAGCCTTCCTAGAGCCTCGCCTAGTCGTTGGAGGTAGCGCCATTGGCGAGGCTCGGAGTTGATCAAACGCGTCAGGATCTCCACGGCGTCCTTCAACCTTCGTGTCGGCTGAGCGTCGTACAACTCACCCTGAGCCAAGTCCAACTCGCACCGAAGCCAATAGAGCCGATCAGAAGCGATCCGTCGCACACTTTCGGAGACTGTGGCTCCTTCGATCTGCCGCTCCAGCTCGCGGCGTCGCTCTTGCCAGCTTGGTTCGTCGAGAGGCCTGGGCTGCTCGCCGCCACGATACTCCGATCGTGCGACGAGTTCCGCCCAGAGACGGACTACCCTCACCGAACCCTCGACTGGCGAAAGGGACCAAAGCTCTGAATCGAAGAGCGTGGGCTTCCAGCGGTAATCTTCGTTAGGGTAACCACCGTGCCTAAAGTACGACCGTATAAACGTGGCGCTCGTCGGATCGAACTCGCAGGACCAGCTATTATTGTCGACGCCCAGCAGACGACCTGTTGAGGTATCTACAATGCAGTTCGCCCCGACTGCTTACGATAGCCAGTTCTCCGGTCTCAAAGTCGTGAACCTGCCAGCCACCATCGTTGAAGGGTATGGTGACGGTGTCCGTTTGCGCCCCGTCTCGACTTCCCAAAGACTGAGGACACTGTCTCCCGAACTCAGGAGTGTACGACCGTCACGGCTGAACAACATGCTGGAATCGCCCGGCCCGGCCCTGTTGTGGGAGAGTATGCTTAGACGTTGTCGAGTCCTCGCGTCGTACACCGTCAGGTCGCCTTGATACCAGGCGGCAATCAACCCGTTGTCGCTGCTGAATGACACGCTCCTGGGTCCGCCGTCACAGCGTATTGGATCACCAATAGGAAGACCCGTTCTGGTGTCGATCAACTCGGACCTCGCCCTTACGTCTCGACACCGACTGCCAGGACCGGTCCGCCCGCGCATCATGTATCCGTCACCTCCCGGGAACAAGAGAGCGGACTTACGCATGATCGCAGGGCCGATTGGCTGACCCGTTGAAATATCCCAGAGTTGAGCCTTCACTATTGGGTAGCCTTCGCCAGAGTAGTTTTCCACCACCTGCAGGATAGACTTTCCGTCCGCGGTGAAACTCAATCGGGCCTTAGTACGTGGAACGATTTGGCGGGACGGCCTTGGCGTCACCGATCAAGCTAGGAATGGGTGGTCCCAATGGCCTGTCTCCACTGAGACTCCAGGAGCGAACTTCCGATCCGTTCGTGGCGGCGAAGGCGGTACCATCGGGCCTGAAAGCAATACCGCCACACGATCCCTCGCGGAACATGGGGATATCCTTTTGCAGTTTGCCAGATTCGGTTTCCCAGATACGTGCGTGGCCGTCTTCCTTGCCGGTGATGAAGAGGTGACCGTTGGGACCGAACGCGACGGAGGTGAAATGGTCGTCAGGATCGAGGTGCCTCGCCACCTCGGGGAATCCCGTCATTGTCGCACCGCAAGAGCCCATCTGATCGATCGCTAGAATCGGGCATGATCGGGAGCCGCTAACTCGAGTGCTCGCACGAGCCGGAACAACGCTTCCACGGGCTCTTCATGCTCCGCCCGTGCCGAAGCTTGCTCCAGCAGGAGATTTGCCGCGTTGTTCTGGGCCTCGATTCGGCGCTGCTCCGAGTTCTTGTAAGCCGCGGCCACCCGTTGTGCCGCCTGCGTCCGAGAGACTGCGAAAACAGTGGACACGGCTGCGGTCGAGACCGAGGCTACGAGGGTCACAGCGAGCAGGCACGCAAAGGCAGGATTCCGCCTGCACCACCTCCAGGCTCGTTCGGTCTGGCCCACGGGGCGGGCGAGTGATGGGACGGCCGGCGAGCCAGTTTTCCAGATCGTCAGAGAGGGCCTCGGCCGACGGATAACGCCGCCCCGGTTCCTTCTCCAGGCATTTCAGGACCACCGTCTCCAGGTCGCGGTCCAGCCCCGGCCGGATCGACGAGGGCCGCGGCGGTTCGGACTCGCGGGCCCGCCGCAAGAGGGTCAAGGCGTTCTCGCCGGTGAACGGCGTCTGGCCGGTGAGCCGCTCGTAGAGGATCACGCCCAGGCTGTAGACGTCGGCCGCGACGGTCAGGTCTTTCCGGCCGGCGGCCTGCTCGGGAGCCATGTACTTCGGCGTGCCCAGCACCTGGCCGGTCTCGGTGAACGATCCGATCTCCGGCGGCTAGCCGCTTTGCCAGGCCGAAGTCCGTCACCAGCCGAGTCCCCTGACAATCGACGAGCACGTTGGAGGGTTTCAGGTCGCGGTGCAACACCCCGCGCTGGTGGGCGTGGTGCACGGCCCGGATCACGGCGACGATCCCTTCAACTTCCCGGCGCGGATCGCCCCGTGCATGCTTCGCCAGCGAGGTCCCCTCGACGAATTTCATCGCGTAGTATTGCTGGCCGTCGTGTTCGCCGACCTCGTAGATCGGCACGATGTGGGGATGGTCCAGGTTCGCCGCCGCCTCGGCCTCGGAACGGAACCTCTGGACATCGCGGCTCGAGGCGAAGCTGCCGGCGAGGATCATCTTGAGAGCGACCAGTCGGTTGAGCGACACCTGCCGGGCCTTGTAGACGATGCCCATCCCGCCCCGGGCGATCTCTTCCAAGAGCTCGTAGTCGCCGAAATAGCGGACAGTCGGCAGCGCGGTGTGGCCATTCGCCTCGACTGCTCCAGTTGCATCCAGTCGGTCGGCGATTCGCAAAGGGGAGGCGACGCGATCCATGCGGTCTAGGTCGGCGAAGAAGGCGCGTAACGCCTCGGCATGCTCGGGATGGTGGTCGAGTAGCTCCTGGCGGTTGGGCACATCGCCGGCCTCGATGGCCAGCATGTAACCAGCGATGACCGCGTCGAGCGAGTCGTGTGACATCGTGGGGTCGTTGGGCGTCGTCACGGGTCACTCCTTGGTCTTCAACCGGTTTCGCAACTCTTCCAAGCCCCGACGCAACAGCGACGCAACGGAGGGGACACTACGGCCGATCCGATCGGCGATCTGCGGCGAGCGTCCAGCCCTGGCAGTGCTTGAGCACGACCACCTCGCGGATATGTTCGGGCAGTTCCGCCAGGGCCTCGACCATCCGCAGCAACTCCTCGTTCCGCTCGGCACGGCCGCTGGGCGAGGTCTGGTCGGCGGCCAGCCACGCGGCGAACCCTGACGAGGAACGGTCCAGGTCGGCTTCTAACGACCTCTCCAGGGCGACGTCCCGCTTGTCCCGCTCGTAGTGCTTGACCGCATCGGCCAGTGTCCTGGCCAGGATCCGCCGCAGCCAGGCGACCAGCACTTCGGGCCGGGGGTCGCGCACCTCCCCCAGGGCCGAGTAGGCGCGGAGCATCGTCTGCTGCACCACGTCGGAGGGGTCGAGCTTGCCGCGCAACTTTCCGGTCGAGGTGCAGCTCTGCGAGCACCTTGAGGTACTTGCGGAACGGTTCCAGGATTCCCGTCGCGTCTTGAGTCATGGGCGATTTTCGTTTTCCCTCTTCCCAAGAAGACGACGTCTTCCGAGTCGATGAACCAAAATTTTTCTCGTCGGGCGTCGATTATGACATTTCCGCACCGCGCGTTCATGATTGCATTGAATGTCTTCCCATGCGGGGAGCGGTGTCCCGAAAAGGGACGTTCCTGAAGGTTCAGGGGCGGTGCGATGGACCGCACGGCGTGGTATCATTGATGGGAGGTCTATAGCTTCCCCGGAAAGCGTAACAGATGTTTTATGAGTGGCTCCTGCCAATGCCGACCCGACAATGATCTCGCACATCGACCTCTGTATTGGGTTGGTAGCAGTCTTAACGCTCGTCGGCGCCGCGCGACGGCCTCATCCCGTCCATCCAACCACAGCCATCCTCCTGACTCTTCTCACCGGCGTCTTGCTCTGGGCGAATCTTCGGACTTCCGGATGGCAGGAAGTGTGGAACGAGCTGCGCTCCTGAAGGGTTGGACCCAGTCACAAAGGCCATGTTCTATCGCGGTTGGCCTCTCGCCCCCTTCATGGTCTGCCTCGTTCACGGCCTGCGATTCCATTCCAGCGGCGTTGAAGGATGTGTCCTTGTCCTCGACGGGGTCCTCTTTCTGGTCGCCCTATACGCCACGAAGGCCGCTTGCGAGCGACTTCTACGGTGGCGTCGTCACTTTAACCTCTGAAGTATGGACGAGTGGTTACAGTCGCCTGCGTCTTTCTGGGCAGAACGGCGCACTCGCAAATGGGAGGGCTCAGAAGATCGTCGGTCTTTGCCCATCTGCTCCCGGAACGCCGAATCCGCAGGGCTTAATCCGACTTTCTGTTCCACTGATTGTCGGACCCCGTCATCCGAAGCCGATTTTTCAATCCATCTTGTTCATCAGGACGGCACCCGTGGGCAATTATAAACTGGCCGGGAGCATTCAGATCATACACTACGTGGTACACCAGTAGCTCGCCAGCATTCGGCAAGGCCGATAACGATCATGATCACAGGAACGACTCATGCTGTGTCCGAGCAACTTACAAGCGATTCATTATCGGTGTAACATCCGCGCTGGCAAGGGATTGAGCCTTACCGCGTGTTCCTGGTCGGATGATTGTGGGACCCCTACTTCAGGGTCGGGCCCTCCTGCGCTTCCGAAGGCAGAGGGCCAGACCGGCGACGCCCGTGGCCAGCAGGATGAGGCTCGAGGGCTCGGGCACCCCCGCGAGATCGATGTACGCGTTGGTGGTGTAGCCGACCAGGATGCCGTTGCTCGGGTCGCCGAGGTAGATCGGATTGTCGTCGACCGGCGACTGTAGGAGCACGGTCGGGCTGCGGGGGGCAGGCCGTCGAGGGCCCCCGTCAAGGTGCAGCTCCCGGTCTCCAGGATCGTGCCGTCGGCGAGCTGGAAGTAGAACGAGGCGATGTTGGCCGTGTAGACGCCGCTCGCGAAGCTGGACGGGTCGCCCGAGGCGTACCCGGGGTCGCTCGGGTTTTGGGTGATGTTGTCGATCGTGCCGGAGAAGCTGCCCAGGCCGACGGTCCCGCCTGCGCGAAGGTGTAGCTGCCGAGCCCCGGGTAGGAGCCGGTGTAGATGGCGTCGACGCCCGTGAAGGCGATCGAGTTGCCCGACTCGGCCTGCCGGTCGATCGTGAATGAGCCGACGCCGGAGAAGCCGTCGAGCGTGAGCTGGGGGCCGGGATTGAACACGGTGCCGCCGTAGATGGTCACGTCCTGGATCGCCTGGCCGAAGAAGGTGGTGTCGCCGGCGACGATGGGGGCGGCTCGGCCGACGGACGAGGCGACGGTCAGGATCCAGGCGGAGGCGACGAGGCTCACAGTCAGTGATCGAGTCATGGGATCTCCTCGGGAATCAAGGGAGGGGTGAGGGACTCCTGTCGAGTTGTTGACGGAGGTGGTAGTTTACAGACATGTCCCGGCCGGCGACACTCCGTATCGCGCCCCGAGACCTTGCGGGAGGCCAATGATCTCGTCTGCAACGCCATTGCGGCATTGCCCATTTTCCACCATTACGACATCGGTGGGGTACTGCATTCCAGCAGCGACAGCCATAAATTCGAGACCGCCGACCACACTTTCAACGCCCGCCATTCCCCCAAAATATTTCGGGTTGAAGAAAGGGATTGTGCGCTACACGCTTGTCGCCAACAACGTACCCGTAAATGCCCGCAACATCAGCGCCGACGACCATGAGAGCCATTTCGTCTTTGACATCCTCTATAGCAACAGCACGGACATTCAGTCCGATATTCATTCTGTGGAACCGCCGTTGGGCCTGGTTCGCTCTCGGTTGTGCGCGGTGCTCGCGTTCGTGAGGCAACCGGCCGGTCGAAACTCGCCCGACGTATCGGCCGACTTCGAGCGACTGCTTCAATACGCGGAGCGGGGAAACCGGACTCACTAACTACGAGAGCGAGGGGCGCCGTCCGAGGCCAGCGCGTTGTACGGCGGTTACACCCCAGGACGTCGCGTTGGTATGGCCACGAGCCCGGCCGTGGTGGTTTGGTTCCTGCCGGTCGCCTAATTGGTAGGGACTCGCCAATTGGTACGCCGAGACAGGGGCGTGCGCCGTATTGCCGGGCACAACTGTTGCAGCTTACCCGGACTCGCGCAGCTATTGACGAGCGCGAGGGCATTTTCGGGGGTTCCACAGTTTTCCAGATAGCTTGTGGAACGAGACATTGCGCCGTTGATATTAGAGCGGTGACGCCAGGATTGCTAAAGTCCAGCAGCGAGCAACACTCAGACTGCAAAAGGATAGTACCATGTACACACCCGCCGCCGAGCCCCCAGTCGCCGGTTATCGGCGGAATCTTTGGTCGCTCGGAGTTATCTTGTTTCTGCTCGTGATGATCCCCGCGTCACTGGCTGGCAGGGCGTCGAATGTTCGCAAGTTGACGGAGAATTCGTCGGTCACCCCGGTTGCCGCGATGGTTGACGAGTTGATCGACAACTCCCAGAAGTCAGCCCTTTTTGTCGTGGCCGCGCTGGCGTTCCTGAGCTTCAGGAAACTCGTGCCGATCCTCTGGTCGCTTTTTCAGTCGAGTCTCGCGGGCATGCTGGTTGCGGCCGAGATCGGCCTGGTCTTCTGGCTGGTCTACGGCGGCCTCGCCATCGTTGGTATGCCGGGGCTCATCTGGAGCCCCAACCGGTTGACGATGATGCAGACTGGCCTTGGTGTCACGCTTCTCGTGTATTGGTTGCTCTATCTGGTGTTCGTGCGAGACTTTGAAGTCCACCGGCGAGAGCCCGACCATCAGGTTTGGACCCGCTTTGAACCCGTATTGGTGGAAAGCGGGCTGCCCGCACTCACGGGGCTCAACACCGTTGGCGTCGACGCCGTGGTAGCGCTCCGATGGTTTCTCGCGTACGCGGGTCTCCCGGCGCTCGTTGTGCTCGCCGTTCCCGCGGTACTGCCCGCGATGCGGCCTGGTGACGGCCCAGTGATCGTCGAGTGGGCTTGGTTGGCGGGCATGGCAACGGCTATCGCATCGGTCGCCGTGCTCCTTTGGACCCGAGCCGCGACTCGGTTCCATGAGCTCTGGCGCCAGCTTTCGCGGCGAAGCTTCGATCTCCAGCAGATCCGCTCTCTAGACCCCAATCGTCTCGACCCGCACGCCAACACCAAGAACATTCTGATCATCGTCGGGGTGCTCCTCGCGGTCTCGTACATCGAAGAGTATCTCGGCCTCAACTGGATGAGGCTGCTCTTTCCCCCCGCATTCTGTATTTGCGTCATGCTCGGCGTGACGGCGACATTCGCGACCTACTTGAGCACGAGGCCCTGGCGCATGCGAGTCATGGTCGTCTCGACCGTGCTCGCCCTGTTGGCCCTGGCGGGAATGCTCGACTACGAGGTCGAAATCCGCGACATTCACGACCACTACCCCTCGGCCTACCAGCAACTCCGCCGCCGGCTCTCCCCTCGGGGCACCACCGGCTTCCCTCAGGGAGGTGTCGTCAGCTTAGAAGATTTCCAGAGAGGCACCTCACTGAAGACCTCCGAGAAATCGTTCGAGGCTCGAGAGCGTCTGCTCGACCGTTGGGCCCAATCGTTCCAGAAGCCGTCAGGCACGGCTGAGGTCTCCAAGAAGCCGATCCTTGTCGTCGTCACAACCAGCGGTGGGGCCTGCGCGCGGCTATCTGGACCGAGACTGTTCTGGGATACCTCGATCAGAAGATCGAGGACTTTCCCCATCATGTCAGGCTGATCACGGGTGCCTCCGGGGGTATGCTCGGCGCCGCGCGTTACGTCAGTAGCCACAACAACGGGACGGGCTTTATCGGAGAGCCGGGTCGCGAGCGAAAGCCACCCGACTACCTCGCGCCAATCGCCTGGAAGATCGCCTTACGCGATTTCTTCCCGAACTGCTTGTTCCCTTGGGCCACCCATAACCGGGGTGACGCTCTCGAAGACGCCTGGGTCGAGGACGACCGCGGGATTAGCCAGACCTTCGGAGACATCAAGGACAAGGAGGAGCAGGGCCTGATCCCCTCGATCGTCTTTTCGCCGATGCTCGTCGAGGATGGCCGCCGGCTCTTGATCAGCAACCTGCAGCTTCACGATTTGGCGGTCATTCAAGGCGAAGCACTGCTCGGAGACGATGTTGACGCCCTCCGGAACCAGTACAAGAACGAAACAATCCCTCCGAGGGAAACACCGAGCATCCCGACACTTACGACCTGGAGTACCCAGACATCGCCTCGGTCTCGGCTGTCGAGTTCTTCCGGCTATTCGGCGAGCCCAGCCGAGAAAAGCTCAGGCTCGCGACGCGCCGTGAGAATGAGCGCAACCTTCCCGTATGTGACCTCGTCGGTGACCCTGCCCACCGATCCGCCCCGGCATGTCGTCGATGCGGGCTATTATGACAACTACGGCGTGAACCTGGCCGCCGCCTGGATAGTCAGCCATCGCGTCTGGATCAAGAAGCACGCGGCGGGTGTTATGGTCATTCAGATCCGCGCCTTTCGAAACGAGAAGCGGCTCAAGGTGCTCAGTGAAGAGATCCAACCGTCCACCTCAAATGCCCGCACGCCTAAGCATCGAGGCGCTTTCACTCGACAACGTCGTTCGGTTCTTTCCTTGGCTCATTTCGCTGGTGGCCGACGGAGTTCAGTCGGTGGTGCTCCCGGTCGAGGGCTTAGCAAAGGCGCGCGACTCGTCCATGTATTTCCGCAATGACGAGCACCTCATTGGTCTTCAAAGGATGTTCACCGAGCTGACCGGCGACAAGGAGTTTTTCCGCTCCGTCATCTTTACGTGCGACACCATTCAGTCCGGGCAGGAGGCCCAGAACGTGGAAACCCTCAACTGGTACATCGACCACAAAGAGTTCGACCAGATTCGACATAACATGGAGCCATACCAAGAATTGGATAGTACCACCCAGACTGGCATTGGACGAGACCGCAACGACATGAGGGTGAAGAGCCTCAAAAAATGGTGGATTAGCCGTGGTGGCGAGCCCAAGCAAAGTAAGCAAGTCGAGCAGCCCGCCGCCAGTGCCATGAGCAGACCCGGGTTAAGGCTTGAATAGTCGATTTTTCGCCGGTTTGCGATCCCATTGGAAATCGACAAGACCCACGAAGCTCGGCTTCCATGGGTCTTGTCGGGTCCGAAACCCCGGTTCATGTCGCCATTCCACTCTTGCAGCTCCGGCAGTCGATCAGTCCACGGAATCGCTCCTCACTCAGTTCGCTCGATCCGCGGCGACACCCGCCTGTTTCGTCGTGAGCAGTTTCTCGAGCTGGCGATCGACCTCGGACGACGTCCGCAAGTTTCGGTTCACGACTTTTCCCTGAGCGTCCACCAGGAACATGGTCGGCAGCGAGATGATCCCGTACTCGACGGCCAGGCGGCTCTCCATGCCACCGCTTTCGAAGATTTGCGGCCATCCCAGTTGATGTTCCTTGAGGAACGCGTCGAGTTCTCCACGATCGTTGTCGAGATTGACACCGATGATCTCGAGCCCACGCGCATGGTACTTGTCGTAAACCTTGATCAGCTCGGGTAGATCGAGCTTGACCGGCGAGGCCCAGCTCGCCCAGAAGACGACCAGGACCGTCTTGCCGCGGTACTGAGACGAATCGACCGTCTCGTTTTGCAATCCCGGACCCTTGATGGCGAACGACTTGCCTTCCAGGTCGAGTCGCCGCAACGCGCCGGCCGCCTTCTTGCCGGGGTCGGTCGCCGGATAATTCTCCACCAACTTGGTGTATTGTTTCCGCGCCATCTCCTCTTCGGCGTTGAACTCGTTGGCGTTGGCAAGATGAAGCAGGACCGACGGGACTTCGTCGGAGTCGGCGAACTTGGTGAGGAATTTCTCGAGGTCGGCCATCCACTTCTTTTGATTGGCCAGGACGTTGGCGCCGGCCTCGTCGTTATTTATCGCGAACTCGGCGTCGATCAGGCTGTAGGCTGCATACGAGGCGAGTTTGCCCCCTTCGGCGACAGTCGCATCCAGCGGCTTCCTCCCTTGGGGATACAAGCCAGTGCGAAACGCGGCCACCAAGCTGTCGACGACTTGCTTGTTATAGTTGAGCTGGTCCTCGGCGTTCTTCGACGCTTTCACGACGCCGCGCAGCAGCGGGACCCGGCCCGACATGGTACCGCGCGACCTTTTCCTTGTCGCCGCCCTGCACCAAGGGGGCATTCTTGATGTCGTAATCGGCGAGGGCTTTGAGGGCCGCATCCACGATCTCGTCGCGGGGCTCGATGTTGTTTGCCTTGTCAAAGAGCATCGAGCGGATGCCGCTGACCGTCGCCACGATCGGCTTCTCGGGATCGATGGCGCGAGGTAATTCGATGAACTTCCAGGTGGCGCCCAGCTCGATGATGTCGGGGATCTGAAGGAATGCGAGCTTCGCGGGATTCTGCTGGTGCGGCTCGCCGAGGCCGGGATCACCATGGCGTTCTCGTAAAGCGTGAGGTCCTTCTCCAACCCGACGGCTCGGCTCGGCCGGGATCACGTGCGGGTAAGTCCCGTCGAACCGGTTCCAGATGGTCTGGTTGTCCCAGCCGACCAGTGTCTTCTGGAGGGCTTCGACCGAGACGGCCCGCTTCTCAGCCGCCGCCGCGACTTTGGCGACGACGTCCTTGGGCACGCCGGCGGCCGTCAGCTCGTCGGGCGTCGCCATGACCGTTTCGAGCAGGGCGAGGTCGCCGCTGGCGAGAGCCTGAACCAGGACCTTGGACGCCTCTTCGGCCGAGATCTTCTTCCACTGCTTGATCTTGCCTCCCTGCAACCCGGGCGATCCGCGTACCGCCGGCGTTCAGCCAACGACACTCATCGAGCCGGTGATCTCCGTCCAGGTCACTCTCGCGGTAAACCTCGAAGCCGTCCTGATAATAGCTCCATTGATCGAGCTGATTATTGCCGTTGCTGTCGATGAACCGGCGCAGGAGCTTTCCCTTGACCATCACGCAAGGCATAACCCACGTTGCGTTTCTCGGCATTGAAGACACTCTCGACCTTGCATGCGGCGATCGCGGCCGATCAGTCGGCATGTCGTACTCGACGCCCGCAATGCATCGGCCGTAGTTGCTGAGCAAATCGCGCCGGGGAATACTGGGCCTTCGGGGCCGATTGAGCCATGGCGGCCGGCATCATCCCCAAGAGCCAGAAAACGGTCACGAAGTACCGCGGACTCCGCATGGGTGTCTCCTTTTACAACGGAGCGATCGCCCGGGATCGTCCCGACACGCGTGAGATTCCAGTTCCAGTCCGAACTGTGGAAACACGCTTGTCAATTTTACCAAAACGATCGCCGACCGATGTCGACTCTGCAAAATCGTCTCTCGCCATCAGACGAGAACAATCGCCTTGATCGTTGTCATCGGCATTCTGAGCATCCGGCTCAAATCGATTGCCATGAAACGACCTCCTCGCACGCGTTCCTAACCCACCTGAGCGACCCGGAGCCGAATCGCACGCATTGCGAGGAGCGGGCAGGGCGACACGATTATGCAAGGAATATGCCAATGGAGATAACACCGTTCATTGATCGTGGACAGACCCACTCTTTGGATGACATCCTGTTTATTAATCATTTCGATTTGATCCATGTATTCCGTGGTTAAGTGAGGCGACCATGCCGATCGATTGGCCGAACGGGAGAGCAGACCGCTTGACATGCGGCGAAATGAGCGTAACCTAACGATTCAAAGATCGACTGAACTCAGCAAGCATCGGGATCCCACACAGGCTTGAGGACTGGCTGAGGAACGAAAGATCATCCAGGATTTAGCCACCTACCTCAACTTGGATGAGGGCGCCATGGATCGACGCATCCTTGTGGTGGACGACAGTGAGTTAACCTGTCAGCAACTCTCGCAATTGCTGGCCCATTCCGATCGCCGGATCGCCGTTGCGACCGACGGCACGGCCGCCCTGGAATGGCTGGTGGAACACTCGTGCTCCCTGGTACTGACCGACCTGCGCTTACCCGGCATCAGCGGTCTGGAATTGATTCGGGAGATCCGCGACCGGGAACTTCCCGTAACCGTCATTGTCATGACAGGTTACGCCACGGTCGAATCCGCCGTCGAGGCGATGAAGCTCGGCGCCTACGACTTGATCCAGAAGCCGATCGACAGTGTTCGCCTGGAACTTCTGGTCAATCAGGCCCTGGAAGATCGTCGGCTGATCGACGAAGTGGCCGATCTTCGACACCGGCTTAAAAAGAAACATGCCTACCACAACCTCGTGGGCCGAAGTCCGGGCATGGCTGAGGTCTTCGAGCGAGTCGCACGGGTGGCCTCCTCGTCGTGCAACGTGCTGGTCACGGGTGAGACGGGCACTGGCAAGGAACTGGTCGCCGAGGCGATCCATTTGAGCGACGTGACCCGTGATGGCGCGCTCGTGGCGGTCAATTGCGCGGCACTGCCGGAGCCGCTGCTGGAGAGCGAACTCTTTGGCCACGAACGAGGCGCATTCACCGGAGCGGATCGTCAGAAAAAAGGGCGGTTCGAGCTTGCCAAGGGAAGCACGCTCTTTCTCGATGAGATCGGGGACATGCCCCTGGGCATGCAAGCCAAGCTCCTTCGCGTGCTCCAGGACGGGCGATTCGAACGCGTCGGCGGTACCGACTCGATCCAGACCGATTGCCGCATCATCGCCGCGACCAACGTGAACCTGCACGAGGCCGTCGCCACCGGACGGTTCCGCGAGGACTTGTTCTATCGCCTCAACGTCTTCTCGATCGAATTGCCACCGCTGCGAGACCGGCTGGAAGACATTCCCCTACTGGTCGATCATTTCATCGACAAGCTGGCGGAACGGGACCTGCCTATTAAAACGTTCTCCCAACTCGCTCTTTCTCGCCTCCTCACCTACGACTGGCCAGGAAATATCCGCGAGCTCGAACACGTTGTCGAACAAGCGACTGTCACCACTCCGGGCCCGGTGATCGAACCCGAGAACCTGCCCCCCCAGATCGTCGCTCGCCACGAGGAGCCATTCAGTCTCGACTTCGATCCGAGGCGCCCGCTCCCCGAGATCACGGCCGAGTTCACCCAACGGATCGAACGCGCCTATCTCCAGCGGGTCCTGGAAAAATATCGAGGTCGAATCGAGCTGCTGCGCAAGACACTGCGGCCTCTCCCGGCGCAGTATCAGCGAGAAACTCCGCCGATACCAGATCGACAAACGGGATTTCAAGCCCCTCTCTCCTCGACGCAAAACGTTCGCTCTGGCGGGCGAATAAGAATAGAAGCCGACGCAACTGCGTCAATCAAGACGATAGGCTGCATCGGCGCCCGTGAGGATGTTGATCTCGATCAACGCGACCAGCAAGCACTTGACGATCGAGTCACAGTGGAAGATGATAAAATTGATTGAAATGGACAAGTTCCCTCTCGGGTTCAACCGAATCTGGTGCGATTTCCTCTGACCCGGAGCCGATACGTTGTGCCGCGTATCGAGCGGAGGTTGCCTGCGCTTTTCGCCGAATCCTGGCTTACGATCCTCGTCCGTTATACCCGATACACCATGAAAACCTTCTCGATTCTGATCGTGGCCCCGATTCTCGTCTCCCTGTTTGTCCGTCGTGGACGCTCGGCTCCGCGACGCTCAATCTCCCGCGACTGCACGAGTCTCCGGCGACGTCACCGAAAAAACGGACGGCTTCCAGTCAAGAGCAAACGTGCGAATACCACCCGCTCCGGCCATTCCGATGGGCCGCTCGAAGTACAGCAAGACGGCGAAAAAAACCCCATCTGCTCGGCGAACCAGATCCCAGCGGACGCAAGGACTTGGCGGGGAAGGCCGTGCCGTTCTATCCGATTTCCAAAGGGACTGACGGCAAAGCTGAATTCCGTATCCCCGATCCGGAGCTGGCCACAGGCCCTCGACCGGCGGGCCCACCACCGACACCAGGTACGCCCAAATAACGGCTCGCTTCTGATCATCGGGACGGTTGATCAGGTCTCGCGGCGCGTCTGAGGGAGACGAAGTCTTCCCCATTCCAGGCGATCTCGACGACGCTGTTCTCTTCGATCTTTTGCTCGAGAAGGGCCGTCGCGAGGGGATTGGCCAGCCGCTGCTGAATGATCCGTTTCAGCGGACGGGCGCCGTAGGTTGGATCGAATCCCTCGTTGGCCAATCGTGTCCGAGCCTCAGCGGTGACGCGAAGCGTGAGTCCCGCTTCCGCAAGTTGTCGCTCGAGGCGCTTCAGTTGGATGTCGACGATCTTGGTCAGCTCTTGCATCCCCAGTGGATGGAAGATGATTGACTCGTCAATTCGGTTGAGGAATTCGGGCAAGAACGCTGTTCTCAGGATTTCCTGAGATCTCCCGTCGCATTCGTGCTTCATCGCCGGACTGGGCCAGCTCGGCGATGATGTGGCTACCGAGGTTTGACGTCATGATGACGACGGTGTTGCGGAAATCGACAGTCCGCCCTTGACCATCGGTCAAGCGTCCATCGTCCAGGACCTGGAGCAAAACGTTGAAGACGTCGCGATGGGCCTTCTCGATTTCGTCGAGCAGGATCACCGAATAAGGGCGACGGCGGACGGCCTCGGTCAGACGCCCCCCCTCCTCGTAGCCGACATAGCCGGGCGGAGCGCCAATCAGGCGGGAGACATTGTGCCGCTCGCCATATTCGCTCATATCCAGCCGAACCATTGCCGTCTCACTGTCGAACAGGAACTCCGCCAGCGCCTTGGCGAGCTCGGTCTTACCAACGCCAGTCGGTCCCAGAAACAAGAACGAGCCGATCGGACGGTTGGGATCCTGCAAGCCGGCACGACTGCGACGTACCGCATCAGCGACCGCGCGGACGGCGGTATCCTGGTTGACGAGTCGCAAGTGGATCTGGTCTTCCAGTTTCAAAAGCTTATCGCGTTCGGTGGTGAGCATCCTCGTGACCGGAATTCCGGTCCATTGAGCGACGACTTCGGCGATCTCCTCCGAATCCACCTCTTTCTTGAGCAGCCGGTGCGCCTCCTTGGGCTGAGCGTCGCCGGCCGCCTCGGCTTCGGCGATCCGTTTTTCCAGTCCTTTTCGCTCCGCGTCGAGCACGGCGAGGGCCTGGAACTGCTTTTCCTCTGGACGTTCTCCACGCTGTTGCATGTGGCGGATCTCGTCCCAGGCTCGGTTGTACTCGACTCTTACCGCATCGAGCCGTTCGCGAACTTTCTGGATATCGCCCAGGCCGGACTTTTCCATTTCCCACTGGCGGCGCAGGTCCTGAAGCTCCTTCTCGATCTGGCGGATCTCGACCTGGACCTCGGCGAGTCGTTCGCGCGCGTGCTCTTCATCCTCGGTACCGAGCATCCGCTCGGCCAACTGGAGCTGAAGCAGCCGGCGCTGGAGCACATCGATCTCGGTCGGGACCGACTGGAGCTCCATCGACAGCCTGCTGGCGGCTTCGTCGACCAGGTCGATCGCCTTGTCGGGCAGAAATCGATCGGTGATGTATCGCGAGGCGAGCTTTGCCGCGGTGACCAGAGCCGAGTCCTTGATCTTGACCTTGTGGTGGATCTCGTAGCGTTCCTTCAAACCGCGAAGGATCGCAATGGTATCTTCCACCGAGGGCTCTCCGACGAAGACCGGCTGGAACCGGCGTTCCAGAGCGGGATCCTTCTCGATGTGCTGTCGGTACTCATCGAGTGTGGTCGCGCCGATGCAGCGCAGCTCGCCGCGAGCCAGGGCCGGCTTGAGCAGATTGGCGGCGTCCATCGCGCCGTCGGCCTTGCCGGCACCGACCACCAAGTGCAGCTCGTCGATGAACAGAATGATCCGGCCTTCGGACTGGGTTACCTCCTTGAGCACGGCCTTGAGCCGTTCCTCGAACTCGCCGCGGAATTTCGTTCCCGCGACGAGCGCGCCGATATCGAGCGCGATCAGCCGCCGCTGTTGCAAGCTCTCGGGGACATCACCTGAGACGATGCGTTGAGCCAGCCCTTCGACGATGGCGGTCTTACCCACGCCGGGCTCGCCGATCAGGACCGGGTTGTTCTTCGTTCGCCGACTGAGAACCTGGACGACGCGACGGACTTCCGCGTCGCGGCCGATCACCGGATCCATCTTGCCTTTGCGGGCCAATTCGACCAGGTCTCGGCCATAACGCTCCAGGGACTGGTACTTGTCCTCTGGGTTCTGGTCCGAAACGCGTTGGCCGCCGCGAATCTTTTGGAGCGACTGAAGGACTTCCTTCTCGTTGATTCCGAGTGCCTCAAGCAAGGCTTGCGCCGGCTCTTGACCTTTAAGAGGGCCAACAACAGATGCTCGACCGAGATGAACTGATCCTTCATCCGCTGCGATTCGGTGAGCGAGGCTTCGAAGATTTGGTTCAACTCGGGACTGACTGTTTGCTCGCCACCGCTGACCTTGGGAAGGACAGCCAGCCCTTCCTCGGCGGCTTTGAGGATCTGAGCGGGGTTAACGCCCAGTTGTTCGAGTAGCGAGCGGACGACCTGCTGGTCGGGATGCAACAGGGCCGCCAGCAGGTGCATGGGCTCCAGCCGCTGATGTCCGCGTTCGCGTGCCAGGGATTGGGCTTGCTGCACCGCCTCCTGGCTCTTGATGAGTCAGTTGATCGAAGCGAAAGGCCATGGAAAAGCCTCGGATTCGTGGCGGGTGACGGGTGAACGAGGTAAACAACGGACGAAGGACGAGTCAGAATCTCACTTCACCCGCCACACGCTATCCCACCACGGTTCACTTCTTCTCTTCGAACTCGACGTCGATGATATCTTCGGGCTTGGGCCCTTGCGCGCCACCGTCGAAGCCGCCGCCGGGTGGTGGTCCGTCTCCCGGTCCGGCTCCGGGACCGGCTCCCGACTTGGGGCCGGCGTAGAGATGCTCGGCCATGGCCTGGCTGGCGCGCTGGAGCTCGTCGACAGCTCGGTTGATGGCCGCCACGTCGTCCGTCTTCTTGACCTCGTTGACCTTGTCGATCGCCGCTTGGACGGCGGAACGATCGGACTCGCTCAGTTTGTCTTTTTGCTCTTCGATCAACTTCTCTAGTTGATAAACTCGCTGTTCGGCGGTGTTCTTCGCCTCGGCGAGCTCGCGACGCTTCTTGTCTTCGGCGGCGTGGGCCTCGGCATCGCGCTGCATCCGTTCGATCTCACTCTTATCGAGCCCGCCCGACGATTGGATGTGGATCGACTGTTCCTTGCCGGTCCCTTTGTCGCGAGCGGTGACATTGAGGATGCCGTTCGCGTCGATATTGAACGCCACCTCGATCTGTGGCAAGCCCATCCGGGCGGGCGGAATTCCTTCCAGGTTGAACTCGCCCAGCAGCCGATTGTCGGGGGCCATCGGTCGCTCGCCCTGGTAGACTTTGATCGTGACGGCCGTCTGGTTGTCATCGGCCGTGGTGAAGGTCTCTTTTTTCTCGGTGGGGATGGTCGTATTACGCGGCACGAGGACCGTCATCACGTTCCCCTTGGTCTCCAGTCCCAGCGACAGGGGAGTCACGTCCAGGAGCAGGACTTCCTTGACTTCGCCGGTCAAGACGGCCCCTTGAATGGCTGCGCCGATGGCGACCACTTCGTCGGGATTGACGCCCTTGTGGGGCTCCTTGCCAAAGATCTCCTGCACGATCTGCTGAACCCGCGGCATCCGCGTCGAGCCGCCGACCAGTACGACTTCGTCGATGTTCGAGGACTTGAGCTTGGCATCCTCGAGGGCCTTGAGCACCGGTCCTCGGCATCGCTCGAAGAGGCTATCGGTGAGTTTCTCGAATTGAGAACGGCTGATGGTCATCGTCAAGTGCTTGGGCCCGGAGGCATCGGCCGTGATGAACGGCAGATTGATATCCGCCTGGGTCTGGAACGACAGGTCCTTCTTGGCCTTTTCAGCCGCCTCCTTGAGGCGCTGAAGGGCCATCTGGTCCTTGCGGAGGTCGATCCCCTGCTCTTTCTTGAACTCATTGGCGATATGATTCATCAAGGCTTCATCCCAGTCGTCGCCGCCGAGATGGGTGTCGCCATTGGTGGAAAGGACCTCGAAGACGCCGTCCGCGACGTCAAGGATCGAGATGTCGAACGTCCCTCCCCCCAGGTCGAAGACCGCGATCTTCTCGTTTTTCTTCTTGTCGAGCCCGTAGGCCAACGCACCGGCAGTCGGCTCATTGATAATCCGCGCACCTCGAGGCCCGCGATCTGGCCGGCGTCCTTGGTCGCTTGCCGCTGGCTATCATTGAAGTAAGCGGGAACCGTGATCACGGCCTTACGAATCTTGTGGCCAAGGTAGCTCTCCGCGGCTTCCTTGAGCTTGCGTAGGATCAGAGCCGAGACCTCGGGAGGAGTGTAGTCCTTGTTGTTAACATGGACCTTGACGAACTCACTCGGTCCCCCGACGACCTTGTAGGGAACCATCTTCTCCTCGGTTTTCACCTCCTCGTGCCGGCGGCCCATGAATCGCTTGATCGAGTAGACTGTGCCGCTCGGGTTCGTGATCGCCTGGCGCTTCGCGGGATCACCCACCAGCACCTCACCCTTGGGCGTGAAGGCGACGACCGACGGAGTAAGCCGACTCCCTTCCTGGTTGGCGATGACCGTCACATCGCCCCCCTCCATCACCGCGACAACACTGTTGGTCGTCCCGAGATCGATCCCAATAATCTTTTCACCTTCAGACACGTGGTGTCTCCTTTCGGACGGCGAGTGGTGATCCGCGAGTGAGGCAGAACCCCAAGCTTCACGATTTTGATGTTACCTTGCACGGCACCCGTTCGGCGATCCAAAACACTCGATCCGCCGTCCGTCGGCCCTGCTTTCTCAATACACGGATTCTTGTTCGCTGATTCTGAAAAGCAAGGCCCGTGCCAGACGAACTTAACTTTGGTATCCAAGCTGCAATATAATGCAAACCAAGACCTTAAGCAAAGACAATCCCGAGTCGTCGATCGAGTCATACTCAGGCACCCATGCCAAATTGGCAGTTGTCGGCGAGCCGTCGAAACCGAACTGCAAAAATGGCAGAGAACCAGCCTTCATGACTCAATTCGAATGGGACATCAATCACGAAAACGTGGGATGTAACGACTTCGTCGAACCGAATGTCCTGTTTAACAATGCGCGGGAGGTGATGTCTAGACGCAGGCATCGTCGGGGGATGATAAAAAGGTGGTTCTGTCCTCGATAGCGACCCGGCGTGCAGAATACGCTTGACAACGGCGACGCTTCGCTTCTAATGACTTATCCGAAAGATGGTTGCGTCCGAATCCCCACGCTTCGAGCTCTCGCAACGAAAACGGTGCCAATCGTTCCGATCCGTACTTCTTGAGTCGACAAATGAACCGGAAGTCTACCTCCCGCGACCGGCCGGGCCACGCATCGAAGGATCAAGGGCCAGCCTCCAAATCCTCGAGCTCCAAAAAGCTTCCGAGCCTGGCGAGCTTGCGGGCAGCGATCGATCGCATGGATCAAGAGCTGGTCAGGCTCCTGAACGAGAGATCAGAGATCTCGGTGCAGATCGGCCAGCTTAAACACGAGCAGGGCATCGAGGTGTGGTCGGCCGCACGCGAGGAGGAAGTGGTCGCCAAGGCGCTGGAGTCCAGTCGCGGACCACTTCCCCAGGAAACGCTCAAGTCGATTTTTCGAGAGTTGTTGAGCGGCTCACGCGCGCTTCAACGCACGCTCCGGGTCGCTTACCTTGGGCCGAAGTATAGCTACAGCCACCTGGCCGCGGTCGCTAAATTTGGCACAGCCGTGGAATATGTCCCTGTCGGTTCGATTGCGGCGGTGTTCGAGGAGGTCAATCGTCGTAACGTCCACATTGGACTGGTACCGCTGGAAAACTCGACCGACGGTCGGATCGCCGACACGCTGGACATGTTCATCAAGCTGCCCAACCTCAAGATCCGAGCGGAGGTCCGGTTGAGGGTTCGACACTGTCTCATGGGCCGGTGTGAATGGGGCCAGGTCCGTCGCGTCTACTCGAAGTCTCAGGCACTGTCTCAGTGCCGAAACTGGCTGGGAAAGAACCTGCCGCAGGCGGTCAAGGTTGAAGTGGTCTCCACGGCCGCCGCCGCGGAACTCGCCCAGCGCGAAGATCTCGCGGCGGCCGTTGCCAGCCGCGCGGCGGCGGCCGCGTATGGGTTGGAAGTGCTCGCCGAGAACATCGAGGATCAGCCGCACAACGTCACGCGGTTCGCCGTCATCGCCGAACGCGCCGAGGAACGGACCGGTCGCGACAAGACCACGTTCATGATTCGCCTCTCCAACCAGGCAGGGTCACTCGCCCGGACAATTTCACCGTTCGAGAAGTTCGGCGTGAACATGACGTGGATCGAATCATTCCCCATTCCCGGGCCGCGCGACGGTGAACAAGACAGTAACCCGTCCTATCTCTTCTTCTTGGACGTCGAGGGGCATGTCACCGACGAGCCGATTCAGAAAGCCCTGGAGGCCGCGCGAAGCGCTGTGAACGACTGGATATACTCGGCTCCTACCCACGCAGTGCCTGCATCGAGAGTTGAAGCCTGGCTGGCTGGCGAGTCGCCGCCTGAGGGAGGACGGCACTCCGACTGATTCATCGATTGAGCCGAAGGAGAAGCATCAATGGCGAGCGCAGAATCGTTACGAGAGCACCTGCTAGAACTGCTCGGCGGGGGGCATGCTCACCTGGATTTCGAGAAAGCCATCGCGGGTCTGCCTGTCGAGCTGCGCGGGGCCAAACCACCGCGGCTTGCCGCATACTCCCTGGCGATTACTCGAGCACATGCGGATCGCCCAGTGGGACATCCTCCACTTCAGTATCGACCCGAAGCACATCTCGCCCGAATTCCCCGATGGCTACTGGCCCGAGGGCGACGCCCCACCTGACTCGGATGCCTGGGAGCAATCCGTGGCGGCGTTTCGGACCGACCTGCGGCGATGAAGGACCTGGTCGCCGACCCGCAGACCGACCTGTTCAAACCCATCCCGCACAGCCAGGGACAGACGATCCTCCGCGAGGCTCTCCTGGTGGCTGACCACAACGCGTACCACCTCGGCCAACTTGTCGTCGTGCGAAGACTGCTCGGCGCCTGGAGGGAAGAATAGTGGGAAAAGAAGAGATTCGCTCGTTCCTCCACTGATGTTTTTCTCGATCCAGGGCCTTCACGCTTGTCGTCATATCGATCACAATAGATAGTGTGGATTGGGTGAGAATCCTGTTCTTGAGGTCCTGTCCATGGTAAAGGCCATCATGAGCGATGGTGAGATTCGTCCGATCGAGCCTTTGCCGACGGACTGGCGCGAAGGTCAGCCGTTGCGAATCGAGAAGGCGGATGACGGTGACATGCCGCTCGAGGAAATTGACCGCGATTTTGCCGAGCTTGCGAAACTTTGTGCGGATAGCGAGTCGGCTAACGAGGATCAGTTGGAGCGGGCCCTTCATGAAGCGCGCCACCAGTCCAAGGAATACGTTCGACGGCAGATGGGGCTCGTCTAGCTGCGTGTCTGAGTATTGTCAACCACCGGATACCGTGAACGGCCAATCTGTACAGACGGTATCGATTTGGGCACAATGCGTGTTCCGGACAGTTTCAACACTTTGATGCGCTGCGCAGGAGCCAGATCATGGACGATCACCGCAAGAACTACCGTGCCTGGGACGCTCAGCAGAACTGCCACGACTCGATCTCACCACGAGACGAGCTGCCCGAAGATGACTTGGTGTTCTTCCTGCTGGATCTCATCCCGCAGATCGATCTCACGCCTTTCCACCAATATTACGCCCAGGAGATGCGCGGCCAGCCCCCGTTCGACGTGACCATGATGGTGACCCTCTTGGTCTACGCCTACTCCGTGGGCATCCGCTCCAGTCGTAAGATCGCGGCCGCCTGCGAACGCAATTGAGGGCCGGTTGGCGATGGATCTGCTCCGGGAGAGTCAGGCCCAGGACCTGGCTGGCACCACGAAGACCCTGCACAAGGCCAGAGCGGCATGACGCGATTACCCGGTTTCCTTGCTACAGTGTCCTTTGTGCCCCTTCACTTCCCTGCCGTTGGTTGTGGCCCCGGCCGGAGCACGAACGATCCGGACGCCATGGAAGAGCCCAGTGCGATCAGTCCGGACGCCACGATCAACCGCCATCCGAGGAATCGCATCAAGGCCCGTTCCATTTCGACGGCCGTCGGGTATCGCCGTTCCGGATCAGCCTCCAGCGCCTTGTGGCAGATCCGCGCCAGGCGAGCGCGGCACGCGCAGGTTGAGCTGGCGGACCGGGATGTAAGCGGCCTCCCGCGCGAACCGGATCGCGGACGCGCGTGAGGACCCGACGTAGAGCGGTCGTCCGGTCAGTAGGTGGTAGAGGAGGCTCCCCAGGCCGAAGACGTCGGTCCGGGGGCCGATCAGGTCGGCGCATCCGTTCGCCTGTTCGGGGCTCATGTAGGCGGTCGTGCCACCGATCCCATCGTCCGCACCGTCTCGCCAGGCATGGTTCAGGCGGGCCAGGCCGAAATCGATCAGCCGAGGCCGATCGCCATCGTCGACCAGGACATTTTGGGGCTTGATGTCCTGGTGAGTGATCCCGCGGGCATGGAGGTAAGCGACGGCCTGCGCCAGCTCGAGCACCAGCCGGGCGGCCCGGTGGGGTTCGGGGCGGTACTGGCGGACGAATTGCGCCAGGGTCAACCTCGATACGTACTCCATGACCACAAACCAGCGCCCCTGGTGGACATCCAAATCGACGACCCGGATGAGATTAGGATGTTCACACCGGGCAAGAAGCCGCCCCTCGCGCAGCAGTGCATCGCGATTGGCCTGGTCCTCGATCGCCATCGGCCGACGGGCCAGCTTGAGGACGTACTCCTTGGCCAGCGAGGGATGGACCACGCGGAAGACCTGCGCCTGGCCCCCGGAGCCGAGCAGCTCGAGCACCTGGTACTTGCCGATCCGCGGTGGCTCATCGACCGTCGCCTGGCCCTCTAACGCCGTCGCGGCGTGCCCGGCCCCGGCACCCTTCGGCCCCGAGCGGGCCAGCATCGCAAAGGACTCCGATTTCCACGCGGTCACGAGCTGCGACGCTTCGTCGCCCATGAGCGACCCATTTCGGACCCGGTGCAGCAGGTTCAGGACTTCGCGGTCTCCGGCGATCGAATCGCTGAGCTGATCCCAATCGAACGGCGATTGCAAGTCCGACTCGCCACGCAATGCGCCCCAGTAATTGTCGAGCAGCGTGCAGCGATCCGGCCTCGGTGTGTCGTCGGCCGATTCTCTGTCGTCGAACGGTCGCGGTGAAATCATGGCTTGTCCTCGTCGAGTTCGCGAATCAAGGGCCTGGCCTCGTCGAGCCAGAGGGAGACGAGCCAGGCCGGCAGTTCCAGGCGAGCCCCGATCGTATTGGCGCCGAGACCCTGACATCGATGAATGCCGATGACCTCCTGCCGGAGTACAGGGATCCTGTGCTGAGTCATCAACGCTTGCAGTCGCAGGGCCTCGCCGACGCGGCGGACCGCCCGCGAGAATCCTTGGCGCACGACTTCGCGGGTCACGCCGCACTCGTGCGCGATCTCGTCGTAGCTCTGGTCCTCGAAGAGGTGCCGGAAGATCACGGCCTGGTCCTTCTCGCGGCACCAGCCCGCGGCCACGCTCAGTTGCTCCCGCTCTTCCTCCCGCACGAGCCGACCGAGGATCGATGTCGTGGACCCGGCCGGCTCGCTCAGCACGCCGCCGTCCGGGGCCAGGGGCTGCTCCCGCTTCCAGTCCCGCTTCACTCGTTTCCAGAAGCGTTGCGCCTTGAATATGTCGTTATCGAGTATTGTGAATACCCAGTTGCAAAATTCGGCGAGACTGCGGCCCTTGAATTCACCGAACTTGCATACGGCCTTGCAAAGGCAGTCCTGGACCCGGTCCGAGCCGTCCTCCTTCCGGTCGAGTGACGTGTTTTGTCGTGCGCCGGCCCGTCTCCGCAGTGGCGTCCGAACATAGGCCCACAGGGAATTCATCGCCGACAGGCTGCCCTGTCGCGCCCGCTCGATTCGGCTATTGGTCGATCGTTCGTCCGGAAACAGCATCGAGTCCTCCCTTCCCGGTCAATCGCGTCAATCGAATCGGACGCCTCGTGGTCCCGACACAATGAGTCATGATCCCTTGTTCCTGGTGGGCCGGCATTCCCTGATCACGAGCCTTCGAAGGAGGCTTAAACGCAATACCGTTGAATTAGCCGCAATCGATGGATCCGGAGGAGTTTGCGAATTCATCCCCCCTTGCGAAGGGGGATCGTTGCGACTGGATGCCTGGTCGTCGATCAGGGTGCGAACGGGTCGGCCGGGAAGACCTGGTCGAGCTCGATCATCTCGGCCTCGCGGAGGAAGGCCTGTGACTCCGGATCTCTGGCCGACGCCGGATTCTTCATCAACGCGCGCAGCCGACCCAGGGTGTCGCGGGCCTTCTCGGACTGCCCCAGGCGGTGCTGGGCCAGCGCCAGGAAGGCCAGGTCGGCAGGCTCTTTCTGCTTGTTCAGGTCGTTTGACCGTGTCAGGGTTGCCAGCGCCTCGGCGATGAGCCCGCAGCGGTACTGGGCCACGCCCAGGGTCTTGAGGAAATCGCCATTTTCAGGCTCGAGCCGGCAAGCGGCCTTGGCCAGGCGCAGGCCGAGCTGGTAATCCGCTTCCGGTTGCCCGGGGTCGCGAACCAGAGCCCAACCGGCGGCGTTGCACTGCAAAGCGGATTCGGGCCAGGTTCCGGCCAGTTTCAGGCAGACGGCCTGGATCTCCGGATCAGCCGCCGGCTGGGCCTTCAGGGCGGCGAGCACGTCGTCGCGGAGGAGCAAGCGGGCGAACAGGGATGCGACGATCGACATGGCTCGGATGATCGCAGTCTCCGCTCGGGCGGGGGATGAGGTTGTGGTAGAACCGGGCCGCGAAGTCGTCTTTGGCCTTGATCGCCGCCTCGTAGCCCTCCCGATAGCGCCACAAGTTCGGCTGCGTGTGGATGCGGCGATACTCCAGCTCCTCCGCATCCGGTTGCAGCGGGATCAGTTCGACACGGCTGCCGACCTTGTGGGCGAAAAACCGGCCGTCCGGGCTGATCTGGGCCGGCTGGGGTGTCGGTGGAATCGGCTCGCCCTTCAATTCCTCACCCGTCCGCGCGTCCCACACCTTCGCCGTCCGGTCATGACTGCCGGTGACGATCCGCGTGCCGTCCGGGCTGAACGACACGCTAGTCACCAGCCCGTGTGCCCTTTGAGTTCGAGCAAGGCCGTCCCCGTCCGCGCGTCCCACACCTTCGCCGTCCCGTCATCACTGCCGGTGAGGATCCGCGTGCCGTCCGGGCTGAACGACACGCTACTCACCACAGCTCCGTGTGCCCTTTGAGTTCGAGCAGGGCCGTCCCCGTCCGCGCGTCCCACACCTTCGCCGTCCGGTCCCCACTGCCGGTGAGGATCCGCGTGCCGTCCGGGCTGAACGACACGCTACTCACCCCGCCCGTGTGCCCTTTGAGTTCGAGCAGGGCCGTCCCCGTCCGCGCGTCCCACACCTTCGCCGTCTCGTCCCCACTGCCGGTGAGGATCCGCGTGCCGTCCGGGCTGAACGACACGCTAGTCACCCCGCCCGTGTGCCCTTTGAGTTCGAGCAAGGCCGTCCCCGTCCGCGCGTCCCACACCTTCGCCGTCCGGTCATCACTTCCGGTGACGATCCGCGTGCCGTCCGGGCTGAACGACACGCTATTCACCGAGCCTGTGTGTCCATAAAGGGTGAACAAGCCGCCGCGCGTTTGCTGCTTCAGGTAGCGCCATTCCCAGCCGCGCTGGTCCGGGGGCACGTTGTCCAGCCGTTCGGCAGCCAGGACCACGTCGCGATTGTCGTAGGCGGAACTGGCCAGGAGCAAGTTGCTGACGCCCAGGCGGTACTTGAGTTCGTCGGCGCGGTCATTGGCGATTTTGATGGCCGCGTCGCGTTCCTTGACCCGCTCGGCCTCTTTTTTCAGAGCCTCGTCGCGTTCGGTGACTCGCTTCGCTTCGGCGGCGCGAGCCCGGTCCGCCCGGATCAACCCCCAGGTCGTCCCCGCGATGCCGCCCAGCAGCGCCAGCAGCACCAGGCTCGCCGCGATCACCGCGCCGCGGTGCTTCCGGACGAACTTCCGCAGCCGGTAGGCCCGGCTCGGCGGGGCGGCCAGCACCGGCTCGTACGCCAGGTGCCGCAGGACGTCGGCCGCGAACCCGTTGGCCGTCTCGTAACGCCGGGTGCGGTCCTTCTCCAGCGCCTTCATCACGATCCAGTCGAGGTCCCCCCGCAACGCCCGCTTCAATTGCGCCGGCTCGATGTCGCGGCTGGCCGCGATGCTCGGCAGGGCCTCCGCCGTGCTCACCTTGGTGCTCGGCCTGGGCGGGTCGACCTCCCGCACCATCCGCAGCATCTCCAGGATCGCCCCCCGCTGGAACTGCTTCGCGTCGATCGGCGGCGAACCGGCCAGCAGCTCGTACAGGATCACGCCCAGCGCATAGACGTCGGTCCGGGTGTCGATGTCCATCGACGACGGGTCGGCCTGCTCCGGCGACATGTAGCGTCGGCGTGCCGACGATCGCCCCGGTGTCGGCCAGGCTCTGGTCGGTGAGCTTGAATTCCGTCGCCTTGGCGACTCCGAAGTCGATGACCTTCGGCGTCGGCCGGCCGTCCACCTCGGTGACCAGGACGTTGCTCGGCTTCAGGTCGCGGTGGATGATCCCCTTCTGGTGGGCGTGTTGCACCGCCTGGCAGACGGCGACGAACAACTCCAGCCGGGCCCGGACCGAAAGCCGCTGGCGGTCGCAGTACTCGGTGATCGGCACCCCGCTCACCAGCTCCATCACGAAGAACGGTTGACCGGTCGCCGTGGTGCCGCCGTCGTACACGCGGGCGATGTTGGGGTGGTCCATCAGGGCCAGCGCCTGCCGCTCGGCGTCGAACCGGGCCAGCACCGCGCGCGAGTCCATCCCGATCTTGATCAGCTTCAGCGCCACCTGCCGCCGGACCGGTTCGGTCTGATCGGCCCGGTAGACGGTGCCCATCCCCCCCTCGCCGAGGACTTCGAGCAGCGTGTACCGGCCGGCGATGACCTGGCCCGCGACGGATCCGCCGGGGCGGTCGGCCTGCGGGGCGCCGGTCGAACGACATCGTGGCGTCCGATCGGTGTTCCCCGGTCGCCAGTTCCG
Organism: uncultured Planctomycetota bacterium; assembly: GCA_963720335.1. Classification (GTDB taxonomy): domain Bacteria; phylum Planctomycetota; class Planctomycetia; order Isosphaerales; family Isosphaeraceae; genus CAVRFS01. The sequence goes on along the minus strand of CAVRFS010000017.1, from coordinate 54,021 downwards.
ACGGGAGACGCGTTTCCGAGACGGACGCCCGGGTCGGTTCCAGGGTTTCGGGTGAGGTCGGTTCGGACGTGCCTGCGGGGTCGCCTTCCAGGAACCGGCCGGCCCCGTCGTGGGCGGCGAGCAGCGCCTCGACCCGCCGGCGGAGGGCGGCGTCATCCCCACAGGCGCCGTCCAGGTAGGCGGCCCGCTCGGCCGGGTCGGTCCGTTCGAGGGCTTCGGCGAAGATGGTCATCAGGCTGGGGTTGGCGTCGGGCATCGGTTCACCTCCGGTGTTGGGTTCCTCTCCCAATGCCCCGTTCGGCCCGGGGGTGCGCCAAGGAATCCGAAAAATCTTCAGGTTACCCGCCGGCCAGCGCGTCGGCGAGCCAGGCCCGGGCGAACGCCCAGTGCCGGTCGGCGGTCCGGCGGGGGATGCCCATGGCGTCGGCCGCGTCACCCAGCGTCATCCCGGCGAAGAACCGCAGCTTCACCAGTTCGGCGGCGACGGGAAACTCGTTCGCCAGTCGGTCGAGGGCGTCGTCGAGTTCGAGGAGGTCGTCGTCGGTCGCGGCGGCCGGGCCGGTGAGCCGGTCGAGATCGACCCGGTTCCGTCGTCCGCCGCCCCGCTTCAGCCGGGTGCGGTCTCGGGCGTGGTTGACCAGCACCCGCCGCATCGCCTCGGCCGCGGCGGCGAAGAAGTGCCCTCGGCCGTCGAAGTGCTGGTCGCCGACCAGCCGCAGGTAGGCCTCATGCACCAGGCCGGTGGCGTCGAGGGTGTGCCCGGGCTTCTCCGCGGCCATCCGCGCGGCCGCGAGCTTCCGCAACTCGTCGTAGACGAGCGGGAGCAGGTCGGCCGCCGCCTGGCGGTCGCCGGCCGCGGCGGCGTCGAGGAGGTGGGTGATCTCGGACATGACAACCCAGTCTATCGGCTGCATCGCGACGTGAATATGGAGACGCCCAGGTGCCGCGATCGCTCCCATCAATTCTCTACCATTCCGATGGAACGCACCATGCCCCACCTCCATCGTTCCAGAATTCGGGCGTTCTCGGGTCTGTCGTAAAGACAACGGGTGAACTCGTTCCCACGCTCCTGCATGGGAACGGCTTTCCTGGCCGCTCTGCGGCCCGAGGGACGAGACGACGCGGAGCGTCGGAAGCCGACACTCCCACGCAGGAGCGTGGGAACCGCGATAAGGGGGCAGGAGCCGATTCAGGCTTTCGGCTCCTAACACCTTATCTTCACAGGCTTCCGTCTCCTGACCCCTTATCATCACATTTGCCCAGGCCTGTTCCGGCCCTTCGGATACAATCTCATTGAACTGAGCCGCTTCGCTGTGTGCGCTTTCCCGTTGGTATTTCAATCGTAGGCCCGGCTCGCTCTCGAGGGTCCCCGTCCCCGTTTCGGCTCCCGTCCGGATGTTGCAGACGCCGTCTGCAAGATTCCCGGGTCGAACCTCTTGCTCCCGATTACGGCGCCACCGAGGTGGGAGCATGTTGGCACACATGGATGATCGAAGACAGCCGCCCGTCCGTCCGCGGGCCGGGCGACCTCCCGGGACGGACGGGTCGGAGCCGGAGCCGGGTGAGGCCACCTGGAGGCGCGGGACGGGCCAGGCCGGGCGGAACAGATGAGCCGACACCGGGCTCGGCCCCCCGGGAAAAAAAAACGGCCGCCCAAGGTGTCTGCGGCGCAGATCGGCGCATTGGGGATAGCGACGCTGGCCAGGTCCGCAGTCACGGCCTGGCCGGGTTGTGAAGACAACAGGCCGCCCGGCAAGCTGCGGACGTACGATCCTGATTCGCTCGGCCCTGCCATCCGGAGGAGTCTCCCATGAATCGATACTTTTCGTACGTCCTCGATCACATCCAAAAATCGAGCCTCGAGGACAAGGTGAAACAGGAGGTTGTCAAGAACTTGTACCACGCCAGCGATGCTGAGTTTGAAATCCTGTTCGGCGTCATGAAAATCCGGGCGTACTGGGTGCTCCATGCGCCGGGGAGATGACAAGATCGCGGAAATCCTCAGAGGCGCCCACGCTGCGCATCCAGGACTCGGGCCGTCGGTACGACGATTGGAAGAGACTTACGACCGATTCAAGGCCTTCCTCACATCCCTCGGACGTGCCGGCCTATCAGGTGAAGGGGCCGCTGGTCCACGCGGCACTCTTCGGTCAAATCGGCGATCGGACGTGGTTGCAGCTCGAAGGTAATCCCCTCGACGCACGCCACTTCTTCGGTCACGCCTACGACTTGTTCGCCTACGCGTTCACCCAGAAGAACCAGGGCCCCTATGGGTCGAGCCGTTACATTGACAGCCGGCCCCTCGAAGTCCAACCCCGGCTCTATTGGCGAGAGATCGGCGACTTCCCGACCGGCCTGGATCGATCAGTCGGGTGAATCGACCTGGGCTCGAGTCGACCTCGGAGTGGGTCCACCCGCCGGACCGGCCAGCAGAGGCCTGTTGCGTCGGTTCCCAGACCCTGTTGACAGTTTTCGGTTTTCGGTTTTGTCGCACCGTGAACCGATAAGGGGTCAGAGCCGGTGAACCGATAAGGGGTCAGGAGGGTCAGATAAACAGGGAAGACCGCGTGGTGTTTGCCGTACTGCCTTGCGTCGACTGGGGAAATGGGGGGCGAGCTGGTAAGAAAAAGGACCTGAGTCGTGTCTCCAGCAGTCGCGTGTAATGTGGACCGGAATGCGATCCACGCATTCGGGAACCTGGCGGTCGGCGGTTATGTGACTGCGATCGTGTTCCGCCGACGCGGCTCGGCGCGAAACCTCTGCGGCGCTGCATCCGAGGGCGCGGCACTAAGTGATAGGGTCAGCCCGGTGGTGTTCCGCAGGGCTTTTCTGTGCGGCGCCGTCAGCGCGAATTCCAAAACGCCGCACCATCACAATTGAAGCGCGGCGCGGGTATGGCCACGAGCACGGCCCTGGTAGTTTATTTCCTGCCGTTCGCCTTATTACGACGGAATTTCGGGGCTCAATTACACAGCGAGAAACTCGGTGTCAGATCGTTTCTCTTTTCCAGTCGATAAATGAGCTTGCACCACTTCTTTCCTGATTAATGATCCGACACCATTTCTTTTTTGAACAAAGAGGAAACCGCATAGTGAACAAGAGGACCAGAGGAGGAGGGAAATCTAGTTGTCGCTGGGGGGAATTCTAGTTGTCGCTGATCAGCCGAGCTTGCGAAACTTTGCGCGGAGAGCGACTCGGCTAACGAGGATCAGTTGGAGAGGGCGCTTTATGAAGTGCGCGCCGCCAGTCCAAGGAGCACGTTCGCCGGCAGATGGGGCTCGGCTAGGCACAGGTCTGACTGTCACTAGGCGCCGGTCTCCCGACCCCGCCTTCCGCGAAACGCCGGCGAATCAAATGCGCCCTCGGTCACCGTGCGACCCCGCGCTAATGACCAAGCAGCCCCCGCCCACCGCTGTGCTGCTCGAAGCCGGACGACGGCAACGCGATCGACCAGCGTTTCCAGAGTCTTGACCGCCGCTTCATCCACAGACTCATCGGCCAGGCAGGCTAGATGAACCGAAGCGCGACGGGCTAGCCACGATAGAATGTGGAAATTTCGGATTCGATCTGCCTTGTTGGGAGGATAGGGAACGCGATGAACGAGATAAAGCACTTTCGGCCGGGAAATATCGGGCATATTTATCAGACAATTTACGGTGTTGCATCAGTACCGAGATCGGGTCTCAATTCACGACTATCATAGGTCTTGAAAAATCATACTGCGGGTTTCAGGCCATATTGACCTGAGCAATCGACTCGACTCCGTGGGGAATCGTGCCCATCTCGTCAGAATGGTCGCGGTAGGCTTTCTGAACCACATCGCCGCTAGGAAATGCGGAGGAGCGCGGCTCGTGACGCCGACCGGAGTGCCCAGGATTCCCAGCGCTGTCGCCAGCACGATACGTAGCGTCCAGACACGGACTATACGTCCGAATGTAGTAGAGGTCGCACGCCAGTTTGCGCTGACGCTATCTAGATCAGTGTCGGGAGGTAGCTGGACCTGGGCCAGTCCGGTTACTCCCGGACGAATTTGAAGCCGTTCGCAATAGCACGGTAGCGCGCGTTCAAGTCGCGCGGCGATCTCGGGCGCTCCGGGCGAGGGCCCCCAACTCATGTCGCCACGAAGGATGTTCAAGAGCTGGGGAAGCTCGTCGATATGCGTCGACCGCAGAAAGCGTCCGAAAGGAGTGACACGCGAATCGCCACGTGTCGACCATCGCGGCCCGGTTTCCCGTTCGCAATCGTGAGTCATTGATCTGAGCTTGTAAATTCTGAAGTGGCGGCCACTGAGACCAAGTCGAATTTGGCTGTAAAAGCCGGGCCCGCGCAACATCAGCCGAACTAACACCCAGGCTGCGAAGATCAAGGGTGCGGTCAACACCATCAGAATTCCGGCAATAACGACATCCGAGCTGGATTTCCAGTTAAGCGGTTCCCTGGCAGACCGTTGTGTCGCACCGGGAGTTGTTTGAGACACCGAACTCATCGTAGAGAACTCCTCCTCGTCCGATAGCCGATCCAGTGGTTGTTTGAGCACGCAACGAATACGTCAATCAAAAACGATCAGACTTTCAACGGTTAATATCGGTATCCTGAATTGACTTGACTTCCAGAGAAGACAGCGCCAGCATGGGAACTCCCAGGGCCGCTACCCGTCCGTAGGCGGCCTGGATCTTGGGAAACTGGCTCACATCGCGAAGAATCGAGAACAACGCGGCGTCCACAAGTTGCGTGAGCAGCAACGTATCGGCGACCGGCAAAACGGGAGCTGAATCCACGATGATGAAATCGAACTGTTCACGAAGCCGATTGAAAAGGTTCCGGACATCGGGTTGGCCCAGTAGGGGCATGGTCTGTTCATCCTGGACGCCGGCCGTTAGGATCCAGAGATCCTTCGTCGGCGTAGGCCGGACACATCCTGGAGGTCGCACTCGCGTCGCATCAGCTCACAGAAGCCCGGGGTAGCCGGTTGATCGTAAATGCGATGCAAAGCGGGACGCCGGAAATCACCGTCGATGAGTAGCGTCCGTTGGCCGGATCGGGCCAGACTAGCCGCCAGGTAAGTGGACAGCGAAGTCTTGCCTTCACCCCCCATGGCGCTGGTGACTAGTATCACTCGCAAGGTTTCAGCACCGGCGGTCCGCGTCAGCATGATCCGCGTCGTATCGACAGACTCGATCAGGTGGTGTTCCCACAGCCGTTCTTGTGAACCGCTCCTACCGCTGTCCTTGCAAGTGATCTCCTCGCACCCCCAGGCGTAACTGGCACCGTTCCGACCACCTTGATTCCCAGTCCGCCTATAACCTCATCCGTCGAGCTGATTCGCTGAGTGCGAAACTCCAGGAATGAAAGGAGAAGAACAACGGCCCCGAAAATACCCCCACCGGCCATTCCAGCAACTTGATTTTTCGGGTTCTGTCCCCAGTCGAGGAACTCTGGCCTCCTTGATCAGACTTACCCGGTCCGGTGCGTTCAGCTCGATCTTCAAAACCTCGAGTTCGTCCCCGATCAGCTTGGCAACACTTTCGGCGCTTTTCACTTCATCCTGGATCGATTCGACCTCAAGGGCTTTTGAGTCGAGTTTCTTGGTGTCGCCGGCGACCTTGCCGACTTCGTCCTGCAGCTCGTGCTCCAATCCGGAAAGCACTTCGATCTGGTCTTTGAGCGTGGTGAGGCTTGATTCGGCTCGGCCGCCGACTTCGGAGGAGTTCCCTCCCTGTGCCAGCAGTTCCGCACGCAACTGCTCTTCCGACGTCTTCCGTTGCTTTCGGATCTCGGCGAGTTTCCATTGTGCGTTCATGGTCCCGGGGTCTGTCGGACTTCGAGCGATAACATTGGCCCTCTTAATCATGCCAATTAACACCTCCTCCTTGCGCAAGTACTCCTGCACATCTGGATTGCGCCGGATGGCCTGTTCAACATCGAAGTTTCCCAAGGGCGAGGAGGGTAAGGACGGATTCGCTTCGGTCGCCGTCTGTTCTTTGTTTTGGCGAACCTTGAGCTCCGCCATCGCACGCCTCAATTCCGATTGCGTATGCAGCAGTTCCTCCTCGATCGACTTCTGACGGCTGATGGCCAATCGCTGTTGCATACTCAATGCTTGTTTGTCTTTCGATCCGATCGCTGTCGACAGAGTTCTCAGTTGATTTCGTTTTGATTCAAGCTTTTTCTCAAGTTGGCCGTAGTGGTCTTCCAAGGTCCTATTCCGCTCGAGCCGTTGGACCTTCTCCTTGTTGGCGACCTCGCTAATGTAAGTGTCTGTGACTGCTTTGATCAAAGTGGCCGCCTCGACGGGTGTGTTGCAACTGAGTGTTAGTCGAAGGATGGTGCCGGTGAACTCGGCCTTGATTTCTGACTCTAGCCAGGTCGCCGGATCGCTTTGCTTGCGAATGACATCGAGTTTGGCCACCTCCGCTTGACTGACGACTTTGCTTACGACCAGGCTCTTGATCAATGCGACCTGGGTCTTGCGGTCCGTCTCCGGGTCTGATCGATATTCCTTGGTTGCGACGATAAGCCTGGGTTGCACTGGTTCGACCAGTAGCAGTGATTCGGCGATGTATTTTGGGGGAGGAATCACGGACCAAGCCACCGCCGCGGCGATGACTCCGCCCAGCACTCCCAACGCCACGGCCAAACGCCAGCAACGCCGAAACGCCTTCAGAAGGACGATCGCATTGGGCGTCGCCTGAGGGGAAGAGTTGCGGCAACTGCGGCCGGCGCGATTCCAAAGCCGGCCAAGGGCGAGCGGTCGAATCGGGATGGAACCGGGTTAGGTTCCGGCGCGGGGCCTACGATCTCATTCATATGTGGCACTTCGATGCGAGGATGCATAAATGTAATACCGGAGTCACGATGGTAGCCACGCGGTTGACGACTTATCCCGCGACAAATGATCTAGCTATGTTTTATCGAGTTGCAGGCATTTGTACAGAACACGAATGGTGTCAGTTCACTTTCCCAGCCTGTGGCGAACCGCGCAAAAACTGAGAACACGAATGGTGTCAGTTCACTTTCCCAGCCTGTGGCAAACCGAGAACACGAATGGTGTCAGTTCACTTCCCAGCCAACACGAATGGTGTCAGTTCACTTTCCCAGCCTGTGGCAACACGAATGGTGTCAGTTCAGAATGTGTCAGTTCACTTTCCCAGCCTGTGGCAAACCGCAAAACTGACAATCGGCTTCGCACAAGTTGAAGGGCACTGGAGTTGATTTCCTTTGCACCTCATGTCCCTCCTTTTCATTACACGCCGGGCCCGTGCGAACGTTTCACGAAAAGCCCATCCAGCGGCCATTTTAGTACCGAGTTGGTCCGCACGATAATTCTCCCGGCATGTCGATCGCTCGAACAACGCGGCGAAAGCTCAGCAGCATCCGGTGGTCGCAGATGGGACCTGCTTGGGCGTCATGTTCAGGGCAACGGCGATCTCCGGGACCGTCCGACCTTCGATCCGGCGCTTGTAAAACACTGGTAGTCCGCTCGAGACCCGCGCGGACAGTTCGGCCAGCAGGCGGCGAACCTGGTCCTGCATCTCGTGGCGCACGCAGTCGGCGGCTGCGTCGGGGCTGGTGTCGAACAGTGCGTCCTCGACGCTTCCGAACAGGCTGTCGACCGGATGCCGACGCCGACGCCGGAGCATGTCCACCGCCTTGTTCCGCGCTACGGTAGTCAGCCAGGTCGAAAGATGGGCGCGACCGTCGTCGCGTTGGAACTTGCCTAGGTGGGCGACGACCGACATCCAGACTTCCTGGAGGCAATCCTCCTGCTCCGCAGCCGTCATGTCCAAACGGGCGAGCACGGCCCGCAGCCGCCGCGCATAACGGTCATAGAATCGGTCCCAGGCCGCAGCCAAGGCAGGCGGAGGGTCATGCCCCCGAGAGCGGTACTCCAGATAATCCTGGGTCTGGTTGAGGAGTTCCTGGTCGCACTCGCGATCGTGTTCGGATGTCGTTGGCATTGCGGGTTCCACCTCATCACAATCGCGATGTCGGACAGGGTGAACGACGACCTCTTTCCCTGTGCCCATCGTTACATGTCCACTCGCGGCATCGGCCGCGGAACAATAAGAAAACAAGCTCACATTCTTCTACGACGCAACTCCTTTGACCACACCAGCCGGTCCGCCACAACGCAAAACCGCTCCGAATGCTCGGTAAAGCGATTCCTTTCCCGACGCTTCAACCATGCTCCGATACGCCGGAACACCGGCGAGGACCGCGCCGAGTCGACGCCGACCGTGACCAGGAAAGCGAGGGCGATGACGATGGCCAGGATCACGAACCCCAGGGCGGTGCTTTCATCCGACGAGAGTTCTGCTAACATCGCGAACGGCCCTCCCAGTGGAAGGGGACCAGAAATGGTTCAGGATCCCTTGCTCACTCGGAAGCAATCACAACAATGGCTCTCGAGCTCTGTTCTTCTGCCGGCCCAGGCGAGGCTCCGAGGAGTTCGGCGACTTCCCACAATCGGAGATCGTCGTCGTTGCCGCTCGATAGAAAGAGGGTTCGACCGTCCGGGGAGAATGCCACGGTTCGGAGGCAAGTTGCCTGGCCATCCAGGCTAGCCTCTCGCTGGCCCGTCGCTACCGTCCAGAGGCCGACCGTTCCGTCGTTGCCGGCGGTGGCCAGCAGAGAGCCTTCAGGAGAGAATGCGACTGAATTCAGCGAGCGCGCATGTCCCGCGAACACCCGACGCACCCGATGTGTCTTGAGGTCCCAGAGGCGGGCATGATGCTCGTAGAGACTGGCCGAGGCCAGCAGGACCCCGTCGGGCGAGAATGCGATCGCCATGGTGGGGCCATGCCCATCCTCCAGTAATACTTGCCGAGAGCCAGTCTCGAGGTCCCACAAGAGGATCGAGCAATCATTCTTCGTCCCCCCTGTGGCGAGCCGCCGGCCGTCAGGCGAGAAAGCGATGCTCGTGACCGGCGAGGGGTGATGTAAGACCATGCGCTCTCGCTGCTTCGCCAGGTCCCAGAGGAGAATCGTTCCATCAAGATCCGTCGTGATGGCGAGGGATTGGCTATCGGGCGAGAAAAGATGTAATCTGGCCCGCTGGATCGGAATCACGATGGTCCGGGTTGGTTCGCATTTCGGGGAACTCAAGTCCCAAAGGCAAACGCCCGGCTCGATTCCCCCGGCGGCGAGAGATCGGCCGTCGGGCGAGAATGCCACAGCTCTGGCGTATCCCGGATAGTCGAGGAAGCGCTCGATCTGCCACCCAGTCTCGGCGGACCGCAGAGTGACGCGGCCAGCCGAGTTGGTTGTTGCAATCTGCGAGCTTGTGGGCGATAGCACGAACGACATGACCTGGTGCCGACCTCGCCTCGGGCAATCCTTGACCCAGCGAGTTTTTGTCGCTGGCTCAGGGTTTGACAACGTCATCACAGTGATCAGGACCACCGCGATCGTGCCCAGCAGCCTCTGATCGAAGATGGAGAGTTTGGAAAAACCCATCACTCCACGCTCCTCCGCGCCCAGCCCGCGATGTTCCTGAATCGGTCGCAAACAGATCGTGACTTGCCGCACGGGTTCAGTCCTCCGTTCTCAGGATTGCCGCCAGTGCGGCCTGGTATTCCAGTCACTCAACGATCGAGTCGGTTGATCCGGGACGATGTCAGATCTCTTGCTGAATCGTCCTGTTAGTGTCCGCGCGTGGCATCCCCGGCGAGGAGGGCCCGTCACCCCGAACGGCACGCCGTCGACGCCGTGCCGCCGGGGTGACTGAACCCTTCCTCCAACCGGCGGCAAGACGAACTCAGATCACGCCTCACCAACCGTCTTGGTTCAAGTTTTAATCATTCGCCCGGTCACCTCTGGAGAATCTTCCTCAGGCTGCAGTTGCCCACCGGGCGAAGTTGCCCCGCCGTTGCCGGAAGAGAAGGCCTGCGGAGACACTATCGCTTCGATGCCAAGACTGGGGTGTCCGGAGACGAACCGACTCGCACGCGAGAGTCGCTTAACGCTTCGTTTGACTGCGAATGTCCCCTCGACATTCGCGGAAGTTGCGACTGATGCGGGCCGCAGAATGGTCGTAGCCACGCGGCCCAGCGAGAAGGCTGGCACCGTAAGGTGTCACGCGCATCTCATGTTCTCCACGATAAAAGATCCCTTTTCGTGAAAAGTGTGACAAGCCAGAAGTAAACTCTCTTGCCATCGCCGTCCGTTCTGGCAGAATATAGCGAGATCGTGGGTCGTCGATTGCATCGATCTGAGGCGAGATCCTCGCGTACGGGAGTGACACCTTGGCCGTGGCTCGGCCGCGAATCCCAGGATAACCTGGTGTGCGCCATCCGTCACGAATGCGATGGATCTCCATATTGATCTTGATCGATCAGCTTGAATCCGCAGTCAGGGAAGGGTCTGACAGGCACGTCGTCCAAGGAGTAACGCGATGTGCACCCAGCGTGTCCACGGTGTGACTTCAGGTGGTCGAGGCTTGGCTCTGGCGTCGCGTCGACCGAACTGGCCGACTCCCCTCGGCGTTTGACGCCGAATTCCGCGGTCGGGAAAATAAATCATTCCTCTGACGTTTGTCATGAGATGGCGGTGGCTTAACTTAACTTATAGGCGAGCGACTCCATCGAGCTCGTGCTGTGGCTGCTGCCTTTGATTATTTTCCAAAGCTCTTGGGGGGGCTAGACGCAATTACAGGAGTTCCCTGCTTTCACAAACATGTCAACTGATTAATTCGATCCGAGCCTATTTTCGAGAGCTCTGGGTCGGACGTGCCAGAGACGAACTCGTCTCATCAACGTACAACCCGATGTTAAAGGTGGCAAAAAGCCGCCGAAAAACAATCGCCGGTTCTGAGCCGTGTTTTCTTGCAGTTCCTGGGTTTTTCCGTTTCGGACCGATGATTATTTTCCCGACTGCGGAAATCGGCGATTGATTGTGTCCAGTCCAGTTTAGGGCCGTCGTCGCACGTAATCCCTTTACGACTAGGTTGGGACTAGCACGTGGGAGTGCAGGCGTCGCGGGCGCGAGAGAAAGTCCATGTGCGACGAGTCGTCAGAACCGGCTCGTTCTGACTGCCGTCTCGTTCGGAAGTTCTTTCTGATAGAACGCCAGAGCCCCAAGGACGAGGGATCATGACTCATTTTGTCGGGAGCCCTAGCCACGTCGGATTCGATCGACGCTATTGATAGGGAGGTGAGGACCCGATGACGTCTTCGAGAACACTATCGAACCAAAGCCTGCTCAGGCGGGCACGCCAGGGGAGCCGATCGGCGCTGAATCACCTGCTGGAGAGGAGTCGGCCGGTATGGCTGAATAGGGCTGAGAGAAAACTCCCCAGGTCGCTCGCCCGGAAACTCGATCCCGAGGACCTGGTCCAGGAGTGCTACATCGAGGCTGCGGCTCGATTCGGTGAATTCCGAGGCCAGAGCCTCGCTGAATTCTGCGCCTGGATGCGGTCCATCTTCGACCATAAAACCCTCCACCACGTACGACATTGGCAAAGGAAGAAGCGTGACCGCAAGCGAGAGGAGTCCCTGCCCGCGACCGGCGGCGTGCCGGATGTGCCGGCCGGTTCCACGACGTCGATCCTCGGGCGGCTGCGGCGGGAGGAGGACTTGGATCAACTCAAGGTGGCCGCTGGCTGGTGTCGCCAGGAGGACCGGGACGTGATCTGGCTGCACCTCTACGAGGACCATAGCCACGAGCAGATCGCAGCCGAGTTGGGCGTCTCCTGCGACGCCGTGCGTCAGCGATTCTCCCGGGCGATCCGCCGCCTCCGCGAGGCCCTGCGGTTGCATGCCCTGATGACCGAACGGGGGATTCCTCCCCTCAAGCAAGATGTGATCGGCATTCATCAATTCCAGGGTGTCGACTCCACGACGATCGCGGATCGCCTGCAATTGCCGGAACCGCTCGTCGTCCGCTCGCTCGAAGAGGCCAGACCCTTGATCCGCGAGTTCACGAGGAAAAGCGATGAACCAACCGCGACAGCCTGACAACGTTGAATCCGCAGACGACCCGCTGGGGCCGGATCACTGCTCGCTACTGGACGAGTACTGGGACGCGTTGCGCCGCGAATCCGAGTCGGACTTGGTGCGGCTAATCAAGCGGGATCGGCCTGACGGTTCGATCGCCAGCGACCTCGAAGTCCTGAACCTGCTACACCAGACCCGTCGCAAAACGCGTGCAGACAGTGGAGCGTCGGGTTCTTCGGCCGCCTGGCTGTCGGCGTCCTTCCCGAGGGCGGCCAGCGCGAGAGAGAGGCAGACCGGGGGAACGGCCCCTCCACCGCGTGGCGAGGGTCCGGAGGCTCCCGAGAAGCCAGAGCGGATCGGCAAGTACGTGGTGCTCGAGAGCCTCGACCATGGCGGCCAGGCCCAGGTCTTCCGCGTGCTCCACCCCGAGCTTCGCAAGGAGTGCATCCTCAAGCTGGCCCGTCGGCCGATGGCGAACGAGAACCAGGCCGGTCGCGACGCTCTGCTGCGCGAGGGGCGACTCCTGGCCCAATGCGAACATCCCAATCTGGTTCGGGTTCTCGACCTCGATGTTCACGAAGGCCGATGGTTCTTTGTGATGGAGTACTTCCCCGCCCTGACCTTGAAACAATTCGTGGCCCGGAACCGTCCCGGGCCACGCCAGGCCGCACAGCTTGTGATCGAGCTGGCGCGGGCCGTCGCCTACCTCCACGCCCGCGGGATCACCCACCAGGATATCAAGCCCCAAAATGTCCTGGTCGACGATCAAGGTCGGCCCCGCCTGATCGATCTCGGCATGGCCCGACAGAACCATGCCTGGCGCGACGATGCGGACGACTGGACCAGCGGCACGGCCAGCTACATGAGTCCCGAGCAGGCGACAGGAAGCGCCGACCTGATCGGGCCCCGGACCGATGTCTTCGGATTGGGGGGCGTCCTCTATCACCTGCTGACCGGCCGCCCGCTCTACGTCGCATCATCGCAAGCGGCAACATCTCGGCTCGCGCGGGAGGCCGATTACATCCCGGTCCACCAACTTAATCCACGAGTGCCGCGTGCGCTGGAGCGGATCTGCCACAAGGCGCTGGCGGCAGATCAGGAACTGCGATACGCGACAGCAGCCGGACTGGGACGCGACTTGAGGCGATACAGCAAGCGGCCGTTGATTGCGGCCACTGGACTGGCCGCACTGGTCACGCTCGCGGCGGCCGCGTGGTTCATGTTCCGGATGGGGTCACAACCAACGACATCCAAACAGGAAACAGGTCTGGCGGTCCGCTCGCCGTTGAAGGTCCTTGAGTTTGAGGGCGAACACTACGGAAAACGTGACGGAGCCGATGTTGTTGAGTTCGGTCTGATCGAGCTCTCCACTCAGCCGATCCTCGAGGATGACCGCGTTTCGGTGACGGGTAAGCTCGCCACGGCCGCCTATTATTACGTAATCGCACTGACGCCCGACGGCAAGGTTCAGTCGTACTGGCCGCGCGAGGAGACGGAGTTGCCCAGTGAATCGGCGCAGATCGGTGCCGGTGATTGGGGCTTCCGCTTGGACGGGGGGCCCGGCTTGCAAGCGTTTGTAGTGCTGGCATCGCGGAAACAGTTGCCGCCCTTCAGAGATTGGGAGGGGAGAGACGGCCTTAGGAAGGCCTGGAAGCGGGCCGCGGCAGACGACGTCGATGGCGTCTGGGAGTACAAGGACGGTAAGGTCAGGCGCATCTCGGCATGTCCCGCAGCACTCTGGAGAAACGCGGTGACTCACAACTCACGCCGTTCCGGGACGTCTGCGAATACCTGGCGAGTCTCCCCGATTTCGAGGCGATCCGGGCCTTTGCGTTCGCGGTTAAGACAAAGACTATCAAGCCAAAGACTATATTGAGGCCTGCCACACTGGTGCAGGCACCGGAGCAGAAAGAAGTCGAGGCGGAGCAGAAGCCCGCCTGGCAACGCCTCCTCCAGGGCGATGATGCCAAGCGAGCGGCGGAGCTGGACAAGGCCATCGAGGCCGCGCTAAAGGCCGATCGCTGGGACGAGGCCATTGCGAAGGCAGAGGAAACGCTCGCTTTGCGGTCGCGCGTCCAGGGGCCGAAGCACTACGAGACGGTGGACGCCGAATGGCGTCTCAAGACCTTGCGCCGGGTGGCCCCGATGCCGCGCGAGGATCGCGTCGCCTACCAGTTGGCCATTACCATTGATGAGCAAGGGCAAGGTTTCTACGCACAGGAGAAGTACGCTCTCGCCCAGCCGCTCTTCGATAAGGCGCTGGAGATCCGCCAACGACTGCTCACCGACGACTACCCCCAAACCGCCGAGAGCTACAACAACGTGGCATACACCCTCCGCGTCCGGGGAAAGCTCGACTTGGCCCAGCCGCTCTTCGATAAGGCGCTGAAGATCTGGCAACGCCTCCTAACCGACGACCACCCCTTCACTGCCGTCGGCTACGACAACGTGGCGACCAACTTCCGTGTCCAGGGAAAGTATAACTTGGCCCAGCCGCTTTACGAGAAGGCGCTCGAGATCCGCCAGTTCCTCTACTCCGACGACGGCGGCGCCACCCTCATGAGCTACAACAGCCTGGCGCTCAACTTCCAAGACCAGGGGAAGTACGCCCAAGCGCAGTTGCTCCACGAGAAAACGCTGGAGATCCGACGCCGCCACCACCCCGTTGACGAGTACCAACTTGCTGTGAACTACATTAACCTGGGGAGCACCCTCGGCGCCCGCGGAAAGCATGCCGAGGCCCAGCCGCAGTTCGAGAAGGCGCTGAAGATCTTCCGCCGCCTCCTCACCGACGACAACGCTGCCACCGCCACCGGCTACGACAACCTGGCGGGCAACTTCCACGCGCAGGGGAAGTATGCCCTGGCCCAGCCGCTCTACGAGAAGGCACTGGTTATCCGCCGTGACCTCTTCACTGACGACAACGCCGCCACCACCATGAGCTACAACAACGTGGCCAATAATCTGGACGCCCAGGGGAATTATGCCCAGGCCGAGTCGCTTTACCGCAAAGCGATCGAGATCAACGGCCGTCTCTTCACCGACGACGACCACTTCACCGCCCTGAGCTACAACAACCTGGCGGTCAACCTGGATAACCAGGGGAAGTACGCGAAGGCCCAGCGACTACACGAGAGGGCGTTGGGGATCTTCCGCGACATCTTCACCGACGACCACCCCGACACCGTCCGGAGCGGCAGCAACCTAGCGAGTACCCTTGCTCACCAGGGGAAGTATGCCCAAGCTCAGCCGATACTCGAGAAAGCACTGGAGATCAATCGCCGCTTCCTCACCGAAGACCACCCCCACACCGTCCAGTCCTACAACAACCTGGCGGCCAACCTCTACTACCAGGGAAAGTACGACCGGGCCCAGACGCTTTATCAAACGGCGCTGAAGATCTGCCGCCTCGTCCTCACCGAGGAGCATCCCGACACGGTCACCAGCTACGCCGGCCTCGCAGCCGATCTCTACGCCCAGGGGAAGTATGCCGAGGCGCGAGACCGATGGCTGACTGCCGGTTAAGAGCCTTGATGCCGCCCGACTCCGAATCGCCTTCGCCGGTCTGGAACGCGTCGGGAAAGTGAAATCCCCGCGGGCCGCCCTGGCTGCCGTCCTGGCCCGGCTGGGTCAGCCGGCCGAGGCGTGGCAAGCCTTGGAGGAAGACTTGGGCCGAGGTCTGCTCGACGAGTTGGCCGCGCGCGGGGCGGACGGCTCACGCGGGACGAGCAAGACCGACTCGGCGAATTGACCACGGCGTTGGATCGGCTCGATCGGTTGGTGGAGTCCATCCCGAAGAAACTCGACCAGGCAAAACGGGCGAAGCAGTTCGAGGATTTGAAGCACCAACGCGAGCAGGCGAGCGTCGACCTGGGTGAGTTTCAGGCGAAGATTGTCGGGGAACGCGGCGAGCTGGAAGGACACGTCGCGAGCCTCGTCGAAATCCAGGCCACGCTGCCCGCCGATACCGCGCTGGTCGCCTGGGTCGATATCCCGTCCGTGGGACGGAACGCGGCGGACCCCGACGGCGAGCACTGGGGCGTGGTCGTCCGCTCTCGGGGCGTCCCGTCCTGGGTCCCGATCGCCGGGACTGGCTCGAACGGGCTTTGGTCCAAAGACGACACCGAGCTCGCAAGCCAAGTGCGAACCGAACTGCGGAAACTGCCCGATAACGGCCCAATAGACCTGCTGAACCTGATCAAAAGGTTACGAACCCAACGCCTTGAGCCACTGGCTACGGCCCTGGGCGCCGCGGATGGCCTACCAACGGCCCAGAGGCTGATCGTCCTACCCTCGCACGACATGGCGGGTATTCCGGTTGAGGCTCTGCTCGCTGCCGACGACTCTCGGACGGTGAGCTACGCCCCTTCGGCCACCGTTTTCAAGTACCTGCGTGAGAGGCCCAGGCCAGACCGTCATGCCGGGCTGCTGGCCCTCGGCGACCCGATCTACCTGCGGCCGGACAAGTCGAGCGACCCCGAGCCACCTGACCACGGCCTTTTGGTCAAACGGGTCGTGCCCGGCTCCAACGCTGCCACTCGCGGCCTGAAGCACGATGATGTGTTACTCTCCTACAATGGCACGGCCTTGTACAAGCGCGAAGACCTGAAGACCGTCCCCGAGTCAGGCCAGCCCGTGCCCGTCGAATTCTGGCGCGATGGCAAAATCGACCGGCTCGAACTGGCTCCCGGCAAACTCGATATCGTATTCGACTCCCGGCCGGCAGCCCTCGCGATCGCTGACCAGCGCAAGTTCGGGCAGTTGCTCGCGGCAACGCGGTCGAGCTCCGAGGAGTTCCCCCCATTGCCAAGGACGCGGGACGAGGTCGAGGAGTTGGACCAAGTCTTCCGATCCGACGGTCGGCCCATCAGCATCCTCCTCGGCGCCGACGCGAGTGAGCCTGAGCTCGACCGCCTGGCGTCCTCGGGTGAACTGGGCAAATTCGGCGTCATCCATCTGGCGACCCACGCGGTCATCGACGAACGCGTCCCCAGCCAACTCGGCGGCGATCCTCACTCAGACAGGATTACCCGATCCGCTGCAACAGTTCCTGAACCACAAGCCGGTTTTCGACGGCCGGCTCTCGGTCCGCGAGATCCAGCGCGGCTGGAACCTCAATGCCGAACTCGTGACGCTCTCGGCGTGCGAGACGGCCCTGGGCCGCGACGCGGGCGGCGAGGGGTTCGTCGGGTTCACCCAGGCGCTGCTGATGTCAGGCGCGCGAAGCGTCTGCCTATCGCTCTGGAAGGTCGACGATCGCGCGACGTCGCTCTTGATGACCCGCTTTTATCAGAACTGGCTGGGCAAGCGGCCAGGGCTGGACAAGCCCCTCTCCAAGGCCGAGGCGTTGCGTAAAGCCAAGCAATGGCTGCGCGGCTTGACCGACAAGGAGGTTAAGCTCGAGCTGGACCGGATCTCGCGCGGCGGTGAGGCACGGCTCAGGGTCGCCCCGGACCCCTCGGGGTCCGCCCACCCGTTCGAGCATCCCTACTACTGGGCCGCATTTATCCTCGTGGGCGATCCGTCTTGATCCGAATCCCTCCATACGATCGCACTGAACGACTACTCTAATTTCTGCCGCGGTACTGGCCTTAAGAACAACTGGCTATACACGGACTCGAGGTTTATCCCGGTTCCTTTGATGGCGAAAGCTCATAATTGAGGATGGGCACCCTCGGAACGGATCAGAAGAATCCTCTCGCCTGCTTCACAGACGGCAAAGTTCCGATCAACGATATACGGCCGTGACGATGTTTTTCGCCTCTCGTGAGCTGTGTGCGCTCCGCCTTCACCTCGGTACGACAGTGAGCACAGTCAGAGGAGTCACCCCCAACGGGGAATGTTCCGTGGCTGACGCAATAAACGGAGCGCTCAATAAATAAATAAACCTCAATGTCCACATTACGAAGCGGATCACCGCCGTCATGGGTGGAACTTCGCGGGGGCTTGGATCGCAGCCTGGAGCCGTTCGGACGCTTCCTGGCTGACTGAGTCCTCGGGGTTATCGCTGAGCACGAGGCGATGCCAGGCGAGGGCCTCGTCATCTCGGCCCATCCGCTCCCGAACGTCGGCCAGGCGGTGATAGAGGTCGGGATGGGGACTGATCCCTAGAGTCTTGTCGGCATTCGCTTCGTCGAAAAGCGCTCGCACCTGGCTACGTGCCTGCCGCGCGGCCCGTATTTTCAGATCGAACTGCTCGGCCTGCTGCAATCGACCGGCGGCGCGAGCGCTTGCCCCAGCCGATTGAGGACTTGAGTGTCGGACGGATCGGCCTCCCACGCACGTAAGTAGGCGGTCACCGCCGCCGGCCAGTCGCGACGATCCTGCGCAACGGCGCCTCGGTACCGCTCGAAGCGTGGGTCAGCCGCCAGTATTGTGGGCCGGCGATCCAACGCTGTGGCCAGCTCGTCGAATTGACTGGCTTCGTACAATCCCAACAACAGTGCATCCCAGGCATCGGCTTTCGTGGGGAAGCGATCGACGAGTCCACGAAGTAAAGTCAGACCCTCCTCAAAACGGCTGTTACGAATCAAGGCGACGCCCAGGGTGATGCTTGAGTAGAAGTCGTCCGGATGCGCGAGCACAACGGATTCGAAGGTCGTAACGATCGACTCGGGCGCAAGCTCCTGCACATCTTGGCGGACCAGTTCCAGCAGCAACTGAACGCGATCGCGTCGATCTGGCTCCGAGGCAAAAAGCGACATGCCGAGCCGGTGTACGTCCGCGCGACGTCCTTGGACGTAATAGAGTCCAAGCAACGCCCAGCCCGCCTCGGGAACGCGCGGATCGACGCGCAAGGCTTCTTTCCAAGCGGCCTCAGCCCGGTCGTAGCGTTCGAGCGCCGAGTACGCTTTCCCTTCGTTGAGCAAGACGATTGCGCGCGTGCCTCGGTCGCGGGCCTTGATTCGCTTGAGATGTTGGAGCGCGATTCGGGGCTTTTGATCCTCGCGGGCCAGGGCGACCTGCGCCATCAGCATGTTGGCCGCGACGTTTTCCGGATGGACCGAGAGGTACTGCTCTAGCCGTTTCTCGACCTTGTCGAATTGTCGGTTTGCGAGCAGCGGGTCGAGTCCGTCGAGACTGGGAAATGGCTGGCCGATCGAGCCAAGTCCCATCGCAATTCCAGCGGCCAAGAGCGTGACGAACACCACCGCCAGCGCGAGATCACGGGCCTTGATTTTGAGAATCCTCATCGCGCGGGACCCTGGGTCAGAGGACGTAGACCGGTTTCGGAGAGATCCGCATCGACGGAATCGCCCATGCCGCCCGATCGTGGTGGAGAGCTGCGCCGCTTCTCGTCCGCGAGCCGCCGAAAACGATCCGCTTCGGCCGTATGTCCCATCATCTGATGGGCGAGACTGAGAATGTAGAGCGGCTCGACCGCGTCAGTCGAGAGGTCGGCGGCTCGGGTGAGGAATTCCGCGGCCTGTTTCCAATTGCGCCGGCTCATGGCGAGCCGGCCGAGGTCCAGCCAGGCGTCGGCGTTCTGGGGGTCCAAGCTCACGGCTTGGTGCCAGCATCGCTCCGCCTCATCGAGATCACCGTTCTGATAAAAAGTCGTTCCGAGCAATTCCTTCAAGCCGGCGTCTTCGGAGCCGGCCAGGGCCCGCAACAAGTTCGCCCGCGCTTCGTCGGTTCGGCCAAGGGCCATTAAATCGAGCGCGAGGTTGTTCCAGAAGAGCGTTCGCGGCAACAACATCGTCTTCAGCTCCGGGTCGAGGTCAAGGACCCGGCTCGAGGCGGACACAGCCTGGGCATATTGCTTCAGCTCATGATGAGCGATTCCCTCCAAGGTCCGGCCGGCGACTTCCTCGCCGGCTATCGCGACCAGCCGAGCTGCCAGCTCCAGCACCTTCCGCCACTGCTTCATCCCCATTCTCACCGCGGCCGACCGCTTGAGTGCCAGGGCGTTGTCAGGCCATTGTGCTAGGATGTCTTCATAGACGACGATCGCTTGCCCGGGTAGGTCGGATTGCAACAAGCCGACGGCTCGCGTCTGCATGTCGTCCAGATCGAGTCGACCGGCGCGTCGATAGTGGTCCTCGGCCTCGCGACTCTGTCCCAGTCGTGTCAGGCAACGCGCCGCCAGGAGTGACGCCCGTCGATCGTATGGAAAGAATCTGAGGTGGCGTTGGGCAGCTTGAAGTGCGTCGCGATACTGATGCCGGGTGTACGCAGCCTGCGCCGTACCGGTCAGGTCGAAGCTGGTGCCGAACCAGACTGCCAGCGCCACGAAGAGACCGGCGGTACCGGCCAGCGATCCAATAGCAGCCGTCCGCCGCCAGCGAATTCCCGAACGGCGAAACGCCGCTGAGGGAGTCTCGAGGCGAGCCAAGGGCTGGGACGTCGAGGACGATTTCATGACGTTGAATACGTCGATCGAACGAATCCGAAAAATCGGCGATGAACACCGTAGGATGAAAGGTGATCACCGCCGAGAATGGAAGGGGATCGGGCCGAGTCCGGATCAAGTCGCGAATCGGCCCGGCCTCTGATCAATCAATACGAGTCGCTACTGATGACCTCACCACCGGCGGGGGTCGCCAGTGCATACCAGGCGATGAAATTGACCGAGTTCTTGATGAAGTGGACCGATCCGTCCATGAACAAGCAATTAACCCCGCCCGGGTGGTAGGAGCTGGCGGCGACCATGGTTTCGTTCGCCCCGGCATAATCCTGGTCGCTCGAAGTCGGCGGAAAGCTGTTAACATTAGACCAGTAACACGAGCGACGGTTGGGAGTCTGAGTGTGGGAGTAAATGTTGTGTCCGCCCGAGAGCGCGAACTCGCCTTTCCAGTAGTATTGCTGGCCGAGTCCGGTGGCATTCTGGCAAAACTGCGCGGCCAACCAGTCGGGAGGAGAGAATTGCGACCCTTGGCCGATGAATTGGTTCCAGGCAGGTCCCGGTTCCGCGTAGACCATCCCCAATCCATTGATCGCCTGACCGGAATTGCTCTGGACCGACTCGCTCATGACGACCGAGTTGCTGGTGCCGTCGGTGAAGGACGCAATCGTGATCGTTTTGTTGGCACACGGTCCCCCTGGAAGGTTGTAGTCCACGGCGCCCGGTGAGTAGGACGGGCCATTGACGATCCCTCCGTTGAACCACCTTCCCAAGCCCACGTTCCAGTAATAATCGGTCGTACAGACAAGCTTGTTGGCTCCGTTGATCAGGACCGTGTTGTTGCCGCCGTTGTTGGGGTCTGACGGGCAGAGGAACGCGCTCACATAGGTGGTATTGGCCGTCTTGTTGCTTCGGCCGTAATCACCTGACCAGTTGTCGTCGTTCTGCGGGTCGTCCCAGGAGCCACCGCCCGGCCAGCCGTTGATGCCGCGCACGCCGTAAAACCAGTTGATCGAGTTGTAGTCCGAGGACTGCTCGAGAAAAGGCAGGACGCGACAAAGCACGCCTTGATCCTGGTAGATGTTGTTCTGCGGATTTGCACTTGCGAAAGTCGCGGATGGGGGTATCGCACCATAGGAACTTTCGTAGTTGTTCACGGCCAGCCCGATCTGCTTCATGTTGTTGGTGCACTGGGCGCGATCGCGCCGCCTCGCGGGCTGATTGGACCGCCGGCAACAACAGAGCAATCAGAACAGCGATGATGGCGATGACCACCAACAATTCGATCAGGGTGAATCCTCTCAAAGCGCGATGAGTCCTCACGTATTCCAGCTCCCAAAAAGAAAGATGACGAAGACCGTGAGACAAACGACGACACGTTCAATCGCCCGGGAATCCCCGGACGAGGCGCGGATATGACGTCAGGGTGTCTTGCCTGCGTTCTTACCGCTTTTCAACTCTTCCGCCTTCTCGGCCTTGATCTTTTCTGGCGACCGTAAAGTCCGTGCCCTTCGTTGCGAGACCGTTTCGTCGGGAAACTCGGAGGGCCTCCCGGGCGGAGAGGGGAAACTCCGTCTCATTTGGATTGCCCGACCCACAGCCGGCCAGGGGCAACGTAATTCCGCAACTCAATGCCACAAAGCAGACAGAAAAAGCCAAACGCAATCTTGATGTACTCATGAAGCTTCCTCAGATTCCGCGACCAAACTCGCCGACAGACCTTCTGGGTGCTTGGAAAAGCACTTTCCCGGCCTTGTCGGTCATTTTCAAACTGGGAGTGCCATCGGGCGCGACCTTCATGGAAATCCCACCCTTCAGGTCCTTTCCGACCAGGTTCAGGACCGAGTTATCGTCTCCATCCATCCGGAGCACTCCGCGCCAGCTCCGGCTGTCATACACGACCACTCCCCCGGTCCCATCTCCCTCCGGAAAGACCATGAGCCTCATCCGCAACCGCTTATTCGCGTCGAGGAACACCATTTGCGGCTGCCGAACTTGTTGTCGGCTTCAAACATCACCCGGGTCCCGAACCGATTGTAAAATCCGAAGTCCTTCGTCTCGACTTTCTGGGCCACACCCGGTGAAAGGCCGTCGATTCTGAGCCTGCCCGTCGTGATCAGGTAGTAGCCACCGCCGACCAAGGCCGTCAAGACAAGTAGGAGGGCCAATTGCAACATGCTGATCTGCGTGCTCGCCTGCTTCAGCTTCGTCGCCAGGTGCGTCGTCTCTTGCTCCAGACGCTCCAAACGTTCTTCGACTCTAGCACAGGAGACTGGCTCATCAATTTCCCTCGGACCGATTCGGGGTGGGGTCGCGGTCAGTTTCGAATCGCATCTTGTCGTAGAACGGAATTCATTCCGTTTCGTCCCTGCCGATCGTAATTCTGGCCCCGAATCGAACGAAGAAACGGAATAAATTCCGTTCTACGACGAAAGCCAGAATTTCGCCTACACTGCTCATCATCAAGTTGAACGGCGGATATCCTTGCTAGCATTGTTGTCCTGGCGTGCATGCGCAGTGAAGCTAGGGGGCAGGTTCTCTTGCTTGTGGAGCGCACCAGCATTGATAGAGGGGAGGAATCTTTACAGAATTTTCATAGTTGTTTAGATATACGGACTCGCTTAAACAACGGTGAATTTGCGATCATAGTCGTGCACTCCCCGGCTGTCAAATACCCGGAAGCGAGTTCGATCGAGTGGAGATCGCCGGGAAGTCTCCCGGCCGCCTTGACGGTCCCGTGGCGGCCGGTTGACAATTCCTTGGATCAGGTAACGATCGAGTGAGGCGTCCAGAGTATGTCCCGGGGAAGCGTCGATGGGAGGAAGTCGATCCCGCTGGTCCTTGAGAATCGCCGCCATCGTCGTCGTGCTGGCGGCTGTCGACCTGGCTGGTCGTCCGAAACGCACCGGAGAATGCGGGAGTTGGGCTCAGACAGGGCGTTTCGGCGTATGGACGAAAAGACTGGCGCGCGGCGGAGGCTCAGGCCCGTTCGGTCTTGAAGGCCAAGCCCTCCGATCCCGAGGCATTGCGGCTGCTCGCTCGCTCGGCGGCGCGCGCAGGGCCGCGTCGAATCAGCCGAGGCCATCTATCGGCGGATCGGGGCGAGTCAGATGGAGGCGGAAGACCTTTTCTTGCTCGGACGTGGACTGCTTGGCCGGGGTCAGGTCGGGCCAGCTCTGGCGTCGCTGGGTGCGGCGAGGGATGAGCAGCCAGACCACGCCGAGACCCTGGACGAATTGTCACGATACTGGGCCGAAACACGCTCGATGACCGATGCCGTCGACGCGGCTGACCGCCTGAGAAATCAACCGGGTTGGGAGGTGATCGGGAGCATCCGGCTCGCCCGACTTCGATCCGAGCTGTTCGATCCTTCCGGCGCCGCCGAGTTGTTGACAGAGGCACTTCGCCGCGACCCCAAACTCACGACTTCGGACTTGAATCCGGCCGCGGCCAGAAGGCTCCTCGCCGCGATGCTTGCTCCAAGCGGGCCGGCCGGCCGAGGCTCGTGCACAGCTTCAGGCCTCGTCCGGTCGAGACCTCGATCCCGAAGGAGCGTGGCTGTTGAGCCGGACGTTCCTGCAGGAAGGCAATGTCGCGGAAGCGACCTCCGCCCTTGCGGCGGCTCGTGGGTTCGGCTCGTCGGATCCCTTGATGCGAGAGCCGGCCCCGTACCGGGGCGCCGCCAGTTGCGAATCATGCCACGCCGCCGAATATCGGTCGCAGCAACAAAGCCGGCACGCGCGTAGCTTGCTGCGCACCGCCGATCTTGTCGGGTTGCCCTGGCCCGAGGACATCGTCCCCGACACCGATAACTCGCGCGTCACGCATCGGTTCCGCCGGATCGAAGACCGGATCGAGGTCGAGACCCGGGTCGACAACCAGGCCTTCACCGCTCTGGTCCAGTACGCAATGGGGTCGAACCACCACGGGCAATCGTTTCTGGCGCGCGAAGGGCAGGGACAGGTCCGCGAACTTCGCGTGTCACACTATCCCAGCGCGCCGAGTGGAGCCGGACCATGGAACACCCCGTCGCCCCGCCGGACGCTCAGGGTTATCTGGGCCGCCCCATCTCGTCCGAAGCGGTCCGCAAGTGCCTGAATTGCCACTCGACCGATTTCCGCGCCGTCCAGAAACCGGTGGGACGCCCCGAGGCGCTCGACCATGGCATCGGCTGCGAGCGCTGTCATGGCCCGGCGGGGAATCACCGGGCGGCGATCGACGCCGGGTTCCCCGAAATGGCGATTGCTCGCCCGAAACTAGGCTCCGCCGCGCAGGTCGTCTCGCTCTGCGGCGAATGCCACACGGCTCCCGCCAAGACGTCCCCGGACGTCGCCGGCTTCGTGCGCTATCAGGCATCAAGCCTCATCCTGAGCCGCTGTTACACCGAGAGCCAAGGATCGCTCAGTTGCGTCACTTGCCATAACCCGCACCGAGATGTCGAGACCTCCGCCGCGTTCTACCAATCCAAGTGCTTGAGGTGCCATCCCGCTCCCGCAAGCGCGGCGGCGAAACAAGCAGCGGGGCCGCGATTGACCTGGTCTCCGTGTCCGGTCAACCCGGCAGGCGCCTGTCTCAATTGCCACATGCCGAGGGTCAAGGATGCCGTTCCGCGCACGGTGTTCACCGACCACCAGATTCGAGTTCACCGCGACGGCGTGGCCCGGTCAGTGCGACAGCCGGATCGCTTCAAGCGATGACAGGTTTTCGAGACTCGACAAATCGCCGGGGTCTTCGTCAGCAGCCAGGCGCCGGATCAGACGCCGGATGGTCTTACCGCTTCGGGTTCTGGGAAGCTCAGCCACGAACCGGACGTCGTGCGGGGCGAACGACTTACCGAACGCCTCGACGACCTTGGCGACCAGATCGGCTCGAAGGGAGTTGGTGGGCTCGTGGCCGGGGCTGAGGACCACGAAGCAGAGAATCACTTCGCCCTTGATGTTGTCGGGAAAGCCAACCGCGGCCGACTCGGCCACGGCCACGTGCTCGGCGAGAATCGATTCGATTTCGGCGGGCCCGAGCCGTTTTCCCGCCACCTTGATCGTATCGTCGCTACGGCCGTGGAGGAACCAGTCGCCGTCCTCATCGATCGAGGCCCAGTCACCGTGGACCCAGGTATCCGGCCATCGCGACCAGTACGTGGCCAGGTAACGGTCGGGATCGCCCCAGATTCCGCGCGTCATCGACGGCCAGGGCTTGGTGCAAACCAGCTCGCCGACGCCGTTTCGAAGCGGTTTGCCGGCCGAGTCGAAGACGTCGACAGCCATCCCCAGCGCAGGGGCCGACCAAGGAGCAAGGCTTGAGGGGCGTGATCGGCAGGGGCGATAAAAGGCACGCACCGACCTCCGTTCCTCCCGAGATGTTGATGATCGGACAGCGGCCGCCACCGACATTCTCGAAGTACCAGCGCCAGGAGTCAGGGTCCCACGGCTCGCCGGTCGACGCCAGGATTCGCAACCGGCCGAGGTCGTGCGACCGAACCGGCTCCAGGCCATATTTCATCAAAGCGCGGATCAAGGTCGGCGACACGCCCAGGATCGTGACCGCGTGCCGCTCGACGAGCGACCAGAGCCGATCCGGGCCCGGGTAGTCGGGTACTCCTTCGGCGAGCAGGACTGTTCCCCCGGCGGCCAATCCGCCAACCAGCTCCCAAGGACCCATGATCCAGCCCAGGTCGGTCACCCAGTGCAGGTGGTCGTCTTCCTTCATATCCACCTGGTGGGCGACTTCCTGGGCAATCTTGACGAGAAACCCTCCATGGACGTGAACCGCCCCCTTGGGCCGGCCGGTGGTCCCCGAGGTGTATGCAATCATCAAGGGGCTTTCCGGGTCGAGCGGCTGGGACGAACAGTCGCCGGATTCCACCGCGACGAGGTCATCCCAATCGAGGTGACGGGTGGCGGGTGGTGGGTGGTGTGAAAATCCTTCCTCTTCCCTCCCGCCACCCGCCACGCGCCACCCGCCACGGGTTGCGTCGGGCCGGCGACTCCGCTCCTCGCCGACGTGAGACGATCAAATGTTGGAGGCTCGGGCAGGATTCGGCTGCCTCCGCGGCGACTTGCCCCATCGGAATCGGACGGCCTCGTCGGAAAGTCACATCAACCGTGATCATCGCCCTGGCCTGGCAGTCGTTCAGCCGAGCCGCGACCGCTTGCGCCTCCGAAGCCGGAGAAGATCGGGACCACGACCGCGCCGATCTTGGCGCAGGCGAGAAATGCGACGACTGCCTCGGGAACCATCGGCAGAAAGAGACCGACCCGCTCGCCCTGGACGATGCCCAGCCGCTTGAGGGCGTTAGCCAAGCGGCAAGTCTCACTGTGAAGCTCGGCATAGGACAGCCGGCGGATTGCCCCATCCTCGCCCTCCCAGGCAACCGCAATTCGTTCGTGGCGCAGCGGACCGGGCGTGCCGATCGAGGCAATGATCGGCAAGGTTTATCGCGCCGCCGATGAACCAGCGCGACCAAGGGACGCCCCGGCTCAGGTCCAGCAGTGTGTCATAGGGCCGGAAGAACTGAATGCCAAGATCCTCGACCACCGCCTCCCAGAACCAGCGCGATGTCGGAGGTCGAGCGACCGACCAGCTCATGGTAAGTGGAGATCCCGTGCGCCGCATGAACCGGGTGACGTTCGCTCGCTCGACAATCCCCTCGGTCGGATTCCAGACGTGGGCTGCCGGCATGAATTCTCCAATCGTCTCGAATCGAATTGATCTCCAGATAGGAAATCGGGCCCTGTTGACAGTCTAGCAAAGGAGCGTCCGGGGAAGGATCGGCGGCCGGCGAATTCGCGTTCGGCGTTGCTTGATAACAGCCCGTTGAGGGCATGCTTGGATCGTTTCTCGACCCTCCGTCTCGCCGATCGTTAAGACGGAGCAGGTCGTAACAAGTGCCAACGATGGGCCGAATGACGCTCAATTCAAACGTGGCTTGCGAAGTGACCCGAATGCAAGCGGTCCATTGTTGGATGAGGAGTACGAACGTGAAGGAATCAGCGAGCGAGGAAACCAGGCTTCATACCCCGGAGGAGATCGCCGACAGGCTCGGTGGAATCAGCCTCAAGACGCTGAACGCGCTGATTCGCGGGCGCGGCTTGGAGACAACGACTCTGGGCTACGCGGAACCATCGCGAAAAGGCGGCCCTCGTCGCCGCCTCTGGGGTATGACCGACTCGCAGCTCGAGGCCCTCTTCGCCGTGAGAAATCGTCGCAGTCAGCCCATCGATCGCTGCTGATCGAATGGCCGAGATCTGGAAGGCCGGGTGAGGGGGTCCTCGCGGTGGCGTTCGGCGAGGCGTCTCAGAAATAGTCCTTCCCGCAAGAAATCCCAAACGCTAAACTGTAATGTTCCACTGACGGGAAGTCGGGTCCGCCAACCTCGGTGATGCCGAAAGGCGTTGAGCAGCTATGATCATTGTGTTGAAGCCGCATCCGACTCCCGAGGTGGTGGAACATGTTCTCGAAAGAATCGCCGCTCTGGGACTGACGCCCCACCTCAGCCAGGGTGTCGCGCGGACGATTATTGGGGTCATCGGCGACGAGACCAAGCTCCAGGTCGAGCCGTTGCAGGCGATTCGGGGAGTCGAGCGCGTTCTTCCGATTCTCAAGCCGTTCAAGCTGGCCAGCCGTGAGTTTCATGAAGAGGGTTCGGTCTTCAAGATCAAGGGAGTCAAGATCGGTGGCGGGCACCTCGCCGTGATCGCCGGTCCTTGTGCGATCGAGAGCGAATCCTTGCTTTTCGAGTTGGCGGCGCGGGTGCGAGACGCCGCGCGCCAATATTCTGCGCGGGGGCGCGTTCAAACCCAGAACCAGCCCCTATAGCTTCCAAGGGCTCGGCCGCGATGGGCTCAAGATCCTCAAGGCGGCCGGCGAACAATTTGTGATGCCGGTCGTGACCGAAGTGATGGATCCACGGCAAGTTGAGATCGTCGAACGCTATGCCGACATCCTGCAAGTCGGCGCGCGGAACATGCAGAATTTCGACCTTCTCAAAGAGTGCGGACGAACGCGAATCCCGGTGTTGCTCAAGAGCGGTCTGAGCGCGACCGTGAGAGACCTGCTGATGTCGGCCGAATACGTTCTCTCGGAGGGGAACCGGCAGGTGATTCTGTGCGAACGTGGGATCCGGACTTTCGAGGATTCAACCCGCAACACCCTCGACTTGTCGATCGTGCCTAACATCCAGGGGCAGAGCCACTTACCAATCATCGTCGACCCGAGCCACGCGACCGGCCGTCCCGATTTGATCCCGGCGATGGCGCGGGCGGCCATCGCCGCGGGAGCGGATGGAATTCACATCGAAGTCCACTCCTGCCCCGAGCAGGCCCTCTCCGACGGGCCCCAGGCCCTGCTGCCGGACCAGTTCGACCGGTTGATGTGCGAAGTCCGCCAGCTCGCCGAGCTGATGGGAAAATCGATTGATGTCTGCGCGGGAGAGCCATTGACATGCGCACCTTGTTGATCGCGGGCAACTGGAAGATGAACCCGGCGTCACGGGCCGAGGCAATCGCCCTCGCGGGTGCCGTCAAGCCGGGAGTCGGCCAAGCGACCGAGGTTCGCGTCGTGCTTTGCCCTCCCAGCGTCTTCCTCGCCGATGTCGACGCCGTCCTGGACGGATCACCGATTGGTCTCGGCGCCCAAAACATGCACTGGGCGGCAGCGGGCGCTGATACGGGCGAGATCTCGGGTGCGATGCTCGTCGATGCCGGTTGTACGCACGTGATCTTGGGGCACAGTGAACGCCGCCAAGCCGGCGAGACCGACGCTCAGGTCAATGCCAAACTGCACGCCGCCCTGGCCGCTCGCTTGATTCCCGATCGTCTGCATTGGCGAGACCAAGGAACAGCGGCTGAGCGACCAGACCGAGCACGTGCTGCTCTCGCAACTAGGCGGCTCGCTGGCTGGTGTTTCTCCCGAACAGATGGCCGGCACCGTGCTGGCTTACGAGCCAGTTTGGGCGATTGGCACCGGCTTGACCGCTACGCCGCAACAGGCTCAATCCGCCCATGCATTTATTCGGAGTTGGCTTGCTCGCGAGTTGGGCGGGGCGACGGCGGAGCGAGTCGTCGTCCAGTACGGAGGGAGTGTCAAGCCGGACTGCGCCGCCGAACTGCTGGCCTGCCCCGACATCGACGGAGCCTTGGTCGGCGGCGCCAGTCTCAAGGCAATCGACTTCCTGGCGATCTTCCGTGCGGGTCTGGACGTCACCCAGCACAAACCAGCATGACCCGTTGAAAATCGAATCGAAGGGCGGATCCCGTGGGAATCATCATCGGCATTCTGAACGTCGTCATTTCCTTGCTCTCGTTTTTCCTGATCGGGATCATCCTGATCCAGCGAGGGAAGGGAGGAGGCCTGGCCGGCGCGTTCGGCGGTGTGGGCGGCTCGAGCGCGTTCGGCACCAAAGCCGGTGACGTGTTTACCAAGATCACCGTCGGTCTGGCGATCGGCTGGATCATCCTCTTGATGATGATGGTGATCTTGACAAACAACAATACACACTCAGCCTTTGATGATGATTCCTCAGCGATCACCAAGGAAACCGGTTCGAAATCGAGCAAGTCGAAATCAAAGGTCAACTCGTCTGATCTGAAGGATGACTTTTCGCCGGGTTCCACCGAAAGCGGTTTGCCACCGGATTTTCCGTCGATGCCCGCCATGCCTGAAGCGAAGAGTCCATCGTCCGCGGCCCCGGTGAGTCCGAATCCACCCGCCACGGTCCCAACGAGTCCGCCTGCCACGACTTCCGACAACCCCGCCCGCCACGACGACTCCGGCGAGCCCGCCCGCCAAAGCTCCGAAGTAAAGGCCAAGTTCTCAACGGCTTGCAACATATTCCGGCCGGTACAACCGGCCCTACCACGAGGTTGACTTGCTTCTGAGCATGACCGGTTTTGGAGAAGCTCGGCTTCAGGATCCGCGGTGGACAATCGTGGTCGAATTACGAACCGTTAATAATCGACACTTCAAGCTCAATGCCAAGATCAGCGACGCGCTACGCAACGATGGAGCCCGCCCTGGAACAGCTCGTCCGCGAGAAGGTTAAGCGCGGGACCGTCCAACTGAGCGTGAAAATTGAGAGGCCGCGTCGCCCGGAGGATTATCGCCTGAACTTGGTCGCACTGGCCAGTTACCGCGATCAGCTCAAAGGATTTCAAGGGTCCGACCAGCGGACGATCGACGTGTCGCAACTCCTTATCTTGCCGGGAGTTGTGGAGCAGATTTCCTCCGAGAGCCGAGGAGCCGACGAAGACTGGCCCACGATCGCCGAGGTGGTCGTCCAGGCGCTGCCTGGATCTGGAGTCGTCGCGCGATCGCGAGGGTCGGGCGATGACTGCCGAGCTGGTCGCGCTGGGCGCGGCCGTGAGCGATCAGTTGAGCCGGATCGCCGAGCGCGGGCCAATGTTGATCCCGGCCGTTCAAAAGAAGTTGACCGATCGAATTCAAGCCTTGGTAAAAGAGCAAGGGGTGACCATCGAGTCCAAGGACCTGGCGCGGGAGGTCGCCATCCTCGCGGACCGGAGCGATATCTCCGAAGAGGTCGTTCGTCTTCGTGCTCATATCAAACAGTACTCGCAGATCATCGAGGAGCCGGTGAGCTCAGGCAGGAAGCTGGAGTTTGTGGTGCAGGAAATGGGTCGCGAGATCAACACGATCGGCTCGAAGGCGAACGACATCGAGATTAGTCGATTCGCGGTTGAGATCAAGGCCTTGCTCGAAAAGGTACGTGAGCTGATTCAAAATGT
Source organism: uncultured Planctomycetota bacterium (assembly GCA_963720335.1). Classification (GTDB taxonomy): domain Bacteria; phylum Planctomycetota; class Planctomycetia; order Isosphaerales; family Isosphaeraceae; genus CAVRFS01. Next base: position 23,005 of record CAVRFS010000017.1, on the reverse strand, counting down.
CGAGTGACGCCCAGACGGATTGGAGCCAACTGCCTGGCCGGCTTGTGGTGATCTCGGGCGCTTCGGGATCCGGGAAAAGTACGCTGGTGCAGCACCTGCTGGCTCGACCCGACTTGCGGTTGCGGCGATCGGTTTCCGCGACCACCCGAAAACCTCGGCCGGATGAACAACCAGGGTCGCGATTACTTTTTCGTGACGGCCGAGGAATTTGAGCGGATGCGAAGTGACCTGCTCGAGCACGCCCGGGTCCATGACTACTTCTATGGCACCCCCGCTGAACCTGTCCGTGCGGCGATGGCGCGAGGGATCTGTGTCCTGCTGGTGATCGATGTCCAGGGGGGTTTCCAAGTTCGACAAAAAGTACCCGGTGCGCTCTTGATCTTCATTCAAGCGCCGAGCCTGGACGTCCTGGAAACCCGACTGAGGAAGCGGGCGACCGACGATGACGCAACAATCAATCGCCGATTGGCCAACGCGCGTCGCGAGCTCGAAATGGCGGAAGAGTACGATATTCATGTGATCAATGACGAGCTCGACCGGGCGGTTGAGGAGCTCGTCTCGATTCTGAAGCACAACGGATGTAGAGAGGGGAAGAACCATGATTGATGAGCTGAAAGAAGAAGAGATCGTCAACAAGGTGGGCGGACGCTTCAAGTTGTCGACCTTGATTCAAAAGCGAATGATCGCCCTGAACCAAGGCGCGCGGGCCCTGGTCGAATACCGAGGCATCGACAAGATGTCGATCGTGATCCAGGAGATCATGCAGGAAAAGATCTACCTGGACATGTCCGGCAAGCTGCGGACCGTCGAGCCGACCGATGAGCTGGAGAACAATGGCGAAACCGTCGATCTTACGCAACCGGGAGAATGAATACTTGAAAGGCTGAAGGATGAAGGATGAAGGATGAACCGGACGCGAGGCGAAACGCAAGGTGAGGATGACCCGAAAATCCTATTCATCCTTCAGCCTTCAGCCTTCAGCCTTGGTCGAAGACCTTACGCAACCGGGAGAATGAATAGAGCCTGTCGCGGTTGACCCAGACTTGCTGACGGAATCCGCAAGGCCTTTCGATCGTGGGCCGATCAAAAGGTCATTGAGCGCGCTGGTCCCACCGAGTCGGGATCGGGCCTGAGATTCACGGACACGGTTAGGTCCGCGCTCGGGGGGGTTCCATGTCATTTCGCCAGCGAGTGTTGCGCTCTGCGCCGATCATCGCGTTCACGCTGGTGATCGTATTCTTGGGATTGAGCCTGGCTGGTTATGACTCGGCCGATCCTCCCGGATGGAATGCCTCGCCTCGGAACGAGCCCGCGACCAATCCCTGCGGCCCGGTGGGTTCCACGCTGGCCCATGCTCTGTTCATTACGCTCGGTTGGTCGTCCTGGCTCTTGCTCCTGGGACTGGCGGTCCTCGATCTCTTGGTGTGCGTCAGGCGGCCCGTTCCCGATCGCACTGGGACCGGCGCTCGGCTTCGGACTGTTGCTGATCGTAACGGCCGGATTGATCCACAAACTGGCGCCGGGCCTCCAGCCGAGTCCGCCAGTGGGCAGTGGGGGGTACGTTGGTGCCCTGGTGGCGGTCTTTCTGGAAGCCCATTTCGGACCGTTGGGGATGAGCCTGATTCTGGCGGCGGCGGGGCTGTTCGGCCTGGCACTCTGTCACGACGTGGTGTTCCTCTGGCCGTTCCAGGAAGCTCGAGGCTGGATCAAGGCCCGACTCCGCCGCCAGCCGCCCAAAGGCATCCCTCTGCTTCCTTCGCGCGCCACGCCGTTATCGCATGAGGAGCAACCGGCGTGGGAAGCAGACGGACTTCTTCCCTTGAACGCGACGCTCCATCCAACGGTCGTCCATCCGCCCATTCCGATCCGGAATGCCAATGAATCGACGGGTCCTGCGTCTTTGGCACAAGCGCAACCAAGCCAGAGAGTTCCGTCCTCGGCACGAGAGTTGGTTTCCCTGTCCGCCGGGCCAATCCGGCTCGCTGTTTCAGCTACCGCCGATGGACCTGCTCGAGCCTGCGAAGCCCTTCCCGATCCAGGAACACGAGGCCAAGGTCCACGCGAGGGCCATGCTGCTGGAAAGGACGTTGCTGGACTTCGGACACCAGGTTCGGGTTGTTCAAATCGATACTGGCCCCGTGATCACCCAGTTCGAGATCGAGCTCGAGGCCGGCCTGCGCGTGTCGAAGATCACCGGGCTGGCCGACGACCTGGCGATTGCCTTGGCCGTTCAGAGCGTGCGGATCGTGGCGCCGATCCCCGGCAAGACGACGGTTGGTATCGAGGTGCCGAACGACCATCGCAACGTGGTTCGCCTCGGCGAAGTCATGGCGGGCGTTCCCGGACGGATTCAGGAGTGCCGCATCCCCTTGTTCCTGGGCAAGGATGCCAAGGGACAACCCTTGGTGTTCGACCTGGCCGAGATGCCCCACTTGCTGATGGCCGGTCGCACCGGCACCGGCAAGTCGGTCTGCTTGAACGCGATGATCCTGTCGATTCTGATGACCAAGCGGCCGGACGAAGTGAAGATGATCTTGATCGACCCTAAAAAAGTCGAGCTCATCACAGTACAAGCGAATTCCGCACCTGATGCATCCGGTCGTCACGGACATGAAGAAGGCCGAGTCGCTGCTGGCATGGGCCTGCGAGAAGATGGACGAACGTTATGAGTTTTTGCGGCGGGCCGAGGTCCGCAACATCCAAGGATACAACAAGTTGAGCCCCGACGACATCCTAGACGCGGCTCAACCCGGAGGATGACGCCGAACGGGCGCGGATCCCGACTCGGATGCCCTACATCGTGATCATCGCCGACGAACTCGCCGAGATCATGATGACCGCCGAGAAGGAAGTGGAGCAACATATCGTCCGACTGGCCCAGCTCGCCCGCGCGGTCGGCATCCATCTGATCCTGGCCACCCAAAAGCCCGTGGTCGATGTGGTCACCGGACTCATCAAGGGGAACCTGCCGGCGCGGATCGCCTTCCAGGTGGCCAGCCGAAGCGATTCCCGGGTCGTCCTGGACGAGATGGGCGCGGATCGGTTGCTGGGTAATGGCGACATGTTGTTCCTGATTCCGGGTACCTCTCACATCATTCGTGCCCAGGGAACCTATGTCTCGGATGGGGAGCTTACCCGCGTCTGCGAGTTCCTGGAGCGTTACCCGGTGCATTTCGACCGCGAGTTGACCCAGCTTCAAGTCGGGGGTGGGCCAGGCGGTAAGGATCGAGCGGCCGCGCTCAAGCAACGCGACGAGCTCTATGAGCCGGCCATCGAAATCGTGGTTCGCGAGGGACGAGGCTCTTGTTCGCTGCTCCAGCGCGCGATGGGCATCGGTTACGGCCGGGCGGCGCGGCTCATCGACTATATGGCCGAAGACGGAATCGTCGGCGAATTCAAGAGCGGCTCGGCCCGCGAAGTCCTCTACACCTGGGAAGAATGGGAAGCTCTCAAAAACGGCGGCGATCCCAAAGTCGAAGCACCTGCTTGATCACGTGCCGGTCGGCTGCACGAACCGTTATCCTATCCTCCACCTACTTTAGTCTTGTAGATCTCAATGCTCTTCGATGCAGTGGTCTTTCGTGACGAATCAGATTCGAACTTGTCCAGCAAGTCGATGGTTTTTTTAGCGGCTTCCACGGCTTTTCGCGCCGCAACGGTTTCTCAATGTCGATTCTTTCCATCTGATAGTCGGCGATATTACGTTCCGCGCGCAGGTTATCGATGGCCACCGCGGCTGTCTTGAGATGTTCGTCTTCGCTCGCGTAAAGGTATCTCACAGTCAGACCATGCTTCTTGCCCCACCACCACAAGAGACGTTTAGTGACGCGAGGGTTTCGACCGCGACGTTAAGTGCCGCGAAGTAAGCTCGACCGATCGCCGTGCGGCATAATGCTGGCCCCGGAGGCGGGCTCCGCGACACGATCCCCTGGGCGACTTGATAGAACTCTCTTGGATTCATGAGAAGAACGCACTCTATTCAGCAATATCATAGACAAGTCGTATGAAATGCACTTCCGGCCAACCGACGGAGTTTGCCCAAGTACTCATGTAACGCATGTGTGATTCTGCACACTCATTTTCGTCCCCCTGGACTTGTACCTCCAGAACTACGTAGGAATCACCCTCCTCGGGGTCCTGTTCAAACCGCGCAGCGGGAGTCCCAACAATCGAGAAACAATCTCTTGCGAGCTCAACGGCCTTTTCGAGATCGGCCGTGATCGCATGGTGTTTGCAGAATACGCGCACGTCGTCGCTCATCGGAAGCTCGATGCGAGTCAATTGCTGATCGGTTGACATATTGGGAGACCTCGAAACAGATTGCTTACCATCAATGAGATCAGGAAAAACCTGCGAATATCGCCCAACCTGAGAATAACGCCTCGGTGGATAATCGACTATCCATCTATCACGACAGCACAGATTCCTCACGCCACGGGCCGCGCCGTCGAAACGGCGATCACTCGGTTTAGCTCCCGGCCCGTCCACTTTTCACCGTCGAACCAGAGGTCATTGATCGAAGCGAAATCGATCGCGATCCGATCGAAGTCGCCTGGCTGGTAGCCGGCCAGCAGACTCGTCAGAATCACTCGAATCACAACGCCATGCGCCACAATAATCATCGTCTCGCCAGGATGGCCCGCGATGATGTTCTCGAGTACAGGCATCACGCGGCGGCGAATGTCGGCGTACGATTCCCCGCCTGGATGGGAATACTCGAGGTCGCCCTCAATCCAGCGCGACTTACTCTGGGCATAGATCGACCAACCCTCCTCGCGCGACACGCCGCTTAACGGACCGAGCCGGCGCTCGTGCAGCTCGGGCCTGATGATCGGTACAAGATTGCATGCGAGTCCGATCGGTTCGGCGGTGGCGACGGCTCGGCGCATGGCCGAGCAATAGAGGGCAACGGCACCCAGCTCCTTGAGTGATTCGCCGAGCATTTCGGCTTGACGGATTCCCCACGCGCTCAAGCCGATGTCGGATTCGGCTCCGTGAAACCGACCGGGCTCCGAGGTTTCGGCGTGGCGTAAGAGGAGTACTCGGGTTCTTTGCAAGTTTTTTTCCCTTGCTTCATATAGGTCGAAGATGGTGGACTATTCGCTCGGCGTTCGACTCGATCAGACCGACGTTACCTCGCGGACTGACACAACCGCGAGAATCGTTCGTAGGACCCGTGCGACGGCGCGATGAGGGTTCGAGGCGACCAACAGGTGCTGATCGCCCTGCTATCGACGAATTCTTCGAGTCTTGACGGAGGAACCTCTTCGTGGAAGAACATCATAAGTATCGCGCGATCCTCTTGTTCGGGATGCCCGGAAGTGGCAAGGGCACTCAAGGTGCCGTGCTCGACCAGCTTCCTAACCTGATTCACATCTCCATGGGCGATATCTTCCGCAAGACCCCGAGGACCGGCAAGTTCGGCCGCGAGATCGAGCAGTACACATCTCAGGGACTCATGGTCCCCGACGACCTGACCGTGCGGATCTTCGAGCGCCACTTGAATATTCTCGAGATGCAGGAACTGCTTATGCCTGAGCAACATACGCTGATCCTGGATGGTTTGCCTCGCAGTTTCGCCCAGGCCGAACGGCTGGATAGCATTATCGACGTGCGGCAAATCTTCCATCTGAAGGTCACGGACATGCACAAGAACATCGACCGACTGAAGGCGCGCGCTCTGCGTGAGAATCGGCTCGACGATATGAGTGATGACGTCATCCACCGACGACTCCAGACCTATCACGACGAGACCTTCAAAACGTTGAGCTACTATCCGAGCCATCTGATCTACGAGGTCGATGCGAGTCGGTCCGCGATTGAGGTTCTCTGCAGCATCGCCAATCGACTGGCGGAGATTCAGCAGCAGCGGCTAGCCGCCCAATCAACACCCATTACTACCGTTCACTAGCTGACGGAGCCAGCCACGAAATGTCGGCCTCTACACCTTCGGATTCGCAGTCGTCCCGTGATTCCAAGGGATCAGGGACGCCCGAGTTTCACCCTTATATCCCGGATTCGGCCGAGTTACCCGAGCTCACGTGGTTGCCGGTCATCGTCGGCTCCTTGCTGGGAATCATCTTCGGTGCATCCTCGCTCTACTTGTTCCTCAAGGTCGGGATGACTGTATCGGCGTCGATTCCGGTCGCCGTCCTGTCGATCACGATCTTTCGAGGATTATCCAGTGCGTTCAACCTGAGGCGCGCGACGATCCTGGAAAACAACGTGGTGCAGACGGCCGGATCGGCGGGCGAATCGATCGCTTTCGGTGTCGGAGCCACCATGCCGGCGCTGATGCTGCTGGGCTATGAGCTGGAATGGATGAAGGTGATGCTGGTGGCCGTGCTGGGAGGACTGCTCGGAATCTTGATGATGATTCCGCTCCGCCGAGCGTTCATCGTCAAGCAGCACGGTGTACTCCCCTACCCTGAGGGGACGGCTTGTGCCAAGGTGTTGATCGTCGGCGAGCAGGGAGGCTCGAACGCCCGGACGGTGTTCATGGGGTTCGGCGTCGGTTTTATTTATCAGATCCTGATGCAAGCGTTCAAGTTCTGGGATGAAAAGGCGAAACTGGCGATCGACGGAATTCAGGGTTACAACAAGGCAGTCGTTTCGTTGGAGCCTTCTCCGGCTCTGCTGGGAGTTGGTTACATCATCGGCCCTCGAATCGCCTCGGTCATGGTCGGGGGCGGGATCATGACCGCGCTCCTGCTGGTGCCGATGATTGCTTACTTCGGCGAGGGAGTGCCCGGCGTATTGCCTCCCGGCCAGAAGCCGATCGCCGAGTTGAGTGCCGACGCCATCTCGGGTCAATACGTTCGCTACATCGGCGCGGGTGCAGTCGCGGCCGGCGGCATCCTGAGCATGCTCAACGCCTTGCCCCTGATCTTCGCCTCGGTCAGTGGGAGCCTCCGCGACTTGCGCTCGGGAAGGGCGGAGGAGGACAGTGGCAGGGCGCGCACCGATAGTGACCTACCGATCAGCGTGCTCCTGGTTGCGGCACGCTCGCACTGGTGCTGGCCATTGGCGCTTCGGATTTGATCCCAACCGGACTCACAGGCCGATTCCTTGGCGCTGGGCTGATCGTCTTGTTCGGATTCTTGTTCGTAACGGTCAGCTCTCGCATCACCGGCGTGATCGGCTCATCGTCCAATCCGATTTCTGGCATGACGATCGCCACAGTGCTTTTGACCTGCCTGATTTTCTTCTTCTTGGGCTGGGTTGGACCTGAATACCGCGTCACCGCTTTGTCGATCGCGGGCATCGTCTGCGTTGCGTCGTCCAACGGAGGCACGACATCACAGGATCTCAAGACCGGGTTTCTGGTGGGAGCGACTCCGTGGAAGCAACAAGTGGCAATCCTGGTCGGGGCCCTGATCTCGGCGCGTGGTGATGGGCGGTACCTTGTGGGGTCTCAACACGGCGTACACGACGATCTCCTCCGATGCGGCGGATTTGCCCACTGTCACAGCACCCGCCGCCGAGATCAAAGGGAGCGAACTCGGTCCGGATAGCAAGTCTTACGGAGTTTGGTGGGTTGTGAACCCTCGGCCCGGCGTGCAACCAGGAAAGTACCTGGTCGATCGAGACGGGCCAGGCTCAGCACTTGATCGATTACGGGATCGGCGGACGGTTAACCAAGACCCCATCAGGGAGGCCGATCACCAAGTTCAACCCGCCCCAGCCCCGTCTATTTGCCACGCTGATCGAGGGGATCATGGCCCAAAAGCTCCCTTGGGGACTCGTCATTCTGGGAGCCGTGCTGGCCGTGGTGATGCAGCTCGCCGGTGTATCGGCGCTGGCGTTCGCGGTCGGCGTTTACTTGCCGTTGGCGACCACGATGCCCATCTTCGTGGGTGGTGTGCTCCGCGGACTGGTCGACCGAGCTCGCGGATTCACGCCCGACGAGGCGGAGACCAGTCCCGGCACGTTGATGTCCACCGGCCTGATCGCCGGCGGCTCGTTGGCCGGGATCATCATCGCGCTCCTGGTCGTCTTTGAAAACGTGGGCAAGATGCTGGATTTCTCTACTCCGACGCCCAGTGGAGAGCCCAGTTTCAAGGTCTGGGCCATTCTGGCGTTCACCGTGATGGTGGCGTCACTCGCGGCCATGGCGGTATTCGGCAAGCGGCCCCTGGACGCCAAGACAGGGAAAGGCGAAGAGGCGCGGTTGGGTGAGATCGGCGACCTCGAGTGATTTGATTAGAGCGGTTACACACGGGTTCGCACAAGACGGCCGCGGTGTCGGTTGATACTATAGCGGCTCACGCTCGTATGGCGTACGGGCCATACCGACCCGAGCGCACGAGGCGACGGCCGCCGGATCTGCCGCGCTCGGGTTAGTACGCTAGCCGTCGCTGTCGCGCTGTGCGCAACTCAAGGGTGAACCGCTCTAAAGACTCGGAGGCGAGCCAATCCGCGGTGCGATGATCCCCACAATCGACGGCGGCTTCCGCCTCGTAAGCGCTTTGCTCCTGGCCGGATCGGCCCTGGCGATCGGTCTCGATCCCGACCACGCCCCACTCTTGTTGATGTTCTGCCTCTTGCTCACGGTTCGGCCGTGGTTTCAGGCCTGGCGGTCAGCACGGGGGACGGCTCTTCGACCGCCGTTGGTCTGGGTGGCACTGGCGCTCGGCCTGGCGGTGATTGCTCAGGCGGTTGCCTTGACCGAGACAAGCCGAGGGGGCCGGCCCATTGCGGGCGTTTTCACCTATCTCTCGGTTCTCACAATGCTCGCCGCTCTCCTCTCGGTACTTAACGCACGCGACCCGGGCGGACGCATCTGGGCGGGATTGATGGTCATGCTCGTTGTGGTCTTCTTGATCCCCTGGCTGGAGACTCCGGGACGCTGGAGGAGAGCTCAAGCTCTGACCCCTCCAAACCTGGAATCTCCCTGGACCCTGTTCTACGGGATCCTCGTCTTGATCGGTGTGACGAATTATCTTCCGACCCGATTTGGCGCAGCCGCGGCATGGCTGGGTCTGGGATTCATCCTGGAATACCTGGGCCTCACGCGCGGGGACTGGCCCGCCGAGCGCCGATCGTTGCTCTGGCTATCCATTTCGTGGACGTTCGTCATCAGCCTGTGGACGGCTCGGTGGAGCGCGGAAGCGCCCGTCATCGGCTCGCGTGCGAGTCGAGCGGCTCTGGTTCTGGTTCCGCGACTATTGGGGAGTCGTCTGGGCTCTACGAATTCAGGAACGGTTCAATCGCTCGGCCGACCTCGGGAAGTGGCCGGTCATTTTGACTTGGTTCGGTCTGGTCCCGGTCCGATCGCTCGAGACGGACGACCCTCTGTCGCCTCCGGTCCCGGTCGAGGCGGAGACAACCCTCCGTTCCTTGATTCGCCGATTTGCGCAGCCCTGGCGACTCGACGATGTGACCGACTCGTTTGGACCCTCGTCTTGCGATCGGGCTGAACCAGGACCATGATGGCACTGGAGTCTTTCGCGCTCGACGTGGGTCTTCGTGCCCGCCAGGCTTGCGATTGTCATGGAGAACCACGTGGACCGTCCGCCGACTCAAGCATCGCTCCCACTGAATGTCCTGGCCGTTCTGGCAACCATCGCGGCCCTCTCCCTGCTCAAGATGATTCTGATTCCGATCGCGTTCGCGATGGTTATCGTCTGCATGCTCTCACCGTTGGCGCGATTCTTTCGACGCCATCTGCCGTACGGTCCGTCAGGTGCTCTCATCTTGTTCGTGGTGTCGGTACTGGGTGGTCTTTATCTAGCGACATTGGCGGCCGAGGCATTGTTGCAAGCGACTTATACGTTGCCCTCGGATATCGAACGCCTCTCCGGACAAGTGAGCGGGCGGATCACCGCTTTGATACGCGAGCAGCCGTATCTGCGCGGGTCCTGCCGGAACCCGGGACAATCGACCGGATCGGTGACACCAATCGCGCCCTCTTGATCGACAAATTGAGTTACAGTCTCTCCGATTTCACGGTCTGGGTCGCGCAGGGGTTCATCATCCTGGTGCTGATCATCTTCTTGCTGGTCGAGAACGAGATGCTCACAGCCAAGCTGATTCGTTTTTTCGCCCGGACACCGGCCCAAACCCGCCAGCCAGCGAAGTCCTCGGCCAGGTCACTCACAAGATCCGCGCATATTTAATTGCGCACGCTGATCAACGCGGGTCTGGGAGCCGTGATCGCGATCTGCCTCTGGGCCCTCAACATTCATTTTGCTCTCACTTTAGGGATCATCGCGGCACTGACGAATTTCGTCCCGTACATCGGCCAGATGGTCGGTCGCGCGCTGCCGACGGTGGTGGCGCTGGGACAAACCGGCTCGATAGGCCAATCCCTGGTCGTCGCCGGAATGTACCTGGCGGTCCTCGGGATCGAGGAGTACATCATCACGCCGATGGTCATGGGGCGATCGCTCGACCTGAACGGCACCACAATCTTGATCGCCTGCTTGTTCTGGGGTTATCTCTGGGGCCTGGTCGGCCTGGTTCTGGCGATGCCGATCACAGTGAGCATGAAAGTCGTATTTCAAACGATTCCGGAACTGAACCGGTGGGCGGAGTTGATGTCCCTGGACTGGCAGTCACCCATGTTCGCCATGGCGCGAGAGTCGACCCCATGCTGTCGAGCCAATCGGCGGCTTCCGCCGAATCCGGATCGCCGAGAGAGAATCTCATCTCCGCCGACGTCCGTGAAACAGCACGGCCGCCCTCGGCCGTTCAGACCGTGCCGGCCGATGGGGGTTAGCCTCCACCTTTCGCACCGTCGACCGACAGCATGGTGAACAGTTTCGTCAGGGCTGCGGGCACGAAAAGGCGTCAGGAGCCGTTGCTTCGGCCATTTAACGGCTCCTGATCCCCTTTTCATCTGTGACCCTCTTTTCATCTCTAACGGATCCTGACCCCCTTTTCATCTTCCGCGTGCCGGCTCCGACCGCCGCCGGACCGAATGTCTCCTCCTATCCGAATAACGACTTTATGAGCCAACCCAAGTTTAGGGCGGTCCCCTCATGGTTGCGCGCGCGAGAGGCGAACCGACCCATCGTGGGCGACCGAGCCGAGGGTCGAGCCGTCGGGGGAGAATGCCAGGCCGTTGATCTGTGCGCGATGGGCGGCCAGGCTGAGGAGTTCCTGGCCGGTGGCCGGGTCCCAGAGACGGATCACTCCTTTTATTCCCCGCCGCGGCGATGGCGGCGCCGTCGGGAGTGAACGCCAGTTGGCGGAGCTCGTCACCATCGCTGTGGATCAACCGGATGGGCGTGGACCGGTCGAGGTCCCAGAGGGTCATCGAGCCCAGAGTGTCGGCCACGGCGAGCGTCTTGCCGTCGGGAGCGAACGCCAGCGCCATCAGCTTGGCCCGGTTGTGGAGAACACGGGGCGAAGGATTCGGAGGACCTGGTTCGACAGGTCCCAGAGCCGCACGTCGCCATCGTTGCCGGCCGAGGCGAGCGTCTTGCCGTCGGGTGAAAAAGCCACGGCGTGCACCGAGTCGGCGTGGCCCTTGAGCACGCTTCGCTCGCGCCAGGAGGCGACGTCCCAGAGCCGCACGGTTCCATCGGAGCTTGCCGTCGCCAGGCTCTTGCCATCGGGAGCGAAAGCCACCGCACGGACTCGGTCGGTGTGTCCCTCGAGGGTCGCGAGCGGCCGGCCGGTCGCCACGTCCCAGATCCGGACGTTGTTTCGATGCAACGAGGTGGCCCGAGGCCAGGGTGCGGCCGTCGGGCGAGAAAGCCAGCGCGGCGACCGTCCCCTGTCCACCATGCCACGCTCTGCTCAATCGGCCCGTCGCCGTGTCCCACAGCTTGATCGTCGGGTCGGGCTCGGAATCGTCGCTGCCGGTGGCGAGGGTGCGGCCGTCGGGCGAAAAGGCCAGCGACCACGCCTCGTCCTTGTGGCCGGCCGGCTGCGGATCTTTGTCGTCGTCTCCCGGGGCCAGCCGCCACTGACGAACTCCGGAGCCGCTGGAAATCAGCAACGATCGGCCGTCGGGAGTAAACTCCAGTTTCCCCACCTCTTCGGGCCGGCCCGGGAACGTGGCCAGCCGCCGTCCGGTCGCGGCCTCCCAGATCGAGACCGGACCAGGACCACCTGCGTTCCCGGGCCCGAACGCGCGGTCGCGAGCCGGGTGCTATCGGGTGAGAATGCGACATGGGTATGGCGGGCACGATCGACGTCCTCGGGACGAATCCGGCGAATCGCGCCGGTTGCGCGGTCGATCAGATGGACATCCCCGCGAATATCGACTGCCGCCAGGTCGCGCCGTCGGGGCTGAAGTACAACCGACGACTGTGTTCGGGAACCGCGTGACTCGCAAGCAACTTCCCCGTTTGTCCGTCCCATAACTTCAATTTCCAACTGGGCTCTGACACGGCGGCGACGACCTCCGCGCCGCTTGAACAGGCCAATGCCGTGATGTTCTCCCCAGCACCTTCTATCTGGAACTGCCGGGTCGCCTTGCCGGTGCGGCGAGTCGCGGAGAAAGATCAAGGAATGGTTTTCGAGGGTGAGGAGCCCACCTCCGGCCGAAGCGGAATCCATGTCCGGGGCCGGTCAAACTGTTCGAGCAACCGAGGGTGCGACGGATCGTCGGCCAGGCTCCAGAGCCGCGCCGAGGAGGCGGCACAGTTGTTCGTGCATCCGTACCCCAGGAACCCTCCCCCCGGCAGAAACGTGCAGGAGAGAGAATCGAAGTCTCGGCCCATCGGCAAACGAGCCAACCGACGCCCCGAGGCGACCTCCCAGATCGAAAAGCCGTCCGCGAGGGCGGTCGGTACTCCGGTCTGGAGCGGCGACGAGCACGCCGTCGGACGAGAAGGTCGGCTTTCCATCCGGCCAGGTACCGGTGTCGAGATCGCGAATCCGTTCTCCGGAGACGGCATCCCAGAGCTGGAGGCCCGCGGTGTCATCGGTCGTGGCCAGGAGCTTGCCGTCGGGCGAGAGGGCCATTCCGCCGAAGCGCGGCGTGGGGCCGACCAGCACGACGACATCGCGGCGCGCCTGGCGCCAGAGGTATCGCCAGACGAACGAGCGCGGGGCCTCGCGGCCGGCATTGAGCGGGATATCGCGGAGGATCTCCTGGGCGCGTTCGGGCTGGGCGGCCTCGAGTGCCTGAGCGGCCAGTCGGAGCTGCGCGCCCGAGGGCGTGTCGCTCGGACTTGCGGGCGTGATCCCGGGCTTCCCGTGCGTTACGATCAGCCCGGTCGATCTCCGCCTCGAGCCGCTGGTTGATCGCTCGCAGCCGGGCATTCGACCACCAGCCTGCCGCCGCCAGGCCGATCAGCATGACAGCCGTCATCACGCCTGCGGCGACCACGGCCCGCCACTGCCGCCTGGCCCACTTGACTCCCCGCCCCGCCCAGGTCGGCCGCCGCGCCGGATTGGCTGGTCGGCGAGGAACCGCGTGAGGTCGGCGGCCAGCTCACCGGCCGTCGCGTAACGCTCGGCCGGTTCTTTCGCCAGCGCCTTGAGCACGATCGTTTCCAGGTCGAGCGGGATTGCCGGATCGAGCCGTCGCGGAGAAACGGGCTCATCGGCGATGATCCGCCTCAAGAGCTCGGCGCGGTCGTCTCCCTCGAAGACGTGCCTGAGCGTCAAGAGCTCGTAAAGAGTCGCCCCTAGGGCATAGACGTCGCTCCGGCCGTCGACGGCCCCGCGGCGGCCCTCGGCCTGTTCGGGGCTCAGATAGCGCATGGTCCCGATCACGTCGCCGCTGGCCGTCAGGTCGCTGTCGCCCCGGACGCGGGCCAGCCCGAAATCGGCGATCCAGAGACGGTGATCGCGCATCGACCAGCAGATTCGAAGGCTTGATGTCGCGGTGGAGGACCTCGTTGCGGTGGGCGTAATCGAGCGCCTTGGCCGCTTGCCTGCCGAGTTCGGCCACTTCGCGCGGCGGTAGGCCGCTGCTCGCTTCGCTTGCGGCGCTCGCCGACGATCTCCGCAAGGTTTCGGCCGTCGATCAGCCGCATGGCGAAGTACGGCACTCCGCGCTCGCGTACCATAGGCAAAAACGGGGACGATGTTGGGATGCTGAAGCGCCGCGGCGGCCTGGGCCTCGATTTCGAACCGACGCAGTTGCCGAGGGTCGAGCAGCGACGTCGGAGGCAGCACCTTGACCGCCACGCGGCGGCCCAGCGAGATCTGCGTGGCCTCGTAGACCACGCCGATTCCGCCCCGACCGATCTCTCGCCCCAGCCGGAAGTCCCCCAGGACGTCCGGCGGTCGCGTGAGCCACGCCGGATGGTCCTCGGTCGGCTCTTCGTCGGCGAGTTCAGATAGCAGCCGGATCGCCGGCAGCAGCCGCTGCAACGCCTCCGTGACACCGGGATTCGCATCTTCGAGACGCTCGAGGTCCGGGGTTTCTCCCCGGGCGATCCGCTCGGCCAGGTCCGCCACCTGGTCGGCAAGCCGCTCATCATCGAGGCCCACGTCGATCCGCGCGTCGTCGTTCACGGCGAAGTCGAGGGTTCCACACCCACCTCCTCCAGCAAGCCGCGAAGACGCTCGACCGCTCGGAGGTGCCGCATCTTGGCCGCACCCAGGCCGATCTCGAGGACCGCGGCGATCTCGTCGAAGGCAAGCTGATCGAGGTAGCGCAGCCCGAGAACCTCGCGATCGGCCTCGCCCATCCGCTCGATCGCCCCGGCCAGCAAGAGTCGCCGTTCCTCGCGAGCCATGCGATGGCCGGGCGTCGTGTCATTGGCCGCCAGCCGGTCGACCAGCCGGGTCGAGGTCGCCTCATCGTGCGACGGCCCGTCGATGCGTTCCTCCCGCCCAATCCCCCGGACCGTGGACGCAACGTGATGCTTGTGCGTCCGTGCCAGCCGATCGGCCGCCAACCGGTAAAGCCAGGGATAAAACGGCAAGGGCCGGTCGCGCAGATAGTCCGGCAGCCGTCGGGCCGCGTCGGCCAGGGTTTCCTGCACGACGTCCGATGGATCGAGCCGAGGCGCCAATCTCGGGTCCAACCGCGCCGCGATCATTTGCCGCAACCGGCCCGGTGCTTCTCCAGCAAGGACCGCACCGCTTCCACGTCGCCTTGGGCCGCGTCGCGGAGCAACGCCTCGATCTCGGGATTGGTCGATGGGCTTGTGTTCGTCATCGGGCACGCGCTTCGGAGTTCAACAAAGATGTAAGAAACGAATCTATTCTGGCGACCGAATTGATTGCGTGCAAGCCTCAAATGGGCTCTTTGAAATAAAAAGCAAAAATGCTGTGACTTTTTTTCACGAGGCGTTGGATTAGTAGATAGAGGGATCTCTCGGCTGGGGAAGTCGCGGCGATTCGTGGGATCCCGAGGATCCCTCGCGGCCGACGGGGCCTGGTCAGAGTCTGATCGCTTGTTGACGCGAAATTGAAATCGGAGCGGAGCCTCAATCAGGGCTGTCGAGACAGAGTTGAACCTCGGATTGCGGCCGCCAAGATAAAATGTGATCGTCTTGGTTCCGGGCAGCATGCCCTTGGGTAATAGGAGACCGTTAGAAGCTGCGTGGCTTCTCGCTTTCGCGTCGAAATCTGCTCTGACACCGAGTTTTCACTTCTCTGACACCGAGTTTTCCTTGACACCGAGTTTTCCTCTGACACCGAGTTTTCCTGACACCGAGTTTTCCTCCGACACCGAGTTTTCCTGCAGCGAGAAGAACGGAATTCATTCCGTTTCTTCCTCGGAATTGCTGGATCGGTGGGATCGGCAGTAATGAAGTCAATCCCGTTCTACGACCGATTGTCATGTTTGTTAAACGGCATTGGGACTATGGCACGGAGATCTCGGTTTGAATGATAACAAGCGCCTGCATACACCGCTCGCCAACAGGTGATCCAATTGGGCTGAGAGCGCGGCGTCCGGAATGAGAGGAGGGGCATCGTGGCAATACTCGCTGACTTATTCGTCGGACTCGACCGCCCTGATACATGTTGTTATCACGGGCGTCGAGATGTTTTATGGACTAGCCCCAAGGTCTACGAGAGGGTAGGCTTCGGATTCGATCAGAACGCTAGCCCGAAGGGTTTCCGCCCATCGTCAAGAACGTTGGGCTGTACAACGGCTCCCCGGCCGCAGGCTTAATCTGGGGTCTATTCCCAGGACAAATGGCCTTCCCGATCCGCGTGTTCTTCCTGTCGTGCGTCATCATCGCAGGGTTTTTCGGGGCGATCACACTGCCGAAGCCGACGACTCTGTTTATCCAATCGTTGCCCGCGGCGATTGTGCCGGCTCTGACCTACCTGGCACGCTCGATCACATACTAACGTCTTGAATGGAGTCGGTGTCAGCGATTCACAAGTGGCTGATGTCGTTCGCGAAACCGCTACGAGAAGACAGCCCGGGATCGAGGTGGTTCCATGTTGAAGAGACGCGGCGGATTCACCCTGATCGAGCTCTTGGTCGTCATCGCGATCATCGCGGTGCTGATCGCCTTGTTGCTCCCGGCGGTTCAGGCCGCAAGGGAAGCGGCAAGGCGTGCCCACTGCATCAACAACGTCAAGCAACTGGGTCTGGCCATTCTGAATTACGAATCGGCCAATTCCATGCTGCCACTGGGACGGGTGTGGGGGCCCGTGCCGGGAATTCCTTTCCCGTCATTCTTTGAAGGGGCTCAGAACACCACGTGGTTCACGCAGTGCTCCCCCAGTTTGAACAGCAACCGCTCTACAACGCTTACAATTTCGCCACTGGCATCGAGGGATTGCCAGGCGGCGATGGTATGCCGGTTGGTATACCCGATCAACTCGACCGTCTACGGCACCAAGTTGTATGCGTTTCAGTGCCCGAGCGACAACGAGCGTGACTTCACGATCATCTGGCCGACCAACGGATTCCCCATTCGGGGCACACGCGGGAATTACGTCGTCAGTTGGGGCAACACGCAGTGGGGCCAGCAAAACTCGGCCGGCGGCACGCCGACCACCAACCTGCCTGTCGTCTACCAGCGGTCGGCATTCGGCCATGCATCGACGCGACTCGCCCAGATCACCGACGGAATGAGCTCGACGGTCTTCACGGCCGAGACGCTCCAGGGTCAGGTCAATGACGTTCGCGGCGCCGTCTGGACGCTGGGGGCGGTCTTTATGAGCCGGTTTACCCCCAGGGTCGCCGGATTATTACGGCGTCGCTGATCCCGCCACTGGGGGGGCGCCGCCGGAGACGGGTCTGCGTCAACGATCCTGCAGGGATGATGCCCTGTACGACGGTCCCGTTTCCGTTCATTGACATCTACTCCGGTTCTCGCAGCCGGCACGCCTGCGGGGTCAATACCGGCTTCGGCGACGGATCCGTTCACTTCATCAAGAATTCAATCAACCCGGTTGTCTGGATCGGCTTGAATACCATTCAGGGGGGTGAGGTCGTGTCGTCGGATTCGTACCGATGTCTAGCCATAACTAATCCAGGTGCATCGATGCCATCCTTGCGCGCCGCGGCGACGACCGACTATTCCCCTGACGAGACGAGATCCGTCGCGGCTCGTGAATCCCTTGTCTTGTTGTTGTCCCAGGCTAGCCCGACCTGGAGGACTCCGCTCCTGTTCAAGACGCTGTCGCCGACTTGAGGCACGAGCGGTTCCAGATCGGTGCCAAGCTCGGCGAGGGGGGGATGGGCGTCGACGATTGCGGCGCGCGATGTGCGCGATGGATGGGACGTCGCTCTCAAGCTCAGAAGGGGACCATCGCCGGGACGGCTCGCCCTGGCTTCGAACGCGAGTTTCGATCGCTGTCGGCGTTGCGACACCCACACTGCCTTGGCGTTTACGACTACGGCGAACTCGGCGGCGGGCCGTTCTTCACGATGGAGCTGTTTCTCGGACAGCCGATCACCAGCATCGCGAGCCGGCCGCTGCTGGAACGCCTCGACCCGCTGCTCCAGCTCACACAGGCCCTCGACTACATCCACGGGCACGGCATCGTGCACCGCGACGTGAAGCCCTCGAACATTCTGGTCCGTCCTGCCACTCGCGACGATGGCTCGCGGCACTTCGAGACCCGCCTGATGGACTTCGGCCTGGCGAAGTACTACGGTGTCAAGTCGTCGCTCTCGGCCGAGGCCGGGTTCGTCGGCACAGTGGCCGACTGGCTCCTGAGCAGATCAACCTCGACGAGCCCGACCACCGTGCCGATCTTTACTGCCTGGGGCTCGTCGCCTACGAGGTCTTGAGCGGACGCTATGCGTTTCCGGAGGCGCGGCTAGGCGGCATGCGTCCCTTGATGCAGGCACAGCTCAATGACAAGGCGAAGCCGCTGATCGAGGTTGACCCCGAATTACCGGCGCCGATCGCCGACGCGGTGATGAAGTATCTCCGCAAGCAGCCGAGGCGAAGGCCAGAGTCCGCGGGCCTCCTCCGGTCCGCGATTGCGGAATTCCTTGGCATCGACGACAGAACCGCCGTCTCCGGAGTCTCGATCCCGTTCCTCCGGCCGGAGTTGTCGGTCACCGGCTTCGTCTGTTGCGGAGCGAGCAAGAGTTGATCAACGATGTCCTGCGGCGTGCCTCCGGGGCCGGATCGGCCGAGACGCTCGCTACGAGATCCCGGCCTCGTTGATCGTCGTCAGCGGCGAGCCCGGGATCGGCAAGAGCAGCGTCGTCCAGGAAGCCGAACGCATTGTGGGTGGGCACGGCTGTCAGGTCTATGAGGGAAGGTGCTTCGACGGCAACTTGTCCCCTTCCAGCCCTTCGTCGAGATCATCCGGCAGCTCATCGCCGAGTTGAAACTCCAGGAGCGACGCGAGGTCACGGCGCCCGACGCGGACCTCACCGGCACGCACGTCGCTGGGCTCCCCGCCGATTCGCTGGTACGCCTGCTCGGCATCGTCAACGAGTACCGTGGTGAGCTCCTTCGCATCGCGCCGCAGTTCCGCAGCATCTGCCGGGCGAGGCTTACCAGCAGGTCGATTTCGGCCGCGAGGCCGATTACATCGACCGCGCCCTGACCGCTTTCTTCCTCGAAATCGCGACCTTCCAGCCGGTCTGCCTCAGCTTCGAAGACCTGGACTGGCCGACAAGAGCTCGCTCGATCTATTGCGGCACCTGGCCGCCGCATTGGCCAGCGCACGGCGTTCCAGCGATGGTTCGACAAGGGTCCCCAGGCTGGTGATCGTGGCCTCAGCTCGAACCGGTTACGCGTCGCTCGAAGCTCTCGTGACGCAGCTCCGCGAGCAGCCTTTAACTTCTCGAGCTTGCCCTGTCGCCGTTGACCGAGAGCGAGACCCGAGAGTTGATCTGCCTGCGGTTGAACTGTCAGCCCGAGGAACTGGCCGACGACCTGGTCGGCCGCGTCAACACGCTGTGCGGCGGGAACCCGTTCTTCGTCGCCGAGCAGTCCCGGAGTGGTACGAAAAACAGGCGATCACCCACGGTGAGAGCGGCTGGGTGCTGTCGACCGAGGCGGCCGACTCGACTCCACCTCCCCGAGACCGTGGCGACTTAATGCGGCTGCGTTTGCAGGGTCTGCCGCCGAAGGCCCAGCAGGTGGTGGGCGCGTGGCAGTGATCGGGGCGGTGGTCGAGATCGACCTGCTCCGGGACGCCGCACGAGCTCAGCGAAGCCGATGTGCTCGACGCCGTCGACCTGCTGTTGCCTCGCCGCGTGTTTCGCGAGCAGGAAGCCCGGGACACGTCGAGTTCGTGAATCACCCGCTCCACGAGCTGCCCTACGCCGACCTCTCAGCCACTCGTCGGCGGAGCTTGCACCGGCGAGTGGGCGAGTTGCTGGAGCATGCAGGGCGAAGGGGCGGGCCGTAGCGCCCGCCGTGCTCGCCGAGCACTTCCGCGATGGCGATGAGCGGTCCAAGGCATTCGCGTACACGATGGAAGCGGCTGAAGCGGCGCTCGACGCCTATGCCTTCACCAACGCTGTATTCCAGTTGGAAGGCGCCCAGCAGCTTTTGCCCTCAGACGCCGACGCGGCCATGAAATATCGCCTCTGGGACATGCTCGCCACCGCTTACGGCTCATCGGGTCGGCTCGACGACGCGATCGGGGCTTCACACACGCCCTTGAGCACGCCCGCGACCATCTTGATCGAGCCACCGCTCAACTCGGCATCGGTTCGGCGTTTCAACGGAAAGGCGACTACCACGAATCCAACCGCCATTACAGACTTGCCTTGTCGGAGGTCGGATATCCTTGCCCTGATGGCGATGGGACTGTTGTTCGGCCTCTGGCGGGCGTTCGTTTACGTCCACATGATCCCATCCTGGCTCGCGCTTGGCAGGAGCCGGCCCGATTTGACCGACGGGTCTCGATCGCGACCGCGACTTACTACCGAATGGCTTGGTGCCGCCTTCAAAGCGTCCTCAGTTATTGCTACATTTTATACCGGACTGCGGCCCTGGCGAAACAGTCGGGTAGCCCGAATTCATCGCCGTGGGCTGTTCGAAAATTTTCTTTAGCTGGGCAGGTTCTCCTCGGCTGCCATGAACGATTTCATGCGCCGGGCCGAAAAAGCGGCGGAATCCTGCGATCGGGTCGAGGTGAAGGCGCTGACGAAGCTGACGTCGGTGGCGTGCATTACTACAGCGGCCGGCTTGACTTGGCCGAGGTGGATCTGCGCGGGCGATCGGCTCTCGACAAGGTGGGCGACTGGTTGGGGTTTTTCTCCCACCACACGCTGAGACACCTCTATGCGGTCCGTGGCGACATCCCGATGGAACTCGTCGAAGCAGAGGTCGAGATCGAGACCGGCAAGACACGAGGCGACGCGGAGGCTTTGGCTTATGGGCAATACGGCAAGGCCGACGCGCTGGCCCGGGCCGGCCGGTTCGAAGAGGCGAACGAACTGATGGGTCCCGTGGTCGAAGTGCTAGTTGCCCGCGATTCACTCGCACCCTTGATCGCGTACGGTCATCTCGGCTTTGTCCGCCTCCAGGCGTCTGACTACTCGGCACAGTGCCGTGCTCGAGAAATCAAGGGATCGGATGATTTGGACATACTGCCCGTTTGAGTTTGTGGGCCCCACTTTTCCCTTGCTCGTTGAGAGCTTACTGGGCCCCCGGTGGGCCGACGCTTACGGCGGCCCGAGCCGAACAGTTGCCAGGAAAGCCTGGCATGAGGCTCGCGTTGCCCGCTTTTTCGGCTGGCGTTACCCGAACTACGGGCCGCACGCCCGCGCGTCAGCGGCCGAGCCGCGTACGCTCCGGGAAAGACCAAGAAGGCGACCGCTTCTTCGAGCGGGCGATCGCGGCCGCCGAAAACACGGTGGCCGCTACGACCTTGCCGCGCCTCTCGACGCCTCTCGCGCCATCCCCGAAAGCTTCGACCTTACCGGCGACGCGGCCAGCAATTGCTCGACGAGCTCGGAGCCGTTGTCCCGGAAGCAGAACGGTTATCCTCGTAAGACTTTGAAAGGCACGATCATGGCACCGTACGGGAGCATCCGGATACTCGACCCGAGCCACTTGCTACCGCCGGACGCTGACGGCACAATCCGAGTGGCACCGCATCCCGCGTACGAAAATGCGGTGTTGGCGTTGCTTCACTCGATTGTTGGATCACACGTGGGAAGAGTCGTTATCAACGCGATCGCCCGCAAGCACGGCTGGGACTCGATGCTCATTGTACCCCACGGGAGAGGCGACCACGAGAATAAGGCAATCATGCTTGATTCCCAGGGAGGTCGCCACAAAGGAGAAGTCGACCATTGGACCGACAACAACAACAAACGCCATCATGTCAACGGCACGGGAGCCGGCAACTCCCGCGGTCATCCATTTTTCGCCACATAACTCTAACCATGGAGAAAGCTGTCACGCCGCTGGTTCCCAGGCTGATGAAATCCTCATCCATGAGGCGTTTCATGGGCTGAGACAGCTACTGGGTATGATGCACAAAAGGCCGGTTGGTGATAAGTATGATGACTAGGAAGAGTTCTTCGCCAAATTGATCGAGAACATTTATATATCGGAAAAATATCCTCACAGACATTTACGCGAATCATCACGGCCACACGATGCTCCACTTACCGGGGCCGCATTCGCAGTCTCATCATGCAGTTAACATTTCAAAGGCGTTCTTGCACACACGGGAATCGAAAGCTGGTCGAGAAGCTGATTGGTCAGCAACCGTCGCTCTGCGGCCACGTCGCATTGGGTAAGGGCAAGTTCAATCATATCAGAAGTGTTCTCAACGATAGAAAACGCCACGCTCAATTGACCGGGATATGCAGATAAGTGTGATTGCATCCCGGGGGCCAGGGTAAAAATAAGTGCGATCCCCTGGAAGTCTGACCCCATCGACGTACCGCTCGATCAGCTTTTCCACCGCCCTGGTGGTCATCGACTTCCGATTTGGGTAAGGCTTTCTGCCGAGGCTTGACAGTTCCCTTTGCTCCAGGTGCGAGTATGCGCGTTCTGCCACGCGTTTGAGGAGACGCACGCTCCATGCGAATTCACTCTGGCTGAGCTCCAGGCCGACGTCCCCGGCCTCGCCGCGGAGAAAAATATCATCGGAGCAAGCGCACTGATGCTGGCTGAGCCCCGCGTTGAGAGCGTCGAGCCACGCTATCTCATGTCGTACGCATTCCTTTTGAACCGCGGAGGCCCGAGGGTGCCAATACGAATCTGGATGCATCCGGCGGCGACCCGTTATTTCCCAGCAACCCGCTCACCTATAATATCGGCATGCAGTCGATCTCTTCCGGCGAGATGAGCTCAGGCGGGCCGCCATCGTCGGATTCCGAGGGAACGCTTCAGACGCCGTTTCAATTTGAGCTGCTTCCAGGCCCCGGCGAGACTAATGGAGAAGTAGGAAAAATAATCCTGATATCTCAATACGTCACCTTGGGTATTGGGTCAGGCGGACAAGGCAACGTCGCCGTGTCCGAGTCGGTGTCTTCATCGCTGCAGCAAACGGTGATCTTTTCGGTCAAGCAGCCGGGTGTCAATTACCACGTCAATAGTGGGAAAGTGGAGACAACGGTGCTGGCCCCAATCGGTTCCGTCATCGATCTATCGGCAACATTATCGACTAACTCGCCGTCGGACCAACCACGGCGAGTGGAGTACTGGACCTGACCGTCACGGGACCCACAAGTTCCGACATTCCGCTCGTT
>CAVRFS010000016.1:0-94551 GCA_963720335.1 uncultured Planctomycetota bacterium | reverse complement strand
GGCCGGGCATGCCCGCGAAAGTGACTTCGAGAGGGATGGTCACCTGCGGTTTGACCTCCTCGGCGGATGCGCGGGGAACACGCGATCACTTCGACGATGGCCGGCACCGGATCGGGGTAGGCTTCGACATTGACGTTTTTGGAACAGGCGACCCCGATCACCGCGAGAAACATGGCGAGCAGGATGACGACGAGCGGATTATCGAGCGCCACGCAATCAGTTTGCGAATCATGGCAATCCTCCGTAAACTCTCGGATCAGTCTTTTCGCGTCAACACGTGCCCTGCTTTCGACGTTTTCGCCGGTTGCGACTCGAGGTCCAAGAGTGCGGCTTTCAGTTCCAGCGTCCCGGAGACAAGGACTCGCTCGCCGGGACGGAGGTTTTCGATGGGCAAGAGGGCCTCTTCCTTATCTTGAGCCGTCAACTGCTCTCCCTTGAGCGTCGGTTTGTTCCGCACGAACACCGTGCGATCGAAACGATTGGTTACCTGAACTCGCCTCATCGTGAATTCGTGCCTGGCCGCATCGGGCTGCACGAACACCAAGCTCTGCCTGCCGTCCTCCTCAGCGCATACACGGGGATTTCGACAACGTCATCGGGCGGCGGGATGTTCACCATGGCCGTAACGTATTGCCCGGCCCGAATCCTTTGGCCGGGGTTGTCGACATACCCCTTGATGATCGCCGTGTGCTGGTTGGGGTCGATCATGTAGCCAATTTCGTCGATCGTTCCGGCAAGTCCCGTTGCTGTTGAGGTGCCCACGGTTTGGACGGTCCACCGCTTCTGGTTGCCGTGGAGGGCCTCCAAGGTCGGCAAGGCATCCTCGGGACAGTTCGGCAATCACCTGCAACCGGCTCACGTCGGCGATTTGAAAAAGGTTGACCGTGTTGTCGACCACCATTTCGCCTTTGCGAACGTTGCACTCGACCACAACGCCGTCCAGGTCGGCACCGGCAAACTCACCCTCCCCCACGGATTCTCGGTGTCCTGGTGCGGAAGAACCTTGCGCCCTTGGCTTGTTTCTCGCGGTTAACCCACCGGCCCTCAGGGGTCTTGAGCCATGCGTTCTTGTCCGAACTAATCTTGGCGGCTTCGATTTGAAGAGCGTCGATCTCGTCCTGCGGAATGTCCCACAGCTTGAGGTTGTTAAGGGCCCGGCTGACGGCGTTGCGATCTCCCTGCACGGCGCGCTCGTAAGTGAGCCTAAAGACCGGCGGAACAGCTTCGCTGTGCTTCTGGGCCTCGTCGAGAATCCCCTGGTCCAGCTCCAGTTGCACCAGGGCATCGAGGAGATCGTTTTTCCGGGATCCCACGTCCACACTGTAGAAAACCCCAGGAGATCGCCCTTGGAAACGATGTCACCCGGCCTCAGCTCGCGGTACTCCGTGCGTCCGGTCTTGGGTGAGCGATCCTGAACTTCGGCCAACTCGACCACTCTGGCGGGCGCGAATCGAGCGCGGATACGGTCGAGCCGTGCGGGATCGAAGCGGGTCGACCCGGGGAGCACGAGTGGCCGCATCGTGGTCGGGGCCGCGCGATCGCCACCGAGTCACTTTGGCGCTTGCGGATTCCCAGGGCGATGGCGACCTCATCGGGAACCGCCAGCGTGTGAGCCAGGCCTGATACCAGCGAGACACTGGATCGGGCGGGAGATTGGGAACTCTCTTCTTGTTCTTTCTTGGTCGCCGCGAGCAAATGGAGCGGGACCCCGCTGAAGAAGCTGTAAAACCCGGAAAAGGGCGGGGCGATGACGGCTGTCAAGAGAAGAGCGACAACGACTTTCTGCACAGGACCCATTTTGGCCGGCGCAGCCCACGGCCGCCGACGGCCGTCCCGAAGCGGGCCGCGCTAGAGGCCGATGAGTTCGTCATCCTCGTTGAACGGCACTTGGTTTTCTCGGTTGCTATTCATTTTGAGTACTTGAGATGGACTCGCCCCCGTTTTGGTAGTGAGAAACAAACAACGTTCTCGTCGGCACGAGTATTCACCGCATGAGTGTCGCTACAAAGCGGAGCGCGGAAACGGCCGCGCTGGCTGGGCAGGCGAATTATTGAGCAACGTCGGCATACGCCACGTACGCTTTGGCGTCAGTCGCTGGCGCAGTGGGGCTGCGTTAGCCTGATCAATGTTTGGGCTCCAGGTTACGGCTGGAGCGCAAGAACGCCGAGTGTGAGGCGGCACTTCAGTTCGGACAGACCGACAACTTCGGCCGTGAAGAGGCCGCCGAGTCGGCGCACGCGGTTCCGTGCAAAACACGCGTGTTGAGCAGCGGCAAGGTCTGTCCGCGCGAGGAGCGCCAGGCAGGGGCTAACAACGGAGGCGTTGTAGCGTCGGAAAGGGTGAAGAGGGAGTTTCGGTCCAGAGAGGCGCGGATTCAGTTTCCACGCGATCAGGTAGCAAACCCGATCCTGGAGCCAGAACGTGATCGGCACGTCGGTCTCATCGTTGTTGGAGTTGAGATCATTCGACGTGTCGTCGTCATCGTCGGAGTCTTGTGACGTCTCGTCGTCGCATTCGGGGTTGTGCCAGAGAGCGATCTTGGAACTCACATGATGACGTTTGAGCGAGCGTCGGCGGGAACCGTGCTCCGACTTTGCAGCGCAGCGGGTGAATTGGGCACGACCCGGTCGGCCGTTGGGGCCGGATTGGGTCCTCGGGGAGCGGGTGTCACTTCCCGCGGTACAACGGTCCCCGCAAACGACGCATGCCCGAGGCTGAGTGCCCAGATCAGAGCGACCAATCGAAACACATGCTGCGCAGAGAGAGCGACTGCACAGCGGACGGGACCCGGCCGCCCGAAACCCAAACACCATCGGTGGGGGCCTCGGCCTGCTTGTCGCCGACAAACTTCGCTCTCATTAACCTTAAGATCTGGTCCACTAGCCTGTGTCCGAAGGTACGCACGCGATCGCCGCGGCCTTCCCAGAGGGTGCTGGGATGGAAATGACAGTTGCTATAGAGAATACTAAAGGGACCGCGGTAGGGAAGCAATAGGGAAGCCGACAACGACACGGCAGTCGTCGCGGGAGTTCTCGATTGCATCGGTTCGAGCAGTTTACTCAATGATATATCGACTGTTGCCAGAAATCATGCGAGCTTCGGGCTCGAATTGGCCACTACCATCAAAGTCACTCACGAGAATAAGAATGAAGCACCGGCTCATCCTCGTCAACACGGTTGTTGCTTTTGTGCTGATCCCAGTCCCCGCGCAGGCTGATGACGTGCCCGATGGAAACCGATGGTGGTCGCACGTTCGGTTCCTTGCCGACGACAAGCTGGAAGGCCGGAATACCGGCAGTGAAGGCCACCGGCAAGCAGCCGCGTATGTTGCCGAGCAGTTTGAGCGATCCGGTCTCAAACCCGCCAGCAGCGCCGGATACTTCCAGACAGTCAAATTAGAGTCGAAGGAGACTCGACGAGGGCCATTCCGGCCTGTCGCTGGTCCGAGGGACGAGTACGGAACACTTAACTCTTGGGCAAGATGCGATCATCGGCGTGCGCGGAAACCCGTCTCCGACGATTGACGCCGAGTTGGTGTTCGCCGGCTACGGATTAGTCATTCCCGAGGCCAATCACGACGACTTCAAGGGGCTGGACGTTGAGGGCAAAGTCGTGGTGTTCTTACACGGCGCCTCCTGCCTCCATCCCGGGACCGCTGGCAGCGCACATGCAGTCCTCCCACGAACGGGCCGCGTTGCTCAAGAGGCTTGGGGCCATCGGTACCGCCAGTATCGCCAATCCCAAAAACATGGATATTCCCTGGGAGCGAGCCAGCCTCGCGCGGTTCATGCCATCGATGAGTTTGGCTGATCCAGCGCTCGATGAAAGCCACGGGATGAAGATCGCCGTCGCAATCAATCCGGCTCACGCCGACAAATGGCTTTCCGGGTCAGGCCGCACCTTCCAGCAGATTCTCAAGGCTGCCGATTCCAACACGCCGCTGCCGCACTTCACGATTGGGGCGAAACTGAAAGCGAAGGTCGCCGTGAAACGAGCCGAGCTCGAGTCGCAAAACGTGCTGGCCGTGCTGCCGGGAAACGATCCCCGGCTCAAAGAACAATTCGTTGTGTTCTCAGCACATCTCGATCATCTCGGCATCGGCAAGCCGATCAAAGATGACTCGATTTACAACGGAGCCATGGACAATGCGTCCGGCGTCGCCGCCTTGCTCGAAGTCGCGGCCAAGCTGAAGGAGTCAAACACAAAGATGCGGCGCTCTGTTCTGTTTGCCGCGGTCACCGGCGAGGAGAAAGGTCTGCTCGGGTCGCGCTTCCTGGCCAATTCGTCCACGATCGACCCCAAAAAGATTGTGGCCGATATCAATATCGACATGTTCTTGCCGCTCTTTCCGTTCAAGTCGCTGACCATCTTCGGGATCGACGAATCCGACCTGGGCGGCGACGCGACGGCTGTGGCGAAATCAATGCGTATCGAGCCGCAAGCCGATCCCGAACCCAAGCGCAATCGATTCATCCGCAGCGACCAGTATAGCTTCATTCGGCGCGGATACCGTCGCTGGCGTTGAAGGTAGGCTACAGCAAAGACTCGCCGGAAGCACAGATCGTCAAGAATTGGCTCACAGAGCGCTACCATGCTCCGTCCGATGACGCGAATCAGCCAGTCGACTTGCAAGCGGCCGCCAAGTTCAACATTCTGGTTGCCAAACTCCTCGAACGAATCGCCAACCGCGACGATCGCCCACATTGGAAGGAGAATTCGTTCTTCAAACGATTCGCGCAGTAACTACGAGAATGTCTTTGCATAATTTTCAATCAACGTGATCGTCATCCACGTCGGCCGGGACCAGGTTGGCGATTCCTTTGGTTCGCCGCGTCCAGGCACTGGTCTGCCAGTTGTCCACAGGGGTTGAATCGGGCGTCAGTTGAGGCAGCGGCAAGAGGAAGTAGCGCGAAAGTCGCGTTGACGAATGGCTCGTACATTTCGCGAAGCTCTGTCAGTTTTCGGTCGACGGCCTCGCCCTCTCGCATGTCGATACCCGCGGTCCGGAGTTCGTGCGTCAGCCTCTGCAACTGTTCCGGAGGCATTCGGTCTTGGTCCGGCTGAATCGGGGGAACGTAGTAGACCTGCGCCAGGTCCACGACCGCATGCCGGGCCACGGCGAACGTCAATTTCGCCTGGTAAGGTGAGCTATCTTTAATTCGTGCGATGACAAGGGCGGACGTGTCCAGGATCAAAGTGATCGCCCCGAGCCAGGACTGGTTGTCGTGTTGCGACCGGTAGTAACTGAGAACCGGGAACGAGACGTGGCTTTCCAGCACCTCAGCCGACCACCGCTCCCACTCTTCAAAAAAACGGTCGAGCAAGGCAAAATTCCGGTCACGGCAGATCCGGATCAACAATTGACCGGACGTCGGCGGCGAGCCCGCGCGAGCATCCAGCAGTGAGATTGTGACCTCACGATGAGAAAACGCCTGGTAAAGGACGGGCAAGTAACTGATCACCACGGCGAGAAACGCGAAGCCGATGCCCGCCTCGAATACCGCCAGGAAACGGCCCAACTCGTATACCGGCGTGACGTCACCAAAGCCAAGCGTGAAAAAAATGACTCCGCTCATATAAAAATAGACTGAGAACCCGACGGGCTCTCCCAGAGTATGCAACGACGTATCGAGCGCCCAATGCAACAGGGCGAAGGCCAGGATCAGTCCCAACGCCCACACGCTCATGAGGAGCAAGATCGACAGCGGACCGTACAGGCTGAGGAGCGTGCCGCCGCCGCTTGGCCGATTGCGTGCGCCGCGCCCATGCCGCCCAAAGTCTCCAGGAAAACTGGACGAAGAGGCGCGCGAACCGAATTTGTCGAGTAATCCGACGAGGCAGAAGCATCGTCTCGAACGAATCTTGCAGGAGCAAAAACACGAGGGTCAGGCTGGCGAGGATGAGCAACACGGACATCAATCAGGCTCTCCGCCGTGCCAGACCCCGGAACAAAAACCAAGATTGTATTTCCGTATTTTCCGCGCCGTTGGCCGTGGCGTGTTAGACCCAGCCGTGTCGTTTACGAAGCCACCATTCGAGCGTCAGCAAGGCCGTGAAGATCAAGAAGAAAGGCCAGGTGTCCCAGGGTCTGTACTCGGCGGGGACGACGTACTCGGTGTAAGCGGAACGGTCGATGCCCTTTAGGTGGGTGAGCAAACGTTCGGGAGTCACTCGCTCGCCGTCCGTGAGCTCGGCGATTGCCTTGGCCAGGCCGAGGTCGGCGGAGGGGTTCTCCAGCTCGCGGTCATCCTGGTATACCAGGAACCGGACTGTGTCGTGGCCGATTTCCTGGCCGTCACGGCGAGCGACGACCGTGGCCGTGTAGTCGCCGGGTTGGGCCATGTTTTCCGAGGCGTAGACCGAACCCTTCGCCTCGTCCCCCTGGCTAAGGAGCTCAACGGGTGTCGCGGGGGTGTTCGCTCCGTCGCGAGCGATCTTGGTTTCATAACGAACGTTGGGGATTGCAGCTCCTTTTGAGTCGCGGGCCGTCGCGGACAGCTCGATCTTCTCACCGACGCTGATTCGACGCGGCTCGACTTTCAGTTTGACCTGGTTGTCACCGTCGTTCTCCTTGTGCGACAGCCAGAATATGAGCTGGCGCCACAATTTACGATGGGCCAGCCGGCCCTCCTCGGATTCGCGTGCCCAGACCCAGGTATCGCCGCCATAAGCGATGACACGGCCATTGTGACCAACCAGCATGTCGAGCATCAGGGGTTCCGGATTGGGACCGGGTGTGGTGGCCAGGATATTGGCGCCGAGCTTGGGTTCGCCGAAACGATTGGAACCCAGGATCGGCGGCATGGAATCCCAGATCTTCGCGGTCTCGGTTCGGTTGACTCCAACTTGCAGCACGTAGCTGTCGAGCCCCTTCGCGTTGGGAGTGAATTTGATTCCTTCTGGTGGCTCGAGCTGATCGTCACCCCCATTGATCGCGATTGGCAGGATGTCGACGAGCTTGGTGTTCGCCCAGCCGCCGGAGCCGAAGCTCGAGTGACCACCGAGCATCATGAAGCCTGCCCCCTTCATCACGGCATCCACCACCAGGTTCTGCTGGGTCGTCGTCAAATAATCCGCGGACAGGTTACCGAAGATATAGACGTTGTAACGACCCGGCGCGAAGACGGTGTCGGGAACCTCGCTCGTGTCGCGCTGGGCTGGACGGCGGATCACCACGCCGTCCACCTGGACGTCGGGCGAGGTGCCGATCGACCTCATCAGGTACTTGTATTCCCACGTGGGGTTCGAGCCTTGCAAGTAGAGGACGTTCAAGCCGCCGCTCACGACCGTCACGAACGTGCTGATTTCATTATTCGAGAGCACGAGCTCGCCGTCATGCTGAGCGACCTTGAGCGTGATCCGTTTTTCGCCGGGCGTCTGGGGGATATACTTCACGCCGGTGATCGGTATGACGTCACCGGTTTCGGGAACCTTCACCTTGGTATGGGCGACGGCCGCCGATTGGCCCTCCGCGAACAGTTCGACATCGAGTGTCTGGCCGGCGAACCCGCGGACCACCAGCGTGCCACGCACGTCTAGCTGATTCTTGACGAAAACGAACGGGTTGGTGACGATGTCGCGGAATTTGATGTCGCGGGAAGCCGCCCCGGCGTTTTCGGTGCCCAGGCCCACGGTCACCACCGGCACCCCCTGCATTTTGAGCTGGCGGGCGGCCACCAAGGGGTTGACACCGTTATTCGAGGCGAAATCCGAGAGGACCACCATCCGGGCGATCCGTTTGCTGACCGCTTTCTGACGCTTCTCAACTTCGAGCATCGCCGAGCCCAGGTCGGTCTCACGGCCCTTGGGCTCGGCCGTCAGATCGCCCTCCTTAGGTTCGTTCACGGTCGCGTCAAATCGGTAGAACTTGACGTCGAGGTCGGGCCCGAGACCCTTGGCGTACTCTCGGGCCTGCTCCAGTGCCTCCTGGCCGACCTGCCAGCGCGTCTTGCCGCGAACCTCGTCGCCCATCAGCATGCTGGTGCTCGAGTCGATCATGAACACCAACGACGCCGGTTGCCGCTTCTTCTCCTTGAGCAAAACCGTGGGCCGGAGGGCCGCCATCAGACACAGCAAAAGTGCGAGCAAGCGCAGCGACAGAGCAAACCAGCGCCAGCGGCCGCTGGTTCCTCTCAGCCGTTTCGAATAGGCCCAGAGCGTCAGCGCTGTCACGGCCAAAGCCGCTCCGACCAGGAATGGCCAAGCGCCGATCGGACTGAACGTGATGCTGATGTCCTGGAACATATCGCCGTTGCTTTCGAGATGGTCGTCAGTTGTCAGTTGTCAGTTGTCAGTTGTCAGTTGTCAGGAGGAAATACAAAGACGCCAAACCAACCACGCGATCCGCTTTCAATAGCTACTGACAACTGACTACTCGACAACCGACTACTGACTCATTGACTTTGGCTTTCGGCGTTTCTTTGTAAAACGTATTGGCGAGGAAATTCTCCAGAGTGACCACCATGAGGATCAGGAACATCAGCCAAGGAAAGATCTCGTATCCCTTGGTCACGAGTTCGTGTTGACGGTTTTGCGACTGGGCATTCTCGGCCAGGAGATAGCCGTCCTTGCCGAAGATGACATCGAGGTCACTCTTCTCCAGCGGCTCGAACTTGCTCTCGGATCGCGGCGTATTCAGGCTGAATCCCATCGTCGTCATGCTGTTATCGACCCGCTTGGCATTGATTGTCCACTGGCCAATGGCCTGAGGTGAGTCGATCTCGAGAAACTCGCGACTAGGGGATGGAATCAGCCGCTCGGTCGTCTTTTCGTCCGGGCCGGTGACGGTGAAATTCGAGTAGTGGGAGTTTGGCTCCAGCGTGAGGAGGACGTCGTCGCCAGCCTCGAAGTCGAGCTTCTCGTTCGACGTGCCCGCCATGTAGGGGACGGTCAGGTTCGTCAGAACCAGGAACGACCAACTCTCCACCGGAAACTCGTTCCAGATGTCAGCATCGCGGCGGGCGGCGTTTAGTATGCCCGGCCGCCTGGCAAGCGGCGTAGTCCAGAGCAGGACACGACCAGTCTTGGCTCCCTTGAAGGATCGTTCCAACAGGGCGGGCGCTCCATCCGCGAAGCTCACGAGCGTGCGGGTTCCATCCACTCCGTTGGTTTTGACGGGCCAGTAGTTATAGACAGGCACCTGGGTAAGCAGGCTGTCAAATTGCTTGCCGTACCGCACGAACAGTGGGTGTGTGATATCGACGATCTTGCCAAAGGTCAGATCGACTCGTAAGTTCTTGGGACGATCCTCGAGCTGCGCCGGCAAGAACTGGCTGGCGATCGAGTTATTGTAGTTCTCGGGAAGACAGTTGTGCCCAAGTCCGACCACAAGGCCGCCCCCTTGGCGGATGTAGCCGTTGAGCGCTCCCCACTCGGCATCTTCGAGTTCTTTGACGTTGAGCAGAAACACGCAGGAATAGGTCTCGAGCCGGTTCTTGTAGCGCGTGGAGAACTCGGAGGCGAAACCTCTCTCGACCACGAACGAGCTGGGCCCGGACGAGGACTCCGGTTCGAGTGCATCCGCGACAAACTCGGCGTCGAGTTTACGGTCCGACAGGAGGAGTACTTTAAGCGGCGACCGAACCTTGAAGGTGAAGAACCGTTTGTCGTTCATTTCCAAAGGATCTGGCGTGCCGCTCAGCCGGATCTCACCCCGATGCACCACGTCTTCTTTGAGCCTCGAGGACGTGACGAAGATCACTTCCTGTTCGCCATTGGCATCAAGCTGTACAGGTTTCTCCCCCTTCTTGATGCCGTCGAGCTTGAACTCGACCATCCGGGTCGTCGGACTGGCGGCGTGGGATTTAATCCGGCGCGAACTTCCATGGTTTCTCCCTGCGCGACCTCGCTGGAGGGAGGCTCGGCCGAATCGACGGCCACATCCTGAATGTTTTCCGGAGTCAGTCGCAAAATGAACGTGACGATCTTTCCGGTCTTGCGTGACTTGGACTTGGCGACCTGGTCGAGCCCCTCGGCGGGTAAATCGGGAGACCAGGACGAACGGAACAGGTCGGTCAGGACGTAGACGACATGAACGGGCCGGTCGCAGTCGGCGACGGCCGCGTAGACCTGGCCCATCGCCGAGTTGAGCGGGCGATTGACCGGGTGGGTCTTGAGCTCGTGGATCATTTTCAGCGCCGCGGAAGGCGGCAACCCGATCGGCACGCCCGGCAGTGCGGAGTCCACAACGAAGACCAGGCTCGAATCGGGAAGTTTGTTGACAATCTCCTCAGCCCGTTCCTTGGCCTCATCGAGCCGCGTTTTATCCTTGTCCTTGTACTCCATCGACAGGCTGGTGTCGAAGACCAGGCCGAGAGCGGTGGGCACGGAATCATCACCGAGCGGCTCTTCGGTGTACACGCGAGGTCGCGCGAGCGCCAGCGCCATCAAGGCGAGGATCGCCATCCGCGCCAGAAGGAGCAGCCAGTTCTTGATCCGCATGCGCTTCTTCGACTTTTTTTGGCGCTCGCGAATCAGTCGCAATGCCGGAAAGATGACGTGCTTGGGCGTCTGCCGCATGAACAAGTGCAGAATGACGGGAAGCGCCGCCAGCGCAGCGCCCCCAGCCAAACCCGCATGCATCAACGACATGTCCATCGCGAGTGACTACTCCATCAGTTCCGGGCTTGCCGCGTGAGTAGATAGCTCATCAGGGCTTTGTCAAACGGCATCCCTGTGTGAAGTGGCACGTAATCTACGCGAGCGCGAACACATTCGGTTTTGTAGGAAGAGCGGAACTTGGCCACCTCATCGAGATAGTCGGCCTTGATCGCCTCGGCATCGACCTCCAGCATCTCGTTGGTCTCGTTGTCTTCGAGCCGGCACATTCCTTCGAATGGGAATTTCTCCTCCGCCTCGTCGAGAATGTGAAAAAGGATCAGGTCGTTGCCGGAGAATCGGAGTCGATGAATGGCTTTGAGAATCGTGTCGGCATCGCCCAACAGGTCACTGAAGAGCATCACGAGACTGCGGTGCCGGATCATACTGGCAACCTGGTTTAGACTCGCCTCGATGTCCGTGGTTCCTGTCGGCTTCAACTTGGCCAGCAGCGATAAAATGTTGCCGAGCTGAGACCGTTTGCTGCCCGGCGCCAGGCTCTGGCGAACCTTTTGGTCGAATGCGATCAGGCCCACAGGGTCCTGTTGGTGAATCATCAAGTAACAAAGGGCGGCCGCCAGGCTAATACTGTACTCGAACTTGGTTAATTCCTGCCTGTAAGTGTAGCCCATCGAGCCGCTGAGATCCATGACCAGGTAGCCCGTCAAGTTGGTCTCGGCCTGAAACTTTTTGACATAAAACCGGTCGGTCTTGGCGAAGACGTTCCAATCGATGTCCGAGATGTTGTCGCCCGGCGAGTACTTTCGGTGCTCCGAAAACTCGACCGAAAAACCTTGAAATGGACTGGCATGGAGACCCGAGATAAAGCCCTCGACGATAAACTTGGCGCGCAAGTCCAGCCGCGCAACCTGCCGAATCACCTCGGGTTTCAGGTATTTTTCGGCACTCGCCGCCACGACGACCCTCCTCCACCTAACTCTGAACGAACTCAACGCGGCGAATGTTCGGCGCCGTCGACAATCCAAGAACCATCCGAAAGCAGCAAAGGACGAGCCAAGCCCTCGCGGGTGGGCTCGAATTCATTTACGCTCGTATTTGGGCGTGTCTGGTTCTCGGGTTTCACTGACCAGCCGCTGGACTAAGGATTCCGTTGACTGCCCTTCGGCCTGCGCCTGAAAGTTGGTGCTGATCCGGTGCCGAAGCACAGGAACGGCCACCTTCCGGATGTCGTCGAGCGAGACGCTGAAGCGGCCGTCCATCGCGGCCATGGCCTTGCCTGCCAGGATCAAATTCTGGCCGGCTCGCGGCCCCGCGCCGTAATCGACCAGGTCCTTGATGAATTGCGGGCATTTCTCGTCGGCCGGCCGGGTCGCTCGCACGAGCCGGGTCACGTAATCGACCGTGTACTCGGAGACAGGAACAGAAGTGACCAGCTTTTGCAGGTTAACGATCGCCTTTCCGGACAGCACTTTCTTGAGATCGGGCACTTCGCCCTTGGTGGTCGCCAGCAGGATTTTCTTTTCTTCTTCCAGTGTGGGATAACCGACGCGGATATCGAACATGAAACGGTCGAGTTGGGCTTCGGGCAGCGGATACGTTCCTTCCTGCTCGATGGGGTTCTGAGTGGCAATCACGAAGAAAGGTTCGGGCAGGTGCATGGTCTCCTGACCGACGGTGACCTCGCGCTCCTGCATCGCTTGCAGCAACGCGGCCTGTGTCTTGGGCGGAGTTCGATTGATTTCGTCCGCCAGAATGATGTTCGAGAAGATGGGTCCCGCCACGAATCGGAACGAGCGCCGGCCCGCTTCAGGCTCCTCCAGGACGTTGGTCCCCGTGATGTCCGTCGGCATCAGGTCGGGCGTGAACTGGATTCGTTTAAAGCCGACGTCAAGAATCTTGGCGATCGAACTGACCATCAAGGTCTTGGCGAGCCCGGGCACGCCCACCAACAACACATGGCCCCGAGTAAAGATTGCCGCCAGGATCAGCTCGATCACGTCGTGCTGACCGATGATCACCTTACTGATCTCGGAAGCCATGATGTCGCGTGAATGTCGAAATTCGTCGAGAAGCTGCGTAATCCGATCGCCCGTAGACATGCGATGCGTCGACCTGTTTGTCGGGGTTAGTTGCGTGAAGGAAACGGGGCTTTGCCCCACAAGCGGGAGGACCGGAGGCGCTAGCCCCCTTGCGTACCGAACCAACCACGGTGAAGTCTAACGCATATTCTAGGGCGGCGGCGAGCCTTGATTCAAGCGTGAGCACCGCGGCCCAACATCGTTGCCTCCCTGTTCCGTACAACCTTTATCGTCATCTCACGCGTTACGTCCTGCCAAATCACCGGCGAGACCGAGGCTCATGGGACGACGGCGTCACTGGGATCGACGCTCTGGTTGTCGATTGTCGAGTTTCGCAGCAGCTTGCCTTGGCAACGGTCGGGTAGCCACTCCTCAACCAACGATGCATACAATTCTCACGCGACTCCGTAACGGACGACAAACGTGCAAGCTAACCTGGCCATATAATTCGTGTTGTGACATTCGACTACCTCTCAAACCCGCGCCCTTCCAGCGCGGAAAAGCGCTCGATCTGTCCGTCTGGCCCGGGATTTGCAGTTAGCCGGCCAACCATGAGCGAATTCTTCGGCGCAACCAAGCGTTGCGATCGATTATGCTGGTTTTTTGCAATGGCCCTCGGATGGGCGCCCCCGCCGCTCAAGTGGGTGTCTTCAAAGGACATGCAATCGCCCTGAATGAAAAGTCTCCCGTCCCTCCTCTCGCGGGAGTGGCTGGCGTGTCGCACTCGCCGGCCGTAGAAGCCTAACCTGTCGAAACCCGTCATAGACATGAGTTTCGAGACCCGGCTCAACGTTTGCCAGGTCCGGCGGAGGCCGGCAGCGAGGGTTTCCGCGCATGCCGACTGCCGGTGATTCGTTGGCCCGGACCGGTGAGTTCGCGCACCAAAGATTCTCATCTGATGTTTGCCTTGGAGTTTACGGAGGAATCTCAAATGAATCTGATGAACTTGATCCGATCAATAGGGTTTCTGTCGATCGGCTGGACCATATTTGCTTTGGGTATGGGCGCGTTGGGTGTTTGGACGCGTTCCCCATCGACGGTGGACTACTTCCTACCGGAACATTCACACCACCAGGTGCTTACACTCGGCAAGCCGGAGTCGATTGGCGAGGAACGAGTCCATTTAGTCGACCGGGTCACTGGCAAGAGCGAGCCAATAAGATTGCCGTCCGAGGAGGTCTGGGCGCTGCTCACGGTCTCACCGTGGCGCGATAAAAACGGCAACCTCGAGGTCGTGGGACGCTGGTCCTGTCATAACAACCGCTCTTGCGATCAACCCTTTAGCGGTCTGGGGCTATTCAGGCTGCCGGACGCCACCGTCGTGAGCCGCATCCCCCTGGAGGTCGTTCCCACGGGCCGGCCTTGCTTGCTCCCGGGCCTTCCGGGTGAAATCTTGTTTCCCTCCGGCAGCGGACAGCTTCACCGTTGCAATCTGACAAAGGATTCTCAAGCCGATGCGCACGGGAGCCTCCAGTCGGAGGAAGATGACGGGTTGATTTCTACCCGAGCGGCCCGGCCCGTACGCTGGAATTGCCGGCTACCCGGCACGGGCCATGTCAATATGACCGATCCGCTGTCGTCGCCCGATTCGAGCCTCCGAAATTATGTGTTCGTTTCGCTGAGTGTCCAAGAGCGGATCGGCAGCAAACGCAAGCAAGAGCCGCACAAACTCTGGTGGCTCAGAATGAACTACCA
Organism: uncultured Planctomycetota bacterium; assembly: GCA_963720335.1. Lineage (GTDB taxonomy): Bacteria > Planctomycetota > Planctomycetia > Isosphaerales > Isosphaeraceae > CAVRFS01. The sequence goes on along the minus strand of CAVRFS010000016.1, from coordinate 80,221 downwards.
GTTTGATGAAATCCAAGCTGCGGGCCCTTTGACCTTTGTGGTCAAAGATCGGTCGGCGATCCAACCGGTTGCCGAAAGATTCCCAAGCATCGCCGCGGATGCTGACGGCAAGCGCAGCCTGATCTACATGACCCACACGCCTCCACAAAGGTCGTGGCGACTCCACATCGCCAGGCTCGATCAGAACCTTAAGACGGGAGAGCCCCAACTCCTTCTGGTGGATAAGCCGCCAGTCGCCGTGGCCGAGGGCCTCGCCGCGGAGCCTCCATTGATCTCCGCCGATGCGAAGCATGTTTTCGCCAGGGCGGCAACGGGTGAGCTCACGACGATTTCCCTCGACGACAAGCGTTAGCGACCTCCAACTCCCGCCTCGTGGTCCAACGAAGGACGGCGTGGCGATGTGCGGACCCCGCGATTCCCGCCCCTTGTCGATCGACGTGCCTTTGTGGCATGCTAAAATTGGTAGGACGTCTGTCAAACCAATCGGCCGGTCGACTCAAATCGGGAGTGCTCAGTCATGCACGCTAAATGGCCATCGCGTTTTGCGCTTTTTTTGGCGTCATTGGCCACAATCGCCGCTGCGTTCTTCGCCGGCGCTCCCTGCCGGGCCGGCGTCGACGCGTGAGGAAGTGGAGCGTTCGATCCGCGAGGGGGTACGCTTTCTGAAGGAGCAGCAGAACAAAGACGGATCCTGGAATGACCTCGACGAGAAAACGCGCACCGGCATGACGAGTCTCGTGACCTTGGCGCTGCTCACGGCGGGTGAGAAGCCCAAGTCCCCCGAGATTCACAAGGCCCTTGAGTTCCTTCGCAAGTTTGGTCCCGAAGAACTCGGCAGCACCTATGCAATCGGGCTGCAAACGATGGTCTACGCGGGCGCCGAACCGGATGTCGATCAATTGCGCATCGCCGCCAACGTCAGTTGGCTCGAACAAGCGCAGATTCAGAAGGGCGATCGGATTCCCTGGCCTGGGTCCTGGAGTTACTCGGACGCGAAGCGACCGCAACCCGGGGACAACTCGAACACGCAATATGCGCCTGCTGGGGTTGCACGCCGCCAGCGAAGTCGGAGTCCGCGCCAAGGAGAAAACGTGGCAACTGGCCCGAGAATATTGGGAAAGCGGTCAGAGACGCGACGGAAGCTGGGCCTATACACCCGAGAAAGGCATTGCCACCGCCAGCATGACGTGCGCGGGGATTTCCAGCCTAGTGATCACCGGACTGCGCCGGTACGAAGGCGAGGAATTCGTGCAACGAGGGGAGATCCATAACTGTGGCAAGGGCGGGTTCAACCGCAACCTGCAGGCGGGGATCAACTGGATCGCAGAAAACTTCCAGGTCGGTCAGAATCTCGGTGCGGGTCCGCTCTGGAAGTTCTACTACCTTTATGGTTTGGAGCGCGCTGGCCGGCTCACCGGAATGCGGTTTTTCGGCAATCATGATTGGTACCGCCTGGGCGCGGAAGAGCTGGTGCACAGCCACGGACAGAATCAGTTCTCCGGGTTCTGGGAAGGCAACATGATCGAGCGAAATCGAGTGCTGGCCACCAGCTTCGCCTTGCTCTTCCTGGCGAAAGGGCGGGCGCCTGTGCTGATCAATAAACTGCGGCACGGGCCGAGAGAGGATGTCGCAAACCGGGTCCGCGAACCTTTGGCGAAGGACTGGAACAATGATGCGGATGATGTACGCAACATCGTGAACATCGTCTCACGTGACTGGAAATCCCTGCTCACCTGGCAGGTCGTCGATCCGGGCATCGCCACGGTTCCGGAGCTCCTTCAGGCGCCGATTCTGTTTTTCAATGGCCATCACGCTCCGGAATTCACAGCCATTGCCAAGCGAAACCTCCGTGAATATGTCGAAGAAGGAGGGTTCATTTTTCGCCGATGCGTGCTGTGGCAAGCAGGAGTTCGACGACGGCTTCAAGGCCCTCATGAAACAGATTTTCCCGGAGGAGGAGTATCGCCTACGCCCTCTTTCGGAAGATCACCCGATCTGGAGAGCCCGGCATCGTCTGAATCCGGGCGTTCATCCCCTCTGGGGTATCGAGCACGGTTGCCGGACTGTGGTCATTTATTCCCCGTGGGATCTCTCGTGCTACTGGAATCAGGCGGAGCACAGCGCGGCTGAACCCGTGGTCATCAAATCCATCAAGGTCGGCCAGAACGTGATCGATTATGCCACGGGCCGCGAGATGCCGGCCGACAAGCTTACGGTCCGCGAAATCCGCGCCAGGGCCGAGGCTCCGAAGCGAGACGCGCTTCGTATCGCCAAGCTCAAGCATGCCGGCGACTGGAACATCGCCCCGCAGGCCATCCCCAACCTGATGGACGCTCTTCGCAAGCCCCCCTACAGCTTCAACGTCGTTCTTCAGCAGAAGGACCTGTTTCCTGCGCGATTTGGACCTAAAGTATTACCCGCTCATCTATATCCACGGTCGTGCGGCCCTGAGTTTTGGTAGGGAAGATCTCGACGCACTCCGTCGACACCTTGACCCCGGTGCTGGAACCATCTTCGCCGACGCTGCTTGCGGCGCGCCCGCTTTCGATGCGGCGTTCCGGCGCTTCGTCGCCGAGCTGCTCCCCAACAATCCATTGGTCCCCATCCCACGCGATGATGAGCTCTTTACCACAAGGGTGGGAGTCGATCTCTCGAAAGTGCAGTACACCAAGGCGGCTGGCGGCGGCCAAAACTTCCCGCAGCTCGAGGGCGTCAAGATCAACGACCACTGGGTTGTTATCTACTCGAGATTCGACATCGGCTGCGCTTTGGAACGACACACGGGCATCGAATGCAAGGGCTACACCTACGAGAGCGCGGTCAGGATCGCCGGCAATATCGTGATCTATTCGATGTTGCCCTGATCCAAGAAAAAAAGGATGAAAGATGAAGACTACGTTTATCCGTCCGACTCGCCCTTCATCCTTCATCGCTTCTGACGGTTGAATGGTTGGCTCGGCCCGGGCATAATGGTTCAGTTGAGCGCGGCATCGGCCGGCAGACCGTCTGGATCGTGCCTCTGCTCTGAGCGCCTCGATTACTCTCCCGCCGAATTCTTCCAATAGCCCAGCTACAGGTCAATCTGCTCATGACACGGCATCGCGTCGGACTTTGGTTAGTTGGGGCGTTCGGGGGCGTTGGTACCACGATTACGCTCGGCGTCGCGGCGATGGCCCGTGGCTTGGTCGAGCGCGTGGGATTAGTGACCGAAAACTCGCTCTTCAAGCGTTTGTCACTTGCCGAGCCGGGTGATTTCGTCATCGGCGGCCACGACATTCGTGAAACGACGTTCGCCGATTCGGCCGAGGAGTTTCGCCGCAGCTCGGGGGTGTTCCAGGCGGAATGGATCGCGGCTTGCCGCGAGGAACTGGCGGCGGCGACCGCTCGCGTACGCCCGGGCACGCATTTCGGTGCCGGCCCCAGAATTGCCGCGTTGGGACAATGGGGAGAGTCGAAGCCGACGCGGACCGCTCGACAGGCGGTGGACCGGATCGCCGTCGACATGTTGCGGTTCGTCGAAACCGAGTCGATCGACCACATGATCGTCCTCAACGTCGCCAGTACCGAGCCGCCGTTTTCGCTCAAAGAGGTCCACCAGCGCTGGGAGACCCTCAACGCCGCGCTGGACGAAGGCGGTCCTGACCTCATGCCCGCGAGCTCGCTCTATGCTCTCGCCGCCTTTCGACTGGGATATACTTACGTGAACTTCACCCCCAGCCTGGGAAGCTCAGTTCCTGGTTTGGTGGAGCTGGCTCACACGACGCGTGCACTCCACGCCGGCAAGGACGGCAAGACCGGCGAGACTTTGATGAAAACGGTTCTCGCTCCCATGTTCGCCGGCGCAACCTGAATGTATTGAGCTGGGTTGGCCACAACATTTTCGGCAACCGCGACGGCCTGGTCCTTGACGACCCGGCCAACAAGTCATCCAAGGTCGAAACCAAGGACCGCGTGGTGACTCAGATCCTGGGCTACAAGCCCTCAACGCTTGTCACGATCGAGTACCTGCCGGATATGGGAGATTGGAAGACGGCCTGGGACCATGTCCACTTCCAAGGATTCCTCGGCACTCCGATGACTCTTCAGTTCACCTGGCAAGGTTGTGACAGCTTGCTGGCGGCTCCGCTGGCGATCGACCTGGCGCGGCTGGCCGACTTCGAAAAGCGGCGAGGCGGCCATGGCCTACTGCGACACCTCGCCTGCTTCTTCAAGAGCCCGGAAGGAGTTGAAGAAAACGACTTCTTCAAACAGTCCACCCTTCTGTCGGATTACGTGAAAAATGCGACCGATCCCCGCGATCGGGCGTCCGCCGAGACCGGCGAATATCCTGTGCGGGCATTTAATGACTGAGCGAGCCAGCAACTCGGTGGGCGTGTACTGAGACGGCCGATCCCGCTTTTCCGAAAACGATACTGATCATCCTCGAGGAAGAGACCTCGACATGCAACTGGCCTTCAGTACCAACGCTTACCTGCGTCATCCTTTCGATGAGGCGGCCCACCGGATCGCCGCGATCGGGTACGCGGGGCTGGAATTACTGGCCGACGTGCCCCACGCGTGGCCGGCCGGCTTGCTCGACGTCCAGAAACACGGCATCCTCAAATCGATGGAAAAGACGGGGCTGGCGTTCTCGAATATCAACGCATTCATGATGAATGCCATCAACGACTACCGGCAGCCGTACTGGTATCCTTCGTTCATCGAACCGGACCCTGAGTACCGCCGAGTCCGGATCGACCACACACGGCGAGCCTTGAGCTTATGCGCTGAACTCGGTGCACCTCATATTACGACGGAGCCGGGTGGCCCACTCGCGCCCGGCCAGTCGCGACAAGAGGCTATTGATCTATTCGTCGAAGTCCTCAAGCCGCTAGCCCAGCACGCACACGACCTGGGCATCCTGCTCCTGATCGAGCCCGAACCCGACCTCCTTCTCGAGACGACCGATCAGTACCTGGAAGTCGCCGAACGATTAAACGCACCCTCGATCGGCCTGAATTTCGACGTCGGCCACGCGTTCTGCGTCAAGGAGAACCTGCCGGTGGCCATCGCCAAGCTGGCGAAGCACATCCGGCATTACCACGTCGAGGACATCGCGGCGACTCGGGTACACCACCACCTCGTGCCAGGCACCGGCGCCATCGATTTCGTCGACGTGATTGCGGCGATCCGCAAAACGGGATATGACGGTTGGCTGACTGTCGAGCTCTACCCATTCATCGAGGATCCCGACGCGGCAGCGCACGCGGCTTTTTCACTGTTGCGGCCGCTGGTCGAACCGGTCGTGGGGAGCTAGCCTCACGCACTCATGACCCGAAAAATCACGGCTTATTTCCAACTGATTCGACTCCCGAACGTGCTAACCGCGGCAGCCGACAGTTTGGCTGGCTGGTTGCTGGCGATGGGGTCGATCGCCGAACCGAACCGATGGCTTCCCCTTTTATTGACGTCGATGCTGCTCTACGCCTCAGGTACAGCGCTCAACGACGTCTTCGACGTCGAAATCGACCGGGAAGAGCGTCCCAACCGGCCACTGCCGTCGGGGCGCATTTCCTGGCGGGCCGCCGCCTGGCTCGGGGGACTGGGACTAGCGATCGGCCCGATCCTGGCTCGCATGAGCGGCTCGGTGACCAGTGCGGTCGTGGCGGCGATTCTGGCTCTCTGTATCCTTAGCTACAACGCAGGTCTCAAACACACCTGGCTGGGACCCGCGTTCATGGGGGCTTGCCGAGGATTGAATCTGCTGCTGGGGATGACGCATTCGGCAGCCCTGGCCGGTCCCATCGGTTGGCTGGCCGCCATCGTCTACGGCCTGTTCGTCTCCGGGATCACGGTTGTTAGCCGGTCCGAGGCCACAGGAGGCGGTCGCGGCTGGCTGGTAAGCGGTCTCGGATTGCAAGACGTGGCCATCGTGGGATTCGCCGCGGTCGCTCTCGCGCATCAGCGTTTTCCTCACCCTTCGACCGGTCGAGCTTTGATCCCCCTGGAAGGTCTGCTCGTCCTTGCTCTGGTGGCGATCGCGCTCAATGTCGCGGGCTCCCGCGCGATCGAGCAGCCGACTCCCGGGCTCATCCAGAAAACCGTGAAGACCGGAATCCTCAGCCTTGTCTGGCTTCACGTCGGCCTGGTCGCCTCCGTGCGTGGACCGGGATCAGCAGCGGCCTGGTCGCCGCGATCTGGGTTCCCGCCTACCTACTCGGCCGCTGGCTCTACTCGACTTAAGCGACCATATTGCGAAGTCTCGGCAACGGTCCGAACTTGAGGCGTAAGCGACTCATGCGACTTGGCTACAATACCAATGGATTGGCACATCATCGCCTGCTGGACGCGATCGACCTGCTTGCCGACGAAAACTACCAGAGCATAGCCATCACGTTGGACGTGGGAGCGCTCGACCCATACCAGGATGCATCATCGTTGTCGCGTAAGGTCAGGGAGGTTCGGGCCGCATTGGAGCGACGGGGTCTCGCCTGTGTGATCGAGACCGGGGCGCGCTTCCTGCTCAATCCCCACGCCAAGCACGACCCGACACTGATGGACCCGGACCCGGCTCGCCGCGCGATCCGCCAGGATTTTCTTTGTCGGGCGATCGACGTCGCCGAACGGCTTCACGCTGAGTCGGTCTCTCTCTGGTCCGGCCAATCGCCAATCAGCATCGATGATGAGGAATCCGGCCTTGATCGGCTTAGCGAAGCGTTACATCCCGTGCTCGAGCGTGCGGAGAGTGTCCATATTCCTCTGACGTTCGAGCCCGAACCCGGCATGTTCATCGACACCCTCGAGCGCTTCGGCCGGCTCGACGAGCGAGTGCGGCACCCGTTGTTTCAACTGACGATTGATCTGGGACACGTTCATTGCTTGGGAGAAGGTGACTGGGATTCGTTATTGAGACAATGGCAGAAGCGGGTCATGAACATCCACATCGAGGACATGATCCAAGGCGTTCACGAGCACTTGTTGTTCGGTCAAGGGACCATGGACTTCCCTGCGATATTTCACGCACTGCACCAAATTGACTATCAGTGGGGGCTGCATGTCGAGTTGAGCCGCCATAGCCATATGGCCGTAAACGCCGTCCAAAGCGCGGCGACGTTCCTTAAACCGTTCTTGGACGAGCCAACGAAACGGAGATATACGACCTCGTGAAGGGCCTCATTTCCCCACCTTACCCTTTACCATGTTTTGGTTTTCGTCGAGCCAACCGCTGAGGGCCGTTCATGGATCGGATTACCGGGTTCCTCGATAATCCGACTGGTCTTGTACAATTGTCATTTTGCGATAGAATCCCGGCCTCATCTCTGCAACAATACGTAGTAGTGGACTGTCCGTCGAATAGTTCGGTCGCCGGGTCCACGAACGACGAGGCGGAATCTGGATGTCGACGATCCCAGGAAAAAACGGGAACGGTCGTGCGGGCGTGCGCCTGAGGCGGCCGTTGTTCGTTTGGCTTGCGTTATTGTGCATGGTGGCGCAGGCCAACTTGGGCTGCACGCGGACCTACTATCGCGACTACGCCGACAGCGACGTCTACGGAATCCTCAAGGAGCGGCTCATCGACTGGCGATGGAAGGTGCCTGAGCGTCCGGTTGAGGCCGATCCTCGTTCGCGCATGGCCGACCTCAACGATCCCAATCATGTGCCGATCGTGCCCGATGAGGTGGCCGTGCGGCAAGTATCAGGTCTCGTCGCGGTTTCCGTTCGAGTATCGATGGCTGGAGGAAGCGGGGTACCACCCCGATCGAGGATCTGAGCTGGCAGCCTTATATTCCGATCGAATCCGACGGTAAAGTCTTGCTCGGCAAAGACTCCATCATGCGGCTCGCAATGGTGAACAGCCGCGACTATCAGACCCAGTACGAGGATGTCTATCTGGCCGCGCTGTCCCTGACCCTGGCTCGGTTCCAGTTCATGATTCAGGGCTACAGCAACTGGGGTGCATTCTACACACCGTTGGCTGGGGCGGGTGCCCCTTCTACGACCACTGGGGCGTCCACCGGCAGCTCGTCGTCGTCCTCAAGCAGTTCCACTAGCGGGTCCTCGACCTCAAGCAGTTCCACTAGCGGGTCCTCGACAAGTGGGTCGACCGGTGCAACGACAGCCGTGGCCAGCAAGGCGAAGCCGTCGACTGGCAGCCTGAACAATGAGTTCCAGCTCACTGCCCAGAACGGGTTTACGCTTAATTTGATGTCGGGCGGACAACTGCTGGTCAACTTGGCGAATAGCATTGTCTTCGAGTACTCGAACCATAACCTCCAACTCGTCACTCCCAATTTGACGATCAGCTTCGTGCAGCCACTCCTTCGCGGAGCTTGGGCGCGGATTGTCACTCAATCGTTATCGCTTCAGGAGCGCCAGGTTCTCTATACGCTCCGTTCGTTCGCCGAGTTTCGCCGTCAGTTTTATGTCGCGTTCGTGACCGGTGGTGGCGCAGGCACGATCAATACGGGTTACTTGTCGCTGATCGCGTCGCTCCAGTCGATACGCAACCAGGAACTCAACGTCCAATCCACCCAGCGCAACCTGGAAATCTATGAGGAGGAAGTGAGAGCCGGGATTCGGGACGTTCTTTCTCGTGACACGATCGCACAGCAATACCAGTCAGCCCAGGCCACGTTACTGTCCAGCAAGCGAATCTTCAGACGCCTGCTCGACGGTTTCAAGGTTGCGATGGGTCTGCCGACGGAGCTGGACGTGCGGATCGACGACTCAGTCCTCGACCAGTTCCAGCTCAATGACACGCGGATCGACACGTTGCGCAGCAGCAGCGAAGCGCTCTTTCTCAAGCTGTTACAAAACGAAGAGTTGCCTCGGTCCGAGCTCGAACAGGCGGGGCGTAACCTGAGGTCCGCCTATGCCGCGCTGGAAAAGGTCCACGACCAGGCGATTGCCGAATACGCTCGATGGAAGGAGAGGCTCAAGACTGTGGCTAAGAAAGGATTCGCCGGGCCTGAATCCAAACACAGCAAGGAGATTTGGGACCGTGAGTCCTTCCTCGCCGGTGAGGTTCGAAAAGTGTTGACCGAGTCCGACGTCGAGATCGACAACGACCAACGCGATGTGGAAAGCTTTCTAGCCAAGTTGAACTCAACTACACCGTTGGAGGCGACCAAGGCTCTCCGCAAACTTCTCGGCGACGAGTTTCGCTCTCGACTCTCCGAGGTATCCGTCGCTCAGACGCAGATCCGTGTGTTCTCGATCGACCTTCCGCAGATCGATTTGACCGTGAACCAGGCGATCCAGATTGCTCTCGGTAATCGCCTCGATTTGCAGAACGCGCTCGCCCAAGTGACCGACGCCTGGCGCAACGTCGAGGTCGACGCCAACGCACTTCAGGGCATTTTGAACTTCGTTTACAACGGCAGCTTCAATGAAGCGCCGGGCCACGCCGGGCTGTTTCGGTTCGACGCCGCCAGCACCATCCAGACCTTCGGTTTGCAGTTCGACGCGCCGATCAACCGCCGGCAGGAGCGCAATCAGTACCGCGCGGATCAGATCCAGTATCAGCGAAATCGTCGTGCTTACATGCTGCTCCGCGATCAAGTCGTCCAGCAAATCCGCCTGGATATGCGTCAACTCGTCTTGCAGCGCCGCACGTTCGAGATCAACCGCGAACAGGTCATCATCGCCGCGCGGCAGCTCGAACAAGCTGAGTACAATCTTCGCACGGTCACCGACGCTTCGCAGAATCTCACGTTCTTGCTTCTCCAAGCCTTGTCATCGGTCTTGACCGCCCGCAACTCCCTGATCTCCACTTGGGTGTCTTACGAGACGGCACGGATGAGCCTTTATCGCGACTTTGATCTCATGGACATCGACGCCAACGGGGTATGGACTAATGAAAACGACCCAACCGCAATCGACATCGCCCTTCGACATGCCCAATCCGCCCCAGCCTTTAGCCTCGCCATTCCCGGCTCGAATCCCCGACCTCCGACCAAACATCGGCTCCGACAGCACGTTCTACATCGACGTCGAGCCTGGAGGAAAGCCCAACGTGGTCCCCGACGCCGCCACCGATCCTTTCGACGAAGGACCGCTTCGAGCAAGAGAACTCGGCGACAAGCCCGTCCCAGGCGGTCCTGCTCGACCAGGAGGAGCTTCTCCCGCCGGACCGCCGAACAGCCCCAGCCCCTTTGCCCCGGGTCGGCCAGCGCCGTAAGAAAGGGCGATTGCGGCGGCGGATCTTGGGCCTTGTCGCGGGCATGGTCGTCGTGGGAGTAATCGGTTACGTCGGTCTCTTCCCGGCCTGGACCGGTTCGTCCCGCACCGATCGGCCACTCACCTCCGTGGTCCGCAGGGCCACCTTGCGAATCACGGTCTCCGAACGCGGCAATCTCGAAAGCTGCGTCACCGTCGACGGAATCTGCGAAGTCAACACCATCACCAACCAGATCAAGATCATCAGCCTTGTGCCCGAGGGGACCAAGGTCAAAAAGGGCGAGATCGTCTGCAAGTTCGACGCCTCCGAGATCGAAAAGAAAATTGCCGAACAGCAAATCAAGGTCAAGCAGGCTCTCTCCAAAATCGAAACCACACGCCAAGAGATGGAGATCCAGCGCAACAAGGGTGAAGGGGATACCATCGCCGCCAAGGTCGAGACGTCGCTGGCGGAGCTCGACCTCGAAAAGTACCAGAAGGGAGACTTTCCCTTCCGAAACGACCAAGCAAAAGGGCGAGATCGGGCTGAAGAAGAAGGACATGGAAGAGTCGATTAACAAGCTCGACCAGGCCCGCCAGCTCATGAAGAAAGGGTTCAGGTCCCCAGAGCAGGTGCGGATTCAGGAGTCCGACGTCGCTCGAACCAAATTGCAATACGAGAGCTCGTTGCTCGAGCTCAAAGTCAAGGAGAACTACGAGTACAAGCGGAAGACGACCGAGTTCAGTGCCAAAGCCGAACAGGCGAAGAAGAAGGTCGAGCAGGCCGTGGCTACGGCCAAGGCACAGATGTCCAAAGCCTTGAGCGAGTACGAAGCCGCCCAGGCCACCGCCGATATCGAGCAGCAACAGTTCAAGGAGTTCCTCAAGCAGAAAGACAAAACCACCATCCTCGCCGCTCAAGAGGGGATCGTCGCGTATGCCAATGAGTCCTGGTACGATTCGAGCCGGCAGATCCGCGAAGGGGCGACCGTCTACCCGAGGCAGAAGATCTTCAGCTTGCCAGACATGTCCAAGATGCAGGTCAAGGTCAACATCCATGAATCCTTGATCAAGAAAATCAAAGTGGGCCAGAAGGCCGAGATCCGCATTGAGTCGTTTCCCAGTATCATGTTCACGCGGCTCCGTCACGAAGGTCTCGCAACTGGCCGATTCCACGCGCCCTTGGATGTCCGGTGGTGTCAAGCAATACCCCACCATCGTCACGCTCGACAGCCTGCTAGCCCAGGACGTGAAGCCCGGAATGACGGCCGAGGCCAAGGTCATGGTCGGTGAGCTCGACAACGTTCTGCTCGTGCCGGTGCAGGCCATCGCCGAACACATGGGAGAATTCTATGCCTTCCTTGATCGGCCCGCAGGTACCGAGCGACGCAAGGTGAAGGTCGGGGAAAACAACGAAACGCACGTCCAGATCCTCGAAGGTTTGAAAGAGGGCGATCTGGTTACGCTCGACGCCAGGACTCGCGCGACCGCGGAATTCAAACTGGAGGAGAATAAGAAAGGCCCGGACGAATCAAAACCCACGGACAAGGCGACCGGCACCGCGGGTGGCGCCGCGCCCGCCGGATCCTGAGCCGCAGCTTGTTGGGCACTGGTGTCCCGACCCGCGCCGAACAGAAACTCCCAGGAACAATCACCATGCATCGGCTTTACATCACGGTCGTCCTGGCGATGCGCAACCTCACGTTGCATAAGCTCCGCGTCCTCTTGACCATACTCGGCCTGATTTTCGGGGTCTCCTCGGTGGTCGCGATGCTGGCGATCGCCGAAGGGGCCAGCCTGGAAGCCCAGCGTCAGATCGCCTCGCTGGGTGCAACCAACGTGATCGTCACCAGCCAGAAGCCATCCGATGACGTCAACCTGTCCAAACAACAAAACAATAATGATAGCTACATCTTGAGGTTCGGCGTGACGTACCAGGATTTCCAACGGATCGTCTCCACGATCCCGACTGTGGTGGGTGCGACGCCGCTCCGCGAGTATCGCAAGAAAGTCCGGCATCTCGAGCTGGAGATCGAGGCGCGAATCGTCGGGGTCAACCCCGACTTCGTCAAAATGACCGGCCAGCAGATCGAGACAGGGCGGTTCCTGTACGATTCGGACCTCTTTTATAGCGCGAACGTGGCCGTGATCGGCGCCGAGGCGGCCGAGAAACTATTCCCATACGGCGACCCGGTCGGCAAGTCGATCCGAATCGGCGAGGATTACTATTTCCAGATCGTCGGTGTCACGTCGTACAAAGCCCCCTCCGCCGGGACCGGGAGCAGTCTGGCCGCCCAGAACTTCAACAGGGATGTCTACATTCCGCTGACGACCGACCGCATTCGATTCGGCGAGATTATCGAGAATGAGAAACAAGGGAGCTTCACCGCCGAGCGGATCGAACTGTCACAGGTCACGGTCACCGTGGACTCGATGGAGAACGTCAAGCGGACCGCCGCGGCGCTCGAGAGCCTGCTCAGCCAGTTTCACCCCAAGAAGGATTATGGAATCACGGTTCCCCTCGAGCTCCTTGAGAAGGCCGAGGCCACTCAGCGCATCTTCAACCTGGTCCTCGGCTCGATCGCCAGCATCTCGCTCTTGGTCGGCGGGATCGGGATCATGAACATCATGCTGGCGACGGTATCCGAGCGAACCCGCGAGATCGGCATCCGACGGGCGTTGGGCGCGCGTCGTCGTGACATCATCGAACAATTCCTGATCGAGACGACGGTAATGTCGTCGACGGGAGGTCTCGTCGGGGTGCTTGTGGGTGTGGCCGTCCCGCCGATCGTTTCCTCGATGTCAGGGATACCCGTGGTCATCCGTCCGTGGTCGCCGGTTATCGCCTTCCTGATCGCCGTTTCAATCGGCGTCATCTTCGGCGTTTACCCCGCCCGACGCGCTGCCATGCTCGACCCTGTCGAGGCGCTCCGCACGGAGTGAGTCCGGACGTCCGACGAGCGACTGACTTACTGGGCGGCCGATTGTGTTCCCAGCGGACTTCCCCGGATCGACATTCCCTCGGGCAAGGGACGGGCCGCAACGCTGAAGCCCTGCGCGGTTAGATCGTCACGCAGACGGCGGTACAGCGTGAAACTGTCGGGATAGATCCAGAGAGTGACAGTGGCACGTGCGGGATCCATCTTATTGATGGCACGGGAAAACTCAGAGATCGGGTTCTTGATCGATTCGTAGGTCTCACCCCGGTTGTCCGATTCCGGGACAATCTCCCATGACCTCAGGTCGAAGCGGAGGCTTTTTCGCTCGATGAGGTCTTCCATGCTGCCGGGAGCAACTCGACCCAACTCATACGCCAGCGAGAACGAACCGGCCGGCCCGACCTTGGAGCTAATCATGTTCTGGCGATCTCCCATGCGAATGCGGACCTGGGCATCTGCCTTGGTCAACTCGAGCAGTCGGTTGAGATTGATGAAACTGATTCGGTTGCGCTTTAGCTCGAAATGGAATTCGTCGCTGGTTGCGGGCCGGGCGACAGGACTCTTGCTCAGGATGGATATGGACTTGGGCCGTGGAAGTTGTTTAAGGCTGGACAGCTCTTTCTCGAGCTTGTCGCGTTCACCGCGAATGAACCCGCCGCGGGCCGAAAGCCGGGTGAGCCTGGCTGAAGGATCGCGCACGACGAAGCGAGCTTACGCGCCTTGGCGGCATCCAGGGCAGCCTGGCTCGCGGCGATGGCCAGTTGGCTCGCCAGCTCAGCGGCTCGGTGATCAGCCCGAGCGCGATCGCGGCTGGCGGCGTCGAGAAACGCTTCCGCCTCGCCCACCGCGACTTGATCCATCGCTGGCGGCGGGGTCGGCGATTGGACCGTCGCGGCCGCCGGCTTCGGCACGTCGGTCGGTCGGGCGTATCGACCTCTTTGACCGGCGCAGCCAGCACTGGCAACGGCTTCGAGGATTCTGCCGCCTCTGGCTCGCTGTTTGATTGGAGGGCGGGATCCGAGCTGTATGTAGAGTGTGATCGCGATGACTCCAAGCAGCACGCTGGACAACTGGGCAAACGCCTGGCGACGCGTCACCGCAACACGTGCGGCTCGACCACCCGCTGCGCCTTTTCCGGTCGCTTCCCGGGAGGGCGGGATCACACCGGCTGGCGAATCAACCGGGCCGCGCTTTGTTGCCATTGGATCGATTGCCATCACCACGTTTCCTTGTTGAAAACGTGAACGCCCTGCGTCTCGGCCACCTGCAGAGACATCGGCCACTCCGGCAGCGAAAACAAAAGCTGCCGACGCGCTGTCCAGAACGTCTCGCTTCCATTGGCCTCGACCAGGAACGTGAGCTTCGGCCGAGGCCGGATCATCGGGTCAACCTGTGCTCGACGAGTCACGACGGCTCGGATCTCGCGAGCGAGCAAGCCATCCTTGCCTCCCCCCTGCTCTTTCATCGCTTGCGTCGTCAGCCGGTACCCGCCTGGATGAAGTAACAGATCTCGCTGGCGGCAGACCACGACGATTTCGAACGGCACCTCGATCGATCCCATCGTCAGAACGGGCTTCGGAGGGGGTGGCACGGTCTTCTCTTTCGAGGAGTCCGATGCGGACCCGAAATCCGGACCAAAACTGAGAGTCGACCCGGATGCGGATGGAGTTCCGCTGGCCGACATCGATCCCGGCGGCGTCCCTCCCGAGGCGGTCATGCTGCTTGATTGGGTCGAGCTCGTGCTTGATGATGGACTGGCGGATGTTGCTGAGTCGATGCTCGACGACGACCCCGAAGCCGACGCCAAACCGGATCCGGAGGGCGTTCCCAAATTCGATCCCGAGGCTGTTCCGGAGACGTTCGACCCCTGCGGGGGCAAACTGACGACGTCCGAGCTGGTGAGTGGGCCGTTGGCCGTGTTCGCGCCAGCCGCGGGCGGTTGGTTACTTGGAGGCGTTCCCACGTTTTGGTCTTGGTGGTAACTCCGGTAGGTCGGACGGGATCGACACGTTCCCACTACTACTCGCCGTCGAGGGAAGACCGCCGCCCGAGCCTTGACCGAGACCCGAGGCTTGGTATTGGCCCAAACCGCCGCTCTGATTGAGAGTTGAGCCGGAGCCGGTCGCTGGTACCCCGCCCATCGCGCCCGGGTAAGGTGCCAGGCCAGGGTCTTGTCCACCGGCGCTCGCATTCGAGTTCGAGGACCCGGATCCGCCGGTCGAGGTTGCACCCCCAACCGCTTGACCACCGCCGAGATTATCGGATTGTCCACCGGCGCTCGCATTCAAGTTCGAGGACCCAGCGCCGCCGATCGACGCGGCGCAGCTCCCCCAAGCGGTTGACCACCGCCGAGACTAACCGATTGTCCACCGGCACTCGCATTTAAGTTTGACGACCCGGATCCGCCGGTCGACGCTGTGCTCCCAGTCGCTAAACCACCGCCGACACTAAACGGTCCGCCGCCGCCCGCCCCCGGTGACATTCCCAAAGAGGATCCGCCTCCAGGTTTGACCGGCGGCGATGAAAGCGCGTCGCCGGCCGGCTCAAGGTCCGGCAATGCGCTCAGACCGCCGGCTCCCGACAACCCTAACCCAGGCCCTCCTGGCTTTTGGCCTTGTCCCTGGTTCTGTAATGCACCTACGCCCGGAGTGGCCGTGCTCCATCCTGAACCATCACCAGTAGGAGCCAATGCTCTCCCCGCATTTGGCGGCTGATTCAGGTCCGCGAGCTTGCCCGGTTCGCCGAGACTCGACGCGGGCCCGGACGGTGAACCGTCGAATGACGACGAACCGGAGTCGCGACCGCCCAGACTCCCGGGTTGACCGGTACCGAGCGTGGTCCCGGAGTAACCGGACGCGGTTCCAGTTGGTGTGTCGCCGGGCAAATCCGTCCCTGGAGAACCCGCACCCGGTAGGCTGTGCGCGCCGGTCTGGCGACCACGGGATGGCCACACGAAATCATCCGGTGTGCTGGAATCCGGATTCGCCGAATCCGCACCCGCATGACCGCGAGGCTTCGAGGAGCCCCAGCCCGAGCCGCCCGGCGACGAGTGATCGTCTCCAGGCCAGTTGGACGAGCCGGTCGACGTCCCACTCGTTCCTGGGCGGGCCGTCGACAGCATGGCAACATTCGATTTCGGCTGGGGTGCCCGCTCCAGAGGCATCTCAAGGGGCACCGAGCCATCCCAAGTCGTGAGGTTGTCGAAGTCGGGTATATCGACGGCGAGATCCTGCTCGATCAGCTCGTAGCCGAAGGCGATTCCCAGCGGCTCGAGTCGAGAGCGAGCCTCGTAGTACGGTCGGATGCCATCGGGACGGACCAAGAAAACGAGGTACGGGACGACTGGAGCACCATCCGGAGTATCCGAGGACTGAATGTGGAGCAGTTCGTGGGCGATCGCTCGAATGAACGGACTCGAACGAGGGTGAAGGTACGGTGAGAGTTCCAACATCGAGAAGCTCAGCCCTTGGGGCTGAAGCTTGACTGCACCGGCGGTACACTCGATAACGATCGGCCGCCGCCAGGTTCCGTTCGGTCCTTTGTACGGTAGTACGGCGAAGCCCGAACGTAGGCTCGCCTTGCTCAGAGCGGCCTTGAGTGCATCCCGCTCGTGCGCCAGAACGTCACGTTCCGCATCCAGGATGCTCACCGAGGTCTCGATTTCATCCGCGCGCCGGTTGAGCGAAGCGATCTGTTGACGGACCAACAGTTCGCGCCGTTTCCACTTCGCCGACTCAGCGACAGCCGCCAGCCGCGCTGCCTCGAGCGCCTCCGAGCGTCGATTCGCCTGCTCGCTCGCCTGAATTTCGCGGTCTCTCGCGCTGGCGAAAGACGCCAAGATCTTTTTTGTTGGATCGACCGGAGGCGGTGCTGGCGGCGGAATCGGTTCGACCGGTTCTCGATCGGTCGCGGGCTCGGCAGGTTGTCCAACATTTGGAGAAGCCGAGATCGGTTCTGAATCGCGGACGACCGGCTTCGACGCGACAGTCGGCGATAGTGACGTGGGGGTCGAACGGGCATCCCGATTTGGCTCAGATGCCGAACGGCGATTCAAGGCGATGATCAGGTTGAGCGAGCCCAATAGGCTGCCTAGTATCAGCGCCAAGAGCACTCGCTCGGTCCAGATCGCGCCCTTACGGTGCGTCATCGACCCCGATCTCCCCATCCTTGGGTCGTGCTCCTCATGCAGTCACGACGGCATACTTGTCCGGTGACGTGATTGCACTTTCGACGAAACTGTTTGCTCAGCGTTTCTTGTATCGATTCCCGCGGTTTTTCGCGATGCAGCTTCGCCCCATACCTCTTGTATCAGATCGGATTTTTCCGGCCGGTGGCTTGAGTTTCAGGGAACGCTGGATGCGTTTCTTCATTTTCTTGCGGGCTGGAATTGAATCCGTTTCAATGGTCGAATGTGTGCTTGGGGGCCCAATTGTTGGCCTGAACTGATCATCTCCTCGGATCATACCGGATCGGCCCATGCTCGACCGCTGGTTCTCAACCATCAAGCTGCCAATTTCCTGGAAGCAATTTGAGCAGTTGCCGCAAAACCCCGCGTACAAGTATGAGTACTTCGACAAAACGGCGTGGCTATCGCCCCGCCCAAAATTTCAGAGGGCGCGCCTGGAGCTGCGGTCTCGAGAGGAGAGCTTACCCCTCGACTTCGATGCGGACGAAGCGTTATGCATTCGAAGGTTTGAGGAACGCGACTGGCCGCGCCTGTCTCGCCCATTCGCCCGCGCCTTCGCCCGCGTTCAACCGTTTGCCAGCCTGAGCGAGCGACGCCAGCTTGATGCCGCGCGGGATTGTCTGAAGTTCACGCGCGAAGGTGGCGACGGGCCGCTGATCATCCCGGCCTGTCACGTAGCGATCAGCAAAGAAGGCGGTCACCACGCGGGCGCGATCTTGCTGACATTAGTCCCCGAGATCGACCCGGATGAAATCGGCAGCATGCGATGGAACTCTCCGCCGCCCGCGGATTGCATCGAGCGACGACTGGGCCTTCCGCACTTGACCTGGATCTTCGTCAGTCCTTGGCATGCCTATTACGGCGTCGGTACCAACCTGCTCGCTCACGCCGAGCGGGAATTGCTCGCGCTTGGCTATACCGAGTTGATCAGCTCG
This sequence comes from uncultured Planctomycetota bacterium, assembly GCA_963720335.1. Taxonomy (GTDB): domain Bacteria; phylum Planctomycetota; class Planctomycetia; order Isosphaerales; family Isosphaeraceae; genus CAVRFS01. The sequence continues at coordinate 62,024 of CAVRFS010000016.1, read as the reverse complement.
TTCATCTGGGGCAATACCTCGAGCATGCTCTGGCATTGGCGAAACGGCTTTCAACTGCTGCCTTATGGCGGCTCGTTGCAACACTTCCGAAGGCGAGTTCGAAAGCCTGAAATCACCGCGGACAGCCCCGTGGATTCGTGACCGGGACGTCGTTCGCCTGTTGTCCGCGGAGGCGCTTCGCTGTAACAATGCCTTTTGAAAAGTCCTACTCGCGGAACCGCGTATGGTTCACGCACCTGAATTAGCGTGAGTAAACAGGGAATTGATCAGAGATCATGCATATGGATCCGCTAGCGACTTATCGAGAATGGCGGGTCGAACGCAAGTGCGACTTCGAGCTGTATCCCGACTCGATTCGCCTCGTCGGCAGAACCTCTCGCGGACATTTCGAGACAAACCTGCCCCTGACCATCCTCGATCCCAACTTCGAGCGACTCTGGATTTTTGGTACCCTCTTCTATTCCGGGGTGATGCTCTTCCTAATCGCCTTGATTGCCCTGGGAGCGGTCGTCTTCGGTCGGAACCCCGAGTCATTCGCCCCTCCCGCTCCATTAATCTTCTTCATAACTTTGAGCGGATTCGCCCTTGCCATTTTCAGTAGTCGCAAGGTCGAATTAGTGAGGTTCCGATCGGTTGCGGGGGTACCGATGTTGGATGTCGCGCGTGTCAGAAAGCAATCCGCGGAATTCGATGCTTTTATATCCAGGCTCATCGAATCCATCGACCGGGCCAAGGCGGAAACTGATCGGTGCGACGGCGGAGCCGGTCCAGCTTGGCGTTAGCCGTTCCATTGAAGAAGATCTCGGACGTCCGAAGTGGGCGACGGCCATCCGCGCCATTGTCAGGGGGTTGAACATTCGGCGCGAGTCGCATTCGGGCTGGTCCTCGCCTTCGACGCGGGCCAATCAGAAAATGCCGCTGCGCACCGTCTTCGTCAAGGTCTCCAAGATGATCTCGGGCTCAAGTGCGCCCGACAAGGCGACACGCCCGTCGATGAGGAAAAAGGGCACGCCATTAAGGCGACCGGCGGGTGGAAACATACCCAAGGATCGGTCGGTTCCGAGCGATCGCATCGATACCAGGACTGCGGAGCCCGTCCGCACTAACCCGACGCGCAAGCGAGGGATGCTGGCCGAGGCCAGCGCGTGACCCCGCCGGTCCCCGTAGTTGCGCGTTGGGTTGGTATGGCCACAAGCGCGGCCCTGGTCGTTTATTTCCCGCCGGTCGCCTTACCCATCACAGGAAACAGCCGTGTCGCTCGTCAAAGCCTCGTGAAGCGCTCGCGCCCGGGACCGCGCGCCGAAGGGCGCTCGGCAACAAGGAATTCGTCCGCATCTCGCGATGCAGCTTCGAGTTCCGCTTGGGCGCCGGAATAATCGGAAGTTCGAAGAATCGCTCTAACCTTATGCAGATCATCAACTTCCACCTGGGCGCCCGCATGACCGGCACGCCCGGACATTTTGTCGTATCTCTTGAAGCACCATCATATTACGGATGGGCGCAGTGCATAACCGGCCAAGTTTAACAATCTAACGTATGTTGAATGTCCACATCGAGTTATGCTCCGGCGCCCGAATAATCCGCATAAAGCGATCCGTGGCGGAGCATTGCCGTATGCAGTGATTTACTATGTGCTTACGGCTGGGCGCTGGATAATCGCGGCGAGCGTTACAACCGCGACTTTCTCATGCCTTCGGCCTAGTGGTTGACGGCACGCCCGTGGCGGCGCCTTCCAATTTGAGGGTGACGACGCGGTTGCCGCCTCTGCGCTCAAAACTGATGGATATTCCATGCAGTCGAAGCTGGGGAGCAATGCGGAGCAATTCGCTGCCGAACTTACTGATCGTTTTGGGCCAGCGCGATCCGAGCATTTGGCCCGTGACTTTCACGACCGCTTTGTAGAGATCTTGAGGTTTGCCCGACCAGTAGACACCCATGCGTGCGAGAGCGATCACGACGGTCGCCACCGGCGAATCTTCGAGCGTGTCTGTGTCGCGTCCTTGCGATTGTCCTTGTAGGTTGATATGAATGTGCCAACGCCCCATCCCAGGCCCCGGCTGGTCGCTTCACCCCACTCGGCGTAGTCAGCCATGCGCGGCAAGTCCGTCAGGTTTTCCGTGCTGCTCGGAATGCGCAAAACGGGGCAGGTATGCAGGTCGATCAGGAGACGAAGGATCCTGGCCAGCATGCTCTTGTCGGACGACTGCTCGCCGTTCAAGACCAGGATCGGATACGGGCCGACCGGTCGTGGTGCCGCCGTCGCGGATGCCGTCAAGGCCGGCTGGGCACTGCCCAGCGAGCTCAACGAGCCGGACATCGACTCCCCTGCGCGGCCGGGACGATTTCCGGAAGCTGGTGGCCAAGGTGGAGGCGAAGGCCGGGCCAAGAGCCAAGCTAAAAGACTGATCGCCCCGACCGATGGCTGACGCGCCCACCGAGGGTCGGTGACGATCCGGCACCACCAGCCGGGGCTCGTCTGATCGACCGGCGCATCTGGGCGACTAACTTCGCGCGGACGTGGGTCAATTATCCTGACCGCGCTCACCCCCTGTGGGCCAAATTGAGCTGACGCAGAGTTGGCATCGCCAAGAAGAGGTGGCGCGGATCGTCGAGCAAGGGTTCGAAGCCAAACTTGACATAGAAGTTGCGGGCCGCGTCATCGATGGCGTCGACTTCGACCGCCCGGATGCCGGCCTGGTCGGCCAGAAGCTCGATACGTCGCAAGGCATCGAGCAAGAGAAGGGAGCCCAGGCCACAGCCCTGGCGCCGCGATCCACGGCGAGCCTGCCTAGCAAGACGACGGGGATGTCGATCCGCGGCAATCCCTTGGCCTGATCATCGGGAAGGTCCTCGCGACGAACGCCATGAGTGGCGATCGCGTAGTAGCCCACAACCATTGGCTCTCCGCTTTGAACCGCCACGTAGGGGCGCGCTGAGTCCCTCCGATCGAACTGACCGGCTCGCTGCTTCAGCCAATCGTCCAGGGCGGCATTGCCGCAGTCGAATGACCCCCGGTCATGCTCGGCACCGAGCCTGGCGATCACCCAGGGGCTTTCCGGGACGCTATTCAAATTGCTGCTTGTAGCTTTGGGCCGCGGCCTTGAGCGCGGTGTTCGGCTCAGCGGGTCGGTCGAGCAACGCAACGAGACGTTCCCAGTCCCGCGGGGTCAGCACGGTCACACCGCGATGATCGATTACCTCGCGGGCGGTGGACGCCAGGACGGCAGCAGCAAACTCGTCCACGGATTGTCCTAGCTGGGCAGCGGCCTGCTCCACGGCTTGTTTCACCGCCGCGGGAAGCCGAACGTCAAGCGTCGCTTCGCTTCCGGTCTCCGTCGCCATTACTGCGCCTCACCAGAACTTCTGGCCCGATCTCCAGCCCCCGTCTACATGATTGTACGCCGCACCATCTCCAGTGTCGACGAGACTTTGAGTGCCACGGCGGCTCAGCGTCTTGTCTCGGGGGAGCGGGCAGGAAATCCGTGAACTTGGTTCGACATAGGCCCATTCAGGGAGGGTGTTCCGCCTGTCGTTGAAACGTGCGGCGATCCTCCCGGACATTTTCTCGCCATGCCGAGTTGGTATCCAGTCCCTGGCTCTCGGATCAACGGAGGAACGAAGAACGCTGTCCGAAGACACCCCGCGGCACGGATGCAAATGCAAGCCGGATTTGCGATAATTGGCCCGATGAGCTTGATTCCTGGGCCGGCCCCGGAGGCTGGGTCCTGCGCCCGATCGACCGCTGCTGTTCGGAGCCATGCCATGACTGCCGCTGCCGACCGCCACTTCCTCTTCGGATTGCTCGCTCTTCAGAACGGTCTGATTGACCAGGTCGCCCTTTTCACCGCCTTCCGGGCCTGGACGCGCGACAAGTCGAAGAGCCTGGCCGACCATCCGGAGGCCCGTGGAGTCGTGACCGGGACCCCGCTCGTCTGTGGTTCGCGCAGGTGCTTCCCTGTAAAGTGCCTTTTGCTGAGCTGTAATTCCGGCACCGCATTCGGGCTCGTCCTCGCCTTCGATGCGAGCCAGTCAGATGTTGCCGCTGCGCATCGCGTTCTTCAAAGTCTCCAAGATGATCTCGGGCTCGTGGGCGCCCGACAAGGAGACCCGTCCGTCGACAAGGAAAAAGGGCACGCCGTTGACCCCGAGCCGTCGTCCCCGCTCTTCCTCCAGCGCACGTCGCCGGCGCCCTGGTTGCTTGCCAGGAAGCCCTCGACGTCGGTCCGCTCCATGCCCGCCTCGACGGCAAGATCGCAGAGCACTTGCCTCTTGCCGATGTCCCGGCCTTCCGTGAAGTAGGCCCCAAACAACGATTCAACGAAGGCGTGCTGCTTCCGCTGGGTCTGGGCGTACGCGATTAGCCGGTGCATCAAACGTGTTGGGAGTTCGTGCGATCTGGTCGAAGGCAAACGAAATGCCCACGCTCGCCCCGACCGCAGCCACGCGGGCGTCGAACTCCAACGACCGCTCCCAACTGCCGAATTTGGCCGAACGGTACGTCTGGCGCTCAATCCCCTCGATCGGCATGCTCGGGTTGAGCTGGAAAGGCTGCCAGCGGACTTCGACATTGTTCTCCCCGCCGAGGAGGTCCAGGGCCATCTCAAGTCGGCGTTTCCCGATATAACACCAGGGACAAATCACGTCCGAAAAGACTTCGATCGTTGTTCGCATGAGAGGGCTCAAATGATTCCGTTATGCGGCGACCTGTATGAATCAGTGGAAGGAGCGAGACCTCTTGGATCGACTGCGGGTATCTCCAGTGTCGCCGCCAGCCCGAAGTGGTCGGAGGCGTAGAGCGTCGAGTCTCCCGGCGACGGCCGATCGAGGATCACACGACACTCGATGACCGCGATTTCCGGGCCGACGAAGATGTAGTCCAGGGTACCACGCCAGATGTCACTGGGGCCATTCGAGAAGAGCCCATAGAATCCGGCTGTGATCGCCTTGCGAATCCTTCCGCCGCTGACCAGCGGTGTTGGACAGGTGAAGTCCGGTTCCCCGCCGTGGCGGGCCTGATGGGCCGAGACAAACACCTGTCGCATCAAGGCGATCGATCGACTGTTCGGGCGTGGCGTTGAAATCCCCGCACACGATGAAAGCCAATCCGGGATCGAACGACGCAATCCGTTTGAGGACTCGTCCGACCTGCTTCATCTGCGCCGAGTGGGCACCGACTGGCCAGTAGTAGTGCCCATTGACCAGCACGACTGGCAGTCCGCCAACTCGCACATGGACGAACTGGGCCGTCCGCTGCTGGCCGCACAGGTCGAGGATTTCGTGACCCTCGACAGGCAACCGGCTGAGGACGGCGATCCCCTCCCACTTGCGGCCCCACCCCGCCTTGGGGCAGACGTGGACCGAGTAGCCGCCAAGTTGGTCCGCAAGCCAGTGGGCGGTGCTGGCGCCAAGTGGGTCGGCCACCTCTTGGAGAGCGATCAAGTCGAGCGACCGGGCAGCCAGGCCATGGGCCACCAGGTTTCGACGCTCGGGCCAGCGGGATTGGTCCCGGCAGATGTTGACGGTTGCAACACGAAGAATCGTTCCCATGGTCAGGGAGGAGTTTCGGGAATCGCCAATACAGAAGGCAAGTGTTTGGCCCCTCAAGTGCGCACTTTTCAACTTGATCCCGGTACAGCGGCTGACGGCGTGTCACTTCATCCCGTCAGGCTCACGCAGGTTGCGCCAACTGCGCATCCATAGTTTCATCGGGTGACATTGAAAGTTAGTTCGTCAAACTTCGCCGTGCCTTCTTCAGTACACCCGACTGGATTCGAACCAGTAACCTTCGGTTCCGTAGACCGATGCTCTATCCAGTTGAGCTACGGGTGCGTCTCTTGGTCGCACGTTCGTTGAAGAGTACCTCTTCATCACGTTGGTGGCACCAGATCAAGGATCTGTATCTTAACGGAACGGAGTTGGGGCGGCAAGCCAGTGAGAATCATCTCTTTGGCTTGAGGGTGCACGACTAGCTTTGCGGTGGAAAGCCCGTTGGCGTAGTCCCCATTCTATTTCGGGCGGACTCTTCTCGTCGCGCGGGAGACTTCGCCGCCTGTGTCTCACACCGTGAACGTGCGTCCCTACTTCGGCCGAGCGGTACGCCGCCCAGACGACATCCATCGTTTTGAGGTTGTCTGACGCGCGGGTCTCGTGCTCGATGCCCGAGATCAAGCCCTCGATGAAGTGCCGCTGGGTTGCGATGTAGCCGTCCAGGTAAACTTGGTTGTCCCCGGGCAAGGCGACCGGTTTGCGATCGCGTTCGCCGGTCGGACTCGTCCAACTCGAGCGAGCCGTCGGTCATGAGCCGCAAACTCCCGGCCGTTCCTTCGGCGACGGTCTCATTCAGGGCCCATTCCAATCGCGCTGACTCGGGGACGGCGCACCAGCTCAGGTCGAACGAGCCCAGTGCCCCGCTCGGCAAACTCGACTGCCAGCATGGCCACGTCCTCGCCGATGCTGTGCTCGCCGAATCGCGCGAGCGTCGCCGAGACCGTCTGGACTTCCCCGATGAGATAGCGTGCCGTGTCGATCAGATGGCAACCCATGTCCATCAGGATCATCCGGGGCATGGTGGCCAAATACGGTTGGGCAGTGTACCCGTCAGGACGGATCGCCCGCGTGTCGCGGTGGGCGATCCGCAAGCGAATCGGGCGTCCGATCCCGCCGGCGACAATTTCGGCACGCATCGCGCAATACCAGGGGCGGAACCGCCAATTCTCGTGGATCATCAACCGAACACCCGTCCTGGCGCAGGCGTCGATCATCGCCAGGAACTCGGATCGGACCAAGGCCGCCGGCTTCTGGCAGAGGATGTGAACCCCATGTCGGGCCGCCAACTCCACCAATTCGCGATGCGAATCGGCCTGGGTGCAAATCTCGACAAAGTCGAGTTGCTCCTCCTGATCGAAAAGCGGGGCTGCTTCGCGATAACATCGCGCTTCGGGAATCCGAGCACCGGCCCGCTCCAGCCGCTCGAGATTCATGTCGCAAAGCGCAACCAGTCGCGAATCGGGCACATGCGACCATGCTTCCAGGTGATACTGAGACACGAACCCGCAGCCAATCACGGCCCCCCGGAGTGGCGGTCCAGGCGCTTTTCATGGCGGTTGCCTCGCAGTAAATGATCCTCGGTGGATGAGACCTGGCTGATCGTGAATCAGACAGAGCACCCGTCTGTGAGTTGAATCCTCGAAATAAGGCTGGTTGACCCCGGATCGGTTCAGGCCTTCTCCGACAACCAGCGCTGATTGGTTGCGTCGACGGGACGGTCTGTGCATAATGAACACATTCGTCCAACCCTCGTAGTGATTGTAAGGGTTGCGCGGCTTGTGCTCACGCACCAGGAAATCCCGCGCCTCGGATTCGCCGCAGATCTCAGGGTCGGACGGCGGTCGATTGCCCTGTTGTCCGCTGGATGATCCTGGCGTTTCGGTCGCGGCTTTTTGAGCGGCATGAATTTACTTGAATCATTGCGGAGGATCCCGCCGGTATGTCGAAGCCCGTCATGATCGAAGCCGATGGGCTGTGCAAGCAGTTCGGCTCTTTTCTCGCGGTACGGGACGTGTCGTTCACCATTCCGAAGGGCGAGGTCGTCGCCTTTCTCGGCCCTAACGGAGCGGGTAAGACGACGACGATGCGGCTCTTGACCGGCTTCGTGGCTCCGACCCACGGCAGTGCACGGATCGCCGGGATCGACGTCCAGACCGAACGGATTCGCGCGGCCGAGCATCTGGGTTATCTGCCCGAGAATGGTCCGCTCTATCCTGATATGACCCCCTTGAGCTTGCTCCGCTTCTTCGGCGAAGCGCGCGGAATGTCTCATGCTTTGCTCACGGAACGCATCGATGCCGTCGTGCAGCAATGTTCGCTCGAATCGGTCGCACACAAGCCGATCGGCAAACTGTCCAAGGGGTATCGACAGCGGGTCTCGATGGCACAGGCACTGTTGCACGACCCGGAAGTTCTGATCATGGACGAGCCGACCAGCGGGCTCGATCCCGAATCAGATTCGAGGAGTCAGGCAGTTGATTCGCGACCTGGGCCAGTCGAAGACCGTTCTGGTCTCGACCCATATTCTCCAGGAAGTCGAGCCGGTCGCCGACCGGGTGCTTTTCATCCATGATGGCAAGATCGTCTTCGACGGCAAGCCCGGTCAACTCGCCAGCCAGAACGGAAGCCTCGAGCAGGCGTTCTACCAACTGACGGCCCAGCCGGTCTGATCGGAACCTCGACCGGTGCGGCTTCTCGCGTGGCCGCGCTGTCCGCGACACCGGTGACGGTGTACTATCGAATTCGGTCATTGAAAATGGATCAGTGAGTGCTCGCCAAGCACTTTACTCTAGCGAATAGTTCATCGCATGGTGCTCTCCCAGCACGCCACTAGAAGAGAGGATGACTCACGGTGACCACGCTTGAAATCGAAATTGACCACTCAGGAGCGGGACGCGACCAAACTCCCCGCGGCCCACGCCCGGCCTTTCCGCCCTCATGCGATCTGGGCCATCTTCAAGCGCAATCTCCTGAGCTATTTCAGCAACCCGACTGGTTATGTGTTCATCACGCTGTTCGTGTTCCTCAGCTCGGTGCTCGCTTTCTGGCAGTCGCAGTTCTTCACCAACAATCTGGCCAACCTGGACCAGCTCAACAGGTACATGCCCTACCTGCTCTTGATCTTCATCCCGGCGATCACGATGAGCTCGTGGGCCGACGAGCGTCGCCAAGGGACCGACGAGCTGCTCTTGACCTTGCCCGCACATGACCTCGAAGTCGTCTTGGGGAAGTATTTCGCGGCGCTCGGCATTTACACGGTGGCCCTGCTCTTCTCGTTATCGCAGATTTTCATCCTTGAAGCGCTCGGCGCACCCGATTTCGGCATCGTGTTCGCCAACTATCTCGGCTACTGGCTGATGGGTGTGCTGCTTGATCTCGGTCGGGATGGTCGCCTCGCTCTTGTCGTCGAATGTGACTGTGGCGTTTATCCTGGGCGCCTTGTTCTGTGCGATCCCGATCTTTTTGGGCATGATCGGCTCCCCCGCCGAATCGTCTCTGCGTCGCAAGATCGAGGATTGGTCGGTTCCCGCCCAGTTCCTGGATTTTGGCACCGGTGTCATCACGCTCTCCGGCTTCTTTTATTTCGTGGGTCTCGCCGTGGCGATGCTCTATTTGAACATGTTGCTCCTGGGCCGGCGACACTGGGCCGGCGGCGAGGCCAGTAGCCGGAATTGGCTTCATTCCTTGGTTCGATTCGTGGCGGTCGTGCTGTCGCTGTTCAGTGTCAACGTGATGCTCGAGCAGCATGGGCTATCCGCAAGGATGCGAGCGCTGAGCAGATTGCACGCTCTGTCGCGTGAGTCGCTCGACCTGGTCAAGCAGATCCCCGCCGACCGGCCGGTCTTGATTCAAGCGTATTACAGTCCCGAAGTTCCACGCGAGTTCGTGGAGGTCAAGTCCGACCTGCTCGGGAAGCTCAAGGAATACGCGGCGGGGAGCGGCGGCAAGATCCGCCTGAACCTCGTCCCGACGGAGCTGTACTCGGAAGAGGCGCGGTTGGCGGAGAAGCGATTCGGGATCGAGCCGCGACGGGTCTTCACGGCCGATGAAGCCAAACAAATGTCCGCCGACGTCTTCCTGGGTGTCGCCTTCACCGCGGGTGTCGAGGAAGTGGTCATTCCTTTCTTCGACCGCGGGCTGCCGGTCGAGTACGAGCTGACCCGGTCGATCCGCGTCGTCTCCCGGAGTGGCCGCAAGAAGGTCGGCATCCTGAGTACCGACGCCAAGCTGATGGGCGGAATGGACATGCGGACTTTCAGCCAGACTCCGGAATGGTCCATCGTCACCGAGCTCAAGAAGCAATACGACGTCAGCTCGGTCGCACCCGACACACCGATCGGCAGTGATGTCGATGTCCTCCTGGTCGCCCAGCCTTCGTCTCTGACCCAGAGGCAGATTGACAATCTGACCGACTACGTCAAGAAGGGCGGTGCGACCCTCCTCTTCCTCGACCCCTACCCTGTTGACAGGCCCGATCATCTCGCCCGAGGTGCCCAAGATGCCGCCGGGTGGACCGTTCGGAGGGGGTCAACCTCCCGAGCCCAAGGGCAACCTGAGACCACTGCTCGACCTGATCGGGATCGACTGGCCCTCGATCGAAATCGTCTGGAACGGGTATAACCCTCACCCCCAACTGGCCGATCTACCCGAGGAGATCGTCTTCATCGGCAAAGGTAGCGGCGCCAAGGACGCCTTCAATCCCGAGCAGATCGCCAGCTCGGAGCTGCAAGAGATCGTCGCCATCTTTCGCGGGCTTGCTTCGACCCAAATTGGGCGGCTCCGGGCCCGAGTTCATCCCCCTCCTGCGAACCGGCGACGCGGGCGGAACACTGTCCTGGAATGATGCCGTCCAGCAGGGATTCATGGGCAACTTCGGGATCAAACCGCGTCGACCCCGTTTCCCATCCCGGATATGAGCTACACCTTGGCCGCGCGCATTGTCGGCTCGGCTCCCGCCGAGGCAGCGATCGAGAAAAGGACGCAACCAAGAAGGATGCCGAGAAGAAGAAGGAAGAGAAGCCCGCGCCTCCTCCGGCCAAGATCAACGTGATCGCATCGCCGACCTGGACATGATCTCGGAGAACTTCTTCGACCTCCGCCGGCGCAAGATCGAAAACCTCGATTTCGACAACGTTTCCGTTCGTCCTCAATTGCGTCGATGTGCTGGCCGGCGACGAGTCGTATGTCAGCCTTGAGGAAGAAACGCGCCCAAGCACCGCACGCTTTTGGAGCTGGAGGCCCAGGCCAAGATCTTTACCGAAGAGCTCCAGGACCAAACCAAGTCGGCCGAGAACGCCGCGAAGGACAAGCTCGACCAAGCCCAGCAGGCCTTCAACAAGGAGGTCGACCAGGTCCGCAGTCGAACGGATCTGGACGACCGGACCAAGGAATCCATGCTCGAGAACTTGCAGTCCGTCGCCCAGCGCCGGCTGGACGTGCAGAAACAGCTTGTCGAGGACGAGAAGCTCATCAAGATCCGCGAAAGCAAGGGCGAATCGGAGCGGAATATTCGCAAGATTCAAAACAACGTGCGGTACAAGGCCGCCATCATCCCCCCCCTGCCCCCGATGATTCTCGGGTTGCTGGTGTGGATCGCTCGTCTGCGTCGTGAGAACCTGGGCGCGAACCCCAAGCGGCTGGCCTGAATTCAGAAGTTAGTTGACAGGCGCAATTCATAGCGAAAGTAGGTCAGGCTTTTGAGCATGACGTCAGGCCGGAACGCCTGACCTACATGGCTGGTGTCAGGCTCAAAAGCCTGACCTACGTGATTCAAGACCGAGGAAGACCAATGCGCGAGATTTGGAAAACCCTATGCTTCGTCGGCGTAGCGCTGGCATTGACCGGTGCGGCATTCGTGACCACGCGGGACCGGTCGATTCGGAACGAAACGTTCAACGACCAGGGGAAGCCTTTTTTCCCCGAATTCAAAGACCCGCTGGCTTGCACCGACCTGGAGGTGGTCGATTTCGAGCCTTCGACAGCCACCGCGTCGCGGTTCCGGGTGATGTTCAAGGATAAGAAGTGGGTGATCCCCTCCCACCATAACTATCCGGCGGACGCCCGCGACCGGCTGTCCAAGACGGCTGGCGCGGTGATGGATCTCAACAAGGATACGATCCGATCCGATGGCGCTGAGGACACCCAGGAGTCGATGGGTGTGATCGACCCTCTCGACGCCAAGGCCTCGGCGCACTCAAGGGGCGAGGCAAGCGGGTCACGCTTCGCGACGCGTCCGAAAAGGTCCTCGCGGACTTCATCATCGGCAACGAGATCAAAGGCAACGAGCGGAAGGAAGGGAGCGGAGGCCAACGGTACGTGCGTGTGCCCGGCCAAAAGCGGATTTATGGCGTGAACGTCAAGGCTGACCTCTCCACTCGGTTTGCGGACTGGATCGAGACCAACCTGCTCAAGGTCGAGGCCAGCAAGATCCGCCGCATCGTTTTCGACAATTACAAGCTTCAGGAAGCACCGAGACGGCCGCGGCATGATCCTGCAACGGGGTGAGAAGCTGACGATCGAGCGCAAGGACTCGAGCGGTCCCTGGACGATGGAGGGCATCCCCACGGATCAAGAACTGAGCGAGGACAAACTCCGCGGCCTGACGGACGCGCTTGGAGACCTCAAGATCGTCGGCATTCGCCCCAAGCCGGCTAGTCTGAAAGACCTCAACCAACCCGATCTTAAGCTGTCGATGCCGGTCGTGGCATCCCTCGCGAACAAGGGGTTCATTCTCGCCAGACAAGGGCTCTTCTCCGACCAAGGTGATGTGATCGTGACGACCGACGAAGGGGTCGTTTATACCCTTCGCTATGGCGGACCGGACTTCAGCACCGGCGAGGAGCTGACCGCCGGCCAGGCGGACGACGCCGAGAAAAAAGGCGATCAGCCCAAAAAGGACGCCGAGAAGAAGTCGGACGGAACTCCAGGAGAATCGTTACTTGATGGTGACGGTATCGTTCGACCCATCGCTGATCGCCAAGCCGAAATCGCTCGAGCCCAAGCTCCCGCCGCCCATCATCAAGCCGGGCACTTTGGTGGACATCCCTGAGCAACGCGTTCGCCCCGGACCCGAATGACCCCAAGTATCTCGCCGAGCAAAAGGAAGCCGAGGAGAAGGCCAAGCAAGAGAAGACCGACTACGACAAGAAGCTTGCGGACGGTGAAAAGAAGGTCAAGGAACTCGTTGATCGATTCGGCCCGTGGTACTACGTGACCACAGGGGACAGCTTCCGCGCGATCAACCTGGATCGTGTGCAACTGGTCCAGCCGAAGAAAGCAGCCGGCACGCCCGGAGACATGCCCGGTGGACTTCCCGGCCTCTGCTCCGGGACTCCGCGGCGGCTTCAATCCAAGTCCACACTAGGAGCGGTTTTCCGATGAATTGCACACGACCCACACTAACCCGATGCGCGAGCGAGGGGATTGGCTCTGCCTCTCGGCACAGGCCCAGGCCGGCGTCCCTCGCTTGGTCGCGTCAGCTTATCAACCGACATTGCGGCGTCTGTGCGAACTCGTGTGTTAGCTCTCGAGGAGTTTCGAGTTCCGGTCAGCGGGCGAACCTCTCGGAGCTTGGTCCGGTCTGGCTGATCGCTGATCGCTCAATCTCTAATCGTTCGAGCACCAATCCCGTGACCACAAGTGCCACCGACTCGTCCAAATCGGGCCAACACCGTCATCTCCTGTCCGCCTTGGTGCAAAACCAGCCCGGCGTGCTCGCGCATGTGTCGGGGATGTTCGCATCGCGGGGCTTCAACATCGAGAGCCTGGCGGTTGGCGAGACGGAGGATCCTCACCTTTCGCGGATCACCGTGGTCGTGATGGGCGACGACCGGCATCTTGATCAGGTGCGCAAGCAACTCGAGAAGATCGTGACGGTGGTGAAAGTACACGACATCTCGAGCGAGGATTACGTCGAGCGAGACTTGATGCTGATCAAAATCCAGGCTCCGCCCGCGCTCCGCCCGGAGATCAGTGCGCTTGTTCAAGTCTTCCGGGGCCGCATTGTCGACGTCAGTCCCGACCAACTGATGATCGAGATCTCCGGCCAGGAGAAAAAGATCGAGGCGTTCATCGAGGCGGTCCGACCTTACGGTATTCAGGAACTGGCCCGGACCGGACGAATCGCCCTGGTCCGTGGCGATCGGCGGCTTGAAAGCGATGCGAAGACGGAATGGTGAACCCGGATCAATCCAGCTGAACCTGAGACGATTCAATGGGCATTCCGAACATTTGAGAAGGAAACGCCGATGGCCGCCAAGATGTATTACGACCAAGATGCCGACCTGTCGCTTCTTAAAGGCAAGACGATCGCGGTGATCGGCTACGGCAGCCAGGGTCACGCTCAGGCGCAGAACCTTCGCGACTCAGGTTGTGACGTAGTGGTGGGGCAGCGACCCGGATCGGCCAACTATGAGCTGGCGATCAAGGACGGCTTCAAGCCGGTTTCGGCCGCCGAGGCGGCCGAAGCGGGAGACCTGGTCAATATCTTGCTGCCCGACGAGGTTCAGGGCGACATCTACACCCGTGAGATCAAGCCGCACCTACGCCCGGCGATTTGCTGCTCTGCTCGCATGGGTTTAACATTCATTTCGGCCAGGTTGTTCCGCCGAGGGCGTCGATAGTGCCCTGGTCGCACCCAAAGGGCCAGGCCACCTGGTGCGAAGTGAGTTCGTCAAAGGCGGCGGGGTTCCCTGCCTGATTGCCACGGGCGATTTGTGCACGCCCGGCGGCAAGGCGCTGGGCTTGGCCTATGCCAAGGGGATCGGAGGAACGCGCGGGGCGTATTGCAGACGACATTCGCCGAGGAGACCGAGACGGACCTGTTCGGTGAGCAGGTGGTCCTCTGCGGTGGAATCAGCGCCCTGGTGAAAATGGCCTTCGAGACACTGATCGAAGCGGGATATCAGCCTGAGAGCGCGTATTTCGAGTGTATGCACGAGCTGAAGTTGATCGTCGACCTGATGTACCAAGGCGGCCTCAACTACATGCGGTACAGCATCTCGAATACGGCCGAGTACGGCGACTACACGCGAGGACCGCGAATCGTCAACGAGCAGACTCGTGCCGAGATGAAGAAGATTCTCAACGAGATCCGGACTGGGCAATTCGCCAAGGAGTGGATCCTCGAGAACCGAGCCAATCGGCCGGTATTCAACGCGACCAAACGAATCGAGCGGGAGCACCCCGTCGAGCAAGTTGGAAAGCGGCTGGCAGCCTGATGCCCTGGATCGATGCCAAGACAGTGTGAGGAATCGGCTCGAGTTCACTTTCTGGTTTTCCGGGTTATTCAGGGTTATGCGGCCAACTGAATGAGTAGTCGTGGCCCCAAACGGCCCGATTCTGGCGGCTTTTGGCAGACGTCGCGCACCTTCCATCCGAGCCCTTTCTGGATTGACGGGAGAAATCCTCCAGTCATCGGGTCCAAAAACCGATAACTGATCTGGTACTCCTCGTCCACTCCTAGTAAAAGGGGCTCACCGCGGTGAACGCGAACCCCTCGGGATCTCGCACCCCCTCAACTGGAAGTTGGGGGAGATCGCAGGCCAGGAGGGAGCTCGCGGCCGCCACGGAACCGTCGCCAGGCCATGTGCCGAGTCGACGGCGTCGCCGGAATTGCCGGCGCAGCCGCGATCGACCGGTTCGTGGTCATGAACGGCGGGACGCGTCACGCCATGACGGTGTGTCGTGGGGCCCTCAACCTGAGGTGCCGCCGCCCAAGGAAGGGTCGGGGACCTTGATCTTCCCGGCACGTCGTCCGTCATCTCGCGCCACATCTGCTTCTTTTGGCGAACTCGTCCGCTCTCGCGGACGCGGTCCGTCCACTCATGCTCGTCGGGGCCCGATATTGGCCCTCGGACGAGTCGACGGTCCGAACGCACGCCTCGCGGCCAAAGGCCCAACCAGGGGAATGTTTCTCGCCTCGTTACGGGGCGCGTGACACCGAGCTGGTCCAGTCCGGCTGCGACGTCGTCGAGACGTTGGCCCGCGGCCACTCCCGAGGGAAAGGAGTCCTTGCGGCATGACCATCGCCTCCTTGTTGCTCGCTCTATGCACCGCCGCCCCTTCCGCTTCGAGCGACGCGGCGTCCCAGCCCGTCTTGCTCGACTTCCATGCCGAATGGTGCGGCCCGTGCCAGAAGATGCGGCCCGTCATCAAGCAGTTGATCCGAAACAAGTATCCGGTCAGGTCGATCGACATCGACCACGACCCGGACAGACTGGCCGCGCGCTACCATGTTCGAGGCCGTCCCCACCTTCATCGTGGTCGACGGCTCGGGCCGCGAGCTGGATCGCACCAAGGGCACATTCGGCCGTCGAGCTGGCGCGGTTTTACAAGGCCGCCGCGGCCAAGGCAGAGTCGACGACAGATTCGAACGACCGTGTCGCCTCGCGTTCGAAATCGCGGTCCCGTCGCGACGACGATGAAGCGGACGAGAGAGCCAGGGCCAGTCGGAATACGGGCGCAATCGCCCGGAGGAAGAGCCCGAGGAACGGGTCCGAACGGGTCTTTACCAACCCCAAACCCTGGGAATCCTCGGTTCGAATCCGCGTGGTCGGTCCCCACTCGACCGGTTTCGGCTCGGGCACCATCATCTACAGCACACCCGAGGAGTCGCTGATCTTAACGTGTGCGCATATCTTTCATCTTGAGGGTTCAGGAAGCAGGCTTCGCCGGCGAACTTCCCGCGTCAGATCATCATCGACCTGTTCGACGGCAAACTGAAAAAGCGAGGCAACCAACCCGGCAAGGTGGACTTCCTCGAGGCCGTCGAGGGCAAGGCGGTCGACTATGATTTCACGAGGGATGTGGGATTGATCCGGATCCGGCCCGGCCGGCAATTGCCCGCTTCCCGGGTTGTGCCGGCGCACTGGGAACCCCAATCCCGCATGAGCATGCTCACGGTCGGCTGCTCGGAGGGCGAGGATGCGACGGCTTGGCCCACGGCCATCATCGGCCGCGAGGACAGAATTTCTTGTCGGGAAGACCGGACGTATGAGGCGATCGAGTGCTTGAAGGCACCCAAGCAGGGGCGTTCCGGCGGCGGCTTGTTCACCGATAATGGATACATCGCGGGCGTGTGCGACTTCGCCGAGCCGCAAGGGGATCATGGCCTCTATGCCACACCTCGGTCGATCTACAGCCTGCTCGATCGCAACAATCTGACGGCACTTTATGCGCCCCCCACGCGCGGCTCGGGCACGCTGGTGGCCGATCGACGCTCGGGTTCGCGACCCCAGCCCGCCGCGGCGAAGCCATTCGCCCGTTCCCAATCGCCCGACCGCGAGGAGCCCGCTCGTGGCCGCGCCGGTGCGGACGACAGCGCGGCGATGCGTCATGATCCCGCCCCCCACCTTCCTGGGGATCGTTGTCCCGGAGGTCCCGCAGCCGAACGCACGCCGCGGGCCGCCTCGACCACGCGACGAACCAACTGGCGTCCGACCCGCAAGCCGGCCGCCTCCAAGCGGAGACCCTTCCGACGCGGTTCGACGATCCGACCCTCCGACGAACCGATCCTCCGAAAAACGAAAGCAACCGCGAGGACGGAGCTCCCCGTCCAAATGCCGACTCAGCGACGGCTCGCCATCGAAACCGCGATGGCGAGCCGTCAAACTCGGCGCCGGTCGGTTCCTCCGGCCGCAGACTACCGGGATTTGATTTGATCTTCGCATTTGATCGAGTCCGACGGCTATCTCCGGCGTCAATCAGCTCCAGTCTACTCGATCGCATCCAGGTCGATCCCCAGTCCCTTGAGTGCTTTCTGCAACGGTCCGAGTTGATCGTCGGCAATGGTGACGGCGGTTGGGCCGAGACGCTCGCCCAGCAAAGGACTGCGTGGCCGGGATGCTGGACCAATCCGTCGAGGAGATCGGAGTGTCGGCAAGCTTGAGGACGACGATTTGCGTGGCTTCGAGCGGCGGGACGCGTGCGATCTTCGGCGCGAGCAAGAGCCGGACCGCGGCCGGGACCCCTGCTCCAGTCCGTCGCGCGTACCACTCGGCAAACTGAGGCGCGGACATGCCTCGGCCCATGCCCCGGCGCATTGAGCAACGCTGACGACGAACCGCCGAAGCGCCGGCCCGCGCTTCGCCTCGCGAGGGTTGGTCTGAGCGGCTCCTCGTCGGCGAACCGCGCCAGCTCGGCGTCGACCAGGAGGTCCGAGCGAGCCGGATCGAGCACCAGCGAGATCACCGTCGGCCTCGACCGTCACGCAGACCTCGGCAGGCCGGCGATAGTCGCGCGAAGCGATCAAGCGGAGGCGATCGAACGGAACGGTCCGATCGTCCGCAACCAGGAGAAACCGGTCGCCGACGTCGATCGGCGCGGCCAGCTCGCCGGCTGGCCAGGATGCCAGGGCCTCGTCCCGCTCGCGGGTCGAGCCAAACTCGATGAGCGTGGCGGCCGCGTAGTAGGTCACGCGCTCGCGGCGGGTGGCCCAGTTCCTGATCGCATCGATCACTCCGGGCGGCAAGGGCCTCTGGGTGTGCCGAGTCAGCCTCTCGAGGATCGCCTCGCGATGTCGAGCCCATGTCCAGTCCGTGCACGATCGACTCGCGCGTGAGCTTCAGCTCGAGGGCCGCCCCGATCTGAGACCACCAGGCGAACCGGCTGAGCCAGCCCACCAGTTGGGGCGTCAATCCCTGGCGATAGGCGATGACCTCGAAGTTCGGCTGCACAAAGAGGAAATGCTCGAAGGTCGTGCGGGGCGGGGGCGTCGGCCCCAGCGCCAGGACGTAACGTCCCAGGGCAGTGAGCTGCACGACGCGACGCCGGCTCCCTTGTTCCTCGGCTGCCCTGAACCAGGCCGAGTGGATAGGCCGCCCCGAGTAAGAGCGTACTCCAGCAACCGCGGGCCCAGCGGTGCTCGCTCGGCACCGGCCCGATTTCGAGGCAGCTTTCCGCTCTTATGGCGATCGACATTCGACCCGGCCGGATCGTCCGAGAGCGACAGACGGTCCCATGCCGGCCACCGGCTCGAAAGGTGCTCCGCCAGGTCGTCGAGGGCAACCCAGTCCGAGTCGCCGAGCGCGGCCAGCCAGAGCATCACGGCGATTCGGAGATACGGCACGGCCAGGGGAGCCTCGGTCTTGGCGACTGTCACCCCTTCGGTCTCTTGCCAGGTTCGCATCGCCAACCAGCCGGTCGCGATCATGTGCGGGAGGTGCACGGCGTTGTCGGTCCAGAATTCGGGAGGGGCGGCGAGGAGCCGTTCGCCAGTGGGATCCAGCTCGATCAGCCCGACGTGACAGGCCCAGCGCCAGCCAGAGCGAGGCCGGATCAGGCAACGGCCCCAGCGCATCGGCGACGGGGCCGGTGAGGACCGAGTCCGCCTCGACCCGGTCCCGATCGCGTTTGTAGAGCGTCCCCTGTTGAGTCTGACGCAAAGGCTCGGCTCCCACGCGCTGCCAGAGCGCACCCAACCTGAGGATCGGCTCCAGTCCATCCGACTCGCGGATCTGGCTGACCGGACCGGCGACCTTGAGCATTTCACCTTCGGGCCGAGCCGTGCGAACTCCCTGCGGGACCGCCGGATGAACCGCAGCCGGACCTCGACGGGATTGCCGTGTTCGAGTGCCGTCTGGAAATCATCGACGGGGCCGTGGTCGGGGCCCGGCTCGATCGCCAGCAAGCCCAGATCGAGCAGCCTCACGGTTGCCACGACGGGATCGACTCCCAGAATCCCTGAGGGCGTGGGTCAGCCCGGCCATGGAGATCGTCGTCGTCTCGGTCAGGGCGAAGAGGGAAAGGGCCAGCCGCGAATCGACCGGCAACCGCGCGACCAGAGCCTTGACGGCGGCGGTCTGGTCCAGATGCTCCGTGATCTCGTCCGCGCTGCCGGCCGGGCGGATCCGCGAGCTGTCGCGGAGAGCAGCCTTGCGCCAGCCGGATCGCGGCGAGGCGAGCCCCTTTATAGCGGCTCAGTGCCGCGCGGTACGCCAATCGTGGTCCCGCGCGCGTCGAGCCCGCTTCGGCGCGAACGGAGCCGTTCGGACGCTCATCCGGGGGATGGCTCGGAGGCGACTGCGACGCAGCGGCCATCAGTGACGGCCCCTTTTAACGCACGACGCGCGGCGTGTGGCCCATGCGGCGGAGTTCCTCGATCACGGCTTCCGTCTGATCTGGCTGTACCAAGAGCACGGTCTCCGACAACCGCCCCAGTACCCATCGCGACAGAGCCTTGCGGGCCAGTAATTCCTCGGCCAGCACCGGCTCGCTGGTACGGAGCAGAGTCACGTTCTTGTGGAGCTTGACAGGAATTCGGGCCGTCGAAACAGTCGAAGAGGTCATCGTGCCTTTACCGGGGCTTGAGGTCGAGGATCGGCGGCATCGCGGCGATCGATCGATCTCGATGCGATCAACCGGTCGCCGCTGAGAGAGCCAGGCCGCGCGCGGGCAAATCGGATTCATCCAGAATTTCGTAGTTGTATCCCTGCTCGGTCAAGAAGAGCTGACGATGGTGGGCGAAATCCATTTCCCGAGTGTCGCGGCTCACCAGCGTGTAAAAACGGGCGCGCCCCTCGTCCTCCTTGGGACGGAGGATCCGCCCGAGTCGCTGGGCTTCCTCCTGCCGGCTGCCGAACGTGCCCGAAACCTGGATCATCACGTTGGCGTCGGGCAAGTCGATGGCGAAGTTGCCGACTTTCGACAAGACCAACCGCCGCAAAGTCCCATCGCGAAACTTGTCGTACAGCTCCTGGCGCTCGCCATTGGGCATCTGGCCGGTAATCAGCGGGATGTCGAACCGGGCCGCGATCCGCCGCAACTGCTTGAGGTATTGGCCGATGATCAGAACGCGGTCGTCGGGCCCGTTGTATCGCTCGAGCAAGGTGGCCACCAGCTCCTCCTTGACCGGGTTCTCGCTGGCCAGGCGGAACTTTTCACGCCACTCGGCCACGGCGTATTCCATCCGCAACGTCGGCGGCATTCCCAGCCGGACCTCATGGCACCGCGCTCCGCGATCCACCCCTTGGACTCGAGCACCGCGCCAGGGAACGTCGAACTTCTTGGGCCCGATCAGGCTGAAAACGTCCTCCTCGCGATCGTCCTCGCGGACCAGCGTCGCCGTGAGCCCGAGTCGTCGCCGAGCCTGGATGTCCGCCGTGATCCGGAACACCGGCGCGGGAAGCAAGTGCACTTCGTCGTAGATGATCAATCCCCAATCGCGCTCGTCGAAGAAATGAAAGTGGGGGAAGTCGCCGTCTTTCTTGGGTCGATAGGTCACAATCTGGTAAGTGGCCAGCGTGACCGGCGCCATCGTTTTGGAATCCCCGGTATAGGTGCCGACCAATTCGGAATCGAGATCGGTCTTGTCGAGGATCTCCCGGCGCCACTGCTCGACGGCGGTCGTGCTGGTGGTCAGGATCAAGGTCTCGGTCTGGATCGCCGCCAAAGCCGCCAGGCCGACGATGGTCTTGCCGGCACCGCAAGGCAGAACGATCACACCCGAGCCGCCCCGGGTGTCGCCACCGGCGTAAAAGGCATCGACGGCCCCCTTCTGATAGTCGCGGACCTGAAACGGCAAGCCGGCCAGCGTTTGCGTGCGAAGTCCGACCGGCAACGAAGCTCCGGCCGTATATCCGGCCATATCCTCGGCCGGGTAGCCGACCGCGATCAGCGCCTGCTTGAGCACGCCTCGGTTGGCGTCGTCGATGGCGAAGCTGGTTTCGTCCAGCCGTTCTCCCAGGTAGTCGCGTACGCCTCGCTGACGCGCCAGCTCCTCGAGCAGTGGCCGGTCCTGCGTGATCAACCGAAGCTTGCCCGTCGATCCGCTGTAGCCGTACCCGGCCATAACGGCTAACCAGCTCACGCAAGTCGATCGGAACGTTGGAAGGAAGTGGAAACTTCGAATAGGCTTCGAGCGCCGCGATCATCGTGTCGGCCGACATCCCGGCGGCCGCCGCGTTCCAGAGCGAGAGCGGGGTCAAGCGGTAAGTATGAATGTGCTCGGGACTCTTCTCCAGCTCGGCAAACGGCGCGAGCGCATCGCGGGCCTCGGCATGTAGCGGGTTGTCAACCTCCAGCAAGATCGTGCGGTCCCCTTGCACGATCAGCGGATTGGCGGGATTGTACTGCATGGGCTCCTTGCCAGATCAGGACTTGCGCACCGGTCAGCGTCGCCGAATTCGCTGGTCACTCTGCCGCGAGACCGAATGTTCCATCGTAGACCCAAAGCCCGATTCTGGCAAGGTTGGCTTTGTCCTGAGAGCAATGCAGCGATGCGGGATCACGTTGGGTGCATCGACGAATTCCAGCAGTCTAAGCCGTCTGAGCCAGGAAGACGCACCCAACGACAACTTGGGCGTACTCGCGGCATCTGATACGATCGGGTAGTGAAACACCCGGGAACAATCGCACCGGCCGAACGACTTAGAAGCTGCCCCGGAAGGTCTTTGTAGGGTGCTCTCTGAGCACCGATCAGGGGTGCTTTGCCATGCTCGGTGCTCAGAGAGCACCCTACTGAACGAAACTCGTGAGAAATGATGGTGTCCATGTCTGCGAAGGGTGACGGGCCATCGAGCCAGGAGAACGACTTCGTGGCACCGAATGAAGGCGCCATGGTCTCGACGCCGCGAATACTGCCCAGCCCCGATTCCAACCTGGCGCTGGACTTGGTCCGAACCACCGAGGCCGCGGCGTTGGGGGCGGCCGCTGGGTTGGCCGGGGAGACAAGATTGCCGCCGACCAGGCGGCCGTGGACGCGATGCGGCTCATATTCAACGCGGTCCACCTGGATGGCGTCGTTGTGATCGGTGAGGGCGAGAAGGACGAGGCACCGATGCTGTTCAATGGTGAGCGGCTCGGCACGGGCAACCCGCCGGTCGTGGATGTCGCCGTCGATCCGATCGACGGAACCCGCCTGGTGGCGCGAGGCGAGGCCAACGCGCTTTCCGTGGTCGCTGTCGCCGAACGGGGCGCGATGTTCAATCCGGGGCCTTGCGTCTATATGGAGAAGATCGCGACCAGCCGAGAGGCCGCCAACGCGATCGACATCACGGCCCCGATCGAAACGAATATCAAGAACGTCGCCCGGGCCAAGCGCATGCTCGTCAGAGAAGTCACGATGATGATCCTCGACCGTCCCCGGCACACCGAGATCGTGGAGCGGGTTCGGAAGATCGGCGCGCGGGTCTATCTGCTGACCGACGGCGACGTTGCCGGCGCGATCACGGCCGCACGGCGCGGCACGGGCGTGGACTTGCTGTATGGGATCGGCGGAACGCCTGAAGGCGTGGTCGCCGCCGCCGCGCTCAAATGCTTGGGAGGTGCCATCCAGGGACGCCTTCATCCTCGAGACGATGCCGAACGCGACGCGGCGATCGAAGCCGGATACGACCTCGACCGTGTCTTGACCACCGATGACCTGGTCCAAGGCGAGGATGTCTTCTTCGCCGCGACCGGAATCACCGACGGCACCTTGGTACAAGGTGTTCGTTTCTCCGCCGACGGCGCGACCAGCGAGTCGATTGTCATGCGCGCACGCACCGGCACCATTCGCCTGATCCGCGGCGAGCATCGCGTCGACAAGCTCAAGCAGATCTACGGCGAGGATGACTGAAACGCCGCAATCTCTTTCGCGGTCCGACTCTTCCCTCTGGAACCGGCCTGTTCTCACCGGCACAATGTTCTCGTCGATCGCCGAATGCGAACCAGTAGCTGAAGAGATCCATCCCGCGTCCTACCGAGCACGAGCATCAACATGAGCACAAATCTGAACCAAAGTCGGCTCGGCGGTACCTCGTGCCGACGGCGCGCCGTGGTCCGAACAGAATGGACGTTTGTTTGTTTGCTCCTTTCGTTCGTGTCGCACAGCTTGCGTCTTGGCCGCGCCGCGGCGGAGCCAGGAGAAGCATCAAGGGATTCGAGGTGCGCGTCCGCTTCGGGCCCGAGCTGAGCAAGACGCCCCTCGATGGCCGGCTGCTGGTCATGCTCTCCACCGACCCCAAGGAGGAGCCGCGATTACAGATCACTGACAGCCCGAAGACCCAGCAGATCTTCGGCATTGACGTCGACGGGCTCGCAGCCGGAGCAAGAGGCCGTCATCGACGCGAGCGTCCTTGGCTACCCGGTCGAGAGCCTCCGCCAGGTGCCTCCCGGCCATTACTGGATTCAGGCCTTGCTCCACAAGTACGAGACGTTCCACCGCGCCGATGGGCATGTCGTCAAGCTCCCCATGGACCGTGGCGAGGGCCAGCAGTGGAACAAGGCGCCGGGGAATCTCTACAGCACGCCCAAGGAGATCACGATCGAAGCCGGTCCTGCATTCCCCACGACGATATCTGTCGAGCTCGACAAGGTGATCCCGCCGATTCCCGAACCGGCGACGACCAAGTACATCAAGCACGAGCGCATCCAGAGCGAACGACTGACCAAGTTCTGGGGCCGGCCCATTTACCTGGGAGCACACCTGTTGTTGCCCGAAGGCTTTGATTCCCATCCCGAGGCGCGCTATCCGCTGGTCATCTTCCACGGACATTTCCCCCAGACTTTCGGCGGGTTCCGCGAGGAGCCGCCCGATCCAAACCTCAAACCCGACTATAGCGAACGATTTCACCTTGCCGGCTATAACCGGATCGTCCAGGAGCACGCCCATCAGTTTTACAAGGAGTGGACCGGACCCAAGTATCCGCGCATGATCATCATCGAGATCCAGCACGCCAACCCGTACTACGACGACTCGTACGCGGTGAATTCGGCCAATCTTGGCCCGTACGGCGACGCCATCACCTACGAGTTGATCCCGTACCTCGAAAAGAAGTACCGGTGCTTGGGAGCCGGCTGGGCACGATTCCTTTATGGCGGCTCGACCGGCGGCTGGGAGGCGCTGGCCGTCCAGACGTTTTATCCCAACGAGTACAACGGCTGCTACGCCGCATGCCCCGACCCGATCGACTTCCGCGCCTATACGGTTGTCGACATCTATCAGGACAAGAACGCCTATTACGACGAAGGACCCTGGCACAAGGTCAAGCGGCCGGGCCATCGCAACTACCTGGGACACATCTCCGCGCACGGTCGAGGACATGAATCGACACGAGCTGGTGCTCGGAACCAAGAGCCGCTCAGGCCAGCAATTTGACATCTGGGAGGCCGTCTACTCCCCGGTCGGACCCGACGGGTACCCCAAGCCCATCTGGGACAAGAAGACCGGCGTCATCGACCACCAAGTGGCCCAGTACTGGCGCGAGCACTACGACCTGCGCTATATCCTCGAGCGCGACTGGCCCAAGATCGGCAAGCAGCTCGAAGGCAAGATCAATATTTATGTCGGCGACATGGACAATTATTATTTGAATAACGCCGTCTACCTGACGGAAGCATTCCTCAAGACGACCACCAACCCGCCCTACGGCGGTGAGGTGCTGTACGGAGACCGCGCCGAGCACTGCTGGAACGGCGACCCCAAGCAGCCCAACGCCATCAGCCGGCTGCGCTATCACCAGATGTACGCGCCGAAGATCGTCGAACGGCTCTTGAAGACAGCTCCGCCAGGGGGCGACGTAACGAGTTGGCGATATTGAGTGTCGTCGTCGGTCGATCGGGCCAGGGCCTCAGCCTGCGGGGCCGGCCCGGCGATCCGGTCGCTTGGCTTTCGGCCCGGCCTTGCCCCCAACTCCGCTAGCATCTTCTTGAAACGACTCACCCGATTTGCAGAGCGCGGCAAGTTTGTTCGTAAGCGGCTTCCAGGTCAAGCGACACGGTCAAAGTTTCCGTCAGCCAGATGTACAAAGGTGGCAACGATTGACCGACGACGAGCGGGAGGGCCCAGGTGTCCAACTTCGTCTTTCCGTCCGCCTGACGCTTCCGACAGGTGGCCGCGTATATCGGTGGCGGGTCGGGGCACATCAACGGGTCCGTTTGTCCCAGGAGGGTAAGCAACTCCGTGTAGAGGTTGACGCGGCGTACGGTAACCAGATCGACCAGGGAGACGCAGACGCCCTTCCGCAGCAAGTTTGCACACTTCGCGATGAACAGTTGGCGACTCTCCGCACGGTCCTTGTTTGCCGGGCTAACGATCTCCACGGCCGCCACCAGTTGACGGTCGCGCGTCTGATCAAAGATCAGGACTTCGTAAACATACTGATCCGGGAAATCGACGTCGACCGTGAGCGTGGGTGCCGGCGGCGCCAGGGTGGCCGTGGCCGCGCCGTCCTTGGTCACCGGATGCCGATCAGATTGCCAATCCCTCTCGCCGTCCTTGTCGAACGTGCATACGTCGATCTCGAAATAGGTGCCCAGATGAACGCGCGGCTCGGCCACAAAGCCCTTTGGTAATTTGGGTGCGAGGTCTAAAACCATCATCATAGGCCAACCGCCATGGAATCCTTCCCACGAAGCCTGGTTCCAAACCGGCGGCCGGAAGTGGTCTCTTAGGGGCATTAGGATCCTCCTTTGCGCATTGTATCATGTATAGCCCAGGTCCAGCGAGCCGACTCGAAGCGGAGGCACGGTACTGTCAGTGGTTCGTCCCCAACCCGGCCAGGGAGAGCCGCGCCCGCTGGTCGTCGGCCTGATGTCTTCGCTTGGGGGGCGATCAGTCTGTTGGCTTGGCTTTCAGCCCGATCTTGGCTTCCAGCTCCGCCACCAGCTTCTTGAAGTCCTCCTGGCTGCGGAGCGCCATCGAATTCCGGCTCCTTCAACGATCCCTCTCCTCGCTCCACAGTGTCGAGGATGGGCTTTCGCGGATCTTGAGAATCGGTGGGCGTTCGGCACCTCCTATCGAGAGTTCTCCGTTCAAATCGTGCACGAAACATTCGTCCGGCATCTATTCGTACGAAGTCGGCGCGTCTTGATCGGTGTGCTCGCGGGCTTTCACGTCCTTACCCCTTGCCAGAGCGTCGGGATCGACCCCATATTGGGCATCGCGACGATGAGTTCCAAACCGTGTTTTCGTCGAGGGCTCGAAAGATGCGACGCACTCTGTTGTTCCCGGTTGGAGTGTTCTTGTTGGCCTGCGCCTGTCGGTCCTGACCGTGGCGGCCGAGCAGGCACCAACGACGGTGCCGGTCGGGGTCGCGGTCGTTGATATTACGCCGGATTATCCGATCCGGCTGGTGGGCTATGGCAGCCGGCAAACCGAGTCAGAGGGAATTGCCGCGCGGCTCAAGGCCAAAGCGCTGGCGATCGGCGACGACAAGGATGACAAAGGGGGACCGGCCGTGCTGGTTGCCGTCGACAATTGCGCGGTGGGAGCGAATATCACCGAGCAAGTGGCGAAACGACTGCAAGACAAGGCGGGTCTGAAGCGACAACGGTTCGTGGTCTGCTCGACACACACCCACTGCGGCCCGGCATTGAACAGCGAGCTGGCCTTTATTTTCGGCAAACCGCTCCCGGCCGATCAGAAAGGGCGGATCGATCGCTATACCGCGCGAACTAACCGATGCCTTGGAAAAGGTTGCGCTGGCGGCACTGGCTTCCCGTGAGCCGGCGAGCTTGGCCTGGGGTCAGGGACGGCTTGGCTTCGCGGCCAACCGGCGGGTCGTTGAAGAACGGCCGCTGGGTCAACTTCGGCGTGAACCCCAACGGACCGGTCGACAACAGCGTGCCGGTGTTGCGAGCAACCGACGCGTCGGGCAAGGTACGGGCTGTCTTGTTCGGCTATGCCTGCCACTGCACGACCCTGGGCGGCGAGTTCAACAAGATTTGCGGCGATTGGGCGGGTTACGCTTGCGAGGAGATCGAGCAGCAATCTCCGGGTGCGATCGCCCTGGCCATCATTGGCTGCGGCGCCGACGCCAATCCCGAACCACGTCGTGGCCTTGACGACGCCAAGCAGCACGGCTCGGCGGCGGCTCGTGAAGTTAACCGGCTGATCAAGACAGCACTCACCCCCCTGCCCGGCCGGATCGACAGCCAGTTCCGCAAACTCTCGCTCCCGCTGGATCCGCTTCCCAGCCGCGCGACTCTTCAGGAACGGACCACGAAAGCCGGCGCCGAAGGATTCCTGGCCCGTACTTTGCTCGAGCGACTCGACCGCGGCGAGACGCTCCCCACGAGCGTTCCCTACGCGATCCAAACCTGGTGCTTCGGCGACGACATGGCCATGGTCTTCCTGGCGGGCGAGGTGGTCGTTGACTACGCCTTGCGCCTCAAGTGGGAGATCGACCCCGACCGGCTCTGGATCGCCGCCTACAGCAACGACGTGCCCTGCTATATCGCCTCGCGACGAATCCTCAGCGAAGGAGGATACGAGGCTGATCTCTCCATGGTCTTCTACGGACACCCCGCCCGACTCGCCCCCGCAACGGAGGACATCATCATTCACGGAGTCCACGACATCCTACCACCGCCATTCGACGGACCACCGAAACCGTAACTCCAGGACGCCGGTCATTGGCCCGTTGCGGTGAGCCGGGCATCAAGGGCGCGGAGCGCGGCCAGGGCACCCAGCGATAGAGAGATATGGCCGTCAGGAACGTCCGGCTCGCGGGGGTTGATCCGGACCAGAGTTCCCCCGCGATGACCGGCGATCTTATGGCTCGCGTTGCGAACCGATCGGCACGGCCACGCCCGCGCCACATTCGACGATCACCAAGCGCGCTCGCCGAGCGAATCGATCCACGAGGTGAGGCGGCGCAACTGGCAGTCCGTCCGCGAAGGATCCCAGCCCCAGTCGCCGAACATACAGATATTCGGCCGCGCGAGAGCGCCACAGCTTGGGCAGGCGGGCAATGGGGCAACTCGCCCTCATGGTCTCCGTATTGATCTCGACCTTGAAAGCATCGCCGGAAAAAATCCCGATCCCACATGCGTCAATGCATTGCATCCCATCGAACGAGCCGTGAACCTCGACGATCCGCTCCGGATCGAAACCGGCACGCTGGAAATGACCGTCGACATTGGAAGTGAAGACAAAGCCCCCTGTGCGCATCCCGCTCGACCCAGCGTTTTAGGATTCCAAAGCCCTCGTGGGGTTCGGTTTGCCGATACAGTCCCATGCGGTGTCCGTAGAATCCCCAGGCCAGCGTGGGATCGTCGACGAACCAGCGCGGGTTGGCGAGTGACACGAAGTCGAGCCCGAGCCGCTCATAAGGCGGATAGGCTCGCCAGAACCCGTGCGCGCCGCGGAAATCGGGTAGCCCGCTGTCAACCCCCATGCCGGCCCCCGCTCCGATCAAGAGCGCGTCAGCCTCGGCGATCGCTTCCACGGCTCGGTCGATACTGGTCATTGGTCAGTTGTCATTGGTCAGTCGTCAGTTGTCCGTTGTCCGTTGTCGGAATAGAACGTGTGGAAAGATCGCTCCGCCTGGTGATTGACAGTCGCGCCACGACCTATCGGGTCGACGTATGAGCCGAGGAAATTCGAAGGCGCCGCTCCTTTGAACGGACAACTATCAACTGACAACTGACAATTCACTTTTTCTTGGTCCAAACCGAGGCAAGGTCATCGGAGGCTTGCTGGCGGATGCCGTTGTCTGAAAGGACGTCGTCGGTGGCCTTGAGCGCTTCTTGGTGGTTGAAGACGATCGTCTCGGAATACTTGTCATCGAAGCGGATCGTCGTGAATTTCTGCTTCGAGTTGCGCAAGATCTCCACGAGGTGGCGGAGGTTCTTGACCGGCACGCCGTTGATCTCCTTGACGATCTTGGTGATACGGGTTGTCGTAGCCCTTGCCGATCTTGTTGGGAAACATCGGCGATGTGACCACGACCAGCTCCTCGCCCTCGAACCGAGGGCAGATCGCCCCGGCGGGTCGCCAGCGGGCTGCCGATCAAGGCGAGCCGGCCACCCGCTGCGGTCCAGCGCCGAGGCGAATTCAGTCGTCACTGGTGAGAACACCATCGGTCCGTAAATGAAGTACGACGGGTAACGACCCTTGAGCGACTGGATCAACATCGGGTACTTCGTCTTGGCGGGCAAGCTCGACCGGCAGGGTCTTCCCCTGCCGCACGACCGTCAGCGGCACCTTGCCGTCCTTGACGACCTTCTGGATCAAATAGTGGAAATTCAAGTCGCAAATTTTCTTTGATTTTGACCATGCCGACGTTGTCGATGTCGTGGTCGCCGATCTTGGTGATCAGATCGAACGGCTTGAGAGGATCGGTGGGATTGGCTGGGGTCGGGCGAGTGGACCACCATGCCCTGGACCTTCTTGTCGAGGCCGAGGTAGCTGCGGATGCGCATCATTCTCGAAGGTCTGGAGCGCCTCGTGCATGGACGGCTTGCCGTCGTAGGTCCCGTCGGCAACGTCCTTGAGGAACAGGTCGATTTCCTCGCTGGGGATGATGTAGCCGATGTTGTCGGCCTGGGTGAGCTTGCTGAAAATCAGCCCGACCATCTTGCCGTCGACGAGGGCGGGGCCGCCGCTATTGCCCGGGTTGATGGCGGCGTCGACCTGGATTCGCACGCCCGAGATTCCCTCGTTGTAGCCAGCGAATTCGATGCGCGAGACGATCCCCTTGGTGATGGAAAGTGTTGAGCCTCCCTGGGGATAGCCGTAGACCAGCACGGTATCCTTGATTTCGGGAAGAGCCGACAGTGCGGGTCAACGGCGGCCGTTTCTCGAAGAACGACTCGTCCTCGAGCTCGAGCACGGCCAGGTCGATCCCGGGGCCGACCGCCACGACTTTGGCGGGAAGCTTGTCGCTGGATTGGTAGCCTTCGACCAAGAGCTGACTGGCATAGAGGACGACGTGGGCGTTGGTCAGGATCCGTTTGCCGTCGATGACGACGCCCGTGCCGCTGGCTTCCTGCGAGCTGCGCTTGGTCCAAGGGTGAGTGAAGTCGGGGTAGCGCATCGTCGCGCTGATCTTGACGACCGAGTCGCGGATCTTGTTCTCCTGGACATCGCTTTTTGCCTGGTCTTCAGCCGAAAAGGCCCAAGCGGGAAAGACCAGGACCCAGGAGGTCAACAGGACCCGGATCAGCGCGGGCCAGGGCCGTCATCCAAGCCGAAATCATCCGTGGCATGTTCATAGCGGGGGCTCGCTTCTGGTTGCGGAACTCACGTCGTAAAATCCAAGTCGCCCCACCGCTTCGCGCCAGAGCCAAACTGGACCGATCCAGCCAAGCTGGGATCTGCGAAGGAAGCCAACGGGCGATTAAACCGAGAGAAAACTGGTTTTCATCTTATCCCCTCGCACGCTACCTGGGTAGGCAGAAGGCAACAGGAAGTCGTAGGCAACACGCGAAATCAGGAATCGATCGCGGATGGTGCTTGGCCATTGATGGAGACACTGATAATCAGCCATGAGACTCTCGCGGTGCATACCTGCTTGGACTTCCTACGGGCTACGGCCTACTGGCTTTGTATGGTCGCGTCGGATTCAATAAAAGACTCCCGCGACCTTGAGAGTTTCATTTGCTAAGGAGCCGACGTCGATGACGCACCGCGTATGATGCTCGTCTTGGGTCTCTCCCTTGCCATTCTCGGCGCCGCTCCGCGCCGGCTCAGGAAGCCGGGCTTGATGCTCAGCGGAAGGGAGCGCCCGACCCGAACCGCGGCGACTGGCAGGCCGTTGGCAACCATGGGGCAGTGGCGGCGGGAGGTATCGAGTCGGTAAACGCCGGACTGGAAATCCTCAAGAGTGGCGGGAACGCGGCGGATGCGGCCGCTGCGACAATCCTGGCCTTGAGCGTCACCGACTCGAGGTCATTCTGCTTCGGCGGCGAAGTGCCGATCATGGTTTATGACACCAAAACGAAGGGGGTCACGGTGATTGCCGGTCAGGGGGCTGCGCCTCGGCTGGCGACTCTCGAGCATTTCAAACGCCGAGGCGGGATCCCCGCGAGGGGCATCGAGGCCGCAGCGGTCCCGGCCTGCGCTCGACGCATGTTTGACCTTGCTCGACCGCTTCGGCACTATGAGCTTTTCTCAAGTTGTCGCGCCAACTCGGCGATTGCTTGCCCGACCGTCGCGTCGCGAGACCTGGCACGCCGACTTCGCGCGGACGCTGGAAACGCTCGTCGCCGCCGAGGTTCTGGCATACCCAGCCGGATCAGGCATCCCGTCCGGCGATCGCTGCGCGAGGCTTGCGGGCCGTCGCCGACGCCTTCTACCGTGGTCCGATCGCACGTCGCATCGACGCCTGGTCTCGCGCGAATGGCGGACTTCTCCGTTACGAGGACCTGGCGACCCATACAACCCGGATCGAGGAACCGGTGTCCGTCAAATATCGCGGCTGCACCATTACCAAGTGCGGACCGTGGACCCAAGGCCCATACTTGCTGGAGGCCCTGCAAATCCTCGACGGGATCGATATTCAGTCGATGGAACACAACCAGCCGCAGGTTGTCCACACGATCGTCGAGACGCTCAAGCTCGCTTTGGCTGACCGCGATACTTATTACGCGGACCCGCTCTTCGTGGACGTACCGTTGGAGGCACTCCTCCTGCCGGAATATGCCGCCAAGCGGCGGGCGTTGATCGACTTCAAGCATGCCTCGGTTATACGGCGGCCGGGTGATCCCCGTTCAGTCAAGGCAGTGCTCGACCCGGCCGCGGATCCGGCCGCACGCCGCGACCAGCCTCCGGTTGCCGATGCGCGCGATACGACGACCTGCGTGGTCGCCGACGACCAAGGCAATGTGGTGGCGGCAACTCCCAGCGGTTGGACTGGGGTCGTAGCCGGTGACACCGGCGTCTGGCTGGGCAGCCGTTTGCAAAGCTTCAACATCTGGGAAGGACACCCCAACGTCATTGTCCCCGGGAAGCGGCCACGAATCACGTTATCACCCACGATCGTCCTGCAGGACCGGGAGCCAGTGCTGGCCATCAGCGTCGCCGGGGGTGACAACCAGGACCAGATGATCTTGCAGCTCTTGGTCAATCGATTCGATTTCTATCTGGAACCGAACAAGTCGGTCGTCGCTCCGCGGTTCATGATCGACCACTTTATCGGCTCGTTCCGCCAAACTCCCCCGGCCCTGGGCCAGATCCGGATCAACCCCGAGATCGGCCCGGAAACGCTCGAAGCGCTGACGAAACTGGGACACAAACTGGTTGTCCGCTCCGGCCCCTTGGCTGCCGCGCCGTCCGTGATCAGCCGGTCCTTTCAATTCCCCAATCACTTCAGGTACCGTGCGGCCGGCGACCCGCGGGCAGGCCGGCATGCTCTCGCCTATTGAATGCCGGAGCACACCGCGCCGGCGGGCAACTGGCGTCAATCCGCCAGGGCCACGGAAAGCTGGCGCTGATATTCGGCGACGAGATTCGAGTCAGTCGGCAGGAGCTGGAAGATCGCGACCATGGTCTGTCGGGCCTGCTGGCCGATGCCCTTCCGGTCACGTTCGACGAGATCGAGGCAGAGGTTCAGCGCTTCTTCGTACTGGCCAGCGGCGGCCAATGCTTCGGCGAGTTGGAACTTGAGGCTCTTGTCATCGGGCTTGGCAGCCAGGGCCGCGAACGGATTCGACGCTGCCGGTCTGACTCGCCTGACTCCGAAGGATCAGCTCAGCCTTGACGCGTTCGGCTTCGGGCTCGAGAAAACCGCGCCGCTCCAGACTGCGGATCCGGGCTTGGGCATCGTCAAGGCGTCCCTGCTGAACGGCGATCCGCGCCAAGCCGATCTGGGCCGCCGGTAGGTCGGAATCGAGCATGAGCGCCGTGTTGTACTTCGCCTCGGCGGCTTCGGGGTCGACTCGCTCCAAGCGACTCGCCTCGGTGGCAATCACCTCGGCCGGTGCGGGCATGATCCGGTCAAGCCAGGTCCGGATCGCCTCCTCGGGTTGCACGCCGACGAAAGCATCAACCGCCCTGCCGTCACGGAAGGCGAACACCGCCGGAATCGACCGGACTCCAAATTCACTGGCCAGCTCAGCATCGCGTTCCGTGTCCACTTTGGCCAGGATGAATCGGCCGTCGTAGTCCTGAGCCAGCTTCTCCAGAACCGGGCCCAGCGACCGGCACGGGCCGCACCAAGCCGCCCAGAAATCAACCACGACCGGAACGGACCGGGATCGCTCGATGACTTCCTGCTCGAAGTTGTCCGCCGTTGCCTCGATGATGAACGAAGAGGCTCGTCGTGGTATCGTTCATGAATCCGAATTCCTCAAGTGTTTCCCAGTTCCAGTACCTGTTCCATCTTATCGAGAAGACCCGGTCCGGGAGAAGAAGGGATAAACCTCGTCCAAACCCTCCGCCGGCATGCCCGACCCCAAACATCCGAGCGGCGATTTGGGCACGACACCTCTACTGCAAGTGCTTTGCGCCATATCGGCAGCCTGATTGGCCGTTCCGGCCCTTTTCAGCGGGCTCGCGCCGACGTATGCTCGAACGATCAAGACGATTCGGAACGGCCCGGCTCGCGGCACACGCTACCATGCTGGAGCGGCCGAGATTGGCCACGATTGACATTGATCTGGAGGACGATGCGACTTATGAACGAGCGATACCAGCGCCTCACGACGGCGCCGATGTTGGCGATGCTGATCTTCATCCCCATTTGGGCCGGGTCAGCCCGCGCCGCCTCTCCCTTCCCCGATAAGAACCTGGAGACCGCCATTCGCGAGGTGCTCAAGCACGAGCCCAAACTTGAGCTGACCGACGAGCAGCTTCAAAACGTGTATTTCCTCGAGGCACCGGGCAAGGATATTAAGGATCTGACCGGCCTGGAAAAATGTAAGAATCTGGCGCTGATCAAGCTCACGAAGAACAAGATCAGCGACCTGAAACCGCTGAAGGACCTGGCAAACTTGCAATCGCTCGACCTTGCTGAAAACGCGATCAAGGATATCGGACCGTTGGCTAATCTCAAGAATCTCCAGTACATCTACATCACCGACAATCAGATCGAGAAGCTCGATGCCTTGAGTGGATTGACTAATTTGCAAGCCCTCTACCTGGGAGGTAATGCGATCAAGGACATCAGCCCACTGGCCCCGCTCTCCAAGCTGTCGTCACTTTCGCTGCCCAAAAACCAGATCAAGGATGTCTCGGTCCTTGAGAAGGTCAACAAGCTGTCGGTCCTCAACTTGCAGGATAATCGGGTCGAGGACGTGAAGCCTCTGACCAAGCAGACCGAGCTGAAGATGCTGATGATCGAGCGCAACCAGATCAAAGACTTGAAGCCTCTGGTCGATGCGGCCAAGGCCGACGCGGCCGGTCCCAAACGGTTCGCCCCTTACTTGCGGCTGTATATCGCGGGTAACCCGGTTTCGGATGCGGCCAATGCGGCGGGAGCTTGAGGCCCTCAAGGCTGCGGACGTACGGATCGAGGGCTGAGCTGATCTGAGCCGGCAGGCATTATGCCGACTCCCCCAGCCGGCGTCTGAGGGCGTCGTTCTCCTGGCGAAGACGCTGGTTTTCCGCGACGAGCTGGTCGAGTTGACGCTCGGCCAGCTCGAGTTGCGCTTCGGTAATCCTCAGGTTGCTCTCAAGAAGCTGAACACGCGTCTCCGCGAGTTCGAGGTCCACCCTGACCAACCGGCGCGCCTTTCTCGATCGCGAACTCGAATGACTCGCCTTCGGCGATTTCCTGGGACGCGACGGAGTTGAGATCCGGTTTGAGGTGGGACCTCGTACTCCCCGACGGTTGCTCTTCGGGCGTATTCGAATTCGTGCCCATCGGGTTGCTCCTGTCTATCCGCATGCGGGCATTCGTTACTTTGAGTTCGACTCTACGACGAAGTGTTTCGATCTCGCGACGAAGTCTCTTCTAGAGTTTCTGCCGAAGCGCATGGGCTCGCAGTTTCTCCGCATCAAGTGCGGCTTCGGCGACCTCTGCAAGCTTCGCTGCCTCCTCCCTGAGCCGTTTTTCCTCTTCTGCCCGCTCGGCGGATGTCAACAGCCGACGGCCCGTCACAGGATCGAACAGTCGCAGTTTTGTTCCGTCCCGCTCCAGGTGCAATCCCAGTTCCTGACTAGGAATGCGGCCATTCATCGGCTCGATCGGCTGGTACTCGCCCTCCACCAGGCGGAATCCCCTGAGCGACGGCTTGAGGTAATCCTCGGTCGGGTCAAATTGGAAGTATTCCGCAACTTGAAGAACATCGCGATAGACTCCTTCTTAGTCCTGTTGTCCACGCGCTTGGTCGACTTCGAGGTGATCTCGATGACCACATTCGGAGTCTTCCTTCCTTCCAAACCTGGTAATACTTGCGAGGCGGCTCCTTGGGAACCCCGAAGGAGACCAGAACATCGGGCCGACGTGTTTGCGAGGGTTGCCTTCCTCGTAATACAGCAGCAGGTTGCCAGAGATGTAGACGTTGGGATCATCGACGAAGTGATACCTCAGTGAATCGATGACATCGACCATGTCGTCACGGTGCACGTCGGTTTCCGCCATGGGCTTTCCCCCGGTGGGGTATTCAATTTCGCGGGTCGCTCGTTGTCGCGGAGCGGTGGCCATTGGCGTTCTCCTTCTTCTCACCCCCGGGTATGCCTTCACCGGCGAACAGCATGGCACAAATGGTCTTCCTGAACCTCTCTCACGGATTCCGCTCACTGAGAGTTCGACCTACGACGAAGTGCTTCGATCTCTTGACGAAGCCGGTCGGTCTTCCTCCAGGAGTTTCTGCTGACTTAGCATCGGCTCGCACTTTCTCCTCGCCAAGGGCGGCTTCGGCGGCCTCTAACCGCTCGGCCTGCTTCAGCAACCGACGGCCCGTCACGGGATCAAACAGCCGCAGTTCCTTCCCGTCTCGTTCCAAGTGCAGTCCCAGGATCTGACTGTAGAGCCGGCCGTTTATCAGCGGGATCGGTAAATACTCGCCGTCCACCAAACGCCATCCCTGAAGTGGCGGCATGAGGTAGTCCTCAGTCGGGTCGAATTGGAAGTATTTCGTGACCTTCAGCATGTTGCGATACAGGTCCTTTTTTTTCTTTCTTATCCTCGCGCATAATCGACTTCGAAGTAATCTCGATGACCACGTCCGGCGCTTTTCCTTCCTTCCAAACCAGGTAATAATCGCGAGGCGGATTCTTCGGGACACCGAACGAGACCAGAACGTCGGGCGAAACATGTTTCCGGGGATCGCCTTCGACGTAATAAAGCAGCAGGTTCCCGGAAATGTAGACGTATTGATCATTCGCGAAATGATGGCCCAACGTCTCGATCACATCGACCATGTCTTGGCGATGTATGTCGGTCTCCGCCATTGGCTTACCGTCCCCCGTGGGGTACTCGATTCGGCGAGTCGAACGTTGCCGCGGAGCCGTGGCCATTGACGCTCTCCTTTTTCTGGATCCCCTTGGTTAGGCGGATTTCGCCCTGGCATGGCTTGGCTTCTAGAAGTTTCGCTTGTCTTCGATCCTTGATTCTATCGTGAACTGAGATTCTGAACAGTCGGCGGCGGCGATCTAGCTCGTAGGCGATCGGACGGCCGATCAGCCCGCGTGCGTGGTTCAACGTCGCGCTGGTAGTTGATCGCGCATCACAATCGAGGCTTTAGCAACCGGGAGACGAAGCATGAAGCGGCTGCCTCGTCCAGGCTCGCTCTCGACGGTGATCGTGCCGCCGAAGACGGCGGCGATCCGCTGACCGACGGCGAGACCAAGGCCAACGCCGGAGAGTCCCCGGCGGCGGCGTCAGCCGATCGGAAGAACGGCTCGAAGACATGGAGCCTGTCGTCGGAGGCCAGACCCCATCCGCGGTCTTGCACGGCGAGCATTCGACATTCTCTTCGCGACGAACCCATACGCGGATTGGCGTTCCGGCCGAGCTGTACTTGCAAGCATTGTCAAGTAGGTTGTCGAGCAACTGTCCGAGCAGGTGAGCGTGAACCCTGACGTACACCGAGCCGTCGTTCGGTAGATCCTCACGAAGATCGGCGGCTCGCTCGTGATTGGACCATTCGCACAGATGTTCGTGGACCCAGGAGACGAGATCAAGGGGTTGCAGGTCGAGCCGTTCGGCCTCGGTCTCGACGCGCGCCATGAACAGCAACGACTCGACAATCTGTCGGAGCCGGATTGCTTCGCCATGGACCTCGTCAAGGACACGTTCGTATTCGTCAGTCGTCCGATGGCGGCGGCGCGCGACTTCGATCTGACCGAGAAGAGCGGTCAACGGCGTCCGCAACTGGTGGGATGCATCGCCGGTGAATCGTTTCTGTCGCTCATATTCCTGATGCAGTCGGTCAAGGAGCCCATTGAACGATCCGGCCAAGGCGTCCAGTTCGTCGCCGGTTCCGGGGCTCGGTAGGCGATGGTCTCGATCGGCAGCGGTCATGACGCAGGCGGCCGTCGCCATCCGGGTCATGGGGAATAGCGCCCGATTACAGAGACGCCGGCCGACCGCCGCGGCCAGCAGCCAGAACCCGGTGGAAACACCAGCCAGGATCAATGCCACGTTGCGCAGACTGACCTCCAGCGGCGCCAGGGGCTCACCTACGGCCACGATCAGCGAAGGCGTGCCTGGTGCGGGTGGCGCGGCGCTGGGAAATGCAGGGCCCGCGTAAATGCGACGCACGACCAGTCGCCAGCGCCGGCCATCGCCATCGGTGAACGAGTCATGGGCGTGGCCGACCGCCGGGCTAAGACCCAGGATTCTGGCAAGGTCGTCCTGTCGAATATCCTTCCAGGATTGATCGACAACCTCACCACGCCCGGTAGAGACCGCCCAGCGAACCGGCGCGTTGGGGGAATGCGGGCTCTTGATCGCGGGCCGGGCACCGGGTTGCCACTCCACCCGACCCGGGTCGACGTCGGCCGAAGCCGAGAGGACGTCCATTACCGTCATCAGTCGCTCGTCGAGATCACGCTGAAAGTGCGCGCGGACAGGAGAAACAGGGTCACGGAGAACCCGCCTAGAACGAGTGCCAAGGCCGCCAGGAAAAAACCACTCAAGCGATTCGCCAGACTCATCATTCCTCCCCCGCTGGTGCGTCCGGTGCGTCGCCCATGATGTATCCACGCCCTCGCAAGGTGTGAATCAAGCGCGGACCGTGAGACTCCAGTTTACGACGCAGCTCCTTGATGTGGACCTCCAAGGTATTGGAGAGCCCGTCGTACCGTTCATCCCAGACATGCTCGTAAATCCGAGTTCGTGACACGACCTGACCGGCATGCCGTAGGAAGAAGATCAGCAGGGCGTGCTCCTTGGCCGTGAGATGAAGTGCGTGTCCGTCGCGTTCGGCCCGCTGGGTCGACAGGTCAACGCGCACATCCTGATAAATGAGAGTAGTGCTTTCGGCGGCATCGCGACGACGAACCAGAGCTCGGACTGCGCGCCATCAACTCCTCAAACGCGAATGGCTTGACAAGGTAATCGTCAGCGCCCGCGTCGAGCCCGCGCACTCGGTCGGACACGGCGTCGCGGGCGGTAAGAAACAGCACCGGCGTATGACGACCGATCTGGCGGAACCGCTGCAAGATTGTCAGTCCATCCTGATCGGGCAGCCACCAATCGAGCAGGACCAAGTCCCACTCACCGGTCCGAAGGGCATTCCAGGCCGACGCACCGTCGGCCGCATGCTCGACTGCATACCCCTCTTCTCTCAAGCCGCGAATCAAGAAGTCAGCGATCTTCGCCTCATCCTCGACCACCAAGATTTCGAATTCCCATGCATTTCCACCCTCGCTCAGCCGGCCCAGAGCCGGCTTGACCGCAACTCGGCCGACGCGACTGCAATCCATTCCAACAGAACCATGCGGACCAAACAAAGCGCGAATCGTCGCATGAAGCCGATTTTAACTTTGGTTCACATCCGCCTTAGGTTCGCACCATAGGATGAATTGGCAAAAGGCGTCACCGCCAATGAACCAAGCGGTGGGTCGGCGGGGTCAAGCCCCGGACATTCGCCTCAAGTCCCGAGGAGTCGGAGCTATGCTTGCCCCGCTAGTCGTCGACATGTTGATTTCGTGCACAGTGCTCATGCTCGCTGGATGGATGTATGACGTAGTCGAGAATTGGGCCCGTACACACCACCGGCTCGCTCGCTGCACCGCATCGACCGCCATCGGCGTCCGAAAGAGGCGTTGATCGCGCGCATCGCGTTGTCCGCACACGCCGTACAGCGACCCCGGTATACTTCAAGTCTTTCCGAATCCGTGATGGCTGGATAGACTTAAAGCGTTGCGTACGATCGGAGGCATCGGTACGCCCTGCATCCCGCTTGATTGGAAGAACTGATGTCATCCGCGCAACGGCCAGCATCCGCGATATCATGATCCGACCCGACGGCTGAGGTTCGATAGCCTGGCGTCGGTCGTGAGCGGCAACCCTGCTGGGTCAAATGCGGACAGCGCGATTGCGATAGCCGACGTACTTCCGCGCGGACATTCGGGCGTCCGGTTCGTGCTGGTGTTAGGTACCAGCGTCCTATTGATCTGGGCTACTTTGTATCTGGCCTTCCGCGAGTGGCGGGCCACGTATCGCGAGCGAACGGCTTACGGGTTGACTCAAGTCGTCACGGTGATCGACCCGCTGGGCGAAATCACGCCGCCCGCGCTGGACCCTATCGCGTGGCGCGACGCCGTGCAACGGACACGCGCCATGCTGGTGACTGTGATTAGCTCGAACTTGCTTGATGTCAAAGAGATGCGGCAACTACGGACCGAGCTGGAGCAATCTGTCACCCGGGTCGCGCACCCATCCCGACAAGGCGCTCGGCGAACTGGCCGCAATCTGGAACAACCTGGCGGACCGGGCTGGATTCTTGTTTAAGGACAGCCGGTCCGCGAGTGGCGATCGCCATCCGCGCCCCAAAATTCTACCGCCGAGGCCCAAAAACGTCCGGACTTCTGCGGATCAGTCAGACCTCGGATCTTTACTGCGGCTAACGCCAGGACATTTCACACGGACCTCTGATTGCACTACGCAATCAATCTGAACATCTGTCAAGATGAATTGGCTTCGATTTCGCGAAAACCCGTTCCCTGTGGAAGAGCGTCCAGCGCATCGCTTCTGAACATCTGTTACGCTGAATTGGCTTCGTTTTCGCGAAAACGTGTTGTCTGACGACGATTTCGTTAACCCAGCGGCATTGTTAGTGAACACAAGAATATGTAATTTGGGTTCGTTTCGCAAAAACATGTTCGTATCGTCGTTGCGTCGAGTCCGCAGTCTATTGTGAACACTCGTTAAGGTAAATTGGGTTCGTTTGGCAGATTTTGTGTGCTGACCAAGGCGTCGCCGCGGACGTCATGAGTCTGAAAGCGGGTCGCAATCGCATGCGCGCGAGACGGCGACAGTGGCACTATTCTGGGAAATCGTTTTTGCCATTTCGCCCAGCCCTGAACCGAGGTCTCGTGATCGCAAGCTGCTCATATGCCAAGCCTTGTGTCGGTTGATTCTGCCCGTCTCCAGCCAACTTCGTGGCCCGGGACGGCGGGGATGGGCCAACGCTCGGAAATCCGACCCCAAAAGTCGATTGCGACGTTGCCGCGCCGAGGTTTCGTAGGTCATCAAACGCAGCCAAAACAGTGGCGCCGATCGCGCGCGCACTGCCAGCACACTCACACTCTATCTCTTACAATGGTGTGTTTCTTAAATCTCGAACGTGCACCTATGTTGTAAAGGGCAGGAGATTCGACCAGAACTGACTATCCACGAACGACTTAAAATTTTCCAGAGAATTCCGAAATAGTACCGTTGCGCACTTCCTCATGGCATTAAGTCGCTGCGAGGCTGGTCCGCCCCCGGGGAGCACAATCGCGCGTGACCTCGCCGGCAAGGTTCCGAGAGCCGGATCGAACGGTTTCGATTGTCGATCGCCGTTCGAAAGCGGCTCGCTGGGCGGGGCAAAACCTATGTTCTCGCGTACAGTTGGATCACTGAGCCAGAGCAGGGAATCGTCTCAAGGCCAGCCGGCCAGGCGCGACGATTTCTACACCCCAGGCCGACGCGACCAGCTTCGCTGCCCACGAGCGTGGACAATTCGCTTGCTGAGCAAGCTTAGCGACCAGATACTGCGCGGTGAGAGCGTTTGACAAATCAAGATTATCTCGTCCGGCCCATTGGAGAGGAACCATGATGAACGTTAAGCGCGTGGTGTCGTTCGGGCTCGGCCTGGTCGTGCTATTGATGCTCGTCCCGGTCTCTCCAGGAAGATTCCTGCGGGTAGAAGTGCAGAGCGTACCCATCGAGCGACTCATCACAAACCTCGAAGATGCGGTTAAGAAGGATCCCAAGAACGTCCAGACGCTGGTCAACCTGTGCGC
Organism: uncultured Planctomycetota bacterium; assembly: GCA_963720335.1. GTDB lineage: Bacteria > Planctomycetota > Planctomycetia > Isosphaerales > Isosphaeraceae > CAVRFS01. Next base: position 20,437 of record CAVRFS010000016.1, on the reverse strand, counting down.
GCGTCCACGGCATGGCCTACGCCTTCAAGACGGACACTGCCCAGGTCGCAAAGGGCCAGGAGGACCGGGGTCCCTGGTTCGGCTACGCGCCCAAGCTCGTGCCATTCAGCGAAGTCGCGAAGGCCGGCGACGCGGCCAAGGAGAAGGCAGCCAAGGTCCATTTGACCAAGGCAGTCAACCGCCTTCGGGATGCTGTGAGGCTCGCGCCCGACAATATGGCGGCTCGGTTGGGTTATGCCTGGACTTTGGATCAAATCGGGCAGAAGAAAGAGGCGATCACGCAGTACCGCTCATTGATCGAGGACGCCCGGAAGCATGAGGAGCGCGAGAACCCGAGCCCACTGAGTGGGGAGACCGTCGTCACAGAGGCTGCGGGATACCTCATTCCGTTGCTCGACAACGAGAAGGATAAGCAAGAGATCGCAACGTTGCGGAAACGGGTCGCGCACCTGCGTGACGAGCCGCCGGCGAGTTACTCCGATCGCGGTGCCGCTGCGCGACGGCCTGGTGGCGCGAGACATCGAGGACAAGAGTGCCAACGTCACATTCGACTCCGACGGTTCAGGGCTGAAACGGAAATGGACGTGGGTGACCAAGGACGCCGGATGGCTGGTGTACGACCCGAAGGGCAGAGGCGACATTACCTCCAGCCTTCAACTCTTCGGCAACGTCACCTTCTGGCTATTCTGGGAGAACGGCTATCACGCGCTGGCGTCGCTGGATGATAACGGTGACGGCGTGTTGATGGGCGACGAGTTGAAGGGACTGGCGATCTGGCACGATGCCAGCAGTCCCGGTGTCTGCGACCCCGGCGAAGTGAAGTCGCTCTCGGAGTATGGAATCGTGACGGTATCGTGTTGCTTTCGAATGCGACTGGAGTCACCCAGACCGGATCGCGTGCTCTCCGAAAGGCCTCACCTTCCGGGACGGCAAAACCCGACCTACCTTCGACCTGATCCTGGATCCTGCCAATCGTCCAGCGCAAATGGACGTACCGGCTCGTTCCAACACGGCAAAAGAAGGGGGACATCGAACGGCTCATCCGTAGGGTCACGGTTCATCCATGCGGTCAGACCCGGCTAAGTGGCGCAAAACAATAAATTGCCGATTTCCTGACCGTGCGCGAGTGGCTGGAACGTCGAGTGCAAGAGGAAAGGTCTTGGACGTTGTTTACGTTTGCCGCCCCGATGACTGTCACCGACATTTAGCGAATCGCGACGCTGTTTCCCTCGCGAATTCTTCGTTTCCTTGGTGTCCTTCTGTTCCAAGACGAGACCTACATTATGCGCCCGCTCTTTGCCGAAGCTGACAGACTCTCCGGTGAGGTCATTGGCGCCGCCATCGAAGTGCACCGGATCATGGGGCCAGGATTGTTGGAGAGCATCAACGGGCGTTGATTACTGACGGAATCTCAACGCTACTCCTTGCCGGTGCAAACAAGCCTTGAACAGAAGGAAACGAAGGGAACGAAGCGTGAGAACCAAGTCTGAAGCAGCGGCCCGTCGCCGAAATTTCCGAACTCTCTATCAAGAGGAATACATCCCACGGCGACTGGAATACCAGTTTCGCCCCCGCAACTCAGGAAGCCAAATTCGGTACGTTATTGTTTTTGCGTTTTGCGCGCCCTAATCCATGGTCTCAAACCCCGATAACGGTTCGGACAGAGCTGGAGCGATCCGTCGCCCGGCGCGGACCCACCCCGAAAACGGCTCTCGGCGAACTGGCCGCAATCTGGAACAACCAGACGGTCCAGGCTGGTTTCTTGTTCAAGGACAGCCGGTCCGCGAGTGGCGATCGCCATCCGCGCCCCAAAATCTTGCCGCCGAGATCCAAGAAGGCTCGGAGTCCCACCGTGTAGATTGGGCCTCGATCGGTGATTACGGAGCAACTTCTGGCAGCTCTCCTTCGGAGTCCGTCCCGGCGTTGACGGGAAGCGTGCCCCACCGTTCGTGCAGCGCATGAGCCATCGCGAGAAACTCCTCGATATCGAGGGCCTCCGCACGGATTTGTCCGCTGATACCCCGCGACTCGAGCCAGGCGTCGACTTCCATCTTGGTCCAGCGGTCGGGCCAGATCTCCGCCAGCACGTGGCGAAGGTATTTGCGCCGGTGGATGAATACACTGCGCACGAAGTCGTGAAACCAGGCGACATCGCCCACGGCGGCCCGTTTGCTGGCATTCGGTTGGATAGCGACGACCGCCGAGTCGACCTTGGGTCGTGGCCAGAACACCGTCGGCGGCAGCGTCCGCACAATCGACACGTCGGCCAGCGCCTGGACCAGGATGGACAATGATCCATAAGCCGGGCTCGCCGCCTCGGCACACATGCGGTCAGCCAGCTCGCGCTGAATCGTGACCACCATCAGCACCGGGCACAGCTCGGGATGAACCAGAAAGTTGGTGATCACCGGCGTCGCGACGTGGTAGGGAAGGTTCGCCACGATCTTGAAGCGTTTGTCCGAGCCCACGGCCAAGCCCGCGCGCACGTGATCGAGCACTCCCGGATTGAGCGTGTTCTTGTTCTTGAGGGCATCCAGATTGAGGACTCGGACGTTGGGCAAGCCGGCGACCACCTCGGAAGTCAGTTTCGCCATCGACGGATCCACGTCGACGGTCACCACCGTCGCGCCGCGACTGGCCATGAGCATCGTCAAGGCCCCCGTGCCCGACCCGACCTCGAGAATCACGTCGTTCGAACCCACATCGGCCGCATTCACGATCAAATCATGAATGTTCAAGTCAATGAGGAAGTTTTGTCCCAGGCCGTGCCTTGGGGATATCCCACGCTTTGAGAACAGGCTCCGAAGATAGGACTGGGTTTGGCGGATTGGCTGCATCAAGAACGAAGCATTTCTCGTAAAGTGATCGGGTCACACGCGGTGTGAGCCACGAGATTCATCATTTACTTACCCAATAGCTTTTGCACATGCTTGGCCAGCATGTCGATCTCGATGTTGACCCGATCGCCGGCTCGAATGAGTCCCATCGTGGTCACGGCGAGGGTGTGTGGGATCAGCATGACCGAGAATCCATCAGGCCCGACGTCGACCAGTGTCAGGCTGACCCCGTCGACGGCGATCGAGCCTTTGGACACCAGGAGCGGCGTCCAACTCGGGTCGATCTCGAAAGCGAGGAACTCCCACTCGCCCTCAGGGCGTCGCTCGCGGAGAACTGCGGTCGAGTCGATATGGCCCTGAACAAAATGGCCTCCCAGGCGGTCGCCTATTTTCAAGGCTCGCTCGAGGTTGACACGATCGCCGGTCTCGCCGATCACCCAGGTTGGTTCGCGCCAAGGTCTCGGGTCCGGCCTGTACCGAAATACAGGTGCCGGCGATTGCGACGACAGTCAGGCAGCAGCCGTTGATCGCCACACTCTCACCCAACTTCAGCGGCTCGCTGGTGGGCTGATCCCCCCAGTCGATCGTCAGGCGACGGCCCGCGCCCTCAACGACCACCCGCTCGAGTCGGCCCAGACTTTCCACCAACCCTGTGAACACGTGCAGACTCCCCCGTTGCTCTTCGGCGATACCCGAGCGCGGACAAACGCCTCGGCCTACTCTATGGTAGCAACGGTCGGGAACAGGTTAGAATCGGCAGTCACGTCGCCCTGGAGGGTTGCTTCGCGCAGACCGATCTCAACCCGCCCTGGGCAATTCTCTCGCTCTGAACGATTGGATGTGTTGATCCGCACATTGGCACCAGGGAGACCGCTGTCATGACCCCACCCCTGAATCGCCGCGACTTCATGGCCCAGACCGCCGTCTCGGCGACGGCCGCGCTGGCCGCGACCACGATCACGACCACCAGCGCACAAGCTGGCTTTAATCGATCTTTGCTTCCCAAGAGCCCAACCGACAAGGTCACCCTGGGCAAGTCCGGAATCCAGGTTTCACTGGTCGGAATGGGCACCGGCAGTGTCGGTAGCGGCCAGGCCAGTAACCAGACCCGGCTGGGGGTCAAGGAGTTTACGCGAGTCGTCCGTCATGCCCTGGAACACGGCATCTGTTTGTTCGACGTGGCCGATCAGTACGGCTCGCACGTTTATCTTCGTGAAGCTTTGAAGGGAGTTCCCCGCGAGCAGTACGTCATTCAGACCAAGACCCACGCGACCAGGTTTGCCGACGCAAAGAGCCATCTGGAGCGATATCGGCTGGAACTGGGCGTCGAATACATCGACATCGTGCTCTTGCACTGCATGACCAAGTCGGCCTGGCCGGTCGAGAACAAGGGGTCGATGGAATACCTCATGAAGGCCAAGGAGGAGCAGATCATCCGGGCCCACGGCACCAGCAACCATGGCATGGACCCGTTGCGCACCTCGGCCAAAAACCCGTTCGTCGAGATCGACTTGGCCCGGATCAATCCCGAGGGTCTGATCATGGACGCCGTCGGCAAGCCTGACGAAGTCGCCTCGGTTCTCGAAGAGATGCATACCGCCGGCAAGGGAGTGATCGGCATGAAGATCCTGGGCGAGGGCCAGATCAACACGCCGGAGCGGAAAGACGCATCGCTCCGTTACGTGCTCGGTTTGGGGACGGTCGATGCATTCATCATCGGCTTTCAGTCGACTGAGCAGATCGACGACATCCTGAAGCGCACCACCGACGCGATCGCGTCTCTCAAACGCTAATCGCCCCGGCGTCCGATTTTATCCGACACCCACGCTGAAGCAGGACTGCGAATGGGTCGGACCGGTTCAGCGTGCACCCCTGGACGTGTCGGCCGGCCCATACCGTTAAATAGCGTAGTCACGACTCAAGCCTCTGTGTAGCACCGAGTTAACGGAAAGCATTCCGTTTCTTCCTCGGAATTGCTGATCGGTGCTACGCAGAACGGAATGAATTCCGTTCTACGACAGATGGTCATGCTTCGTTAGCGGGATCGGAGCCGTCTCACCGCAACCGGGTTGCGGACGGGGGCCGCACAGGCGCAGGGACTTGAAGAGCTCCAGGGCCCTATTCAGGGAGTCGCATCAGAGTAACCGAAATCCTGATAGGCCACCACGTGCGACGCATGGGTTTCTCGCCCACGATCAGGCTGCTCCGAGGCGACGTAGTTCGCGATTCGGGGCGTGAAATAAACGACGGCTGCTACTACCACGATCAGCCCCAACCAGACAAGCATGTCCCCAAGTTGTCGCATGGCCGGTCGCCTCCTTTTTTCATCGGACGCGCGAAGGACACGAGCGGGCGACATTCTGAGATGATCGCCAGGTCAGTGGTATCGCTTCGCGCGGCCGTCTCGTTGGTTCGTTTCCCTCACCCTCGAACAACTCCGATCCAACCGATACATCGGGTTAACTCGTCCGGTAAGTGCGCCAGAACATGCTTCCGCTAGCGTCATTGGCGTTCGGACCAGTCCCGACCCTGTGAATTATTCGCAAGAGCATTGCGAAGAATCCAATTTTCTCACGTTGGATTTCAGGCATTACCCTGCCGCCTGGTGTCGCCACCGGTCGACAGACGGCTTCCTTTTGCAACACTAGGTGATTTTTTGAATTCTGTCTTCCTCAACTTCACCTTCTAGGATTTAACCCTCGGCGCCCGAAATGCGATCTCACCAGACCGAAAGAATCTCGTCACCGCGGGTTCGTCCGAAGAATCTAGTACCCAGCTCGCAGAATGTGACGTTACTGTGTGGAAAAAACCTCATAATTCCACCCGCCGACCGGCCTGAGCAAGCAGGCCAAGCCCCGAGAATGACGGCTTACATTCACCTCCGAAGCAAAATCCCGATCGTGGATACGCCAGCGCGCGGGCTGCCTTCGACATTTTGGGAACGAGCGAGGGTTTGACAACCGAGGGCCGCGCGCAACGGTATCGACGTCGAACTTCGACTCGTGCCGTGGACACAACCCAGTGAGGAATCAGTCAGGAAATATCGTGCCAGACGAAAAAAATCCGCGTGTGGGAGATCCGGCGCCCGACTTTTCTCTCCCCTCGAGCAGTGGTGAAATCGTGAGTCTGTCCGATTTCCGGGGACGGGCTGAGGTCGTTTTGTATTTCTACCCGAGGGATCATTCGCCCGCCTGCTCGGCCGAGGCGTGCTCCTTCCGTGACAGTTACGAGGCGTTCCGCGATGCGGGGGCCGAAGTGATCGGCGTCAGCGCCGACTCCCCGGAGTCGCACCATCGGTTTGCCAAACGATTGCGTTTGCCGTTCCTGCTGCTGAGCGATGCTGGCGGATCGGTCGGCTCCCGTTACGGCGTGTCGCGGACATTCGGGCTCATCCCGGGCCGCGTGACATTTCTGATCGACAGGCAGGGGATTGTTCGCCACATCTTCTCGTCGCAATTTCAGCCCATCAAACACGTAGCAGAGACGCTGGGCGTTCTGCGAAAGCTGCGCGAACAAAACTAGGCCCGTAGACCGGGAAATCGCAGAGCCTCTTCTCCCAGAATTTGTCACCATGGCCACTTCAAGAATCGACGCAACTTCGAGCTACATTCACGGATCGGCGCCGACGGAGCAGCGTCGTCTTTCGCGACTCAACGACCTACTCAATCAGGCGTCGTTGCGCGAGTTGAACCTTCAAAGCAGGCGAGAACATTCTCGACGTGGGAAGTGGGCTTGCCCAGTTGACACGCGCGATGGCCAGAGTCGCGGGACCAGCGGCGCGCGCGTTCTGGGAATCGAGCGCGACCTCGACCAGCTCTCCGAGGCGCGGAAACAGGCGTCCGAGGACGGCGAACCCGATGTCGTGGAGATGCGAGCGGGCGACGCCCTCAGCCTTCCGCTCCGACGCGAGGAGTGGGGTACGTTTGATGTCGCGCACGCGCGGTTTTTGCTCGAGCATGTTCCCGACCCGCTGTCCGTGGTCCAGGCGATGGTCCAAGCGGTTCGTCCCGGTGGCCGCATCGTTCTGTCCGATGATGACCACGACGTGCTTCGCCTATGGCCGGAGCCCGCGGGGTTCATGGCGTTGTGGCAAGCGTACATTCGCACCTATGACCGACTGGGTAACGATCCCTACATCGGGCGGCCGGCTGGTCAGTCTGCTCCACGCGGCCGGGGCGGTGCCAAGTCGCAATACGTGGATCTTCTTCGGAAGCTGCTCCGGATCTCCCGATTTTCCCGACGTCGTGGAAAATCTCGAAAAAATCCTACTGGGAGCGCGCACGCTGATCCTCTCGACAGCACACATCGAAGAGGACTCGTTCGACGACGGCATCGAGTCGCTCAAAACCTGGACACCGACGCCCCGACGCGGCCTTCTGGTTCGCCATGTCCTGGGCCGAAGGAAGACGACCTCAGCCCGAAGAGTAGCCGGTCAGTGATTCACGGAACCCGCTGCACGCCGCCGCGCGAACTTCGCATTATGAGCCACGATCGCTCGAAGTCTTCCGGTTCCTGTACAGCGATGGGTCCACGGTCTTCGACATGCAACCCGCGTCTGCCTTGTCTCCGAGGAAGGCGCTGACCCGTTCGGCTTCACGAGCCGGCTGTTCCAGCAGATCGTTGTAACTCACGAAGAGGACCTCGATATTCGGCTGCCCCGCTACCCAGGCGCGCACTCTGCGGAGGTGTTCACGGAACGCGCGCTCGATGGTCGCGCGCGGGGCTGATGGTTTATTTAGCCGCGCGAGCATTTTCTCTTGAGAAAACAGCATCTCGTCCAGGTCGCGTTCCATGAAGATGACGCGGTACTGTTCGCATGCGGGAAGCTCGTACAGAAGCTGCGAGACCATCTTGAAAGCCTTCCCGCGCGTTTCCGCCAACCAGGATACGTCCTCCTTGATCTTTTTGACTCGCTCATATTCGTAGTATCCTCGGGGATTGTCGGGGTCGGCCGACCGAATGTGGTCGGTGACAACCGGCACGCCGCCGTTCTCCAGCATCTGCATCATCAACGAGGTGCCGCGAGCGCGGCAATCCGGACACAATGATGATCCCATTGTCCATGAGCTAACGATCCTCTCAGCAAGAGCCTATCGGCACCGTCTCAGGCGGCGACGTTCATCGCACGTCGGAAGCACAGCGCGGCGATCATGGAGACGATGAACCAGTAAATGACCCACCAGTCAGTTCCGCTGGTCCACGAAGAGCGATCCGGGTATTCAATCGCGATCGAATGAACCGGTTGGTCGGGGCGGAATGGCTCCTCTCCGGGGTTTAACAGGATTTCCGACCAGTCCCAGCCGGGTCTTTGGGTGCTGACTCGCATCAACCCGTCGCCAATCGCGAGTTCCTTTGAGTTGGGCTGGCCGCCGACCTGGAATACCAACAGATGGCTTCCGGGCTCGCGTGCCTTGACGTTCCAGCAGACCTCCCGCTTGCTCAGCACGCGGACCGGCCCAACGTTGACCGCGATGCTGTCCGTTGGCTGGAGGCTAACGGCAGGCCACGAGGAACCGGTATCCCCGTTGAGCTTGAGCGTGATGACCGTGTCCTCGCCGACGTGGAGCGGCCGAGCCTGATACCAGAGTGCGAGCTGGCCCAGCAGCAGAGTTACGGGCACGACCATGACCAGCATCGGCACGATGGCGAACACGAACAACCAGAACGCGCCCCGCAAGAAGGCGCCCTTGCGAGCGTAGCGATACGCTCGCACTGTCCTTGAACAGCTTGAGGGCCAGCAGGTTGGCGTTGATATTGTTACGGACTCGCTGGATCGCGCGCTGGTTGGACGTGTACTTGAAGACAGCGAGCAACAAGACGCCCGTCACTGCCCCGATGACGGTGGCGGAGAGCCACCCCGGCAAGACGCCAACCGGGGCGAGCAGGAATCGCCCCAGGGCGCTGGACCCTGAGTTCAGCCAAGTGGCGATTTGTGCAAGGACGCGTGTCATTCGATATATCCCAGGCCGCGAAGCTGATCCGAAACCTGACCCTCGTCTTCCTCGATCTTGAGGCGCTGGATCGCTTTCTCGATACAGTCGGCGATGAATTCCTCGACGCTGCTGTACCCCGCGGCCTCCGCGGCGACCTTCGCCCGATCGTACAGAGCCGATTCGATCTTGATCTTGACCACGAGCATCCCCTTTATAAAATGACAATTACTGCATATGTTAGACGCAAGATTAACCGTGGAGGGCGTTCCTGCCGGCCATCTGCGGCGGCGTGGGCAGACCGAATTCGGCCAGGATCGATGGGGCAATGTCGACCAGGGAGGGCGAGTTACCGCCGATCCGGCGGTTGCAGAACAGGACGCCGGGTACTTCGAGCGCGTCGGCGCAATGGTCGGCGCTCCAGGCCGGTCGTTGTCGAGCAGAATGTCCTCGGTCAAGTCGCCCAGGCAGGTGGCCCACGACGCCCGGTAGCCGCGGGCATACCCGATGATCAGGTCAGGCGCCAGGGCCGTCGCGTTCCCTGAGTAGATCTGGTCAGAGCGGTAGACTCCTCGGATAACCGGTTACCGTTGAAGTCAGTGACGGCCTCGAGGCGTTCCTTCAGCTCCGTGAGAAGCATTTCCCGCTGGTCGCCTGGTTCGACAATTCCGTCGCGCTCGCGGCCTTTCATATTCAAATAAAGTCCATTGATTCCCAGTCCGTAGGCGGTGGTGCTCGACCAGTCGACGTCGTGCATGATCGACGAGCACTCGCGAGGTCCGAGATAGCCAAGGTCGCGCAGCCAGGAGTTGACGTTGAACTGCATGCCGAAGTTGGCGAATCCGTGGTCGCTCATCACGATGATCGTCGCCAAGCTTCCATAGCGGTCCATGAGGTCGCCGATCACGGCATCCAGCTTCTGGTAAAGCCGCCGGACGTGGCCGAACTGGGCCTTGGCTTCGAGCTCGGAGCGGATCGGGTGCTTCTCGTCGGAGTCCCACCAGAAGATATGTGACTGAAGGTCACTGCTGGAGAAGTAGAAGAACAGCAGGCCGTCATCGTAGTTATTCACGGCGTAGTCGAACAGCGCGAGCCGCTCGTCCAGAACCATGCCCGCCTGCCTGGCGAACTCGTCGTCGTTAAAGATGCCGTTCGATCGCGCTTTGTGATCTTCCTGGAAGCCCGTGGTGTAGAACGGACCCAGCCGCTTGGAAATGTCCTGAACGAACGAGTTTGGCTCCGAGATCTTCTGCGCGGGGGCGGCGGGGTCCATGTTCATCGGTGTGACATACAGTCGGAAATTGGGCGAGACCTCCTGGAGGAAGAACCGGCAGATTCCGCTGGCGTTCTGCGACGGAACGAACCAAGGGACCGAGAGCTTGAAGTCGAGCTTGGTCCAGCGGCTCCACTGGCCGGGCTTCAACAGAATTCGCTGACCCTCAATCTCGATCACCGCCGCGTTCGCGTCGCGGTCACGGTGGACGCGGAATTCGATCTTGATGGGAACCGGCGTCTTGAGCAGACTGTTGTCCGGCCCGATGATCTGGGCCGTGGCCGTCTCGTCCACGAAGGTCAGCTTCGCATCGTTTACCGCCTCCTTCGTCCAGGGGCTGGTCCGGCGGCGTCCTCGGCGAAGTATTGATAGGTGCCATAGGTGCCGAGCATGTCGGGTGTGCCCATGCCGCAGAGGCATCGGTGGTGGCCGTAGTGCGACGGGCTGGCCGGATAGTTGGAGGGAAGGTCGTAGAACGTCGAGGGGATTCCCGCGGCATCGAGGTAGTCCCAGAACGGGGTACCCTGGCGCCGGAGCAAAGTCTCGGGCGGCTTGTGGTTGAACGGCCAGAAATCGAGCGGGAGCCGGTGGTCGCCCACGTCCCAGGACCCCTTGCCGGGTACGGTCTCAGCGGCCGAGTAAAAGGGGGCGCACTGTTCTTGCGGGTGCCGGTGAATGAAGTCGAAGATCCCGTGCGAGCCGGGACCCGCACCGTTGATGAAATTGGCCCAGGCGACCGGACTCTGCGGCGGCGTACTCGTCCCCAGGCTGCTGAACCCTCCGCCCGCCCGGAGCTTTTCCAGGTTGGGGAGCAGACCGGCCTTCATCATGCTCTCCGACAGCCGGGGGTCCATCCCGTCCACGCCGATCACGATGACTTTCTTCCCAAGGCTCCGCGACACGTGGCTGCCGCGACCCAGCCAGTAGTTTCCCACGCCTAATCCGGCGGCACCGACAGCGGCGACAGCGGCCGAGCCTTTCAGCAAGGTCCTGCGGTTTACCTTGGGGACGGATGCATCATCCATTAAATCCTCTTTCGTAGCTCTGAGAGGGCAAGGCTTCGTTGAAGCCACGGGCGCTGAGAGGCGAGTGCGGCGCCCCACCCTGGAGTGTTGAAACGACACGGTTGAACGCGCTCGCTGGACGGTTTCGAGACGCGTGTATTTGGTGCGTGCGATCGAACGACAATGCGAGCGAGCGAGCCCGTTCCCCCCCTTGCGAAGGGGGGGAAATAGGGCGCACCGAAATCGGGGTGAACTCAAAGCTTGTCCAGAACCGTCGTTTCATCACCCAGCCCCACCCTCCCCGATCGTTCAGCTCGATTAGACCACCTGTGCCAGGGTCTCTTCTCGTTCGCTTGGGGTCTTCGCTCCGGCATCCGCCACGGTCAATGCCTTGCCGTCCATGTAGTCGGGAACCGTCGCGCCGAACATCGACAGCACGGTGGGGCCGATGTCGATAAGGCGAGGATTCTCGTTCTCGACGAAGCGATTGCAGAAGAGGATGCCGGGCACGAGCGAAGGATCCACGCAGTGGTCGCCGCTCCAGGCTTTCGTGTTGTCGTGGAACACGTCCTTCGTCGTACGGCCGATCGCCGTCTCCCATGAGACGCGGTACCCGCGCTGATAGCCGACGATCAGGTCCGGACCGTTCTCGCGATACGGACCCTTGTAGAACTTCGAGGCGATATAGACGCGCTTGACGGCGCTGGCCCGGTTCTCCGGGTCGATCAGCGCGGTCAGACGCTCGGCGATCTCTTCGCGGAGGCGGTCGGCTTCTCCGGCCGGCGTCGACGATGCCTTGCTCGTATTTGTCCTTGATATTGATATAGATTCCGGCCAGTCCGATCGCGAAGGCGCGTGTTCGGGACCAGTCGACCCCCGCGAGGTGCTCCTCGTCGCCACGGCCGTCATGCAGCGTCAGGTAGCCGTTCTCCTCCAGCCAACGGTTCAGGTCCACGCCCCTGCGGAACGGGCCGAACCCGTGGTCCGAGATGACCATCAGCAACGTATTCTTGTCCCGGCATTTGGCCATCGTCTTGCCCACGAGGTCGTCCATGCGGCGGTAGAGATCCTCGATGACGTTTCGCGAGTCGAGCACGTCCTGATCGGGCCGGGCCGGATGCTCGCTCGTCGATGTCGCGCCAGAACGTGTGCTGGAGGCGGTCGGTGCCGTCGAAGACGCAGGCGATGAGTCCACGCGGAACCTTGTCGATCGCGTCGAAGAACATTTCCTCGCGCTCCCGGTCCATGTCGAGACACTGCTGGATGAATTGGTCGTCGCTGATCACGTGCTCGTTGAGCGCCCACGTATCTTCGGCCAGGCCGAGGGTCGCGAACGGGCCTTGCTTCTTGGCGAGGTAGACGGAGTATACCGACGGGTAGCCGACCGGCATCGCCGGGTGTTCGGGATCGATATTAATCGGCGTGACGTACAGCCCGAACTCGGGCGCGGTGCTCAGGAGCAGGAACTTGCACAGACCGCTCACCTTCATGCCGGGCGCGATGCGAAAGCGGACCGGAATCCAGTCCGTGTACACGTCCTTTCGCAACTCGTACTTCGCGCCGTCGATCTTGAGGACCGCGCGGTCCTGATCCTTGATCGTGACCGAAAACGGCAGCTTGAGATCCTCGGGTTCCTTGAGCAGAGGGTTCTGCGGTCCGACGAGATCGCGCGCGGATGGTGTCACCCTCGCGGGTGACATGATGGACCTCGCCGCCGATCTTCTCACCCTCGTCGCGAACGCGGGTCGTGTAAAAGGAGAACATCCCTTGAGTGCCGCGCAGGTCGGGGACGCACATCGCCGACAGCAGAACCCCGCGCAGTTTTTCGGGGGGAAACGTGATCGGGACGCGGAGGATGCAGCTGAAGATGCCGTACTTGCTGAGGACGTTCCAGAACGGCTGGCTCTTGCGCAGCAGTCGCACGCTGGCCTTGCCCAGCGGGATCTGGTACCGGCCGATGCGGATCGACCGCCGAGGCGGGCGGATCTCGACCGAGCTCAGCTTCGCGCGATAGGCTGCGCAGGTCGGGCGTGAGGAAGTCGAAGATGTTGTGCTTGCCCGGATTCACGCCGGTCTGGAACGTGGACCACGCGACCGGGGAGATCGGCGGCACGGTCGAGCCGAGCGGCCTGAAAGCAGCCTTGGTCGCGCAGCGCGGCGAGGTTGGGCAGCTTTCCCTCTTCGAGCATCTTCTCGGAGAGCCCATGGTCCATCCCGTCGAGGCCGAGGATCACCACCCGCTTCACCCGGCTCCGCCGCAGCGCTCGCCACCCGAACAGGGTCCGCGACAGCAGACGGAGCGGCCAGGTGAGGATTGTGACGAAAGCCGAGAAGACCGCGGCGAAGACCGCGAAGAACGAGCCCGGCCAGCGCGAACCCGGCCCCGGGGCCGATGTAGGCCAGGGCCGGGGTCGGGGCCAGGACGATGAGAAGCCCGACCAGCAACAACAGACGAAAGTATTTGTACATCGCACTCACTTCTTGGCGGTTTCCTGCGATTTCTTCGCCTCGTTCGGCCTTCTTCTTCTGCGCTTCCATCTCTTCGATCGTCTTGCCGGGCTTCAGTGTCTTGCCGGCGAGCCCCGGGAAGTCGGGACCGTACCGTAGGGCGCGGAAGAGGGTATTCCCCGCGATCGGTCCGCCAGGCCGCACGTGGAGGACCACCCTGGCCTTTCTGCGCTGGTCCGCCCTGGCCTTTCGCGGCGGTCCGCCAGCCCGCTGCCTGGAGGACCGGCCGTCCGAACGGTCCGCCTCGGCCGAAGTTTTCCCGCATCTCTTTCAATTGCTTCTTCTGGTCGGCATTGAGAGTCTTGTCGAGCTTGGCGTCGACTTCCTTCTGAAGGTCGTCGAGCTGCTTCTGCTGTTCGGCGGACAGCTTGAGCGCGTCAGGGTCGACTTCGAGATGATCTGGCCCGGCAAGGGGAACGCCGCGAAACCTCCCGGGCCGAACGGATTGATCTCCCGGACCTGCTTTTTCTGGGCGTCGCTGAGCGTCTTGTCGAGCTTGCCGCCGAGCTCTTTCTGGAAGTCCTCGATCTGCTTGCTCTGTCGGGCGACAGGTCGAGCTGGCCGCGCACGAATATGGGCAAGAGATCGACGCCGCCCGGAGGACCGCCTGGACCGCCCGGACCGCCCGGATTCCCCATGACGGGGTTCGTGTACTTCCAGACCACCTCCTTATCCGGGGTCACCTCGAAGACCGTGCCATCTGGCGCCTGAGCAGATGAGCGTATTGCCATTGGGAAGCCGCTGTGCGCCCGGAGATGAAGAAGGAGTAGAAGTCCGACTTCTTGGGTGCAGCTGTAGGTCCAGACCGCCTGGATCGGTCCGTAAGGGGCCCGGCGGCTGCGGGTGTACTGTCCCTGCGAGTCTCACGGGAAGGACGATTTCGTCGACCGATGACGAGTCTCCGCCCGGCCGGCCGCTGCCGTTGTTGAAGACGAGCATGTGCCCTTCACCGGGAAGGCCGCGCGGGATCCAGTGGGCATTGTGCTGGTTGAACAGGCGCTGCTCCATCTTCGAGCCGTTGCGATAGGCACGCGGGTTGCCCCATCGGTAGAGGAGGTCGCCCCCTTTGCCACTGCGACCACCCTTGTGACTCGCGGCTTCGGCCGTGCGTCGTGCTGTGGTCGATGATCCAGAACTCGCTGAACGCGTGCACGCTCACGACGATCTGGTCGAAATCGGGGTTGTAGGCGACGGCGTTGAAGTGGGTCCAGTCGGCACTGTTATTCGGCCGCCCTCCGCGCCCCGCGGACTTGGACTTTTCCTTCGTGGCTCGGACTTTTGCTTTTCCTTCGGCTGCTGGCTTGGCCGCATCCTTGGCCGTCGGCGTTGGAGTGCTGCCAAGGTAGCCGAGCGACCGGAGCTTGGCGACGCCGTCCTTGGTGGCCATCATCGGGGCGATCGGGCCCTCGCCGGCGCCGAAGTTGAGATCGACGAGCTCGGGGTGGTCGGACACGTTGCCAAAGTTGGGCTTCGACCGGTCGTGGTCCTGGACCAGGTGGTCCCAGAGGTGCCATTCCCAGACGATCTCGCCGGTGGTCTTGCCTGTCGGCTTCACCTCGATGAGGTAGTCGGGATGTATGCCCGCGTTACCCACCAGGTCCGGCCGGCGCCCGGCGGCGAGGACCTCCTCTTTTGTCTTCTTCTCCCATACGACCATCAGAACGTTTCCGTTGGGCAGCCTCGTGACGTCGTGGTGCGGTAGACGGGTCTCGCTGCGTATACTTGAAGTCCCAGAGGAGCTGGCCCTCCCAGTCGAATTCCTGAACCCGGCCGCCGGCGCCCGGGCCGAAGCCGGAGGGTGCCGGTTGCTGTGCACCGGGGCGCAGCAGGTGCCCATTCTCGAGGAGGTATGCGCTCACGCCCGGGGTGAAGTCGCTCTCCCAGGTCCGCACAACCTTTCCCATCCATGTCGATCAAATAAGTCGTCTTGGAAAACATCGGCGCGATCAGGGTATACCCCTGGAACGCCCGGGAATCGTTGAGGAGCAGCCCGACTTTGGCCGGAGCCGGCTTCGACGGCTCGCCTTTCGCAGTCATCGAGGTTTTGGCCTTGTCCGGCGCCGGTTCATCGGCGGAGACAAGCCCGCGCTGACGCCGGGCAGCATCGCACCGAGCATCGCCAGTACCATCGCCATGGTGGCCGCCACGCTGACCTTCGTGGCGAGGTGAGCGTATACGCCCGGTCCGAGATCTCATGAAATCGCGCCTTCCTGATGTCGAGGGTCATTGGAAAGAAGTCAGAAAAGATTGTAACGCCTCATGTCGCGCGACGCTCCGTCAAGATTTGTCAAGATCGCCGACGGAGCATGCGGAGGCACTCAATTGGAACATCGCTCGAGGCGACGAGCAAGACCCCGTCGCAGGTATCGATCCATCCGCTGGAGGCCGCCAATCCCGCGCTGACCGAGGAACCCCGGAACCACGATCCGGCCGTTATCGCTTCTGCGCGAGCGGTAGACCCAGATGTTCCGATCGGGTCGTAATCCGCTTTGTGCTAAGTGCGTGCTGCTGATCGCATGTGGTATTTCTTTTGTTTTCTCACTCCGTTTTTCGACGGTGAGATCCGCTCTCGATCTGTTTTCGGATGAGACCGAGGTCGAGCCGGCCGCGGCATGATGGATGGCGTCGGAGAGACTCGGACAGGTGAGTTCGGGTGGTGGGTCGACGAACCGCGGCCCATCGGCTAGGCTTTGATATACGGGCCGACGGGCTACGGCCACCTCGTACCGGTTCGCTCTCGGCCCCGGAAGCGTCCGTTCACACCCAAGCACCCCCCGTACACAGTGAGCAGGAATATGAAATCGATCCCACGCCGGAGCTTTCTGAGAGGTTCGATGACGGCCGGTATGGCGCTCGGGATGCCTCGGCTGTCGCTCGGCGCCGGGCCGCGATCCGTCGGCCCCAACGACGCCGTGAATGTCGCGGTCATCGGGATGGGGTCGACCACGGCCGTCGGAGGCGTGGGCGGGCGTGGCCACCAGCTCATCGGCCGGCTTCGCGAGACGCCCGGCGTCAAGATCGTCGCGCTCTGCGACGCGGACCAGTCGCACCTCGACCGCGAACTCGAGGCAGCCCGCGACCACGGGGAAAAGGTCGCCGCGTACCACGATCCACGAGAAGCTTTCGACGACAAGAACGTCGACGCGGTGATCATCGCCCTGCCGAACCACTGGCACGCCCTGGCGACGGTCTGGGCTTGCCAGGCGGGGAAGGACGTCTACGTCGAGAAGCCGTTCTCGTACAGCCTGTGGGAAGGGCAGCAGATGGTGGCGGCGGCCCACAAGAACGGCCGCATGGTCCAAGTTGGCACCCAGAACCGGTCAAGTGCATTCCTCCGCCGAGTGTTCGACCGCCTACGCGGCGGCGAGTTCGGGTCCATCCGATTCGCCCACGCGTTGGTGTACCGGGCCCGCGACGGCATCGGGTTGGTCGACGCGCCCACGCCGCCGCCGCGTACCGTGGATTACGACCTCTGGTGCGGCCCGGCCCACAAGGGTCCGCTGATGCGCAAGCAGTTGCACTACGAGTGGCACTGGTTCTGGGATACAGGAAACGGCGAGATGGGGAACAACGGCATCCACGTCATCGACGTGTGCCGCTGGGCCCTGGGACAGGACCAGACACCTCCGCGCGCAATGAGCATCGGCGGCCGATTCGGCAAACACGACTGCGCCGAGACGGCCAACACCCACATTGCACTGCTGGATTTCCAGCCGGCCCCGCTCATCTGCGAGGTCCGCAACGTGAGCGCCGGCAAGAGCGTGGCCTCAATGGGAAAGTTCCGGGGTCAGAACAAGGGGGTCGTGATCGACTGCGAAGGCGGCTACTTCGCGGGCGATGGCTCCGGCGGAGCAATCTTCGACCATCAGGGGAAGAAGGTCCAGGATCTCGGGAAGGGCGACAGCCCCAAGGCGCTGGAGCTGGCCCACCTCTCCGCATTCCTCGCCGCCGTCCGCAGTCGAAAGGCCAGTGACCTGGCGGCCGAGGCGCTCGAGGGACATCGCTCGACAGCCTGCTGCCACATGGCGAACGTGTCCCACCGGCTCGGGAAACAATCGTCCCCCGAGTCCATCCGAGCCGCGATCACGGCCAACACCGAGTTGACTGATGCGTTCGAGCGTTGCCGCGAGTATCTGCGCGGCAACGGTGTGGATCTCGACGCCACGCCGGCCACCCTCGGCCCCTGGGTGACCTTGGACGCGAAGGAGGGCCGCTTCGTCGGCGACTTCGCCGACGCCGCCAATGAGCTGTCGCGGCGTGAATACCGCAAGCCATTCGTGGTGCCCGACCTCACCGCGGTATAGGCCGGTTTAGGGACTCGATCTTATGATTTCTCTTCGCCGGATGGTTCGGTTGTTGTTGCGCGTCGGATCGCTGTTGCTGGCGTGTTTTGGTGCGATGACCCGGCCCGGAGAATTGATGGCGGCCGAGCTCGCACTGACCTTTCAGACGCGTGACGCGGCGACCGGAAGCATACAGAGAACGCCGGTGCGCGTCGATCCGCATCGAGTCGGTGTGATCGCGGTGGACGTCTGGAACTATCACTGGTGCAAGACCGCCACGATGCGGGTGGACGCCCTGGTTCCCCGCATCGACCAGGCGCTGAATGCGGCCCGGGATCTGGGCATGACGGTCATGCTTTGTCCCAGCGACGTGGTGGACAACTATGTCGGATATCCGCAGCGCGAAGCTGTCTTAGCCCTGCCGAAAGTTCCCGTGCCGTCGTTGGTCGACGTGACGTGCCCGCCGGTTCCCGATGCCGGGGGCTGCGCCTGCGGCCCAGAGCGATGCGCTGTCAACTATGGCTGGGACGGAATGCATCCCGGTCTTCGCATCGGAGCCGGCGACCTCATGCCAGACACGCAGGCGGAGGTTTATGCCATCTGCCAGAAGTACCACCTGACCCATTTGATCTACGTGGGCTTTCACACCCAAGTTTGCCTGCTTGGGAAACCGATGGGTTTGAAGGCGATGAAGTCCGCGGGATTGACGTGTGTTCTGGCCCGGGACCTGACCGATGCCCATCCCGGCTACGATCCCGCGCGTGATTTCACGCCTGACCTGAATACCGAGCAGGTGATCGAGCACTTCGAGAAGCACCTTGCACCCACGCTTCATTTCCAGAAGGAGCTGGCGAAGCTGGGGCGGTGGGATCCCCGGTGGGTTTTGGATCCGGTCCGGATCGCACCGTGGGGAACGCGCGAGCGGCCTCATCTTTTTGAGCAGCAGATCGTGGTGACCTTGACGGCGCCATTCCAACCTGGGGCCGACATCCGCTACACCCTGGATGGTTCCGCTCCCACCGCCGTCTCCTTGAAATATACGAAGCCCCTGACGTTGACTCGGACGACCCACCTGCGCACCTCGGCCTTTCGCGAGGGAATTCCGGTGTGCCGGGAATCGGAGGGGGCCTTTGCCCGGATGAATCCGATGCCCCCGCCGCCCGATGTCTATCTGAGCGACCTGAAGCCGATTCGAAGCGTCGGCTTTGGCCACACGTATGGCGGGGTGGTCCGTTATTCGGGGATGACGCAGGCACCGCGGAAGGACCATTCCAACTTGGGAAATGACATACGGATTAATCGGAAAAAATATAGGCATGGGATTGGGATGCACGCGCCGTGTGAGCTGGCTTATGAGATCAAGCCTGGTTACACGCGGTTCGTTGGCTTGGCCGGGGCCGATGAGAACCTGATCAGCGTCAGCAACGGCTCCAACCTCGCCAGGTATCCGAGCGTCGTCTTCAAGGTATTCATCGACGGCAAGGAGGCGGCCGCGAGTCCGGTGATGCGTGTTCAGTCGCCGGCATGGCGATTTGACGTGCCGCTTCCCGAGGGAGCGAGGGTAATCAGCCTGGCGGTCACCGACGCAGGCGATGGTTCACGCGAAGACTTCGCCGACTGGGCCGATGCGGGTTTCTGGTCCGGAAATAGTCTCGCGGCCCTGAAGTTACTACTCTCTAACGCGGCCAGCCGCGAGTAATCGGCCGAGCCGCGAGGTAATCTCGTTCCTTCGTTCCTGCGTACTGGCTGGTGACGATTGACGGGGCGCGGCTACCTCGCATAGAACAACGTGATGTCTGAACGCGGTCGAACCGGCGCTTTTCGCGCAACGCTTCTGACCGTGCGGCCCCCTTGATCGTGACTCACCGGGACTCTCACTCATGCACCGATTGATTCTTCAAAAAACGCTCCCGTTCATCACCGTGCAACTGATCTTCGCGACGGGTTTCACCGCGGCCATTCCGGCGGGCGAGATTAAGCTCAACGATCGCACCTTCACGGTCTCCGCGGGATTCACGATCGAGCGAATCGCAGGTACGCCGTTGGTCGATCGGCCCATCACCGCCGCGTTTGACGAATTCGGTCGATTGTATGTCGCCGACTCGTCGGGCTCCAACGACAACGTGAAGAAGCAGCTCGCGGAGAAACCGCACCGGATCGTTCGGCTGGAAGACACCGACAACGACGGAGCATTCGACAAGCGCACAGTCTTCGCCGACAAGATGATGTTCCCCGAGGGAACGATGTGGTACGACGGCTCGCTCTATGTCGCCGCGCCCCCCTCCATCTGGAAGCTCACCGACACCAATAACGATGGAGTGGCCGACAAAAGAGTCGAATGGTTCCAGGGCAAGACGCTGACCGGCTGCGCCAACGACCTGCACGGGCCGTATCTTGGCCTCGACGGCTGGATCTATTGGTGCAAGGGAGCGTTTGCCCAGCAGACTTACGAGCAAACGGGAAAGCCGCCGTTCGTCACGCGTGCGGCGCACATCTTTCGCTGCCGTCCGGATGGTACGGGAATCGAGCCGGTCATGACCGGCGGTATGGACAACCCCGTTGACGTTGTCTTCACTCCCGGCGGAGAGCGAATCTTCACCAC
>CAVRFS010000015.1:0-141805 GCA_963720335.1 uncultured Planctomycetota bacterium | reverse complement strand
GGGGAATCAACTCCGAGAGGTTCTGATCATTCAGCACGCGATTATCGACCCCTGCTGGGCTCCCAAACACGGTGAGCCCTTTTGGTCCCGTCGGTTGCAAGATCTCGTCGGGCAGCGGCCTGGTTTGGCCCCGAAAGTAGTCTTTGTTCTTGACCCAGGGCAAGTCCGAATCGGGCCTCCGTTCCAACTCGGGCAAGGGACGAGCCAACATCTCTTTTACCGTCGCACGGGCGAGGAGCTTCATGAGCCCCTCTTCCCAGCGTAGGACCCGTTCGGAAGACGATCTCGTGGAAGCACCGAGTATAGGACTCCCCGTCCTTACTGACAATGTCCGCAATACCGGGGAAGTCGGCGGAGTCCACGTCTGTGCGATATTCAACGCTACACCCAATTCGTGCGGAAATGAATTTCGTAGGAGTAATCGGTTTTAATCTCTCAGCTTGCAAGATAACGAATGCGGTAAATCGATTGAGGATGCAAGACTTACTCGTCGTCGGCTGAGAAGCCGGGTCCAGGAGCGTAACCTTCGTCTCGTCACGGAGATTGGCCGCGAACCTCTCACGGAGACTTCGGAGGTAATCCGTCAAAGCGGATGCGTGGCCGGTTGGCCCGTCCGTAACGAATAGATCGGTGTATTCCTTCCAAAAGAGGGCGTCCAAGTCCAGGTGTTGCTGTGTGTCCGCCGATTCTGAACTCGATCTGGACGCGCAGCTCGATCTTGCCGAGCCGGTCTGCGAGGAGATTGTACCCCTCGGAGTCGTCCGGGTCGGCATGGTAAAACCTCCTAACGAAATCTTCTTGTTGAAAATCCTTGATCCGGAGGCGGATCAGGTCGATGAGACCGCCGTCCCCGGCGCCGGCGATGAGGTAGGACTTCGAGTCGCCGTTCGCCGCCAGCTGCGCGAGATCGTCGACATGCAGGTCGGACACGAACGGGATGCGGATCATGTTTCTCCAACCCGAAACCCGAGGCCAGGATGACGTGATCGTACACCCTCGGACTCATGTCGGACTCAGCCAGGATCTTGGGCCGATGTTCATCGCGGAAGATCTTTCGGACGGCGACATTCCGCTGTACATCAACCTTTCCTTCGAACCTCTTGTGCCATTCGGTTTTTAATGTGCAAATAACGTGATCACACGTACCTGCTTTCAATTCAGAAGCGGTAGCGGAGTCTCTGATTGATCGAAATGCTCTTTCGGCCAGTCATAGTAGTTCGGGTGAACGTAGCGGTGGTGCGCCCGATCTGGAAGTGAAGGATCTCGACGCCCTCTCGAAAAGCGTCACCTTTACGCCCTTTGAGATTCGCGGCGGCCGCGGCAGTGATTCCAGCGAGCCCGCCGCCGACGACCGCCAGTGTTTGTCCCCGTTTCAATCGCCCCGATTCAATGAGCGCCCAGATCAAGTTGAACGCGCATCGCTGTTGGGCGTAAAACGTCGCATATCTTCGAAAAGCAGCCCAGGACGTATAAACCATCCGTAGTGTGACCGACGATTGATGTGACAGCGGTGATGATCTGGTCCTTCTCGCTCCTGGTAAGCTCGTGAGGGGGCCACAGGCTCTCGAGTAACTTGCGGAAAACTTCGATCTTGGGGGCTTGTTCCGTCAACTTTTTTATTGGTATCCACCACCACCTTGCCATCACCGTTGAAGATGCGGAAGTGGAGTACATGATCCACGACCGCCACAATGATCTGGCTCTTACCCGCTGTAGGGATGCCATTCACGTCGGTCACTAAGCACAACAATCGGAGGTCACACTCACCGTCCACATCGGGGACCGCACAATATTCCACGAATTCGTCGGCAAGCGTAGGCCAGTCTGGCATTGAAAATCCTCCTCACGCGGCAAAGCCTCAAGGCGGCGTTCTGAAGTACGTCATTGTTCTGCTCCCAGCGGGTATGAAGAAATTGCATATATGCCGTAAGTCGTTGGCTGGAGTGCGGAATGCCAACCCCCAGTTCTCGGCCGAACCCCTGACACCATCCCAGCTTTCGCCCTCGGAACGGTTGGGCTACTGCCCACGAGCTGCAACCTTCTATGGGAACACGTTTTACGGCTTAAATGCAATTTGTTCTCGCCAGTGGCTAAAATTACCGCTGTCTCCACGACACCACTCTCCTTGGGGAACTTTCGGCCGGCCGGTCACCTAAGCCGAAGGCATGAGAAAGTCGCGGTTGTAACGCTCGCAGCGATTATCCAGCGCACCAGCCGTAAGCGCGTCGTAAATCACTGGATATGGCAATACTCCGCCACGGATCGCTTTATGCGGAATAGTCCGGCACCCAATCTTAACTCGTTGTGGACATTCGAACATAGTTAGATTGTTAAACTGGGCCGGTTATGCCGGCACCCAATCGTAAATTGATGGTGCTTCAAGAGATACGACAAAATGTCCGGAGGTACCGATAATGCTGGCGCCCAGGTGGAAGTTGATGATCTGCATAAGGTTAGAGCAATTTTTCAAAATTCCGGTTATTCCGGCGCCCAAGCGGAACTCGAAGCTGCATTGCGAGATGTGGACGAATCCGTTTTCGCCGCAGCGCTTCGGCGCACGGTTGTCTGCGTGCGACTTCACGAGGCTTACGACGAGCGGACGCGCCCGTTTCCTGTGATGGGTAAGGCGACCGGCGGGAAGTAAACGACCAGGGCGACGCTTGTGGCCATACCAACCCGACGCGCAAGAGGAAATTGCATATGGGCCGTAAAATCACGTCGAATTCAATATTTGCGATTTGTAGATGGCGTCCCGTTCGTCGCGAGAATGCAAGCCGCGGTTCGCCCAGGAGTTCGGTCGATGCCATGCGTCGAACGCATCCTGCAGATAACGACTTACGTCCTATATGTGCAATTTGTTCGTATACGCTGGGAAGTCGCGCAGCAGCCTTCGCGTCGACCCGGGTTCAGCCCCTCTAGGGCATGGACAAGCAGTTCGTCGCTGGTCGACTTGTCATCGGATCGCAAACGATCGATGCGGCCTTGGATCTGCGTCGCATGATCGTCACTGGGATATCGAGTCGATTCCCATTGGCACGCGGTGGCCGTGGCATCGATCGACTGATGATAGCCCGATCTGATTCGAAGATCGAAGTCAGTCGAGAATCGGGTCATTCTCGGCGATGTAATTTTCTGCGCACTTGGATATCGGGAGATCAAAGCAGCGAGGCAAGTACCACCGAGGTGCGACCCGTGTGCGATTCGTTTAGACTACCACGGGATCGGGCATCCAAACGGAGACCGTGTCATCTCCAAAGTCGATCTCCACCTTCAGCCAGCGGGATCGTCCCAAACCCTCGATTTCCAACTTGACACTTTGTCCACCCTTAGCGCAAATTTTCGGCACTTTAACCCAAGGGCAGCCAGCAACTTATGACTTCAGATCTCGCATGTACACCTGGACTGAACTGTCCAGGTCAAACAGGCCCAAAACGGCCCAGTTTGGGACGATGCCAAGCCGGCCGAACGCAGGGCTCGGATGCCAATCAGCGGGCGCTGAAATTGAGGATCCGGTCGAGACGGTACATCATGAAAAGGCAATCCGCGATGGAGGATCATCCGGTACAGAGTCGAACGCGAGAGCCGGGAACGTTGCTCACCAGCCACAGGTCGGCGTCCACGACCGGGACCGTCACCGGCCCGCGATGGTTCGGATGATCATGGGCGAAGGCATCCGGCCCTGGTCGGGATCGAGTCCCGCCTGGATCAGGTGATGCCGCCACGCGAACGCTTCTCCCCGATTGCCGGTATCGAGGACCCAATCGGTCGCCGAGGTCAGCGACGGAGGATTCAGGAGTGTCGGTTCCGTCAACACGATGGGCAGGACTATGGTCCAATCGGACGAGGGCGGTGTCCGCGTGGAGTCAGTCCAACGATGGAACGGTAATCGGTCGATGAAGAGCGGCACCGTCGCATCCTCGTCCGTCGTGATTTCAGCCCGAGGTGTCGGGGCCGAGGAACATTTCCGTTATTTGGGCCTCAATGCAGAAGATGACAAAATTCTCGCGCGTCAAACCTTTTTGGAAGCACTGCTGATAGAGCTCGTGTTGTGTGTTTGGCGAACCCCAGCAGCTCGCCCTGGTAAGCGACCCATTGTCCCGGACGTTCCGCCCAGAGTCGGGGCAGATCCCGTTCGAAGGCCCGCGAGGCTTGCTGTCCCAGATCGGCCTGTTGCTTTCCAGTCACAGCCCCCTCCTTCCCGTCGTTCGCAGCCAATCCGATCGGAAGTCCCAAATCTCGATTCTACCAGGAGGTGTCCCTCAATACCTCCATCTCGACCGCGCAATTGAGCACGAAGGTCGGGTCGGACGGCTCTGTGAATCGTCGAAGGTCCGGGTGGAAACTTGCCGAATCGCCCGAACTGCGGTGCCCACAATTGCTCTCGCGGGGCGTCGTTGTCCACTCGGTAAGATGTCGCCAAGAGCGAACTGACGTTCAACTCCGGCCGGCTTGACCCTTTCCAGCGCTACAGCGGATGATCTTATGTAATTATATCGATTCTATTTAGCTACCTGCCCCGGAGCTGGCTCCGTGAGCGCCCGGAGGGCGTCAATCTGCCCATGGATCGTCGCGAGCAGTCGATCGAGGTCCGCCGAGCGGACGGTGAGAACTTCGTCCTCCGCGGTCGACGCCTGGCGTTCGCTTTTCGCTCTTTCCCGGACGACCACGTCAACCTCCAGCCCGACGCCGGACGCGTAGCCGGCGAGGGTCTCGAATGTCGGTCTCGAATTTTTGCCCGATTCCAGCCGACTCAGGGCCGGCAACGGCAGTCCCGACCGCAGTGACACCTCGGTCAACGAGAGGCCCTTGGCCTCGTGCGCCCGGCGCACAGCCGCCGTGGCTTTCAGGAGAGCCCCAATCGCTCCCATCGTCGTGATCCGCTCGGGGTCGATCTTCTCCTGCCGGATCAACTCGTCGAGGCTCGGCTTGTCGGCATACTCCGCACGGATGGCTGCCTGGCGTGCCCGGGCTTCCGGGTTCCGATTCGCGGCTCGGATAGCCTCGATCCGCGCCCTCTGCTCCGGGGTCAAGTCCGATCCTCGCGGCTTGCGTTCAGCTCCCGATGTGTCAACTCCCCTCCCCGTATTCAGGGGCCTCGTAGGCCGTGAGAAGGCTTACGTAATACGGATCGTCGCAGAGGATCTCGAACACTACTGCGATGTGCTTTCCCGTGGACGTCCAGCCGAAGACGATCCAGCGGGCTGAGGGTATCCACGCGGCAGCCCCTCACTCGGGACGGCGTCACTGTCGGGATCGTCCAGCACATCCTCCACCTCTCTCGGCGAGAGATCCGCGGCGGCGATATGCCAGACATTCCCTTGTGGGTCGCTGGTTGTCCCAATCCACGTAATCAGGCCGCATCGCGCTAGTCTCCCGGCTTTCCGCATTGTTGATTCATACGGTAACCCATGTTGACTCTGAAATCAAGATTATCGCCCACGATTGCTCTCGCGGGCGTCGCTGTCCACTCGGTAAGATGTCGCCATGAGCGAACCGACGTCAACTCCGGGCGGCTTGACACTTTCCGCGTTACAGCGGATGATCTTACAAATGTACGGTGAGAAAGACGCGGCGCGGGGCGACGCGGTCACCTTCCTCTGGCTGACCGAGGAGTTCGGCGAGTTGGCCACCGCGCTGCGGTCGGGCACGCGCGATGAGCTGGCCGCGGAGATGGCCGACGTGCTCGCCTGGCTGGCCACCCTGGCCAATATCAGGGGAATCGAACTCGAAGAGGCCGTCATGCGTAAGTATGGTCAGGCCTGCCCAGGCTGCGGTGCGGTGCCCTGCGCCTGCGACCCGGCGGAGAAACCCTGAGCCATCATCCATCGCGCAACGGCAGAACACAAGGAGTGAGTCGGCTTTCCCTCGCCCAATCAGGCCGGCAATGCGATCTGCGTCTTTGATTATCCTTCTTTGACATCGACCGCTGGCGATCATGATTCATTTAATTTCCTGGATTCGATCTCTTCCGTCTCGTGAGTGGCGGCCGTCGCGGCCCCCTTCGTGTTGGATCTCCGTGGCCCTGTTCACGGCGTTGGTGTTCGCTCCGGGAGTCTCCTCGACCGCCCAGGCACAGGCGTCCAGGCGTGGGCCCGAGGTCGAGAACATGCGGGTCGGCTTCGACGCATCGATCTCGTCGCTCAAGGCGTCCAATACGTTCAAGATCGGCACCTGGACGCCGGTCTGGGTCCAGCTCAGGGGAGGCAGTGAGCGATTCAGTGGGTTTATGGACGTGATCGTGGGCGACGACGATGGAACGCCGACAACGTTCCGGATGCCGGTCGAGGTGGCGGCCAACCAGAGCCAGCGGTTCACGGCTTATGCCCGGCCCGGCTCGCGCGAGCCCGAGTTCACGATCCGACTGCTCGATCAAAACGGCCGGCGGGTGGGTGGTGCCTCGCAGGCCACCGTGATGCCGCGTGCCTCCCGAGTCGATCATGCCGGACGAGACGATGATCTTGACCATGGGCCGACCCCAAGGCGTGGAAATGATCGTGGAGCTGCCCGGCTTTCAGAGCGCCAAGCGGGGAACATCCCGCAACGCGCGGCGAGGAACTCGTCACGGCGCGGATCGATGCCCAGACTCGGATTCATGCCGGCCCGCTGGTATGGCTACGACGCGGCACGGGCCATCGTGGTTGACACCGGCGACCGCGAGACCATGGCGTCGCTCGATGCGCTGCGCGGCCAGGGACTGGTCGATTGGGTCGCACGGGGCGGACATCTGGTCGTTGCCGTCGGTGCCAACTGGCAGGCGGTGCGAGATAGCGTCCTCGGGCCGATCTTGCCGGGATTGCCCAGTGGTCAAGAGCGTGTGCCTTCGCTGGAGGCGCTCGATATCTTTGCCGGCTCGAACAAACCGATCACACCGCCCGGTACGCCGGCGGTGATGGTCACCAAGCTCGAAGAGATCGAGCAGCGCGGGGGGATGGTCCTTAGCAGTGTGACGTCGAACCTGCCGCTGGTCGTCCGCGGACCCCACGGCTTCGGCCGGGTGACCTTGATCGCGATCGACGTGGACCAGAATCCGTTTGCCGTCTGGCCCGACCGGTCATTGTTCTGGCTTCGAGCTCTCGACCTGCGACGTCCGCGCGTCGACCAGCTCGGCGCCGGCACGCAGTTCGGCGGCGGCGGGCAGTTCTACCAATCAGGTGTATCCGACCTGTCGAGCCAGCTCCGTGTCGCGCTCGAGCAGTTCCGGGGTGTGAAGCTGATCCCGTTCGGCTGGGTCGCTTTCTTCATTTTCCTCTACATTTTGCTGATCGGGCCGGGCGACTACTTCTTCCTCAAGAAAGTGCTCAAACGGATGGAGCTGACCTGGATCACCTTCCCGACGATCGTGGTGACCGTCAGCCTGGTCGCGTATTACGCGGCCTACATGCTCAAGGGGAACGACCTTCTGGTCAACAAAGTGGACGTGGTCGACATCGATCAGGCGGCCGGACTGGCACGCGGCAATACGTGGATTAGCTTGTTCAGCCCACAGAATCGCGACTATACCATTCGGACGATCCCCACGTCGCTCGACCACGACCCTCCCCGGCAAGCGACTCCGCGGACTCCGGCGACCCACCCTCGCGTTCCAGCCGGAACCGAAGTCGTGACAACCTGGTTCAGCGTCGCCGAAAACCAGTTCGGCGCGATGGGAAGCTCCAGCCGCCGGTTCAGTTTCGTCGGCAGTGGCTATGCTTATCAGCCCACCGGCGGCGTCGAGCTGCTGGAAAATGTCCGCATTCCGATCTGGAGCACCAAGTGCATCACGTCGCGCATGGTTCGGTCCAGCCGCTCCGCTGGTCGACTCGGAATTGCAACCCGCGGGGCCCGACCGTCTGAACGGGACGGTGACCAACCGCCAGAGTGTTCCGCTTGGAGGACGCGATCCTGGCCTTCGGCAAGCAGGTCTATCTCCTGGGGACGCTGGCACCCGGGGCCACGATCCGGGTCGAGCTCCCCAGCGATCGCAACCGCAACCTGTCCGGCTACTTGAAGGATAAGCAAAAGAACGCGTGCCCAACCGACAGCCTCGATAACCGCGAGTCGCGGATCGACCGAGAAGATTTGATGCTGGCCGTGATGTTCCACGACAGCGAGTCGACTCTGGCCAGCGAGCGCGTGCTCGCCAACGACCCACTCCACGAACTGGACCTGACCGGCCAACTGGCACTGCGACGGCCGATGCTGGTGGCGCGCATCAATCGGCCCGGCGCCAAGCTCGTCCTGGACAACGCGCCGTCGCCCCCGAAAATCGATCAGGTGACGTTGGTCCGTCTCATCTTGCCTTTGAACAAACCCAAGTCCTAGGAGAGGCCGGCTCCGTCGCGGTGATCGGATCGGCCGCATGGAAGAAGACGAAGACCTGCTCGCTCAATACCTTTGTGGCTGGCTAGCCGACCGCTCATGAACCAAGGCGCACCCCGATGATCGAAACTCATGAATTGACCAAGATGTATGGCGAGCTCTACGCCCTCAACCGGCTCAACCTGACGCTGAATCAGGGGGACGTTTACGGCTTCATCGGCCCCAACGGCGCGGGCAAGACGACGACGATGCGCATCCTGGCCACGCTCTTGAATCCCTCCTGGGGCGAGGCGACGGTCTGCGGCTACTCGATCTATACCGGTTCGAAGGAGATTCGCCGGGTGATCGGCTACATGCCCGACTTCTTCGGCGTCTACGACGACATGAAGGTGATCGAGTACCTCGAGTTTTTCGCCTCGGCGTACCGCATCAAAGGCGCGGCTCGGCGGAAGATCTGCGAGGAAGTACTCGAACTGGTCGACTTGACATACAAGCGCGACGCCCTGGTGACCAGCTTGTCTCGCGGCATGACCCAGCGCCTGGGTCTGGCCCGCACCCTGCTCCACGACCCCCAGGTGCTCCTCTTGGATGAGCCGGCCTCGGGTCTCGATCCCCGCGCCCGAATCGAGATGCGCCTCTGCTCAAAGAACTGCGCAACATGGGCAAAACCATCTTGGTGTCCAGCCACATCCTTCCCGAGCTGGCCGACATCTGCAACAAGATCGGCATCATTGAGCAAGGCTGCCTGCTCGTCAACGGCGAGGTTACGGACGTGATGAAGCAGGTCCGTACCGACATCGTGCTCAACATCGCCGTCGCCGAGCGGATGACCGATGCCGCCGGCCTATTGGAAGGCCAGCCGGAGGTCGAGAGCGTCCATGACAAGAACGGAGTCCTGGTGGTCAAGCTCAACGAAGGCATCAACCAGTATAGCTTTCTGGCCAGCCGGCTCATCGAGCAAGGGTATGAGCTGACCCTGTTCAAGGAAGACGAGATCAATCTGGAAACCGCGTTCATGCACCTGACCAAGGGCATCACGAGCTGACGGCGAACCTTGGTATCGTTACTCGCTGGACGTTGCGTGGGCTTGAGCGATGAGCTGATCGGCCCAGGCTTGGTCGTCGGGCGGGAGCGGCGGCACGCACGGTTTGCGGTAGTCGATGCGGTCGTCGTAGTCGCCAGCCTCATAGGTATGCGCCAGCACGGCCTGAAGATCAAGTAGCACATCGGGATCGTCACCAGCCAGAGGAATACGGATGCGTGGCAGCTTCTTCCGGAGCCGGCAAGGGTAGAATTCAAATTCGTCACGCGGATCCCAGGCGCGACTAACGGAAACCAAGTAGTCGTAGGTGCCAGCCAATCCTTCCGCGCCGTGTTGAGGTACGGCGACGACGTGTGGACCAAAACGCAGCAGATCGATCTCGACGAGATGGGCGTCGCTCGCCAGGACTTCCCGCTGCTTCGTCTCATACGACACACGGCGCGGTCCAGCGTACTTGTTCGTGGGGCTAACGACCTCGATCACCGTGACGATTCGCTGACTCGAATCAAGATCGAGGATGGTGATGTATGACTCGTGGACTTCGAGCCCAGGCGCCTTGAACACCAGGGGTGCTTCGTCCTCTTCCAGCACGGCTACGGCCGCCGACTTCGCTGTGGAACGGCGTGCGGGCAACTCCGCGAACCTCTGTCTCACCCAGACGTCCGGGATGACGTCGCGGTCGGGACCTTCAAGATAGACTCGGTCTTCAATCGCCGCGACGTACCGAGGTCGTAGGAGAGGGCGTAGGTAATCGCGTATGTAGACAATGAACGATTGATGAACGCCCGGCCAACGTAGCGGATTTTCGAGGTAAGGGTCCATGCCGGGAAAGATCATGCTCATGGCGAACTCCACCTGACAAACCGTACCGACGACGCTCGTTGTCATTATAGCGAAACGGCCGGTCGTCGCGGATCATTCGATAATGCCTCCTGGACGACCATGATACGCTTTTCTTAGGCCGATTTGCTCAAGTCCGTCCGTGTGACGACCGATCGGATTGAGATCGTGTGTCTCCAGTCCTGGCTAGGGCCGGGCGGACGATCCGGATCCGTCTTCGCCCGGAGAGGCAGGCGCCGAATGGCTCACGCAATGGTGCGCGGAATTACCCTGGCATTCATCCTGGCGATAGGGAGCTTCGTGGACGCCCAGACAGTGGGATCGCGCGCGCTGGAAGACTCCGTGACCGCCGGCGCTGACCAGCCGGCTTCTGCCGCCCCGGCCGCCGAAGACGCGGGGCCGCCAATAGACGACACCCCGCCGACCACGCCACCGCAGAGTCTTTTCGAGTGGTTGATCGGACCGCTGTCGCAAGAGAAGTGATCGCGATAGCCAGATCAACACGGACCGGCCCACTTTCACGCCGGCCAACACGGTCGTGCCGCGCGGCCGATTGCAGTTCGAGTCGGGCTTCACCTTCAACCGCGAACAGACCGGCACGACACGGAGCAACGTGTACGACTTCCCCGAGCTCGCCATGCGCTATGGGCTGACGGACCGAGTCGAATTCCGCACATTCTGGCTCGGACAGACTTACACACAGGTACAGAACGGCCCTGGTGGCCCTTGGCGGAACGGCGTCGGCGGGCCGAGCGACATGGAGATCGGCTTCAAATGGCAATTGTTCGCGGGCGACGCTGAGAAGAAATGGATCCCGACGACCGCCCTGATCACCTCTATCTATGCACCGACTGGTGGGTCCTCATATCTCTCGTCTCAGACGGTCGAGCCGTACATCAACCTGATCTACGGCTGGAGTCTCAGCGAAAAGTTGACGCTTTCCGGAAGCACCGGCTATCTGGGAATGCGACAGTTGATCGACCCCGGCTCAGGCCGCGGTTACGACAGCTTCCAGCGGTTTCATCAATCGATCGTTGCCTTCTACTCGGTGACTGAACGGACGACTCTTTTCTACGAATGGTACATCTTCACGTTCACGAATGCGGCGGACAATCGCCCGACGAACTTCATGGATGGGGGCCTGCTGTACCACCCCACGCCGAACACGCAGATCGACCTTCGCGCGGGCTTCGGCTTGAGCGGCCGTCCCGACGACTTCTTCACCGGAATGGGGTTCTCCGTGCGCTTCTGATCTACGCCTTCCCCGAGATGGATTGGTCCCGACAACGTCCAGCGAGGTAATTCCAAATCGCGCCCGAGGGGACCAAACCTGACATCGTCGGCGAGTCCGTACCAAAAACTCGGACTTCGGCGGAAATTCCAGGCGAAACGGCGGCCAGAGCCGACCGGCTTATCCCAGAAGTAATCAAACCAGAATGAACGACACGGCACTCGCCGCCGGAGCTTCCGGGGCGAGTGCCGTGTCGGTCGTCGATCGGGTGATTGATCTGATACTCGCTGGGGTCTCGCTCAGGAAAATCCGCCCAAGGCGGTTATGTAAAACTGGTCGGCGACGGTACCGTGGGGTGCGCCCGTACCACTGCTACCCGGAACGCCGCTAAGAGTCTGTTGCAGCAAGAACGCCGGGTTGCCGTCCACCGTGAGGCGAGACAACGTCCCCAGAGTGATTTCCGAGCTGACGCTGGTGAAACCAGCCTCGATATCTCCCTCGACATACATCGTATTATAGATGTTTCCGAAGTGTTTCCGCCGATCGCGAAAACGCTACCCGGGTTAACGGTGACGTTGCCCTGGATATAGCTGCCGACGGATGGGATCGACACGGTAACGATGCTGTTAGCGACGCTGGTGAAGTTGAGCGACAGGATGTTGGAACCCGTTCCAGTCCCCTTGGGCGGCTGGGGTACAAGGCCGAGGTTGCGGCCGATCGTGAAGTTGGCGCCGTCGGCGAGAGTGATACCGCCGCCGACGTTGAGCAAGTTCAGGTCTCGGCCGATGTTGATGCCGGTTCCAGCACCACTCAGGCTGATCCCATTGAGCACGTCGAGCGTGTTCACGTCGCCGCCGGTGGTGATCGAGGCGCCGGGCAAGATCGAGGAGAAGGCGAGGCGGTTGATCGCGGCTGTCCCGCTCACGACCAGAGGACCGGACAGCTACGGCATCCTGGAATCCCTCGATCGCGCGTTACCACCATCCACGCCAGGCTGTTGACCGTGATCTGGCCGATGTTCAAGAGGTGAATTCGGTTCGATTCACCGTACGCGAAGCTGTGGGCATAACCCTTCTTTTGAGGTTCGCCCAGCGGATTGATGGTGAGATCGGTATTGGAAGTAGATCCGTCGACGATGATACCCACCCGTCCGCCCGACATGGGGTAGGCCCGGACTGTGCCGATCGGCTGCGGATAACTTGCGGATTGCGACGCGACCAGCGCGCGTGGCCGTGGTGGGTGACGTTGCGCCGGCTTGTCCGACTTGGCCTTCCGCGGTGTTGGTTGCCAAGGTGTTGGAAGTATACGACAACTTGACCATATAGTGGGACCCGTCCGTCGCAGTGACTTCCACGGCCTGACCGCCTCTGGCGGTCTGCACCCCAATCACGCCGGCCCGCTTCCGCACATGGCCCAGGCCCTTGAAATGAGGGCGCGTGGTGCGTAAACTGCGGTGGTTTCTTGGCCAGAAAGGCGTTCCGCGGGTTCGGGTGCTTGAGCAAGGCGCGCGCATGCTGAGTTGTTTGTGAATGTCGGATTGGGCTTTGGCTGATGACAAAAGAACCCGGTCCTCGAGCCGGCCGTCGACGGCCGGTTGGAACACGCGCGATGGTTTGCGGCCATTTTTCCGACGAGATTCCCACATTTGTCGATCCTCCTGATCGAAATCAACCGGCGTTCCCAAAGTCTGCTCGATCCCGTTTGACCCACGCCATGACGGATTGGGCCAAATTCATCAGTCTCCCCACTTCCGTCGAATCCTACCGACGCGCACGGGAATTGACTGGGGTGTCTCCGGTTGTGTCTCCTGAACAGATTATTCTATCGGCGCGCGAATGAACGGCTCCGCGCTCTATCGCGAGGCTTGTTATTCACGAAGGTCCTGCAACGCGGATTCTGGCGGATCGAACGCACAGACCGATTATGAGCACAAGAGGGGCTGTAGTGATGAGATCGACTCTAGCGGCAATCGCGAAGCGTGATGTTGGAGATCGCGCATTCTCGCTGTGGAATCTCGATCTGCTCGGGTCAGACGACTTTCCGTCAACGTCGTTTCGGGCCTGGACCGGCGGTCCAGCCGGTCAATGTCCAGAGGTTGCGTAATTGCTGCCGGCAGGCCGGCGGAACGCCGCCGGAGAATGTCAGGGCAATTCGACCCCCCTTGACCACACCGCGCACCACGCCCTGTTCCACATGATGGCGGCTAAACATTTCCCCGATCTGGTAGAGAAACGCCTGAGTGACCGTGCCCTTGGCAACCTTCGGTTTGCCATCCTTGATTCGCACGACAAAAGCGCACCGAGGCTGGCACACGGACCACAGTCCCCATGCCACCAGCACCAATAGCCCGAGTTGGAGGAAGAGACCCATCAGCGTGTAGTTCTACAAGGAGATTGGAGTTAGAATAAACAGCTAACACGAGCAATTCCTGTATTCTAACTTCTCACTTCCAACTCCTGATGGATAGTCTCAGCCTGGTCGTGCCTAACTGAACAGTGCACGGACGGTTTTGCCGCCGTCGACAATTTTGATTGGGCGGCCGATCGGGCTCATCATCTCCTTGGCCGGGTCGACCTTGAGAGAATGGCACAGAGAGGCCAGCAAATCGGGGACAGTGACCGGATGGTCCTTGACCTCGGACCCGTCGGAGCTGGAGGCACCGATGACCTGCCCTCCCTTGATGCCGCCGCCAGCCACGGCGACGTTGAAGACCTTGGGGAAATGGTCGCGGCCGCGCGCCGGGGTTGATCTTGGGTGTGCGGCCGAACTCACCCATCCAGACGACCAGCGTCCGATCGAGCATGCCCTTCTGTTTCAGATCGGTGATCAAGGTTGCGAATCCCGGGTCAACCTGCTGGGCCAGCTTGCCCACGCGGTCGTGGTTTTGCTGGTGCGTGTCCCAGCCGTTGGACCGGACCTCGATGAAGGTCACGCCCGCCTGAACCAGGCGACGAGCGAGCAGGCAGCCCTGGCCGAACGGGGTGCGGCCATACGCGTCGCGAAGCGGTTCGGGTTCCCCGTCCAGGTGGAACGCGCGCATATTGGGCGAAAGGATCATCTTCGCGGTCTGCTGGTAAAGCGCGGTGGTCGCGAACCCGGTCAGCACCCCCATTCCGCCCGAACCCCGCCGCATCGAGGCGGTCGAGCAAACCCAGGCGACGGCGAAAGCGGTCCGACGGCAACCTTCGGCTCGGTATTGTCGGGCGGTTTATCGGGGTTCTGGACCACGAACGGCTCCATCGCGGCTCCCAGGAATCCGGCTCCGATCGTCGCTCCACCGATACTCACGATGTGGGGCAAGTCGAAGTGGCTTTCACCCATCTCACCGACCACGGAACAGCCGATGTGCGGGTGCTTGACTGTCGCTGACGGTACGTAGCCGGTGTGAAGCTGGTAGGTCGCCCGTTGGTGGTTTCCCTCTTTATTGGTCATGGATCGCACCAGGGCGATGTCCTTCATGACCTTGGCGGTTTTTTCCCAGCCCTCGGCGATCGAGATGCCCGGGAACGGATGACTGGATGGCCTTTGTTTCGCCACCGTGCTCGGTACCAGGCTTGGGGTCGAACGTTTCGAGTTGACTGGGGCCGCCACCCATCCAGAGCAAGATGCAGGCCATCTGGTTCTTGCGCAGCTCGGCCGCCTGAAGTGCCATCCAGTCCGTGAAGCTCACTTGGATCGCGGTCGAGGCGGCCAGGCCCGCCGTCCCCAGACCGATCGTCTGGAGGAAGTGCCGCCGGCCGATCACCCCGGTGCCGTTCATCGCGACCTGGACCGTCTCTTTTTCGATTGACATGGTTCTCAGCCTCTCCGTTTGCCAGAGGTTAAGCAAGGATCAATCAGCGCCGGGTGAGGAACTCGGTCGTGTTGATCAGGCTCCAGTAGATATCTTCAAACGCCTCCAGACGATTGCCCACGCTGGCCAGGTGCCGGCCGCAGATCTCGACTTCAGGAGCGGTGGGCTGGCGAGACAGGATGCGTAGGTAAAGTGCGCCCAGCGCGGCACGGTCATCGGTGGTCGTGTTGAGAATCTCGCCGAGGACGGTTCCCGGTCGAGCCCGGGTCCGGTTGTTGACCAGGGGGCTGTTCATCAAGAACAGGGCCTGGGGAATCGTGCCCATCACGTCTTCGTTGGGCATGGAGGGATCAACGCCGAACAGACGGTCGAACAGGAGTCGCGGCCCACCCAGGCGCTGAACGTAGCGCCTGCTTCGCCTTGGCAGACACCGCCGGCAGCCCCGCGGCCTCCGCGGCTTTCTTGAACGCGGCCTTGGTGAGCGCTTGGCTCTGTGCTCGCTTGGGGCCTCCCAAGCTCGCGATCGCCTGGGCTTTCTTGGCGTTCTTAACCTGTGCTTGTCCTGGTCCGCGCCCGTTGGGATTATTCGGGTTGATGATGTTGCCATTGGCGTCCAGTGGCAAAGCCAGGGCCTGCGCGAGGGCATCGAAGACCTGGTCGGCACGCATGCGGCTGGGGCAGTTGGAGGCGAAGGGAGTCTTGCCCGCTGCGTTCGCCGTCGAGCGAACGCGACGCTGATACGCCTCGGTGTTGAGGATGGTGCGGAACAGCCAACGGATGTCATAACCTCCCTTTCGCCACTGGTCGGCCAGCGGATCGAGCACCTCGGGCCCTTTGGGGGTCCGCTCGGGGCCGATGTCATCGATCGGCTCGTAGAACGTCTCGCCCATGAGTGAGTACCAGATCCGGTTGATGAACGCCTTGGCGAACCAAGGATTGTCCTGGCCCGTGACATACGAGGCCGCCAGCGCGCGCCGCTCGGGCACGCCGACGGTCAACGGAAGTGCCGGCTCGGGCTTCGATTTCGAGCTGGACAGGAAAAAACGCGGGGCGATCGGGATCTGCTTGGTGGGGTTATCCTTGTCGGGCATGGTATAGCGGCGAGGCCCCTGGGCCACGATTTCAATGACCGGAAGCTCGCCCGGACTCGCCTTGGCGACTTGTTTTGGCCGGGTGCCGGCGAAGAATGCCGCGAACTCGTGAAACTGCCGCTGCTTCCACGAGTCGGTTTTGTGGTCGTGGCACTGGGCGCACTGAATCTGCACACCAAGGAAAATCCGCGAAACCTCGCCAGCCATCTCCACCGGCCTGCGCCTCATGGGCCAAGGTGAACGCGACCGCCCCGTTCTCATCATTGCGGCCAGTGGCTGTAATTATCGCCGAGCAGATCTCATCCCAGCGGCGGTTGGCTTTGAACTGCTTGGCAAGCCAGTCCGCCAAGGCGTCGAACCGCACGCGGGCCGCATTTTCGGCGGTGGAGTGGAACTTGATCACATCGCGCCAGTACTTGGCCCAATTGCGAGCATATTCGGGGCTATTCAGCAAGGTGTCGATCAATTGAGCGCGCTTCTCCTTGGACCGGTCGGCACGAAGACTTGGACCTGCTCTGGTGTCGGCGGCTTTCCGATCAGGTCGAAATAGATGCGGCGGACAAATTCCACGTCGCTCGTTCGAGGTGCCGGCTCGACCTTGGGGTCGGTCTTGGTCAGGTGCTGAGCGATCAGCCGGTCGAGTTCGGCGGAGGTCAAGGTCGGCGGAACGACTGTTTTGACAGGTCGCTCCGGCAATGGCATCTTGGCCCCATCGGACTCGGCTGGCGTGGATTCAGCCTTCTTTTTCTGCCGCGCCGCGTTCTGCTTCTTCTTCAACGCTCTGTTGGCATCTCGTGCCTTACCGGCCTTGGATTTGTCCAACTCGGATTTCGTCGACGGCGCGCCTTGATCCTGAGGGAGTGGCTCGAACGACCATGCGAATGAGCCTGCAAGCACCATCGCCCCGATGCTCAAGGCCACGACGATTTCGAAAAGCATACCCACGCGAGGTTGGTTGCCCGATCGATCGGTCGCTGATCCAAGTCTGAATCATCCCGGTTCCCCCCTCATCTCCAACTTAGTACGAAGTCACAACTTGGTGCGGAAC
Source organism: uncultured Planctomycetota bacterium (assembly GCA_963720335.1). Taxonomy (GTDB): domain Bacteria; phylum Planctomycetota; class Planctomycetia; order Isosphaerales; family Isosphaeraceae; genus CAVRFS01. The sequence continues at coordinate 124,462 of CAVRFS010000015.1, read as the reverse complement.
GAGGTGGCCCGTCACCGCGGTGATGACCTTCTCATCTTATCCCGAAAGACGCGACTGCGCGATGAGCCAAGCGCGGTCACGGACGATCCATCCTTGATCCTGTTTCAAGATCGGCGGTCCTATTATTTAAACCCGAAAACGCTCCTTGGGTTTCGCGCAGACTCCGCTGTTGAGAATTCGCGCCTGCGTTGCGAGAATGCGAAAGAACCACCTTCGGTTGGCAGGTTCTTGACAGCCGACTGCGTTTGTTCCACATCCGATCGAAGTGACCAGCTTACTTCTGGATAACTCCCCAAGAAACGGGCCGGAGAATCACGTAATGATTTGCCCCAGACGCTTGTGTGGGGCATCCTTGCGCACGGGCTCTCCGCGAACGTGCGGCCAAACCGATTGTAGCTCACCCACCATTTCTATCAAGAAACTAGGTGATCCTGGCCCCATTTCGGCATAAACTATGTAAGTGAGAATATCGGGAGACAGCATATCGGGCCGTCGGGAAGCCCGACCAGGTCCCTGTGAGGGCCTGCGACGGGGCAACCAGCGCAAGACTGCGCAAACACACTGAGGAGCACATCGATGTTTTCCCTGCTGAGTGCGTTAGTACGAGCGTAGCTTTGATGACCGTTGGCCTAGGGCTCATGATCGCGATTGCGTCGAGTTCATCGGCATTCGCCCACGGCGGAGGCGGCGGGAGGCGGCGGGCATGGAGGTGGTGGAGGATTTGGTGGCGGCGGTATGCACGGCGGCATGGGCATGGGCGGCATGGGCATGGGCGGCATGGGCATGGGCGGCATGGGCATGGGCGGCATGGGCATGGGCGGCATGCGCGGAGGATTTGGTGGCTTCGGAAATCGCGGTTTTGGAGGTTTTGGAGGTTTTGGAGGTTTCGGCTACGGAGGGTTTCTGGCCGTGGTACGGCTTGGGTTACGGCTACGGTTACCCGTGGTACGGCGGCTACGGCGGCTACGGCCTGGGCTACGGCGGCTACGGCCTGGGCTACGGCGGCTATGGCCTGGGCTACGGTGGCTATGGCCTGGGTTACGGCGGTTATGGCCTGGGTTATGGCGGCTACGGCTACGGCTATCCATCGTACGGGTTTGGTTATGGCAACCCGTACAATCCGTATCTTGGTTATGGGAATATGGTGTACGGGGCTGGGAATACGTTGCCGGCGGAACCATGGCAACCGCGACGGGAAGCCAGAGGCGTTACCTGGGCATCACCGAACGGGCGGTGGTCGATGGTAACGGCAAGCGGGGTATGCAGGTCGAGACCGTTTATCCGGGAACGCCCGCTGAGAAGGCGGGTCTCAAGGCTGGTGACGTAATCGAATCGGTGAATGGCTACATGACCGAGACTCCCGGCAACCTGGCCTGGATCATCGCCCACGCGGTGCCAGACAACGTTCTCAAGATTAACCTTCGCTCGACAACTGACGGCAAGGTCCGCATGATCGCGGCCAATTTACCGTGACTCTTTTTTCGTCATTGGTCACTGGTCATGTAGACTGTCCGCACGAATGACCAGTGACTCCTGACTGATGACGAAACACGCTTCAGGATCCGGACCAGTTCCAGTCCATTACCAGAAACATCACGGCCAGGACGACAAGGCTGGCGACCGCGAGGAGTCCACTCGGCATGAACTTGCGGGTCTTGGCGGCGTAGCGATAGCCGAACAAGACGAATAGAGAAATGGATAGGATCAAGCCCAGTGGAGTACCCCACGGATGGCTCCGGATCGAAAGCCCCAGGGCCAGGGCGGCGGCGAGCGCGCTGATCGAGCCGGCGATCAGCGATGGCCGGCTGCCGGCCTTCACGTAGCCGATGACACCGCCGACCGCGAGCAGCACAGCGTAGATACCCAGTGTGATTTGTCCTACGATTGGGCTGATCATGGGTTGTATCTCTTGAGAAGGTGAGGGTTTCGTCCCACTCTAGGGAGAGCTCCCAGCGGCGTCAACCGCCGGGTTGGTGCATCAGTGAAAACAAGAACGCAGCGAGACAAGATAGGCCCCGCCCCTTTTAAGCCGTCGAGGAGTTCGTGACCGGAACTTCCTGTGCCTGGTCCCACATCCTCGACACGCCATTCTAGGGCGAGTCCATCTCGTCTCGCTGCAAATTGCCGGATACCGTTCTGGAGATCGAGGGATCTTGTCGATCAAATCTCTCGATCTTGGAGAAATCCTAGTGGGTCAGTTCCCCGGGGGAGGAACGGGAGCAACGTCACCCGCCGGGTCTGGCCCTGGCCCTCGCGGGGGCGGTTGTACGCCGCCTGGTGCGGGTGGCGGGGGCACGTTAGCAGGCAGCATCTGCTGGGTGTTAACATTTGTTGGAATTCCGCCGCTCGGGTTTTGTGTCGAGTCTAGCTGCGCCTGCCGCTGCCGGGACAGTCCCGGGCGGCGGCGGCGGCTCGATTCCCATGGCCCGCATCCGTGCCCGCTGGGTTGCCGCCTGGGTGTTAGCCCAGGGGAAGTCCGGCCCGGTCGGGAAGTATTGAACGTCGTCGTGCATGTACTTGCCCGAAGGCAACGTCATGCCCGCGTATTCCACCTGGCAGCCGACCGAGGGCAGGATCCCGCCCATTGCCAGCGCCGACCAGAGCGCCACGCGTCGCCTCGTGGACCCTCGCGGTGATCTCATGCGGGGCAACCACATTGTTTCCACCCTCCTTGGCGTCTTCGGCGGTCCCTTTGACCCATCCCGTGCAGGACGCAAAACCGCCGTCGGGGAGTCCAATCCTGCTCCCGCCCGTCCCAGCCCGCCGGTCTGGTCACTCGACACCCTGCGGCGCGGTCGTCGGGTTTATTACTCGGTTAAGGAATCGACCGAATCGACCGTATCAGCCCAATGATTCCGCTCAATTCCAGGAAAAAGTCTTTTGACGGGGATGCGGATCACGCCCGATTCGCCCGGTTCGTCACCCTCGTTAACAGATTCGGCGAAACCGGGCATAATACTCAATGTCGTCGCGCCAATGGCCGTTGTCGCACGATCTAGATATTGCATTCTACCTATTCACTCCAAGTTACTCACTCGATAGGCTGATCATGGCACTGCGTTTGGACAGGGTGGTAGCCGAGCGATTCGCATTGACGCGTCGCGGGGCGCGGGAGGCGGTGCTCCGCGGACAGATCGACGTGACTGGCGAGACTTGTATCGAGCCAGGACGCGAGATTGAGCCGGAGACGCCCGTGGCGTACCGTCCCAACCGGCCACGGCCGGAAACCGTCGCGCGTCGGTTGCGCGTTTTGTACGAAGATCGTCACATCCTGATCGTTGACAAACCCGCCGGATTATTGACTCAGCCAACGCCCGCGCGAGAACGCGACACCCTGCTGGAACGAGCCGGTCGCTATCTGGCCCGCACCCGCGGATTGGTGCGTCCCTATGTCGGCATCGTGCATCGGCTCGACCAAGAGACCTCGGGCGTGATTTTGCTGGTCTGTATGCCCAGCGCGCTGCGCCCATTTCAGGCGTTGTTTCGAGAGCATGCGATCGAACGGTTGTACCTCGCGGTTGTCGAGGGTGTGATCGAGCCCGCGCGAGGGACAATCGATTTACCGCTGGTGGCCGACCGTGGCGACGGACGCCGTGGAGCCGCCCCCAATTTGGACCAAGGAGTACGTGCGGTCACGCATTATGAAACGATCGGGCAATTTGGGCGTATGGCCGCTCAGGTTGCCTGCCGGCTCGAAACCGGCCGGACGCACCAGATCCGCATCCATCTGACGGAAATCGGCCATCCGGTAATTGGCGACCGGGTCTATCGTCCCAGGGTGCTGCCGGGGGTTCGGCCACGGCCCGCGTTTCCAGTTCCTTTTTCCCGACAGGCGCTTCATGCTCACGCCCTGGGATTTATCCATCCGCTGACAGGCCAGGGCCTAAGAGTCGAAGCCGCGCTGCCCGCCGATCTGGTCGACCTGATTGCCACGCTGCGGCACCGGAGCGACATCGGCCCGTTCAAGTAGTCATCTAAGTTTGTGTTCGGGAACGTCACATCATACCGCTTGTGCGGGCCCTGACGGGCCAAGTCCGATCGACCGGAATTGTCTGTGTGGAACGCGTCTTGGAGTATCACTTCCTAATTGCTACTGGCACGCCTGAGAAACCAGACTACTAGTCACTGTGGTCCCGCGTGAGGTCGGCGGGGGCTTTCCGACCTTCCTGATCCAGGGCCTGCTGCAGGGCGTTGACGCCATCCGGCGAGCCGACGAATGTCTGGTCGGGAAACCGGAAATACGCAAGGATGCTGGCCAGGATCCGCTCGCCCATATCGGAATTCAACGACATGCCAGCCAGGTATTGGAGCCTCAGGTTGCGGTCGGTGTTGATCTGGGCACCCCGCGACCACTCCTGCAGCAAGGGCGCCTGTCCGGAGTAGGTGGCGAGCAGGTCGATCGCTTCGTCCCGTGCGACCACCTCGCCCGTCTTGGCCACCTTGACACCCCCGAACCCCACCTCGTGGAGCGACTGCTTCACGAGCTGATGGTCCGGACGGTCCAGCCGCTGTTGCATTCGGTCGACGTCGATCATCGTCGGCTCGACCTGGCCGAACAGGATGGCATCGTAACCGCTGCCCTCTTTCTCGTTGCTCCACAGGATGCCGTGTGGGAAGACCTGGAAGAAGGTGGCGATCACGCTCTTGGTCGTCTCCAGGTTACTTTCGTAGAGAGGGATCCACAGGCACATGCTCCCGCCCGGGTTCAGGTGATCGCGGCACATCCGGTAGTATTCCACAGTATTTAGCGCGGCGCAGCCCTTGACCCACGGGTCGATCGGGTCGGAGGTGATGATGTCGAACTTCTCCTGGGTGGTGCGGAGGAAGTGCCGGCCGTCGTCGTAGACCACCTCGACCACCTTGCCACTGATCGTGTGTGGGTTCTCGCGGGCGATGCCATCGACCACGTGGTAATTCTCCTTGCCGAACATCGGTGCCACGATGGTCGGCACCAACGGCTCGATGTCGCAGATGACGATGCGCTTGACGTCGGGGTGCACCACGAAAGTGCCGGCGGTGATGCCCGCGCCGCAGGCCACGACCAGCACCGACTCCGGCTTCTCGTGCACCAGCGCCGGGATGTGCGCCAGCATGCGCTGCAGCCGCATGTCGGCGGTCATGGTCGACGCCTGGGTCTTGCCGGCACCGTGGAAGCTGCGCACGCCCTCCCTCGTCAAGGTGACGGCGACCGAGAAGTTGGTCCCCTCGCCGACGTAGGTGCAGAAGACGTCCGGGTTGCCGGGCTCGGCGGGGACGTCCTTGGCGATGCCGGGGGTGACCGTGCGAGCCAGGTTGCTGTCTGCCGGCCGAACGCCACGATCACCCACGGTGCCGGCGTCACGATCCAGGCGAGCCAGACGGCCACTCCCATTGCGGCTGTTGACGTCGCAGCGCGGCCCAGGCGCACCGTGCCGGTTGCTGGCCGGAGCAGGGGCATCAGGGCCACCAGCGCGGCCGCCGCGGCAAGCCCGATCAGCACCCGCTCGGCACCGGCCGTGCCGATGGCGGGCACAAGCAGTAGGCTGAACACCAGGGCGCCGGCGATGGCGCCGATCGTGTTGGCGGCATATACCCCTCCGACAAGCCGCCCGGGGTCCTGGCCGCGACATGCGACCGCCATCAGCGCGAGCGGGAAACTCGCTCCCCACACGCACGCTGGCGGCAGGACGGCCCAGAGGCAGCGTACCAGGTCGAGCTGAAAGGTGTACCAGGGACTCGGCGACAGCCCGGGGACGATCGGCCAGTAGGGGAGTGACTCCGAGATCATGACCGCGGACCAGGCGATGGCCGCGGTCAGGAGCCACTGGCAGATGCCGAACGCCACCCGCGCCGACGGGACCCGTGGCGCCAGGAATGCCCCGAGGCTACTGCCGATCCCCAGGCCGATCAGGAACACGGCCAGGATCAAGGAAAAGGTGTATACGGTACCGCCGAGCAGAAGCGAGAGCAGACGGGTCCAGACCACCTCGGCGCCCAACGCCGACATCCCGGAGAGGGCGATCGCCAGATGCACGCCCCAGGGCCGGCCGCGCTCCCCGCGCTCCCCTTCATCGCGAAGTCGGCTGGCACCTTGTACGGGGCACGGTCGGCCGCCAGACTCAAAGCGATCCCGGCCACGGTTACATTGAGCGTGAAGGCGACATAGGTGGCCGTGGCTATGTCGTGGACGCGCAACAGGTAGAAGCCGGCTAGCAGGCAGCCGAACACGGCCCCGGCGATGTTGCCGCCGTAGAAGAAACCCAGCCACGATACCCCCTCAGGGCTGGTCTCAACCCAGCGCGGATCGCCGGCAGTGTCGCGCCCATCAGCAGCGTGGGCGGCAGCAAGCACAACCCGGCCACAGCCCCGCGCAGCAAGATACCCGGCGGCCCGTGGCCGGCGTAACGCGAGTACACCTGTTCGATATACGGCATGGCGAACAACACCACGAGCCCAATGGTGCCTATGCCCAGCTCGAGCAGGGCGTAGACCCGCAGTGGGTGCCGCCGGCCCGAGACCAGGCGCGGCAGCAGCAGGCTGCCCACGCACATACCGCCCATGAACGTCCCCAGCAGCACGCCGAGGGAAACGGCGGTCGAGCCGATCACCAATTGCAGGATCTGGAGCCAGACGACCTCGTAGATCAGCGCCGCGCAGCCGCTGCCGACGAACAGCACCAGCAGCACGGGCAGAAACCGGCGCGGCGCGGCCGGGCCAGTCGGTGAACTCGGGTCGTGTGGGGTCATCGCGCGGGTGCCTCCCGGAAAGTTGGGCGACGCTTCGCAAAAAAAAGCGTGGCCGGTTGCGGGATACGAGGGCATTCGGGTCAGGGCCATTCGGGCCAGACGTATCACTATATCCGGCCCACTCGGGTCCGGCCATTCGCGGCCATTCCGGTCAGTTTACTGTAGCCGAAGCAGCGCGGCAGGGCCGTGGCCATCCGGACCTTGCCGGCGTCGGGAAGTCATCGCTCGGGGATGATCCGAGATTTGCGGCCTTCTCCCTTCAAGGAAAAGTACGGGGTGGGGCACGGAGGCAATGCCACCGAGACGCAACTTACCGGACGATTTGACCACGGAAAACACCCTCCCGAGTAAGGTTAGCTAGACCTTGAACGATGAGGTGCCCAAAACGAACTTGTCCCACGGCCTGGCTGTCGGGCTGGTCGCTGCCTGCGTCTCCTCGATGTGCGGTGGCATGTGGGCCTTCGCCGGGACCCAGGTGAAGACTGCCCTCTATCGGCCGAAATGCGATCGCGGTCAAGGAGGACTTGTTGCAACGCCGAGCAGGAGCCGGCCGACTGACATCTGGGTCATCCCGGAACTCGGCGAAATTCGCCGCGAAGTCTACGAGCCGGACTGGCCAGGATCGGCCGTTACCCGAACCTCAAAGGGATGTCCCGGGACGATCAGCGGAGGATCCTCTATGACAGAATCGTCTGCGACGTCATGATCGGCGTGGCAAATCGGGGGCGGCCTCATGCGCATGCCCGTATACTTCGTCGTGCTGTTACTTGTCCCCGCATGGAGGCGCTTGCCGCGGGCAGCCTTGGCGGCGCGACCAGCGGCCTTGGCCGGTAATGGTCGCCTACGTCAAGCACATCCCTCCGTGTGCCATTCGGCAGCCAGATGGCGATGGAATAGATAGAGCACTGAGCCTCTCGCACAGAAAGGCCGGTGCAAGGGCAATGAACTGGGGAGAAATCGCAAATGACCGTCGAGACACTACGTGGTGCACTGCTGTGATGCACAATCATCAACTACGCAATGCTCGCGCTCGGGTGGGCGGCGCTGTTCTTCCTGCCGGGGCTGCTTCATTGGCCCTGCCGATGGCTGCGACTTTCCGTCGAGCAAATCGACACCATCAACTACGGCTTCATAGTGCTTTTCAAGCTTGGCATCTTCTTTTTCAATCTGGTCCCCTACATCGCCCTGCGAATTGTCGCATGACGCCGAACCGCCATGAGGCCACGGGCGCGCCCCCGCCCCGACAGGCGCACCATGCGGTTGACCGGACGGACACCGATTGCACCGAGCTCTTTTTGAAACATTTCGCGTTCTTCCCCGTCTTAATGATGTCTGAAGCAGCGGAGCCGTCTGGCCGTGATGGCCAAAAGCAGAAAAACCAGCGGCCCGACACATGGGCACAACCGAGATCAGGAGACGGAGCTCCCTCCTACAAATCCCGTAGGAGCCGGCTCTGTCCGGCGACCAAGCGCGATGTGTGTCGGGTGATCGGAAATAAATAAAATCACCCGGCTTAGGTTTCTGGGTGGCGAGAGTAATTACTGATAGCCGACTCGCCCCTTTTGTTAGGAGCGGGTCGAGTGAGGCGACCCAACCCAGGCTGAACGCGGTTTCGCTCCGCCGAACAACCGTGCTGTTCAGCGAGAAGTGGCCTTTTTTCTGTGGATGAACGCGGTCGTCGGGCAGTTAGAGATGAGTAGGCTAACGCTGGCGACCCAAACAGGTCACTCGGGAAGAGAATCCCCTTGCGCCGCGGCGCATTGAGCGACAGTCCGGAGTTAAATCAACGGAGCGATCCGAATGTCAACGTACACGCAGGCCAATCGCTTGATGCGAGTTTCCACGCCACTCGGCCCGGATGCCCTGTTGCTCTCGGGGTTTATGGCCCACGAGGCGATCTCGCAGCTTTTTGAACTCAAGTTGGATCTCCTCGCGGAAAACAAGACGACCATCCCCTTCGAGAAACTGCTCGGCGCCAGCGTGACCGTGAGCCTTAACCTGCTCGGGGACTCGACGCGGCATTTCAACGGCATCGTCAGTCGGTTGACGCAAGGTGAACGCGATGAGACCTTTACTCTGTATCGAGCCGAGGTCGTCCCGCAACTATGGCTGTGGACCAAGAAGGTGCAGAGCCGCGTCTTTCAGCACTTGTCCGTTCCGGACATTCTCAAGCAGGTGTTGAAGGGATTGAAGGTTACTTACCAATTTCAGGTGAATTACCACCCGCGCGATTACTGCGTCCAGTATCGCGAGTCGGATTTTGCCTTCGCGAGCCGGCTCATGGAGGAAGAGGGAATCTATTACTTCTTCCAACATGAGGACGGCAAGCACGAAATGATCGTCACGGATGCTCCGCAGCGGCACCCCGACGTGCCCGTCCAGAAAGACGTGATCTATGAAAGTCTCTCGGGCGGCACGCGGACCGAGATGCGCGTGGCATCGTGGGAAAAGTCGCAAGAGCTTCGTTCCGGCAAGTACACACTCTGGGATCACTGCTTCGAGCTACCGGACACACATTTAGAAGCCGTTCGGCCGATCCTGAGCAGCGCTGTCGCCGGCAAGGTGACGCACGAGCTCAAAGTCGGCGGCAACGACAAGCTCGAGATCTACGATTATCCCGGCGGCTATGCACAGCGATTCGACGGCGTCGACTCCGGCGGCGGCGCACCGGCCAGCGGAGCTCCCGAAGATCTTCGAGGACAGCCAGCGGACGGTCAAGATCCGGATGGAACAGGAAACTTCAGACAGCCTGACAATTCAAGGCGCGGGCAATTGCGGGCACTTCAGCCCCGGGCACCGGTTCGATCTGGAACGGCACTTCGACGCGGACGGACCGTATTTGCTCACCGCCGTCGAACACGTCGCTCGCCAGGCCGGCAATTTCCGAAGCGGCGGCGACGTCAGTCACGATTACGAGAATCGCTTCACGTGCATTCCGGCGGTGTTGCCGTACAGGCCGGCTCGTACGACGCCCAAACCGACGATCTCGGGGACGCAGACAGCGACCGTGGTCGGTCCGCCCGGCGAGGAGATCTTTTGCGACAAGTACGGCCGGGTGAAGGTGCAGTTTCACTGGGACCGCGACGGCAAGAACGATGCCAACAGCTCGTGCTGGATTCGGGTCGGTCAAATTTGGGCCGGCAAGAGCTGGGCGCGTTCTTCTGGCCGAGAATCGGTCATGAAGTGATCGTCGCCTTCGAGGAGGGCGACCCGGACCAGCCTGTCATCATCGGCAGCGTATACAACGCCGCGAATATGCCTCCGTTCGTGATGCCGCAATCGAGCCTGCTCAACGGCCTGAAGTCATCGACCGCTCGCGGCCAGGCCCACGAGAACTACAACGGTATCCTTTTCGTCGATGTTCACGGTCACGAACACCTGGCCATTCACTCGGAGCGACACATGGTCTTTAACTCAGAATTAGATAAGCTCTCTCATGCTGGGCGGCACAAGACTGAACGGGTCGCGAGTGCCTCGATGCATACCGTCGGATGTCATCCTGCCGGCGGGGGCAGCGGCGGCAGCCCTACCCCGGTCTTCAAGCAGCCGGCGCCGCTAGGTGTGTGCGGCCTGAACTCCGTCATGGTCTTCGGGCAGAATCTTCAGGTTGCCACGCCCTTGAATCACCAGATTGCCGTCGGGTCCAATCTCCAGCTTTGCATCGACCCGTTAGGGCTGGCGGCGGGCGTACCGTCCTTTCCCGGCGACCAGGTCGTAACCGGATTCATGGGGGGCGGGTTCGGGGGGAACATGCAGTTCACGATCGGCACCAGCGCTACCGTCTGCCTCGGTCGAGAATTCGACATCAATTTTGGGCCCGGGAAGATCGAATTGAAGCCGTCCGCGGGCGACGTGCCGATGCAGGTCTTCTGCTACATAATCGGCGGCCTTGGGGCGGCCTGGCCGTTTGTGTATGCCCTCGAAAACGATGATACCAAGTGCGCAAAGCTATCCGTCGTGTTTCAGGGAGCCATTGACTTTCTCCTGCTGACTTTGATGGCGATGGTTTCCACCCCAGAAGACGGCCCAGGGCCTTGACGACAAGACTTATGCGAAGTTGTTCGGGACGAAGTGGACCGACCATACCAATGACGATGCGGCCGCGTGCGTGACCGGCGACGGGAGTCCTGTGACGTCGGAGGACGGCATCGATTCCTGGTTCGGAGCCCTTGCCTCGATCGTGGCGCTCACGAGCGTCGGCGTCCTGCCCGAAGTGTTGCAGCGCCACAAACGAGTCGGTGGGACCCGCCATCACAAGCTCAGTCTTCGCCATCAGCGTCTCCATCAGTAGGGCCTTCGCCAGGATTGTTTCCTCCAACCACCTTTGACGGATAAGCTGAAATATAACATGTTCGGATTAGATTATAAGAAAAATAACGGTGGCTGGAAGGGACACTACATTAACGCGCTTCGGAGCGGCCTTGGCATGGAGGCCGCGGCCGTTGGTCTCTTGATTGCAGAGCCGGTAGTGGCTGCCGAGCATGAGAAATGGGACCCACCTCACAAACTCAATCTTCGCCAGCAGCGTCTCCATCCGTAGGGTCTTCGCCAGTATTGTTCCCTCCAACCACCTTTGGCCATTAACACCCGCGCCAGCACTCCGAGACGCAGGCGCAGCACAGCGACACAAATCACAAACATAATCCTCGCCAGCGGGGTTTCTATCCTCGTCATCAAGGTCTAGGTCCTCGTCAGCGGGGTGACAAGATCAGTTCGAAACTGCTGGCTGTCGAGCACGCCGCCGAGAGCGCGAGTCGAGAATCCGAGGGGCGAATACTGTCAAGAAGGAGAAGCCGATGAATCCAATGGGCCCATGCAACGGCGGTGGTACAGGCGGTGGTCCCGATAACGGAAGCCGCAGACCATTCCGTCGATGGTAGTTACGCCATCACCGCAAACCAAGTCGCGATTGTTAGCCGGCCCGCCTTGCCCCCGGCCGTCCCTGGACCGAGTGTGATCACGGTCATGGCCACGGGCATGGGAACCGATGGATTGGTGAACGTGCGCGGCAGCCAGGGAGTCCGCGTCACGGCGGGGCTACCCATCCTCTTGCCGACCGAATCCACGTCCACCAGCGGCGTCGAGATTCTGATCGACGAGCTTGGCAAGTTCACGCTCAAGCGTGGCCTCTTGCCGGTCGACCAAACAATGGAAATCGCATCAGACGGCGTCAAGATTGATGGCGGTACCGGCAAAGTGACCATTACGAGCTTGACCGAAATCACGCTGTCGGTCGCCGAAGGACTGACCAAGCTCACGCTCGGGCCGGAAGGCGTCACGATCGAGGCACTGCAAATCAAACTCTCAGCCCAGGTTCAGGCGGAGATCCAGGCCTTGATGTGTCAGCTTGCGGGGTCGGCGATGACACAGATCAGCGGCGGGATCACGATGATCGGATAACCGGATGCCGGCGAACGGGAGTGGACTATCATGAGTCAACGTAGTGTTGACGAAAGCTGAGAGCAGACAAGCGCGTCCGAAGTTTGCCAGCACTTCGATCTTGAGGCAATGGTCCGAAAGCACCTGGAAAATGAGCCTTCCCCAGCGAAATTCATCGACATTCTGATGGCCAATAAACATTATGCGGCGGCCATTGGTTTCCTGGCGATGCGCTGGCCGCTCGCGACGCCGTGTGGTGGGGTTGCTTGTGCCTGCGCCATGTCTGTGGTTCCCAGCTTGCCCCCGCTGAAGAGGTCGCGTGCAGTGCGGCTGTGAAATGGGTGCTCGACCCGTCCGAGGATAACCGCTCAGCGGCGTTGGAGCCCGGCAAAAAGGCCGGATTCGGCACAGCCGGCCGGCAGTCTCGCCATGGCCACGACCTGGACGGGCGGAAGTCTGGCGCCTCCCAGTGCACCCAAAGTGCCGCCCGGGCCGTTTGTGCCGGCCAAAGCCATGGCCGGCGCGGTTCTGCTTGGCGGCCGTGAAAGGGGATCCGGTCAAGATTGGCGATAACTCAACGGCTCTTCGTGGAGCTCGCCGTCGGCATCGCTGAAGGCCGCTTCACCTGGCCGGACACCGAAGAGCTCATGGGCAGCGAAGCGGAACGATCGATATGCTCGGCACCTCTAGACTCCGGCGGCCAGCTCATGGTCGTTTGAAGAACAGGTGTTGAACCATGCCACAACCCGCGGCTCGCGTTGGCGACGTGCACGTCTGCCCGATGGTCACAGTCCTTGTGCCGCACGTCGGCGGCCCGATCCTGCCGCCGGGATGCCTGACCGTACTGATCGGCGGAATGCCCGCCGCGCGAATGGGCGACATGGCCATCTGCGTGGGACCACCGGATGTAATCATCCTCGGTGCGCCGACCGTGTTGATCGGCGGGCATGCCAGCGGCGCGAATGGGCGACGCCACTGCTCACGGGGGCGTCATCATGTTCGGCTACCCAATGGTGTTAATGGGATAATTCGACCAGGCTCAAATGGAGCGAGAACGATGCCGGCCACGAGCGGTCCCCGGAAAATCGGTTATCCCCTACGTCAAGCAAACCGACCCGGAAACCAGCCGCATGTGCGGGGCCGCGTCGCTGGCCATGGTTTACGGCTCCTTCGGCAAAAACGTCTCGCAAGACGAGATCTGGCCGAAAATCGCCAAAGTGAACCGGTTCGGCAGTCTCGCTTCCAACACGCACCTGATGGTTCAGGATGCCCTCGATCGAGGCTTCGTCGCCATGGCGATCCAGGCGAAATATCCTTTGCAAGCCCTGGCGTTATGCCGGGATAATCGGATTCGCGAGCGATCCTGAATCATCGGGCGACCGAGGAGACGGCCACCGGCCATTATTCGGCCTTTGTTGATATCAATACGCAACATGTAACATTGCATGACCCGTATTATGGGCCGGGCCGTCGGGTTGCCAACGCGGAATGGCTCGAGCTCTGGCAGCCGCGGTTCGGCAACGAGGAAATTGTCGGCAACGTCCTGATCGCGATCAGCGAGCAAATCCGAGGCCGCGCCCCCGTGCCCGATGTGTGATGTCGAGATTCCTCCCGATTGTCGCGTGTCCGAACTGCCACGAGCCGGTTCCGTTGCAGCCCTCCCGATTGCTCGGCTGCGCGGGGGCCGGCTCGCCAACCGCATGTGGAACTACGTCTGCTGCCGATCCTGCGACTTTATGTGGAGCTTTAGCGTCGAAGCTCCGCCGCCAAAGCCGCACTTGGGTCCCGGCCAGAGAGCCGGCTAAGCGTAAAAAACGCCTTTGCCGAGCTGGAAAAATTCTGGGCACAGGTCATGACCTCCGAAAAAGCGGCCAAGCATCCGGAAATACGAAAACAAGTCGATTTCATGAAAACGAGCAAAGAAAGAATTGCTCTGGCACAACTTGAAACTCTGGTTGCCCGCAAAGGCGAGTCGAGGCTCAATTCTCTACGTTTCAAGAAAAGTGCCAGCAAGCCGAAGAAGCGATTCTGAAAAAGAGAGAAGAAATCGCAACGCCCGGATTGCCCTTGGATGGCAACGCCCTCGGGCTGGCGCTGGTCAAAGCCCTAGGCCTCCTCGACGAGCGGAAAGCGGATCAGCAAGCCGTTCCCGTTTTGAACGGGTCCGGTTCAGGCGAACTGCCAATCCCGGAACAACTGAGCGCCGGAGCGTTGCTGCGACGCCGACAATTGCTCCGAAACGGACGGTGATTGTCCATTCGAAGCCTTCGACGGTCTGATGCGGAAGTACCGCAATCGATCGTCGGAGTTCCGAACGCGATCATGGGCTGACGTTTCGGCTCGCAACCAACCGATCGGCTCGCCGGCGACGGGCCTGGAGGTCGAGCCGCAAGGCCCGGAAACGAAGCCACTTATTTTGGAATCTCTCAAGGAATTCTTCCTCCGTCTGCCATTCGCCCCGCCGATGGCGATGGAATAGATCGGGCACTGAGGCTCTCGCACAGAAACGCCGGCCAACCGGCGAGAAACTGCAAATGACCGTCGAGACGACGTTTTTTGACCTCCAACTCCATCCCCGGGCATTCTCGGAACGAAACGCAGTTGGACTTCTCGAAAGGACCACGTGATGACCGACCCACAAATGGTGCTCCTTCAGCACAAACTGACACTCGTTCAATCGACGTTGAAGAGTCTAAAGAAGCTACCTCCACCTACGCAATCACCCGTGCGTAAGCCTCCACCTGCGTACACGCCTCCGCCCCCACCACTATCGAGCACTGGAGCATTTAACGATGCGCAGTGGCAGGGTTTGAGTGCGGGGGCCATTGGCAATCAGGCTACGAATCCCTATTCACAACAATTCTACGACCCCAGTAATACGTTGGATATGGAAGATGTGAAAGTATACATAAGTATTCTTGGTCAAGCCATATTTGATCTATCCACCGCCGTCAACGATATCCTGACCATGATCGCTTCGATGCCAACACCTGGCGGGACTGGCACGAAGTAATGCAAGAAACGATGAGCCAACGTGCAGGTGCGGAAGGACTTGCCTTAGCGCTGGTCTCTCACAACTCGCGCGAGGATACTCTCGATGGCGGCAGCTTCGACAGGTTTCGTCAGGTGGAAATCGAACCCGGCCTGAATCGACTGCCGTTTGTCGTACTCGCTTCCCCAGCCCGTGAGGGCCACGAGCACGGCCTCGCTTGAGCGACGGCTCCACTCGCATCCGCTTCGCCACCTCGTACCCGTTCATTCCGGGGAGCCCGATGTCGAGAAAAACCACCTCGGGTTTGAACGGGCGAGCCGCGTCGAGGGCCTCCGGGCCGCTATGAGCGGTTCGGGTCTGGTGTCCGATCATTTGAAGCATCATAGCCAGGCTCTCGGCCCCGTCCACGCTGTCATCGACCACCAGCACGCGGCGGCCGGTTATCGGGCCCTGGGGCGATCTGACCGCGGCAGTCGTCGGCTTCCCCTGCACCGCGTCGGCCGACGCGAGCGGGAGCCGAACGGTGAAGGTACTTCCCTGGCCAAGCCCGGGGCTCTCGGCGGTGATCGTCCCGCCGTGTAACTCGACCAGTCGCTTGACCAAGGCGAGGCCGATGCCAAGTCCCCCCTGAGAGCGGTCGAGGGTGCGGTTCACCTGGGCGAACATCTCGAACACCTTGGCCAGCATCCCCGGCGGGATGCCCAGTCCGGTGTCCGTGACTCGGACGATGACTTCTCCCCCCTCCAGAGTGGCGGCGAGTTCGATGCGGCCCCTTTCGGGCGTGTACTTGGCAGCGTTCGTGAGCAGGTTACCCATCACCTGGGCAAGGCGAGTTGGGTCGGCGGCGAGCCAGACGGGTTCCCCCGGTAAGGTGAGTGTCAGGGCGTGCCTGGAGGCCTCAATCACGGGGCGGCTCGCCTCGACGGCAATGTCGACTACGGCTTGCAGCGATACCCGTTCCTTCCGGAGGGTGACTTTGTCGCTCGTGATCCGAGACACGTCCAGCAGGTCGTCGATGAGCCGGACCATATGGGAAAGCTGGCGGTCCATCATTTCCTGAGTGTTGGCAGCGACGTCCGCATCACGTGATAGTTTGAGTATATGGAGGCCGGTCCGGATGGGAGCAAGCGGGTTTCGAAGTTCGTGGGCGAGGGTTGCCAGGAACTCATCCTTCCGCCGGTCGGCGTTCTTCAAGGCTTCCTCGCTGTCACGCAAAGCTTGTTCCGTCCGCTTGCGGTCCGTGATGTCGCGAACAACGCCCGACCTGCGGACCGGTGTGCGGCAGTCGTTGACCGTCTTGAACACCGTCTCGCCACTCTCCTCCAACCAGTTGACCGTGCCGTCCGCTAAGCCGACCCGAAATTCCGCGGCATAACGGCCGTCGCCGGCTGGGTCGGTGGAACGCTCGACGGCGGCGAGTACGGTCGCTCGATCGTCGGGGTGGACGCGACCGAGCATCACATCGAGGCTCGCCTCTTCGTCTGCTCCCACGCCGAGCAGCGTTCGGACCCGGTCCGACCACCGGCCCAAGCCTGTGTCATGGTCGTACTCCCAAGTTCCGAGCACTGCCGCCTCGGTCGCCACCCGTAACCAACGCTCGCTCTCGCTCAGGGCAGCATTGGCATGGACCAGTTCGGCGGTGCGGTCGGCCACGCGGCGTTCCAGTTCATCATTCAACTGGCGCAGTTGCTCTTCGGCACGCCGCCGCGCGGCGACTTCGTCAAGCAGGGCATGGTTGGCCCTGGCACTCTCGCGGCTCTTGCGGTGCAGCTCGGCGAACACGGCGACCTTGGACCGGAGGATCGTCGGGTTGATCGGCTTGTGCAGGTAATCGACCGCCCCGGTGCCGTAGCCTTCGAGCACATGCTGGTCTTCGCTGTAGTAGGCGGTCAGGAAGATGATCGGCACGCCGGCGGTCTTCTTCCGCTGCTTGATCATCTGGGCCAGCTCGAAACCGCTCATGCCCGGCATCTGGATGTCGAGCACGAGCAGGGCGAATTCCTCGGCGACCAGCGCCAGCAGCGCCTGCTCGGCGGATTCGGCGCGGACCAGGCGGTAGCCCGGGTCCGTCAAGACGGTTTCGAGCACGGTCAGGTTCTTCGGCTCATCGTCCACGAGCAGGATGTTGATGCGTTCGTCGTTCGAGGCGGCCGTCGGGGTGCGTCGCGCCCGCGGAGTCAGGCTCGCCGTGCGAGTCCGGGCGCTCGGTGCTTTCCAGCGGTGCTGTCTTGTATGTGCTCATGTGTCGATTGGACCTCTCGGGTAGAGCTTCATCTCGTTTACCGGAACAGCCAGACGCGCATCAGGGAGAGCAGTTGGTCGGTGTTCACGGGCTTGGCGATGTAGTCGGAGGCGCCGGCGTCCAGGCACTTCTCGCGGTCGCCCTTCATCGCCTTGGCGGTGAGGGCCAGGATCGGCAAGGTGCGGAACTGAGGATCCTTGCGGATCTCGGGCATGGTCTGGTAGCCGTCCATTTCCGGCATCATGATGTCCATGAGAACCATGCTCAGGTCGGGCGTGCTCTGGATGAGCTCGATGGCCTGCCGGCCGTTGGTGGCGCTGATGACCTCCATCTCCTGTCTCTCGAGCAGCGAGGTGAGGGCGAAGATATTGCGGGCGTCGTCGTCGACGACCAGCACCTTGCGGCCGTGCAGGATCTCGTTGGAGCCGTGCAGCCGCTCGAGCATCTTCTGCTTCTCGACCGGCAGGTCGGCGACGACGCGGTGGAGGAAGAGCGCGGTCTCGTCCAGCAGCCGTTCGGGCGACTGGACGTCCTTGAGGACGATGCTCTTGGCCATGGTCTTGAGCCGCGCCTCCTCGTCGGCGGAGAGCTCCTTGCCGGTGAAGACGACGACGGGCACATCGTGCAAGGCTGGCTCGGCCTGAAACTTCTCGAGCAGCTCGAAGCCGCTCATGTCGGGCAGGCGCAGGTCGAGCACGACGCAGTCGTACGGCTGGTCGAGCAGGGCCTCGAGCGCCTCGCCGCCGGTGGCGACGGCCGTGAGCTCGATGTCGTCGTGGCCGAGCAGCTCGACGATGGACTGGCGCTCGATGTCGTTGTCCTCGACGACCAGGAGCCGCTTGGTGCGCGGGGCGGTGAAGTCCCTGAGGCGGTCGAAGGCGGTCTCGAGGCCCTCGGTGGTCGGCGACTTGACGAGGTAGGAGAACGCGCCGTGGGCGAGGGCCGACTGGCGCTCCTCCTCGACCGTGATGATCTGCACCGGGATGTGCCGCGTGGCCGGGTCGAACTTGAGGTTGTTGAGCACGGTCCAGCCGAGCATGTCGGGCAGGTAGATGTCCAGCGAGATGGCCTCGGGGCGGAACTGCCGGGCAAGGGAAAGGCCCGTCGCGCCCCGGGTGGCGACGATCCCCTTGAAGCCCTTGTCGCGAGCCAGGCCCAGCAGGATGCGCGCGTAGTGCGGGTCGTCCTCGATGACGAGCAGCACGGGGTCGCCCTTCGTCGATGCTGTCGCGGTCGTCGGGAATGTGCTCCTCGCGGGCCACCGAGAGGACGCGGGTCGCGTGGGCCTTCGCCGGATCGGTCGCCGCCGCGGGCCGACCGCCGCGGTGCTCGGCGTGTCGGGGCCCCGTGTAGCACAGCGGCAGGTAGAGCGTGAACGTGCTGCCCTGGCCGTGGACGCTGGCGAGGCGGATTTCGCCGCCCAGGAGCACGGCCAGCTCGCGGCTGATGGCCAGGCCGAGGCCGGTGCCGCCGTACTTGCGCGAGGTGCCGGCGTCGGCCTGCTGGAAGGCCTCGAAGATGAGCCTCTGCTTCTCCGGCGCGACGCCGATGCCGGTGTCCTCGACGGCGAAGGCGATGACCTGCTGGGCCTTGCTCAGCACCGGGTGATCGATGCTCCAGCCCGACGTGGCAAAGCCGACACGGACGTCCACATGGCCCTGCGACGTGAACTTGACGGCGTTGGAGAGCAGGTTCTTGAGGATCTGCTGCAGGCGCTTCGAGTCGCTGATCAGGGCGCGCGGCAGGTCGGCGTCGAAATGCACATGGAACGGCAGGTTCTTGTTTTCGGCCACGTGCCGGAAGTTGCGATCGATGGTGTCGCGCAGGCCGGCGAACGAGATCTCCTCGACCTCGACGGTGACGGTGCCGGACTCGATCTTCGAGAGGTCGAGAATGTCGTTGATCAGGTTGAGCAGGTCGGAGCCGGAGGAGTGGACGTTGCGGGCGAAATCGACCTGCTTGGGCAAGAGGTTGCCGCCGGCGTTGTCGGCCAGCTGCTGGCTGAGGATGAGGATGGAGTTGAGCGGCGTGCGCAGCTCGTGCGACATGTTGGCGAGGAACTCGGACTTGTACTTGGAGGTGAGGGCCAGCTCGGCGGCCTTTTCCTCGAGCGCGCGGCGGGCCTGCTCGACCTCGCTGTTCTTGCAGCTCGACCTCGGCGTTCTGCTCGGCGAGCAGCCTGGCCTTGGTGCCCAGCTCCTCGTTGGTCTGCTGCAGCTCGCTCTGGCGAGACTGCAGCTCGACCGTCAACTGCTGCGATTGCTTGAGCAGGCCCTCGGTGCGCATCGTCGCCTCGATCGTGTTGAGCACGACGCCGATGCTCGTCGTGAGCTGATCGAGGAAGATGAGGTTCGTCGACGTGAACGGCTTGAGCGAGGCCAGCTCGATGACCGCCTTGACGTGTCCTTCGAAGAGCACCGGCAGCACCACGATGCTCGACGGCGGCGCGTCGCCCGAGGCTGGAGCTGATGCGGGTGTAGTCCGGCGGCACGTCGTTCAAGAGAATGCGCTGCTTCTCGACGGCGCACTGGCCGACGATCCCCTCGCCGAGCGGGATGCGGTTCGGGCTGGCCGGGCCGCTGGGCGTAGCCGGCCGAGCAGCTGGAGCGCGGGCTCTTCGTCTGTCGCCGACGGCCATCTGGTAGATGGTCCCCTGCTGGGCCTGCACCAGCGGCACCAGGTCGGCCAGGAGCATCTGGCCGACCGTGAACAGGTCGCGCTGGCCCTGGAGCATGCTGGTGAACCGGGCGATGTTGGTCTTCAGCCAGTCCTGCTCTTTGTTGCGCTCGGTGGTCTCGCGCAGGTTGGCGATCATCGTGTTGATGTTGTCCTTGAGCTCGGCCACCTCGCCCTTGGCATCGACCTGGATCGAGCGCGTCAGGTCGCCCTTGGTCACCGCGGTCGCGACCTCGGCGATGGCGCGCACCTGGGTGGTGAGATTGCCGGCCAGCAGGTTCACGTTGTCGGTGAGGTCCCTCCACGTGCCGGCCGCGCCGGGGACGCTGGCCTGGCCGCCGAGGCGCCCTTCGACGCCGACCTCGCGCGCGACGCTGGTCACCTGCTCGGCGAAGGTCGCGAGCGTGTCGGTCATGTTGTTGATCGTCTCGGCGAGCGCGGCGACCTCGCCCTTGGCCTGCACGGTGAGCTTCTGGCGCAGGTTGCCGTCGGCGACGGCCGTCACGACCTTGACGATGCCGCGGACCTGGTCGGTGAGGTTCGAGGCCATGAAGTTGACGTTGTCGGTCAGGTCCTTCCAGGTGCCGCCCACGCCGGAGACCTGCGCCTGGCCGCCGAGCTTGCCCTCGGTGCCGACTTCGCGCGCCACGCGGGTGACCTCGGAGGCGAAGCCGTTGAGCTGATCGACCATCGTGTTGATCGTGTTCTTCAGCTCGAGGATTTCGCCCTTCACGTCGACGGTGATCTTGCGGCTCAGGTCGCCGCGCGCGACGGCGGTCGTCACTTCGGCGATGTTGCGGACCTGCGCGGTCAGGTTCGAGCCCATCGTGTTGACCGAGTCGGTGAGGTCCTTCCAGGTGCCCGCCACGCCGGGCACGACCGCCTGCACGCCGAGGCGCCCTTCGGTGCCGACCTCGCGCGCCACGCGCGTCACTTCCGAGGCGAACGAGCGGAGCTGCTCGACCATCGTGTTGATGGTCTCCTTGAGCTGCAGGATCTCGCCGCGCACGTCGACGGTGATCTTCTTGGACAGGTCGCCGTTGGCGACGGCGATGGTCACCTCGGCGATGTTGCGCACCTGGCCGGTGAGGTTCGACGCCATCGAGTTGACGTTGTCGGTCAGGTCCTTCCAGGTGCCGGCCACGCCGGGCACCTGCGCCTGGCCGCCGAGCTTGCCCTCGGTGCCGACCTCGCGCGCCACGCGCGTCACTTCCGAGGCGAAGGCGCCGAGCTGCTCGACCATCGTGTTCATGGTTTCCTTGAGCTGCAGGATCTCGCCCTTCACGTCGACGGTGATCTTGCGGCGAAAGGTCGCCCTTGGCGATGGCCGTGGCCACGTCGGCGATGTTGCGGACCTGGCCGGTGAGGTTCGAGGCCATCGAGTTGACGTTGTCGGTGAGGTCCTTCCAGGTGCCGGCCACGCCGGGCACCGCGGCCTGGCCGCCGAGCTTGCCGTCGGTGCCGACCTCGCGCGCCACGCGCGTCACTTCCGCGGCGAACGAGCGGAGCTGATCGACCATGGTGTTGATGGTCTCCTTCAACTCCAGAATCTCGCCGCGCACGGCGACGGTGATCTTCTTGGACAGGTCGCCGTTGGCCACGGCGATGGTCACCTCGGCGATGTTGCGGACCTGCGAGGTGAGGTTCGACGCCATCGAGTTGACGTTGTCGGTCAGGTCCTTCCAGGTGCCGGCCACGCCTTCGACCTCGGCCTGGCCGCCCAGCTTGCCCTCGGTGCCGACCTCGCGCGCCACGCGGCTCACCTCGGAGGCGAAGCCGTTGAGCTGATCGACCATCGTGTTGATCGTGTTCTTCAGCTCCAGGATCTCGCCGCGCACGTCGACGGTGATCTTGCGTGAGAGGTCGCCGCGGGCGACGGCGGTGGTGACTTCGGCGATGTTGCGGACCTGGTCGGTGAGGTTCGACGCCATGAAGTTCACGTTGTCGGTCAGGTCCTTCCAGGTGCCGGCCACGCCGGGCACCTGCGCCTGGCCGCCGAGCTCGCCTTCGGTGCCGACCTCGCGCGCCACGCGAGTGACTTCGGAGGCGAAGCCGTTGAGCTGATCGACCATCGTGTTGATCGTGTTCTTCAGCGCCAGGATCTCGCCGCGCACGTCGACGGTGATCTTCTTGGAGAGGTCGCCGTTGGCCACGGCGGTGGTGACCTCGGCGATGTTGCGGACCTGCGAGGTCAGGTTGGTCGCCATCGCGTTGACGTTGTCGGTCAGGTCCTTCCAGGTGCCGGCCACGCCGCGCACCTCGGCCTGGCCGCCGAGCTTGCCTTCGGTGCCGACCTCGCGCGCCACGCGGGTGACCTCGCCGGCGAACGAGTTGAGCTGGTCGACCATCGTGTTGAGGGTGTTCTTCAGCTCGAGAATCTCGCCCTTCACATCGACGGTGATCTTCTTGGAGAGGTCGCCGTTGGCCACGGCGGTGGCCACGTTGGCGATGTTGCGGACCTGGCTGGTGAGGTTCGACGCCATCGAGTTGACGTTGTCGGTGAGGTCCTTCCAGGTGCCGGCCACGCCGGGGACCTGCGCCTGGCCGCCGAGTGCCCCTTCGGTGCCGACCTCGCGCGCCACGCGGCTCACCTCGCCGGCGAAGCCGTTGAGCTGGTCGACCATCGTGTTGATCGTGTTCTTCAGCTCGAGAATCTCGCCGCGCACGTCGACGGTGATCTTCTTGGAGAGGTCGCCGTTGGCCACGGCGGTGGTGACCTCGGCGATGTTGCGGACCTGCGAGGTCAGGTTGGTCGCCATCGCGTTGACCGAGTCGGTCAGGTCCTTCCAGGTGCCGGCCACGCCGCGGACCTCGGCCTGGCCGCCGAGCTTGCCTTCGGTGCCGACCTCGCGCGCCACGCGGGTGACCTCGCCGGCGAAGGAGTTGAGCTGGTCGACCATCGTGTTGATCGTGTTCTTCAGCTCGAGGATCTCGCCGCGCACGTCGACGGTGATCTTCTTGGACAGGTCGCCGTTGGCCACGGCGGTGGTCACTTCGGCGATGTTGCGGACCTGGCCGGTGAGGTTCGACGCCATGAAGTTCACGTTGTCGGTGAGGTCCTTCCAGGTGCCGGCCACGCCCCGGACCTCGGCCTGGCCGCCGAGCTTGCCTTCGGTGCCGACCTCGCGGGCCACGCGGGTCACTTCGGAGGCGAAGCCGTTGAGCTGGTCGACCATCGTGTTGATCGTGTTCTTCAGGGCGAGGATTTCGCCCTTCACGTCGACGGTGATCTTGCGGCTGAGGTCGCCCTTGGCGACGGCCGTGGTGACCTCGGCGATGTTGCGGACCTGGGCGGTCAGGTTCGACGCCATCGAGTTCACCGAGTCGGTGAGGTCCTTCCACGTGCCCGCGACGCCGGGCACCGCCGCCTGGCCGCCGAGCTTGCCTTCGGTGCCGACCTCGCGGGCCACGCGCGTGACTTCCGAGGAGAAGCCGTTGAGCTGGTCGACCATCGTGTTGATGGTTTCCTTGAGCTCGAGGATCTCGCCCTTCACGTCGACGGTGATCTTGCGCGACAGGTCGCCGCGGGCCACGGCGGTGGTCACCGCCGCGATGTTGCGGACCTGCGCGGTCAGGTTCGACGCCATCGCGTTGACCGAGTCGGTGAGGTCCTTCCAGGTGCCGCCCGCGCCGGGCACCACCGCCTGGCCGCCGAGACGCCCTTCGGTGCCGACCTCGCGGGCCACGCGCGTCACCTCCGACGCGAACGACCGGAGCTGGTCGACCATCGTGTTGATGGCTTCCTTGAGCTGCAGGATCTCGCCGCGCACGTCGACGGTGATCTTCTTGGACAGGTCGCCGTTGGCCACGGCGATCGTCACCTCGGCGATGTTGCGCACCTGCGCGGTGAGGTTGCCGGCCATCCGGTTGACCGATTCGGTGAGGTCCTTCCACACGCCCGAGACGCCCCTCACCTGCGCCTGGCCGCCGAGCTTGCCCTCGGTGCCGACCTCGCGCGCGACGCGCGTGACCTCCGAGGTGAAGACCGAAAGCTGCTCGATCATCGTGTTGACCAGCTTCGCCGAGCGCAGGAACTCGCCCTTGAGCGCGCGTCCGTCCACCTCCAGCTCCATCGACTGGCTGAGGTCGCCCTTGGCCACCGCGCCGATGGTGCGGGCGACGTCGACGGTCGGCCGCACCAGGTCGTCGATCAGGGTGTTGATCGAGTCGGCCTTCACCGCCCAATCGCCGACGGCCCCGGGCAACGACATGCGCTGCTTGAGCCGGCCTTCCTTGCCGACCGTCACGCTCAGCCGCCTCACTTCCCGCGTGATGCTCTCCTCACGAACAATCGTCTGATTGAAAGTCTCGGCGATGCGCCCGTCGATGCCGGGCCAGTCCGCCGGCAGCCGCGCGGAGAAATCCCCATCGCGGAAGGCCACGAACGCCTTGAGGATCTGCCGCGACCGCGCCTCGGCCGACTCCTCCATTTGAGCACGCCCCGCCGCAACCTGCGCGCTTGCACCATTGCCATCAGCGGAGCTTAAACCATCCTCGCGGGAGGCGGATCTCGGTTTTTCTTTCATGATTCAGTGTCTTGGATGAAAGAAATGTTCGTAGCCCAAATTCGGCCCGTGATCTGAGACGGAAATTGCGTCCCGAGAAGAGCGAACTGCATCGCTCTTCAGTCTCGCTACTAACGTGCAATTCTTATACTTACAAACATGATCGCCTCTATTTAGCCTCGATCGCACGCCGCGACGCGAGAAACGCTCACAACTGGGCCTTCCAGCAAGACGTAACGTCCATTCTAAGAAGCTCGTCTCAACAGGGAAAGCGTATCACGCAACCGGCTGCGTCTCGTAGACCGGTCACTCGACCCGGAAGGAACCTCGGCTCATGAGCCGTGTGGACGGCAGGCGTCGTTGTAAACTTCATTCGCCCGTCTGCACAGGTCACGGGGCAAGGGCGTGAGATTTCGGCGCCGCTTCTGAGGAAAAATGGGAGGTCACGCAGATGGCAAAGGCAGGCAGTTGTCAGTTTGCCACTCCCGTGAATTCCTGACGTTTGGGAGGTGCTCTTCGGCGGATTAGCGCGAAATGCACAACGTCATGTTAAACAAGGCGTTCAGTCGTGACCAGTGCGAACTCAAAAGGGATCGCGACATGCGCAAGTCGGAGGATACCCAGGAGTTGTCGCAATCACACTTTTTTTCCTGGCGTTCGGCAGTTGGTGGCGCGACAATCGGTAGCCTGGAGCGGTTGAGGCAGGCAAAAGTGGCCGCCCTGTCCCCGATTTGGGACACCAACTGCCGCAGCGCCTACAAACTCTTTTCCCACTCCGAAAAGATGGGAAAAGAAAGCGCCAGCTCGCGTATGAGCGGGCCGGAGGGTCGAAGAGCGTCGATGAGGTGCTCGCCGCGTTCCGCCAGCCCTCGCGCGTGCGGGCCGGAGGTAAACCGCTGTAATGTGTCGCTCGAAGTATCAACGGTGGCTCGCGTGTCCGATGGCATCGGTATAGCCGCAATGACAGAACGAAGCGGTGGCTTCTTTCACGGCTGACATCGCTCTCGCACGCGGCAACTCGGTAGGAAACCGCTCTTGCGAAGTTGCTGTTCCAGCGTCAGACGCTCATGGCGAAAGGCCGAATGACCTAATCGCCTACTGCGTTGAGCCTTTCACCTGGTGAAAACAGGGGTGGCGCTGGTATCTTTCACGGTTTGAGCCAGGAATCTCATCCCAAAACCAGTAACCAGGAAGCGCGACGCATGCCAGTCAGGGAGACGCTCCGAACAACGCTCGTGAACCTGCTCGAAGAGGAGATGGGTGAAACGTATCCGCTGCCGCGGGACGACGAGGAGCTTCGCACATCGCTCAAGCTCGACTCGGTGGACCTGGTCGGCCTGGTGATGCGGATCGAACGGGAGTTCCGCGTCCGGCTCTCGCCCGAGGAGCTCGCGACCGTGCAGCGCAGTGGGTGATCTGCTTGACTTGATGGAGACGAAACTCTCGGATCGCCCGGATGGTTTCCCGAAAGTCCCCGAAGGGCCAGTGCCCAGCAACAACTGAGGAACAGGGACTATTCTCTTCCAAACGGAATGGATTTCGTTCTACGGCTCAATGCTCCGCCGACGCGTCACCAAACGCGACGATTGCCACGCCGGCGGTGATCACGAACGTCCCAACCCAGCGAGTCGTCCCGACGTCTTCATGCAGATAGAATCGCGACAGCAATGCGCCCAATGGGTAAGATGCCGCCGTGAGGGGAAGCGCGAAGCTCAGATCGGCTCCGCGCAGGGCTAGCATGTAAAGTCCGACATGGATGAGCATCAGCGCGAAACCCGCCAAGATCCAGCCGTTGCGCACGACCGCGACCGCCTGGTCGGCCCACCCGCCGGCAGAGCGACCGGTTTGCTTCATCCCCTTGGAAAGGAAGGTCTCGCCGACCGCCAGCGCCACCACCGCCACCAGCATGATCAAGAGGATCCGACCGCGGCCGGCAGATATCACGGTTTTCCCCTCCCGTTTCCATTTCCATTTCCGTTCGAATGGTGCCCATTACTTCCGGCGTGACCGTTCTGCACGGCGAATACCGGCGACTTTTCGACGGACCGGGGGAGATTCATGGATTCGCTCAAGTCCGCGAAGGCATCGATGAGGCCGTCGATCGATGCATCCTCGTGATTGGCGTTACATTGCACCCGCAGGACCCCGCAATGATACGGAACTGCCGGGAAGAGGACCGACTGCACGTAATAGCCACGGTCGAAGAGGAATTTCCCCGCGTTGAGCGTGTCCGCCTCGTCGCCGACCAAGACCGAAACGATCGGCGTCGCCCCTCCCATGACGACCAAGCCCAGGCCGGCCAGTCCGCTGGTCAGGCGCTGAATGTGGGCGTCAAGCCGCGCGCGGAGCGAGTCGTACTCGCTCGAGCGGAGGATGTCGATAACCGTGCCGATGGCTTCCAGATAAGCAAGGGACGACCGGCCCACCGAAGACGTAGGGACTGGAGCGGATCTTGAGCAGCCGTTGAAAGGATTCAGGACAACCGATGAAGCCGCCGGCACAGGAGAACGCCTTGGAAAGCGACCCGACGACGAACGTGTTATCATAACTACCCAAAGCTTCCAGGACCGTTCCCCTGCCCTGTTCGCCCAGAACGCCTGTGCCATGCGCATCATCAATGTAGAGTACAGCGTCCGCGGCGCGGGCCACTTCGTTGAGCTCGGCCATCGGCGGGATCATGCCGCTCATGCTGTAGACGCCGTCGATGCAAACCAAGGCGCAGCGGTAGGGTCGAAGGCCCTGCAGGGTCTGCTCGAGCGATTCGGGGTCGCTGTGCGCGAAGGTTGCCACCTTGGTGCCATTGGCCCGGGCGATCTTGGCGGCCTCCTGCATCGAGCTGTGCGCGTGCTCGTCGAGCGCGATCGCATCCTGGCGGCCCACCAGGCCGGGAATAGCCCCCAGATTCGCCAGCATCACAGACGGGTGGATCAGGACCGATTCGACGCCGAGCCAATCGGCGAGCTTTTCCTCGGCATCGATATTCGCTCGCACGCTGGCAAAAGCCCGCGAGGAGCCGTTGTGGGTTCCCCAGCGCAATAGCCCGCGGCGGACGGCCTCCTGCACCCGCGGATCTCGGTCCAGTCCCAGAAAGCTGTCCGAGCCGAAGTTGACCACCCGGCGGCCGAATACCACGATCTCGCGGCCCGGGCCCATCTCGTCGATCACCAGGTCCTTCAGGTGCGAATGGGGGTGCTCCTTCTCGAACTGTTCGATGATCCGCACGAGGGTGTTCTGGCGCAGGGACTCTCCCAGTTTCTTCATCGGCGAAGGCGCGGTCATGGCGTCTCCTTACGAGTCGGCCAGGTCCGATCCTCGGCGGTTTGCCATGACCACCAGAGGGAATCCGTGAGAAGATTCACGGACGTTGGCCGGCAAAGTCCTGAAAGAGTGCGATTGATAATAGGATGATCCTAAAGATAGACTCAAGCGCCAAGGTCCCTCCAGCTCGAAATCTCGCACGTTTGCCATTCGGACGGGTGTCGGCCATCTCCCTGCTGCCGAGCCGGACGCACTGCCAGCACAGGAAGGCCATCAAACGTGACGGATCAAAGGATGGAGCGATTCTCGGCGTGTGCCGGAGCCGATCCTCGCCGGCGCAGGTGATGGGATCCGCCCTGTTCCGCATGTCGCCTGGTGACGTGCCGGCACTGCGCCGCAAGCCCGGGCCGGTTCCCGAGGGGTGGGGGCGTGTGCCGCCGTCGCTGTTGCGCAACTCCGACGAGCAGACGATCGCCGGGACTGCCGCGGTCTTCACGGCGATGGAAGTGATGGGCTCTCCGCGGCGACGAGTTCGAGTCCTGGGGCGTGGTGGCCGCGTCACGGTACCTGGGGCGGGCGAACCTGGCCGTCGCTCTGCGGAGCTTCATGGCGGAGGGCGTCTGGGGCACCTCGCCGCACCTGATCCCGCACTTTGCCCTCCATTCGGCTTCGGGGACGATCAGCCTGGCGCTGGGATTGCACGGACCGAACCTGGGGGTCGGCGGCGGGCTCCACGCCGCGGCCGAGGGTTTCCTGGCGGCCCTGACCTGGCTGGCCGCCGGTGTCGTGCCCGGCGTCTGGCTCGTCCTCAGCGGCTGGTCTCCGGAGTTGGTCCCCGACCCTCGTGGCAGTGCTTCCGGCACCGGCGAGTGCCAGGCGCTGGCCCTGGCGCTGATGGCCGCCGGCGACTCGGCGAGAGCGGCCGATGGTCCGGGTCGTCATCGGGGCGGAGTCTCGCCACGCGGCCCTGCCCCGCTCGACCTGGCTGGCCTGGCGGAGAGTCTACGCGGGCGGAGGCGGAAAGCCGTCGCCTCGGACGATCGCGACCGATCCGAGCGGGCGGCTTCGTGTCGAGCTGATCGAGGGGGCGGATGCGCCGAGGATGAGGCAAAATGGATACGGCTTGAACCGGTCTGGATCACGGGCATGGGGGCCGCGACCCCGCTGGGCTGCGACCTCGCGGAGATCGAGGCGAACCTGCTGGCCGGCCGGTCGGGCGTGTCCCGGGTGACCGAGTTCCCGACGGACGACTATCCGAGCCAGATCGCCGCGCAGGTCAGGGAGATCCCCTGTCCGCCGGGATGCGACCCGCCTGCCTTCGCGGCACGGCCTCCGCTGGACCAGCTGGCCCATCTGGTGCGTCGAGTCGGCCCTGCGCGACGCCGGCCTCTGGGGCCCGCATCGCGAGTCGCGGGTCGGCCTGGTGCTCGGACTCGGCGCCGAGTGGATGCTGCTCTGGGAGGCCGACCACCTCCGCGGCGGCACGCGGCTCTACGATCCCGACCAGGACCGCGATTCGACGATCGAGCGGACCCAGCAGGAGCTGGAGCTCTCCGGGCCGGCGCTGGCGCTCTCGGCCGCCTGCGCCAGCGGCAACCACGCTCTGGAGATCGGTCGTCACTGGCTTCGGCTCGGGCTGGTCGACGTCTGCGTGGCGGGGGCCTGCGACCTGGCGGTCACGCCGATCGGCCTGGCGACGTTCGGCAACCTTCGGGCCCTGTCGCGGCGGAACTGCCGACCCGGCGCGCCGCGTCGCGGCCGTTCGACCGCGGCCGCGACGGGTTCGTGCTGGGCGAGGGGGGCGTGGCGTTCGTCCTGGAGCGGTCCCGCGACGCCCGCCGGCGGGCGGCGCATGCCTACGCCGAGGTCGCCGGCTGCGGGGCCAGCAGCGACGCCCACCACCACGTGATCCCCAGCCCCGACCCGGCCCCCGCCGCCGCCGCCATGCGCCAGGCCCTGGCCGACGCCCAGGTCGAGCCCGGCCTGGTCGACCACGTCAACGCCCATGCCACGAGCACCCCGGTCGGCGACGCCGCCGAGGCCGCCGTCCTCCGCGTCGTCCTGGGCGACGACGCCGACCGCATCCCCGTCTCCTCGACCAAGAGCCTCACCGGCCACATGCTCACGGCCGCCGGCGCGTTCGAGGCCCTGGCCTGCCTGACGGCCCTCCGGCACCAGGCCATCCCCCCCACGATCAACCTCGATGAGCCCGATGTCGACCTCTGCCTGGTCGCCAACGAGGCCCGGCCGCACCGGGTCCGCATCGCGGTGTCCAACTCGTTCGGTTTCGGCGGCAGCAATACCTGCCTGGTCCTTCGAGGGCTGATCATGGCCTGATCGGGCAAGGGGATGATGCCAGCTGCGTGCGTCCGACGCTCCGCGTCTCTTCGATTGTGGGAACGCAAAGCGTGCGGTGAGACATTCCCACGCAGAGCGTGGAACGAGATGACTGATGACTGATGGCCATGACTCGGAGGTCGCTCCCATCGAGAAGGGACGGCTGGGGACAAGACGAGTGCGGCGGGTCCGGTGGTGATCGTCACCGGCGGCTCGAGCGGCATCGGCCGGTGCCTGGCACTTCAATTGGGGTCCACGGGCTATCGCGTCGGCCTGATCGCCCGCCGCCGCGACGAGCTCGAGGCCGCCGCCGCCGCGATCGACGCGGCCGGTGGCCAGCCGTCGCCGCGGTCGCCGACGTCGGCGATCGGGCCGCCCTCCGCGCGGCCGTCGCCGAGGTCGAGGGCCGGCTCGGCCCGGCCGACGTGCTGGTCGCCAACGCCGGCTTCGGGCGCCCGACGCGGCTCGACCCGCTCAACATCGCCGACGTCGAGGAGACCATCCGGGTCAACGTCCTGGGAGTCATCTACTCGGTCGAGGCGGTCCTGCCGGGCATGCTCGCGCGGCGCGCGGGCACCTGCTGGCGATCTCCAGCCTGGCCGCGTTCAAGGGACTGCCCGGCGAGTCGGCCTACTGCGCCAGCAAAGCGGCCGTGAACGCCTACATGGAGGGCCTGCGGATCGCCTTGCGGACGAGAGGCGTCGTGGTGACGACCGTCTGCCCGGGTTTCGTCGAGACGGCGATGACGCCGATGGACTCGGCCACGCCTTTCCTGATGTCGGCCGACGCGGCCGCCCGGCGCATCGCCCGGCTGATCGCCCGGCGCCGCGGCGGCGTCGCTCGCTTCCCGCTGCCGATGGCCCTGCTGACCGCACTGATCGCCCGGTTGCCGGACGCGATCGTCGCCCGGCTCGTCCGGGTTGAGGCCGGCCCCGGGCCGGCGGAGATGGTGGAGCAAGCCCGATGATCGACCTGGCCCTCAAGATGCTGCTCGACGACAAGGCCCGCTTCGCGGCCACGGTGCTCGGGGTCGGGTTCGCCGCCGCCCTGGTGCTGGTCCAGGTCGGCCTCTTCTTCGGGCTGCTCGAGAACGCCAGCATCACGATCGACCGGCTCGACGCCGACCTCTGGGTCACGGCGCGGAACACGCCGAACGTCGACTTCGGCAACCCGTTCCCCGAGACCTACGTGCAGCGCGTGCGCTCGGTGCCGGGGGTGGCGCGGGCCGATAACCTGATCGTCTGGTACGCGATCGTCGTGCTGCCGACCGGGGCGAAGGAGTCGGTGGTCTACTACGGGCTGGAGGACTTTCGCGGCCTGGCATTTTCCCTGGGACATCGAGTCGGGCGACCCCGCCGATCTCCGCCGCGGGCGGTATGTGATGCTCGATGCCTCGGCCGAGCGGCGGTTCGGCCCGTTCCAGGCCGGCGACTACCGCGAGTTCCAGGGCCGCCGGCTCAAGATCATCGGCCGGACCCGCCAGGCGCGCTCGTTCACGACCAGTCCCGATCGCGTTCCTTGACTACCGGCTGGCGCAGTCGCTCTCCCCCGCCGAGCTCGGCGGGCGGACGACGTTCATCGTCGTCAAGCTCGAGCCCGGGGCCGACGCGGCAGCCGTCCGCCGCGAGATCCGCCGCCGCCTGCCCTACAACGACGTCCACTACGAAGGCCGAGTGGGCAGCGCGCTCGCGGGCCTACTGGATCGAGAGCACCGGGCTGGGGCTGACGATCTTCCTGACCGTCGCCCTGGGCGCGCTGGTCGGCGTGGTCATCGTGGCGCAGACGCTCTATGCCTCGACGACCGAGCACCTGACCGAGTTCGGCACGGTCAAGGCGCTGGGCGGCGGCAACCTGACCGTCTACGGGATCGTCGCCGAGCAGGCGTCGTACGCGGCGGTCCTGGGTTACGGCGTGGCCCTGGCGCTGGCTACGGCCTGGTGCCGGTCCTGTCGCGGCTCGACATGAAGATGATCGTCACGCCCGACGCTGGCGGCCCTGGTCTTCGTGGGGACGCAGGCGCTCTGCCTGGGGGCCGCGTTGTTGTCGTTCCGCAAGGTGGCGTCGCTCGACCCGGCGATCGTCTTCCGGGGCTGACGAATGAGAGGAAGGCGTTGCAGTGGCTGGTGCTCGAAGGGCGCGACCTGACGAAGACCTACCGCGAAGGGCGGCACGAAGTGCCGGTGCTGCACGGGGTCTCGCTCTCGGTGGCGCGGGGCGAAGTCGTGGCGCTGGAGGGTCCCTCGGGCTCGGGCAAGACGACGCTCCTGTGCATCCTGGGCTGCCTGCTCACCCCCACCGGCGGCCGCGTCGTCATCGACGGCCAGGAGATCGACGCCGGCGTCCCGACCGGCTACGGGAGGTCCGCCGCCGCTCGATCGGCTTTGTGTTCCAGCAATTCAACCTGTTCCCGTCGCTGACGGCCGTCCGAGAATGTCCAGTACGCCCTGAACCTCAAGGGATGGCGCGGGCCGAAGGCCCGTCGCGAGGCCGACCGGGTGCTCGAGGCGGTCGGCCTGGGCGATCGCAAGGACTTCCGGCCCCGCGACCTCTCGGGAGGCCAGAGGCAGCGGGTCGCCGTGGCGCGGGCGCTGGCCGGCCCGGCGCCGGTGATCCTCGCCGACGAGCCGACCGGCAACCTCGACTCCGAGAGCGGCAGACGCGTGCTCGCCTTGTTCCGCGACCTGGCCCGGGCCGAAGGCCGGGCGCTCCTGATCGTGACCCACGACCCGCTCGTCCGCACGATCGCCGATCGCATCGTGGCGATCCGCGACGGCCGCCTGATACCCACGGGAGGCTTGATCCGATGTCGCGGACGATGTTCCTGGGCCGGGTCGTGCTCCCCGCGATCGGCCTGTTGCTGGCGGTCGGCTGTCCTGGCAACTCCGTGCGGAACGTCACGGCCCGGACCGGAAGCCGTCGCCATCGCCGGCCGTCGAGGGCCTCCGCCGGCCCGATCGCCCGGCCGGATCACCGCCGAGGGGCGGGTCGTCGCCTATCCCGGCGCCGAGGTGACCGTCGGCACGGAGGTCCTGGGACGATCATCAACATGCCGGCGCGGGAGAAAGCCGTCCGTGCATAAGGGCGACCTGCTCGCCGAGCTCCGGGCGGACGACGTGCGGGCCGTCGCTCCGGGAGGCCCACATCGCCTGGCCGAGGCCGAGGCCGGCCTCCGCCTCGAGCAAGAGCGGTTCCAGGCGGACGGCTCATGCCGGCCTTCGCCGGAAGCCGCCTCAGGCCGCGGACGCCGCGCCGAGAGACTCTCACGGCCGCGATCGCCCACCGCGACGCCGCCAAGGCGGCCGTCGATCGCCTGGAGGCCGAGCCGGCCAAGTACCGCATCGTCGCGCCGATCGACGGCGTGGTCGTCGCCCGCCACGCCGACCCGGGCGAGACGGTCAACGCCGCCGTCCCCGCTCGTGACGATCGTCGACCTGAGCCGGCTGCGGGTCGAGGCCGAGATCGATGAATTCGACATCGCCGGCATCGCGCCGTCGGCGCCAAGGCGACGATCACCGCCGAGGCTACTCCGGGCCGCCGCTGGCGCGGCGAGGTCGAAGAGATCGCCGACGCCGTCGTCGCCCGCCAGACCCGCCCCGAAGACCCCGGCCGGCCGGCCGATACCCGCGTCCTCCCCGTCAGGGTCGCCTTCCGGGAATCGAACCCCTTGAAACTGGGACAGCGGGTCGAGGTCGAGATCGCCGGCCTGGCCCGGATCGTTAAAGTCCGTTGATCAAGTCATCCTGGTTTCTTGAACAAGTCAAGAAATCGGTCCTCGTATTCCTTGTACAGATCGAGCCGGTCCAGCTCACGCTTGAGCTCGTAGGCGTTTGATCGGTCCCGCCCGGCTTGGTCGAAAAGCTGTTCGATATGCTCCCTGTCCTCCGGGCCAATACCCTTCGTCGCCTGACGGCTCTTGCTGGATTGTCTCTTCGTCGGCTGGCGATTGCTGCTCGGCGTTCGCCTCCATCTGCGCCAGCAGCTTTCCCAGCTCCTTATCCATGTGCTTGGCTTGTTCGGACATCTCGGTGTAATCAATGCTGATGCCCGCGATTGCCGCGAACGCCTTGAGTACGGCTAACGAGGCTTTCGGGAACGGCAGTTGAGCGAACATGTGCGGCATTTCTCCGAGCAGACATGCTCCGTGCAACCCTTTCTCCGCAGCCACCCCCAGGAGCACTCCATTGAGCCCGCCGATGTGGCCGTCCTCCAGGATCTTGAGCTGGAGTCGTTTCAGCTCGAGAAGGCTTTCTTCATTGGTGGCGGCACCGAAAACGCGTGAATCGTCCCCGAGGTTCATCTGGGTCGCCATGGCTGCAAAAGTGAAGACTCGCTCCACTCCGAGCTGCCGAGCGGACTCGATGAGCCGCCGGCAAAAGACATATTTTCCCTGAGGAGGCTGCGCCTCGCCGATGAAGACGATCAGATCGCGCTGGCGGCTGGGATCGTTCCAGACGAACAGCCGGCTCTGGGGCAGGCGACCGGTGCGGATCAAGCCACCCTTGACGTCGACATGCCCGACGTCAAACAGCTCTTCGGCCGAGAACTCGGCCAGTCTGTGCATGCCGAGTTTTGCCATCAGATAGTAGCCGGCACTGATTGCCACCTGCCCCATCCCGGGCCAAACCGCGACCAGCCAAGGTTTGTTCAGTCGTATTTCGTCCGCCATTGTCGGGTCCTCGTTTCAATCGCGCCGACCAAGCATTGTTCGTGTTTCCGCGGCCAAGTCCTTACGGGACTCAACCCATCGCGTCGCGGGCTCCGCAAGCGTTGGGGTCGGCCATGACATTTTTTCAATGTCTTCCATTGTAGGATCGACAAGGTCGCTTCTGGCCAGTCCGATCGATGGCGCGGCAAGATCGATACCACACTCCTCACCAGAACGCATCTGCTGGTGAAGACACTCCATTTTTCTGTGAGGTAATCGATTCGGCCCACCGTTTGCTATTCGAGTCTGGCGTCGGCGGTTCCGCCGATTCTCGACCAGGTGGAGATTTCCATCCTCCGATCTCCGCTTGTTAACTGACCGATTGAGTGAACCAAGAATCCTCCCCGCGCTTCCCGCGGGTCCATGGAAGGGGGATGTCGATCTCGCTCGTCCGCGAGCCAGGATCGCTGTCCGCGCGACTCTTCCATGGAAAGGTGAGCGCCCTGCCGGCTTGTTCGGGGTTTCCCAAACGACGAACAATCTCCGTCCGAGAAAGGGGAAACACTCGATGAAAAACTGCACATGGATCATCATGGCGGCTGCGGTTCTGGGTACGATGGCGGCTTCGTCCTCTGCGCAGGACCAGCCGGCGAAACAGTGGGTCTGGCTCGCCAGCCAGGGCGTGTGGGGATACGGCTACCAGATCCAGGAGGGCCCCCACCGCGGCCTCTGGCGGATCGATCCCGACTCGAAGCAAGCGCCTGAAAATCTGGTGGCCACTGACCCCTATGGTTTCGCCGAGGTCGTGAACCGATATCGAATGGCCGCTGGCCTGGCCCCCTTGGCTTATGATCAGGAGTTGTCGGTGTGGGCGGCCCACAATAATGTCAAACAATGCAGCCACGGTCTGGGCCACCACGTCAGTCCGAACTGCAACCAGAACTGCGCATGGAACACTCCCGACGCCGAAAGCGTCGCGCAAGCGTGGATGGAGTCGCCGGGTCATCGGGCCAATATGCTCGACACCACGAGCAGTCGCTTCGGCATCGCTTTCGGCCCCGGTCCGTACTGGACCATGAACACTCGCTGAACCGGCCGGTCGGGTCCCAGAACATGACAAGGGTGACAAACAGCGCCTACTGCCTACTGCCTACCGCATCGAATGAGGACAGATGGAGTGGGCGGTCGAGGGTATCCGAGGCGGTACCCTGCAATACGGTTTGCTCGCGAGTTTCCAGTCCGCCCGAGGCGATCAGGCTGGGAATCTCGTAGCGGGCCACGATGACGGTCACGTTGTCCTTGCCGCCACGGTTGAGTGCCTCGTCGATCAAGACTTGGGCTGCATCGCTGGGCTGATCGTGCTCGCCGAGGATCTTGGCGATCGAAGCGTCATCGACCATGTCGTTCAAGCCGTCGCTGCAAATCAAGAGCCGGTCTCCGTCAGCCAGGCGGAGCCAGCGGATATCGGCCTTGACCTTGCCGTGCGTGGCCGCCGAGGAAGTTGGTCAGCACGTTTCGCTTTCGATGATGGCGAACGTCCTCGGCGGCGATGTAGCCGGCATCGGCCATGGCCTGCGCCACGGTATGGTCCTTGGTCAACTGCCGCATCACGCCCTTGCGGTACAGATACGCGCGAGTCTCCAAGGTGGATTATGAACAGGTCGATCCCAACGCTGTAGGCGAGGGTCAGCGTGGTGCCCATGCCGAAGAGTTGGCGGTCGGAGTAACCCTGTTCGGTGAGTGTCATGTCGATCGTCTCGGAGGTGTTGACTGACCCGCTCGAACAGCTCCTTCGCCTCTTTCTGGTTGATCTTGAAACCCCACTTGGGCGACTTATGAAACAACTTCAGACCCGTGGTGATGGCCAGCCGGCTGGCGACCTCGCCAGCGGCCATCCCTCCCATGCCGTCGGCCACGATCATCGCGTAACCATCTTCGCCAGGATGGGCGGGGAACTGGTCCTCCGGGACATTTGTCAGCAGGATCTCCTGCTTGCGGCTGATGCGGGAGACCAGGAAATGATCCTCGTTGTTCGCTCGGACCTTCCCCGTATCCGACGCCGGCGCCGAAGTGGACGCGTACCGTCGATGACGCCGGCTTCGGCTTGCTGTGGTCCGCGGCCGAGGGAGAAATCGATAGTTGGTACTCGGCCGTCTCGAGCGTCTAAAGGAGTGGACATCGGTGCGGACCCTCGAAGGTGCGACCAGTCGTGCGAGTGGATTTTCCCAGAATACAGCTCCCGCGAAGGCCAAGCCAAATGTGAACGATTTCTCGCAAAATGAACTCGACATGGATTTGATGGTTCAATCGACGGTGGATCACGAGCCTTTGGGTTTGGAATCGGCTGCGCCGGCAGGGGCCCGGTCGGCGTCTGGCTTCGCTACGACTGGCTTCTCGAAGATGATGACATGCTGCCAGGGGAGGAATTCGAGAGACTCTTTGAAGACAAAGCCTTGGGGCTCGACTTCACGGCGGACCTGTTCGAGGGTCATCTTGTGCTCGGGCTTGATCGGAACATCGGGATCCTCGCCGCGGAACTCGACCAGGACCAGCCGGCCGCGGGGCTTTAGAGCCTTGAATAGCCCGAGGAGTGTGAGCTCGGGGGCGGTGCATTCGTGGTAGACGTCGACCATCAGAATCAGGTCGACCGCCCCCTCAGGTAGCTTGACGTCGTTCTGCGTCGAACGGATCGGCTTGATATTGGTGACGCCGGCTTCTTTAGCGTTGGCTCGAAGCATCCGAAGCATCTCGGGCTGAATGTCGGTGGCCAGGACCGTTCCTCTGGGCCCGACCCGCCTCGCCAGGCGGATGCTATGGTAACCGGCCCCCGCGCCGACATCAGCCACGGTGGCACCGCGAGGGATCTTCAGGGCGTCAAGCATGGCCTCGGGCTGCTCCTCATCAATGCGAGTCTCGCGAAACAGCCAGTCAACACCCTCCCACGACATCACATCCGCGATCAGTCGACCCATGTAGAAGCCCGGCGGATCGCGACGAACCCGGGCTTTGGACTTGGCCTTGGTTCTCGACGTCGCCTTCGTGGAATCGGGTTGGGGCTTCGCCTGAGATCCGGGCTCACCGTCCTGGATTGGATTTTGGCGGCGCCGACGTCTGCGCGCCCGACAGGAAACCGAGGTTCCCAGGAACGCGAGCATGGTCATTGTCAATGTGAGCAGACTTGCTTTTGTTCCCAGCGCTGAACCGTGACATGGCGTGTTCCTTGGTCGACGATGGCGTACCGGAGTCGAATGACCGTCCAGCGAGTGGTTCGCCAAAGTTTCTCCACCATACAGGATAAGCGACGATCCGATCCAAAGGGAAGCCGGATGGCGTTTCTCCCGATCGGTTTCGCATGAGATGGCTAAAACACGGCAGACAAAAGCCGAACCGCGACCGTGCGAGGGCGGAAATAATCCGCTCCCACACGGTCGCGACTCGGCTTGGATCACGCTTTCCGCAGGCCGGGCTCGATCACACCGAGCCGCGATCGTCAAGTACTGGGTTTGGGCTTGCGGTCGCACTCGGCTTGGATGATGGTTCGGCCGGGACTGGATCGCCCGTCGGGCGAGGAGGAGGAGAAGCTTGGCTCGGGGATGTCGGCCGGGGAGGCGGCGGTCCGGCGGAGTCGGGCAGGAGGAGGCGTTGAAGTGGAGCGGATGGCAGCCGGCGGAGGCGGTAGTCGAGTCGGAGCGGAGTCGTTGAATAGGTCGACGGCGTCGTTGCTCGAGTCAGCAGGCGTCGGTGTCACGGCGGCAGGTGTGGGCTCGGTTGGACCTGGCCAGCGTCCGTCGGGTAATTGTACTGCAAGGCATAGCCGAAGATCGCCGGCTCGTAACCGCCGCCCGGATCCGTAACCGGATCGACTAGCCACGCGTAGCCGCCGCCGTAGCAACCGCTGTAGCAGCCGGAATAGTGACTCCTCCAGCCACAGCAGCCGAAATCTTGGCCAGCAGCCCGCATCCGTGATGCCCGCCATAGCCGCCGCTGTACAAGCCTGAATAGCACGAGGAATAGCAGCCGCCGTAGCACGCCGCCGTAGCAACCACCGCCAATAGCAGCCGCTGTAACTTGTTGCATAGCAAGATGAAAAACACGACGGGGCAACGCCGGTCAGCGTAGATGCTCGCATAACTCCCACCGCCATAGCATCCGTAAGTCGGCGGGGCATAGACGATGTCAGCAGACTTGTTATGGCAGCCCAAACCACTGAGGGCCACCAACATGAGAACTGTTCCCTGCATTGCATTCCTCCCAGTTGCGAAATCAAGGAGAATCGATCAACCCGCGACAGACACCGAAGACGGCCTTGGTGCATACCAATACGGTCGAGTATCCCAAGAGTCGTGATTACCCACGAGATGTAGACGGCGGTGCACGCTCCGTGACCCATGGAGTCGCCCAAATTCATACTTTCTACTCAGCTCACCAAGATTCTAATAACCATCATACCTCACGTTCAATCGCAGAAAGTAAAAATAGCGGGAAAAAAGCGAATAGATAATCTGCAAAAGAAAAACGCGATGAAGCCCGTCGGCTCAAATTTGGAGAGTTTCTGGTCGTGAGCGCAAGTTGCGGGTATGGTTCGTCGACAGGACGTTCTGATCCAGGAGGTCGCCGAGATGAAGCGCGGCTTCGACCGCGGCGTCGATGAACAGGGAGCCGACAAGGGAGGTCGAGATGAGAAGCGAGGTCGCGGGGTCGTGCTGAGGTCGCGACCCCAACGAAGATTGGGTCATCGGACGGCGTCGGCGGCAACCGCCGGGGAGTCCGGAGAGAGCGATGCTGGGACCGGGACGTTGGAGCAGGCCGCGTGGCCTGTTTGGGCACGGGTGCTGGTCAGTCTGGCGCTCTTGTTCCACATCACCGCCGTGCTCGCGGGTGCGTTGGGGGTCCCGCCGTCCTCACTGCTTGGAGCGGACCATCGCCGACCCGTTCAAGCCGTACTATGACCTGGCGGACCTGGGTTATTCCTATCGCTATTACGCCGAGCCGCCACCGACGCCCGTGGTCACGGCCACTCTCTCGTTTGGGGAGGGTCGGCCGGAGGAGACGCTGCGGCTACCCGGGCGCGAGGTGGCTGGCCCTCGGCTGCGTCACCAGCGGCAGTTGGCCTTGGCGAACGCGCTTTTTAACGACGTCCGCGAGGTCAAGGAGCGTACCGGTGAGAGCAGCCGCAGCCTGTTGGCCCGCGCTTATGCCCGTCATCTCTGCCGGACCCGGCCTGACTGCCGCAGTGTCACGTTGCATGTGCGGCAGCATTTGATTCCGGACCCGGATCGTGTACGCGAAGCGATCGCGGCGCCGGGCGCGCCGCGGTTCGACCTGTTCGCCGAGGAGCTGTTCACCACGCCGGAATGGATTGGAGATTTCCCGTGCGACGGCTTCTGAACGATCTGGCAACTTACCTGGCCGAGCTCGTAGGTGCCGCTCGCAAAGGCTGGAACGCCTTTTTCTTTTCGCCCGCCGACCCGACCGCGGTCGGGCTTGATCCGCGTGGCCGTGGGTCTGCTGGCGTTCTGGAGCCTGCTGGTTTTCGGGCTCGACTTGCACGACTATTTCGGCGCGGACGGCTGGGCCGACCCGGGCGCGATCCGGATGACCCAGGGGCCGATGGTCTGGTCATTCTGGTTCTTGGTGCCCGACGGTTGGCTGCGGCTGGTCTGGTGCGGTTGTCTCTTGGTCTTGGGGCTGTACACGTTGGGCTTGTTCAGCCGGCTGACGGCCGTGCTGAGCTGGGTGATCGTGGTCTCGACGGTCCGGCGGGTGCCGATCGCGCTTTACGGGTTTGACCAGGTCCTTTCGACTCTGGCGCTTTATCTGGCGGTGACGGGGGCCAGCGGCCAGGCGGTCTCGCTCGATCGGTTCTGGCGACGATGGCGACAAGCTCGGGCCTGCGGCCGGCCGGATCGCGAAGCCGTCCGACCACGCGGGCCGGCGGGTCTCGCCCGATGAGCCGGGTGTTCCCTTACCCACGGTCTCGGCCAACCTGACTTTGCGACTGATCCAGCTTCACCTGGTCGTGATCTACGGCATTGCCGGCCTGGCCAAACTCCAGGGCCCGTCGTGGTGGAACGGGATGGCTCTGTGGGGGACGATGACGGCCGGCGAGTTCGTGGTGCTGGATTTCACCGCGTTGGCGGCCTGGCCGTTGCTGATCAATCTGCTGACGCACGCCAGCTTGACGATCGAGTTACTTTATCCCGTGTTGATCTGGGTACGGATCGTGCGTCCCCTCTGGCTGGCGTGTGTGGTGGCGATGCATCTGGGGATCGCCGTCATCAGCCCGGGACTAACCGAATTCGCCCTGGCGATGCTCGCGGGTAACCTGGCCTTTTTTTCCGGTGCCTGGTTACGCGGTCTGGCGACCGGTCCGACTCAGCCAGCTCAGAAGGTCTTATTCGACGGTGCCTGCCCTCGGTGTCGGGCATCGATGGCCCTGATCACCGCGGCCGATCCCGACCACGTCGTCGAGCCGATCGATCTGACGGCCGTTGACGTCACAGCGATCCATCCCAACTTGACGCGAGCGGATTGCATGCAGTCGATGCATGTGGTCTCCAGAAGTGGCCGGATCACCGCCGGGTTTGACGGCGTGCGGTCGGTCGCCGCGTCGCTGCCGCTATTTTGGCCGGTTGCGCCGATCTTGTACCTGCCGGGGGTCGCATG
This sequence comes from uncultured Planctomycetota bacterium, assembly GCA_963720335.1. Classification (GTDB taxonomy): domain Bacteria; phylum Planctomycetota; class Planctomycetia; order Isosphaerales; family Isosphaeraceae; genus CAVRFS01. The sequence goes on along the minus strand of CAVRFS010000015.1, from coordinate 83,037 downwards.
GCTGGGACGTCGCGTATACAATTCATTGCGGCCACTCGGCCGCGCGACGTTCCCTGCACTGACGATGTCTGCGGGCTCCACTCTCGAACGGCGCCGATTGTGCCTCGCGACCGAGGCCATTCTCAAAACCAACACAACGCGATTGCGACTTTGGCAGACACCGAGGAGCCGCTCCACCCATGAAACCAACAGCAGCAACTGGGCAAGAGACCTCGTTCGATTCCGAAGACGAAGATTCCGTTCTGCCGCGCCGGATGTACCTCCACGAGCCAGGCTGGCGTATCGGCGTGAAGACCGGCAGTCACCGCGAATTCTGCTACACGATGGCGCCCGGTGAGGATTTCTATCACCGCCTGCTCGACGGCGAAATCTTTTTGTTTCGCAGTGATGAGCGACTCTGTCTCTCGTGTGCGGCGCGTCGCGGGCTGATCGTCTCCGCGCCCAAGCGTCTCCGTGACAAGATCGTGTCGGTCCCCGCCGACTCCCAGGCCATCCCCTTGGAACTGGATTGGCGCGATGCTCATCGCACGCACGGATGATCGTTCTGAGGTCCGTCGCAATCAGGCAGAAGAAACCTCGCTCACGCCCGAAGCGAACCTCTCTCATTGCAAGGATCGGTTCGCTCAAGTCTTGATTTCTCCGGTCGAAATAGTGACGATTCCCTTAAACGTCTACGAGGGGGGATCGCGCTAATGAGTGTGTCATCGAAGTGTTATTATGCGCTGCGGGCTGTCTATGCACTGGCCGATCATGCGGGGCCGGAACCGATGAAGATCGCCGAGATCGCCGAACGGGAGCAAATTCCGATCCGCTTTCTGGAAGTGATCTTAAACCAGCTCAAGGGCGGGGGTTTCGTGCAGAGCCGTCGCGGGGCGGAAGGGGGCTACCGGCTCGCTCGGCCCGCCGATCAATTGACGGTGGGCGAGATCATGCGCTACATCGACGGCCCGATCGCGCCGGTCGATTGCGTCAGCCAGACTCGGCCCAAGGTCTGCGAGTTTCCTGGCGGATGTCATTTCTACTCGTTCTGGGCACGGGTCCGCCAAGCCATTTCCGACGTCGTCGATAAGACGACCTTCGCCGACCTGATCCGCGAAAGCCACGAGCGCGGCAGCGCTCATGTCGGCGACTGGATTATTTAGCGCGATCGGGACCAACCCGGGAGTTGCTTTCAAAGCGTGGGCGATGAGAATGCTCGCACTCGGAGACCGGGATGCCCAGGTTGGGCTGCTCGGGTCCCGCAGCGCTCTTAGAGTATGTTGGCTCATGGGCCCAGATTGGTGACAGCCCATCGAAAGATCGGGGGACGGAGCCCCCTCCTACACACGGAAAACCATTCTTGTATAACGAGTTAATGTAGGAGCCGGCTCCGCCCGGCGATCTTATTCCTTACCAATCTGGGCCCATGAGCCGAGTATGTTTTCGCGGGAATCTGGGCGGTACCCTTGCAATCGCTATCTGAGTCCCGTGTACTGGAGTTGCGGGCTTTTCCGTGGTTGTTAAGAAAAGGACGAACCGATCCCGATTCGACCCGCCCCCAACTCGACGCCGCATTGACGGGCTCATTGATGGACTCACTCCAGGGAATGGCGACGGCAAAGACGCTCCAGCCGAAGGCCAGTGCGGCGGGGGAAAGCCGGCCGGCCGGCGACACGACGCCGGCGAAAATCCTCTGGCAGGCCATCGGGATCGGCTTGATTGCCGGTTTCCTCGACCTCGGCCTGTTGATTGTCAAGACACGCCAGTTGAAGGAGGGATTCTATCACCTGAGCCAGGATCTCGTCTGGCTCATTCCGGCGGCCGTCGCGTTACTGGTTCTGATCCCGGGGACGATGCTCGCCCTGATCGCTCATATGCGCCGCGGGGACGTGCGGCCCGCCTTGTGGTGGGGTGGCTCGTCTTCTTCGGGTCCCTGGAGGTGGCTGCTAAGCTGCCTTTGAATCTGTGGGCAGTGCCCTTGATCAGCGGCGGGGTCGCCGTCCAGTCGGCGCGGCTGGTCCGTGTGCGCCCGCAGGTTTCTGACGCTCGTGCGCGCGCCTGACGGCCGTATTCTTGGCATCTTCGCGGCCATCATCCTGGTGACGGCCGGCGGCCGGGCCTGGTCGGAGCATCGCGCGGCGGCCACGCTGCCGCCGCCGTCTTCGCCCGCGGAACGTCCTGCTGATCGTGTGGGACACCGTCCGTGCCGCCAACACGAGCCTTCACGGCTACCACCGCTCCACCACACCACACCTGGAGAAGCTGGCCGCGCGGGGGTGCGGTTCGACCTGGCCTTCGCGACATCGTCCTGGACCTTGCCGTCGCACGCCAGCCTTTTCACGGGACGTTGGCCGCACCGAGTTGGGGGTCGATTGGACCACGCCCTTGCGCCCCGACGTCCCCACGCTCGCCGAATATCTCGCCGCCCGCGGCTACGACACGGCCGGCTTCGTGGCCAACCTCGACTATTGCGGTCGCGAGACCGGGCTGGCCCGAGGATTTGCGCACTACGAGGATTTTCCGATCAACCTGTGGGAGACCTTCAACTGTTATCTGGCGCTGGGCCGCCGGCTCAATCTACCGTCCCTGATCCCTGCCCTGAACGGGCTGGTGGAGAAATACTCCGGGTATCGGCCCGCCATGTTCCTCCACAGCCACGAGCACGCCAAGGACGCCACGGCGGTGAACGAGGCGTTCCTCCATTGGCTCAACTGGCAGCGAGGCCGGCGCCGCCCCTTCTTCGCCTTTTTGAACTTCAACGACGCCCACCCGCCCTATGAGGTTCCCGATCCGCTCGGTCGCGGGATTCGGACTCCGCCCGTCATCCGAACGCGACTTCGAGACGCTCGCGGGCTGGAACTTGCTCGGCAAGGCGAGCCTCGCTCCGCACGATGTCCGTATGACCACTGACGTCTACGACGACAGCATCGCGCTATCTGGATCGCGACTTGGAGGTGCTTCTCCAGGAGCTCGACCGCCGCGGCGTGCTCCAGGACACACTGGTGGTCGTCACCTCCGACCATGGCGAGCATCTGGGCGATCACGGGCTATTCTTCCACGGCTGCAGCCTGTATCGCCAGCTCGTACAGGTCCCCTTGGTGATCGTCGGCCAGGGCGTGCCGGCGTGCCGGGCGGTGGCCGATCCGGTGAGCTTGCGCGATGTGCCGGCGACGCTCATCGACCTGCTGCGGCTCGGCGAGGATGCGCCGTTTCCGGGGCGGTCGCTGGCGCGGTTCTGGGACCAGGGCAGGAGCGGCGGCGGCCCGCTCCCTGTCCGAGCCCCTGCTAATCCAGACCGGCAAGCCGATCCACATGGTGAACCAGGGTCGCGAGCCGGTCGCCAAGGGACCGATGTCCTCAGTGGTCGCTTCAGGGATGCATTACATCCGCGAGGCCGATCGGCGGGAGGAACTCTACCTGCTCGCTTCCGACCCGGAAGAAGTTCACGACCTGGCGGGCTCTCCGATGGCCGCCGCAGACCCTCGAGGAATTGCGCCGGGCATCTCTGTCGCTTTTCCGGGACCCTGATCGGGAAGCTGAAGGCTGAAGGCTGAGTCAGAACCGGTTCGATTCATCCTTCCGTAGGGATGTCTCCTTGATGAACCCCACGGAGATCGCCGCTCAGCCCGATGAGAAAACCTCTCATCCGCGCGAGGACCACGGCGGCTCATCGTCGTGGTGACCACCTTGCTGCTGGCCGGCCTGATCGGCGTGCTGTGGTGGCGTGGGTCGCATCCCTCTGCGCAAGTCCAGGTCCGGGCCGCGACGGCACGCGGGCGGTATTATCTTCATTCGGGACGGCCGGATCTGGCGTTCCAGGCCGTCAACCAGGTGCGCGGCGCGACGCCGGAGGCGGGGGAAGCCATGGCCGTCGCCGGGCTGGCCTTGATGAATGGGGGAATACCGCACCGCGCGGATGGCGCTGGAACGCGCCTTGAAGTTCCGGCCAGACCAGTTCGAAGCGGCCGTAACCCTCGGCGAATTGAACCTCGACCTGGGGAATACCCGGCGCGGGGCCGAGGTGCTCGAGATGGCTGCCCGGCTCCGTCCTCGCGAGTTCGGCGTCTGGCGGCTCCTGGGCCATGCCCTCAACGACACCAACGATCACGCCGGCGCGGAGCAAGCCTATCAGAAAGCCCTCGAGGTGCGGCCGAACGACCGCGACGTCCTGACCGCCTTGATCACCGTGCTGGTCAAGAGCGGCCAATCGGATCGCCGCCTGGCCCTGGATCAGCCGGGCGTTCGAGCACCACCCCGACGACCCGCGGGTATTGGGCTTCGCGGCCCGGGCGGCCCTGGAAACCCATCGCATCAACGAATCCCTGGCGCTCGCCGATCGCGCCTTGCAGCAGGATCCGCGGGACCCTGATGCCCTGTTGGTCCCTGCGCGGTGCCGGGTTGCCCGAGCGGAGTGGAAGGAGGCATTGCCCGTCGCGGAGCCGCGCCGTGGCGGCGGCGCCCGACGATCGGGATACTCTCCATTTGCTCTGGGTCATCGAGACACGCCTGGGATTCACCGATCGCGCGGCGACGACCCTGTCAGGCGCAATCAGGCCCTGAAACGCTGGCGGTTGATCGTGGAACTCAACGATGAGTTGGAATCCCATCCCGACGATCCCGAGATCCGCTGGAAGATGGGACAGGTCGCCTGCGAAGCGGAATCCTTCCTGTACGCCAGCCGCTGCTTCGAAACGTCGTTGGCCCTCGACCCGAATTATCAACCGGCACGTGAGAGCCTGGCGGCCCTGAACGCGGCGCACCCGGAGCTGGCTCGGGACCCCATCCCTCCGACTCATCAGCACCGGCCGAATCGCTTCCCGATTGCTCCCTCGAGACCCGCTCGATGAGGGCTCCGCTCTGCCAGGCTGGGGCCCGGGCCGGGCGCCACTCTCCGGAGGATGACCTTGCCGCCCTTCCGGAGGCCGCAGTAAAATCACGCTCATGGCCCGGATTCCCAGGCGACTCGCGGCATGATCCTGCCGCTGGCCGTGTCGCGGGAGCGCCCGAGACGGCAGCACCGGCATCTCACGCTGGCTCTTTGAGAATCACCCATGCCCGAGACGACGGCCGTCCCACCGACTTTGGGACCCAATCGCCTCCAGCGTCCGCCGGTCGCGGAGCCGCCGAGCCAGGCTGGTCTGTGCGCTGTCGCTGGCCGCGGTCCTGGCCGCCGCGGTCTGGGTGGCCGTCACCGCGCGGCGACCCGCGGCCCCGGGCCGAAGCGTGCGGTTGCTCACGTTGGACCGGCCCTTTCCAGGCGGGGGACGATATCCGTCAGACCCTTACATCGGGTTCCGGGTCTGCGAATGCCACCCGGGCGAGTCCGCCCTCCACACCCTGTCCGGACACGCCCGGACCCTGCGTCCGGCCGGCTGGCGGGCCCTCGCGCGTCAACTGGACGGGACCACCCTCAGCGATCCCGAGTCGCCCCGTGTGCTCTGGAGCTACCAGTACCGCGACGGACAGTTGCATATTCTTCGCACGGCGGAGGGCAAGGTCGAGGATTGCACCGCCGAGTATGCATTTGGCTCGGGCCACCACGCCACCACCTTCGTCACCGTGATCGATCCCAAGATCCCCACGATCCTGGAGCATCGGATCACCTATTACACGCAGTCGGGCGCGCTGGGTCTGACCCCCGGCCAGAACGTGCTACCACGACCGCCCGGCCTGGATACCCACGGGGGCTTGGTCGCCGCTCGCAACGCTCGGAAGTGTTTCGGATGTCATACGACCCAGACTTCCGCCCGCGCGGATTTGCCGATCGACGAGACGACCTTGATTCCCAATGTGACATGCGAGAGCTGTCACGGACGGGGAGGGCCCATGTTGAGGCGGCCCGGCGTCACACGACGGCGCCGAGCTTCGCCTCCCGTTTGGTCCGGACGGATTCACGGCCGAGAGCCTGCTGATGCTCTGCGGCACGTGCCACCGTCATCCGTCCAAGGCTCATCCCGGCCAGATCCGGCCCAACGACCCCCACCTCGCCCGATTCCAACCGGTGGGGATCCTCGAGTCCCGGTGCTTCCGTGAGAGTGATGGCGCCTTCAGTTGCGTCACGTGCCACGATCCCCACGCACGGGCATCGTCCGACCGCGCCTCATATCGGGAGGTCTGCCTGTCCTGTCATGCGGGAACCGGTTCCGCGGACCGGCCGACTGCCGTCGGAACCCCCTGCCGCGTCGGGCCACGCGGCGATTGCGTCGCCTGCCATATGCCACACGTCGATGCGGGCCAGCACGTCCAGTTCGCCGACCACTGGATTCGTGTTCGTCGCGCGGGCGAATCGAAACTCCCCCTCAGCGGGCCCGCACCGAACTTGAAGCTCCTCGACGCTCCTGACCCCTGAGATGCCGATCGAACGGAACATCCGCGACGCGAATCGTGCGGGAATCGCCCTCGCAGGGATTGGTAGGGTCGCGATGGTGCGTAGGATCGCCTTCGGGATGACCGGCCGGGCCTCGTCGGGAAAGGCGTCTCCGAGTCCCCGCGCCACCGCGGACCGCTCGAAACCCACGCAGCGATCCAGCCGGGAGCCCGTCCCGGACCTCAAGGCACGAGGGCTCGCGGCCCGGGTCTTCTGGTCGATCCGCCCCACCAGGGCCTACTTGCGGGTACGTTGGTTGATCCGGGCGAGGTCGTCGCGGAGGTCGGCACGGTCCGGGTCCACGGCCGTTGCCACAGTGAGGAAGCCTCTGGCCTCGAACTCACGGCCTAGCTGTTCCGCCAGGTGAGCCATCTCGGCGGCGTCGCGGGTCGGCTGGTTCCGTCGATACAACTTCTGATAGCGAGTCTCGATCCGCTGGATCTCGGACTTCTGGCCGCGCAGCTCGGCTGCGCGGCCCGGCTGGCTCTCCTGGTTCGCCCGTTCGATCAGCCGGTCATAGGCCGCGAAGTCGGTGGGATCGTCGCGGATGACTGATTCCAGGCGCGCCGTTCGGCCTGGGGATCCCCACGCCGCGCGGCCAGCCAGGCCGCCCCCCTGTGGCGCGGGCCGGCGGTTCCGCGATGGCCGGCAGGTGCCGCATGGCCTCCAGAGCCCCCTCCAGGCGATTCGAAGCCATCGCCCAATCCAGCCGGGCTCGCCAGACGCTGACATCGTCGGGGCGACGGCGCAGGGAGGCATCGAGCCACCGCCCAGCCTCGTCATGCGAGCCGATGCGAATCGCCAGGTTCGCTTTCCCCAGCCAGACGCGATCGTCCTCGGGCGCGACCGGCCGGCTCGATCGAGAAGGGAGCGGATCGCCGCCACCGGGTCCGTCTGTGACCGGAGCTCGATGTGCAGTCGGACCAGGAGAATCGCCGGCTCCGAGACGCCGTTGCCCGCCTCGTTCAGGGCCGTCCAGGCCGCCTCGATCAGCTTCTGAGCTTCTTCGACCCGACCTTCTTTGCCATAGACGGGTCCGAACTCCAGTGCCAGCTCGAATGCGTCGATCCGCCGGTCGGCCAAGGCCTGGTGGATGAGCCGCTCGGCATCGGCAAGCCGCCGCGCTCGACCTCCAGCTCTATCCGGCCCAGAGCGCGCGATGGCGAATCGGGAGGCCGGCGGGACGTGCGCCCAGGCCGCGGCGGCCGCGGCGCGCTGCCCCAGCGACCGCTCGCAGAATCCCAGCAAGTAGAGAGTCCTGGCCGTCTGGGAATTCCACGTCAGAAGGGAGCGCCAGCTCCCCGCGCGGCCAACGCGTGACGACCGCCTTCAATCAACCCCTGGATCGCCTTCAACGCCTCGCGGTAGCGCCAGGCTACCCACCATTCCCGGCCGGCCCAGAGCCCGACCCCAACGACCGCGATCAGCGCGAGGAACCGTACCCGCCCCCTTCCTTCCCGACTGCTCGCCATTCGCCGTTCCTCTCGGGACCGCGATCCTGGTATCCGCAACGTCTTGCCGGAGTGCGTGTCCCAGTGTTAACGTTAACCTGGGTTTTGAGTCGGGCCAAGGGGTCAGGACGAACCCACTCCTTCTCAACGCGGACACTGATGATCAGCCGGACGACTGCATTCGAAGAGGCCGGCGCGGTCGGAAGGACTCCGGATCGGGATGCAAGCGGGGACCGGTCCGGCTCCGGGTCACTTCTGGTCGTGGCGGCCTGGTGTGGGCTCGTTTCGGGTCTGCTGGAGGTTGGGGCGACCGTCCTCCGCAAGCAAACCGTGGAGGTGAACCAGTTTTACTGGACGAGCCGTCATTTCGTTTGGTTGGTCCCGCTGATCGACCTGGCGATCTTCCTCGGCCTGGGCATGGTCCTGTCGGTCACGGCCTGGCTGAGCCGCCGTCGTCTCGAGGGATGTTCGGCCCGCGTGGTTGGTGGACTGGCCTTGCTTCCGCCGCTCTTGGCCGCTTTTCCCGGGATCTACGGGCTCGCCGGGACTATTCCTGACCCTGGGGATCGTGGCGCGGCTGCGCCCCTGTCGGCGGCGCCCTGCCGGCGTTCGATGGTTGGTCCGGGTCACCCTTCCGCTCATGGCCGCATATGTGATCATCGCGGCGGCGACCCTCTGGGGCCGGGACTGGGTGGAGGCCTGGCGCGAGGAGCGCGGCCTCGGCCGTCGCCGGGCTCGCCGAACGTTCTCCTGATCGTGCTGGACACGGTGGCCGCGGACCATCTCAGCCTTCACGGCTACCACCGTCTCACCAGCCCCACACTCGGCGAGCTGGCCCGCACGCGGCGTCTGCTTCAACGAGGCGCGGGCGACCTCATCCTGGACGCTACCATCTCATGGGAGCATGTTCACGGGACGATGGCCCCACGAGCTTTCGGCTGGCTGGCTGACTCCGCTCGACCGAACTCATCCGACCGTGGCCGAGTACCTGCACTCGCGGGGCTACACCACCGGCGGCTTCGTGGGCAACTCGCAGTACTGTGGCTGGGACTCAGGGCTGGCGCGGGTTCACCACGTATCGGGATTACAGCTATCCCCGGCTCACCGCCTTGAAGACGACCGTTCTGGTCGATCGGATCATGACGGGAACCCTGGCGGTCGAGCATTTCCTGGAGGAATGGCTGTTTTTCGATCGCTTCTGGCCCGCCATGCAACAGGTCTGGCGGCTCTTCGAGTACGATCGCAAGGGAGCGGACGTCGTCAATCGCGAGTTCCTCAATTGGCTGGCCCATGACCGGGAGCCGGAGCGGCCGTTTTTCGCTTTCCTGAATCTCTACGACGCTCACAGTCCTTATGAGTTGAGGAATGCCGGCATCCACCGATTCGGGGCTAGGCCGCGGAACCAGCACGAGGCGGACCTCTTCGTCAAATGGCTGGAGGAGTTCCTCCGTGCGCCCTCCGATCGCATGATCCCTCGGATTCGCGACCGCTACGATGATTGCGTCGCCGACTTGGACGAGCAGCTCGGCTGGTTAATCGACGAGCTCGACCGCCGCGCCGTCCTTGAGCAGACCTGGGTGATCATCACCGCCGACCACGGCGAAAGCTTCGGTGAACATCCTGGCGTGTTCTTCCACGGAGGGAGTCTTTACCGGACCGAACTCCACGTTCCCCTGGTGATCATCCCGCCGGGCAATCGTTCATCGCCGCGGGTTGTGACCGAGCCCGTAAGCCTCCGGAACCTGGCCACAACGATCGTCGACCTCGCGGGCCTTCAGGCTGGTTCCCCGTTTCCCGGGGAGTCGCTGGCAAGGATCGGGAACGGCCCACCGCGGCCGACTGGCTCCGGGATCGTTACATCCAGCGCGGCACTTTCCGAAGTGGTCCCCATCCGCGAACACGGCGAAGACCCCTCGCACTGGCTGAGTAAGCCCCGTTGGCCATTGGCCGCGCTGACCGAAGACCAGTGGACGTACATCCGCCGGGAAGGAGACGTTCGCGAAGAACTGTTTCGCACTCGTGACGATGCCCAAGAGCAGCGGGACCTCGCCGGCGACCCAGCAATGCAGCCGATCCTCCTACGCATGCGGGCAGAACTGGATCGCCTCACAGGCGGCCCACTGACGCCGGGCCGCTTCTATCCCTGAGGACGCTCGTCGACAACCGAACCGGGATGTCATCCGATTCATTCGCTCCACCATCAAGCTGAATTGAGAGGCTGTTCGGGGCACCCAAGTTTTTCCCAGGGGCACTCCACTGTGCCCGTTGCTTTCCCAATTGCGAGAACTCATTTAGCGGTGGCGCGCCGGCGAGCGTCGCCCCGCTCGGGGGCGAGAGCTGCGCACGAGGGATGCCGAGATCGATCAGGCCCTTGGCGAGCCGGTTGACAGTCCGGGGCCAGTGCCAGGGCTGCCTGATAGCTCTGGATGGCCAGGGTCTTCATCCCCGCATCGCCAGCCATCCGCCCCGAGCCGGCATCGCAGCTCCAGATCGTTCGGTCTGCTCAGGATCTCGCGCATGAGGTTCTCGATCTGGCCGTTCGTCCGCTCGATCTCAGTCGCGCCTCGCCAGCGTCTGGGCGGCTTGTTCCTTCAGGCCCAAGGTCGCCTGGATCGAGCTGAGCAGATCCAAGGGCCGTCCAGTCGTTGGGTTCGAGCTCACAGGCCCGCTCGGCTGCGGCAACGCCTCCCGAGGATGCGCCCTGGTGCGAACAGGACACGGGCCTGCGAGGATCAGCGCCTCGCGGCGGTCGGGATCGATCGCGAGCGACCGTTCGAGGAAACCGAGCGGCGTCCTTGCCGGCCCAGTTCCAGGGCAATCTCGGCGGCGAGCGTCAAGAGCCGGGGATCATCGTGCCGCTCCCGTAAGCACGCCGTTCACGAGAGGTTCGGCGTCTTGAGGACGATGAATCGGACCAGCGCCTCGACCAGCCCGAGCAGGGATTCCGGGTGCCTGGGATGGCGTTCGAGGGCTTGCCGGAAGGCGTCGATCGCCTGTTCGTAACGACGGAGCCGCAGGTAGACCAGCTCGCCCATGGCGTACCAGGGCCGGAAATCGCGGGGGTCGATCCGCGATGCGCTCAGGAGCATCTGGAGCCCGCGCTCGTTCTCGTTCGCGCTCAGGTAGATCGCGGCCAGGACCCGGGCCGCCGCCGCGTTGGGACTGCAGGTTCCAGGCGCGCTCGAGGTCCCGCGCGCCGGGGCAACCTCTTCGAGGCTGGACTCGGCCAGCCCGCGAATCGTCAAGGCCTCGGCCTCGGATGAGCTCCCTTCCCGGATCTGGGAAACCGCCAGGATCGCGTGCCGAAACCGCCCCTGCTCCAGATAAGCATGGCCGCGTGCCAGGTCGCGTCGGCTTCCTTGCGACGGCGGGCCTGGAACCGCCAGGGGGGCGCCGATCGCCAAGGTATCGGTCGGTCAGAAAAACGACCGAAATCGCTGCCACCACCCCGACGATCAAGATGGTCCGCCCCCGCGCGTGGCCGAAACCACCGACGCGACATCAGCGCCTCGCAGCATTCGAATCCAACCGGCTCACAGCGCGCACGACAAACGAGAGGCCGAGCACAGCGACGCTGGCTCGGCCTCTCGTTGCATGGTGTTGCGACCCGGTTTTCGATCCGAGGACGTTCGTTCAATACGAGTCGGACGAGAGCACCTCGCTACCGGCCTTCGAGCCCAGGTACCAGATGACGTTCAAGGCTGTGCTCGACTTGATGAAGCGGACCGAGCCGTCGGCGAAAGCCGCGTTGGCGCCTCCGGGATGGAAGCTGCTGAGGTTGTACATGCCGGGGCATCGAAGTCGCCGCCCCACGACTCCATGTTGCAATTGTAGTACGCCGGGTTCGGAGGCAGTAGCGTCGTGCCCAGCGTATGGCCGAACATGCCCGTGGCCCAGTCCCGACCCATCATGCTCTTGTTCGTCTTCCAGTTGGTACTGCCCACGATCGAGTTCGGCGCCGCGGCCTGGCAGGTGTTCAAGAAGGCCGTGAATGCGGGCAGGCCCGCCGTCGGCATGCTGCTGGTCACATTGTTGCTCCAGCTCCCGAAACTGCCCACCTGGTTCTGCAGGATATCGATTGCATCCTGGAGCGAGAGTTGGTTCGAATTGAAGTCGCCCATCTTCCACTCGCCGAAGGCGATCGTATTGCTAGTCCCGTCGGTGATGTCGCTGATCCTCACGGTCCCCGGATCGCCTACTTCTACGATGGCGAAAAGCCCCGGCGGCTTAGCGCGATAGCCCACGGAAGACAGCACGGACCGACCGAAGCCCAGTAGTTGTTGCCGGGATTACGGATCAGATCGAAGGACGCCGACGCCGAGACAGCCGTACATCTGGCCCTGGGCGAGTCCTGACGACGGGCAGAGGAACGATTGGACGCGCGTGCCGATGGCCGTCGCCTGGATCCCCTGATCCAGGTTATGTCTCCGTGCAGATGCAAAAATTGACCGCGTTGTAGACGGGGCCCTGCTCCATGTAGGGCAGGATCAAAGTGTGGATGCTGCAGGTTCCCCACCCGGAATCCCAGGTTTTGTGTGGAGTATTTGAATCCGGGGTCGGACTGTGCGTAGGCCTGGGGATAGGCACCCGTGGCGGATTCATAATTGGCCAACGCCAGCCCCAACTGCTTCAGGTTGTTGGTGCACTGGGCACGACGGGCCGCCTCGCGGGCCGATTGGACCGCGGGCAGCAGGAGTGCGATCAACACGGCGATAATCGCGATGACGACGAGCAGCTCGATCAGTGTGAAGCCGACTGGCCGCCGCCGGCGCAGCCACTTGATTGACGTCATGCGTGGACTCCTCGAGATGAAGTAAGAATGGGTGATTCCACGACCCGAAACTGTCTTTCACCAATAAGAGGCATCATAAGAAAGTGCGATACATCCGCCCCAAACCCGGTCCCAGACAACCAAGGCTCCGACCGTCGGGGCGGCAATCGGTCGGGACCTGCCTCCTCGCTCGTCTCCGGCTCGGGACCGAGGCCCGAACCGGTATCCTATTTCCTCAGGAACGCGATCGCACTTGGTCGCGCCGCTCACAGAGTGATCGATCCTCCGTTTTCCGTATCCTGCGAGTGAATGACTGTTTGCGAAACACCGAAACCGGTAGCGATTCGACCAATCCCTGCGAAAACGCGATGCGTTCCGGGAAATGCGCACGATTGCCAATGAAGCTCTGAAGGTGTGACGGACGCCCGTCACACCGACCTCAATTCGTCTTGAACCGCTTCTCCATCGCCTTCTGGTATCTATCGCCGGCCCCGTACTCGTCGCCCTTCTTGGTCTTATGCGGTTGCACTTCTACAGCCTTGGCGGGGGCCACAGCCTCCGTGGGTTTCGCCGCGCGGGGTTGTCTGGTTGGCTGCACCCCGAAAACGCCCCGCACACCGGGCACGATACCGCGAGGGCAGTCAAGATGGACCACATTCTCGATTTCATGGATGAGATATGACTCCTCAAGTGGGTGGGCGATAGTCGCGGGCCTTGGGAGGGTCCCGAACACTCGGGATACCCACAAGGGCCACAACCAACGGCCGCTGCGATCAAACGATATAATTAAGAGTGCAAGGACACGATGACTGAATGCGGAATGAGCCAGAAACACGAAGCATATGCACGGCCCAGCCGCGATGTCAAACATTTTTTGAGTAGATTTTCTTCGCGCAAACTTTGCTGACACGTGCGTGTGCTTCCAGAGAGATGATCCCCCGCGCCTCAAACCGAGGATCTTTGAAGGAGGTTGCATACCTGAGTGAGAGCGCACTAGAATTGCACTCGGTGTCGTGGAATTCCCGGCTGCCGGCGGGAGCGGCGAGGGATCGCCGAACGGGGCCGGCGCCTGCAAGACGTGACGAGGGAGGATGGGGGCCATGAATGCCGACCAGTCGCAACCGATCCGGGAATCGGCAGACGCGACGAGTGCAGCCGCTGGTCCCGACGATTCGCCTCTCTCCGAGACCACTCCCGGGGGAATGACGAGGCGGCTCCCGCTCTGGCTCCTGACCCTGGCCGCCGGCCTGGTTTCCGGCCTGATTGCCTGGGCGGGCGCGAGGCGATCCTCCCGATGTTCCGGATCCAAGACGAGGCGATTTATCCAGCGAATTTCCGGAAGATGGGCGGTTACGAGAAGGTCGCGGTGGATGCGGAGGTCCAGATCACGGCGCAGCGGGTCGTGGAGCGGAAGAAGGCGGCGGCCAGTTTCGGCCTGCTGGGGATCGTCCTGGCGGTCAGTCTTGCCCTGATCGGCGGCCTGGCGGCGGGCTCGCCGCGCACGGCGGTCCTGGGTGCCCTCGGCGGTGGTCTGGCGGGCGGCGGTGGCGGGCGCGGGACTCTCCTGGATCGTCGTCCCGATCTTCTTTCGTTTCCAGACCCCGGACGCCGGCCTGAGCGTCCTGTTCCTAAGCCACGCGGCGATCTTCAGTCGGGGTCGGCGCCATGGCGGGCTGGCCCTCAGCCTGGGCCTGGGCGACCGCCCGGCGATTGGGCGAGCCCTGATCGGCGGGCTCGTGGGCAGCCTCCTCGGGACGATCGCCCTGGAGGTCGTCAACTCCCTGGCCTTCCCACTGATGCGCACCCTCGATCCGCTCGCTTCCGAGCCGAGCGCCGCGCCTGGTGATCTACCTCTGCGTGGCCGTTTCCACGGCCTTGTTCGTCGGCCTGGCCGGCGGGAGGACATTGGGCGGAATCCGGTGGCCCCATTGTAGATGTAGCTCCGTCCGCCGATTTTCGTCGCTTCCGCCTTCCAAAACCTTTCGAATAGGGGCGGTGTTGCGCCATGCCAGGGCTTCCGAAGCGCGGGCGACGCGGCTGGTGGATCGCGGCGGTGCTCGTCGTCCTTATCGGCTCCGGCGCCGGCCTTTGGTGGTGGGCCGGCCGTGAGGTTGGGCCCATCGCCGAGGGCCGTTGGGCGTACGATCGGCGAGACTGGGACCGGCGGCCCTGCTGGCGCGCCGGCGCCTGAAGGCGGCCCCCGACGACCAGGACGCGTTACGCCTGGCCGCTCGGGCGACCGCCCGGCAGGGCGGGGATCAAGTGGCGATCGCGACCTATGCTCGTCTCGAGCTGAAGCGGATGACGGCCGAGGACTATTTCCTGCTGGGCCGGGCCCTGAGTCGCACCGGGCAGGATGATCTGGCCTTGAAGTCGCTGGAAGCGGCGCGGGACGCGGATCCCGACCGCCTGGAGACGCTCGACGAGCTGGCCCAGGTGTGTTACCGGAAAGGCCGTCCGGCGGCGGCCGAGGAGCTGGCCCGGCGACTGCTCGCGACAGCCGGGCCGGGAAGCCCGGGCGCAATTGCTACTCGGGACGTTTCGCGCGGCGCAGCACGATCCGACCGGGGCGGCGCGTGCCTTGAAACGGGCGTTCGAGCTCGATCCCGACGGCCAGGCCGCCGCACCCCACCCGTCGAGGCCGCTCCGCCTGCTCTGGGTGCGTTCCTTGCTGCAATTGGCCCGACCGGCCGAGGCGCGGCGGGTGCTCGAGGGGATCCCGGCGTGGCAATCGGATTCGGAGTCCGCGTGGCTCTCGAGCCGCTGCTTCCTCCAGGAACGCGCCTGGCCCCAGGCCGCCGCGGCGCTCCGCGGCCGCGGGCTCCTATCGCCGCGACCATCCCCTCGAGCCGGAGCCCGCCCCGTACGTCGGCGCGAAGAAGTGTGCCGGGTGTCATCCCACCGACTTATGAAGCTGTCCGCACCAGCCGGCACAGCGCGACGTTCGCCGCGCGCCGCAATGCCCGGTCGCTCCCCTTACCCGATCGGCCGTTTCCAGACCCGGGCGACCCCAAGGTCCAGCACCGGTATGAGCGTCGGGACGACGGCATCCACGTCGAGACCCGGGTGGGCGACCAAGTGTTCCGCGCCCTGGCCCGCTATGCCTTCGGATCGCCCGATCGTTACGTCACGCTCACCGGCCTGGACGAGCAGGGACGCTCGCGCTTGATGCGGATGTCGTACTTCGATTCGACCAAGGGGACGGGGTGGGACGTCTCCACGGGGCTGCCGCCCCACCCGGCCCGCCCCGATCAGTTCCTCGGCGAGCTGGCGGACCCCGGGGACGGCGAGCGGCGTTGCCTGGATTGCCACACGACCAACTTCCGCGCCATCGAGGACAACGTCGGCCCCGAGTCGGCCGACCCCGCGATGGGCTGCGAGCGTTGTCATGGGCCGGGCGGGCACCATGTCCTGGCAGTTGAGGGAGAGTTCCCCAAGCGGGAGATCATCAGCCCGGGCCTGCGCCCGCCGAGAGACGGTCAACCGACTCTGCGGCTACTGCCACGGCCTGAGCCAGCCGCACAGCCTAGTCGGCGAACCGGACGGCCCGGGCGGGTACCGATTCCAGGGCGTGCGGCTGCAGAAGAGCCGCTGCTACGCCGCCAGCGGCGGCCAGGTCCATTGCGTCACCTGCCACGACCCGCACAAGAACGCCGAGACCGCCGCGGAGCCCTATGAGGCCAGATGCCTCACTTGTCACGGGACCGGCCGAACGACCTGCCCGGTCAATCCGGCCAAGGGCTGCGTCGGCTGTCACATGCCGCGCGCCTGGTGGGAGCCGACGCACTCCTTCCAGTCGGATCATAACATCCGGATCGTCGCGCCGCCGCGGCCCGCCGGATCGTGATCGCCCCCGCTCGCCGGATGACCGGGAGCGGGCCGCTCCGCTCGTGTGGATGAAAGCCCCTCCTGGCGGTGGGTCACTTGCGTGCCAGGTTGTGTCTGCTCAAAGCGGAGAAAAATAACGAAGGCGAGAGCATCGCTTGTCGCCTGCCAGCGTCGCGCCATTGACACACCGATTGTCCTTCCACCCCTCGACACGGATCCGCCCATGACTTCCTCGTCGTCGCCTCCTGGCTGGATCTCTGGACGATTGGCATGGCTCTGGGCTAGAACAGAGTCATCGGAAGGGGTTGCCGGGGACTGAGCGCGCAGGTAAGCCGCTCGCCCGGCTTGATTGCCGCCCTTTTCGAGAGAGGGATCGCTTTCATGAAATGGATGACGCGCGGCATCATCGGTCATGGCCTGGCGTGGGTGATTGTAATGGCGCAAGTAACCGCGCAGGCAGCCGACGAGCCAAGGAAACCCAGGGTACCCGAGCTCAAGGTCGAAAAATACACGCTTCCCAACGGCCTGACGGTCACCCTCCACGAGGACCACAAAACGCCGGTGGCAGCCGTCAACGTCTGGTACAAGGTCGGCTCCAAGGACGAGCAGCCAGGTCGAACCGGCTTTGCTCACCTCTTCGAGCACATGATGTTCCTGGGCTCGAAGCACCACAACGAGGATTATTCACGGCCGCTCGAGAAACTCGGCGCCGAGGACAACGCCACGACCGACACGGATCGGACGGACTATTACGAGACCGTGCCCAGCAACGCCCTGGAGCTGGCACTCTGGCTCGAAGCCGATCGGATGGGATTCCTGCTGCCTGCGATGACGCAGGACAAGCTCGACAACGAGCGCGACGTGGTTAAGAACGAGCGTCGGCAAACGGTCGACAACGTTCCCTATGGCCAGGCCGAGCAGGCGCTGCTGGAGGCGCTCTATCCCCAAGGCCATCCCTACCATCATAGCGTCATTGGCTCGATGGCCGACCTGTCCGCGGCTCGCCTGGCGGATGTGGCGGCATTCTTCCGGACGCACTACGTCCCGAACAACGCGCTCCTCTGCGTCGCGGGAGATTTTGAGCCGGCTCGGGTCCGGCAGTGGATCGACAAGTACTTCGGTCCCCTGCCCCGTGGTCCGGCGGTCACGCCGATGAAGCCGAGTGTGCCACGCTTGCCCGCGGCCAAGCACATTCAGTTGACCGACGCGGTCAGCTTGCCTCGTGCCCAGTTATTCTGGCCGACGGTGCCGGCCAATCATCCCGACGAGCCCGCCCTCGACGTGCTGGCGGCCGTACTGGGAGGCCTGCCCAAGGAGAACCGGCTGTTTCGCTCGCTCATGTACGACCGCCAGCTTGCGGCCGAGGTTGGTGCGTCGCATCCCACCCAGTTGCTGTCGGGAACGTTCGAGGTCAACCTGTACGCCCGGCCCGGCCAGAAACTCGACGAGCTGGTCAACATCGCCGACGCCGAGATCCAGCGGTTGAAGGACGAGGGTCCCACGGCCCTGGAAGTCCGGAAGGCCCAGAACGAGCGAGAAAGCGGCGCTGATCATGGGGCTCCAGTCCGTGACTCACAAGGCCAGTGTCCTCAACCAGTACACCGACATCTACGGCGATCCGCTGGGGTATCGAACCGAGGTGGCGAAGGTGTTCGCGGTGACTCCGGAGGACGTCAAGCGGGTCGCCAATCAGTACCTGGGCGGATCGCGGGTCGAGCTTGACATTCTCCCCGGCGCGCCGGCGTCGCGACCACCCGAGGTGCCGGTCGATCCCGCCAAGCAAGCGCCGCTGGTCAATCCGCCTGTCGCTGAAGTCAAGGACGATTTCGATCGCTCGGTCATACCCAGCTTGGCCCTACACCCCGGTATGTCCCCCCCGGCTTCGAACGTCGCAGGCTATCAAGCGGTCTGGAGCTGCGGATCGTCGAGCGGCATGAACTACCGATCGTGACTTTCGACCTTGTCGTCAAGTCCGGCGAGACGCTGTCCCCCAAGGGCAAGGAAGGGCTCGCCTCGTTCACCGCCAGCCTGCTCGACGAGGGAACGAAAACCCGCACCGCGCTCCAATTGGCCGGCGAGCTGGCCGAGATCGGTGCGTCGCTGGGCGCCTCCGGTGACCTGGAATCGACCACGGTCAGTCTGACCACGTTGACGCGCCACCTGGACCAGGCGCTCGATCTGTACGCGGATTTGCTCCTGAACCCGTCCTTTCCCGACAAGGAGTTGAACCGGCTCAAACTTCAGCGGCTGGCACAGCTCAAGGCCCGCGCCGACGACCCCGAGCAAACCGCCGGAGCCGTCTTCCCGCGGTTGATCTACGGGCCAAACCATCCCTACGGCCGCCCCGATCTGGGGACGCCCGAGTCGGTTCAATCGATCACGCGTGAGGATGCGATCGCTTTCTACAGGCAGATCATGGTGCCCGGCAATGCCGCGATGGTGGTCGTGGGTGACGTACAACCCGATACCATCACCGCCGCGCTCGAAACGCGGTTGCGAGCGTGGGCTCGCGGCCCGGTCCCTCAGCCCCCTGCCCTCTTGCCCACTCCAGCGTCTCTCCAAGGCAGGCCGCTCTACCTGATCGACAAACCGTCCGCAGCGCAGTCGGTCCTGACCGTCGGCAAGATCGGGGCCGCGCGCAAATCCCGCGATTTCCACGCCTTGGCGGTGATGAACGCCATTTTGGGAGGACAGTTCGCCAGCCGGCTCAACTTGAACCTGCGTGAGGACAAGGGCTACAGTTACGGAGCGCAGTCGAGCTTCTCGTTCCTCAAGGGGCCCGGTCCATTCGAGGCCGGCGGCACGGTGCAGACCGCCGTGACCAAGGAGTCGCTGGTCGAGATCTTCAAGGAGCTGACCGATATCAGCGGCCGTCGCCCTGTCACCCTCGCCGAGCTGGCGTTCGCCAAGGAGCGTATGATCCAGGGTTTCCCTCGCCGGTTCGAGACGACCTTCGGCGTCGCCAGCCAACTCGCCATCCTCATCGACGACGACCTGCCCGACGATGAGTTCGCCCGCTATCAGGCCGCGCATCGAATCGGTCACCAAGGCCGACGTCGACCGCGTCGCCCGAGAGTACATCACACCAGAGCACATGACGATCCTGGTCGTGGGCGATCGGTCTGTTATCGAAGGGTCGCTCAAGAGCCTGCCATTCGTCGGGACAATTCACCCGATCGATAGCGAAGGCAAGCC
Source organism: uncultured Planctomycetota bacterium (assembly GCA_963720335.1). Classification (GTDB taxonomy): domain Bacteria; phylum Planctomycetota; class Planctomycetia; order Isosphaerales; family Isosphaeraceae; genus CAVRFS01. The sequence goes on along the minus strand of CAVRFS010000015.1, from coordinate 63,446 downwards.
CTTGGCCGCTCCCGCCCCCGCTCCCGGAGCCGCCGGCAATTCGGCTGCGCCATCGGGGCGTTGAGTTGAAGCGAGCGAGACGGCCAACCGGACTGATCGGTCGTGGCGAAGATTGCGTCATGCTGCTCGGCGCCCAATCAGCGCGGTCAATTCTCGAGGTGCTTGCATCGAGCGGCCAGAGGACGATAATGAGGCCTTACACCCTTCCTTGCGATCAGTGCCACTCGGACGAGGACTCGATCGATGACGCGCGCATCTGTAGTAGCGGCCATTCTGGCTCTCATGGTGCCTCTGCTATGTCTCCGGGCCGACGACGGCAAGCCGGGCGACGTCAAGAAACCGGCGTCGCCCTCGGAGACGAAAGCTCAGGCGAAGAAGAGCGAGGGACCGGTCCTCTCGCCTGACCGGCTCAAAGAGATCCTGCAGGACGCCCTGAAGCGGATCAAATCGATGAGCGCGGAGCAGGCGAAGTCGCGCCGCGAGCTGCGATTTCCTTCGCCGGCCATGTTCGCGATGACATTGTCAAAAGAGGTGCAAGCCGATGTGGTTAAGGCGATCGGTCGGCGCAGGCCAAGGTGGGGGATCTGCCCGGGGCTCGGTCCTCCTGGCAATCGGCCCTCGATGCAGCCGCGGAGATTCTGTCGTTCGATGCCCCCGCGGATCGCGCCGCAATCTACATCGAGGTCGCCAAGGCTCAGCACGAGGCCGGCGAAAAGGACGAGGCGCGGTTAACCTTGCGACAGGCACTGCAATCGGCCAGGTCGCTCCAGGCGGAGTCGGCTTTTCCTATGGAACCACCCCCCGGCATGGAGTTCGATTCGGACCCCTTGGCCAAGAAAGCGACCCTGCTCCGGCAGATCGCTGAGGCGCAGGCCAAGGCCGGTGAGACGACGGCCTCTCAAGACACATTTCGGCTGGCAATCGAGATCGCTGAGACCATCGGGAAACCTCTGAACAAGGTCCGCGCACTCTTGGAGATCGCCCAGGGGCATGGAGCTGATGGGGCGAAGGCGGTCTGGGCCAAAGCCCTGGATTTCGCGCTGGCGATCAAGGAAGAGTATGCTCGAGCCAAGGCTGTCGAGATGGTGCTCCGAGCACGGCTCGACGCTCTTCCCGCCGATGAGACGCTGACGATCATCGTCGACCGCTTGCACGGAGACCCTCAAAACTACGCGCTCTGGGTCGTCGCCGACGCCATTGCGACGAGCGACAAGCCGGTCGCCCCTCAGGCGATGGCCCGCCTCAGCCAGCTTGCGATCAAGGCGGAGTTCGATCGCCCTTCCAAAAAGCTCAATGTCTTTGAGCGGATCGCCGAGGCGCAGGCCCGGCTAGGTGATTACGACGGCGCGTACAAGACGGCCGGTGAACCCCATCCCGTCAATGACGTGCAGACTGTCCGCGCCACCCGGGCCAGGATGAACGTCATGAAGGCGGTGGCGGAGGCACAGCTCAAAGCCAAAGAGCGCGAAGGCGCCAGGGATACCGTGCTCGCCGCATTGGAGGTGCTCGGGCCCTTGCCCGACGAGGACGCCGAGGCGTATTTCCCGCTGGCGGAGCTGGGTTCGATCCAGGCCAGGGCCGGCGACTTGTCCGGTGCACGGCAGACCGTCGAGGCCCTGAGCTCCTCGGCATGGAAGGTCCACATTCTCTCGGAGATTGCCATTGGTCACGCGGAGGCCGGACGGGCGGAGGACGCGCGGAAGTCCATTCGCCTCGCATTCGAGGCCGCGCACCGCGCGCCAAACGACATGCTCTGGACGCTTTCATCGAATTCCGGCGCACCGACAGTTCGCCCAGTCTATGGACCCAATGCTCCCCGTCTTACAGACGCTTGCTCAAACTCAGGCCCGGATCGGCGAGCTCGACGCGGCCCTCAAGACATTGGCAGAGATGAGCGGGTCGGGATTTGGAAAATTCGCGCGAAATAATACGATCGAACAGATTGTCACGACGCGGCTCGATGCCGGCGACGTCCCAGGCGCCCGGCGGGCTGTGGACGTCATCCCCGATTCGGATGCGATGTTTGCGAGCGAAAAGGCCAAACTCCTGGAGCGAATCGCCAAAAAACAGGCGGGATCAGGCGACCCGTCCAGCGTACTCGAATGGGTCGGCCAACAGAACGTACCCGACACCAAGCTCAAAATGCTCCGAGGATTGGCCGACGGAATCGCTGAGCGGTTCGCTACCAAGGAATCGAAACGGGCCGATGCCGCACCACCGAGTAAACCAGCCAAGTAAAGCTGAGTGGAGGTGAGAAGTGGTTCTTCATGACGACAGTGGATGGATTCCAAGGCAAACCCGCTGATCAATCCGCTCAAACGATGACGCGCAGCCGTTTCAGCCGGGCGGCGGCCTCATCGAGCGTCGAATCTCGTTTACAGAAGCAGAAGCGGACGTACTGATTCCCCAGCGTCTTGTCCCGGAAGAAGCTTGAGCCGGGGACGGTGGCGACGCCGATGTCGCGGACCAGGTAGCGAGCGAAATCGATGTCGTCGGTGACTCCGAAGGCGGCTATACCGGCCATGATGTAATAGGCCCCTTGAGGGGCCTCGAACTCGAAGCCAACCTCCCAGAGTGCCTGGGAAAGCCGATCGCGCCGAGCCTGGTAGTCGGCGGAGAGCTGGGCGTAATACGGGCGAGGAAAGCGGTACGCCACGGCGCCGGCAGCCTGCAAGGGGGCGGCCGCGCCGATCGCCACAAAGTCGTGCATCTGGCGGAACGCGGCCGTCATCCCCGGCGGCGCGATGATCGTGCCGACCCGCCAGCCGGTCACGGCGTAAGTCTTGGACATGCCGCTGATCGTGACGGAACGCTCGCGCATCCCCTCCAGGCCGGCGAGAGCGACGTGCTCCAAGCCGTCGTAGATGATATGTTCGTAGATCTCATCGGTGATGGCGACCACGTTCCATTTTTGGCAGAGCGCGGCGATCGCCTCAAGGTCGGCACGTGCGAAGACCGTGCCGGTTGGGTTGTTGGGATTGCAGAGGATGATGGCCTTGGTCTTGTCGTTGAAGGCCGCGGCCAGCTCATCGATGTCGAACCTCCAGTGAGGCGGCCGGATCGGCACGAATCGCGCCGAGGCGCCGGCGATCACGCAGTCGGGCCAGTAGTTCTCGTAGAACGGCTGGGTGAGGATCACTTCGTCGCCGGGATTGATCAGCGACAGCAGGACCACCAGCATCGCCTCGGTGCTGCCACAGGTGACGGTGATCTCCGTCTCGGGATCGACCTTGAGCCCCAGGTGCCAGTCCACGTGTTCGGCGATCGCCTCGCGTAAGTTCTGCGCGCCCCAGGTGATCGCGTATTGGTTGATATCGTTCTCGATCGCCTGGCAGGCCGCCGCCTTGATTTCGCACGGAGCCGGGAAATCGGGCATCCCCTGTGCCAGATTGATGGCGCCGTGCTTGCGAGCTTCGACGGTCATGCCTCGGATCACGCTCTCGGTGAATCGCGCGGCTTTGTGCGAGATCAAGGGAAGTTGCATCGACTCGGTGCCTCGGGAGAACGACTCAGAGCGACGTTCGCCGGCAGCGCGCTTTTCTTGGAGAGGAATCCGGCCGGAAACAAACCAGCTCGCTTCTCCAAGTTGCCGCCTGCCCGCGTCAGGTTATTCTGGCCCGAGTCGGTCGTCGGCTGCAACATCCGCCCATCGGGAATTGTCCGGGGCGGTACCAGTCGCACCGCACCCGGTCGTGGGAATCGACTGGGGTCGTCGCCGCATGGGCGCCGACGCCCAGCCTGTCCTCCTGGTCAGTCTTCAGTCTGCGGGTTTATGTGCTTCATGGCAGGTCTTGCAAGTAGCCCCGAACTTCTTGGTGGCTGCCCGCGCCTTCGCAAGGTCTTCCTTTTCGGCTGCTTCTTCGAGCGTCTTGGCGTTGGCGGCATAAGCCTTCGCGAGCTTCTCCCAGTCCGCCTTTTCGCCCCTCGGCGGATCGTTCTTGGCGAGATATCCGCCGTTCTTGTGAATCGCCTTGGCATCTTTCAGGACTTCCGCCCAGTCGGGTGATTCGCCTTTCAACGCCGCTTTGACCTTGGCCAGGTGCGATTTCCCGCCCTTGTGCAGGACGTCCATGATCTTCTTGACCGGAGGCACTTTCTCGTCATCCTGCGCCCCGCCGGGCCGGGGACCAAGCTCACGACCAGCAGCAGGACCAGGCCACTCATTGCGCACAACAGAACTCTCATCAAACCCCCCCTTGATCAATTTGGTCGAAATAAGGAACAGGGAACAAGCAAATCATGTTGAGATGCGCCGCGCCGAGAAGTCAATGGGCTAATGGCGGCCAGTGGGAACAGGTCATCTTGATCCGAACCGCGTGCGACGCAACTCGCCCGTGCGTGTGGTGTCGTACCCTGGCAGCTCGCCAAGCATCCGGCGATACGAGGCGGACCGCACGACTTCAACGAGTGAGGCCAGGCGGGGATCATGCGCCAAGGCGTCAGGGAAACAAAGCTCGTACGCTTCCTTACGCACGCTGAGAAAGGAGAGATTGGCCTCGTCGCTGGTCAAGCGCAAACAGATGCCGGCGTCGGCCCAACCGGCGCGGACAGCCTCCGCGACCCCGCGATGGTCATGGGCATGATGCACGCGCGGGCGAGGATGTCGCGGCTTGGCCTGATCGAGCAACTCGTCGAGGCACTGCTGCGCGCCCGAGCCGGGCTCGCGGCCTATCCAGCGAAGCTTGGCACCAACGGCGGCCCGGATCGAGCCGACATTCAAGCCAGGCGCAGCGCGATTCCCTCGTCCCAGTCGGCCACGCGGAGTAACCGATAATACTGTCCGGGTTGCGTGTTCAGAGTCGGACGGACCGCGGCCACGTTTCCTTCCGATTCATCGGAACGCGCCAGGTGCACTCCCGCCGCGTGCACCAGTCCTTGTGCCATCAGTTCGAGGGCCGCTCGGCTGGACCGCGTCAAGACGATGAGGCGGATCGCCGCCGTGCTCGCCAGCTCCGCCGACAGCAATCCGGCGGCTGGGTCGCAGCTCGCCAGAATCAAGGTGCGAGTCGGATCGATCCCGGAGTGGTCGTGAAAAGCGCCGTCGCGAAACATCCCGTCGTGGGGGAGCAGGCCCAGAGGGGAGACTTCGACCGGATAACGGTAAAGGCGCCCGGCGACCTTGGCTCGCCAGTAGCGGCATGAAGCGGAGGCAGTCGGCCAGGCCCAGCTCGCCGCGTCCTCCAACGGCTTCCCTCGCGGGAGCCGGAACAGCGTTTCGACCGTGCAACTCATCGCCGCCGCCAGCGACAGGGCCGCGGCCGTCGAGGGAACCAGCCTACCCGTCTCGATCGCGCTGATTCCCGCGCGCGACAGTCCCGATCGCCGCGCCAGCTCGTCTTGCGACCAACCTAGGCCGGTCCGGAACGCCCGTACATCGTTGTCTAACATCGATCGCTCCGCCATGATCGTATCGGTTATCGACACTCTTGTAAGCGATTGACACTCGCTTTACAATACTCAGCCGCGCCATGATCGTGGCGCTTATGACTTGAGTAACGATTTAACTGCATAGTCATCAGTTGGTAAAAACAGATCAAGGCTGTTCAGACCAAGTCACTCTGAAGGGGGTTTCGTCGTGCCCAGACGCCGTGGTTTCACGCTGATCGAGCTTCTGGTGGTCATTGCCATTATCGCGGTTTTGATCGCTCTTTTGTTGCCTGCCGTTCAGGCGGCTCGCGAGGCAGCGCGCCGGGCTCAGTGCGTCAACAACCTCAAGCAGATCGGGCTGGCGATGCACAACTACATTTCGGCAATCAATGTCCTACCCCCCGGGCGCGTCAACAGCCACATTACGGGGATGGGCAACTGCTGGGGAGCCTATGCGGAGATCCTCCCCCAGCTTGACCAGCAAGCGTTGTTCAGCGCGTTCAATTTCAACTTGCCCCCCGACACCGATCCGACCACGACTCTCGCCGCCGCCAACGTCACGGGCTTCACCACGTTTCTCACTGTCTTGCTCTGCCCATCCGATTCGCCGGCGGTGCTTGTCGCGGTCGGCAATGGCAATTACGCGACGCACAACTACCCGATGAGCACCGGATCGGGCTACTCGGTGGTGCAATACCCCGCGCCGCCGCTGGCAGACGTCCCCAACGGAGTCCTCTTCGAAAACTCGGCGATTTCCCCGGCGGCGATTACGGACGGCATGTCGAACACCGTTGCCGTCGCCGAGACAATCCGATCGATGCCGGGTGCGACTTATGCCAACAACCCGCAGGACGTGTTCTTGATCACGGGAAACAACAGTACGACCGGCCCACCGATCACGTCGGACGCCGACTATGTGAACTTGTGTCTCAGCCTACCTCCGTCGACAACGCAGTTCCAGGATACGCGAGGAGTCCGTTGGCATTATGGGGCACCCGGGCACAGCTTGTATAATCATCGCCGAGCACCGAACGACCGGCAGCCCGACTGCCGTGGTGGCTTACCCCACAGTAACAGGACCGATCCGATCTGGAACTGGCTCTCGCTCAACATCGCCGCGCGGAGCTATCATCCCGGGGGCGTCAACGCTTTAGTATGTGACGGTCACGTGCAGTTCATCAAGAACACAATCAGCGTGCCCGTCTGGCAGTCGCTGGGAAGTCGCAACGGGGGCGAAATCGTCAGCTCGGACAGTTATTGAGTGCCCTGCTCCCCTTTTCTTCTTCGCCCCCGCGGGGGCATCATCCGCCAGCTTCAACCGTGGACTACCGATCTTGCGTTCAGGTTAGGTATTCAGGGAATCGCCGGTTTTCGGCGATTTCTCGCAAGACCCGAACGGGTCGTGCCGATGATAGGGAATGTATGAAAAGGCCATGCGCCCACGGTGATGCGGTTGACGGGCTCCGCGCCTTTGTGCGCGGTGATCCCAAGCCGCGCTGTCAGGGTGACGGCCTTGAGAGGGTCGACCGACCCCCTCCCTGTCGGCCGGCCCAGGTTAAGGAAGAGGAGACGGCCGAGACGTCATTCACCACTACGGTTCGGAAGGTCCAAGCGCGTGCAGGTTCTGTTGCGCGGCGCTGGGCGTGAACCTGGGAAAGGAGTTCCCTCATGCGTGTCCATGCTCGTTTGGTCCTGGTTCTGTTTGGCCTGGCGATGGCCGTTCCGGCCTGGGTAGTGGCAGCCCCTCAGGGCGATGGCGATCCAGCCGCCGAGCAGGCCAGTCCTCAGCCGCCGCCGCATAAGCACAGCGGGCTCTTCGGCTGGAGGCATTGCGTGATTTGCCAGCGCGCTCGGGCGAAGGCGGAATCCGGTATCGATGTCCCTCCTCCGCCCTCGCTCACCCCGGCCGCCGGGATGCAGGGGCCAGTCGCTGGTGCGCACAGTCACGCCGTGATTGCACCCGGCGCGGCCTGCTCAGTGTGCCAGGGTCAAGTGGTCATGACGGGACCGACCACGATCATTGAGAACCAGACGCCCGGCTACGCGGTGATGGGCGGGCCTGCCGCGGCGCCCCGGTTACGCCGTGGTGGGTGGGCCCGCTGGTCCGGGCGCCGATCCGGCCCCGATCGGCGTCGCCAGGAATTCACAGCCGCCGTGGGCCGACCCTCGGATGGCCGCGGCGGGACCTCGACCGGGCTCGAGTCCATATGACCCAGCGGTCGTTCCCACGAGTCTGCCCCCAGGTCAAGTTGCCCTGGCCGGTGCCGACCATAATAGCCGTACTTCCATTATTGCCCATGCTTTCGGGTTCCCGAAGTTAGGCCTGCACCGTCGCGAACGCGAGGAGAAGGAGCGTCAAAAGCATGCATCGATCGCTTACGACCAAGCCAATCGCCCGGTGAGTGAGCTGCCGGCCTCGATGGTCTACGGCAAGAACAATCACTAAAGTCGCGTCGGTGCTCGTGCTGGAGTCGCTTCGGGCGTTCCAGCCGGCAATGGAGTAATTGGACCGGTCCCTCGGCCTGTAACGAGGGACCGGTTCTTTTTTATGCGCCGACGCGGTGATTCCTTCGAGATCGATGTCGGTTCGGGCCGATGGACAAACACAAGGCTCACTCACGGACCGAGGTCGCGACCGCGCCTCGACCCCAACGGTCGACGCGCCAGTCTGCTCGAATTTGCCGCAAGATCGGCTCGGCTCGAGTCGAATGGATGCTGGTTGTGCGTTGAACTTGCTCACTTGGCGGCGGTTTGTGAAGGCCCGGGGCTGATCGTGTCGACCGCGCGAAGGAAGGCTCGGACACGTCAATCGCTCGCGCACTCGCTTGATTCCAGACACTTCAGGAGGGGCTCATCGACGCAAAGTAAGGGATAGACTATGCGCATTGGAAAATGGCGAGGGATGCCACGCACACTTTCACTGGCGATTGCCCTCGGGCTGGGTCTGGCACGGGCGAGCTCGGCTCAGACGTTTGACCCGTTTCACACAATTCCGCGTGAAGTGGACGCCTACGACTTCAAGACTGGAGGGGCCTACATGGCACCCCCCGTCCCCTATGGCCATTATGCCAAGGATCCCCTGGGCGGAGTCCACAAATTCTTGAGCTGTCCCACGTGCCAGTTGCATGGGCTCTTAGGAGGTGGTGGCGGCGGACACAACCTGTTCCATCACGGTGATGGAGACGGTCAGCAGGGTGGTGGCTGTGGATTATTCGGACACGGCAAGAATTGTGGGCACGGCAACTCATCGAATATCGTCGCGGATGGCTCGCATGGACATTCAGGCGGTCTCCCCGGCGGGAACGGCTGTCGTGGGTGATTACAGTACTGGCCCGCCCTATCTGCCGTCCGGCCAAACCGTCGTGCAACCTTCCAGCCAGGCGTTCTGCGGGCAGCCGGGCTGCGGCGTCAAGTCGCGTCACTCGCACTTTGGCCATTCTGTGCACGCGAACAAATGCGGATCGTGCGGCGGCAGCGGCTGTGGCGATTGCGGAGGCTCGGGCGTGTCTGGTCACGGCCACGGCACGGGTTGCAAGTTTTGTGGGGGTAACGGCTGCAAGCACTGCCTGTCGGGACTGGGCTCGTCCTTGCACGGGAAGCTCGCCTCTTTGACCGCCGGTTTGCACAAGCCGCGGGTGACCTGGTTCTTGGGCGCTGGCGGACCGGTTCCCCTCACTCCCGGGTATGTGCCTTACGTGGTCTCGACGCGGTCGCCCCGCGACTTCTTCGCGTTTGCCCCCATGAATCCCGACGCTCCCTGAGCGAGCGCGAGCATGCAATCGGATGAGATTGTGAATGCGTGCAACGACGAGTACTCGGGTTCAACCCGAAAACAGGCCTGGCCGGAGGCCGGGCCTGATCAGATTTGACTGACACGGAACTTGGTCCCGAAGGCAGAGCGAGGAGGAAAGCTCATGGAACGTTCATGGAAACGGATGAGAACCGCCTGGGTACTCAGTGGCATGAGTCCGGGCCGTCGCGTCCGCACCTTGGCCGGAATCGGCGCACTCGGGTTTTGGGTCGTCGTGACCGGTGCAACGGCTTCGGCCCAGGCTCCCGAGCCATTCGTTCCTGAACTCAGGAGCGGAGCGGTCTGGTCATGCGGTTCGCCGGAACGGAACACGTCTTGCCTCACGACCCGCACCGTGACAACTTCTACAACACGCGGTACGACGACCACACGGGAGAACACCCGGTTGTCCGGCACCCCAACTTTGTGCTGTCCCAAGGATTGTATGGCCTGGGTTGGAAGGTGAACGATACGGAGAGTGTCTATCCCTATTTCTACGGGATGCCCGGCCAGAGTACCGTCGATTCGTCCAGCCGGCACGGATGGCGTCCGCTCCGGTTCCTCGAGAACCTGGCGCACCCGTGGCGGCCCGTCGGGATGTATTACCAGATGGGCTCCTACGTGCCGATTTATGACCTCGACCCGCTCATTCCCGGTCCGGGACCCTACCCATATTCCGTTCTACTTCAACTGGCTGCACGGGGGCTGATCGAACAAGGAGTTAGGAGTGAGAAGTTAGGACCGTTAGAATGGGAACATTAACCGACGTGCGGTTATTGCCTTCATTCTAAATTCTAGCTCCTAACTTCTAACTCCTAAGCTTCTAACTTCCGCTCCTGCCCGTCAGAGGATCAGCGGCGAGCGCTTCTCGGCGGCCTCGGCCATGAATGCTTGAACTCGGGCGACCATCTCTTCCGGCTCGGGCGTTACGCCGTCGAGGATCATCGCGTCGGCCCAGAGCTGCACACCGCATTGCTTGATAAATGCGTCGTGCTCTTGATTGGCACTCAAGCGGCAGAGCCGGCGGACCAATGGAGCCGAGGGATTGACCTCGAGGATTCGCGGGCTCTCAGTGAACTCTTTATTGGTAAGTTTCAAGAGCCTTTGCATCTGGGTGCTCATGTTGCCTTCCGCATTGACCAGGCAGCAGGGGCTGTCGATCAATCGCTTCGACTCGCGGACTTCGCTGACCCGAGTGCCGAGCGCGTTCCGAAACAGGTCGAGCACGCGGCCAAAGCCGCTTTCCTTGGCCTGCGACTCAGGCGCGCTTGAGCTCCGGTTCCGCGGTCGGGCTGGTCTCGGGCAGATCGAGGTCGGCCGAGTCGATCGACGTGAGTTCTTTCCCCTGGTAGACCCTCAGCGAGTTGACAGCGAACTCGTCGATTGGATCGGTCAAGAGCATCACTTCCAGACCGCGACGGCGGAAAATTTCGAGGTTGGGACTCTTCCGGATCGAGGCCAAGTCGGGACCTGCCAAGTAATAGATGCGGGTTTGGCCCGCGGGCATCCTCGCGATGTACTCATCGAACGACACGAGCGCCGTGGGATCGCCGGCGGTTGTGGAAGGGAAGCGAAGCAGCTTGGCGATTCGCTCGCGGTTGGTCGGATCGACCACCAAGCCTTCCTTGAGTATCCGGCCAAACTGCTCGTAGAACGTCCGGAATACGTCAGGCTGCTCTTGGGCGAGATGGTCGAGCCGGTCAAGCACTGCCTTGACCAGGGAGGTTCGGATCTTGCGGATGACGTTATTGTCCTGAAGCGTCTCGCGGGAAACGTTCAGCGGCAAGTCCTCGGAATCGACCAGGCCACGGAGGAAGCGGAAGGTATTCGGGCACGAGCTCGCGGCAATCGCTCTGCACCAGCACTCGCTTGGCGCACAGGCTCAGACCGTGCTCGAGCCGGGCGAACCCCAGTCGTTCCAGGTTGGTCGGGGGGCAGTAGACGATCGCGCGGAACTGGAACGGCGAATCGACTGCCAGATGCAAGTGCCAGAGCGGCTTTTCCTCAGGATGGTGGGTCAGGTGCTGGTAGAATCGAAGATACTGTTCTTCCGTGACCTGGCTCTTGGGCTCGACCCAGATCGGTTTCTGGTCGTTGATGACCTCGCCGGCCGGTCCCAGGCGGATCGGATAGGGAATAAAGGTGGAATAGCGCCTGACGATCTCCTTGATCCGCCACTCGGTGGCGAAGTCCTTGGCATCCTCCTTGAGATGGAGGATAACTTCCGTGCCGCGCGGAATCGTCCCCTCGATGGGCGTGATCGTGAAGGTCCCGGTCCCTTCCGACTCCCACTCCCAGCCCGTCTCCTCGGTGAAGCTACGAGTGCGCAGGGTCACGCGATCGGCGATCATGAATGCCGAATAGAACCCGACGCCGAACTGGCCGATCAGTGATATGTCGGACTTCTCCTGGCGACTTGGCCGCGATGGCCTTGAGGAAGGCGGCCGATCCGCTGTGCGCGATGGTGCCCAGGTTCGTCACCAACTCTTCGTGGGTCATCCCGATCCCCGATGTCGCGGATGATCAACTGGCGGTCGGCCTCGCGCCCTTCGATGACGATCTCCAGCGGCCCGGCGTCGCGCTGCGACTCGTTTGTCAGCGAGACGTGCCTCATCTTGTCGAGCGCATCGGACGCATTCGAGACCAGCTCGCGGACCGCGATCTCCCGGCTCTGATAGAGCGAATGAGACAGGAGGTGAAGGACCTGCTTGATCTCGGCTTGAAATGAGTATTCCTGGCGATCGCTGACTGTTGCGGTTGCCATCGAACTTACCCCATGAGGTCTTTACCGGTCGATTGTGCTACCAACTTCCACAATACTGAATGTGCATCGTGGTTCGACACCGTCGTCGAGCTCCGACGATCTTGGAGCAATCCGTGTACCAGTGCGAATCATTTCCTCAAAACTCTGTCAGATCGACACTTACGATCATAGCCCACAGAATTTGGATCAGCGATCGACTGCCAAAATAGGCAAGCGGACTGACAAGTCGACCGACTCACGGCGCTCGCCCGCTCAGAGCTTGGAGGATCTCCGGCTTGGTCTTGTGGGCATGGTTCAAGAGGATGGCACAGTTCAGCCAACCCGAACCGTACCCTCCTCTTGAACCGTGCCACATAAGCGCAATAACCATGTTCCTCCCGGTTCCGCGCTGGCCAAACGGTGCTGCGTCCGGCTTGGTACAATACCGTTCCGCTGGTACACGGCAGCGGACGCGGCTTGCACAATCGTAAAGCCAGGCCATGCTGGGATTTGAGCCTCTTGAGCGAGTGCTCCCAGCGTGTTGAGCGAGTGCTCCCAGCGTGCCAAAAAATGGCAGTAGGTGGCAGTAGGTGGCAGCTTTTTCGAGACTCCTCGCCGATCTCCCGGACTGCACAGAATTAATCGCCAAGCCGGTGGCAGTAGGTGGCAGTGGTGGCAGCTTTTTCGACGTTTCAGGTGCTTGGCCGAAGCACTGGTCGGGTTGACCCTGGCCCCTAGATTCGGTGAGCAGTAGGAGTCTCGCTTTTTTCGAGGCTTTGTGCCATTTCGCTCGCGACTTTTTACGCGGGTCCTCATCGAGAATCGCATTGGATCGTGGTGAATCTGAGGCCAATCTGATCGTCTACCGGGAGAGGCCGCGGCAGACCGCCGCGTGGAAAAAGCCGGGCCACCTGGAGATGGGCGCTCCGTCGGCGATCAGGATGGCGAGCCTGGTTTTCTGGTTTTCGGGGGAGAGTTCTTCCAGGAAGAGCACCGATGGGAACGCGATGGCAAGATTCCACCGCGTCTCCGTTTTGCCCCGCTCGGCGGTTCCCAGCCCCGTGGGGCCGAAGCAGGCCGGCATGTCCCGAAGGGCGACGAATCGTACGAAGCAAGGGATTTGAGGATTGTGCCAGTCGATTCGCCCGACCCGGAAGTCAGAACCAATCTTCGGAGGTTCGCCCGGCTTGAAAGCCGGTTTCATTCTGACGAGCAGGCGGCGGCGAGCCCGTAGGCCGAAAACAGAATGTGCGCAAGTCTCGTTTTCTTACCTATACATTATACGCAGTCTTCCCATTTTGTCAAGTCTACCGCCCCCATTCCGGCGATGGAATTCGACCGGAACCTTAGGTTCACTATTGACTTAAATGAATTTCCCGAATTCTGTCGTGTGCGCTTATGGACACCTGGTATAAGCGAAAAACGCGGGAATAATCAAGCCGCGCTCAGATCCGGAGTGGTACCCGAAAACAGGCGTTTTTGAGCCATGCCGTCGGCATTTCTCTCGGGACTTTCCGCCGAACTCGCGGTTTTGAGCGGTTGGGCTCTCTTCGGCGCGAGTCCGAGCGCCACCGATGCAGTTGACTCAGCGCGTGGAAGCCGCCCGTGAATCAACGTGAGCCGGCGGGGACCTCGGCGGACGCGACTGACGACGAACGCAGCAAGAACGTCGCGATCGTCCCTCGGCTTCTTCGGTTGTAGTATGATAGGGCTTCCGACTTCCACCTGATCTGGCCGATTCACGAGGATTCGCGCGTGCCCGTCGAAGCCAAGCCGCTGTTCCGGCCGGACGTCCTCCGCCCTCACCTCACCGGCTTTCCGCTTCCTGGCGACAGCGCTGCGATCCGAGAAACGTTCGCCCGATGGACCGGGCTGCTCTGGTCCCCGCAGGCCGAAACGCTCAACGAGCAGGAACTCCTTCCGGACTTCCTCACCGACGTCTTCTGCCAGATCCTCGGCTACACCCGGGCGGTCGACAACAAAGACCGCTACACGTTCTCGCGCGAGAAATGCGTTGAGGTGGACGGCAAGTTCGCCGATGCCGTGCTCGGCGAGCTGACCCCCGGCCAAGGGCGGTTCATCGTGGCCGTTGAGGGCAAAGGACCGAAGGACCCGCTCGACCGGCCCTTCAAAGGCCGCAAAATGTCAGCCGTCGATCAGGCTTACCGCTATGCCATCAACCTCCCGTGCGACTGGATCGTTGTCACCTCCATGCGGCAGACCCGGCTTTATCACAAAGGGTCCGACCAGTACACCTACGAACGATTCGACACGGACACCCTCGCCAAAGACGATCATCATCTCAAGCGGTTCCTCTTCCTTCTCGGTTCCAGACGGGTCGTCCCAACCACAGGCCAGTGTCACCTCTACGAGCTGCTGAATGCCTCGGAAAAGGTCGGCCGCGAGCTGACCAAGGAGTTTTACCTCCGCTACGCCGACATGCGCGAATACGCCTTCGACCACCTTTGCCGGGCGAACCCGACCGTCGGACCACGCGACGTCCTGGCCAGCACGCAGAAGCTCCTTGACCGCATCCTTTTTTGTGCTTTCTGCGAAGACCGGGGTCTCTTACCCGCCGAGACCATCCTCAAAGCGTATGAACACAACGATCCATACAACCCACGGCCGGTCTGGGAGAACTTCCGGGGCCTCTTCCGCGCCATCAACGTCGGCAACACGGCGCTCAACATCCCGGCCTACAACGGCGGTCTCTTCGCCGAAAGCGAAGCTGGGATCAGACATGCAGGTATAACTCGGGCATCCTTTCTGATCTGCCGCAGCCAGTCTCTTCAAACTGTCTTGTGTCCGACGCAGCTACTGCGGGGGAGCGTTTGAGTTCAAGGGAGGCGAGGACGAAGGGCGCGTGGAGGGAGGTGCTGAGGCTGTCGGGAATTTGGCGAGAGAGCGTTCCGGACCGCCGTGTAGCGGTTTAGTTCGACCCCCTTGTGTTGCACCAATCCAAGAAGCGAGTCCGCGTCGAGTTGCGTGGGTGGGTGGGGCATGCTAATGATGTGGTGGGCGGTTGGCCCGCCAGCCACGGTGAGCCGTGGAAGAATCCCCGCCTAAGTGGCGCGCTGGAAGGCGATAGGCTTAGGCGAGAACGAAATTAGTGCCTTGGCTGGCTGCTACTCCTGACGTGATTACGATTACCCTCGAGGGCGAGACATCCCATGCGCGGAACCTATGTGCTCATGCTCGCGTTCTTTGCTGCGTGGGCGGCTCCGAGCTTGTCCCAGGAACCGGCCACTGTCACGGAGCTGATGAGGCGACTCAAATTGACGGACCACGCGAACCGGACAGATGCCGCGAAGGCCGTCGTGCGGATGCAATCGCTTCCAGAATCCGCACTCAATCCCGTCGTCTCTTATCTCGGACTGGAGGCCATCGAGGCGCTAAGGTGGAAAGAGGGACCAAGGGGGAAGATCGAAGTTCTCCCTGTCGTAGGAGACGAGGTCTCACTGGACAGGTTCAAGGCGGCACCGATGAGGTACATCAACCGACCGTTCGTTGTAGCCGGTTGGCTTGAGAGGTCTTCGAATGATAATTTCCAATTTCACGCCGCCCGCGATGCATACAAGTCGTTCAGCGTCAAGCTGGCAGGATTGGACGGGCGTTCGGGCGGCGGATTATTAAACGTGCACATACCAAGATATATTGGATCGCTGCTCACCGACCATCTGGAGGACGCGGTCAATCGCCAAGACGGCATTAAGATTAGGTTCCGATGTATGATTCAGTCGGCAAACATAGATCGACATTTCAAATTTTTCGTTGAGATCGGACAGCCACGATCGGTAACTCAGACAGACATTGCAACATTCGGGCGTGAGTTAATCGAGGCCACTGACTGGCAGGTCTTGGCCCCCGATGGAAAATCCTGGATGCCTTGGACGCTCGAACACATATACGTGGGCTTCAGGTTACTTTCCAAGGTCGGAAAGCCTCCTCATCCACGGGCGATTGATTTGGTCACAGAAGACGTCCTCCTCCCAGACTTAAGAGCCGAACGCGCTACTTCGGGAGATGGCGATTCTCCACGTTCTCGGATTGCCTGCCAGGGACCGTTCCTCTGCAGCGCGGACGGCGGCAGGCTCGGTTGCGACGAACGAAATCGCCGAACGTCGAGACGTGGGCGAGGCGCGCCTACATCAGCCTCGTCAATGACCAGCTTAGACCGCAATAGCAAAAACCAACCATGAGGAATGATACTGTCAGTCTATGTTCATGACCGCGCCCCTCCCTCCGGCGACGATCATCCGCAAAAAGACGATCCGCCACCATTTTGCTCTTCCGGCCGGCCGAGGATCACCACCAGGCCGAGCGGAGACACAGGCGGCGCACCGGCTACGATTCGCGCGACCCGAATCTTGTCACACGAGCGAAAGGAGCACACGGACAAGCAGACTCGCGCAACGATCCCGTTAAGCGAATTTTCTGGCTATGCTTATATACTCTCGAATCGACCTCCCCAGACCATCTAATCCTGGAAAAAGCGTGTTAGCCGTTATGTTCAACTGCATCAACTTCTTTAGTATCTCAGGCTTTGCTTCTGCCTTGATGTTAATCCTTATGTTCTTTCTAGACGATTTACCATCCAGCAACTGTCCGATCAGGATTCCGTGATTACTGAGAATTCGCCCGGGCAACGTGAACCTACTTTGTTGGGTTATCATGCGAACGTTCGGAAACTGTCCGTGTTCGGTGGGCAGGAGAAATTGGGGCGAATCAACCGACTCGTATACTGACTCACCTGGCTTTTTCGGAAATTTTGAAAAATGTTCAGAATATAAATCGAGTGATGCCTTTCGGAGGTCTGATTCTGGGAACACCCAGACCGTTCCCGGTGAATCCAAACGGTCAACTACGGCAAAATAAGCTGCGACATAGGGCGATACTGTCCAATCGAGAAGTCGTGTAGGCGCCCCAAAATGCTGCATTAATCCCCACCAGGCGTCGAATGGTTCTAGGAGACTATGGCCGGAAGATTTTCGGGGCAGTGTGTGGGCGTCTGAGAAAAAGTGCGCCTGCTCCTTGAACTTTCTCAGAGCAACCTTCTCGATCTCTAGGGCCTTCTCTATCGGCACTTCAGGTCCCAAATGACGCGTTAGTGAATCCACCAGACCCCAGTCGGCATCGGCTTGGCCACGGTAGAACAAGCCCGCATCCATTGAGCCGGGATTCCCGGCGACGTTTAATGACCCCTCAAATTGACTCCAGCTATTAACGTCTAGGATGTACCATGCCATGCTTCGATCCCCTGCCAGATTGCTCTCGAGTTCGGACCGAGGGTCCTTGCCCTGTCAAGCGGGTCTCCCGCAAGCCGATGGAGGACATTTTTACCCGTTAATCAGTGAATCCGCAACCCTGCTACCCACTTGTGCGGGCCGCTCACGCTGGTGGAAAGGTGGTCACGAACCCCGATCAGTCTCCTTCTTTCGGCCGTCGTCGCCGGACTTCAGCCCTGGTTCGCGATAAGCGGAGATGCCGCGCAAGACTCGTTGAGTGGCGACTGCCCGCTGTGATCGACCCAGCGCCTTAGCGATGGCGTCGTCGGTGTCGATGCCCAGCCGGGAGATTTCTTCCTCGGTCCAGCGAGCGACAAAGGGCGGGATGCCGAGCACTTCTCGCTTGTTTCGGACGGTCTTTGCGTGCTTGCCCAGCCTGCGGCCAATCTCGCGGTCGGTATCGGTACCCAGCAAGGCGATCTCCTCCTCGGTCCAGGGGGAGATCAATGCCGGGATTCGAAGCTTTTGACGTTTTGCGCGAATCGACTCCAAGGATCTACCCAGGCTGCGCGCGACCTCTCGGTCGGTGTCAGTGCCGAGCACGCTGATCTCTTCGTCAGTCCAGGACTGGAGAACAGTTGTCGAGATGCCAAGACTCAGACGTCTGTGCACGACGACGTGCACAGGCAGGCGCATGGCCGCGGCGACTGCCCGGTCGCTCAAGGTCCCGAACAATGCGACCTCCTCGTCAGTCCAGCGGTGTTGAGAGGGCAGACCATAATCCCCGGCGTTCTCCCACATCTTACGCGACCGCTCGGACTGTCCGCGCTTCCACTCCTCAGATTCTGGGCGCTTGGCGGCCTCGCGCATAGCAGCGATCGTCTTGGGATCGGCTGGGCACCCGAGGCAAGCCGCTCGAATCTTGGCACGGACCTCAGGAGTATCCATCGCCTCTTTCGACTTGGCCATGCTTTCCGGGGATTGAAGCCTTTCGTAACCGTACGCGATGTGCAGCCGCCGGGCAATGCCCCGGTGTCACAATGCCCCGGTGTCAGAGCATATTCTCTGCCCCGGGAACTGCCCCGGCGTCAGGAATGCCCCGGTGTCAGAATGCCCCGGTGTCAGGAATCGCCCCGGGAAATGCCCCGGTGTCGAGCGCGAATGCCCCGGTGTCAGAGCATATTCTCGCCCGGGACCGTCGAGATCGCCAGGAAAAATCGGGGACACAGCCCATTATTGACCGCGGGCACCTCGTCAACTATCATGATGGCATGCCGCGAACCGCTCGCACCTCGGTCGGTGCCTTGTGGTATCACGCCCTCAATCGGGGCAACCGCCGCGAGGCCGTCTTCCACAGGCCCGGCGAATACTCGACCATCCCGTTTCGGTGCTCCGTTATGTCGAGCACGCAATGCGTTGCAAGCCGAACTCGTGTCGCGGGCCAAGGACTGGAAGTGGTCGAGCCTACCGGGTTGGGGCGCGGCGATCCGTTGCTATAGAAGGCCGAAGAGCCGGTCCGCGATGAGAAGTGGCTGGAGCGAGTCAACGAGCCGCTCTCAGCTGGCGACCTTCAACGGTTGTGGCACTCGGTGTCGCGGGGCCGACCGTATGGCCAAGACGTTTGGGCTCGGGAGACGGCGATCCGGCTGGGGCTGGATTCGTGCTTGCGGCCCCAGGGACGACGGCGTATTGAGAACGTGTAAAAGCGCCATGTCCCCCGTATCGCCCGTCCTCGGGACAATTTCGCTCACCTCTTCGATCGCTCCGGGGTAAGGTCGTGCCTTTCGGCCGGTTGTGCTCCATTCGCGACAGGGGACATTACAGCCCCTGCACCTGACCACGTACCTTTTCAAGCCTGACAGCATCTTTGGCTTGTCTCTGTTTACGGCCTTTATCAGCACTTCACCTGGGTTGACCTGACCCGGACCGCTGGCCGCCGACCGCCGTGATGCTGGCAGTCGCCGTGTCGGCTCGCGCGTTCACAGCCGATCCGAGGATCGAGATTACGTTGTCCCACAGGCTTCGGACCTCGCCGTTACTGGTGACGCCCGCTGGGGTAGCAGACCGATGGCGGTACATCGGGTAATGTCAGAAGACCTCCTTGGCGTAACGCATTACGGGTCGAAAAGATGCTACGAATCGCACGCAATGGAACAGAAACTGGAATAAGGACCACCACGCCGCCAGGTTTTGCCGCTCACCAAGCTCGCGACGCGGGCGCAGATCGCGCTGTCCGGACCACCCCGCGGTTTAGTGGGAGTCACTCCGCCGTTTTTTCATTCATGTCATACTGGCCGGTCCTCCGATGTCTAGGAGTGGATCGAGGTGCCCCGTCGCACCTGGTCACGATCTGACTCTGATCGTCAGTCCACGTCTCGGCCGCGACGCCGATCACAGGCGATCATGGAAAGGAAAGCAATGGCGAACGATCGTCCCCGGCGTTCCGCGGCGAGGTGGCGTGCGCTCTTGCAGGTCGAGGGACTCGAAGACCGTGCGCTCTTGAGCGGTCTTGCGCCTCATCAAAATAGTATTCAAAAACTCGATATCGACACGCCAGGCATGTACGTGAGCCAGCAAGCCAGTTCGTTCGACGTGACGCTCGGTCGGGACGCGTCGAACGGACCGCACAATCTACTCAACATCCCGCTTTCGGTCAATTTTTCCGCCTCCCTGGGCTCGACGACATCCGCGGGCGACCGCATCGCGCTGCCCGCGTCCGCGAGCAATACATTCACTCCGGTCAGCGAGTTGGTCACTTTTCCGGCTGGAGTGGCGATCGAGACAGTTCGCATTCCAGTGAACTCCGGGGCCACCAACCCCGGCTTGGTGCCGATCGAGCTTTCGGTATCGGCGGCGGCGCCTGGCGTATCGTTGTCGTCGGACGGCGGGGGCGCCCTTCGGCGGTGGTGTATCTCGTCACCGGCCCAGCGGCCCTTCCACCGCCTCCGGCGGGGATGACAAACGCTCACTTGATCGTGCGGGGCAAAACCGTCTCGGGCATTGCCATCACGTTCAGCCGCCCTATGGCCCCGGCATCCGTCGAAAACTTCCATAATTATGCAGTCACCAAGCCGGGGCATACCGTGACCGACTGGTTGTCGCGACAATCCGCCGTTCTGCCTGCGCCGTCCCGCTCAAAGCCGCGCTATACGACCCTACAATGTACACGGTCACCTTGATACCTGAAAAACCGCTGAAGACTTCGGTTCTGTATACAATTCAGAACGCGCACCCCGTCACGAAGGACAACACCCTGACCGACCTGCAAGGCACCGCGGTTCAGGGTTACACCGAACTTCCAGGCACTGCATTATTTCGAGGCACCGCGGTACAATTCTCGGGCGACGGGACCTTCTTCTTCAGTCTCAAGGGCGATCGGTCACTCAATTGGGCAGTTCCTCAGCCCGCGCCGATATCTAACGGGAATTGACGGCACTCACCGACGCCGCGACCGAGCAAGTCCCCCGCGACGAGCATCCGCGATGCAAGGGATGCTCGATCGCCGCTGCTTGGACCGGAAAAGGGGTCAGGAGCCGTTGTTCGGTTGTTTTCGTGGTCGGCCTCTCGGCCGGAGCAATGATTCCAGACCGAGCCTGGCCGCTTGCTCCGCCCGCCACGATTCCGAACCGAACGGCTGACCTCGCTGCATGCTGCGAACAATCGCCTCCTCCTCTTTTGCGCCGAACGGCCGGTTGACCCGCGCCGTCCAATCGAATATGGAAAATAGGGACATCGCGTTTAACTTGGAGTCTATGGGAGCGATGCGTATTCGTAAAAGCGGTCCCCGTTTTCCCTTCGTTCATGTCATCTTCAATCGCGTCCGGCCCCAAAACCGCGCCGCCCAAAATCTGGTTTTGCCTCACATGAAGCTCGAGCTTATGCGTTCCTCGAATATCTGCCGGCTCGGCGGAACAGGAGCGACGCGCGGTCATAAGCCGACGAAAACCTCGTTGATTGTTCCGCCCGGCTCTTGGTGCAATAATCGAAACGTCGCAAACCGAGTTCACGACCCCTCCGAGAGCGAATCATGGCAACTCACGAATCTCTGGGAAACGCGTCTTTCCACGACGTCAGGAGTAAGCCCGATCCGTTCGGCTTTCTCTCAGCATTAGTCGATCCAATAAATCCGTTTTTCGAGGAGGAGTGGATCGACTTTAAAGGTGAACCAAAGGACGACAAGAACGGAAGAGAAATCTGGAGCAAGGCTCTTTCTGGTTTCGCCAATACGACGGACGGCGTCATCGTCTGGGGCATCGACGCGAGGAAAACGGGACCGAACGACATTGACGCAGCCTGCGGACTGAGGCTGGTATCCAACCCAGGCGTGTTCGAGGGTCGGCTTAGAGAGTGGAGACGCTCCGCGAATAATCCTCCCGTGGCAGGCGTCGACTTTCAGTGTTATCCCGGCCCAAGTGGAGACGGTTTCGTCGTGTGCCTCGTCCCGGAGAGCGGCCACAAGCCTCACCGGGCTGAGTTTGCAGGTAAGTGTTATTATTATCGAGCCGGAGATGAATTCAAGCAGGCCGAGCCTGCGATGTTGAGGCATTTGTTCTACCCGCGATACAACTCGGACTTCAAGATCGAGGTGTGCCTGGAATACTCGGAAGCTAATCCTGACTACCGGCCAGTCGCGAAATTAACCCTCAAGGCATCTATTCAGAACGTCGGAAATGCCACGGCTAACGATGTGTACGTACGAGTCGATACGACCTCACGAGTAAAAAGCAAGGCTTGGGTAATCCCGGAAAACGAGTTCTGGAGTTCGCCCGGTGGAAATCCCTCGTCAGGCATGATCGTAGCTCGATACCCGCTTCACCCGGATATGCGAACTGCGATGTGGACCTCGGTCCCCTGGGATGCGCAGATTCGGTCGGAGATTGTCAGTTGGCCACCGGCGTTCGCGGATTTTAGCGTCGAGTGCCACGTCTATTGCTCTGATTCTAGTTCTACTGTAACGGTTTTTCTACAACTGCTTGATTTCCAGCGGGTTACGTTTTGTGGACAATCGCACACATACTGGTCGCAACCAACCATCTGCCAACAAGTTACGGCGTTAGCTAGTTCGAAACGGTTACAGTAGAACTTAGCTATCGACATTACAGCGTGGACTTCACTCAAAACGACCTAGTTAACGGCGAAAAACGTTGCACCAAGGTGTGCGAAGTTGTTGGATAATTGAGAACGCTGGTGAATCCGTTGTGCAATCTTGCTCGCCGCCGACTCGGCCAGAGAGGCGAGCAATGCTGACCATCCGACACTGTCGACGGACAGGGTTCCGGGGACACCACTGGGTTCAGGGGACACCATACCTAACTCCCGTCGATAATTGAGTTTGGTGTCCCCGGAACCCCGAGCTAGGCCCTCTTCCTGTTCTGGTCGCTTGCCGCTAGTCGCTCACCCAAGGAATGCCCCGGTGTCAGAGCATATTCTCGCTCCGGACCACAGAGATCGACGGTCCCCAAGCTGCAGAATGCTGATCGGAAACGCCGTGCTCTTGACCTGGAGGACCTGATAAAATCATCTTCGATGGTCATTCAGGATCAGGCAGTCGGAGGTCGGGACGATGCGAAAAAAGTGGATCGAGCGGGTCAACGGCGAGGGGGGAGCCAAGACGCCCCGTTCGCAAGCCCGATTCGGAACTCGCGCACCTTCGACCCGTCCAAGGTCGTGGGTGACCGGACCCTGATCGAGGAATTAACCACCTACAGGGATCATTTAGACGAGCTGCTCAAGCGCAAAGGAGATTATGTCCTTATCAAGGGACAACGGATCATCGGAATCTTCGCCGACCGCCAAGAAGCGATCGAGAAAGCATACGACCTCTTTGCCGAGGAACCCGCACTCGTCAAGCAGATCGTCGAGAGAGAGCGCATTCACTCACTTGGCGGCGTCATCCTCTGATGGCGGTCCACGTGCTGAGCTCGATGCCTCCCCTGATCCAGGTGGGCATCCGCACCAGTGGCCCCCGGCAAGCTCACGGCCCGGGTGACAAACTGCTCTTGAAGACAGCCCTTCCCTTGCCTATTGTCCTCGAGCCCCGGAACACAGAACGCGACATTCGTAATTGCCACGGTAAATTGCTCAATCTGCGTGAGGTCGCTTTCTGGGAGAGTCACGGTGTCAGAGCATTTTCTCGCCCCGAACCGCCAAGGTCAACGGTTCACGCGACAGGAAAGGTTGTCGGGTGACCCCACCACGCATCTCGTCGGGCCCCGCTTCCCGCCTTTCGTCCCGCTACTTGCCAGTCCCTATAAACATCAACCCTTGAGAGGATCGCTCTCTTTCCTCATGATCATCTGGCAAAGACGATTGTGCCAGTGATTTGGCAAGAAGACGAGCTTGTCCATGAAACGACAGGCGGCGGGGGAGGGCCGCTTGAGATCTTGTTCCACGGTCGATCGTTTGCTTTGTCACCCTCGCCATCTCGATCCTTGTCGTCCATGCCTGCGGCGCTCGCCTCCCCTTACACGACCGTTTGGTGCCGGCGTCGCTTGCTGGCTGCTTCATTTGGGTTTGCCTGAACGGGCTCCGGATGAACCACCTGATGTTTAGGATGCTCCTTCACAAGGACGCGAGCCCGCCCACAAGTTGACGGCGTGCGTCGCCCCCAAATCAGAACACCTCCACTTTGTCATCGGTCAGGGGCGCGTATCAGCCTAATTAACGCCAAACGGCACGGTGCCTCGAACACCTTTTCGCAACCTGTGTCCTCACGAGTGAACCCGGCAGGCTTGCTCTAGAACCTACCCGATGGGAGAATATCTTCGCCCCAGCTTGGCCATGCGACGCCCTAGGCGGTAACGATCCAACGACCCAGATCCCCGCCTTGCTGAACAGCGAGGGCAACAAGTGGACGACCGACGCCACGAAGTGCGCTCTTGGCGGGTCGAGAAGAAAGCCGGAAAGGAGCACTGCCCCGAAGGCGGTCTGGAAGGTATACGTCACCGAGGCGTTGAGGGTCGGCCTCGACACCGTGACGGTGGCGCACCTGACCGGACACTGGGACGCCAGCAGGTCAGTCAGGGCTTCGGCCACGCGCGGCCGGAGTCTACCCGGACGGCGAGAGTCTCCACGAGATCAAAGGCTGGAAATGTGATCTGGCGTTCAGTTGGCTTTATCTATCTCTTTCGCCGGCAAAGCCTTTGAACGGACGAATAATTTGAAGGGGCCGTGTAGCTAGCACAGGCTTACGCCCAGAGACCAGCGACCGTGCCCCTTGTTATACCGATAATATACTCACTGTCCTGTCCAAGGTCAAGCAATGCTGTACCCAACCGAGGAAGATTGGGCGAAATGGGGAATCACTGACGAATGTCACAAGTTCTTCGTGCTTCACTGGGATGAGCTCTTCGATGCTGAGACACCCGACACGTGGCAGGTGAGGACATGCAACATCGTGACCCTGCTCGGGGAAATGATCGAGCACCGCGCGGATAGCAAAAGTGCGAGATCCGTTCCGCGGAGTCCTCCGCTCCATCCTGGATGAGACGTTTCAGGTCGTGGGCCGGGACGCCATCGTGAAAACGTACTACCCATTCGTCATCGCCTACCTTGAGCCTTCGCGCACGGAACGAAAAGTCGAAAAGAATGATCTCGCCGAGGTCGAGCGACTGGCAACTGTCATACAGGGTAACCTAAGGGGTTACTGGGAAAAGGGTGTCGAGCTCGTCCTGAACCTGCTCCGGACGGCAGACAAGGGGAGGAAGAAGGACCTTTACGACGCGACGATGAATCTGGGGGTCGCGACGGTCGCGCAGGCCGATCAACTTCCTATCTCCTGGATGCACTCAGGACGGTCGTCCTCATCAATTCCGAATCGAGTTTCATCGACAGGGTGGCGGCGATGTTCGGCGTTTTCGCCCGGAAGGAATCCAATTACACCTGCCTCTTCTGGGCCGACGGCGTGAGACGCCAGACCGCTGAGAGCTTGCCGCCGGATATCGAACTCCAGGTGGGCGTTCCGGAGAGAATCGTCCCGGACACGTCAACGGAACGGTTTTACCGGAACGCCACCAAGTTCCAAGTTTTCCTCGGTGTCAAGACCGCGGCGGTAGACGCAGAAGCGGCGTGGAGGATGGCGGATCAAAGGCTAGGTGAAGTATTTGCCGGCTTGAATCTCTTTGACATCGACAAACGATTCCGCGTCAGGACATCCGGCTCCCTGGTCACGGATGATGCGGGGGCGGAGGAGATTGTCGGGCACCGGCGGCTCGGAAGCGGATACCTGGGGAGCTACGACTCCCGGCACATGAGGTCGGAGATGCTGTTCCGGGTATTGGGAAAGGCGGGGAAGCAAGACGAGGCGCAACTGTCCGCGGCGATCCAGTACCACCGGCTCGCCCTGCAGGCGACCAGCGATGAAGCCAGAATTCTGAATCTCTGGATCGCGCTGGAGGCGCTATGTCCCAGGATGACGAAGGAACCATTATCGATCGGGTCTGCACTCTGATCGCACCCTGCGTTTCAATCGAGAACGTGCAGAAGAACCTCACCAGCATTGCACTCTATGTGCGATTCCTGTGGAACGATACGGACCGGGCTCAATTCCTCGCCCTCTTCCCCTCATCAAATAGCGAGAGGCTTGACCCGAAAGACCTGGCCAACCTGCTGTTGCTCTCGGAAGATCACCCAAACATCCGCCAGATTTTCGCGTTATGCGCTAGACACCCGCTGATCATGAACCGCATATTCCGGCTGAAGTCGATTACGCTGAAAGATCCCGCTTCGGTCGCGAAAAACCTGGAGTTCACAAATCGGAACGTCGATTGGCAGCTTAGGAGGATTTACCGTGTCCGCAATGCAATTGTCCATACCGGCAGCAGCGAAATTCTGCTGCCGCAACTCACGCAGCACCTGCATTGCTATATGGTGAAGGCGATCAAATCGATCCTTACGGAGATGGATCGGAACCCTAAGTGGGGCATTCAGAGCGCGGGCTCGAGCACCGCCGCCTCCTATTCGATCATGTCGTCAGCTTCTTCAAAACGAAGAAGGGCCACGAGATCTCGGCCGAAGCGATCTTGAATCCTCAATGCTGCATAGAACCCCAGCGCACCCATTCGCATGGCCCGCACCACCGGAGCGGGCCGATGCCTCCACTGGTACTGATGGAGAAGTCGGCGGGCCGTGAACGGAAAAGGTGTCCGACACCTTTGTCGAGCCCGCCACGTTCAGTTGTGGGGCGAGCCTGGTCTTCCCCGGTGACCAGAAGAACGCCTTGGTGCACAAGCCCGACGTGGTGGCCCCCGGCGTGCAAGTCTATTCGTGCATCCCGCCGGTGAAGCGGGACGAGGGGACGTTCGAGTACAATTACATGGATGGAACGTCGATGGCCACCCCCCATGTCGCAGGCTGCGCCGCCCTGCTCATGGCCGCGAGGCCCGACGCACCGGTAGCGGAGATCGTTCGTGCCTTGAAGGAGACGGCCGCTCATCCCGGAGGCACCGCGTCCGGCCCGATAATCGCTGGGGCTTCGGGTTGGTCCGACCCGCAGAGGCCCTGGCGGCCCTCTAAACGACCCATAGCGAGTGCGTTGCATGGCCCGTCAATCAAGCAAACCTCCGAAGCCCACGATCAGCCCCGAGTTCGCCCGGCACTCGCACCAGTCTTCCGCCAGATACGATGGCCCGCACCATTGTCATGCTGAACACCGGCCTCAGCGCAGGCTACGGCCACGGGTCGCCCCTCGAAGGCGGAGCGAGGGACGATCGCCGAGGCAATCCAGGCGGCTGCCGCAGTGGCCCTGGAGGAGGTCGATCGTCTACTCGAACGCTCCGGTGGCCGCCGCCTGAAGCCAGGCCCCGACCTGTTCGGGTCCATCACCATCGAGGCGCCCGCGTCTGCCCTGCTGGCCCTGGCTGAGTCGGAGCATGTTCGCGCGCTCTTGGAAGATCAACCCCTCTCCCTGTTGCGTGACGCGGATCGATGACCAACCGGCGTGCTGATGGATCGCGCCCCCGCGTACCCGGTTGGCCCAGCCTGTCCACCTGGCGCAGGCAACGGGCGTGGAAGCCGCAGTCAGACGTATGAGTATAACTCCCCCATTCTTTCTGATCTGCCCCAGCGAGTCTGTTCAGAACGAACCATCTCGGGTCGGATGTATCAAGAGACGGAAGTTGAGGCGATTGATTGGACTCGATGGTTTATAGTTATACGTCTGAACCTCGCTCCGTAGCCGTAACACACCCGGGACGATGGAAATGCCCCGGTGTCAGAATGCCCCGGTGTCAGAGTATATTGTCCCTCCGGGAATGCCACGATGACAGAGCGTATTCTCGCTCCGGACCGCCAAGATCGATGGTCCCCGAGCTGCCGAATGCCGATCGGAAACGCCGTGGTCATGTCCGGCGGAAAACCTGATAAAATCGTCTTCGAGCGTCGCTCAGGATCAAGCAGTCGGAGGTCGAGACGATGCGAACAAGGCCGATCGAGCGGGAGCAGAAGATCAATGACCTCGTGAACACGGCTTACGGTCTTACCCCCCAAAGAGGTCCGACTCATGTGGGAAACAGGGCCGCCGCGGATGCCAATCCAAGCACGGATTTGAGATAAGATAGGGCCGGCTGGGAGTTGGCTTTTATCAGCTTCAATTGATACCGCATATGGTCAACCGAGCCGATTGAAGGCTTGTTCCGGCCTCTACGAGATGTCCGCAAGCCCGTCCGCGAAGCTGAACCAGCCGAAGCGCCCGGGTCGGGGGCCTTGCCGTTCAGTAGACCTCCGGAAGCTCCCGCCGCTCCCTGAGCACGTAATAGCAATGCTCCTCGCTGTTCGCCGGGTTGCCCTTCGGCGGCCTGAGGGATCTCAGATCGGGGAGATCATCGGGGTAACCGAACTCCTGTACGAAAAGCTCATGGACTTTTGGATGGTTCGGGAACTCGGCTTTGAGCGAGAGGATCGAGAAGGAACGCCGTCGCCGTTCGATGAACAGGGGATGGTTCAGTCTCAGGAGCCGAATCGTTTTCTTACCGAGATGACTTAATCCTTCGATCGAACCGTCTTGCTCGTTAACCATGAGATGCGACGGAAAGTGGTCGAGGTTCGGATTCAGTATTCCTTCAGCTCCTCGACAGGAGTTGCAATGCATGCATGAATAGGCAAGATTTTGATACTTGCACTCGATTTCTCGGCCCCCCTGCACGCTCCGGGGAACGAGATGGTCGACGGAAAAGCACTCGCATCCGCTCCCATACCATCGCTCTCGGAACAGGCAGTATACACAGCGGAACACAAATTCGTCGCGGAGCCAAGGCTTGTAGCTTTGGAAGTTCTCGTAACCTTCGGGTCCGTGTCGGCGGAGATCAGAGATTGGCGGGCCATGGGAGCTGTGACGGTGTAAACGAAGGGCCTCGGTAGCGTCATTCCCCGCGTCCTACCTTCTCACACCTCAGTTGGTCGCGGAGCCGGATCAAACTGTCAAGATCGGCTGGCGGTAGTGGAAAGGCCTTATCGACCGCTTGGCCACAAATGCGCTCGAGTTCCTCCAGCTCCTCTCGTTCGGAATCCGCGAGGCTCACCAAGAGGTCTTTGTCGATGAGTTCAGCCCGGCGTCGATTCAAGGCGTCCCAGGCTTCAGTCCCGACCTTCGGAAGGTAATCCGGGGAATTGTCTCCGGGTCTCGCAACGACCAGGACCTCGCCGGAATTGCACGCGATTCTGTAAATCCGAAGAGTGTTCAAGGCGCCGAGATTTCCCGAGTAATACGCCAGCCAGAACGCGGCTGACCGAGGCTGCGGCACCTACGGCGGCGACTACCCCCGCCCCGGTAACCGCGACGATGGGGACGGCCACACCCGCCGACCACAAAAGTATCGGGATTGAGGCGCCGATGACCGCCGCGACGCCTCCCCATCTCGCCGCATCGAGGGTCATGATTCGGAGTGCGGTGCGCGAGAGCGAACCCATGATCTCGATCTGGTCCGCGCGCTCCTTCAGGGCGTCGGCAAGCTCCCTTTCGTTATGAACGGTCCGTCGAGTCGACACTGCGGAATGCCCCCGAAAGACGCCCGAGCCGTCATCGCTCCGGAAGTCGAGGCGGAACAAGACCCTTACGTTACTCTATCGCAGCTCTACCGATATCGCGAGAGCGAATCCACGGGCCATCGGAAAGATTTCGAACAACGCCGCTCGCGCATGCTGGCCAAGAAAGCATCCGGTGGCATGCCCAGGGTTCCGGGGACATCATACCTAATTCCCGTCGATAATTGATTTTGGCGTCCCCGGAACCCCGTTCTCGGCGCCGTGGGCAGGCAATGATGGTGCCAAGAGGCGATGGGAATCGGCGGCAAGTTCGGAAGGGAGCGGCGGTGGAGCAGTGGCGTGTCACAGGTGCTCGCGCAGGCGGAGGCAAAGCGCCGCGACATCCGCCGCGAAGCAGGTTAGTTCGAAGGGAGTGATCCATCCCCGTTGATCTTCGCCTCGACTTCGGTGATGACCGCCATCAATTCTTCAAACTCATAGGAACGATTCTCGAAAATCATGTTCGTCTGCATCGTCCGATAGTCTGCCTTGAGCGACGTAAGGCGTTCCGGAGGCGGGACGAGGCGGAAGGTGCCAGGAACCGCCGTGTCATAGCTTGCCCATGCGGAGCGGAAGAAAAGGTTCTTATGGTCAACCACCTTTTCAAGCAGCCCGCGGTCTGCGAGAGCTTTCGGCCCGAAGCGACTGCGATAGAGCTTTGCGACATCGTAATAGTGGCGGGACATCCGGTTATCGAGAGGCTTCTCAACCGGCTTGTGACAGAGGGCGTGTAGCAACGTGGCCTTCTCCCAGAATGTACGTTCCGCAGTGAGCGTGCGGACCCGGCATTCAGGCTCTTTGAACTGCTCCGGCATGACTTCCGCCGCATAAGACCTCACGGCCCCGTCTTCCACCGGCCAATGGTCGGAACGTGCGCCAAGCTCCAGCAGCACGACCCTTCGGACGTAGGAAGTCTCGGCGACCGATTCGATGCCGGCCGGGTAGCTGAAATGGATTGTCTGCACATCCTTGCGGTCAGGGTTCAGGCTCCATGAGGCAGAGCCGTCCTCCGGCCCGATGATGCTTTCGATGCGGGTGTGAAGCCGGGGGAGAAGCTCCGTCGCGATGGCTTTCTGGCATTCGGCCACGATTTCATCGACGAGGTCCCTCTTCTTTTTTCCGGAGGGCGCTTGATAAGGGTCGCGCTCTCCCACGAAGCCGAAATCCTCCCGGCTGAGTGAAAGGTCGATGTCTTCTGAAAAACGCTCGATGACGCCATAAACCTTCGAGAGAGACGTTCCTCCCTTGAAGATGAGCTGCGCAGGCGCCGGGCCCAGTGCAAAGATGTGCTTCAGGGTCCAGCAGACCCAGAAATCCTTCTCGATGACCACGGCGCTGATATTTCCACGCCGGGCGGCCGCTTCTGTGAACAGGTCTCGGCGATCGCCGGGTTTCATCCTCGCCACGTCATCCATGAAGGTCTCCCTCATTGTCTGCGCGGACGATTCTCTTGACGGCGTCGGACAGCCAGCCAACCGTGTACCGGCTCTGTCGCAGAAGCTTCTTCTTATCCTTATCCGTAATTGTGGCACTCAGCCGCTCAACGACTTCGTCGGTGATGCCATCCTTGCCGAGGAAGTAAAGTGCTTGTAAAACCGGACTTACGTCCTTGTCGCGGGTTCCGATCAATTTCGGAGCCGCATGCTTGATGGTCAGGGTTTGCTTCCCGACCTGAATTTTTCCCGAAGATCCATTGGTTAGATAGACGTTCTTCCCCGGCACTTGCGTCGACACGCCAACAGCGTTTGCGACGAAAGCGCCTGATGGCTGGACAAAGCTTCCACGCTTGCGTGCGATAGCCTCGGCGACGCTGTCCACATCCGGACTTAACACTATACCCAGATTGGCGTTAGACCGGGGGTAATCAAATAGCCCTCGACCAATGCGGCGAATCGTCCCTCCTTTCACCATTCGCGAAAGTGCGTGATCGATGGCCGCACGGCTTCCCAGGTCGAGGAAATCTTTACTCACGTAGACTTTACCTCGACCTCCGGCCCGGATGCGTCGCACCATTTTGTCCTTCAATTTACTCATGCAAACCCCACACTTCGCTTGTCAGAAGTCCCATTGCTTTTCTGACAACGAGTTTTACTATAATGGGTAAAGCACGCCGCGTCAACGTTCCTCCGCAAGTCGTGGCATTTCAGTCGATTAGATGATGAACAGGATTCAGTTCTTGGCAGAAAATCGAATGAACCTTCTGCCAAAATAGAGCACAGAGCAGTTCGGATGCCGACCAGAGCGCAGCAGGCTTGCAGTCCGCCCGTATCATCGC
Source organism: uncultured Planctomycetota bacterium (assembly GCA_963720335.1). Lineage (GTDB taxonomy): Bacteria > Planctomycetota > Planctomycetia > Isosphaerales > Isosphaeraceae > CAVRFS01. The sequence goes on along the minus strand of CAVRFS010000015.1, from coordinate 32,028 downwards.
ACAGAGGGCCTAATCAAACACAATCGACGCCTCAGTGGTTCACGTTGACGTTTTGTTAAGGAATTTTCCGCGACTTTTTTTCCTAGCGCTCGCCAATTGGTGCGCCAGGACGGAGGCGGACAGCCCGAGTTTTCCATGCCTGACCTCTCCAGGCTGTCCGGACTCGCGCACCAACTGGCGAGCGCTAGGCAAATCGCGAAGATGTTTCCCCCGCGAATTCTTCGTTTCCTTGGTGTCCTTCTGTTCCAAGACGAGACCTACATTATGCACCCGCTCTTTGCCGAAGCGGACAGACTCTCCGGTGAGGTCATTGGCGCCGCCATCGAAGTGCACCGGATCATGGGGCCAGGATTGTTGGAGAGCATTTACGAGCGGTGCTTACTGCGGGAGCTCGAGCTACGAGCCATTCCCGTCCTCGACCAAGAGGAAGTCGTCATCGACTAAAAGGGCACCGTGTTCAAGGAGAAGTTGAACTTCGATTTGCTCGCCGACGGTTGTCTTCTCGCTGCGCTAAAAGCCGTCCAAGAGGTCCTGCCGATCCACAAGGCACAGTTGCTGAGTAACATGAAACTGCTAAACGTGCCTCTGGGGCTCTTGTTCAACTTCCATAACGTCACACTCATTGACGGAATCTCAAGGCTAGTCCTGGCCGGTGCAAACAAGCCTTGAACAGAAGGAAACGAAGGGAACGAAGCGTGAGAACCAAGCCTGAAGCAGCGGCCCGTCGCCGAAATGTCCGAACTTTCTATCAAGAGGAACACATCCCACGGCGACTGAATTACGAGATTCACCCCCGCAACTCACGACGCCATATTCGGTAAGTTATTGGCTTGCACGCCCTTAATACGGGCTTGGCAATGCAGCAATACGGGCTTGGCAATGCAGCGCGTCCGTGCAAAGCTGGAAACCACAAGAGAACTCATATCATGACAATACATTTACCGCCCGAGCTAGAGCGCTTCGTTCATGACCAGGTCGTTGCCGGACGTTACCCGTCCGAGGACGCTGTGATCTGCGATGCGCTTGACCAGCTCCGCGGCCATGCCACCACCTTTCAACCCGGCCCCGGGTCCGTCGGTGCGATGAGCGACGGCGCCGATTTGCTCGCCGAAATCACCGAGAACATCATGGAGAGCCGACGCACGCGGTCGCTAAGGCTCACGCCGGATGAATAAGTCGCTGCTCGATACCGACATCTCCGAAATCCTCCGCGCCGTTAACCTGACCGTCGCCGTCCATGCACAAGCTTACCGCCGTGCGCACGGCCGATTCACCCTTTCGGTCATCACAGTCATGGAGATGGTCAAAGGCTTCCAGCAGGTACAACGTCCCCAGAAGATCGCCCCCCTTCTCACCTATGTCGCCAGCGAGGAAGTCATCGACTTCGCCCAGCCCGCCGCCGAGATGGCGGGCCGCATCTGGGGCGACCTCGAACGCACCGGCCACGGCATTGGCCTGGCTGATCCGATGATCGCCGCCATCGCTCTGGCGCATGCCCTGGAACTCGTGACCGGCAACATCGCCCACTACCAGCGCATCCAGAATCTCGGTTATCCGCTGATCCTGGTTAACTGGCGGATTCCCTAACTCCTTGGCGTTGACGGGAAGCGCCCTCGGGAGGGAGGGATTTCCGCCCCGGATCGCCTCCGATTCCGGCGCTTGCGGAGTGCGCGGGCCCGGCTCACGGCTATCGCCCGTCCAGTGCCTTGATGATTTCGGGCTTTGTCCTGTGGGCGTTGCAAATCTTACGGAATTCCTCCCGTGTCAAAGGTTGCAGGCCGGGGATCTCGACCTCGGCGAACTCGTCGACCGCGATGACGTACTGGCCGGTTTCGAGCAGATCCCCACTCGACCTCCTCCCACTCCCCTGCTCCCTCGGTCGGTTTGATCTTCGGAGGCTTGGCGTAAGAGACGTCGAGTTTCGCCAGCCGCACGCCGATCGTCGCCCAGAGCCGTGTTTCCCGCTGACGGATGTCGAAGTAGAGCGGGACCGAAACTCGGGTATCGACAGCCAAGTCGGGATCCTTGTCGTAGGAAGCCAGCCATTCCGTGGCCTTCGCCTCGCAGGCGGCTCGATCGATCGGCTCGTCCGGCCGCAATGCAGGCGCCATGCCGATATCCTCCGCGGAGAGCAGATGGAGGCCGTAATAGAACTCCCGCATCCAGCGGAGCTCGTCGAGCAAAGTCTTGCTCCGTTCTCCCTGTTCTTTCAGCCCGTGCAGTGACGCGAGTCCATCTTCGCCGACAGCCGCTAACAGAAAGTTCAACAGAAAGTCGTAAGACCGGGCCGTCCTTAGGTAGTAGCTCGGGCAAGGCTCCACGCGGAGCCGGGGTTTTACTTTTGCTCTCGGCGGCGCGAGCGATACCCCCGACTTGACTTCGAGTTGGCGGGCATGTGTTTCCCTACGCTTGGTAATGAGAGCCTGAAAAGCCTCCGAGCATCCGCTTCTTGTACGCCTTGGTGAGCAGGAGCTTGGGGTTTTCCTGCCCCTTCTCCGGTAACAGAAACGTCTCCAGTGCGTAGATCTGATACTCATACCAACCACTGCTGGGCGTGGGAGTCAGGTCGACACTTCCCTTGCGGATGGCCTTGATCAACTCCTTCATCAAGTCGGCGCCGGGCGGAAGACCCTGAGGGAACAAACGGCCAAACAGCTCCGTTTCCTTGGACCGAGAGCTTGGGAATACCGCGATCGCCTGGCGATCTTCGAGCCGTCCACCCCGCTCGCCCACGTCGGCCAGATCGAGGTTACTCGAGCGGGTTCGTGAACTTGGCGTAGAAGGCGTTCACTCGCTTGTAGTCTTCAAGTAGCTTCGGGTCGGAGCTGACCGCTTTAACCAGCTCCGAGATCAGTCCTGGATTATCCAGAGGCAGAGGTTGCTGGAAGAACCGCATGAACCGAAAGACCCGCGTCAGCTCTTCGCTCCAGGTGTAGAAACTCAGGGGTTTGGAGTACCTCGCGTCCGACTCGAAGCGAGTGAGCCAGGATGCCACTTGATCTGGCTGACCATTCTTGACCTCGACACCGGCGATCTTCAGACCGGCCGTGAAATAAGCCGACGCTTGGCTGTCGGGAGCAACGCGGTCGTGAAGCCGCTTGATCAAGGCCACGTGACTTTCCAGTCGAGGCTTCAACCCCTTGTAATAGGCCAGGTCGATCGCTGCGTACAGGCCGTCGTCGAACTGCTTCGCTTTGCCGTCGATGGCGTTGATCGATGGGAGAACTTTTATCCCAGAAGGCACCTTCGCCATGGCGTCAGCGTAGGAAGGTCGAAGTTCGAGAAGTGAGGCGTCGAAGTCTGGCCTGAGCATCGGGACGTCGAGACGCAGAACCGCCGCGCTGGCGTTGACCTGCCAACCACCTTCGGGCCGGCGGTCGATCAAATCAGCGACGAATACCGGGTTCTTGTCGCTAAGCTGGTCGTCGACGATCTCTTCCTTGGGGGTGGGCTGGGGAGCCTTGTATTCGGTCACCTCCTCGCCGCCGACCGTCAATCCATCCCCGAAGTAGATCAGTGCGAGGCCCACACCGACGATCGCCACCAAGAGGAAGGCCGCCAGACGCATGCGCATGTTCAATCTCCGTTCAACCAGCCTTGGTGCCAGATAGACGGCCGGCTTTGATCACTCCGGCTTGCATTACGGCAATAAAGCGGGTGCGGTCTTCGAGGATCGCGATGTCGGCAAGGACGTCGCCATCAACGATCAACAGATCGGCAAGCTTGCCGACTTGGACGGTCCCGAATTCGTCGCTTCGGCCCATGATCTCGGACCCGGTCTTGGTGGCGCAGGTGATTACTTCCATCGGTGTGAAGCCAACGTGGCGGACAAAGAAGGTCAGCTCCCTGGCATAGTCGCCGTGGGGATTCCAGGCGAAGCCGTAGTCGCCGCCCATGCCGAGCCTTCCTCCCGCACGAAGGATCATTCGTGCGCTCTCGGCGCCGCCTTCGAGTGTTTCCTTGTGGCCGTCGATCACCGCTTGCGGCATGCCATAGCCCGGACCGCGCTCGATACTCGCCAGCTCGAAATAGAGGGCGGGGACGGCCGGTACGTCGTGCTCCAGCAGCAGGTCGAGTGCTTCCTGGTCCATGAATGTGGCGTGTTCAATCGTGTCGAAACCGGCCCGAAGCGCGTTCTTGATCCCTTGGGTGGCGCGGCAATGGCCGGTGACTTTGCGGCGATAATTATGCGCTTCGGAGACGACCGCGGCCATCTCCTCGAAGGTCATGCAGAGGGTGTGATGATCGGCCGCATCGGGCGCGGCCGCGTCGCCGGTGGGATAGGTCTTGATCCATTCGGCACCGTCCTTGACGAGCTTCCGGACGGCTTTCCGGCCCTCCTCGGGGCCGTTGATGAGCAGGATGAGTCCTTCCATGCCGAGCTTCATGTGCTCGGGATTCCAGTCCATCAAGCCGCCCGCGCCGCAGATCTCGCGGCCACTGGCGGCGAGTCGGGGACCGGGGATGAGGTCTTCCTCGATCGCCTTCTTGAGCCAGACGTCGATGTTATGCAGGCTGCCGCCGCTCCGGGCCGCGGTGTATCCGCATTCGAGGGCGAGCTTGGCGTTGCAAGCGGCCAGAATCGTTACGTATTCCACCGGGTACTTGATGTCGAGATCGGCCAGCTCCGCGACGTTGAAGTACGTGGGGTGAAAATGCGCCTCCACCAGGCCGGGCATGATCGTGCCGCCCTGGGCGTCGATCCGGGTCACATCGGGTGGAACCGCGGTGCGCGCCGGCGGCCGGCCCGGCGTAAGTGATCCGGCCGTTCTTCACGATCACCGTGGCGTCGGGCACGGCCGGGGCTCCCGTTCCATCGACGAGCCGGCCGTTCGCGATCTTCAAGACGCCTTGAGCAGTTTTCATGATGGGCTTCCGATTATTCGAGCGAGCCGAGGAAAGGCACGACCAAACGCAGAAACGCATCGGTCATCGTACTATGAATATTATGGCCGATGCCAGGAAGCTTAATGTGGAGACACTCGCGAATCCGGATTGCCGCGTCCCTGGCTTCGACATCGGGAAGGATGCCACCGACGCTGGGATCCGCCTGGATCAAGAGCGTCGGCGACTCGATGCGCCCCAGAATCGATTCGACGTCACTCCCCTCCAGCCAGCGGTTTTTCAAGGGCCATTCCAGCACCTCGGGATCAAGGTATTTGAGACATGACGCCGAGAAACGCAAGGAGACTGCGTCGCGGACATCGCCAAGTCGCACAAGTTCGGCTCGACCCGCAACCTGGACGCGAGCCTCGGCCATCGCGGCGGCAATTTCCGGCACAGGCCGATCCGAGCCGGCGTGCTGGATGAATGCACGAAACGTGCTGAGGAAGGGCGTCTCGGCCAATCGAGGACCAGCTATGACAAGCGGAGGGTCTTCGAGCACGACCGCGCGAACGTGTTGGGGTACTTCAGCCGCGACGGCTACGGCAAGGTTGCCGCCGAGCGAGTGGCCGACCACGACAGCGGGTTCGCACAAGCTCGAGGCGGAGGAAGTCGACGAGATCGGGCACATAATCGGCCACGCGATAGGCGCCGGCGGCTCGGTCCGACCGGCCGTGGCCGCGGGCATCGATTGCGAGGCAGCGCCAGCGCAAAGCGAGATGCGGGATCACAGCCAGCCAGTCTTGCCAGCGGCGGGCGACGCCATGCAGAAAGACGATCGGAGGTCCCGAAGTCTCGCTATCCGCCACGTTGAGCGTGAGCCCCGCGCTCGTTTCGAAGGCCTGCTCCCGCATCTTCGTGTTCTCCCTCGCCATTTCGTCAAGTTCAGTTCACGGCTTGTGCGGAAGGGCCGCAGACGACGACGTAAGCTTCTTCCGCCACTCTTCCGCCTGATCCTTCTTGCCCCAGTCGTCGTAGAGCTGGACGATCCGAGCAAGTGCCTCGGGCACAATCTTCTGGGATTTGGCTGGGATCTTGGCTTCGCGAGCCGTGAGCCCCTCGTAACCTTGAAGCAAGAGCGGCTCCGCCTCGGCATATTTCTTCTGGCTGATCAAGCTGGCGCCGAGCAAGCTGCGTGTCTCGAACGTAGTCCAGTCGTCAGGGGTTTTCTTGTCGTGAATCGCCAGGGATTGGCGTAAGAGCGGCTCGGCCTCGGTGGGTTTGACCTTGAGGTAGACGCGGGCCAGGTCGTTCAAGGAGGCGAGCGTGGCGGGATCGTCGGTGCCGAGTTTGGCCCGGCGCCGCTTCAGCGTCTCCTGACGTAAGGGTAATGCGTCGGCAAACCGGTGGGCTTGCTCGTAGGTCATGGACAAGACCGTCCATGGAGTAACAGTGTGTCGGGGTGGTCCGGGCCCGAGCTGGGTCACGCTCAATTTCACGGCCTGCTCCTGCAACGGCGTATTGCGTCGGCGAGCTCGGCCGGTGTCTGTATACGCCAGGGCGAGGTTGATCATCGACAGCAGTGTGGTAAGGATGGCTGTTCCCGATCGTTCTTCCGCAGTTGCTCGAGCGTCTGCTCGAAGAGCGGGACCGCTTCGGCGACCCGGCCGGCACTTCGATAGACGTTGGCGAGATTGTTCAGCTCGGTCAGTGTGTGCATGTGGTCGGGCCCGAGTTGGGCCTCAAACCGCTTGAGGCGTCTTCCTCGTGGATCGGCAGGGCGTCGGCGAGCCGGCCGGCGTCCCCGTACGCATGGGCGAGGTTTCCCATCGAGACCAGCGTGAGCAGGATCATCCGGCCCGAGCTTGGCCTGACACCCCTTGACGCGCCTCTTCGAACAGGGAATAGCCGCGGCGAGCCGGCCGGTGTCCAGGTACGCCATCGCCGAGGTTGTTCATACTTGCGAGCGTGTCGGGGTGGTCAGGGCCAAGGACCTGCCGCCGCGTGGCCAGCGGCTTGCTCGTACTGCTGGATCGCCTGGGCCGGCTCGCCCAGGTAATAGTAGGTCTCGCCCCAATGTATTCCGGATCGACGCCTCCACCGCGGGCTGCTCGGCAAACGATGTTGCTGATCCCGTCGCTCGGCCGCGTCGACCGGCCGCGCGGAGCGTCACGTCTTTTCCCAGACCCCCTTCCTGGCCCGCGGGCCGCGCCGCCGCCATGATTTTGTTCTGGAAGAAATCGAGTACGGCCCGTGCCTCGGACTCGGAATTCTTGGTCTTTGCCGTCTCTTCCTCGGCTCGATCTCGCTCTTTTCCGGGTCGCCGCCTCCGCCGTCGCGCCGCGCGCTCGGCCTGCGTGGCGCGGACGGCCTGCCAGGCGCTGGCGAGCAGGCCCAGCGCCAGCGCCACCAGGAACGCGGTCACCCACGGGTTGCGACGCAACCAGCGCGCCATCCGCTCGGCTTTCGACGTTTGCCGCGCCAGAATCGGCCGGCCCTCCAGGAACCGCCGCAAGTCCTCGGCCATGGTGGCCGCCGTCGCGTACCGTCGCGACGGCTCTCGCTCGACCGCCTTGTGGATAATCGTTTCCAGATCCCGAGGAACCTTGGGTACCAGCATCTTGAGCCGGGGCGGATCACTCGCGTCGAATTCGTTCGATCAGTTTGAAACTATCGGTCTCATCATGACGGCCGGCCGGAGAGCCATCAGCTCGTACAATGTCAGGCCCAAACTGTAAAGATCGGACCGGGCATCGCATTCCCCCTGAAACCGCTCCGGTGCCATGTAGCGGATCGTGCCCAAGATCTCGCCGGTTGCGGTCAGGTCGTCGGCTTCGGCCGTCTTGGCCAGTCCGAAGTCGGTCAACCACATGTTTCCCTGAGTGTCGAGCAACAGGTTCGACGGCTTGACGTCGCGGTGCAAGACCCCCTGTCGATTAGCATATTCCAAGCACCTCGGCCACCTCGAGGCCGATCCGGGCCAAGCTCTCGAAATACGGCCGGCTCAACTCCGGAGTGCGACAACAAGTTCAGACGGAGCTGGAAAGGACGAACGACGAAGAGTCGCCAGCCGCTCCGGACTTCAGGGGGACCGCGGACGGTGAATAAGATCACGGTTTCCCCCGATTCGTCCAGGGTGGTTGTCGCATCAGAGGAGCTGAGCGTCGAGCCATCGCCAATCGTCCCAGTTACCAGCGCCCGGGCCGCATCGGCCACGGCGTCCCTGGGTGTTGTTCCGAGCCTCGACACGATCGGCGGGCTCTGCGCCGCCATGGGTCATTGGCGTCCCTGCGTCTTGGTCGGTTGCCGCGCGACTGACGCAACTTCGCGCTGACGCTCGCAGCTCGTCACGGACAGCGTCCAAGCCCTGGCCCTCGATATATTGCATCACGTAGTAGTGTTGCCCGTCCTGATGGCCGACCCCGAACACGGGCACGATGTTGGTATGATGCAAGCGGGCCGCCGCCTTGGCCTCGCGCTCGAACCGCTCGACTTGTTTCTGGCGGTGAAGCACGTTGAGCGGCATCACTTTGAGAGCGACCCGGCGGTTCAGAACCTCCTCTACGGCTTCGTAGACGACCCCCATCCCGCCCCGGCCGATCTCGCGAATGATCCGGAAGCCGGCGATTGCTGGGAACGTTGCCGCGGTCGGCGCGGATCGGTCGAGCCGACGATTCAAGCCGTCGTTGTTGACGGGATCCATCTTCAGTTCCTGGAGTTATGGGGTTCGATCTTGGCCTCGCGTCGTCCAAGAGTTGGTACCCCATCCTGTCATCGTAACGCAAACCGGGCAAAGAGACGATCTCACCAATCCATAACCGAACCATCGTCAGCGTCATAAGCTTCCCGGTTCTTCCAGTTGTGGCCGATCTGAGAGGCCATCGCATTTTCATCGAGCTCGATTCCGAGCCCTGGGCCCGTGGGAAGATCGAGATAGCCCTTTCGCACCACAAAGGGCTTTTTCAAGTAGCCATTGCCCAGGCTGACCTGCTCTTGGCAGAGGAAGTTGGGGATTGAAGCGGCCATCTGGACACCAGCCGCCAACGAGATGGGTCCCAGGGGGTTGTGGGGCGCGATGGCTGCGTAGTAGGCCTCCGCCATCCCGGCGATCAGTCTGACCTCGGTAATTCCCCCCGCATGGCAGAGGTCGGGCTGTAAGATCGTAGCGGCCCGCTTCTCCAGTACCTCGCGAAACCCCCACTTGGTGAAGATGCGCTCGCCGGTGGCGATCGGCAGGTGGGTGCCGCGGGCGATTTCGGCCATGATGTCGTGGTTTTGCGCCTGGCAGGGTTCCTCGATGAACATCGGCTGGAACGGTTCGAGGGCTTTGATCAAGAGCTTGGCGGTGGCGGGGCTGATCGCGCCGTGGAAGTCGACCGCGATGTCGACGTCGTCGCCTGCCGCGTGACGCAGCTCAGCGAACTTGTCCGCTGCGTAATGGACCTCGGCCGGTGTTTCGACATACCGCGACGGCCGGCGGCTGGCCGGCTGAGTCTTGAACGCGGTAAAGCCCTGCGCCAGGCCCCGCTTGAGCCCATCAACGCCGCGCGCATGAGCATAGACGCGCACCCGTTGCCGCGTCGGGCCGCCCAGCAGCTCGTACACCGGGACTCCCAACGCCTTCCCCTTGATGTCCCACAAGGCCATGTCGACTCCGCTCAACGCACTGGTGAGAATCGGACCGCCCCGATAAAAGGCGTGGCGATAAATCGCTTGCCAATGATGAACCACATTGCGCGGATCCTTGCCCACCAGGTAAGACTCGAGCTCCTTCACCGCGGTCGCGACAGTCTCCGCCCGCCCCTCGATGACCGGCTCCCCCAGCCCGACAATCCCGGCATTGGTATGAACCTTCAAGAACAGCCAACGCGGCTTGACGAGCAAGGTTTCCAGCTTAGTGATTCGAAGCGGATCCTTGGCGGCGATTGGAGAGTCGGCTCCGACGCGGTCCTGGGCCGTCACCTCGGCTCGGTCGAGCGCGGTCAAACCCAATGCTCCCAAAGAAGCGGCGACGACATGGCGGCGGTTCAATAAACCCGAAGCAAGCTTTGGTGTTTTCATCGACATCAATTCCTCGATTGGATCGAAGATGAATGGGCCCGGCCACACTCCGCGCCTATCTTCAAGGGCGGCCGACATCGAGTCAAGGCGGGCGAATCGGAGCTTGTTCGGGCGTCGATCGTGCGGGGGCGTCGACAAGGCCGCGATCATCGGGTAGTAATTGAGTCCCACCAGGTCCCGGCGATGGCCGGCGCGGCTCGAACCCGACCGGTCATAGATACAGCATGCTGATGGTCGAAACAAGGCTGCGGATCGAGCAGTCGCGTGATGTGGCAAAATTGATCATGCATAATTTCGCTGAACACCCCGTGGATCGAAACGGCGGATCGCACGTCCGGTACCGCGTGCTCGCCTTCACCGTGGCGCTGGCGTGGATCACCTATCTGGACCGCGTGTGCATCGCGTCGACGGCTCAGGATCTCATGCGCGAGCTGAACCTGAGCATTCCGCAGATGGGGTTCGTGTTCAGTGCGTTCACGATTGCCTATGCGCTTTTTGAGATCCCCACCGGCGCCTGGGGCGACCGCATTGGGCCACGGCGGTTATTAACCCGGATCGTGATCTGGTGGTCGAGCTTCACGATCGCGACCGCCGCGGCGTTCAATTTCGCGTCCTTGCTGGGTGTGCGATTCCTATTCGGAGCGGGCGAGGCGGGGGCCTTCCCCAACGTCTCCAAGATCTTTCTCGCGCTGGTTTCCCGTGACTGAGCGAGGGACGGCCCAGGGCATTTTTTTCGCCGGCGCCACCTCGGCGGCGGAGTCACGCCTCCTTTGATGTGGGTGCTTCTGCAATTCTTGCCCTGGCGAATGGTCTTCGTGGTGTTCGGCGCGATCGGTTTCGTCTGGGCGGCCGCCTGGTTCCTCTGGTTTCGCGACGATCCCGCCGAACACTCCGAAGTCAGTGTTGAGGAACTCGTGATCATCCAGTCGGGCCGGAAGCCGGACGTGCCTCACCGCCTGGACATCGCGACGCTACGCCGTATCATAACCGATCGAAACGTAATTCTGCTTTCCTTAATGTATTTCACGCAAGCGTATGGTTTCTACTTTAATATCACCTGGCTGCCGACGTACTTGAGCCAAGCGCGCGGGTTTTCTTCGATTCAACTGGGCGTCTTGGCGGGCTTGCCGCTGATGATCAGCGCGGTGGCCGACATTGTTGGCGGCCTGAGCACGGATCGGGCCGTGCGTGCGTTTGGGCTCAGAGTCGGCCGGTGCGGGATCGGCCTCCTTTCGCTGCTGGTCGCGGGTACGGCTTTGATCGTCGGCGCGGTGGTGCCGGACCCTCTGCTTTCGGCACTCTTGATCGCTGTCGCAGGCGCGGCCGACAGTTTCCTGCTGGGCGCTGCCTGGAGCACCTGTCTCGACATTGCAGGTCCCCACGCCGGACTCGTCACCGCCGTCATGAACACCGCCGGTCAGCTTGGCGCGGTCCTCAGCCCGCTTGTAATTGCCTACTTGCTCGAGAATCCGAGTCGTCCGGAAAGCTGGTTACCGCCGTTGTTTATTGCGGGAGGCCTTTACATCGCCGGCGCATTCTGCTGGCTGATTATCGACCCTGCCAGGCCGATCCTGGCGGCCACTTCGAAGCTCGGTTCATCACGTTCCGACTTTGAGTTGGAGTGACACTCTTTCCTCTTGGTTGGTCAGTCGATATTGCCGCTGAGCACAAACCCGGCCCACCATGCCGGGGGGCTCCGGCGCCGCGACTCGCCCGTAACCGGCAGCGGTACCGGTCTTCGATCCAGGCCACGGCGGTCCGCAACCAGCAGTTCCTGCTCGCGCGGCAGTATCCATTCGGGGTGATCCAACAGCGCGAGCTGCGCCTGGCGCAAGGCCTCGAGGATTGGCAGCTTCTTTTCCCAAAGGTTTGCATAGAACTGGTCCATCAGCAGGGTGGTGGTGACATCGTCGACGTCCCAGAGACTGGCCACCACCGTGGCAACGCCGGCCCGATGGAAGGCTCGCTGCAAGCCCAGTACGCCCTGACCGCCGGCCACGTTACCCAGCCCGGTCCGACAGGCCGAGAGGACAGCCAGCCGGCAGCCGGACAGATCCAGCCCCGCCACTTCCTCGGCGGTCAAGACTCCGGCGCCGACGTCGAGCGAGAACGGGACCAACCAGCGCCGCGGGTTATTGGCGCCGGCGCAGACCAAACCCGAGAGCAGGCCCGGGTACAAGGTGGCGACCTCGGTGAGGGGGTCGATTGTGAGAGCTTCGGCTTCGAAGAAGCCGAACCGGCCCGGCCCCCGCGCGAGGCTCGTGAGAGGCTCGAATTCGAAGAAGCCCGACCAGCCAGGCCGGGGACCCGGTATTTGGGGTCCGAGGCCCTTCGGCACTATGCGCCCTCCCATCGAGCCGGGAGCTTTCCGTGGAGCTTGAGGGTCGGCGGACGCTGGGGCCGACTGGGCGCGCGGCGGCTCGAAATAACCGTGAGTGGCCAGATGCAGATAGCGATGCCCGGGAAGGCGGGTGCGGAGATTCTCCTTCGAAGCTTCCCTGCCGGTGATTTGCTCGGACTGGCCGTGGGTGAGGCGGTCGAAAAGACCGCAGACCGCCTGCGCTTCGGCGCGGGTGCCGGGGAGAGGATCGACCTTGACGCTTGCACCAGGAAAGCCAGGCGGCGGCGGCGAATTCTGGCCGGAAACACTGGCCTCGTAATCCACACCGCCGACAGCCAGGAGGCTCTCGAACTGGGAGCCCGCGGCCACGCGAGGCATCTCGACCAGGTACCGGGCCGAGCCGACCGTCCCGAAGGCATAGCGCTCGACCAGGAAGCCGCCCGGCTTTGACGGATCGGCCAGGGCGCCGAACGGCAGGAAGTTGAGCCCACCGTCGGGAGCGACGAGCACGGTCGTCACTCCGTCAAGCCGCGGCTCCAGAGGCTGCCAGAGCCGGCGGACCAACTCACCCGCGTCGGGAACGGAACCCGATCGGATCGACTCGCGCCAAGCGGTGACGGCCTGATCGATCGGGCCAGCCGGTCCGAGCTCGACCCGGCGGGATGGACTGCCGGCACGCGTCACGAAGGCGACGTAGCGGACTTCAGATGGCCGTGACGTTTGAACGTGAATATATCGTGACAGGTCGATTAGCGCGGAGTGAGGCGGGAGCGCTTCGGCGACCTTGGCCGGTTCCAGAGGCGCCGTCGAGACGCCTGAGGGCTCGCATCAGTCGGGTCTCGGCCGCCGCGGAGCGCGTGGCTGCGTCGCGGATGGCGCTGGTATGTCGCGCGAGATCTTTGTCTGGCACGCGGGAGTAATAGACGCGCGTGAGTTCGGCGCGGAGGCGGTTCAGCTCGGCCTGCGCTTCGGGGATCGCGCCGGCTGACGCGCATCGAGCCGTCGCGTCCCGGCCCTGGAGTCCGCCAGGCCTTTCCATGAGAGCAGGCGACGGTACGCTTCGGCATCCTCCGCGGGCCAATCGGCCGTCAAGGTCAGAACGGAATCGAGTGCGAACTGGAAGCGGTTGATCAAAGTGAGTCGCTGGCGCTCCGGCAGGGAACCGAGCGAGGTCGAGACGACCCCGTGGTAGACGTCCAGCGCGCAGGCCGATCAGGCCGATCGCTCCCGTCCTGTCTCCCGTCTCGGCGAGCAACCATCCCAGACTACTCATTCCTCTTGCGTAATCGGGGTATCGCTCCCCCATCGCCTTGGTGGTTGTCAGGGCTTTCTCCAGCAGAGCCCTGGACGCCGAGCGTTCTCCTTGGAGATGGAGTAGCCACGCGAGGCTCGTTTGAATCCGGACATGATCGGGGTGACGTTCCTCCAGCGACTCGGTGATCGCAATGGCCTTCACCAGCAACTGCCTGGCCGCCGCGTTATCCTTCTGTTCGATCAATAGGAATGCCAGGTTGCTCATGCCGATGGCGACGTCGCGGTCGCGAATCCCCCGTGACGCCGTCGTGATTTCGAGCGCTCGCTCATAAAGCCGCCTGGCGTCGGTGAAGTTCGCCTGGTCCCTGAGTAGCCCCGCCTGGATACTCAGAATCGTCGCGTAACCCGGATAGGTTTCCGCGCCCTCCCGCGTGTAGACCTGCTCGGCTTCCTCCAGAAGCGGCCACGCGGCGTCGTAGGCTCCCTCCTCAACGAGCAACCTCGCCATGACGCCCAAAGTTCGGGCATATTCGAGGACCTGGCGCGATGGGCCCGTGCTCTCGCGGGTCCCCGGCAGCATCGGCATGAAGGCGAGCGGTCCTTGATCACGATCTCGGTGCACGACCGCCAGTTGCTTGCGCGGTCTCCAGCATCGGCATGGCGGCGGCGAAGTCACCCAACCTGATCAGAATGACCGCCAGGTCGGTCAGAGTCTCGGCGTAGTCGGGGTTGTCGTCCCAGTACCTGGCCTTGGCGAGCGCGACGGCCTGCTCGAGTCGCAGCCTGGCGGCGGCGTAGTCGCCCTCCTCTTTAAGCAGCCACGCCAGTGTGACCAGGACGCTGTGATTGTCGGGGTCGAGCGCCGCTCCCGCCGTGCTGGTAATCTGGATTGCCTTTTCATAGAGGGGCCTGGCGGCCCGATGGTCTCCCCGCTCGAAGGCCATTCGCGCCAGGTCGATGAGAACGGCGGCATGGTCGGAATGGCTGGCGCTTCGCTCTGGTTTGGCGACCTCGGCGGACTTTTCAGGTCGGAGCGTCACGTCCGTCTGCCCGAGCAACAAGAGAGCCAGATCGCTCAGAAGATCGGCACGATCGCGTGGGCTCTTGCTGACGAGCGGCCTGTAGCGCGATGTCGCGGCATCGAGGAGCACAGCCGCTTCTTCAGAATGATCCAGATGGTAGTAGATACGCTCGGTCGGCGCCGGTTCCCTCGCCTGCGCCGGTGGTGGTTGCTTCTCACGTGGGAGATCGGCTTTTTGCTCGTTCGCGGCGAACTCCCGCTGCTCGTGCTGGAATCGCCAGTCGTGAGCGCCGTACTTGACCTTCATGAAGTCAAGCACGTTCTGGCGGGCGCGTCGCGTCGCGTCGCGGTTTCCCGAGGCTCCATGCAACGACACCAGCAGCCTCAATGTGGCACCCACATCGTCATGGACTGCGCCGAGAGTTTCGGACTCGATCGAAGCAATGTTCTCCGCATCGGCAATTGCCTCGGTGAGCTTATTCTGGTGAAAGAGGGTCATCGCCCGAGATCGCCGAACGGGAAGGCTCTTGACCTGCTCCCATTGCTGATCGGTCCAAGGAGGCTCGGATGGCGACGGTCCGCGTTCGTTCGCCGGCGGTGGCCGGTTCTCGAACCGGGGGCTGGATCTGGTCATGCGGTTCAGGGTCGACATCATCGGGCCCACCCCCGCTCTCATCCGCATGCCGGGAGGCGGCGCCGTGGCTCGCTTGAGGGATTCCGCATGCCGGGACAGCGGCTGCGGGTGCGCGCATCTCGTCGGGATAAAGCGGCTGGAGAGCTTGTCGTAGCGGCTCGGAGATCAGAGCCGAGGAAACCACGCCCTCACGATCGGCCACAGTCGTACTGGTAGGCGCGGGACGTGGCGCCACCTCGGTCTCATACAGACTACCGACGTGCCCGGGGGGAAACGAACCTTGAACGATCCTTGCCGCGGCCACGCCTCGCTTGCCGTGCTCTGCATCCGCTCGCGGGAACGCTCCATCATAAAGCGCGATCATCATGGCTCGTTTTTGACGGAAGAGAAGAAGCACGTCCTCATGAAATACCACGGCTGGTACGGTCAACAGGCCGATGATCCAAATCAACGGCCAGTTCGGCTGCCACCTGGCCCCGTTTCCCTCAGACCGCGTTTTCATCGGCACGTCTCCCTCGCACAGCGGTGTCTGTTCCCGGCCAGTATTCGCTGAAGACCCGGAGGGCTCTGTCGACATGATTCATTCCCGTGTGTGACTGTCTCCCGCGATGGACTCAATCGCCCTTGTAGGCGAACCGAACGGCCCGGATTAGCTCGAAGTGGGGACGTAGCCGCTCCATCAGATGGAGCAACGGCTCGTCAATTTGTTCGACTTCTTTGCTCAGGCCGCGGTGGAAGGGCCGGTCGATCGCCGCGACCGGCTGGCCGGGGTCGAAGCCGCGCACGGTAAGCTCCTGGGGATTTCTCAACGGCGACGGCGGCATCAGCCCGATCAATCCGGCCAGATCAGTTTTTTCCGGCAGCGGCGTACTTCTGGCCAGCAGGAGAGCCGTCTCCAGACCGCTGGGACCTGTTATCCGCAAGCCGCCGTCCAGCTCGGGAGGGCAGTCCAGGTGAGTGAGGGGCGCCTCGGCCATGGCCAGCGTCCGGAAATCCCTGGCCCAAGGGTGCAGTGGGTCGACCTGTCCCTTCGAATCGAGCCAGAGCACGTAGAGATAGGCCGGCTGGTTGGTGCGAGCGCGCAGGTGCACGAGCTCACCGCTCCGAACGGGAAGGGCGCCCTGTTCCGCGACGTCGATCCCGCGCCGGTTTACCTCGACCTCTGACCAGATCTTGACCGACAGCTCCCCGGACAAAGTCTGAACCGGCGACGCCGGACTGTCAGTTCGCGGGCGGGGCGGTATGGCCAGGGCGACAACCCCGCCGAGCACGGCCGCCGCGAATAGCGCGGCGCCGACAAACCATAGCGGTCGCCGCCGCTCGCGGCGTAGCGCGCGCTGGAACTCGATCGCCGAGGTGAACCGGCGCGTGGGGTCTGCCGCCAGTGCTTTCATGCAGACTCGTTCCAGCGACCTTGAAATGGAGCGCTTCAACTCCCGAGGGGCCGTGACGCGGCCTTCTCGGGCCTGATCCCAGATGTCATCCAGGTCCCGGCCTCGGTACGGGGGTCGTCCGGTGAGAAGCTCGTAAAGGACCGCCCCGAGGCCGAACACGTCGCTCCGCGCGTCGATTCGCTCGACCTGGCCCCGCGCTTGCTCGGGCGACATGTAGGGGAAGGTGCCGGAGATCTCGCGCAGGGCGTCGCTGGCCAGCGGTGAGGCAAGGCCAAGGTCGATCAACTTCGGCAAGCCATCGTCCCCAATGAGGATGTTCGAGGGCTTCACGTCGCGATGGAGTAGCCCACAAGCGTGGACCGCCGCAAGTCCCTCGGCCACTTGCTCCACCAAACGCAGGGAGTCAGCGAGTCGCGGCGGCCGATCATGCAGAGCCTGCGACAGCGTCCTGCCCGGAACGTATTCCATGACGAGATAGGCCAGGCCGGCCTGGCGCTGGCGCGTGTAGCATTCGGCGAGGTACGGACTACGGACCCGGGCCAGCGCCTGGCCCTCTTTGAGCACGGCTTCCTGCTGATCGCCGGTCCACGCCTTGTGGTAGACCTTGAGGACGACCTGGCGCCTCAGGTCAGGGTCGAACGCGAGGTACGTCTCGGCCTGCCCTCCTGCTCCGAGGAGACGAATCACGTCGAACTTACCAATCTGATTGACAGGGCCGTCGCGAACGGGGGCTGTGACGGTCAGCGGAGCGAAAGCAGCCGTGATCGTCGCCGAATCGGTGGGGAATCGCCGGTTGTACTCCTCCGCGGTCGGCCGTTCCCTGTTCGCGCGACGGCTCTCCAGCTCGATTTCGATTAGTGCCGCCAGAAGCGGCCCGCGGATTGATTCGGCGACGCCAAGAAGTTCGTCCTCGATCCTCGGCCGGCGTCCCGCCGCCCAATCGGCGGCGAATCGTTCACGGGCAGCGTCGACCTCGGCCGCTTCCCGCGACGGACGGAGCCCGAGGTTGAGGCAGAGATCCTCGGTCATGGGATGGGCCCTCGTGCCGGTCGCCTCGAAGCGCTGGTCGGCCTTCAGCCTCCCAGCGAGAAGTGAGAAGATCGCTTTATCTCCAACATCTTACCGCGCCGCGAAGCGGATCCCCCATATAATACTCACAACGTTTCACTCTGGGACAGGTCCGCTGCAAATCGAAGTCATGGACCAGAATAGGCAGCGTGAGTCGTTTTTGCGAGCGAGAGCGACGTAGGGTTTCCGCAATACGAGACGGGAAATCGACTTGCCGACGGGGGCATCACATGGATCCGACGTTCATTGACCGAGCTTTGGGGAGCGACATCCCCTACATCACCTATGCGGTGCCGGTCTTCTTCCTTTTAATTGGCGTCGAGCTGGTCGTGGCACTGTGGGAACGCAAGCACTACTACCGGCTGCACGATTCGATCAACGATCTGAGTTGCGGCAGTACCGAGCAGATCGTGGGCCTCTTTCTCAAGGGGCTGCTTTTCGCGGGCTACCAAGGAACGTACGGTTACGCGACCCGCGTGGGGATCAACCCGATCGACGTCCGGGGCTATTCGGCGAGCGGCAAGTGGCTGGCGGCGATCCTGCTGTTCCTCGGGGTCGATTGTGCGTACTACTGGTTCCACCGCATCGCGCACAGGTTCAACGCACCCTGGGCCGGGCACGTGGTGCACCATTCGAGTGAGGATTATAACCTCGCGGTCGCGCTGCGGCAGGGAACCTTCCAGGGGGTCTTCTCCTGGGTCTTCTACCTGCCACTGGCGCTGGTGGGTTATCCACCGTCCTGGTTCGCCGCGATGGCGAGCTTCGACACGCTCTACCAGTTCTGGATCCACACCCGGGCGATCGGCAAGCTCGGCCCGTTGGAATGGGTGTTCAACACGCCGTCGCACCATCGCGTGCACCACGTGCGCAATCCCAAGTACCTGGACAAGAACTACGCCGGCACGCTGATCATCTGGGACCGCATGTTCGGCACCTTTCAGCCCGAGGAGGAGGAGCCGGTCTACGGCCTGACCAAACCCTTGAACAGTTGGAACCCGCTGTGGGCCAACCTGCACGTGTGGCGCGACCTGTGCCGTGACGCCTGGCTGGCTCCGCGATGGGTTGATAAGCTCCGGATCTGGTTCATGCCGCAGGGCTGGCGGCCCGCGGGATTGCCCACCAACCCCCTCGCTCCCGAGGTGACGCGCGAGTCCGTGATCCGTTACGACACGGACGTTGCCGCGCGGATTGAATGCCTACGTATTCGCTCATTTCGTGACGACGTTACTGCTGGCCATCGGCCTTCTGGCGGTGGCCAAGTCGCTCTCCCGCGGCGAGTTGGTCTTACCGGCCGCGCTGGTGTTGTGGGCTCTCCTGAATATCGGCGGCATCCTCGACCATCGACGCTGGGCGCTTCCTTCCGAGCTCTTGCGCCTGCCGGTGTCGGCTGCGATGCTGGCCGCCTGGTTGCCCGGCGGCCCATGGCTCGCGCCCGCACAAGCGAGCCTGGCACTGGCGGTGGCGGCGTCCTGGCTCTGCCTACTGATCTATCGCCGCCAGTTCGATGGCACGCCGCAACTTCCCAGCCGCGCGATCGAGCTCTCGACTCCGCGGACCGACGGCGTCGGGTTTGAAAGGCATTTATACGTCGTTCCGTGGTTCCAGGTGACCCCGTCGCGCCATGAAGGCTGACCGCAGTTCGCCTCGTAGAGCAGCCACTTATGGTGTATGCTGAGAGCCGGTCATTCAATGAACCTCCGCCCAATCGGACGGACTGATTCACGGAGCACCGACCATGTCCACGAACGCGATGAAGCCGCGGCCGGTCGCCGCGGCTTCAACGTTGTCTTCTGCACCAGGAGAAGAACGGGGCGTTATGCGCGACGTCTCGTGGAACTTCTACAGCCGATTGACGGACGCGATGGTCGAAGGGTGTCCGATCCGCGTCGCCTATGACGGGAAGGATATGGAAATCATGACCTTGGGCCCGAAGCACGAGCGATTCAAGGAAGTGCTTGGTTTGTTCATTTATGAGGTTTCTGTCGGTCTTGAGGTAGATTTCCGCCCGGCCGGCTCAACGACATGGAAGCGAGTCGCGGAGCAGTGCGGAGTTGAGTCCGACCTCTGCTATTACTTCCATCGAGCCAAGCTAGAAGCCAGCGACGCTGCGGCCGAACTATGAATCCAATGATGTCGCCGACTATCCCAATCCCGACCTAGTCGCCGAAATCGATATTTCGCCATCGAAGATCGACCGGCCGAAGATCTATGCCGCGCTCAGAGTCTCCGAGATCTGGCGGTTCAAAGACGACGCTATTTCAATCGAGCGTCTCGGCCCGAGCGACGTCTATCTGGCTGTGACGGAAAGTGGGTTCCTGTATGTGCGGCCCGATGAGATTACCCGATGGCTCGCCGGTGGGAAGTCCGGCTCGATGCTGGACTGGAGACGGCGGCTCCAGGACTGGATTCAAGCCGAGTTGAGACCGCGAGCCGTAGCCAAGCCCTCCCCTCGCCGATCGTCGCGGCCAGTTCGACGACGGCCTGGCACGGGCCCGGCCCGCAACGGATCCTGAGCAGGTTCGTTGCCGATTGCCATGTCCGGCGACCTGCTCGTTGAAGCGGCTGGGACATGAACTCGAACAACCAAGCCACAAACTCGTATCGAGTGCGGCGCCCGAGCCAAACAGGATCTTCTCGCGGGTGGCGGCTGGGGAACATTGCCCTTTGGCCTTCGAGGCGGAAATGGCGAAGGCCGAAGACAGTCGGCGGTCGGATCCTCAGATCCGTTTCCGACCGCTTTCGGCCTCATTGAATCGCGTCGCGCGACGATCCGAATTGTCGATTTATGTACGGGCCTTGCCGGCGCGTGGTTTCCGGCGTGACCAGCCGTAGCCGGAAACGACCAGGACTGCGGTGCTCAGCATTGTCACGGTCGATGGCTCCGGCACGAGCGACCTGATAACCGATCGCGTTAAAGGCCGTGAGTTCATTTACCCCCAAGGCGGGATTCGTACCGGGCTGCCCGAACGCTGTCCTGAACCTGCGGCGAAAAGCCCGAGGGGATGGGATTGCTGAGCCAATCTGCGTAGTCGGCCCCTGCGGTTTGATTGAAGTACGACAGGACCGTCTTGCCCCCATCGATGGAGAAGTAGGAATAGGGACTCGTCGTCTGAACGGTCGAATAGCTGCGGACGCCCGGCGCGGAATAGCGGAAGATGTCCAAATCTCCGACGGGGCCTGTGGGGCTGCCGCCGAGTGTCGAGCCGGTGCCGCCGATGCCGAGGGCCTCGTCGATCTCGTGGTTTGCTACGGCCTGAAGACCATAATTGCTGCCGTTGTTGGGTTGTCCCGGCGGGAACGTGATCGACGTATTGAGCCAGATCTGCTATCGAAGTGCCACTGGGTCCGACGCCGCCAGGAGTGTTGAATCCGAGATTCCTGCCCTCGGCCGACGTGATTTACATCAGCGTGTTGCCATTGACCGGGTTGCCCGAGGCTGGGAAGTCGGAGCCGGCCCCAAGGAAGCGAGGGCGGTGAGCTGGTCCGGGGACGTCGCAACGGCTTTAAACGGTTGTAGTAACCATAGTAGGTGTACGTCATACTCCGTGGTCAAGCTTTGGCCCAGCCCGCTGCTCATATTTTGGAAATCGATCGAGACCGTAATGTTATTCGGAGAGGTGATGCTCGATTCGACCGCCGTGATCGCCGAGTTGATCGCGCTCTCGATTCCAGCCGCGCCTGGAAGGCTGGTGATCGAACTGTCGAAGGTAGGGTTGATTGTCAGGCCAGCAGCGTTGGCCTGCGTGTGGCCGCAAAACAGAACGACCGCGACCACTGCGGCCACTACGCCCCAGGGAAAATAACCGAAGCTTCGCTGGAACCCGTTCAAACCGTGACGATAGCTATCATAGGTGAATCCTTTAATTGACAAGCGTGACAAGATGGCTTTCTCGTTCACGTGAACGATTCGACGCCAGCCGGCCACATCAATGCGAGGCCTGAATCGCCAATCGAAGCGCCATTAGGCTGAAACCTACAGCCATGCTGACGTCGAAGTGATTCGCTCCGCGAAATAGATCGGCTACCATGCCGGCTTCGGCACCAAGCACTGCCATGGCACGACCATCGACCTCGGGCCACGTAGACCTTTGCGATGAATAGTGGACACGACACTCCGATCAAAAGCAACAAGAATCTTTGCGTAGCGCGATACTGACGAGTTAGTGTTGATTTTTTTCAACACGATGCCCGTTCCATCACCGGATTCCTGACATGAACGTTGCGTTTTAGTGCCATCGTCTTGTTATCGATGACCTGGGGGCTTCGTCTCCCGATTTGGATACTTGAAGTGATTGCCCAGCCAGACGACGAGCCAAACTGCTCAGGTGGCCAGCGCGCGATCGGCGCGATATGCTGCGCGGTGCCCAAATGAACTCAGCCCGCCCGCGGATACCAACCGAAGCACTCGCCATGAGAATCCGAATGTGGTCTCGCTTCACCGTCTTGGTCGTGTGCGTGGCTAAGTTAACCGATGGGAGAATCTCAATCCCTGAGCAACTTCGCCGAGGGGGATGTCGCACCGACCGAACCGCCAGCGACGACGCCAACGGCCCAGAGAAAGAGGCCACCGGTACTTCCGATGCCCGCCTACGGGACGGGACATCCCCCATCGCTGATCTTGAACCACAATCCATCGATGATCGTGACCACTCTCACCTCGCCTGAGTCAGGTATTTGACAGCGCGAGTCAATGCACCACGTTCACCCACGAGCGAGCCTTTTGGAACGCTCTCAAGCCCTCGCGGCTGATTTTCGTGCCGCGGACATCCAGCGTCTTCAACGCCGGGCATTCGGTCAGCGTGGCCAGGCCGCGATCGGTGATATTGGTCCCGCTGAGACCCAAGGTTTTCAGTTTGGGCATCCCGCGGAGATGGGCCAGGGTGACGTCGGTGATTTGGGTGTTATCGAGATTCAGGCGGACCAACGCCGTGAGCTCAGTCAGGGCAACTGAGCCATCGTCGCCCACAGCCGTGTTCTCAAGCGAGAGGCCATTGAGTTTCGTGAGATGCTTGAGGTAGGCATAGCTGATGCCGGTAATCTTGGTCCCGACTAGTTTCGCGTCATCCAATCCGATCAGGCCGGCGATTGTGGCGAGCCCCTTGTCGTCGATCGGCGCTTGCGAAAGGTCCAGGTCATTGAGGAGAGGCAAATGGCCGATCGCTGACAGGTCATCGACGCGCGATCCGCGCAGGTCGAGGGTTCTCAGCCCTGTCATCGCGGAAGGCTCTTCAGTCCAGCCCCGCTGACCTGGGAAAACGCCAGTCTCAGTATTTTCAGCTTGGTCATATCCTTGAGGGACGCGAGACCCGCGTCCGTGATGCGAGGATCGTGCAGCGGCAGCCTTGTCAAGGCGGTCAACCTACCCAAATACGCCAGGTCGGCATCGGTCACCGAAATGTTGGCAGGGAAGTCGATATCCTTGAGCCGAGTCAGGTTTTGCACGTACTGGAAGTTCGCACCCTTGAATTCCGGCGGAGTAATGTCTGCCGTGAACAATCCCAACAAGCTTTGGAAGCGAGACATGCTGGAATTTGGCAAGGACTCGAGGCTGGCGATCGCCAAGGGACCGAGGTCGATCCCGTTGAAGAAGCTGAGCCGTCGCACTTGGTCGAGCTGCCCGAGTTGTTTGAAGACCGCGTCGACGCCTCTCGGGCCCAGTTCGACCTGTTCGACATGACCGAAGTAGTCATGTCCCAGATAGTCGAGCAGCCACTGTGGCGCCTTCGGCCGGCCCGTGGGGTCGAATGTCGCTGTGCCATTGGGCAAGCGTCTTGAGCTCCCAGTTGTATTGAACCTGGCCCCCGCTGGACCGGATGGCCGCGACGGCATCGCGCTGGACGTGGGCAAGGCGGACGACCCAGCCGAGCCCTCCGCCGAGCAAGAGAACGAGGATCATGAGCGCTCGAACACTCATGCGCTGGGGAGCTTTCGCCACCGTGAGCGTCGGTCTGAGGAAACCGTTTGCACAATGGGTTGGTCTTGTGTAATCGCAACAGACATGGCGAGAACCTCCTTGCTGTTCGCGCTGGTGTCGAGCGTAGGCTTCGCTGGATTCGCGACCGGCGAATCGTCTCATAACGATCCGACGGCAGGCAAGACCAGTTCAAAACTGACGACAAACGACCTAACTGGAGAACGTGATCAACCGGTATAAAGAGAGTTGTGGGTGCATTTCTGCCGATGCTTGCGTCCTGTTCACGTAGAACGGAATTCATTCCGTTTTAAAAACTGAAAATGTCTACCGTAATCAAGCCCCGAGAGTCCGAAGACGACACGCTGGGAACCGACCTGCCCTCGCGACCTCCGTGGCCGCGAGTGCTCGTGAATGCGGTGGTCGTCGCCTGGTTCTTCGGCCTATGGTTTTGGGTCTATGACGCGGTCAATACATTCTCGGCAGACCCGATCCGGACGATCCATCTGACCAGCCCGGCGACGGTCTTCCCTTGGATCATCCAGCCGTGGACGGCCGTGATCTACATTCTAGGCGGAGTGGTCTTTCCTCTCGCCCCTTTCTTGTATTACCCAACTTGGCGGGGGATCCTGTTCGTGATGGCCTGCTTCACGGCAAGCTCGTTGGTTGCGTTCGCGATCTACGGGGCGTGGCCTGTGTCGATGGTCCGCCCCGGGTTTACCGGTGGCACGCTCGGTGAGCGGCTGATGCTCTGGGTCTTCTCGGTGGACAAGCCGGCAAACTGCTTCCCCAGCTTGCATGTGATCTTCGCGGTGCTCGGGGCCTACTTGATCGACCGCGCCGGGGTCGGGCGCACGTCGCGGTGGTTCTGGTGGGCATTCGCCGTGGCCGTCAGCGTGACGACAGTGACGTCAGGCCAGCACTACTTCATCGATGTGCCGGCCGGCGTCGCGGTCGCCTTGGCCGGTTGGTTCGTCGGTCACTGGATGGTGCCGCTTGACCGCGCACGCTCGTAGCCGACGATAAAGAGGTGCGCCATACCACCCGGACCGATCTTCCGCCGCGAGATCCAAGGCATGGTTCAACAACTCAGGTGCTCGGGTAACACCTCTTTGGAGTCGACAAGCCCATCACACTAGCCCGAAGCGTAAGCGAGGATTGGCGTTCGCCTCGCTGACGCTTCGGGCTAGTATGATCACCGTCGCCATCGTGGCGTGTGCAACTCGTAAGTAAACCGCTCTAGCTGAGTTCGAGTGAGTGGACGAGTGGTGGCAACGTGCCCGAGAAAAGGCTCCGTGCAAGTCGGCGCTGAACGGTTCGTCGCCGACTGAATGAAAGATGGTTCGCGTTTTCGCCAATAAAGGTCGGATCACGCGAAATGACCGTCGTGATTGTGGGTGGCCTTTGTCCACGAATTGGGTCTTTCGCAACAATCGACATCCAAGATTCAAGCCGGTTATCCCCTCAACCCACATTGTATCAAAGCGAATGGGATAGACCCGATACCGACGTTCGGGACGTCGCGGCGGCGGCAAGGCGCGGAATGCCCACGACGACAATCGGAGGGCATCCGCTGGGTGGGCTTTGAATCGCAACTCCGTGTCCTTGCCGCCGGGCCCATGGTTTCGAGCCAGCCTCCGTTAGAATGCTGCGTCCGTTCGAACTTTCGGTAACGTGGGCCGCCGATGGCACAATGGCGATTGGATGTAAGTGCTTGATCAACTTGCGAATAAAGATTCTCTTGTCAGGCAGATTTATTGTACAAAAAATTTGTGGACGACCCTCTTGCATTCGGCGTAAGGATCTGTTCTCATACCCGACGTTCGGATCGAGAGACACGTTGGAAATGATAGATACAAGCGGTTGAGTTGGCACCGCGATCACGAAGACCGATGCTGTCTCCCGGGCTCAATCATCTCCGTGACTTCCGGTCAATTTGCTGTACTCGGATCTGCTGTTGAAGGGCTGAACCGCGCCGCTCGCTCGAGTCGGTTCCCGTCGATTGCCAAACAATCACCGCCGCGTCGTCCTGGTCGGGTCGCCGTGGGACAAGATTCTCTGCCCAAAAATGCTTATATATAATGGCATAACGAGGATTCCCATGGCGGCCGTGACAAGCAACAGCATCCCGGTCTGGACGGCTGATGTGAAGCGGGAGCCCCGCTACATCCCCATCGCGGGGCGAACGTCCGAGGGCGAGGTGGAGGAAACGCCGGAAAACGAGACGGCGGTTAGCTTCATCAGAGTCTGGGATTGCTCCGTCGACGTCTTCCGGCCGGGATGCGAGCGGATTCGCTTTCGCGTCAATCACCGCAAGGGTCGGTGCATCACCTTCACTGATCGGCGCGAGGTACCCGCCGGGACGGCAGGCGCCACCGGGATCTGGAACACGCGGCCGGCACCGCGCGCGGGCAGGACCCGCGCCTTGACCCCGACCGGCTTCCAGGCGGAAGTGGCTCGGCTGATCGGAGCGGAGCGGGCCGAAGAGATCGTCCGGGAGATTATGGAGACATTTTTTTTGGAGTCGCCAACGACATTTGTCAGACCAAGTGCGTTGCAGCCGAGAGGGAAGCATGACGACCCGGCCGATTCGACTGCCGGTTCGTCGTCAGACAGTTCGATCGCCTCGCTTTGATGTCCGCACCACGGATTCGCTACCAAGACTTGAAGGATCGCATCATGCCGCGCATCCACCTGAGCTTCACGGAACGACGTCGCCGAAGGCTGGCCCTGAAGGTTGATCGACTGGATCGACTGGAAAAGCGGAGCACGGTCACGCCGTTCTCCGCCTTCAGCCTGGCTGCCGGCGCTTTCCAGGGCTTGGCCCAGATCGGGCTGATGCAGGGCGGCGGCAACGCCCAGGGCGGGCCGGTGCTTCCCGGCGCGGAGGCACGGCGAGCCGGGACCCAGCCCCAGGCGTCCGGTCCACAGGCTCGCGGACACTCGAGCGACTTGCTGCCGATTCGAGTCGTGCCCGCGTCGAACCGAGGCGGCGGCGGTGCGAAGGCCGCTCCGGAAACGGCCGCCCCGCCAAGGGTCAAGGTCGCGGCCAACGACAAATTGACCGCGGCGCTGGCGCCCAGCTCCGATTCGTCGTCATCGAACGGCATCGATGAAACGGCCGCCTGGAAGCCGGCGAGCCGGACCGGCGGCGGGGGCGCGATGGCGCCGCGCGGCGGCTCGGGCAATGGGGCGTTGTCGTCGACGGTCGCCGCGGTTCAGGGCCGATCGCCACGAACGCAGGCTCTCAAAGCTCCCGCCCCGCCCCCGAACATCCCGGGCATGTACATTCCTCCGGCGCCTCAGCCGGGCCCCTCCGCCGGCGCCGCGGGCCCGATCACCAGGCGAAATGCCGCGGCGCAACACCTCCAGGCAGGAACCGGCTTATCGGTCATGCCCGACGCCAGCGGTAGCCCGACCGGGCCCACCATCACGGAGAATCCCTCGTCGCTCCCTTACGCGTCCCACCAGCGGGGGCGTAAATTCACCGCTCGTCTCTTTCCAATACTACCCTCTGTACACGCTCGACTACATCCAGGGTAACGTGCTCTTCCCCGGCGGCGAACAGCTCGCCACGCTCGACGGCAACGTCGATCTCCGCGCCCAGGTCAAGAATACCACCGGCGTCTCGTTCTCGTGGAACACCAGCGGCCTGACCAACGCGACCAATATCGTGACCAGCGGCACCAACGACTACGACCTGACCTTCACCTGGGACACGCTCGTCACCACCGCCGCGACCGACTCGGTGACCTTGACCGCGACGGACGTCAATAGCCACCAGGAGAGCCAGACGTATTACTTCGAGGTTCCGGCGGGCAGCACGGACGGGAATACCGGTGATGCCGTGTGGCCGACCTCGCTCTCGCCCGATACCGTCAGCCCCGAATGCGTCGTCGTGGGGCAGCGACGGCGTCAGCGTGGATGCCAACTCGGGTGCGCTGGACACCACGCTTTCGCTGCCGACCTATAATCCCAATATCCCGGGACTCGCATTGACATATGACTCGCTCACGGCGGATCCCCGGCCAATCATCGTCGTTCCCAACATCCTGAGCGGGAGCGTGGCGGTTCCGACTGCGGTCAACGCGACCCTGACGTTCAACTCGGTGGCGGGCACGACCTGGTATTACAACACGAGCCAGTTCACGCCCGGAGACACCCAGCAAATCGCACTTCAGGCCAATGCGACGAGCCTGAGCACCGGCCGCTACGCGTACAGCGCGCAAGTCGTCGACGAGTACTCGAGTTATACGACGGCGACCTATTCCGGGACGGCGACGGTGCTCAACCTGTCGAGCAGCCCCTTCGGCGACGGCTGGACGCTCCAGGGCCTGGAGCAGATCACCTCGGCCACCGGCGGCGTGATCCTCAGCCAGGGCGGCGGCAGCACGAGCCTGTGGTTCTCGGGCAGTCCCGGCGTGGGCGGCGAACTATACCAGCCCCGCGGGCGATTTCTCGACGCTGACCAAGACGTCCACCGGCTATACGCGCACCCTGACCGACGGCACCCAGATCACCTTCAATTCCAGCGGTTACGAGACAGCCACGATCGATCTAAATGGCCTGCATACGACTTATTCGTATAACTCGTATAATCAGCTCACCTCGGTGAAGGATCCCTACGCGGGATTGACCACCTTCACCTACGCCTCCAGCGGCGGCGTGCTCCAGACGATCGAGGATCCCGCGCTGCGGGTGACGACCTTGACGTACACCAGCGGCGACCTGACCGGCGTGAAACAGGCGGACGGCTCGCGCGTCACCTACGCCTACGATTCCAGCAATCGGATGACGCAGCTCACCAATCCGAACGGGAACGCGGTGACCGTCACCTACGACAGCGCCGAGCGCGTCGGCACCATCACCCGGCCGGACAGCACGACCGAGGAATTCTCGTCGTACCAGGAGCAAGGCTGGACCAACAGCGGGACAGCGGCCAGCCCGGCCGCCGCGACCTTGCTCGCCGAGTCGGCATCCAATTACACCGATCCCAATACCAATCTGACGCAGCTCCGTCCCGACTGGTACGGCCTGGGCACGACCGGCCAGACGACCGACGCCCTGGGCGACGTCACGACCTACGACGTCAACTCCAACGGCCTGCCGACCATCAGCATCGACCGGCTCAACCGGATCACCACGTATGCCTATGACTCGCTGGGAAACATCACCAAGGAGGTCTACCCCGACGGCAATTCCGATCAGTACACTTACAACAGCGATTCCGAGATGCTGACCCATACCGACGCCAATGGATCACACGACCACGTACACGTACAACGGCACCGGCAACAACACGCTCATCCAGGATCCGCTCAATAACCGGACCACGATGACCTACACAACGGATGGGATGCTGCAAACCTCCACGAACGCAAACAACCACACGACCACTTACCTGTACGATACGCAGGATCGCCTCACGACGGTCCAGTTCCCCGACGGGACAACCAACCTCTATGCGTACAACGGGCAGGGCAATGTGACCAAGTTCACGGACGGTCGGTCCAACGCGACGACTTACAGCTTCGACGCAATGAACCGCGAAACCGGGACCACGGATGCCCTGGGCAACCAAACGACCATCACGTACGACGCGGATGGAAACGAGACGAAGGTCCAGGCGCCAACCCCGGCCGGCTCGGCCGCGCAGAACCACAACATATGCATATGATACGATGAACCGGCTCACGACCGTGACGGATCCCCTCGGCTACCAAACGGTTTATGGCTATGATCACGATGGCAATCAGACCTCGGTCACCGACCCGATGGGCCGGATCACGACCACCGTATATGATGCTCTCAACCGTCCGACCGTGGTCATCGACCCGATGGGCAACCGCACAACCACGGCGTACGACGCCGAGGGACAAACGCTGACGGTCACTGATCCCATGTCCAGAATCACGACCTACACCTACTCGGTCCGCGGCTGGGTCTCGACGGTGACCGACCCCATGGGCTTCATCGCCACCTACGTCTACACGCCGACGGGGAAGAATGAAAACTCCTATCAGTATGTCAACGGAAAACTCACCGAAACCGGCTATAGCTATGACAACGACGACCGCGTAGACTACTTTCACCGACCAACTTGGCCGACACTCACGAGTCTACACCTATGACGGCGTTGGCAATCAGATCGCGGTAACCGACGCACTCAATCACACAACATCGTATTCATACGATTCGATGAATCGCTTGACGACGATCACCGACGCGCTCGGCCACACCACCGTGTACGGCTACGACGGATCGGGAAATCAGCAAACGGTTACCGACGGTCTCGGCCACACGACCACGACGCTATACGACGCGGACGATCGCGCGACGACGATCATCAGCGCGGTTGGCGGGACCACGACGATCGTATACGACGCTGCTGGCCGCGAAACCAGTCTGATCGACCCGGTGGGCAATCGCACGACCTGGGCATATGATGCTGATGATCGTCTGACCACGCTTACGCAGCCCAACGGCAGCACGGTGACCTACGTCTACGACAACGATGGCGAATTGACCGACACCACCGACGAGGACGGGCGGAGGACGACCTACTCGTACAATGCCGATGGCGACCAGACCGGCGAAACCTGGGTCGGCGCCTCCCCTTCGGAGCGGATCACCTACACCTACGATGCCGACAACGAGATGACCGGCGCGGCCGATTCGTACGCGACCTTGACGTTCACGTATAACGGCGACGGTGAACTGCAAACCGATGCGACCTCCGGCCCCGGGACCGGCCAGCCGACCGTGACGCTGACGTACGCCTACGACCAGGCGGGTAGCGAGACCAGCGTGACCGATAGTCTATCCAGCCAGGGCATCACGACTTATAGCTACGATGCCGCCGAGAGATTGACAACAATCGCGGCATCCTATGGCGGCACGGCCGGCCCCCAGGTGGTCTACAACTATGATAACGCCAATCGCCTGACGTCGATCCTGCGGACCAACGTCGCCAGCGGAGTATCCGGCACGACCGTGGCCACGAGTCTGGTGTACGACAACGCCAACCGCTTAACGACAATGACCGACGAGGCATACACGACCTTCGGGACGCCGACCTACAGCTCGCTCGCCACCTACGCCTATAGTTACGACAATGCCAACCGCGTCACCAGCGAGACGGACACCGAGGGGACGTACACCTACACATACGACAACGCCAACGAATTGACCGACCGTAACTGAGAACGGCACGCAGGTCGCGTCGTACACCTACGACCTCAACGGCAACCGGACCGGGACCGGCTATACGACGACCACGGGCAACGAGATGACCAACTCGCCGGGAACACGTACACCTACGACAACGCGGGGAACCTGATCTCCGACAACAATGGAACATCGATAACGACTTATACGTATGACTATCGAAATCGCTTGACTGAAGTGACGCAGGGTGGTACGATCATCGCGACGTACACGTACAACGCCCTGAACCAACGGATCGGCATCAAGGACAACGGCACGCAGACCTGGACGGTTTACGACGGCAACGAGCGCGATGCCCATCCCTACGCCGACTTCAATGGCTCGGGCAGCTTGACCATGCGGTACTTATCCGCTCCCGGGGTCTTCAACGGGACGCTGACGAGCGTCATCCTGGCTCGGACGAGCTCCGAGCGGAACGATCGCATGGTACCTGACCGACCAGTTGGGCTCGGTGCGGGACATCGTGAGTACATCGGGAACCGAGCTCGACCACATCGTCTATGACAGTTTCGGCAACATCGTCACCGAGACCAATGCGACGAATGGCGATCGGTTCAAGTTCGCGGGGATGGAGTATGACGCGACGGCTGGTCAGTATTACGACCGGGCGCGCTGGTATGGTTCGGGAACGGGCAGATCTTTTCCGTGGATCCCATTGGGTTTGCGGCGGGAGATGCCGACCCGTACCGGTACGTTGGCAACAGTCCCCCCGATCAAACTGACCCATCGGCGAGGCGCCTCCACTACTCTCGCCGCCGCTTACGGGCGATCCACTGAGCCCGATTTGGACGATCCCTAAGTGACCAATTTGCTCCTGATGACCGCGGCTGGTCGGCATTCGATCCAGATCTATTTGTCCAACACAAATACATCCACAGTGCCGTCTTACACTGCGCCGCTTCCAAATTGGGGACTAACGGTCCACCCAGGGCCGGGCGTACCAACTCTGTACCTGTATACATCAACATATCTCAGTCTATGATCGATGCAGCAGCCACGTTTGTTCATGAGATGCAGACATGTAGCCCTCCCAGGCCGAGGTGAGTTCGCGGCCTATCAAGCCGAAATAATATATTATACAGAAATGTCTAATCGCTATAATTACAACTTCATTCCTACAGTACCGTGAACCGCCCAACCGATTGTTAGATTTAGCTCTCCCAATGGTCAATGGGTGATAGATGAGGCTCGGTTAACGGCGTACATTAACACTTTGGGCGGGGGTGCTGGCGCTGTTCCCTCGCCGATAATCGTCGCCCCGTGGCCGGCCCTTCTCCCCGCCGCCCGTGGGTC
>CAVRFS010000014.1:0-209247 GCA_963720335.1 uncultured Planctomycetota bacterium | reverse complement strand
CGACACCAGAGAGCGAACTGCTAGTTCCGTGGACACTGTACACAACTCCTTGCTTTCTAATGAAGCCGCTCACCGCAGGGCCACATCCCACTCTCCCTCGACCAAGCGTTCAGCAGAATCTTGCGCTTTGTTCGAGGCTCACGGCACATTCCCGACTTTCGAGCGGCCACGCCAAGCGAGTCGCAGCCCGTTGGCGACTCCCGGGGTGTCCGGTTATAACGGCGCCACACCTAACTCCAACTCCCGTAGCGTATTATGGATCGGATGAATGTAACGATTATTCCTGCGTCACGTTTAAATCATTTGTTGATAACGAGATACGAAAAAGCACGCTCTCGGGTCGGGTTTTGCCGATTATTCCTGTGTCACACGTAACTTCTTGGCTTACAGGGAGATATGTTAGAAACCTCTTCAGATTACCAAATTTAACGATTGTGCCTGTGTCACACATAACCACAAGGGAAGCAGTACGTTACGGCAGATCGCCCGCGGTTCCGATTATTCCTGTGTCACACGTAAGTTTCAGGCCTGTCATCAGATGCAGCCGAACGGCTGTTTCTCGACCCGACAAAGTGTGCACTCTTCAAGCGTCGTGGATCGGCATCTTCGGCTGCTCGGCGAGCCGTTCGTCCGCCGGAATCCGCTGGCGATACTGGCCGCGTGCGTTCCGGGACGGGCCGGCCTTAGCTTCGTTCCTTGTCCATTTGCTACGGGAAGGCACTGACGCCTCGTTCACAAGGGGGAAAGGTATCGCTCGCACCGTCATCCCATCGAGCAATCCCTGGGCCGGGTAGACCTGGGTGGTCGCCCACCCAGGCCCCCCACCGATCCGGACGTGCCCGTCAAAGGCGTCTGGCTTGATCATCGAAGGCACCGTCCTCTCTTGCTGGCTCGTCATGCCGCCGGCGCCATCGGCCATAGCCAATCAGACCTGCCATGCCCAGGACAAGGAGTGTGAGACCACCGGGCTCAGGGACCGAAGCGGTGATTTTCCAGATCGTCCCGGTCGTGCCATTGCCTGTATCGGCTGCATAGAGCTTGGTGCGTACCTGAACTTTCAAGGTCGACAGGAGGAATCGCTGGCCAACCTCGAAGCGGCCCGGAAGATTCTCATCGCCCTCGTTCGCGACCACCCCGACGTCGTGAATTATCGCGTTGATCTCGAATTGACAAATTACCACATAGGCTGTCGTTACCGATTTTTTGGCCGTTACATCCAGGCCCTGAGCACCCTCGAGCAGGCTCGCGACTTCTTCGAGAAAATGGATCAAGAAAACCCAAACGAACCGAATTCACGACAGTTGCTGGCTGCGATATGGGAAGATATCGCTGGCATGTTCCGTGCCACGCATCGAGATCCGGACGCGGTCACGGCGTATCAGCAGGCGATCTTGCATCAGACACGCGCATACCAACAGGCGATCTCCGACTCACGATCCAGAGGAGAGTCCGCAAACCACCTGCTAAGCCAGTACGAAAAACTGGCCGAGACTCATCTACTTTTGAACCGTCCGACCGACGCTGCGGATTCTCTGTCTCGCGCGATCGCGTCGCTGAAGAAGCGGCCCTTCATTACCCCCAACGAGTCTTACGTCGAGGCTCGGATCGTTTGTCGGATGATCGACGTGCTGGACAGAGACGGCCAAAAGCCCACGGCAGCCCGGCAAGTCCAGCGCGGAGTATTCGTCAAACAGGCAGTCCGCGCATTGCGCAGCGGCTTTCCGCCCGGGACCGTCAGTTTCAAAGGCTTGAAGGATGACAAACATCTCGATTCGATTCGTTGCGACGTCGAGTTTCAGGTGTTCATGATGGACCTGGCTTTCCCTGCCAAGCCATTCGAACGTTCATCAGGGCCAACCCCAACTTTATCACGACCGCGCCAATGCGCACCGCGCCAGCAGACGGCGCATGTGTAATACTTGCCGGGACGCTGAGGGGCCGCGTTTGTCGCATGCGAGCGTCCAGCCCGGGTGACAGGGCCTTTCGACGATGGCCTCGCGAGCAACGCCGTTCGTGCGGTAACCGTTTGAAAGTGAGCCTGTTGGCACAAATCCAGAGACGACCAGACACTCGGTTGCGAACACATTTACGAAGTCGCCGCTTTTGAACCATTACTGTTCCGGTTATCATAACTGGGGAAAGATCGGCAATCCATCCCGTCGCGGAACCGCGGGCGTCTGTGAAGTGTTCACGGGCCTGACATTCGGTCGGAGCTGAACACCATGGGCCCAAGTACGCCTTGTCCTGACCAAGTTCATCTACAACGTTTCTTCCACGAGCGAGCAAATACGCCCGATACGGACTCTGTACGCGCGCATCTCGAGCAATGTGAAGTCTGCCGTGCGATCGTGGCCGAACTTGAGCCCGGGGACACGGACCTGCAGACACTCGCCTTTGAGCGGCGTGGCTCCCGCGAGGCAAGCGATTGAGCCCTGCGACGAGGATCAGCATACTCTGGCCTGGGACCGCGGTGCCCGCAAGGCAGGTGCCTGATCCCGAGGTCCAGGACCAGAATACAGTGGCCTCGCAGGCCGACGACCCTGCGCGACAGGCGTTGCCGTCCGTAGTCGCCATGCCGTTAGTCGAGTCACCGGTCGGGGCGGACGAGTTCGGCGACACGGTCCAACTCTCGAATCCGTTTCGACGCGCGAACGGCGAGGTGAAGACTGATTCGACCGACAAGAGCGACTTTCAGTCAGCGGACGACTTCGGTCTGAACGGTGCGTCCGACACGGGGACTATCGCCGCGCCACGCCGCCGACTCGGACCGCCCAATCTCCCGAACGGCCACGCTGGAGGGTGTGACCGTGCCGGGTTATGACATTCTGGAAGAGCTCGGCCGGGGCGGCATGGGCGTCGTCTACAAGGCGAGACATCGTCGCTTGCAGCGCCTCGTCGCTCTGAAGATGGTCTTGGCTGGAGCGCATGTTGGCCAGGTCGGCCTGGCGCGGTTTCGCGCCGAGGCGGAAGCTGTTGCCAGGCTGCTTCACTCCAACATCGTGCAGATTTACGAGACCGGCGAGCACGAAGGTCGGCCCTATTTTTCGCTGGAGTTCGTCGAGGGCGGCAGCCTCGAGAAGCGGATAGCCGAGAGTCCGACGACGTCCTCGTGGGGCCGCCCAGTTCGTTGAGACGCTGGCGCGCACCATGGAAGTGGCCCACCAGCGCGGCATCGTCCATCGCGACCTCAAACCGGCGAATATTCTCCTGGCCAAGCTGGGCAGCCAGTCGTCCATGGTCCGGGACCGCGAAATCGATTTGTCTTCGCTGCCACGCGGATCACTGGTCCAGGAGCACCGTGCCCAAGATCGCTGATTTTGGACTGGCCAAGCGAGTGAACGACGATTCCAGCCAAACGCAGAGCGGCACCATCCTCGGCACGCCCAGTTACATGGCGCCGGAACAGGCAAGCGGGAAAAATCGCGAGATCGGCCCGGCCGCCGACATCTATTCCCTCGGTGCGATCCTCTATGAGATGCTGGTCGGTCGTCCGCCGTTCAAAGCGGGCAATCCGATCGATACGATCCGTCAGGTCATCGAGCAGGAGCCGGTACCGCCGCGCCAGTTGGAGCCGCGCAGTTCCGCATGACCTGGAGACGATTTGCCTGAAATGTCTGGAAAAGGACCCCACGCGGCGGTTTGCCAGCGCCGCCGATCTGGCGGACGACCTGCGCCGCTTCGTGGACGGTGACCCAATTCTCGCCCGGCCGACACCGGCCTGGGAGCGTGCCTGGAAATGGGGCAAACGCCGGCCGGCCATCGTTGCGCTGCTGGCAGTCAGTACGCTGGCCGTCCTGGGCATGGTGCTATTCATCGTCTGGCACAATGTCTCGTTGCGCGGCAAGCTGGATGTGGCCTTGGCGGAAGAACGTCGGGCCCGGCAGCGAGAGCATGACGTACGTCGAGGAACAGCGTCTGTCGCTCGTCCAGCAAGAAGGCCAAGAGCTGTTCGACAGTGGCCGCGTCGCCGTGGCCGCCGGCGATTGGTCGACTGCGAGCCTCCAGCTGGAGAAGGCCTTGATGACCATTGGCAGCGAGGCGCGACGTTGAAGACCTGAAGGAGTCCGTTCAGGCGCTGCTGAAACGGGTCAAGCAAGAACTGCGCGTCGAGGCCGACCGGCGGGCGTCGCAGGCCCGCTTCCAAAAATTCGTCAACCGCCGCGACGAAGCCCAGTTCCTCGGCACACTGTACACGGGCATGGATCTCGCGGCCAACCTGGACAGCCGCGCGTACCGCGGTCCAGCAGGCGCTGGCCGTTTATGAAGTCGCTGGCGGACGATGAGGCTCGCCCAAAGCTCGATGCCTACCTGAATGATTCGCAGAAGGCCGAGATCCTGGGGGATTGCTATCAACTGCTGTTGATTCTTGCCGAGACCGAAGCCCAGTCCGCAACCGACCGGAAGCCGACCGAAAAGGACCAATACCTGCGTAAAGCCCTGAACATCCTGGAACAAGCCCGCCAGATCGGCGCGCCCTCCCGGGCGTTGCACCTGCGTCGGGCACGCTACCTGAATATGCTCGGCGATCGGCTAGGAGCGTCGCAGGCCGAGAAGGAAGCCCAGGGCGCAGCCCTTGACCAAGTGCTCGATCGCTTCCTGATGGCGGATGAGTTGTATCGTCGCGAGGAATTCGGCGAAGCAATCCAGGAATTTGATCGGGTGCTCGAGAGCAAGCCAGGCCATTTTTCGGCGCAGTATCTCGATGCGATCTGCCTCCTGCGCCAGGGACGACCCGCCGAGGCCCGGACGTTGCTCAGCGCCTGCCTTGCGCAGCGCCCCGATTTCGTCTGGCTGTACCTGCTTCGGGGATTCGCTCAACAGGAACTGCAAGCGTGGAGCGCGGCCGATTCCGATTTCCAGAAAGCGTCGGGTATGCCCCTCGATGACAATGCCCGCTATGTACTCTTCGTCAATCGCGGCGTCCTGCGCGTCCGGCAGGAGCGATTCCAAGACGCCATCGCCGACCTGAATTTGGCGATCGAGCGGAAGCCGAACGTGTACCAGGCCTATGTCAACCTGGCCCAAGCCTATCGTCGGCTGGACAAGCTGGACCTGGCCCTCGAACAGTTGGATCACAGCGTCCAACTCGAGCCAGGGCTGGCGCACCTCTATCGCCTTCGGGCCCGGCTTTATCAGGAACGCAACCAACCGGCACTGGCACTCGCCGACTACGACCGGGCTATCGAACGCGAGAACACGAATAGCCCGTATCGAATCGACGACCACGTCGAACGTGGTCGACTGTTGCTGAGTCAAGCGAAACACGCCGAGGCGTTGGTGTCGTTCGATGCGGCATTGGCGCTGCGGAAGGACCACTCGCTGGCGCAGCGCCTGCGGGCCGAGACCTTGTTCCGGCTGGGCCGTTTCGATGAGGTCATCAAGGCATTCGATCGGTACCTGGAGACGGGGAAACCGCTGGAGCCGGTCTATCGAGGACGCGGCCTGGCGCGGGCCGAGCTGGGCCAGTACCCGGGCGCTATCGAGGATTTCACGAAGGCGCTGGAGTTGCATCCCACGTCGTCCGTGCAGGCGTTTCGGGGCTGGACGCACCTCGTCGTCGGCGCGAAGCAGTTAGCCCTGCGCGACTTCGAGCTGGCCATCGAGCTCGATCCCAAGAATAGCGACGCCTACAACGGCCGGGGTTTCGTGCGTGCCAGCCTGGGTCGCCACCGCGAGGCCATGCAGGACGCCGCGGAAGCACTCAGCCACGGGCCGACGTCACCGCGATTGCTCTACAACGCCGCGCGGATTTACGCACAGTGTCCCGGCACTGGCCCGGAGCGCGGACTGGAGTTGATTCAGCAGGCGCTGAGCTTACTCCCCTCCGACCAGCGTCGCGCATTCTGGTCTTCGCACATCAGATCGGATGCGGCCCTGGCCGCGCTCCGCCGCTATCGCTTGTTCGCCAGACTGGACCTTGAGGCGTCTCACGGAAAGTAATTCATGGAGACTCCTCGTTGGACACCACCGCTGGTCAAGGCTGATGAAAAGTCAGGGTTGACCGTGCTGGAGGGACGATTTCGAGATGAGTCTTTTTGTTGCGCGCGATTGGAATTTGCCGCGATCGAGCGATCCTTTTCCCCCCTTGCGAAGGGGGGGTCAGGGGGGGTGAACAGGGCATAACCGGAACCTTCGACCGAAGCGGCGGACCCTGCCCTTCGGCGGGTGCCCCCCGTGGGTGCAGCCCGACTCGAACCGCGTATCAGGCCAGTGTTCCGCCGGGACCACCCCCCCTAACCCCCCCTTCGCAAGGGGGGGAAAACGCGCCGAAACTGGGGTGAACAAACGGATTGCGCGACCCCCACTTTTCATCCGTCCACCCCTGTCCCCACCTTCGCAAGGGGGGGAAAGGGATTGCTCGCTCGCGCCGTCACCCTGCCGTGCGCAACAAAAATGCTCGCTTCTCGACACCGTCCCTTGCGCACCGACAGCCGAGTGGGCAGCCAGGCTGGTCAAGGAGGACAAACGGTCGCCCGCGCCCCGTTTGGGCAGGGGGTTGGGGCGAGCGGCTCGAACGAGCGCACTCTTCTCGCCGCCTCGCCGCTGGAATTGGCCGTCCCTCTGCATTTCGGCATCCTGAACGATGCGGAAGTTTCGCACTTCCTGTCCATTCCTAACGAGTTCGATCTCTACTCCGTCTACCTACAAAGCGGTGAGACACTCGACGCCAGCATTGACGGTCAGTCGGCAGGCAGCGGTCTGGAAAGCCTGCTGCGCGTTTTCAGTGCGAACGGCACTCCGCTGGCGCTCGACAACCAGCAGGGGGGCGACCCGCAACTGACCTTCCAGGCGGCGAATGCCGGCACCTATGACATCGGCGTCAGCAGCGCCCCGAACAACAACTACAATCCGCTGGTCGCGGACAGTGGCGTACCCGGCGGCACGACTGGGCTATATACGCTGGACGTCGATCTCAAGACATCGACGCCCCTGATGCCAGATTTGACGGGCAGCTCCTTCCGGACCGGCGTGGACATGGCCGCGACCGGCGACACGGTCCCGGTCAATTTCACCGTGCAGAACCGAGGCGGTGCCGACCCCGGCAATTTCCAGGTCCAGGTGCTGCTTGCCGCCAACAATCTTTTCGACAGCTCATCGCAAGTGCTGGCGACATTCACGAGGGCTGAGCTGGTCACGGACGCGACCGGCCGCGATTTCTCGTCGCCGGCCGGCTTCACGGTGACAGTACCGGCCGGCCAGCCGTCGGGGCCTGCTGACATCGGCTTGCGCATCGTCGCGGATCCCGCGGTGCCCGAGGCCGGCCTGTACGATAAATCCGGCGTCCATCGCGGCACGGACTGGGAGCCGCTGACCATTGTTACGCCGCGTCCCCCCGGACGCAACCGACCTGTCAGAGATCGACGCCGGTCTGTACACGGAAATCACGGGCACGCTGGGCCCAGACCAGGCGGTGAGCACGTGGTCGTTCGCGGTCAGCAGCACCCTGGGCGATGGGGAGTTGAAGGCGGAGGTTGCCACGACTACTGGCACGCTTCAGCCGCGGCTGACGCTGTCTGGACCGAACGGCCAGACGCTGATTCAGTCGGACAGCGGTCAGATCGTCCAGTCCTTGCAACCGGGGACGTACCTGCTAACCGTTTCGCAGGTTCTTGGCGCGGGTGATTACCGGCTCACCACCTCGTTCACGCAGACCAGTCTGCCGGACGTCCCCTTGAGCTCCGGAGCGGGCACCGACTCGGTGGCCGTGGGGGACTTGACCGGGGACGGCATCCCTGACATCGTCACTGCCAATCGGGTTGACGACACCGTCAGCGTATTTCTGGGCAACGGCGACGGCACGTTTCAGCCCCCCAAGACCTATAGCGTCGGAGACCGCGTGTGGGTTGTCAAGCTGGCGGACGTGACCAACGACGGTAGGCTTGACATCCTGACCGTCAACAAGGGCTCCGACACGATCAGCGTGCTGCTGAACAACGGCGACGGCACGTTTCAGCCTCAGATCGTAATCCCCGCTGGCACCCGCCCGAGCGACCTGACGGTGGCGGACGTCAACGGGGACGGCATCCCCGACCTGATCTTCTCCAACTACGCCGCCGACACGATCTCGGTGCTGCTGGGCAACGGCAACGGCACGTTTCAAGCGCCGACAATCTACGCCACCGATCAGGGCCCGGGTTTCGCCGGGCCCGCCGGCGTGGCGGTGGCCGACCTCACCGGCGACGGCGTCCCCGACCTGATCTATACCGACTACATCACCGGGAACGTGGCCGTGCGATTGGGCAACGGGCGACGGCACCTTCGGACCCGAGGTGACCTACCCCACCGGAGCGGGCGCCCACGACGTCGCGGTGGCGGACCTTAATGGCGACGGCATCGACGACATCATCTGCGTCAACGCGGTCGCCGACGACGTGAGCGTTCTCATGGGCAACGGCAACGGCACCTTCCAGCCCGCCCAGAACTACAAGGTCGGCTCGAATCCCTATACGCTGGCGGTCGCGGACTTCAACGGCGACGGCATCCCCGACATCGTCACGTCCAACCGCGGCGACAACACCGTCAGCGTGCTTCTTGGCGAAGGCGATGGCACCTTCGAGCCTCAGGAAACCTTCCCCACGGGCACGACCCCTCGTACGGTCGCGGTGGGAGATTTCACCGGCGATGGCCAGGTTGACATCGTCACGGCCAACCTGGGCGACGACACGGCGAGCGTGCTGCTGGGCCGCGGCGACGGCACTTTTTCCTTCGGGCGCCAACAGTCGGCCCCGTCTGCCCCCCTGGCACCGTTCCAGGTCGTGGTGGCCGACCTAACCGGCGACGGCATCCCCGATATTATCACCGCCAATCGACCGGACAACAGCGTCAGCGTGCTGCTGGGCAATCCCGACGGCTCGTTCCAGACCAAGGAGACCTATCCCACGGGCCAGAGCCCGTTTTCCGTCGCGGTCGCTAACTTGACCGGCGACGGTATTCCCGACATCGTCACCGCGAACTACGACGGCGCCGACGTGAGCGTGCTCCTGGGCAATGGCAACGGCACATTTCAGCCGTATTATGACCTCCCTGCCGGGAGTGATCCCTATGACGTCAAGGTAGCTGATCTCGCGGGCGACGGCGAAGCCGACATCATCGTCACCAACAAGAACGACAACACGGTGGGCGTGCTGATGGGCAACGGCAATGGCACGTTCCAGCCCATGGTCACCTATCCAGTGGCCTCCGGCCCCTTCGAGGTCGTGGTGGCCGACCTCACAGGCAACGGCATCCCCGATCTCGTCGTCAGCCACTTCAGCGCCACTGTGGTGGATGTGCTACTGGGCAACGGCAACGGCACGTTCCAGCCGACGCGTGAATTCCCGGTCGGCTCCCGGCCCTACGGCCTGGCGGTTGCGGATTTGACCGGCGACGGATTACCCGACATTATCACCTCGAACTACCGCGACAACGATGTCAGCGTGCTACTAAACGAGGGCGACGGCGAGTTTGGGCCGCCGCGGATTTATCCTGTCGGTAAGGGGCCGAATGAGGTGCAGGTCGCGGACTTGAACGGCGATGGTATTCCCGATATCGTCACCGCGAATTACGGCAGCGACACTGTGAGCGTGCTCCTGGGCAATGGCAATGGAACGTTTCAGTCTCAGCAGAGCTTCCCCGCTGGAAGCGGTCCTGCCTCGGTCGCCGTGGCCGATCTGACCGGCGACGGCAAACTCGACCTGGTCACCGGTAACCGCAACGCCGACACCGTGACAGTCTTGATGGGTAACGGCGACGGCACGTTCCAGGCCCCGGTCGTTTTGGCGCGGGCGAGAGAAAATACTCTGTGACGACGGCCGATCTGACCGGCGACGGAAAGCTCGACATCATCACCACGAACGAGCTCCAAAACACCGTGTCGGTCGAACTCGGCAATGGCGACGGCACCTTTCAACCAGGTCAGTCCGTGTCCGTAGGCCTCGGGCCCACTTCCGTCGCCGTGGGCGACTTCAACGGCGACGGCCGGCCCGACCTTGTCACCACCAACTCCGGCGCCAACTCCGTGAGCGTGCTACTGGGCAATGGAGACGGTACCTTCAGCGTGCAACAGACGTATGCCGTGGGCTCCAGCCCGCGCGACGTCGTGGTGGCGGATCTCACCGGCGATGGCATCGAGGACCTGATCGTCGCCAACTACAACAGCGACACCATCAGCGTGCTCATGGGCAATGGAGACGGCACCTTCCAACCCCAGGAAGTCTTCCCCGTCGGCGAGAAGCCCTATTCGCTGACCGTGGCGGATTTGACTGGTGACGGCCGGCCCGATGTTATCGTCGCCAACTCGGCCAGCGACACGGTGAGCGTCTTGATGAACCTCGGAGGGAATAAGACCTCCGTCAACTTCGCACCGCAACTCACGTTTCCCACCGGCCGGCACCCATTTTCGGTGGCCGTGGCCGACCTCACTGGCAACGGCGTCGCCGACATCATCACCGCCGACACCTTCGACAACACGGTGAGCGTGCTGATGGGCAACGGCAACGGCACGTTTCAACCCCGCCAAACCTACGCGGTTGGCTCCAGGCCTTACTCGGTGGCGGCGGCCGACTTGACCGGCGACGGCCTGCCCGACCTCGTCACCACGGACTACGGCGGCAACACCGTCAGCGTCTTGTTGAACAACGGGGACGGTTCCTTCTCGGAGTCGCGGACTTTCGCCACCGACGAGTCGCCGGTCCAGACCGTCGTCGCGGACGTGAACGGCGACGGCCTGCCCGACCTCGTCACGGTCAACAACCACGACAGCTCGTTCGAGGTCCTGCTAGGCACGGGTGATGGAACCTTCCTGCCAGCCCCGGCCGGCAGCGGCGTCGGGGTGAGTGATACGCCCTTTCTGGTAGACCTGACCGGCAATGGCATTCTGGACAGTGTCGTGCTGGACAACTCGGGCAACATCCTCTATCGGGCGGGATTGGCCGGCTCTTCGAACACCTTCGCCCCGCCCGTGATCCTCAACCCCGGCCGGCCCGCCGCGCCATCACGGTCCTACGCATCGGGTCTCAGTTCGCCATCGCGGCCGCCGACGCTCACTTTGACCCGACGCTGTCAACCGATCAATTCATCTTCACCGTCTCAATTTACACGGTTGGCGACGACGCCAATGTCTCCGTTCTTCAATATGGACCGCCGCCCCAGGACAGCTCGCTCTACACGGGCGACGAACTCGGCAACGTCTCCCGCTATGACGCCTTCGCAACACAGGCCCTGCCCACCAGCATCATCGCGGCGGACCTGACGGGAAACGGGCTTGACGATCTGATCGTCGCAAACGCCCTCGATAACAGTGTCACCATCGCGATGCAGATTTCGCCAGGACAGTTCGCGGCACTGATCACGGTCCCCGCCGGCGACGCGCCATCGGACATCGTGGTGGCGGACTTGAACGGGGATGGGCTGCCGGACATCATAGTGACCGACCAGGCCTCGGGCGAATTGACCGTCCTGCTTAACAATCCCCACCACTCGTTCACGCAGTCCCTGGTCTTCCCCGCTAGCACGAGCTTGAACGGCCTCAATGCGACGCCGGGCAGTCCATCAGTAAGTTCCTTTGCGGAATCCGTCAGTCTGGTCGTGGGCGATTTCACCGGGAATGGCTCCGACGTCGCGGTCCTCAATCAAGGAACGCACAGCTTCACCGTGCTGGTCGCCGACGGTAACGGCGGCTTCGCCAGCCCACAGCTCGCTCTGACCACTTCAACAAGCGACGGTTTGAACATCAACAACCGCCCCGTCGCGATCGTCGCGGGCGACTTCAGTCGCGATGGTAACACGGACCTGGCTGTACTAATGGAAGACACCGGCCAGCTCTGGATCTACGCCGGGAACGGCAATGGTACTTTTGAGCACACATACAGCATCCCAGTCGGCGACGACGCCACCGGACTGTCTGTTGTCCCTGGCAGTGGACCTGGTCTCTTGAACCTTTTGGTCGGCAACGGGTTCGGCGACGTCCTGACCCTCGAGGGCAAGGGCGACGGAACGTTCCAGATCCAAGGGAGTCGCGTTTCGCTGTCGGTCGTACCCAATCTGCTAGGCCCCGGTGAGGCCGGCGTGCT
Organism: uncultured Planctomycetota bacterium; assembly: GCA_963720335.1. Lineage (GTDB taxonomy): Bacteria > Planctomycetota > Planctomycetia > Isosphaerales > Isosphaeraceae > CAVRFS01. Next base: position 197,197 of record CAVRFS010000014.1, on the reverse strand, counting down.
GGTCGGCGACCAGCAGAACAACCGCGTCACTGTGCAGGCGCCGTCGGCCAACGGAGATGCGTACTCTCCGGTGCAGACTCTCGGCTCTTCCACGTCGACGGAGCAGTTGGCTCCGGGCGATGTCGAATGGGCTTTTCTCGACAAAGGGGCGACCTTACCCGACGCCATCGTTGTGAGCACTGGCAGCAACGCGGTGGTGGTTTATCGGACCATCTCCGTCATCAACGGCGTGCCTTCCTTCGCCGCCAACCCGCGTACCTACTTCGTCGGCACCGCCCCAGCCAGCGTGACCGTGGCCGACATCAATGGCGACGGCATTCCGGACATGCTAGTCGCCGACCAGGGCAGCAACGACGTCTCCGTGATTTTCGGATCCTACAACGCTAACGGTGACTGGGTGGGCATTCCCGGGCCCCGTTTGAAGTCCGGCGGTGACGGTCCCACCGCGGTGATCGTGACCGATCAGACCGGCGACCTCTTTCCCGATCTCGCGGTATTCAACGGCGGCAGCGGCACCGTGACCCTGCTGGCCGGCGTCGGCGGTGGTTTCTTCGATGACCAACAGCCGACGGTCCTGTTCAATCTGGGCAGCGCGCTGGTCCAGCCACCCACCTTCGCGGGCGAAAGCGGTCTCGGTTACGTTGTGACGGCCGGCGGTGATCTGGTGCGGTTCAACCTAAACGACCCCAGTGGCGGCGCCAGTGTTGTATTCTCCGATCAGCAGGTGCTGGCCGCGCAGGCCCTGCCAAGCGGGCAAGTCGTGGCGGCCCTCGCTAGCGGCATCGTCGATCTCTTGGCCCCGCAAGGCAACGGCCTGGGGGTGGCGTCTGAACTGCAGGCAACGGCGGGAACACCCGCGCTGCCCAGTGCGATCGACGTGGTGGAGAAGCCCGACGGACTGTTCAATGTTCTGGTCAGTAGCCAGGGGTCCGATACCATCTTCGTGTTCGACACGGCGGCGGCCAGTACGTCATCAACGGGCGGTGCGTCGTTGCCAACTTTGAACACGTTCCAGACCCCGACCGCCTCGCCAACACAGGTCGTTATCATCGCCGCGACCGCGAACGCCTCGGGTGCGTCGCAAGCCTCGGTTAGCGCGACCAGTTCAGCTTCAGCGACCTCGGGCGCCCTGTCAGTCAGCACCGGCACAACGGCGGGGCTTTCCCTCGGCAATATCTCGTCCGTTGGCAATAGGGTCGGGAACGGAACGCCAGATGCCGTCCTCGTATCGGTCGAGGGCAACACCTATTTGAGCGTACCCGTTCTCGGAATCGGGTCCGAGAATGCGGAGGAAGCCGGCGCTGGAGAGGGACGCATGCCCTGGCTTTCGACCATGCTCCCATTTGGCGACACGTCTCCCTTGACGCGGTTTGTCATCGGTCTCGACGAGGCCTTGCGAGATTATCCCGGCTGGATGGACGCACTCCCGCTCCGGGGCGCGGGTCCCTCCCACGATCCTTGGAACGAGGATCTCTTTTTTCGCCATCTGCGGGTCCAACCACCCGTCCTCCGCCAGGAAAGGGAGGGCGCGACGGAAGGCGGCAGCCCCGAGGCCATGCTGCCGAATTCGAATCAGAACCGGCCTGATCATGATCGAGGGCCGCACGGCCGGTTCGGCGACGAACGTTGGGACGAACCTCTCGTGCAAAGCTCCTCCCTCGCGGCTCGATTCGTCGCTGGGTTTGTGTCCCTGGCCGGTCTGCTCGCGACGAAGCTACTAACGCCTGTGAGGTCCGGATCCATTTCCCGGGAAAACGACGAACCGGATCACCGGGTCCATCCGAAGTCGACGCGCGATGCGGAATCGCGCCCGATTTACCCTCTTGTGAGCCCAATTGATGAGCGACCCCTCTTCGCCAACAACGCACGTCAAGAACGAGCCCTGGGTCGAAGTGACCGGCTCGCCGTACCTCTCAACCTGGCTGGCTGAGCAGCAGGTCAGCCTGGCGTTCACCACCTACCAGACGGGCAAACTTTTCCTCCTCGGCCGTAACCCCGAAGGCCGGCTCGCCGTATTTGAACGCACATTCAACCGCGCGATGGGCCTCTGGGCCGATGGCCAGACCATCTGGCTGAGCACGCTGTACCAGCTCTGGCGTTTCGAGAACTTGCTCCGGCCCGGCGAACTCTACCAGGGACACGATCGGCTCTACGTCCCGAAGATGGCCAATACCACCGGTGATCTCGATATCCACGACGTCACCATCGACTTCTCCGGTCGCCCGGTGTTCGTCGCCACCGGCTTCGGATGCATCGCCACACTTTCGGAGCGGTCCAGCTTCACTCCGCTCTGGCGGCCACCGTTCTTGAGCAAGCTGGCCGCGGAGGATCGCTGCCACCTCAACGGTGTGGCGCTGGCGGATGGTCGCCCGCGCTATGCCACCGCGGTCAGTACGAGCGACGTTGTTGACGGTTGGCGCGACAGGCGGCAGAGTGGCGGCGTCGTGCTGGAGATCCCTGACGGCCGCATAATCGCTTCGGGGCTATCGATGCCGCACTCGCCCCGTCTGTACCGAGGCCGCCTCTGGCTACACAATTCCGGCACCGGGCACTTCGGCAGCGTCGATCCTCGCGGGGGACGATTCGAGCCGTTGACCTTCTGCCCGGGATACTTGCGGGGTCTCGCCTTCGTCAGCGATTACGCAGTGGTGGGACTGTCCCGTCCGCGTGACGACAAGACATTCGGCGGCCTGCCGCTCGAAGAAGAACTAGCCAAACGCGTCGCGGACGCGCGTTGCGGCTTGCTGATCATCGATCTACGTAGTGGGAACGTCACCCATTGGCTGCGAGTGGAGGGATTGGTACGCGAACTCTACGATGTGGCGGCGCTGCCCCAAGTTTCCCGGCCCATGGCGCATGGGATTCAAGAGCGACGAGATTCAACGGACGATCGCGATCGGCGCGGACGGATCGCTCACCTGAGGCAATGACCTGAACCGCTCCCTTGCTTTTTACCGCCTTGCACCGCGGGGAGAGGCCGGCCGAAGGCCGGTTGAGGAGGGATCGGCGGTGATGTCCAGCGAGCAGTCTCCTAATACCGAAGGTGGGACTTGAACCCACACCCCCATTACAGGGACCGGATTTTGAGTCCGGCGCGTCTGCCATTCCGCCACTTCGGCTTGCATATCTGAATTTAGCATCGCCAAGACGCGAACGGCTGTCAACCCCCCTCGCTCCCGTTCCGGACTCCTTTTTGTTCCAGGGTCTTACCAGCCCATTTTATCATTTCCGCCATATCTCGAAGCACCGGCAATCAGACAGAGCTCATCCCCCCACGATGGGTCAGAAGGAATTGTGCCGTGACCGCATGAGAATGACCATTCCGACGGCGAGCGCTGTGGCCGCAGCGGGCAGCATGACTGTTGGCTGATTGAGAAAGCGCTGATGAAATACGCGGCGTTCAGGGAGAGCTCCTCATAGATTCTCAACCAGGCGTGTTGGATCGAATCCAGGATCGGAGTTCGGGCATTCGCGGACTTGCCGAGGATCGCGCTCCACTTCGCATGGTAAAGGACGGCACACTCGATAACCAGCGGTGCCGAGATAACTCCAATCAGGAGGATCGCCGCGAACGTCGACAGTCTGGACACCGATCGCTTATGGGAAAGCGCCGCATTCATGTTAGTTGACGACTTGCGCATCACCGTGCTCCATGTGTAATTCTATGCGGACCAAATGCGACAGCTTTGCCGCTCAAGAGAGTGAGCCGGCATCGGACGTTCACTTTCCCCCAAACAGCGACGAGAGCTGCAGGGCGGCCGGCCCAACCAAAACCACGAAAATGCCGGGAAAAATGAAAAATATGAGCGGAAACATAATCTTAACGGAAGTTTTGGCGGCGCGCTCCTCGGCCAGTTGGCGGCGGCGCAGCCGCATCGATTCCGATTGAACTCGCAATGCCGCCGCGATGCTCGACCCGAACTTCTCGGCCTGGATCACCACCGCCGCGAGCGACTCGCACGTCGTCGACGCCCGTCCTGATTCCCAGGTCGCGAAGCACGTCCTTGCGCGGTCTTCCCATCTGGAGCTGAAAGTTGGCGATCGCGAACTCTTCGCACAGCACGGGGGAGGATTGGGTCAACTCATTCGTCACCCGGCGCATTGCCGCATCCACACCGAGTCCCGCCTCGACACAGACCACCATCAGGTCTAGTGCATCCGGCATTCCTAGGAAGATCGACTCAACGCGACGCTTGGTCCGCTGGCTAACGATGAGGTCAGGGAGGTAGAACCCGATCGCGGCCACGAAGGCCGTGCTGGCGTACGCGGTCTGCGTCATTCCGTACTTGATCGCGAGGGGGGGAAATGCCAAAGCCGTCGCCAGAAGTAATCCCAACACCTTGAGTCCGTAGTAGATGGCCGTCGCCTGCTCATGACGAAAGCCCGCGCTGACCAGCTTGAGCCGGATCTTTCCCAGCTCCTGCTCACTGGACGGGCGGAGCGATTTGCCAAGCTTGTTCGCGGCCGCCGCGACCTTCGCCTGAATCTGGTCCTGGCGGTGTGCCTGGATCTTGAGTGCATCGCCGCGGGCCGCAGCCGGATCGAGCAGGCGCTGAGTCGACCCTCGGCGGACTTCGGCCGTTCCGCAAGCGCACCCAACGCGGCCCACGAGACCAGGGTGATCGCAAGGAACACGCCAATCGGTACAAGGAATTCGTAATAACTACCCATAGTCGATCACACCTTGATTGCAACGATCTTCTTGATCACAAGAGCTCCCAGAAACTGGGCGACCACCGTAAACGCCAGCATCTTGACGCCGATCGGAGTGTTGAAAAGCACACTGACATACTGATAATTCACAATACAAAGATAGATCAGCATGAGCGGCGGCATCGCCAGGAGGACGATCCCCGAGAGCCGCCCTTCCGCCGTTAAGGCCGCGACATGCCCGTGCAGCTCGAACCGCTGCCGGATCAACCGCCCGATCTTGTCGAGCACTTCGGCCAGGTCTCCACCGGTCGACCGCTGAACCACTACGGCGATCACGAAGAACCGGACGTCCATCACAGGAATGCGGTCCGCCATATTGCGCAGCGACAACTCGATCGGAATCCCCAGGTTCTGCTCCTCAAATACGCGGTTGAACTCATCAGCGACTGGGCCTTTCATCTCCTCGGCCACCAGGTGCAGGCCCGAAGCGAGACCGTGCCCCGCGCGGAGCGATCGGCTCATCAGCTCGACGGCCTCAGGCATCGCATCGAGGAACTGCCGTATTCGCTTCTTGCGGCGGTGCATCAGCCATAGGAACGGCAGAGCGCCAGAACCAACGCCGCCCGACCGGGACCAGGTACATCGGTAGTCGAAAAACGACGCCGAAGAGGATTCCGGCGACCGCCAGCCCGCCCACAACCCCCATGAACGTTCGGAACGGCAAGTTGACGTCGGCCTGTTCGTAAAGCCGATTGAGGTTCTCGACATTGGGGACCACCTGGCTCCAGAACGAAGAGCCGTCCAGGTTGATCGCGGCGGGACGAGCCAGGATCCCGATAGCCGGGTCGGCGGCCTTCCCTCCCACACGCTTCTGGCCGCTGAGACCTGCGAGTCGCCTCGGCCAGTTCACCCGAGGACTTGGACATCACGAGGCTAAGTCCACCGAACACGAGGACGACAGCGACTCCGATGAGCATCGATAGAACTGTCGGATCACGCATCAAACCAGCTCCTTTCGAGCCCGCGGTCGAGTGCGGGCCAGAAATCGAATCAGTCTTTCAATAGCACGCGCTGGCCGAACAGCTCGGCGGGAAGCCGGCATCCCGATTGCTCCAGCCGATCCATAAAGCTGGGCCGGATGCCGGTCGCTATGAATTCCCCGTTCGCGCGACCGTTCGCATCGACGCCGAGCTGCCTGAAAGCAAAAATCTCTTGCATGATGATCGTGTCGCCCTCCATGCCCAAAACCTCAGAAATGCTGGTAACCTTGCGCGGCCCACCTTGGAGCCGGCTGGCCTGAATGACCAGGTCAACGCGGACGCGAACTGATCGCGCAAGGCGCGGATGGGCAGCTCGAGGCCGGCCATGCTGATCATCGTCTCCAGTCGCGAGAGGGCGTCGCGCGGCGTGTTGGCGTGGATGGTCGTCATCGATCCTTCGTGGCCGGTGTTCATGGCCTGGATCATGTCCAGAGTCTCGGCACCGCGGCACTCGCCGATGATGATCCGGTCGGGACGCATTCGGAGCGCGTTCTTTACCAGGTCGGTCGCCGTCACCGCCCCACGACCCTCGATGTTGGGCGGGCGCGTCTCCAGGCGCACCACGTGGTCCTGCTGCAATTGAAGCTCGGCCGCGTCCTCGATCGTGATCACGCGATGGTCCGGCTGGATGAAGCTCGAAAGCGTGTTCAACAGCGTCGTCTTGCCTGATCCGGTACCGCCCGAGATGATGATGTTGAACCTCGCCTTCATGGCGGCTTCCATGAGCGTGAGCATTTCCGGTGTGAACGCCTTGTAGTGCAGAGTCGTCTTTGGACAGCGGCCTGGAACCGAACATCCGGATCGTGACCACCGCCCCGTCCAGCGCCAGCGGGGGGATGATCGCGTTGAAACGAGATCCATTGGGCAAGCCGGGCGTCCACCATCGGCGACGTCTCGTCCACCCGCCGCCCGACCCGGCAAACGACCCGGTCGATGATCTGCAGAAGGTGGTCGTTGTCGCGGAAAACGACCTCCGACTTCTCGATTCTTCCTTCCTTCTCGATGTAAATCTTCTTGGGTCCATTGATCATGATGTCGCCGATTTTGTCGTCCTTCAAGAGCAGCTCGAGTGGCCCGAATCCGAACGTCTCGTCCAGGATCTCATTGACCAGACGTTGCCGCTCATTGCGATTCAAGAGCGGGTTCTCGGTGTCGCAGAGCTGCTCGACAAGGGTCCGGATTTCGTTGCGAAGCGTCTTGGGATCGAGCTCGCCGATTCGCTGCACATCGAGGCGATCGACCAGTCGCATGTGGATGTGACGCTTGAGCACCTCGTATTTTTCCGCCGCGGGGTCGACTTCCTTGACCACCTCGGTCCGCCTCGCGGGCGGGGGCGAGTTCGCGGGAGGCGCCGGCGCCGCCGGTGCCGTGGGCGCCGGCTGCATGGGCCCCGTTTCGGCTCCCACGCCCGTCCCCGGCCCAGCGGGAGCCTTGGGCACGAATGGGCTTCGTCCTAATCCTCGCAACATCAGGCAGAACTCCGGAAATTAGGTCATCTCATTGATGCACACCGATACGACGAGCTCACGACTAAAACAAAGCCGCGAATAGGCCCTTCCGAGGCTTGGACGGTTCATCAGCCGCGATCGGTCGTACGCTCCGGGCCATTTCCAGAAACACTTGATGCGGCCGGCTGCCCTGGGCAACCTCACTCAGGGGCACACCTTTAACCCGCGCTGTTTGAAACGACTTGGACGAGTTCGGGATCTGCCAGGAAACCGGCATCTTCAACGTTTCTTCGGCTTTCCTTAAGCTGATCTCCGACTCGTACGAGCCGGTACGATTCATAATCAGCTTGACTCGGTCGACGAGTCGTTCCGCCTGCCGAAAAAGCGTGAGCAGTCGCGAAGTGCTGCGGACGACCATCAGGTCGAGCTGCGAAACCACAATGATCACGTCAGACATCTCGTAAGCCATCAGATCGGACGATTGAAGAGATTTGCTGGCATCGATCACAACGGTGTTGAACGCTGCCTTGAGCAGCCCCAACAGCCGTCCGAATGTTTCCGGATCAATCCTGGCTGCTTCCTCGAGATCGGTCGGATGCGGCAAGACATATAGCCCGGAGCCATGCCGCGTCATCGATCGCTTGAGAAGCATCAAGTCCAGCCGTTCAAAGTTCTGGATGACGTTGGTGAGCGTATTGTCGGTTACAATGTCCAGACACGCATCGACCGATCCAAACATAAGATCTAGATCGAGAAGAAGGACCTCTTGCTTCTTGTTGGCAGCCAGCGTGGTTGCCAGGTTGACGGCGACGGTTGTGCAACCAACTCCACCCGCAGCGCCCGTGACCGAGATGATCTTCGGTCCGTTATCCTGCGTCTTTTGCGTATCGAGGCGGCCACGCAGGATCCGGTCGATCGTTTCAAGAAGCTCGACGGGCTCGGTCGGCAGTGTGAGGAACTCGCGGGCACCGGCGCGGATCGCCCTGAGAATCAGCGCGTGTCACTGGTCCGACTTGCCGGCAGGATCACCGCATTCGGGTCGGCGTTCGACATCGCCAGGATGAGCTCAATCGCCTGGTTGGTGTCGTGATCGAGTACGACGATGGTCAAGTGAGCGCCGATCTCTTTTACTCGGCCGCCGAGATTCTGATAGTTCGTGAAGACCTCCGTCAGCCAGATGGCGCTCACGCCCCCCAAGAGCCGACGAATGTTTTCCCTCGACTCTTCGTCGGGATCGACCAAAACGACTCGGATGACATCCTTCATGGCTTATCGACTCGTACTGGTGGGTGATGAAGGTCGCTCAGTCCATTTGCGGCGTCGACTTCGCGTTCCTCTGGGCAGCTCCACCACTTCCGTGCCCGCCCCGGCTGAAGGTGTGACGGCTGGTCGCGGTCCGTAGTCATCGATCTTCGCTTCCGTCCGCGAGCTGCTTGGCCGCCTTGTTTCCGAGCCGAAGTGGATTGCTGGGATCATCCGGCAGAGCCACAATTTGATCAGTAGTCCGCTCCACATCTTCGCTGGAAGAGTAATTGGTCTGGATGCGGTCTCGTGGGTTGCGGATCCCTCGATAGATCGTCAGATAACGCGCCGGCGGAGGAAGAGGAGGGGGGGCCGGCGGTGGAGCAGGCTTCGGTGGAAGTGGTTCTTCCTTCCTCCGTGCCAGCTCGTCCTGGACTAGTTTCAAGTCCCGTTCAAGTTTGACGCGCTTCTCTTCTTGCTCCTTCAATCGTTGTTCCAGCTCAGCTTGGACCTTCGACTTGGCTTCGGACCGAGGCGAGACGACATGATCATTGACGCCGCGGAGGGCGAGGGAAAGTGGCCCCTTGGCTCGGGCTTCGACCAGCAAGGCCACGTCGTCGGGGGAGACCGCCAGTGTTACGGTGCGCGACTGGACCGCAGCGCTCCTCGGGCCGAACGAACAATTGATTGGCGGCCAGCACAAGCACGTCCTGGAGGATCGTTTCACCGCGGATCTCAGCGCGACCGGAGTTTCGAATTTCAACACGTCCACCCGGTGCCCCGGCAGGATGAATCCCGACACGCCCGTCTGTTCCGTGACGTCGATCGACATCGCTCTCATCCCCTTGGGAATATTGTTGACCAGGCCCGGGGGCGAACCCTTCAGGCCCAGTTTCTTTTCGATGAGTACGTCCCCCTCAAGCATACTCATGTTGACCCATCGATCTTCCACGTCTTTGAATGAGGAGAATGCGTTGGGCGGAATGGCGGATTTCGCCATCTTGACCACCTTTACGGTATCGGGCTTGAGCGATTCCTCCTCCTTGAGATCGCGGGCGGCGACCAGCACATCCTGCATTTCTTCCTCTTTCTGGTTTGGATCGGGAGCCAACATCATTCGAGTAACCACCATGGCTCCGAGGCCAAACGCGACCGCCAAGGCCAGCATCCTCATCGATTTCCCATTCATGGCCGCACCTCTTTCTCCAGCGTCAATCCGGGCCCGCACTCAACCGACAACGCTCGCATCAGGAAAGGAGTCCCGACCAGGCGAAATAGATGATCGAGCCGACCGCAATCGGAATGCCGTAAGGGAGTAGCAACATCCGGGGCTTCCGCTCGGCGGCACGCGCAGCCAGCACGGCCGGGTCACGAATGTTCATAATTTCGTGGCCGATTACCTGCATCATCGCGAGATGCCCGATCAAATTGCCGGAATACACCATCATCGCCAGCCCCATCAACCCACCGACCAACGTCGTCGCGATGAACGCCCACAACGTGCACCAAGGCCCGATCCAGGCCCCCATTCCGGCCATCAACTTCACATCACCGGCCCCCATCCCCCCGATCGCGTATAACGGCAGCAGGCTCAATAGACCGACGCCGGCTCCCGCGAACGACCACGCCAGCAGCGGACAACCGCCTTTCCAGAACGCGAAAATCAAACCGCCAATCGCGAAATGGTATGTCAACCAGTTGGGGACGCGTAAAGTACGCCCATCGATCACGGCCGCCTCCACCAGGACGATCGAAACCAGCCAAGCGACCGACTGTGGTATCTGTTCCATGAAGGATCCCTCTCCCAGAACCATAAACAAGGTATTTTGTGTTAGTGGACTCACTCAAAGAATGGGTCGCTCATCGATGTCTGTCAAATTCGCACAATCTCGATTTATAGAACTCGGCTTGCCGATCTTGGGCTCCACAATCTCGAGTTACGGCTGCTCGATGCGCCGGTGCGGAACAATGCGCGACACCGCTCCGAGGTGCGACCGGTGGGACAGGCGAGCATATCCGCCGGCCTGCCCACCGTCGCGGTGAGGTTTCGAACGACTCGGGAAGCATACCAACCCGATTTGACGATGGCATGTCAATGGTGAGAATGTCGATTTGGTCCAAAGTAGCCACGGGCGGGACAGCGGAACAGGTCCGCCGCCTCGCCCGGGCGATTTCGAAGGTTTCCGATTGAGGGCAATCAAGCCCAACATCGTTGGAGGGATTTGAAGCACCGCTTCGAAGGTTCACGAGAATGCGTCGATACTCGCGGTTCTGAATTGCCCGCGGACGTCGGGCCGTCCTGGTTGGCCATGCATTTGCGAATATTCGAGGCTCTCCTCCGCAATTATTGAATTCCTGTTTAAGCTTTTCCAGAAAACTGGGAATTCGTGGGACGACGTCGTGCTCGCAACAGGCCACCAGTTCCGCCAGCGCGGTTGCGAGCGCACCGATCACGAAATAGAGCTGCTCACCGAGCTAAACGTGCCGCTCACGCTCGTGCCAAGCGTTTTCACGCCGGCGGCACAAACCGCGATGATCAGGGCCAACATCACGCCGTACTCAACGGCTGTCGGACCGTCTTCGCTCACCAAGAAACGCTTTACTCTCGATACCAAATCGTTCATGGCAAACCTCTCCTGAATTGAACCGAAACACGCATGCGTGGGACCACACGTGCCTACGCGGCACGGACGACATGGCGACTTGGGGCTTTCCGTTCACGACTGGAGATGACCACTCCCGGCCTCTCAGGTCGCCAAGTTCAAGGCAAGCCTAGGTCAGGGACACAACGCTTGTCAAAGCCGAACGGCGACCCAGCGGGATCTGTGGCGGAAAGAAAACATTTGAATGACGGTTCCGGACCGACTTGGGAAATGTGCGCTGACAAAATGGCGTGCAATCGCGGTTCGCTCTGTTGTTCTCTGGTCTCCGCGGGCATCGGACGCCCGGCTCGCGAATGCTGTCCTAGAATCAAAGTGGCGGCTGAATTCTCTCAATCGAGACCCGTCGCATCACTTATGGGAGGAGGCCGAACACTTGGGTCCGGACTGGAAGCGGCGGACGCGCCGGATGTTGATAGAGATTCGGGGCGACTCGCCGGCATGGAGTTATCGCCGGCGCGGATCGCCGTGCGTCGAGCCGACGTCGCTGGCCTGCCTGGGGCTGCTCGCTTCGGCGCTTGATGACGATACTGCGGAAGTGACCGCGTTGCTCCGGCGTGCGGCGGATTGGACCGCGGCCATCCAACAGGCCGACGGTTCCCTACCGGTCTCCCCAAGCCTATTGACATCGAGTTGGTCGACTCCTTACGCGGTCCTTTTGTGGAGCAAACTCACCGGCTACGAATTGCGCGGCGCACGCAAGAGCCTGGATGTTGAGGGGCGAGAACGGTACTCAACCTGTGCGTGAGGATCACGAAAAGATCCTTGGACACGACCCGACGCTGCGGGGCTGGCCATGGGTCGAGGGAACACATCCGTGGATCGAGCCGACCGCGATGGCGATCCTGGCCCTCTGCATCGAGGGACGCGGCGATCATCCTCGGGTCAACGAAGGAATTCGACTCATCCTCGACCGAGCTCTGGACCAGGGTGGCTGGAACTGCGGGAACAAGGCCGTGTTCGGCCGAGAGCTGCGCCCGTTGCCGGGTCCCACCGGCATGGCGCTGCTGGCCCTGGCGGTTCACGGCGATCGCTCACCCGTGATCACCCTCGCCCTCGATTACTTGCTCGCCACATTGCCGGGCGTACGGGCACCGGTTTCGCTCGGTTGGGGCGTACTGGCTCTTCGCGCCGACACGCGCTGCCCCGCACACGCCGATTCATGGTTGGCCGAAGCATTCGAGACGTGTCAGCAACGGCAGGAATCCACCATGAATTTGGCACTCCTGTTGCTGGCCGCAGGTGCAGACGGCTCCTGGTTTATCACTCCAACGATCTCCTCGGGACATTCCCAATGACGCGTCGCACGCTTTTGACCAGTGTTGGAGCATCCGTTGCCGTCGGACTCGGCGCTCAACAGGTGTGCGATTGGGATGAGTGGTCAAACTGCGCTCGCGTCTTCATCGCCTCGGCCAGTTCATACGAAACTGAGCTCGAATCGGTCATCTCGGCGGGACTCAAGGAGTTAGGACTGGCCGCTTCCTGGGTCAAACGAAAGTCGGTTCTGCTCAAACCCAACCTCGTTGAGGCAAATGGAGATGCGCCGCAGATCAATACGCATCCGGCCGTGGTGCGAGCGACGGCCGCCGTCTTTCGAAGCTGGGGTGCTCGTGAAGTCCTGGTAGCCGAGGGGCCAGGTCACTGTCGCGATGGCCAACTGGTCCTCGACGAGTCCGGCATGGGAGCGACGCTGAGAGAATCGAAACTGGATTTCGTCGACTTGAATTACGATGAAATCGTCTTCGTCCCTAATCAGTTGGGCATGACGTCGATGACGCAACTGGCCCTTCCGGCGACATTGAAGCAAGTCGACTTGATCGTCTCGCTCCCCAAGATGAAGACGCACCACTGGGTGGGAGTGACGCTCTCACTCAAGAACCTGTTTGGCGTGATGCCGGGCATCTTCTACGGTTGGCCCAAGAACGTCTTGCACTACGCGGGAATCATTCCCTCGATCCTCGACATCGCGGCGGCGGTGCGCCCGCACCTGGCGATCGTCGATGGGATCATTGGGATGGAAGGCGACGGGCCGGTAATGGGTACTCCCCGGCACGCTGGGGTCCTGGTCATGGGTACGAACCTGCCAGCCGTCGACGCGACCTGCGCTCGGTTGATGAAGATCAATCCGTGGCGGATCGGCTACCTGGCCGGTGCATCAGGACGGCTCGGACCCATTTCGGAACGGCACATCGAGCAACGCGGCGAAACGATTCACAGCCGGTCGCAACCCTTTCAACTGCTCGACCACCCCTACTTTGCCGGTCTTCGCGGGTGAGAAGCGGTCGAAAGCAGTTTACTTAGTAATCCGTCGAGTTGAACTCGTGCGTCGACAACGCCAGCAACACCACCGTAAGCACCAGGGAAGAGAGGATCGACAAGCAGGGTGAAAATGCTTGCCCGGACTCGAGGATGAGTGAAAACCGCCGGCTTCTCGAAATGATGCTGGGCGTCCAGAGCGTTGAACAGGATCAGTCCGGCGTCGATGGGTTTGGGAGAGATCCAGTATGCCACGCTCGGTCAAGGCAAGCGTGCCGGCCGGCAGGTACTGGGGTTCCAGCACGCCGCGAGCCATCACACAGCCATAGTTGATCCCCCAGGCCAGGAGCCAGAAGAGTACCGAGCCGAAGACGCACGCCACCGTGCTACGGGTGATCACGGCGAGCAGGACCGAGAAGCTGTAAAAGATCGCGAACTGGAGCAACAGCAGGGGAATGCACCACCAGTAAGTCATGTTCCAGACATCGGTTCGCAGACCAAGGGCCAGCCACGTCAAGACGACGAAGAGCACCACCTGGAACGCCACGAAAGTCAACACACCGAAGTACTTGCCGAGAAGCAGTTGCCAGCGTGGTACCGGCTTGGCGAGCAGGACCGACGCCGCGCTCGGCTCCAGAAACGTCGGGACGAATCCGGCGGTCCAGACCAAGGCCAGCAAGCAGTCCCAAGGTGCCGGCGAAGCCCCCGGCCAGGAGCAACTCGAGGAATGCGACCGCATCGCCACGCTCGCGGCTCACCGGGAAAGAAATGGCACCGAACGCCAGGGTCATGCGGCCGCGGATCGTTTCGATTCCCTCGTGTCGAGCCAGGTCGGGATCGGTTTCGAGGGGATATCCAACCTTTCCACGGGCTGGCGCCACCGAGGCAACGCTCCGAGGCAAGGCGGCGGCAAGAAGAGCACTGGCTCGTCCGCGCCGTGGAGCGCGACGTCTCCCCACACGCTCACGCTCAGACAAAGCACGACGCAGATCGCGGTGACCGCCAGCATCATCCAGCAGATTCCGGACGCCCAGGCTTGCCGAAATGTATCGCGGATCAGTTGCTTCAGCGTGACGAGGTTGGACCGCGCGGTCATGGCGTGCTTCCGTCAAGAGGCAATAGATCGGCTCCAGGGCCGCTTCAAGCGACCGCTCGCGATCCGTGCCCGGACCTCGTAGCAAGGAGGCCAAGCGAGCCGAGATAGGCGAGCCGCCCGTCGACGAGCACGGCCAACCGGTCGCAGACCTGCGCCACCTCACCGAGGGCGTGCGAGACGACGAGCACGGTCTTTCCCGCATGTCCGCTGCTCGAGCGATGATCTCCTGAAGGAGCGAGCCGGCGCGCTCAGGTCGAGTCCTTCCATCGGCTCGTCGAGGACGAGCAGATCCGGCTCAGCGAGCATGGCCTGGGCCAGCAGCGAGCCGCTGAACCATTCCCTTGCTGAAGCGGGCGATCGGTTCATCGGCACGGTCGGCCAGTCCCACCTGTTCGAGCAGCGCGGGCACGCGGACGCGCAGAAGCCGACGGCGAAATCCCCGAAAGCTCGCCGTAGAACTCGAGAAGCTGGCGCGCGGTCAGGTAACGGGGAAACGCCTGGTTTTCGTGCATGTAGCCGACCCGGGCGAGCGTGCCCCGCTCCGAGAGCGGGCGCCCCAGTCGGAACACGCGGCCTGCGCTCGGGCGGCACAAGCCGAGCAGGATCTTGAGCAGGGTCGTCTTGCCGGCCCGGTTCGGGCCCAGAAGCGCCCAACACCTCGCCCGGTTCGATCCCGAAGCTGACCCCACGCAAGGCCTCGACCGTTCGGCCGGGACGCAGCGGTGCCCGGTACGTCTTGGAACATCGACGAACTCGACAATCGGATTTCGGCATGGTTACTTGATCAGGGCGATTTGCACGCCATTTTGCAAGATGTCGGTGAACGTCGTGATCATGTTCGTCGACATCGGCGAGTCCGTACCCGTGATGATCTGATTCGACGGCAACGCGGTGGACGGACTGCTCTGCGTGCCGGCGTAGTATTGCATGGTCTGCAAGGTTGTTCGGCTGCCGCCTGGCGTTCGTTCCCTGGAAGACCGGCCCGAAGCCGATGGCGTACAGCCGGAATGGGTTCCTCGTCGTGCCGTAAGTGCTCACGAGGTTCTGAATCAAGGTATAAATCTGGCTCAAGACCGTGAGTTGTTGATGGTCGTTGCGTTGATCGAGGGATATTCGCTCGAAGACGGATTGTTCATGTTATAACGGATCTTGTAATAACTGTAACTCCCGGCGTTCACCAGGCTGGCGGTCGCCGAGCAGTTCGCCAGACCGTCGGTTTCGAAGATGATGACCTTCTGCGCCCCCTTGCGTCCCATGCCGCCGGCCATGCCGGTCGGGAAGGTGATGGGGAGACGACGTGACATAGGTCCTCAATGTCGTATCCGTGGACGACGTGACCGCGAACTGGTTGTAGCACAGCATCAGGGCCATGGCGAAGCAGGTGTCGCCGTCAGCACGGGGCGTGTCCGCGAAGTCGGACGAGGGGATTGCCGCCGTGGCGGGGTCCGCGTCGTAGGGAGTGATCTCGGTATTGTTCGCCGAACCGTCGGCGTTGATGGTGGAGAAGGGGAACAAGAGCGCGGCCGTCGCGTAGTTGTAGTTTGTCCCCAACGGGCATCTCACGCAATTGAAGCGGCCGGTGGCCGTGGCCGAGGTACGCGGCCAGCTATACGGAACCACGGTGAACCAGTCGTTGGGGTGGTTGTCTGCATCGTGGTGACGGCGGCCACGTAGGCCTGCTTGGCCGTATAGATCGGCGCCTCGTAGCTATCGCCGGGCTGCATGAAGAAATAGTTGGATACATTGTTTGTACATGTTATAATTCTGCAGATAATCGACCATGAGGATCGGGCCGAACCAGTAGCGCAGATTGGGGCGCAACGGGTTATCCGTGTAGCTCATGTACTGCGTCGCGGATGGACGGCGTGCTCTGCGCCGTGGTCCCCCAGGTGAAATCGCTGCCGTAGCCGGCCAGGGCGCTGATGTCCGTGTACACGCCCGAAGACGTCTGCCGGAAGCCGAGCACGTGATCGATGAACTCGACCCAGAACCGCTGGTCGGTGCTGCCGTAGTTGGGCCAGGTCCCGGTGATCGCGGTCGGGATCGAGCCGTAGATACTTGATGCGGCCCCCGTGCAGTTGCGTCGGGAACGGGTTCGTCGGCGAGTTGGTGATCCAGCGGAGGATCTCGTTGTAGTTGATCGTGTATGTGCTACTGCCGGGCAGATTCAATGACCCGGAACTGTTGAAGCAGCACGGTATTGTCGTCGGTGCCGAAGAAGCGGATCCGCCAGTCGCAGGGCGTCGTCCCCACGTTGTCGACCACGTAGTTCCAGTTGTAGAGCCGCATGATCTGCTGGTAAGCCGCATCCGTGGTCAGGAGCAAACGCGGTGGGCTGCCGAGGAAGCGGGAGTGTAAACGTTCGTGGTGAGGTAGGTGCTCAGCGTCGTGCCAGCTGTCGTTGGGCCAGGGCCACGTCTGGCTGGTCGAGGGCGTCTGGCCGGGGGACGTACCGGTGTTGGCCGCGGTATAGAGTCCTAAGAGTGGTGGCGCAGTCATCAAGCTGACCGTCGTCGCCCGAAGTATGTGTCACGATTCGGTTGTTCCGTCCATTCCCCTGGTCACTGTCCATGAATTCGTTCCGGCGCCCGCTGTTACCAACATGATTTCTGATCCAATCAACAATACGAAATTGAGCGCCTGCCGTTGAAGGAAAATTCGCGCCGGAACCGACCGTGATGGATGTCGCCGTGCTGGTAATGGCTCGCCGATAGAGTTGTCGTAAATGCAGTATTACCGAAATCCGACGCGGCATAGCCGAAATCCATCAGGAACTGCTTGATCGTACTCGCATCGTTCGTCGTACTGCTCCACGCGGTCGCTGTCCCGGTATTGAGCGGCCGACGCGGGTCGGGGGGCCAGATGAAGAAGGTCTGGCCGTAGTAACCGGGACCCTGGGTATAACCGTAGAATGGCGCGCTCGTGTAATTGCTCTGTCCCGAGTGCCGCGTTGGAGAGCGAACCGTTGGTGTAGTTGGAGTAGCCGTCGAGCTCCCATGCTGCGTTGCGTGTTGTGCTCCCCACGACATCCTTGACATCGGTGGCGTACGTACTGGTGCTCCCCGACTTGAAAAGCGGCACGTCTCCACCGGGCGTCGGTGGCCAAGGAGGAGGAAGGCAATTGCGGCGTTCGCCGTGCGTCGGCGCGGTCCAGGTCTTCCCGCCGTCGGAGCTGGAATACGAATCAAACGCACGGACCAACGGGGTCGCGTAGGCGGTGCCTTGCAGGAAGTTGTTCACGTATGTCAGGGAATATGAGGAGTTGGCAGCCGTCGTGTTGCTTGGAGAGATCGTGTAACTGTCATCGGATGAAGTTTGATTCGTGCTGGGCCCTTTCAAACCGGCATTGCCCGACGAGTAGTGGCCGAAGGTAGGGATGAGCGTGTCGGGATTGTTGGAGGTGCGCGAGGTCGTATAAAAGTCAAATCCGAGGCAGGTGCCCATCCGCATCGAGCCGGAAAGGTCCATCACCAGGGCGATGTCGCGCGGTCGGTGTACGGCTTGGGCCGTCGCCGTGACGTTGGGGAGGAGTTGCGTCTGGAAGATGTTGCTGAATGTGCCCGGCAAGCTGGTCGTGGTGATCGTCGCCGAAGCCGCGGTCGTCGGCGCACCGCTCGTCGGCCGGGAAATTGGCCGAGAACGACGACGTGGTCGAGCTGTAGTCGTACGAGCCGAAAGTGAGCTGCAGTTGCGATGCTGCGACAGATTGGCCCAGTATTGTGTTGTAGGTCACGACATTCTGCGCGTTGGTTGTGGCGGCGGTCTGGTTGTAGTTGATGCTTGAATTTCCATTCAGAGTGCGCATGGCCGTTAGCACGGCAAGGTCCGCGGTCTGTTGCACCTGCGTCTTGGCGATCGCCATCATCCCGACGTCAATCGCCAGGGCCAAAAAACCAACCAAGATCACCATCACGAATGTGAGAATCGGCAGGACCGTCCCTCGACGGAGAGCCGGCCTACCCGCGATCGAGCGTGCGCATATCGCCGCATGAGTGCATGTCCCCGGACTGGGTCGCCAGTCAAAATTCGTCGTTTGTTTGCGGATCCATCGATTTCGAGACGCGGAACGAGCGATGCCGAATTGAGGTGCCAGCTCAGTAACGCCAATAATTTGGTCTATTTATACAATGAATAGAGTGACAGAATCCAATCGAAGGCTAATGGTCTGAGAGGGCGGGATTCGACCTTTCTTTGGCTCTTATACGCCCCCTTCGCACAGCATGATGACAGACGTGGTTATCGTGAAGTTAGACATCTTCTTCAACGCAATAATGTTCAGAACCTTGAAGGTTCCGGACACGGTTACGGTGACGACATCACCCGCGGTCAGGCTGTTGACCGCGGTGCTCACACCCAGGTGGGTTCCGCTCACGGTCACAGTGAGGTTGCTGAAACTCGCGCTTTGGCCTGCCATATATTTGGTTACGATCGTTTGAACATCCGTGCTGATCGTGGTACTCGTGTTGTTGGCGATCGCGTAGCGGCAGCCTTCCCGTCCGGCGTTGTTGAGCAATTGCCAGGTCATCAAGAGCCGGGAATACTCGAAAATACCAAAGACAAACGAAGTCGTGAGGGCCATGACCAAGGCGGTCTCGACGGCCACACCACCGCGTCGTCGACCGTCGCGAAGCTCTCGTTTCACCATGGTGCTGGTTCACGCTCCTCACCGCGCCGCCGGACCCTACTGGGCCGGGAGGTCGGGTGCGATCTGGAATGGTGTATCGATCAACGAAGTCCAGACCACAGTCACCTTGAGCCGGGTCATGCCGCTGATCGGGACCAGGTTGCTCCAGCCGATACTTGTGAAGGGAACCTGGAGACCGATCTGGTACAAATCGAGCTGGGTCATTCCCGTGGGATCGGTGGTGCTGGGATTGGTGACGTCCGTAAAAGTCATCGTGAAAAGCTCGCGATTGGCGGTGTTGTCCCAGCACGTGTATCCCGTCGTGTTCGCGGACAAAGTGATCACCGGAGCGATCATGCTGGTCGAATGGCCGCTGCCGAAGGCCGTCTGTTCGGCACCCTGGAGGTAGGTGAGAATGTTCGTGGCCACGCCCTGAAGATTATCCTGTCCCAGGGAAGCGTCACGCGCTCCTTCACGGCCCGCATTCCAAAGCACCTGCTGTACTTCAATGAAACGGCCGACCTGCCACAGCGCGGTCAAAATCAACATAAGCAACGGCAAGCAAAATGCAAACTCCATGGTGGCCGCACCACGGCGCAGAATCTGAGCGCCACCGGAATTCCTAAAACCGCGCCTTGCGAGCATGCATGAATTCTCCGCCGCATCCGCGAATGGCCTCTATTGCTTCATACATCGCGGTTGCACAACTGTCCAATTCATGTGCGAAAGATGCACCAATGTGCCAGTCCGCTCGCCTGGCATGTTGACCGAAACCAGCACGACGCGGGTGGCCGCGGGCGAATTCGGACCGATGTCGGAACGGCACGCTGAGCAACGAGGCGAACCGATCGGTAGCCTGTGACAACTGTTTCGACGGCTCGACCAACCCGACTTTGCCGGTCTTCATGCGCGAGTCTGGCTCAGAGCAATCAGCAGGCAATGCGGACCACCGCGCCGAGAGTGACATCGATCGCAAGCTCGCTCTTGGTCGTCGGTCTTCGGATCGGATAGAATCGGAAGTTCGCTTGCACTGTGCCCGTGACAATCGAGTCCGCGACCCGCGGGTTTGCTCAGACACTATGCCGACTGATCGACGTTATGGAAGAACCGATCTATATTTCTGAAACTCAACGCCCGGAAACCTCGGATCGGAGGTCACCGGACCCTCCGGCCGTTGATCCCGACAAGATCGGCCGCTACCGGATCGTCCGGACGCTAGGCCAGGGCGGATTCGGGCAGGTGTTCCTGGCGCAGTGACGACGACCTCGATCGATCGGTGGCGATCAAGGTGCCCAACCGGGAGCGCATCGCTAAGTCCGGCGACGTCGAGGCTTACCTGGCTGAGGCCCGCGCCCTGGCGAAGCTCGACCACCCGAACATCGTCCCGGTCTTTGATCTGGGCCGGACCGACGACGGCGCGTGTTACGTGGTCTCCAAGTACATTGAGGGGAGCGACCTGGCGGAGCGACTGAGTCACGGGAGGCCATCGTTCCGGGAGTCCGTGGAACTGGTGGCCGTGGTCGCCGGGGCGCTGCACCATGCTCATACTCGGGGCCTGGTCCACCGGGACATCAAGCCCGCGAACATCCTGATCGATGTCTTGAACGCACCTTGGGTCGCGGATTTCGGACTGGCCCTCAAGGACGAGGACTACGGCAAAGGAGCCCGGCTCGCCGGAACTCCCGCCTACATGAGCCCCGAGCAGGCCCGAGGTGAAGGGCACCGGGTCGATGGCCGCTCGGATATTTTCAGCCTGGGCGTAGTGCTTTATGAGCTTCTGACCGGCAGAAGACCGTTCCGAGGCGACAGTCGAACCGAGGTAATGGATCAGATCGTCACTGTCGAGCCGCGTCCCCTCCGCCAGATCGACGACACGATCCCTCGGGAGTTGGAGCGGATCTGCCAGAAGGCGCTGGCGAAGCGGGCCTCCGAACGGTATAGCACGGGCATGGACATGGCCGACGACCTGCGCCACTTCCTTCAGACCGAGGAGGCGTCCGCGTCGCCGTCGGTCGCTCCGAGTCACGGCCGACCCGCTGCCCGATATCGACGCGGGAGGCGACTCCCTCGCCGCCCAGCTCACGACGGTCCGACTCCGAGGGCGAGCCGTCAAGATTATCCCCAAGGGATTGAGATCGTTCGACCGGCACGACGCCGACTTCTTCCTCGAGCTGCTGCCCGGCCCTCGCGACCGAGATGGGCTGCCCCAGGGACTTCGATTCTGGAAAACACGAATCGAATCCAAAGACCCCGACACAACCTTCCGGGTCGGCTTGATCTACGGCCCATCGGGTTGCGGTAAGTCGTCGCTGGTCAAGGCGGGTCTGCTTCCTCGGCTGGCGCAGGATGTGCTGCCGGCGTACATCGAGGCGAACTCCGAGGATACCGAAGCCCGGCTGTTCAAGGCTTTGCGCAAGGTCTGTCCGGACTTGTCCAGCAATCTGAGTCTCGTCGATGCGCTGGCCGCGTTGCGGCGAGGACTGGTGATTCGCCCGGGACAAAAGGTTCTGCTCGTGATTGACCAGTTCGAGCAATGGCTGTTCGCTCGGCGGAATGAGAATAACACGGAGCTGGTTGCCGCCCTCCGCCAATGCGACGGCGAGCACGTCCAGGCGGTGGTCATGGTCCGAGACGACTTCTGGATGGCGGCAACTCGGTTCATGAGAGATCTGGAGATCCGTCTCGTTGAAGGTGAGAACTCGGCCGCGGTCGACCTATTCGACCTCTTGCATGCGCGCACGGGTCCTCACGGCGTTCGGCCGGGCCTACGGGGTCTTGCCTGAGAAGACGTCCGAGTTCACGACCGATCAACGATGCGTTTCTGGAACAATCGGTCGCCGGTCTCGCCCAGGACGGCAAGGTGATCTCGGTGCGGCTTGCTTTATTCGCGGAAATGGTCAAGGGGAAGCCCTGGACCCCGGCGGCCTTGAGGGACGTCGGCGGCACGCAGGGAGTCGGCGTGACGTTCCTGGACGAGACTTTCAGCGCGTCGACCGCGCCTCCCGAGCACCGCCTCCACCAGAAGGCCGCACAGGCCGTCCTCAAGGCCCTGCTGCCCCAGACCGGCACCGACATCAAGGGCCAAATGCGTTCCGAAGCGGAGCTACGCGAGCCTCGGGCTACGCGACCCGCCCCAGGGACTTCGACGATTTGATCGGCATCCTCGACCCCGAGCTGCGTCTGATCACCCCGACCGACCCCGAAGGCTCGGGCGGCGAAGTGGCAGCCCACCAGGCCGGCGGGCCAGCGATACTATCAGCTCACCCACGACTACCTCGTCCACTCGCTCCGCGACTGGCTGACCCGCAAGCAACGGGAGACCCGCCGTGGCCGGGCCGAGCTGCGGCTTGCCGAACGCGCTCGTTGTGGGACACCAAACCGGAAAACCGCTACCTGCCCTCGCTCTCGGAGTGGCTGAGCATCCAGACCCTGGGCTCCTCCAAGGACTGGACCGACCCACAGCGACGAATGATGCGCAAGGCCGGCCAGGTACTTGGAATGCGGGCGGTTGGACTGGCAGCCATCGCCGCCGTGCTCGCGTTCGGCACCTTCAAGGGCTGGGCGCACAGTTGCCGAGGCGAACAGCCTCCGGGCCAGTGCCGCCAAGGAAGTCGTTCAACAAATCCTCAAGGTCGACACTCCGAACGTCGCCGACGCGATCAGAGCGGATCGGAGACTACCGCACTTGGACCGATCCCGAGCTGAAACGGTTAATCAGGGAGACCTCGGTTGAACCCAGGTCCAAGCTTCACATCAGCCTCGCGCTACTACCGGTCGACTCGAGCCAGGTCGATTACCTGGCAACGCGTCTCCGTCAAGCCACGCCGGGCGAGCTGTCCGTGGTGCTCGACGCTTTGCAACCGTACAGGACCCGTCTCACCACCGAACTCTGGAAGGACCTCGAAGCGGCGAAAGCCGGTGACTCCGGCGTGCTTTCACTCGCCGGCGGCTCTCTCTCGATTCGAACCAGAAAAGCCCGACTGGGCCAACCATGCTGCCAAGATTGCCGAGGGATTGGTCCACGTCGACCCCGACTCTCTCGGCGCTCGGGTCGAAGCGTCGAGCCGCGCACCGCTTTTTCACCCCACGGCTCTCACTCATCTTCAGCGACAAGAGTCGTACCGTCGCCGAGCGGATGTTGGCGACCCAAGCACTGGCCGTCTACCTTGCCGGTGATCCCGCTCGGCTGGCGGAGCTTTTGCTTGTCGCAGAGCCCGACCAGTTTCTTTCCTTGTTCCCAGTTGCCGAGACGCGGAAAAGCGAGGTCTTGCCGGTACTCAAGGCCCAGCTCACCGAAACGAATACTCCTTCCTGGAACGACCCCGCGTTAGATGCCTCCTGGACGAAACCAGACTCGGCTCTCAAGCGAACCATCGAATCAGCTCACGGCCTGCTCGATGATCGGTTCGCATTTTGTCAAACGATGGGGCTCGACGACTGCCGGGAACTGTCTGAAAAGCTTCGGGAATCCGGCTATCGGCTGGTGCGATTCCGTCCGTTCGCCGACGGCAAGTCCGTGAAGGTCGCCGCGGTCTGGAGCCGGGATGGGCGTAAGTGGAAGCTCGAATCCGAGCTCTCCTCCGATGAAGTCTCCCTGCTCGACCAACAATATCGTTCGCAGAAATTCCTCCCCGTCGATGTCGCCGGCTACGTCAGGACGAGCGGCGACGGCAAGCGATCCGACCGCTACACCGCGCTCTGGGTCGAGTCAACCAGTGAGGGGACTCTCGAGATCTTTGCCGGACTTGATCGCGGTCGGGCGAATCTCAAGATCGATCAGCTCATGTCCGAGGACCTGAATCCGCGGACGGCTCAAAGCATGAAGGGTGCGGACGGCGGTCTCAGGATCTGCGGTATCTGGGGCCGGCTTCCCGCTGATGACGTGAGTGCGCAAGCGTCTCAAGATCTGTTCGAGGCGAATTTCCATTTGCTTACTGAGAGCCGAAAGGACCGGGTGGTCGGCGATGTGTCAGTGTGCGAGGCCGGTCGTGTGGGCACAGTCAGCGAACACGCCCTCGCGGCCTTGGAGGACATCGACAAGACACTCACATTCGAGCCTGACGATCTTGAGGCCCGACTCACTCGCGCAATTGGAACGTCCGGCTTGGTGCGAATCAGAACGCGCTCAATGACCTGCGAATCGCGATCGGCAAGGACCCGCAATCCCTGACCGCCCGGCAAGAGTGGGTCGTTGCGCTGGCTCGGAATGGCCTGAACAAGACGCGCTCGCCGAGCTGAAAAAAATGCAAGGAGCATCGATACCCGAACACACCAAGCTCTACGCCGCGGCCGTCGTGGCTGCCGTATTAGGTGACAATCCCGCGAAGGCTCTGGAATCCCTGGAGGCAACGATCCGGCAGCGGCCTCAGGATCTCGACTTGAAGTATGATTCGGTTCGAGCCCTGGCTCTGGTTTCGAAGGCCCTCAGTGCACACGATCCGCCGGAGGGGCGGAAGCTGGCGGCCCGCGCAATCCAGCGCCTCAGAGAAGTCGTCCAACAGCCTGACGCCGATTTGGCGCGAATCGACAACGATGCGGCCCTCGACTCGCTCCGCGACGATCCGGCGTTCCTTGATATGATGCGGGCCGGTCACTCGGACCGCCGATACGCCGCTGTATGGACGCGTGACTCTGGGTACGAAAGCGGAGTGAAATTGGGTTCCGACCCCGTCGCCCAACTGCAGTATGCCCGTGACATGATCGGCCAAAACTATCGGCCGGTCGCCTCGTCGGGGGCCCGGACGGCAAGCGATTCATCCCTGGTGACAGCGTCGGTCTGGCGCCGGCCGTTGGTCTCGGAGTCGATGAAAGATGAGCTGGCGGAACGGCAAGCCACGGCAGTAGCTCTGGTCCGGCTGGGGAAGGGTGAGCTAGTCTGGCCCCTCCTGGTGCATGACGCCGACCCCCGCGTCCGCAGTTTTCATCATCAACTGGCTCCGACCGATGGGAGCGGAACCTGCTTCGATTGCCCTGGAATTCAACCGCATCGATGACGGCTTAGCCCGGCGGGGCCGCGCCGACCAGGCCGCCAGAGCCGGCGGAAAAATGGATTCGATCCTCTTTCATCCCGAGACTTCGACGCGGCGGGCGTTGATCCAGGCCCTCGGGACTTACCCCTTGAACGAGCTGCCAGAAGCCGAGCGCGAGCCTCTCATCGGCAAGCTTCTGTCTCTCCATCGCGGCGACCCGGACGCCGGCATCCACGGCGCGGTCGAATGGACGTTGCGGCGGTGGAATAATCAGGACAGACTCAAGACGTCCGCGCCGGAGCAATCGATCTCGCCACACGGGGAGAGCGGCGCTGGTATGTGAATCGCTCGGGCCAGACTTTCGCGGTGATCAACGGCCCGGTGGAGTTTCAGATCGGCTCGCCGGCGAATGAGCCGGAGCGGAACGCCGCATACGAACGTCCACGGCGGATGGCGATTCCGCCGTGTTCGCCATCTCCACCACCGAGGTCTCGGTTGAGCAGTTCCAGCAGTTTCTGCGGGAGTACAATCAAACGCGGCTCAACGCCGCAGGCATGAAGCAATATAGCCCGGACCCGAACGGCCCTTGGCTTACCGCGACGTGGCATTTGGCGGCGCAATATTGCAACTGGCTGAGCAAACGGGAGGGATTGAGCGAAGACCAGTGGTGCTATATCCCCAACGAGGCTGGGGCCTTCGGCGAAGGGATGACGATCCCTGCCAACGTACTGCAACGCGCCGGTTATCGCCTGCCCACCGAGCCAGAGTGGGAGTATGCTTGCCGCGCCGGCACGGTCACCAGCCGATATTTCGGCAACTCGCCGAGATCCTCAAACACTATGCCCGATATGAGAGCAACAGCGAGGACCATGCGTGGCCGGCTGGCAGCGTGTTGCCCAACGATCTCGGATTGTTCGATATGCTCGGGAATGCCTGCGAATGGTGCCAGGACGCAAATACGGATCATAGACGCGCGGAGGCGGGCGTCTTCAGCGATTTGATTTTCGTGTCTGAGTCAATCGTTCAAAAACGAAGTTGTATACTTCGTGGAGGCAGCTTCGCGGATCGGCCGGCACAACTCCGTTCGGCCGATCGAGCCACAGACCTGGGTGTGGTCGACAGCTTTTATAATGGCCTCCGCGTCGCACGAACCCTCCCGTGAGCGCGCGGACAAACCCGACAGATTCATCGTGCTGTTCAGTCTGGATGCGGAATCTCGGCCGTTCCGCGCCGCAAAGTCTGTGCAGCGCTGTTGTTTCGTCTTTACCACCTGGCCCCTCGGGGAGAGGTAGGCCGAAGGCCGGGTGAGGGGGGGAACGTCTCGGCGCCCAAGTGGCGAGGCCTGCAGGCAAGCCATTGCGACCCGTTCGAGACCAACATTTCACCCGTTTACGATGAAATAAGGACGATGCCCGATGCCCTGGGCAGAATCGCGAACGTATAACTTGAGTTCAAGCTCACATCCGCCGCGCTGAGAATTCCACCGGACGCCGGACTGTTCACCGTGATCATCCCTCCTGAAGTGAATTTCTGCTTCGCCGGGAACGACAAAATGACGGAGGTGTTCGACTGAGACATTACCGTGAACAAAACATTCGTTGTGGTTGTCTTCTTGCCCTTCTTCACCTTGGCGACCATCGTATAGTTTCCGCTGCCCAGCAGGCTTCCTTGACTCATCGGAATGCTAAAATTGAGTTGGAATCCAGTGGCTGTCCGCTTGCCCTTCTTGGGTTTGGCCGTCGGATAGTAGAGTGAGGCGCCGGTGATCGTCGGTGCCGGGTTGTTACTGGCCACCGTGATCGCGCTCGACACCGCCGGAGTGAGGCCGCCACTGGTGAACCGAAGCGTGATCGTCTCGGCTACCGTGTCGGCAAGGTTCGAGAACGTCGCCACACCCCCCACCACCGTGGTCGAGACTCCTCCTTGCAACGGCCCGACGCCGCTATTCAGACCCACCGTCACCAGGGTGCTGCTGTCATTCTTCTCCAGGTTCCCATACGCGTCTTCTTCCAGGATCACCGGCTGAGTTCCAAACGCCTGGCCAGCCGTTGCCGACGCGGACGGCTCCGTCGAGATCACCAACTTCGAGGGCCGGTGCCCGCACTCACCACGATGTTGTTCGAGGTCTGTGAGTTCAGCATGCCGCTGGTGAATCTCACGCGCGATTGTCTCTGCCAGGTCATCTGACAGGTTGGCGAATGTCGCCACGCCATCGTTCAGAGTGACCGTTTTCGCGCTACCCTGGAGGGGACCAACTCCACTTTGCAGGGCGACTGTCACCTGCGTGCTGCTGTCGGTCGTCTCCAGATTGTTGAACTTGTCCGCCTCCCAGACCACCGTTTCGAACGCCTCGCCCGCGGTGACTGGCGACGCTGGCTCAGATTTGATCAGCAGTTGATACGGCGCGGCTGGTGTCACCAGGACCGGGTTGCTCGCCAGCGACGTCAATCCCGCACTCGTAAACAGCAACTGCACGGTCCCGGCCGTGTCGTTCACAAGACTTGCGAATGTCGCCACGCCGGCTTTCACCGTCGCTTGCGTTCCCTGAAGAACCGCCGATGACGTCGCCGCTGCCGTGATCACCGTGCTATTGTCCCCCGTCTCGATGTTGCCGTGCGAATCCTCCTCGTAGATCACCGTCGTTCCCAACGCCACGCCGGCTGTCGCCGACGATGGAGGTTGTGCGAAAATCTTCAGTTGAGATGCCGTTCCCGGCATCACCACAATGCTGCTGGACGGACCCGCCGTGAAGCTCGTATTGGGGATGGAAAAGTCGAGTGTGATCGTCTCCGCGAGGTTATCCGCCAGATTCGTGAACGTCGCGATCCCTCCCTTCACGGTCACCTGCGTTGTCCCTTGCAGTGGGCCTACTCCGCTGCCAAGCGTGGCCATCACCGACATGGAGTTATCCCCTGTCTCGATGTTGTTGTATTGATCCTCTTCGTAGATGACCGGCTGCGTTCCAAACGCCACGCCCGCTGTCGCAGTGGTTGTCGACAGCGGCGAGTGAATCACGATGTGGTCCAGCGCCGCCGGGCTGATCACGACGTTGGTCGATTGCGCGGCCGTTAAGCCGGGGCTGGTGAAGTCCAACGCGATCGTTTCCGCCGTATCATCAAGCAGACCGCTGAAGCTCGCGATCCCATCCTGCATGGTTGCTGTCTTCGAGCCGTGCAACGTGCCGGCGCCGCTGCTGGAGATGGTCACGATTGTGCTACTGTCGGCTGTCTCGATGTTATTGTATGCGTCTTCTTCATAGACGATCGGCTGGGTTCCGAATGCCACGCCGGCCGTGGCCGCCGATGACGGTTCCTGGTAAATCACGAGTTGAGTCGCCGGGCCAGGTCCGACCGCAATCGACGGAGTCGCTGGGGCGGTGAGAGTCGTTCCATCGCTGGCGGTACCGCTGGCTGTCAGTGTGATCGAGCCAGTCGTCGTACTGTACAAATCGGGGAAATCGGCCACACCGTTCACGGCCGTCACCACGGTGGTTCCTCCCAGCGATCCTGGACCGCTCGCCAGGGCGGCCGTCACTTGGCCGTTAAAGCTGGTGGCTGTATTTCCATACATATCAATCGCGTCGACCGTGAAGGGAAAGGCTATCCCCGCCTGCACAACACCCTTGGCCTTGCGCGTCACCGCAAACGACTGGGCCAAGCCCGCGCCGACCGTGATCGGGTTCGAGATCGCCGGAGACAGATTACCGTCGGTAAACTGCAGCGTCAGCGTCTCGGCCGTGTTGTCTTGAAGGCCGCTGAACGTCGCCACGCCGCCCGAAACGGTCACCGGCGCCGAATTCAGCAGCGTGCCCGTCCCGCTGCTGGTTACGGAGACCTGCGTGCTGTTGTCTCCCGATTCCACATTGTCATATTGATCGACCACCTCGACTACAGGCTGAATCCCAAACGGTTGGCCAGCCGTGGCGGTTGGCGATGGCTGGGTCAAGATGATCAAGTTGCTTGCCGCGGCCGGACTGACCACGATCGCTGTCGTAGGCAAGGAGAACAACGTGCCGCTCACAAACGAGAGCGTGGTGGTTTCGGCTTTGGAGTCCGCAAGGTTCGCGAACCGCGCGACGCCGCCCGAGACGGTTGCGTTGAGTGTGCCCAGCAGCGGGCCTTTTCCCGTGTTCTGCATCGCGGACACCACTGTACTATTATCGCCGGTCTCGAGGTTGCTGTATTTATCTTCTTCCCAGATCACCGGCTGGGTCCCGAACGCCTGACCGGCCGTTGCCGGTGACGACGGCTGGGTCTGAATGACTAACTGAGTGGCCGACGTCGGACTTACCACAATGTCGCCGGACGTGGCAGAGCTGATGCCGCTCGCGCTGGAACTGAAATTGATGTCCATCGTTTCGGCTTTGTTGTAGGAGAGACCTGAGAACGTCGCAATTCCATCGAGGAGGGTGACCGTCAAATTACTTCCTTGCAAACTGGCCGTGCCGACAGAACCCCGAGCCGCCGTCACTGTGCTGGTGCTATCACTGGTGATCACATTGCCGAATTGGTCCGTCTCCGCAACGATCGGCTGGGAGGCGAACTGCTGACCCGCCGTCGCGGTGGACGACGGCGGTTGAATGATCAACAACTTGGAGGCAGCCGCCGGATCGACGACGATTTCGGTCGAGTTGACCGCGACCAGGTTTACGCTCGTGAACGACATCGTGGTGGTCTCGGCCTTGTCGTCCAGCACGTTGGTGAACGTCGCGATCCCTCCGACGGCCGTGGCTGTGAAGGTGCCGGACCCGCTGCTAAACGTGGCCGTCACCACCGTACTATTGTCACCCGTTTCGAGGTCGCCGTCCTGATCCTCGACATAAATGACGGGCTGGGGGTTGAACAACTGCCCGGCCGTCGCGGTTGTGTTTTGCGACGGCTCCGTCGCGATCGCCAACTGATAGGGGGGCGGCTCGGTGATTGTCAGCGTGTGGCCTGTGTCGGTCGAACCGAGGTAATCCTGGGTTGCACTGTCATCGTAAACCGCCTCGATCGTATAGATGCCGCTGGCGACGCCGGGGGGCAGCGAATAACTCGTGGTGGCAATTCCCTCGCTGACATCGGCCGGAGTCGGCGAGCCGACCGGCGTTGACCCATTCAAGATTGTGAACGTCACCATGCCCTCGTTGACAGCGAACCCTCCGCTGGTGACGTCGGCATTGAGCGTGACCGATTGGGCTGCCGTGTCGTAGTACGTCGTCTGGTCACTGGCAGTCGTGGTGGTGGCACCCGAGACGATGGCCAGGCTGGCGTCCGACGGTTGTGATTGTGCAAAGCTGGCCGTGCCGTTGTAGACCGCCTGGATCGTGTCCAAGCCAACCGCCGTCTCGGGAGGAAGAAGGGTGTTCACGCTGCCAACGCCGTTCATGACGTTGACCGGAATGCTTGACCCGATTTGCGTACCGGACGAATTCAGAATTGTAAACGTGACCGAACCCTGGTCGATTGTGCCGGCCGCGCTGCTCACGGTGGCCGACAGGGTGACTGGCTCACCGGTGGATGCGTTGTATGACGTCGACGTGCTGGTCGTTGCGGTCGTGGTCGCCGCGGCGGACACGCTCAGCGTGTTCGTATCGCTGGACGTGCTGAAGTCGGACGGATCGGTATAAACCGCCTGGATTGTGTACGTGCCGCCGGCTGTGCCCGAGACTAGGTCATAATCCGTCGCTGGCCGCGCCATTCACGACATTGGCCGATACGGAGCCGCCAACAGGGTTGCCTCCGCTCAAAATGGTAAACGTCACGGTTCCTTCATTAACGGCGCCAGCCGCGCTGCTGACCTGCGCGTCAACGGGATCGACTGGTCCGAGACGTCGCTGTACGTCGCCGAGGCATTGCTGACCGTGGTGGTGGTTGCCGCGGGCGTGACGGTCAGAAAATGGCTGGTATCCGTCGCGGGCAGGTAGTTATTCAATCCGTCATCGCTGAAGGTCGCCTCGATCGTGTAAAGTCCTGCCGCGGTGCCTGGCGGCAACGTCGTATACGTCACCGTGGCGGATCCGTTTTCTACCATCCCGGAAGTGGTTTGACCGAGTGGCGTCGTTCCGTCGAGGATCGTGAAATACATCGTTCCCTCGTTGATGACGAGTCCAGACGACGTGAACACGTCCGCTGTGAGCGGAAAGCTGGGCGAGTTTGGGCTCGGAGTGAATGTCACTGATTGGGCGAACGCGGAAATGCCCGTTGTATATTGGATGTAGGGCTGAAAATTCACCGTTGGGAGGCTAGGGTTGTCATTACTGTCGAGAATGATCGCGTCGATCCCCGCGACGTCCGTTCCCCAGTAGTTACCCGCCACGTTGATCGATGTGCCGGGACCCCCAGCAGCCACAAGGCCATCCGGCGTGGTGAGATTGCTAAAGTCGTTGCCGGTCACGTTGAGCGTCGTGTTGCTGTTGATCGTGAACACGCCGGAGAGCACGTCGGTGCTCATCGTGGCACTGGACCCGGAGTTCAATGTAAGGTTGCTCACGTTGAATGCGGTCTCGTCGGCGGCGTTCAGGACACCTCCGGAGTTGACCTGGATTTGAGTGGTATTCGAACTGAGCGAGGCGGCCAAGAAATTGTCCTCGCTGGCATTCAGGATCCCACTTACTGACATCGTCGTCGTGTCACCATAGCCGTACACGAACGTCACCGTATCGCCGCTGCCCAACGTGATTGTCCCAGAATCCGACAGCGTCTGGCCCGCCCCGATCTGGACCGCAAGGTTCGCCCCAACGTCCAGCGTCGCTCCCGACGCAACCGAGAATCCGGAGTAAAACACGTACGTCAATGATGACCCGCTGCCAACCTGGTCCAGGCTCAGCGTCGCGCCAGACGGCAACGTCGCCGTCTCTATGTAGATGTCGTCGAAGCTCGCGTTGCCTCCCAGGTACTGCACGTCGGTGTACGGCACGTACAGTGTCTCGTTGAACGTATCGCCACTCAGATCGCCGTTATTGAATATGCTGCCGCTCTGATACGATACATAACTCAGGTTGAACGTGCTGTCGCCCGCCTTCAACTCACCGTTCGCGGCGACGTTGAGATAGGTGGTGTTGGAGCCGAGCGAGGCGGCCGAGAAGTTATCCTCGCTAGCATTCAAGGTCCCGCTCACCGTCAGCGCAGTCGTGTCACCGTAGCCGTATCCGAACGTCACCATATCGCCGCTGCCAAACGTCATCGTCCCGGCATCTGACAGCGTCTGGCCCGCCCCGATCTGGACCGGAAGGTTCGCCCCAACGTCCAGCGTCGCTCCCGACGCAACCGAGAATCCGGAGTAAAACACGTACGTCAATGATGACCCGCTGCCAACCTGGTCCAGGCTCAGCGTCGCGCCAGACGGCAAGGTCGCCGGCTCTATGTACACGCCGTCGAAGCTCGCGTTGCCGCCCAAATTCGCCACGTCGGTGTACGGCACGTACAACGTCTCGTTGAACGTATCGCCGCTCAGGTCGCCGCTATTCATTATGCTGCCGCTCTGGTACGCTACATCGCTCAGGTTGAACGTGCTGTCGCTGGCCTTCATCTCGCCGTTCGCAAGGACATCGATATAAGTGGTATTGAACCGAGCGAGCCGGCCGAAAAGTTATCGTCGCTGGCATTCAGCACCCCGCTTACCGTGAGCGTCGTCGTGTCAGCATAGCCGTACAAAAACGTCACCGTATCGTCGCTGCCGAAGGTCATTGTCCCAGCATCCGACAGCGTCTGGCCCGCCCCGATCTGGACCGGGAGGTTCGCCGGCTACGTCCAGGGTCGCCCCCGACGACACCGTGAATCCGGCGTAAAACACGTACGTCAAAGATGACCCGCTACCGATCTGGTCGAGGCTCAGGGTTGCACCCGATGGCAAGGTCGCCGGCTCGATGTACACGCCGTCGAAGCTCGCGTTGCCGCCCAAATTCGCCACGTCGGTGTACGGCACGTACAACGTCTCGTTGAACGTATCGCCGCTCAGGTCGTCGCTATTCATTATGCTGCCGCTCTGATACGCTACATCGCTCAGGTTGAACGTGCTGTCGCTGGCCTTCATCTCGCCGTTCGCAAGGACATTGATATAAGTGGTATTGGAACCGAGCGAGCCGGCCGAAAAGTTATCGTCGCTGGCATTCAGCACCCCGCTTACCGTGAGCGTCGTCGTGTCAGCATAGCCGTACAAAAACGTCACCGTATCGTCGCTGCCGAAGGTCATTGTCCCAGCATCCGACAGCGTCTGGTTCGCCCCGATCTGGACCGGGAGGTTCGCCCCGACCTCCAACGTCGCCCCCGACGACACCGTGAATCCGGCGTAAAACACGTACGTCAAAGATGACCCGCTACCGACCTGGTCGAGGCTCAGCGTCGCACCGCCGGCAAGGTCGCCGGCTCGATGTACATGCCGTCGAAGCTCGCGTTGCCGCCCAGATTCGCCACGTCGGTGTACGGCACGTACAACGTCTCGTTGAACGTATCGCCGCTCAGGTCGCCGCTATTGAATATGCTTCCGCTCTGATACGATACATCGCTCAGGTTGAACGTGCTGTCGCTGGCCTTCATCTCGCCGTTCGCAAGGACATTGATATAAGTGGTATTGGAGCCGAGCGAGGCGGCCGAGAAGTTATCGTCGCTGGCATTCAAGGTCCCGCTTACCGTCAGCGCCGTCGTGTCAGCATAGCCGTACAAGAACGTCACCGTATCGCCGCTGCCGAAGGTCATCGTCCCAGCATCTGACAGCGTCTGCCCCGCCCCGATCGTGACCGGCAGGTTCGCC
This sequence comes from uncultured Planctomycetota bacterium, assembly GCA_963720335.1. Taxonomy (GTDB): domain Bacteria; phylum Planctomycetota; class Planctomycetia; order Isosphaerales; family Isosphaeraceae; genus CAVRFS01. The sequence continues at coordinate 163,479 of CAVRFS010000014.1, read as the reverse complement.
GCGACGTCCAGGGTCGCCCCCGACGACACCGAAAATCCAGAGTAAAATACGTACGTCAATGATGACCCGCTACCGATCTGGTCCAGGCTCAGCGTCGCACCAGACGGCAAGGTCGCCGGCTCTATGTACATGCCGTCGAAGCTCGCGTTGCCTCCCAGATTCTCCACGTCGGTGTACGGCACGTACAACGTCTCGTTGAACGTATCGCCACTCAGATCGCCGCTATTGAATATGCTGCCGCTCTGATACGATACATCGCTCAGGTTGAACGTGCTGTCGCCGGCCTTCAACTCGCCGTTCGCAAGGACATTGATATAAGTGGTATTGGAGCCGAGCGAGGCGGCCGAGAAGTTATCCTCGCCGGCATTCAGCATCCCGCTTACCGTGAGCGCCGTCGTGTCAGCATAGCCGTATAAAAACGTCACCGAATCACCGCTGAGGAAGGTCATTGCCCCAGCATCCCTCAGGGTCTGGTTCGCCCCGATCGCGACGCCTGTCCCTTCACCGACGTTGAGAGTTCCTCCAGCCTCTATCGTCGCCGGACCTCCGAATGTGACGCTTGATCCTTCACCGATATTTAGCGTTTCTGCCGAAAAAACGGCGATCGAGCCACCAATCGACGCATTCGAGCCGATGCCCAACGACAGTGATCCGTTGGTCACTTCCAGGTTGCACGTCGAATCCGTGGTTAGGCCGGAAATGGAATCGGCAGCATTCGATTCAAGTAATACGTCGCCGCTTCCTTGCAAGCCCTCGATGACAGCGGTATCGGTTGGGCCGGGAACCACTCCCCCCTGCCAACTGTTCGTGGAGTCCCACGAACCGCCATCCGGAGCGTTGGTGGTACTCCAGTAGATCATCGATAGCACCACGCGGTCCTCGAGTCCTTCAACCAAAGGCAAGAGGTTCCAGTACCGACTTCGGATCGCCGGTCGCCAGTGTTCAACGGAGCAAAGTCGATCCACCCGAGGCGCGGTAGACGGTTCATGGGGCTCACTCGGTTTCTTAAATGAGTGCGAACTTCGAATCGGAACGGGATTTCTCCCCGTTCTGAGACGCCACCACCGTGCTGATCAACCTTGATCGCAAGGAATCCTGCCAACCCTTTGGTATTCTGAATGAGAGCCTTGCAGGTTCCCAGGCACTTCAATCGGGTTGCTTTGAAAACGCTAACCCTTTTCGGGATGGATATCGCGGCTCGTCACGAGGCTCGCCCCTCAGGATGACTGAGCCGACCCCAACCTTAACATTTCTTTACATTGGACCAGCCTTGGTCCACATCGACGCTGATTTCTTGACGGAACTGATTCAATCACGTCAGTCTCGCCAGGTCAACATGCCAGTGGCAGAATTCCCTACACGCATACGAACGGATTTGACACGAGGGCCCGGCGGACTGCATCGGCGGCACCGTCAGTTAATGTTCAAGGCGGTGCGCAGCTCGCGGATCGCGTCGGCGACCGAGGCTCGTGCATTTTGATGATGTTCGAGACTGTTGGTCCTGGCCCTGAGCGTGTTCTCGACGGTTCTCAAATGACCTTCCGCCTCACGTAGCAGGCCATCCGATTGGCCCTGTGGCAAATTGCCGGTGCCGTAGACGCCGCTCTCGTTGAAGGGATAGGACCCAGTCATGTGGTTGAGCGCATGGGCGACGTGTCTCATCGCCTGGACGCGATGCCCGGCGTAGTCGTGATCTGCCCTTCTGAGTTTCATCTCCGCGTTTTTCAGGAGACCGATCGTCGACTGATCGGAAGCGAGTACTCCTCTATTGTTGTGGGCTGCCTTCTTCATCTCATTGTGATGTAGCGATCGCTCGAGCTCGTGGCGTTTCTTATTGGCGGCCGCTTCTTTCTCCTTGGCTTCCTTATCACGGTCCTGGTGCGCCTGTTTGTCCACGACCCCCGGAGATCGGGCGTTCTTCGCACCTTGTTGCTTTACACTCGGCTGGGCTTGGTTAGGGTTCGATTGATTCGAGCCGGATTTGTTTTGGTGTCGAACCGAGTTGGCAGAACCTCCATTGTTGTTTGCCAGCGGTTTTCCGCCGCCGTTTCGACTCGGGGTGCCTTGCCGCTTGTACGCCCCGCCCCGCGAATTCATCATCTGCATGAACATCAACTGCTCGTTCCACATTTGCTGCTCAAAGTGGTGCTGTTGCTGCTGCGGTGTCATGTGTTGCTGTCCCGCCCCCGGCATCATGTGCTGAGCTCCCGGATGGGCGGCCGGGGCACTGGGATGTCCGCCTTGGCTTGCGCCGTGTTGTGCAAACGCGGGGTGCGCGAAAGCCAGAATTGCCAGTAACGGAAAGTCTCGTTTGATACTCATCGGTTCGCTCCTTGAAGCAATGTTGGGTTCGTCAAGATCGAGGTAACCTGCACGTCGTTCCAACATGGATCGTCGTTGAAGTCTCGTCCCACAAGTGACGCCTGAGTCTCACGCTCAAGCGAGAGGTCGAAGCCTTGAGGAGCCACTCACCCTTCAGACGGTATCTCAGCCGAAAACTTGCGCCTGGATAGAAAACACGAAAGAAAAAAAGGCGACGTTTCGCTAATTGCCACCGTGTTTTGGCGGAGCGAAACACCCTGAGCCCCAATATCAGCCCGATCACGCGTCGAGCGAGAGCCACCAAGCGTTGCGAAAGCGCGCAAGTTCCGGTTCCTCGAATCGTCTGAACTTCAAGCTGGCTCGGGGACTAGCGACTCGCCATCGCCCCTCGCCGCATGGCCATACAAGTTGATTGCAATCACGCACGTTAGTTGATTCTTTGGTCTTCGATCTGAATCCGACAGCGGATTCCCGCTCCATAGAAGCTGAACGCGAGTCGGACGGAATCCTGGGCAGACCCGGCTGATTTTTCTGATCTCTGAAAGGTCGAATCAATTAACTACACGAGGACACGAATGGAACCGGTTTCGCAGACGTCTCACTTTGCCCGACTCCTCGATCGCATCCGCGCGGGAGACGCCACGGCCAAGGAGCAACTCATCAACGACGCCTACGGACGTGTCTACGCCCGAGCGAATTACATCATATTGAAGGGCCGGTTCCGGGCGGCGGGTGCGAGATCTGGAAACGAGTGAGGTGGTCTGTCTATCGCTGGAGAGTTTCCTACTCCGGCTCCGCGCGGGACTGACTCATGTGCCTAACAATCCGGCCGAGTTATTCGGATACGTCGACCGGATCATCCGGAGTGTGGTCATCGAGGAGTTGAGGCGGCGTAACGGTCCCAAGTATCAAACCCAGTTTCCCAAGCTGAGAATCCCATCCGACCAGCCGGCGCTCACAAACTGTTCATCGACTGACGACGCGCTGCGACGGCTGATCGTGGCGGAGGCGGTCGCCCAGCTCCCCTGGAACGAGCAAATGCTCATCGATATGCGCTACCGACTCGACATGAGACCCGAAGAAATCGCCACGGCGCGTAGGATGGGACCCGACCACGGCCCGAAGACACTTGCGGAAAATCCTACGAAAGTTGCGGAATATGTTGGAAACACCGGACGTCGAGCGATAGCCCTGAGCCTCGCCGCATGGTGAGATTGCCTCTGACTGACAAGTCCTGTTCCTCTTGTCGCCAGGCAGGCGGGTTCGTAGGCTGGTGCTTGGTCGCGAGTCGTCTCGCGCTGGCTCCAGTGCTGGGAACAAGGTGGATTGGGATAATGGATAAACGGTCACTTCGAATCTCGGGAATTCTGTTTTGTTTTGCATATCTGCTCGTGACGCCGGTCACAATGGCCGACCCACCTAAAGCCCAAGCTCGCCGATTACTTCGGGTTCCAACCGCTCGAGCTATACAAGCTCGAGAGCCGGATCGGCAACCTCCTGTTGAAGGACCTGGACGGGGACCAGATCGAAGACATCATCGTCAGCAACAACGCTCGGTCGCGGATCGACCTGCTGCTGAGCACCAAGAAATCGGCGGACGAAGCGGCCGCCCGCCCGTTCCGGACCGACGTCAACGAGCTCAAGTACGACCATCGGATGCGACTGGTCAGTATCCCGGTTAACAAAGCGATCATGAGCATCGATACCGGCGACTTCAACGGCGATGGCAAGCCCGACCTCGTCTACTATGGGGCGCCGGCTGAAGTGCAGATCCTGATCAATGAGGGGCAGGGGCATTTCGCCAGCCCGAAAAAAATCAACACCGGAGACGCCAGCGTCCTGACCGTTGGCGACTTGGACCAGGACGGCCGCGACGACCTGGCTCTTCTGTCTGAGAAGGAATTGGTTTTTGTCTATCAGACGGCGCCCGGCATCATGAGCGAGCCCGAGCGCGTGCCTCATACAGCGATTGCTCCCTGGCTGCTCAAGACCGTCGACCTCGACGGCAACGGCGCGCGCGACCTGCTGATCCTCGACACCGAAACCGATCATCCCATCCACGTCCGGTTCGCGACCGACGAGAAGAAGCTTGGGCCCGAACTGCGGTTTGCCTTGGAGATCCCACGTGCAATCGCCTTTGGACAGGTCGATGGCAAGGGTGGAGTCGAGGTCTTGGTCGTCGACGTTCAATCGAGCCGGGCCAAGGTGCTGACGCTCGACCAGTCAGGGTCCGGCGACGACAACAAACGCGGACGACTCGTTTACTTCGCTCTTCCCCCGGGGAATGAGCGCGGGCGATCATTGGCGGTCGGCGACATCGATGGAGACGGTCACAAGGACGTCGTGGTCAGCGACCCGGCGAACGCGCAGGTCTGGTCTTATCTTCAAACTAAGGGGTCGGGCCTGAGCGCCGGTCAATCCTTCCCCAGCCTGGTCGGAGCACGAACCGTCCGCCTCGCCAAGCCGGAAGGCAAAAGCAAGGACGACGTCTTCATTCTGTCCGAGCAGGAGAAGCAAATCGGCCGTGGCAACCTCGAGAACGGGCGATTGACTTTCCCGACACCGCTTTCGATCGTCGGCGATCCGGTCGCGATGGACCTGGTCTACCACGGGGCCGGCAAAGGCACGCAGATTTTTTACGTCGTCCGTGTCAAGCAGGTCGACCCCAAGTCGAGCACCGACTCATTCGAGATCCGCGCCGTCTCAGCCGGCACGTCGGGGACATTTCAGGCCGACAAGTGGGGAGGAGCGAACTCGGTCGCACTGCCCGGCGTGACTAACTCACCGGCCGCCCTCAAAACAATCGACATCAATCAGGACGGGCAGACCGATCTCCTGGTGTTCAACCAGTATGGATCGCCCCTCCTTCTCTTGGGGCAAAAGGATGGGCCTCCCCGGCCGTTCACCGGTAGTCTGGGTCCCCTTTCCGCGGCGACTCCAGCCGGCGTCAGCCTGATGGACCTTGGCGGACCCGCGATGATCGTGGCTCAAAATACATTCGCTCGCCGTGTCCTGCTCGATCCGCAAGGCCATTGGAACATCAAGGATCAATACAACGCCGGTCGAAACTCGGCCAATATCGTTGGGGCGGCCGCGCTCGACACCGATGGAGACGGCACCAAGGAGATCGTCCTGCTCGATCGGGCCAGCAAATCTCTGCTGTTTCTGTCCCTCAAAGATGGGGTTTATCGTCCCGACGGCAGCATGGCGATCGGAACGATCAATTTCGAGGGATTTCACGTGGCGGATTTCGACGGCGATGGTCGCGACGACCTCCTCATCGCCGGCACCGACAAGTTCGCCGTGCTCCAGACCGGGCGCAGAGGACTGATACTCAAACCAATCGCCACTTACGAGTCGAAGCGACACGAGGCCCGGCTGTCCGACCTCGCGGTGGGCGACGTCAACGCGGACGGCTCCCCGGACGTCGTCTTCACCGACACGGCCGAGCAATCGCTCGAAATCGCAACCTATACCGGCGAAAAGGACTTGCTGCCTGCCATCACGTTTAAAGTTTTTGAGCGTAAGACGTTCCGAAACATCGGCGACTTGATCGAACCGCGCGACATGGCGATCGGCGACGTCGACGGCGATGGCCGCGCGGATATCGTCCTCATCGTCCACGATCGCGTTTTGGTCTACCGCCAAGATTCCGGAAAAGAGCGACGGCCAATCCCGGCGGAAAACCACCTGTCGCCGCAAGGACGAAACCGTGAAATCGTAGAACGGAATTCATTCCGTTCCGTTCCGTGCGAGGGCACATGCGCTTCTCGTCGCGAAACGGAATGAATTCCGTTCTACTTTTCGTCTCAAGTCGCTGGAAGATTTGGCCGATGATGGCGATTGTGCGGTTTGTAACAGGCGTTTCGGTTAAACGGACCGCGCTGATCTTGACGAAGAAAGCGAACCGAGCGATACCAGCAGGGCGATTGAATGACTCATTCGAGCCCTTGACTCGGATAGCGCCGAGTCCCAGGAAGGAATCCACGGATGGCCAAAGGCGCGGCATGGTTCGCGATGGGCGGGATACGCGGGCACGGTGGCGATGCTGGTGCTGGCTTTGCTTTTTCCCGTCGGCCTGATGATCTTCAACCCGACCTTGATGTTCGAGCGTGGTTGGGAACAGTACGTCGGAACCTGCATCTACTTCTGGGCTGTTCTGACGCTCAGTCGCGAACTGATCCGGCTCTGGCGTAACGAACAGGCTTTCGACGATGCGCCGATCCTGCTCAAGCGGGTGAACGCGGCCATGGCACGGTCCCGCCAAAGACGGTTCAAACGCCACCGGCGTCGAGATTGCGGACGACGACCATCGGATCTTGCCGGTGCGAATCCGCCAGTTGGTCAGCTTCCTCACAGAGAGCCGGGGACCGTCGGTGACCCAGCTCATGGAGGTCAACCGCGAAGGTTCCGGCCTCGATCAGGAGCAAATGGCCGGACGGTTCACGCTGACACGGTACATTCTCTATCTACTTCCCATCATTGGATTTATCGGAACCGTCGAGGGGATTTCCAAGGCCCTGAGGAACATGAGTGACGTGCTTCCGGAGGTGACAAACCTGAGCATCTTCCTGAGCAAGCTCACGACGGTCACAGGCTCGCTCCAGATCGCCTTTGATAGCACGCTCCTTGCCTTGTTCCTGAGTGCGGCCTTGATGCTCGTGCAGACCCTGGTGTTCAGACGGTCGGAAGACGTGCTGGCGCGCGTCGACCGCTGGGTGGTCGAGCATATCCTTCCCAAGGTCGGCACCGACGATCCGCTGGCGGATAAAATCGTTGATGCCATCGGTTCTCGACTCGACGAGATGGGGACGAAGCTGAGCCGCGCACTGGAGCCGGCGGTGCGATCGTTGCACGATCAGGCCGAGCGAATGGGTCAGAGCCTTCAGGTCCCCATCGCCCAGTTTGCCGCCGAGGTGGGCCGACTCCCCGACGTGCTTGCTTCGTTCAAGCAGGGAGCCGACGCAATCGCCAGTGTGGGCACCGACCTCGAGGCGATCGGATCCGCGACTGAGTCCCTCCGCCGCGGTGTCGCCACTCTCGCCCGGATCGAAACGATCGTCGGCCAGAGGCCCACAACCGATCCGCAGCTCGAGGAAATCCAGCGCGGGTTGGATCGCGCGGGCATGGCGATCGAGTCGCTCGCCGGCTCCTGGTCGGCGGCCTATGAGCGGTCGAGCAAGGCGACTCAGGAGCAGTTGGCGCGGAGCCTCACCAGCCTCAAGGACGCCCTTGAGATGCTCAACGTCAGCATGGAACAGGGTAACTCACTCTATCGGACACATCGTCAAGAAGCTATTTGACGAACGGGCCGACGTCGGCGAGCCGAACGGAGTCGATCCGGGTCGCCTGAACGCGAAACGGTAAACAGTGGGAGCATGTCGATGCGACGGTCACGACGAGGCGGAGGTTCGCATTCGGAGTTCGCCAGCTCGGGCGAGGATTCCTTCGTCGCCGTCGTGGTCACGAAATTGACGGGTGCTCTTCTCTTCATCCTGCTGTTGACGATGGTCATCATGGCCCTCCTGCCCAAGGCGGTCGATGTCGCCCAACTGGAAAAGAGCAGCACGTCCGAAGCGGAGTCCAGCGAAAAACCGGCTCCACTCCAAATCCGCCACTCCGGCGACGCTTCCCGATGCCATCGCGGGTCGGCCCTACCTGGTCGCGCTGGCGGCCACGGGAGGACGCGGACCGCTGCATTGGTCGGCGCCAGAGAAATGCCGGAGTGGCTCTCGCTCGACGAATCCAACGGCCGGATCGGCGGAACGCCTCCGCGACAAACCGACAAGCCGCTTCCGCTGCTGTTTCAGGTGAGTGACGGAAACACCGTCGCCAGCCAACCGCACCAACTGGTGGTCTTGCCTAGCCAGGCGCCCGTGACGATCGGTGAAACGTTGCGGAGACTTCGTTGGCCTTCCATGCCCAGCCGAGCCTGGCTGGAACAAGGCGTCGGCTTTCTGGTGCTCTGGCTCGTCCACCTGCTCGGCATGAATCTGTTGGCCAATCTCGAGCGTGGCTCGCTGGAAGAGACGGTCATGAACCCAAGCGGTCTAGACGCTCAACTTACTGTAAATAAACGATTTGCGACTTACCGACTCCTGATCCGCCTCGCGACGCTATCGGCGATGATTGGCCTGGCCGCCTGGCTGTTGATGGCTCGAGCATCCACGGTCTCTTGAGACCAATTCCGACCGGCCCGCATCAATTACCGAGTCTCCTCACAGGACCTTCATTCGCGGCACGCATTCCGCCGTTCCGACGTGAGTTTGCGAATTGTGTTTTTTTGAAATTTGTTCGGCCCAGGGACTGGCCGCCGCCGCTTTATTCATTAATGATGCGGGATGGTGCGCAAGACAATGCTCGTCTGTCTTACTGGGTTGCTATTCGAAAACGAGATGAACTGGCCCGGGATTCAAGGAGCTTCGAATGTTACGAATTCGCTTTACCCTGATCTCAGCGTTGATGCTGATCGCGTTGGGTTTGCTGACTCTCAATTCGATCGCTCAGCCACCCGGAGGCCGCGGAGGCGGAGGTGGACGCGGAGGCTTCCAGAAGGGCGGCGGGTTTGGAGGCTTCGGCGGCGGGCCGGGTGGCCCCGGAGGAGGCTCGATTCTCGGTCTGGTATCTAACCCGGCCGTTCAGGAAGACTTGAAGCTGAAGGACAAACAGAAGACGGCGATCAAGAGCCTCCAGGAAAAAGTCAAGAGTGCGTCGGACAGACTCAATCAGCAACGACAGGAATTCTTCAAAGCGGCCGGAATCAATTTCGGCGGCGGACCCGGTGGGGGTGGACGGGGCCAGAATGGCAACCCCAATGCCCAAGGCGGCCAGAACGGCGGGGGCGGCGGAGGCAGACGAGGTCAAAATGGCCAAGCCAACGCCCAGGGCGGGGGAAATCAAAACGGTGGACGAGGCAACCGGCCCCAGCTCACCGAAGAACAGCAAGAACAAATGCAAATGTTCTTCGCGAGCCTCGCAAGAGCTCACTCAGAACGCCGAGGCGGCCGTGGCCAAAATCCTGGACAAAGCCCAGGTCGCTCGCGTCAGGCAGATTCAACTTCAGCTTCGAGGTCCGGACGCCCTGACCCGTCCCGATATGATCGAGAAGCTCAATATGACCGACGAGCAAGTTGAACAGATCCGCGAGCTAAGCAACGAGCAGCGTCAGGCCAATCGAGCGGTCCAGAAGAGCCAAGGCGAGTTTTTCCGCAAAATGATGCCGCCTCCAGCGGACGGCGGGCAGAACGCCGCCAATGGGCAGAATGGAAATCGGCGAGGAGGTCGCGGCGGCGGTTTTGACCCGGAGGCCATGAAAAAGGCCATGGAGGACCCGGCAAATCAGAAACAAATGGAGGAATTTCGAGAAGAGCGATCGAAGATCGAATCTCAATTCTCGGCGACAGTCTACAACAAGGTTTTGTACCCTCGTCAACGGACGACCTACAAGAAGATGTTGGGTGCGCCCTTCGATCAATCGAAAATGCGCGGCGGGGGCGGCGGCGGTGCGGGCTGGTTCATCCCTGGCGGCCGGAATGGCGCTGTCGCGAAAAAGAACGGAACACCTGGCACTGCTTCAACCTCGGCAAAGTCGGATGGTGACGAGTCAACCAGCACCCCAGCTCCAGCGACCGCAAAGCCCAAGCGACCGAGCCTGAGAGACCTACGAGGTTCCAGCTCAGGCACACAGGACGAATAATAACCGGTACCGCCGCAATCAAACACCTCTTGTTCCCGAGTCGATTAGTAAGACCAAGCTCCGGGCGAGCCGCTTCACTTCCACTGGCGGCTCATTCGGAGCTTTTTCGTCGCATGACCTGACCTACTGCCCTCAACGCGAAGCCGCACCGACTAACGAGTGCTCTTCCCATTTTGGCTGGATCGGATTATAAGAGCCAACCGCCATTCGACCCAAATCAAATCATCGGACTTCGCCGGTGTGCCCAGGGTGAACTGGGCGGGGTGATCGTCGTTCGATGTTCACCAAGTCGACAGAAACACCGGTCCAAAGAGTTGATCGATCGGCCGTTCCAGGGAGACTTGGACCATGCGTCACGGATTGACAGTTGTCCTGGTCACTCTGGGACTTGGACTTTTCGGCCCAACTCGAGTTGGGAAGTGCGGCGAGCCGTTCGACGAGAGGCTCGGTCGTCGGATCGAACCGATCTTCTTGCTCACACGGGGTGATGTTCAGGCCGACCTGAAACTGCTTCCCAACCAGATCGCCGACCTCCATCGCGTTGGTGGCCTGCTTTATCGGAAAGCACAGTCGTTGAAGGGAAAAACCGGACCGTCCGTGAACGAAGCGCGGCGGCAAATCGATGAGGAGCTCACGATTTGGCTCGGCACACACCTCACACTCCAGCAGCTTGATCGGCTTCAGGAGATTGACTTTCAATGGGAGGGCGCCGCTGCGATGGTCCGGCCCATCGTCGTCGAGTACTTGCAGTTGACCCCGGAGCAGAAACAAAAAGTGGCTCAGTACGTAGCGGAATCGACGAAACAACGGAACACGGCGCGTCCTGGACCGTGATCGACCACGTCTCCCTATCCCGTAAAGCAGTCTCGCTTCTCTCCGACACGCAGCGAGAACGCTGGGCAAGTCTCCTCGGCCAACCGTGCCAGTTCTTAAGAGTCCCCCAAAACCAGCGATGAACCGATGATTTGTCGAAAGCGCAGCCGCTCGGAACCTGGCGGCGGCTCGCGGTAGGTCAGGCTTTCTGGCCAACTCCAAAGCCGTCAGGGCAGAAACACCGAATTGCGCGAAATCAAAGACCACCTTCCTGACCGGACTCGTCGCCGCTGGGATCGACTGCTTCCTCAACCTCGGTTCTGCGTTGTTCGGGAAGCTGGAACCGAAAATCGCAGAACGAGGCCCCGCCCATGATCGTCTGGGTTCGGGTCAGTTGAATCGCGGGGTTGAAGCCCTCGGCCAACGCAAAATCGCGTTGGCATGACAGGCTCGACCCGAGGTCGGCCATCCCGAGTGCGCGATACATCTCGGCGTATCGGCATCGAGTCACATTGAATGAGAGCTGCCGGGGAGATTGTTCCAGGATCTCCATCTCAAGCGCTCCGTTCTCACGCCATCGCCCCAAGGATTGGGCAAACGCATCGAGCGTCCGCTCACCCAATATCTGAGCCAACTCGGCGCCACTTTGCGCGCCAGCCCCGCGATCACCTCACGGACGATTACCAAGGCGCGCTCCTCGCCAATCTCCGAGGCAAACGCCCGAATTAATGGTCCCACGATTCGCGCCTCGAGCTCGCGCTGATCGAGCAGCGGCAGTCTTGGTTTTTCGTCGATGTTCATCGTCGAGACACACTACAGGAAAGTTATTAGCTGGTATCATATCGTAACTGTACAAACCGTTCAGAGAAAGGCCTACTTAGCGAGAGATTGGTCCCGATCCATGCGAGTTAGTGTCGTGATCTCGCACACCCTGGTCTGGGTTAGCCTGTCGTCCTTGACCGGCTGGCAGCTAAGGAAGACGCTCCCAGATCGAACGGCGGCGTTAGCCGCAGCGGGAATTCGGTTGCTGGAGGGAACCGTCTACCGCGTGGTGGGCTCACACCGAGCCAGTCTCGACGTCTACTTACCAACAAACCGCTCGCGCCCGGCAGGCAGGCCGCCGAGACGGCCCGCGGTCCTGGCGATCCATGGAGGAAGTTGGCGCGGTGGGTCAAGGTTCGACTATCAATCGGATCCCAGTGGTACCGTGGTCCGTCTGGCTCGGCACGGACTGGTTGTCATCGCAGTCGATTATCGACTTGCAAGTCCAACGAATCCCAGTTGGCCCCACGTGATCGAAGACTTGCGTGAAGCGGTCCGCTGGACGCGACGGCACGCTTCGGAATTGGAGATCCAACCAGATCGGATCGCCGCGTTCGGACAATCTTCAGGCGCCCATCTCGCCGCGTTGCTCGGAACCCTGCCCGACGAACCGGGGATCGACGGTGTTTCATCGAGGGTCCAAGCCGTCGTCAGCCTGTATGGTCCAACCGACCTCGAGCACTTGATGGGAGCTCGCCACCTCGAGCGCGAACCCGCGCGAATCCTCCTCGGGACCGAATCTCGCGAGATCGGCAATCGCGGCTTCGCCCATCCATCACGTAACGAAGGATGATGCTCCCATGCTCCTCCTGCACGGCTCGGACGATACTTGGGTCCGCCCCGAGCAATCGTCGCAAATGGCCGAAGCCCTAGAGAGAGCGGGTGTTCCACACCGTCTGATCGTGGTGGACGGAGCCCGACACGGTTTCGAGGCCATGGTCAAAGAGCCGGTCGAACGCGATCTGTTACCCGAAATCCTTGCCTTTCTAGAAAGGATATGGAATGTTTCCATCGGTGGCGCAAATACCGGTCGCCCCAATGGTCAGCACGCGTTGGCAACTACACCGAGAGACGATCCGTAACGCCTCGCGATTTGGACCACACACACCAAGTTTCGCACCTAATCAAACGTGGACCGCTCGGAATCGAGCGCGCGACCGATGCAACCATTCGAGCAACCATGCTGGATGCAACGCGATTTTGCGCGAAGCGTCGGACAAGGGCGACCACGTCGCGGCCAGGGATTTCGGCCACAATTGGTTGACGCCCTCGAGGCGCGGACGATGCTTTCTGGGATGGTCACGGGTGCTGGAGAACACGCGGTTCCGTCGACGACCGTCCCGGCCCAGATCGGCCCCGGTCCAATCCTCGAGACTTCAAAACTCGGGTCTGGGAGCTCTCAGTGTGCGGGACCGTTGAAACGGTCGCCCGATGTGAGCTGGACGGTTATGCGGAATGTCGCGTTCCCGACCGTTGATGGACAATCCGAGTTGCTCGATGTTTATCTACCAGACACACCCGTCCCAGTGGGTGGTCGGCCCGTCATCGTTGCGATTCACGGCGGCGGTTGGAGGCGGTTCAATAAATCAGGGTATGGCGAGAGGATCGCCAATGGGTTCGTCAAGTACGGGTACGCCGTGATCGCGCCTGACTATCAACTGTCAGAGCCCGGCGTCCCGAGCTGGCCGATCAATTTCGACGACGTCCAGGCAGCCGTGAGCTGGGTGCGCGATCAGTCGGCGAGCCTGGATTTCAACCCCAGCGAGATAACCGCGCTGGGTGAGTCGGCCGGAGCCAACCTGGCCGCGCAATTGGGAACGTCTTCCGCGCAATCGACGGGCGGCGGGAATTCCGCCGCTGTCAATGCGGTCGTGGCGTTCTCAACCCCGACTGATCTAACAAGTCTCTACCGTGAGAGCCCATCGGCCAGACTGGCCGCGGCCCAGTTTCTCGGTGGGTCACCTGAGCAGGTCCCCGAGAATTACGTTGCGGCCTCACCGCTCGATCATGTCGCGGCGAACGACCCGCCGATGCTTTTGGTGCACGGTTTGGAGGATCCGTTGATTCCGGTAAGCCAATCCGAAGAGATGGCGCGAGCGCTGACCGCGGCTGGGGTGCGAAATGAACTCATCCTGGTGCGGGGCGGCCACAAACTCGACTTTCCCGTGCGTTATTCGAATTTGATTCCCGAGATCCTTGAATTTCTCCAGACAACTTGGAAGGATGAGTAAACCCCATCTAGGCTTCGAACACACATGCATGCCCGACAGTCAAGGCTTCGCGGGGTGGGATTCCCTGTTTTCCCTTGGGAGGCGGTGGCGTGTCGACCGAGATCCATATCGGCGGCCTGAATTCGTCCATTCCCGGCGCCGTCGATCTGACTGGTGAATTGGATCGCGTCTTGGTCACGGCCGCCGATCGGCCGAACACCGACACACTTCCGGCTCTTGCCGACCCCGCCGCCGACCATGGTGATGAGGAATTAAGACGTCGTCGCGAGGACGTTGAGGAAAAGCATCAACGGATTCGGGAATTCCTCGATGCGACCGGTCATGATGCCGTTGTGCTTGGGCTTGCCGACTCGGTGGCCTGGTTCACCTCCGGCGGCGACCTGGGCCAAAATCTTGGTTCCGACCACAGCGCGATCCTGTTGTTCATTAATCGCACCTCGCGAGCGGTTGTCACTGACAATGTCCAGAGCGGCCGCGTCTTTGAGGAGGAGCTTGCCGGCCTGGGCTTCCAGCTCAAGGAACGGCCCTGGTACGACGACTCGTACCAAGTGATGATGGAATTGTGTCATAACAAACGATGCGCAACCGACTTGGGATGGAGCGGATGTTCGCGCGCTCGGCGAGAAAGTGACGCGCTTCGTAATCTGAGGCGCCAACTTACGACCTTGGAACGCCAGCGGATGCGCGTGCTCGGCCGGACTCTGACATTGGCCGTCGAGGCCACGTGCCGCAATTTCCATCCGGGCGAACGTGAAGCTGACGTGGCGGGACACCTGGCTCACCGCTTGATTCGCGAGGGGGTTGTGCCGGTCGATCTGCGGGTTGCCAGCGACGATCGTTTGGCACGGTTCCGTCAGCCCACGTTCAAGGCCTCTCCCATCCTCAAACGAGCGATCATCGCTGTCACCGGCAAGCGGCATGGCCTGTGCGCCTCAGTGACCCGAATCGTCTCGTTCGGGAGGGTCGACACAGAATTCCGAGAACACCATTCCTTAACGACAATGGTTGACGCAACCTGTATTTTCTTCTCCCGGCCGGGCGAAGCCATCTCCGAGGTTTTCCGCCGGAGCAAGCGGATTTATGAAAAATTTGGCCATCCGCACGAGTGGACACTCGACTATCAGGGCAACCTGATTGGTTATACCCCGCACGAGGTTCTCCTGCGGCCCGACAGCGATCTGGTCCTGCAGCCAAACATGGCGCTCGCCTGGAGCCCGAGTGTCGGCGCGGCACGCACCGAGGACACCATCGTCATCGACTCACGAGGTTTCGAACTCGTGACTGCTTCGCAGAACTGGCCGCAGATCGACGTCGCCGTCAAAGGTTTTCTGATTCCCAGGCCGGGAATTCTTGAACGCTAACGACATCTCGCCTACCATCAGACCTCCCGGCCATGCATCGAAGCGTGGTTGCGAGGTACACTGCCGAACGCGAACGGACCGCGAGCGACGAATCGTTTGCGCGACAAGTCCGTTCAAAGCGGTCTTCGCTGAACTTTTCATCATTGCATTACGAAGTACAATAGGAGAGTAAATCGAAGGGAAAAGCCCTTCGAAAGAAAGGATATCAACTTCAATGGGACGTTCATGGAACATCGGTCGGGTCGCCGGAATCGACCTTTATGTGCACTCGACCTTTTTGCTTGGTTTGTTCTTGCTGGTGCTGAGTGGGAACGCCGAGATGGTGCCGCTCATGCTGCCGGTGTTCGGCTTCGTGTTATTGCACGAGCTGGGACATGCACTCACGGCTCGTCGCTTCGGCATCGAGACCGAAAACATTACCCTCTATCCCATCGGTGGTGTGGCTCGGCTTCAACGCCTCCCGCGTGCGCCTGGCGCTGAGCTATTAATCACGCTGGCTGGGCCCGCAGTCAATTTCGCGCTCGCTGCCCTGTTTGCGATCCTCGGCTGGCTCGATGCGGTGGGCGGTGCCGTCTCAGCATTGGGGTATTTTTTCCAGGAGATGATGCTGGTCAATCTGGTCCTCGGTCTGTTCAACCTGATCCCCGCCTTTCCGATGGACGGCGGCCGGATTCTCCGAGCATTGTTGGCCGGATGGCTGGGTCGAGCCCAGGCGACGATCATCGCCGCCACGATCGGCCGTACCCTGGCGGTCCTCTTCGGGATTTATTCCCTCGTCGCGGTCCCGATGCCCATGAAACTGGCTCAGGTGGCTCTCGCGGTCTTCATCTACATCGCGGCTCGCACGGAGGAAGCCCATGTACTTTATGAAGAGCGCCGGCGTCGATACGGCGGTGGGAAAGACGAGGGCCAAGGAATGTGGATTGCTCCTCCCGGGCAGCGGTGGGTCCATCAAGGCAATGGCATCTGGCGACTGGCCCCTATCGTGGTGCGGGTACCCAACAACTCGACCTGGAACGACACCCCGTGGCGCTGATCCCGATCGTCGAGCTGGGCGTCTCCGACGCCTATGCGATTCTCACTGAACACTTCGGTATCCGCGGATTGCCTCCGTTGGATGCCATCGAAAACGAGGACTGGGGGCGGGATTATCTTCTCAGCCGCTTTCTGGAGATACCCGCCTCAGAACTCGCGCTAGCCGGTCTGATCGCGGTCCAAGACGATGATGGGTGCGCATGGGATTCGTGATTCCTGGAGCACTCAGGTGCGAGCGACCGTTGCGAGCAACCCTGCCGTGAAGTCGACCAGGTCGCCGTGTTCGCGAGCGATCCTGGCGAGCCGCTCGGGCTCGTTGGCACGCTGGCAGAGCTGCGCCGAAGTCGGGCAGGATATGGCCGACTCGGGTAGCCCGGCCAGATGATCGGCGGCGACATCGATCGCCAGATCAAGCCGTCCCAATCGGACTAAGAGGTTGACCAGCGTTTGCGCGGGCATGGTCGGATCCGACCCGAGTCCCGCATCGATCGAGTCCAGCTTCGCCTGGAAGTGAGCGATGGCGTTGTCGACCTCCTCGCCGAGGAGTGCGCGAAGATAAACACGATGGTCGTCGAACACGCGCTGGAACGGCGGAGGTCCGTCGAACTGAAGCCTCGGAGCGAGCCTGCGGCCGTACTCGGTCAAATCCACGGCCAAGGCGATGAATGCCAGGTCAGTCACGATCAGGGCGAATCGCACGACGGCAGCCAAATGCGAGGTATCGATGTGGTAGGAATCGTCCGAGAAGAGCCAGTCGCGTCCCGCGCAGGAGCTCGGCGATCGATGATCCCTCGGCGGGGACCAACTGACCACGGCTCGCGATCTCGGAACGCAGATTCGCCACCAGCTCCTGATGCAAGTGGGCGATCAGTCGCTCGAGCGCAGCCGGCTGCGCGTTACGACATCGTGCGGCGGCAACTGTTCGAAGGCAGAGATCGCCGGACATGTCCCGTAGTGGTCCAAGATCAAACCGAACCCGCGACGGGTACTGACACCATGGTTGAAGGCGACCTCGATGATTGCACCCAGCTTGTCATCATTCTCGGCTGGCCGGTACTCATCGATCGCCTTGGCGACGGGCTCGGTCTCGGCGATCGCTCGATAGTAGGCAAACGCTGTGGGGATATCGCCCGTTTCAAGGTACCTAGACCCAACCAGCCGAATGGCGTCGACGTACCGCTCCTCGTATTGAGAGCGCTGGGGCTCCGGCAACTCGGAAAGCGGGCCGGACGCGATCAACGGTAACCCCAGCTCATGACGAGATTTGAGTAAGAGCGCATCAAGCATCGCCCGGTACTCGCCGTGCTCGTCGAGCTGTGCGATCAATTGATCGAGAGCCGCCGCCGGGCCCGCGGTGCGCAGGGTGTCTTCGATCCGAACGAACCCTGCGTCCTCATTCTGGTTCACTGGACCCGGCGTGGGAATCGCCGCCGATTCTTCATTCATGGCTTGGCCACCTCCTCATGGTCGCCGATTGTCGGCGAGGGTATCGATCCCCGACGCGAACGCACCGCGAATTCGCATCAATTCTCCTCATTCCGCCATGCCACAGCCCAGCAGTAAGCAAGCCATCTCCGCTCTCCCGATGGAATTGTAGAGTCAAGGTCAGACGCCGCCCAGCCATTCTCTACGTTCTGTAACTCAGGAAATTCGTTCCCCCGGGGTTTAGCTCCCCGACGGTTCCTCGGTCCTGTAAGATATCACCATCGCATCGAACCCGTCGCCGTGCCACCCCAAGCTGACCCGTGATTTCATGAAACGCTCGCCGATTTCCCGCCCGTCTCACATTTCCGCACCACTCTGGGACTCTCCCTTCCTCAAAGCGTGCCGGCGGGAACGGACCGACGTCACGCCGATCTGGTTGATGAGACAGGCCGGTCGTTATATGCCCGAGTACCGTGCGCTTCGCTCCAAGGTCAGCTTCCTGGACCTGTGCAAACAACCCGAGCTAGCCACGGAAGTCACAGTCACCGCGGCCGAGCAGCTAGGTGTCGACGCCGCCATTCTGTTTGCCGACATCCTGCTGATCCTGGAGCCACTGGGTTTCGATCTGGAGTTCGCCAAGGGCGAAGGGCCGGTGATCCACAACCCCATCCGGTCGTCAGCCGACGTCGACCGAATTCGACCAGTCGACGACCTGTCGGGGCTTGATTACGTGAGCAAGGCCGTCAGCTCGATTCGGGCGGCACTCAGGCCCGAGATGCCCTTGATTGGCTTCGCGGGCGCTCCCTTCACCCTCGCCTGCTATGCGATCGAGGGCGGGGCGTCACGCCACTACGAGCAGGCGAAGACCTTCATGTACCGCGATTCCGGGGCGTGGAACATGCTGATGGAACGCCTCGCCGAGGTGACCGCGGCGTACCTCAATGCCCAGGCCATGGCGGGAGCCCAGGCGCTGCAATTGTTCGATAGTTGGGTCGGCACGCTCAGCCCAAACGACTATCGATGCTTCGTCCAGCCCCACATGCGCAATCTGTTCAATAGGCTTGATCAATCGGTCCCGGTGATTCACTTCGGAACTGGCACGTCCACGCTCCTCCAGCTACAGCGCGACGCTGGTGGCACGGTCATTGGACTCGATTGGCATGTTGAGCTCGATCAAGCCTGGCAGGACCTTGGTTACGATGTCGGCGTCCAAGGAAATCTCGATCCCGTCATCCTCCTTGCACCTCGCGAAGAGATCGAACGCCAGGCTCAACGAATCCTCGCGCAAGCCGACGGCCGGCCGGGACATATCTTTAACCTCGGACACGGGATTCTGCCACAAACACCCGTCGACAACGTCCGCGCCTTGATTGATATCGTTCACGCATCCTCGCGAAGTCGATAGGGTTGGCTGATCTTTTCGTCGGGCCGAATACGCGGCAGCCAGGCGATTCCAACGCCACCCCATCGCCTTGAAACCAGGATGTTGATAAAATACTTCGGTCAAGTTGGGAGCGTCATTGATTTACGACATACGAGAGTCAAATTCGTTACACAGAATTGCCGCCGAGGATTGGGATTCACCCCATTTTTCGGGCTGAATCCTTTCTCGATCGACGATGAAGTTGTCGTGATCGCGTGTCCCGCGGACTCGCAACGTCGCTTCGTGTTGATCTCGGTCGAGATCCTCAAACCGCCATCAAAATGCCAGGGTTGGAGCGGGCGGCTGACCAACTTTTGTCGACTTCCAGCAGCCAAGAAGGAGCCTGCAACCTTGGCCGAGCGTACGGGCGACCCGATGCAACCGCTGCGTGTCATCGTGATTGGAGGGGGTCTGTCGGGACTAACCGCGGCCTACCGAATTCATGAGCGGTCTCGGACGTTTCGCCGACCGGTTGAGGTGACAGTTCTGGAAGCCAAGGAGCGGCTCGGTGGCGTAATCGCAACCGATCGGGCGGACGGCTTCATTCAGGAACGAGGCCCTGACTCGTTCATTACGAACAAGCCGTGGGCCATCGACCTGTGCAACCGGCTGGGCCTGAGCGATCAACTCATCGAGACCGACGCGCATCATCGGCGCTCGTTTGTGGTGCGTAACGGCCGGTTGATGCCCGTTCCCGATGGCTTGGTCTTGATGGCACCCCATCGCCTGTTGCCGATCTTGACGACCCCCATCCTCTCCTGGCGAGGTAAGCTCCGGTTCCTCATGGACCTGATCGTCCCTCGACGGGACGAAGACGGCGACGAGAGCATGGCGTCGTTCGTTCGCCGGCGACTCGGACGGGAGGCGCTCGACCGATTGATTCAGCCCCTGGTCGCTGGCATCTACACGGCCGATCCCAACGATTTGAGTTTGAAAGCGACGTTGCCTCAATTCCTCGCTATGGAACGCGACCACCGCAGCTTGATCCTCGCTGGCTGGCGCGAGTCGCGGCGGCGCGGCCCTCGCCACCACGAACGGCAGGCATCAGGGGCTCGCTACGGAATGTTCGTCACGTTGCGTGACGGCATGGACACGCTTCCGCGATCTCTGGCAGCCGCGCTCCGGCCTCAAACGGTGCGGACGGATGTCGCGGTGCGGCGAGTTTGCCGCAACGAGCCGATTTCTTCTTGGCTGGTCGAACTTCTCGATGGACCGCCGATCGAGGCCGACGCCGTGATCCTGGCGACCGAGGCCCATGCCGCAGCTCGGTTGCTCGACTACCAGGACCCGGCCCTGGCGTTGCAACTCCGCGCGATCCCTTATGCGTCGTCGATCATCGTCAACGTCGCGTACCGGCGCGACCAGATCAGCCATCCCCTGGACGGATTCGGCGTGGTCGTGCCGGCCATTGAGAACCGAGAGATCCTGGCCGTCTCATTCCTCAGCGTCAAGTTCCCCAACCGGGCTCCCGCCGGCAGCGTGCTGTTGCGCGTTTCATCGGCGGCGCGACCCGACTCGACCAGCTCGAGCTGGACGACGGCTCGATCAGCCAGCTTGTCGAGCGCGAGCTGGCTGATTTGATCGGCACATTAGGACAACCCCTGCTCATGGAGATCCGTCGCCATCCTCGGTCGATGCCTCAATATAACCTTGGCCACCTCGACCGCGTTACTGCCATTCGCCGCAATCTCGCCAAGTATTCGCGACTCTATCTGGCAGGCGTGGCCTATGACGGTGTCGGCATCCCGGACTGTATCCACGCGGCCGAAATGACCGCGGATGCCCTCCTCGACTCGCTTGCGAAGCCGGCGGCCTCCGCGGCCTGAATGGGTTGGCCAAACCGGAGAACCGCGACCATGACGATGGAAGAGCTGGAAAGGCTTTGGGATGACCATCTCGCCGGCGAGTTCGTCACCAAGGACGTCGAGGCAACTCTCGCGACGATGACCGAGGACGCCCACGTCGACCACATCCCGGTCCACACCGGTGGAAAGGGCAAAGACGCCTTACGAGCTTTCTACCGGGACGTGTTCATTCCCTCGTGGCCGGACGACCTTCATCAGACCTCCATCAATCGCGTCATCGGCGACGGTCAGATCGTGGATGAAATCCGCACTCGGTTCACGCACGACCGTCGCATGAACTGGTTCCTCCCCGAAATACCACCCACGCACCGAGTGGTCGACATCGACATCATCGTGGTCGTCCAGTTCCGCGATGGCAAGATTGCGAGCGAGCGAATCTATTGGGATCAGGCGACCGTCCTTCGGCAAGTCGGCCTGCTTCAGTAATGACTGGTTCGAGATGGGAATGCAGTCCCAGCCGGTTAGATCCCGAGGCATCTCAGAAGTCGACCGCCAAGTGCCAACGGATGCCCTCCGTTTCCAACCTGCCCAGGACCGATTCGAGCGCGTGCAGATCCTCGACGATCGCAGGCAAGTCTCGTGTCGTTTTTGGGTTCGCCGCCAGGAACGCCAGGATGCCTCGCACCGATCGTAATCCGTCTGCGGCCGGAAACCAGCGCTCCTCGGTAAGGGCATCCGGGTCTGGATCGACTCCTTCCGACTCCAGGAACTCCGCGAGCTCCACGGGGTCCTGACTGAAGAACTCCATCAAAGGCTGCACTCCGGCGAGCTCGGCAAACTGATCGAGTTGCTCGCAACCCGCCAGAGCCTTGCCGCTGACGAAGATGTCAAATCCCACAACGTCTCGCTCAGGTACAATGTAAAAAGCTGCTCCCATCTCCTGGATCTCCCCTCAACCATTCTCGAAAATGTCTTTGAAGTCGCCTGCGAAAAAAGGCTCGGCGACTCAAATCGCCAAGCTGGCCTCGGACTTCACGCCAAACCAAGGGAGCCACCGCGGTCCGTCGCAACAACCCATCAGCCAGCCAGCTCGGGGATGCGAAGCGCCGAGATGACCAACCCGCGCTTCTTGCCGTTGACCAGGGCGATCTCGGTGAGGTGTCCGACCTGCTCAAACCCCAAGCTCTCGTTGACCCGTGCGTCGCCTCGTTATGGTCGAAGTGCATGCTCAGAAGCGTTGTCACGCCCAATCGCGGGCAATACGCGATCATTCGTTGTTTGAGATACCGCCCGATCCCGCGGCGATGGTAGGCCGTCGCGACGTACAGGCTGACCTCCGCCGTGGCGTCGTAGGCCGGGCGTCCGGCATAGAATGAGGTCAGGCCAATCCAAGCGACCACTTGCCCGTCCAGCTCCGCGACCCAAATCGGGCGTTTGTCCGGAGAAAACTTGGAAAACCATTCGACTCGGCTCGCGATATTAATAGGCGACGTATCCGCCGTGGACCATCCGCCCGGGACCGACTGGTTGTAGATATCCACGATCGCAGGCAAGTCGGACTCAGTCGCGTCACGAAGTTGGATCTCCATCGGACGACCCCCGTTTCTTGAAGCGATTGACCGTGAGTTCCAGCGCATTTTTAGAAATAGCGAAACTCATTCTCTCTCTCTAATACCGCGGCCTTGAGCAAGCGAACAACGTGCCGACTTTTTGCCTCGGACATCGACTTGATTTTCACATGACGGAGCCGTTTACCCGCGCCTTCCAGGAGACCGGACGGGTCTTTCAGAGCGACACCGTGATAAAATCCGAGGTTCACGTAATTGGATTGTGGTGCGATGTATGCGTAATGCTCAGACATTTTCTTGGGGCCGATGCCATAACTTGCAATCTTTTGCCTCGTCCAGACAACCTCGATGAACTCGCCGTGGATCGAGGCGATCAGTGACTTCAATGCTCTGGCGATCGACTGCACCTCGGGATGAAAACCATCGATCGCTTCATCGAAAGTACCTTGTGCGGTTGAGTCGGCCACGCTGTGTCCTCGGCGAGCGAATCTAATGAAGAAGGGCGCCACGAAACCCTTCTGACGAGAGCGGCAGGAATGCCTCGACAAACGCCCGGTCAATTCGTCTCCTCATGTTTTCATCCTACATGCAAGCTGGATCGACATCAACGTAGCGTCCCCAGCGACGAACTGCGCCAGGAACCTTGCGCGTGGGACTGCTCCTAGCTTTTTAGTACAAGGCTCTTTCTCTTCGACTCGCCGTCAGGCTAGAATGTCGGATATTTGTCGTTGGAACCACCAAGAACGGCGGTGTCCGCTGGGACGAATCTCCGGCTGTCGCCTTGCATTTCCGGATCGACGCTCGCGTGGCCGGGTTATTCAGGATATCAACTCCAACCACTTTCGACAGGTTAGGGACGACTTTATGGCGAAACCCGCGGACTTACCGCCCCCGGCGAAGCTGAGCGAGAATGATGTCCAAGCGATCGATGAATTGCGTGATGCCTATGCTCGGCTCCGTAAAGAGCTGGCTCGGGTCATCGTCGGTCAACGCGACGTGATCGAGCGGTTGTCGATCTGCTTGTTCGCCCGCGGTCACGCCGCTCCTCATGGGCGTGCCGGGGCTAGCCAAGACTCTGATGGTCAACAAGCTCGCCGAGACCATGTCGCTTCAGTTCAGCCGAATCCAGTTCACGCCCGACTTGATGCCGATGGATATCACCGGCACCGACATCCTTCAAGACACCGCGGAGGGCCGGCGCGAGTTTCAGTTTGTTCACGGCCCCGTGTTCGCCAACATCGTCCTGGCCGACGAAATCAACCGAGCCCCGCCAAAAACCCAGGCGGCCATGCTCGAGGCGATGCAAGAGCAGAACGTGACCGTCCTGGGCAAGGTATTTCACCTCGAGTCGCCGTTCCTCGTGCTCGCCACCCAGAACCCGATCGAGCAGGAGGGGACGTATCCGCTCCCTGAGGCCCAGCTCGACCGTTTCATGTTCCTGATCGAGCTCGAATACCCCTCGGAGGCCGAGGAAATCCAGATCGCGCGCACCACCACGGGCGAGGCCCTGCCGCGCCTCGATCACCTGATGGCGCCGGCCGACATCATCCGGCATCAGAGCCTGGTGCGGCGTGTGCCGGTACCCGACCACATCTATTCGTTCGCGGCGCGGCTGGTTCGAAAAACCCGTCCAGGCGGATCCACGGCACCGGCCTGGTTGAAACCGCTCGTCTCATGGGGTGCCGGTCCGCGCGCGGTCCAGTATCTGATCCTCGGCGCCAAGGCCCGCGCGGCCCTGCTCGGCAGTTACATGGTGCGGCTCGAAGACGTGCTCGAAGCCGCGGTGCCCGTTCTGACGCATCGCATCATCACAACCTTCGCCGCCCAGGCCGAGGGGATCGATGCCAAGAAGATCGTCCGCCGGCTGATGGAGGAGACCGACGCGGAACAATAGCCCGTTGTCCGTTGTCCGTTGTCAGTTGTGAATGCAAGCTTAGCAGCCGATTGCCAACGACAACGGACGAACGGACAACGGACAACGAATAACGGACAACGGACAACGGACAACGGACAACGGACCAATGTTTCCCGACCGCCAACCCGCGACTCATTTCTCGATCCGCTGGTCCTGTCTCGGCTGGCGGGGTTTCCTCTCTTTGCGCGCCGGCCGATGCAGGGGAACGTTTCGGGCCGGCATCCCAGCCCGCATCGGGGGTCGAGCGTCGAGTTCGCCGAGTACCGTAAGTACGTACCGGGCGACGACCTGCGTCGGCTCGATTGGCGAGCCTATGGTCGCTCGGATCGATTCTTCATCAAGGAGTTCGAAGCCGACACCAATCTGCGGTGCTGCCTGGTCGTCGACACCAGTGGCTCGATGGGTTTTGGCTCGGCGGGGGTGACCAAGTTGGAATACGCGCGGCGGATCGCCGGCGCGATCGGATCTCTGGCCCTCCAGCAAGGGGACGCGGTCGGTCTGGCTGCGTGGCCAATGGGCTTGTTCGCAACATCCCGCCCCGGCGCAATCCGTCGCATCTGAAGAGCGTCTTCGACGTGCTGGAGCAGACCCAGCCGCAAGGTCAAACGCAGCTCGAATCGGTCCTGCACGAGCTGGCGGAGACGATTTCGCAGCGGGCGCTGATCGTCATTGTTTCCGACCTGTTCGTCGAGCCGGAATCGCTTGCGTTCGTGCTTCCAGCACTTGCGGTTCCGCAAGCACGACGCGGCCGTCTTTCATCTGCTCGACCCGCAAGAGATCGGGTTCGACTTTCGGCGGCCGATGCGGTTTCTTGATATGGAAGGGGGCCCGGCGATCTTCGCCGAGCCCAACGAGATCGCCGACCGCTATCAGAAGGCACTCAACGGCTATCTCGACGAGTTGCTCACGGTGGTCCGGGAATCGGCCGTCGATTACCACCGCGTGACGATCGACCAGAATTATGAGCAGGTCCTGATCCACTTTCTTGTGGGGCGAACCCGGTCTCGAGGCGTGCGATGAGCTTTCTTGCAGCCGATGCTCCTGGCGGCCTTGCCGCTGATCGGCTTTGCCGATCATCATCCACCTGATCAATCAGCGCCGGTACCAGACGATCAAATGGGCGGCGATGATGTTCCTGCTGGCGGCCAACCGCATGTCGCGGGGCTACGCCCGGCTGCGGCAATGGCTGATCATGGCGATGCGGATGGCGGCGATCGCCGGCTTGGTCTTCGCGGTCAGCCGTCCGCTGGCCGGCGGCTGGCTGGGTCTGACGGCCGGGCGGCCGCGCCGACACCACGATCATCTTGCTCGACCGTTCGCCCAGCATGCAGCAGGCTGGTACCGACGCGGGCGGCTCGAAGCTCGAGACGGGTGTCCGTCAGTTGGTCCGCGACGCTGGAGACGCTCGGTTCGTCGCGCTGGGTGCTGATCGAGAGCACGACCCACAAGCCGCGCGAGCTGGAGTCGGTCGACAGACCTGCCCAAATCGGCCAACACGGGCCCGGCCAGCGCCTCGGCCGATGTGCCGGCGATGCTGCAGGCCGCCCACGACTACATCAAGGCCAACAAGGCGGGCCGCACCGAGATCTGGATCTGCTCGGACATCCGCGAAAACGACTGGAACGCCGACAGCGGCCGCTGGCAGGCGCTGCGCGATGGCTTTCTCGAATTTCCGCAGGGCGTGCGGTTCCATCTGCTGGCCTATCCTCAGAACGCCGCCGGCAACCTGTCGGTGCGTGTGACCGATGTTCGCCGGCGGAAGACCGCCGACGGCGCCGAGCTCTTGATCTCGTTGCGACTGGCGCGGGCCGGTGACAGCGACGGCACCGAGCAGGTCCCCGTGCAATTCGAGATCGACGGGGCACGATCCGAGGTGACCGTCGAGCTGGTCGGGCGCGAATCCGAGCTCAAGGACCATCCGCATCCCGCTGGACCGAAGGTCGCGACCGCGGCTGGGGCCGGGTTTCGATCCCGGCGGACGCGAACCCGGCCGACAACGACTTCTGGTTCGTCTTCGAGCAGCCGGCGGCTCGCCGCGGCGATCATCGTCGCGGACGACGCCGCAGGCCGCGCGGCCGCTCCAGCTTGCCGCGGCGCATCTCGCCCGATCCGGCCCTGGACTTCGGCCGAAGTCGTCGGCGACCGGTCAGCTCGCGACTGTCGACTGGGATCAGGTCGCGCTGCTGTTGTGGCAGGCCCCGCTGCCGGAGGGAGAAGCGGCCAAGCCGGTGCAGGCGTTCATCGAGCGCGGCGGGTCGGCGATCTTCTTTCCTCCTCGCTTGCCTGGCAGCAGCGAGTTCCTCGGCGCAGCTGGACCGCATGGAAGGACGAGTCCAAGGACCTTGCCGGTCGAGAGCTGGCGCGGCGATCAGGACCTGCTGGCACACACCCAGAGCGGCATGCCGCTGCCGGTCGGTGCGCTTCAAATCCGCAAGTATTGCGGCTTGCTCGGCGAATTCACGCCGCTGGCCACGTTGAAAGGCGGCGCCCCGCTGCTGGCGCGGGTCACGACGAATCGCGGGGCGCGCCTACTTTTGCGCGACCACGCCCGCTCCAGCGGGACTCGTCGCTGGCGACCAGCGGCGTCGTCCTCTATGTCCTGGTGCAACGCGCGCTGGCCTCGGGAGCGGCCGTCCTGGGGAGCACGCGACAGCTCGTGGCCGGCGAGCCGCCTCGGGACGATCCCACGGCCTGGAAGCGCATGGCCGGCGCCGAGGAAGCCTTGTCGACCGAGTACCCGTTTCACCGCGGGATCTACCAAGCGGACGATCGGCTGTTCGCTGTCAACCGCATCGGCCGCGGAGGAGTCGGCGCCGGTCCTGGGCGATTCGCGGGTGGCCGCTCTGTTTCGCGGACTCGACTTCGCCCGCGTCGACGACCAGGCCGGCAGCCTCGGTTCACTCATCCAGGAGATCTGGCGGATGTTTCTCACAGCCATGATGGTGGCGATGGTCGTCGAGGCCGCCCTTTGTTTGCCCAAGGTGGCGCATCCGCGAGGAGCTGCCTCATGAATGTTTCCCGATCGCTCACGTTCCTGTGGACGCCCTGGTCGGTCGTCGCGTCGGCCTTGGTCGTGCTGGTCACGGCCGGTTTCTGTTTCGTGGCCTGGCGACGGAGCGGCTATCGACCCTCCATGGGACTGCTCGAGCTGCTCCGCCTCGCCTTGGTCTCGCTCGTCGCCATTCTGCTCAATCAGCCCGAATGGATCGAGGAGTTCCGGCCCGAGGAAAAGCCGGCGATCGCCGTGCTCTGGGATGCCTCGACCAGCATGGAGACGCGCGACTCCATCCGCACTCCCCAGTCGTCGGCCCCGCCAACAACTCGCAAGCGAGGCAATCGCGCCGCTCGCCGACCCCGCAACCTGGAGCAAGCTTCGCGAGCGGATGAACGTCGTGATCCAGGCAATCTCCGAACCTCGGCCGGGACACGGCACCGACCTGTACGACCCGCTGGCCCATTCGCCGGAGAAGATCCAGAACCTGCGCGGAATCGTGCTGGCGTCGGACGGCGATTGGAACGAGGGGCAGCCGCCCGTTCAGGCGGCCGCGCGCCTGCGGATGAGAGGCATTCCGTTGTTCGCCGTCCCGGTGGGCAGTCGCACGAGGCTGCCGGACGTCGAGCTCTTATCCCTCGACCTGCCGACCTTCGGCGTGGCCGGCAAGTCGGTGCGCGTCCCGTTCACGATCGAGAGCTCGCTGCCTCGCGAGTTCAGCACGACCGTCACGCTCCGCACGTCCGACGGCGACGAAGTCTCCAAAGAAGTGCGCAGTGGCGCCGATGGGTCGAACCAATGATTGGCTGGTCTGGAAGCCCAAGGCCAGTGGGGAATTCACGCTGACCTTGACGGTTCCCAAGCACAGCGACGAAACCTTGACCGACAACAACAGCATGACCGCACCGATCTCGATCCGCGAGGAGAAGCTTCGCGTCCTGGTGGTCGAATCGTACCCGCGCTGGGAATACCGCTACCTGCGAAACGCACTCTCGCGCGATCCGGGGATCGAGCTGTCGTGCCTGTTGTTCCATCCCGGGTCTGAACAAAGTCGGCGGCGGCAACAAGGACTATATCAAAGCAGTTCCCGAACGGACTGGAAGAGCTCTCGAAATTCGACGTCGTCTTTCTGGGTGACGTGGGTCTGGAAGACGGCCAGTTGACGGCCGAGCAATGCCGGCTCTTGAAGGGGCTGGTCGAGCACCAGGCGAGCGGCCTGGTATTCATGCCGGGCTGGGAGGGCAGAGAGTTCTCGTTGCTCGAGACCGAGCTGGGTGATCTCTGTCCGGTCGTGCTCGATCAAGGACAGCCCCGGCGGCTGGGGTCGCGCCACGTCGCCAATCACTTCGAGCTGACCGAGCTGGGCCGCCGCAGCCTGCTCACCAAGCTGGCCGACACGCAAGACGACA
Source organism: uncultured Planctomycetota bacterium (assembly GCA_963720335.1). Classification (GTDB taxonomy): domain Bacteria; phylum Planctomycetota; class Planctomycetia; order Isosphaerales; family Isosphaeraceae; genus CAVRFS01. The sequence continues at coordinate 134,662 of CAVRFS010000014.1, read as the reverse complement.
ACGTCGAAGTCTGGGAAGGACTGCCCGGCTTTCAATGGTACGCGCCGGTGATGCGGGCCAAGGCCGGCAGCGACGTGCTTTGCGTGCACAAGGACGTGTCCAACGAGTTCGGCCGGTTGCCGCTTCTGGTCACCCGGACCTTCGGCGCCGGCAAGGTGCTCTTCATGGGGACCGACGGCGCCTGGCGCTGGCGGAAGGGGGTCGAAGACAAGTACCACTATCGCTTCTGGGGCCAGGTCGTACGCTGGATGGCCTACCAACGCAACATGGCCAAAGGCGAGACGATGCGGATGTACTATATCCCCGACCAGCCCAAGCTCAACCAGACGCTGGCACTGCACGCCAACGTGATGGACAAGGGCGGCGAGCCGCTCCACGGCGGCGAAGTCTCGGCTCGGATCAAGGCGCCTTCGGGCAAGACCGAGGTGGTGCGCTTGAACTCGGCCGGCGACGAGTGGGGTGAATTCACCGGGCATTTCACCGGCGCTCGAGGCGGGCACCCATCACGTTACGCTCTTCTGCAAGCAGACGCGGCGCGACGCTGGAGACCTCGTTCTTCGTGCAAGGCGACGGCCGCCGAACAACATGGGCAAGCCGGCTCGGCCCGAAGTGATGGAAGAGCTCGCCCGAGTGACTGGGGGCAAGGTCATCGAGGCCGACAAGCTGGATGAAGTCATGCGTTCGCTGGCCGAGCTGCCGGACCCGCCCCCGCTGGTGCGACGCGTGCCGCTCTGGTGCCACCCGGTCACGGCGGCCGCGCTCATCGCCCTGCTCGGCGTGTTTTGGGTAGGACGCAAGGTCATCGGTCTTGTATAATCATCGGATCAACGAGGGCAGTTTCGGTGTTTGGGGCATCCAGCCCCCGGGAGTATCGAGTCGGCAGTAACCATGCGTGCGGCGGATTTCGGACCGGGCACGGTGCCCGTACCACCTCCGGAGAGGTCGCCATGAGCCTCGCTTATACGCCTGATCGGCTGAAGTTGCCTGAGTCTCTTCAGGCTCAGTTGCACGAGTTTCGGCGCCGGGTCTGGACCATCAAGTTGGTCGAAGCGGTCTCCGCTTCGGTCTTCGGCATTTTGATCGCCTACCTCCTGCTGTTCGGTCTCGATCGCGTTTGGGACACACCGGGCTGGCTGCGTCTCAGCCTGTTCGCGGCGGCTGCGATCGGTTGTGCGAACCTGCCTGTGGCCTTGCACCGTTGGGTCTGGCGGAATCGCCATCTCGAACAACTGGCCCGGCTCCTCTCGCGCAAGCATCCGCGTGTCGGCGACCAATTACTCGGGGTCATCGAGCTGGTGCGCAATGACTTCGAGCAAGCCCGCTCGCGCGATCTGTGCGAAGCCGCCATTCGCGAGGTTGCTCAAGATGCACAGAGGCGGGACTTCCGCGACGCGGTGCCGAACCCTCGGCACCGGCTGTGGGCCTGGTTGGTCGCCGTTCCGGTTGTCCTCGCGCTCGGATTGTTTACCGCGTTCCCGGCCGCCGCCTCCAACACCTGGATGCGGTTCCTCGCGCCTTGGAAAAACACTCCCCGCTACACCTTCACCACATTCGATCGCTTGCCCGACCAAATGGTGGTCGCGCACGGTGAGCCGTTCACAGTCCCAGTCCGGCTCAGTGACAACACCGTCTGGCACCCGGCCAAGGGCAGCGCTCAGCTCGGACAACAGCGGCCGGTCACCGCCCAGTTGCAGGGCGGCCGTTATGCGTTCGAACTCCCGGCGCAGATCGACCCTGGTTACCTGACCGTCAAAATCGGCGACCGGAGCGAGCGAGCTCGCATCGAGCCGACCTTGCGGCCCGAGCTGACGTCGGTGGTCGCCGACGTCTCCCTCCCTGCTTATCTAGGGCTCCCGAAGCCGGTGCGGAAGGATGTGCGAGGCGGAACTGTCTCGATCGTCGAAGGGAGCCACGCAACCTTCGCGGCTACCGCCAGTCGCGAGCTCGCCAGCGCACTGGTGGATGGTCAATCGCAGTCGCCGGACGGTGCGACGGTCTCGAGCCAGCCGACGGCCATTTCCGGCACGCGCGACTATGGAATTTCGCTGGCAGGACAAATTCGGCCTCGCCGGGAAGGAGCCGTTCACTCTAACGATCACCGGACGCGAAGACGAAGCACCCTCGATCGCCTGTGAGGACCTGCCGCGTCAAAAGGTCATCCTTGATACCGAGCTTCTCAGCTACAAGGTCCGCGCAGGACGATTTCGGCGTCAAGCAGATCGGCCTCGACTGGCATGGCATCGATGACCCGGTCGTCAAATCACCGGCTGTCGGTGAACGAATCCTGTCCGCGGGGGGCTACGACAAGGACACGCTGGAAATCATTGGGACGTTTTCAGCGAAGTCGCTCGGCATCGAGCCACAGCCGATCAGCCTGCGACTCTTCGCCGAGGACTATTTCCCGGGTCGCGCACGGGTCTATTCAGCGACCTATACCTTCTACGTTCTGACCGCCGAGCAACACGCGCATCTGGATCACCGAGCAATTGAGCAAATGGCACCGCCAATCGCTGGAAGTCCGCGACCGCGAGATGCAGTTGTACGAAACCAACAAGCAATTGCGAGAGCTGACCGCCGACGAGCTGGACCGGCCCGACACGCGCCGCCGCATCGAGAACCAGGCAACGGCCGAGCGGGCTAACGGGCGCCGGCTGACTGGACTGGTCACCAACGGTGAAGACTTGATTCGGCAGGCGATGCGCAACCCGGAATTCGCCATCGGTCATCTGGAAAAATGGGCCGAGATGTTGGGAATCCTCAAGGATATCGCCGGTAATCGAATGCCGACGGTCGCCGACCTGTTGAAGCAGGCCGCCCAAGCCCCGAACGTGGCGGCCGCCAACTCCGCGAATAACAACAACAAAACGATGATTGCCGGGAACGTCCGATCCAGCAGTCCGGCCACTCCCTCCGAGAGCAAGCCAGCGCGCAAGATGCCGCCCTCGGGAATTCCCCAGATCGCGGACCGGGAATCATCGCAGCAGCCTCCGGACGAGAAGGCCGCCGCACAAGCGCCGTCCAAGAGCCCTCCCAAGAAACCCCGGCTCACTTTCCCGGTGACCACGCTGGCCGGAAAGGCCTCGGCAGCCAAAAAGGACGACGCTCCCCGAAGAAGAAGCAAAGGTGGAGGAGGCGGTCACCAAGCAGCAGGACTTGCTCGCCGAATTCGAGAAGATCGCCGACGAGCTCAACCGCGTGCTCGCCAACCTCGAAGGGAGCACCCTTTTGAAACGGCTGAAGGCCGCGTCCCGGCTTCAGTACAAGATTGCGGGCCGGATCAATGACCAGGTCAGCGCCAGCTTTGGCCTAACCCCGACATCGCGTCGCCGCGGCCCCGACCAAGGTCCTCGACGAAATGGGCGAACAAGAAGCCAAGGCCAGCCACGACGTATCGCGGATCATGGATGACATGCACGCTTACTTCGAGCGCCGGCGGTTCGTACGCTTCAAGACGGTCCTGGACGACATGAGACAGCAAGACGTCGTCGGTTCGCTGCGAACCCTCGGCGACGACGTCAAGAAGGAGAACGGGCTATCGATCGCCCAGAGCGAATACTGGTCCGACACGCTCGACCGATGGGCCGAAGACCTCGTTGATCCCGCGGGGAGCGGCGTTTGTAAAGCCAAGTCTCGGAGCAGTTTACCCCCAGCCCTTGTGCTGGAAGCTCTTCTGATCCTGGAAGCCGAGGTCAACCTGCGCGAAGAGACGCGAGTTGCCCAGCAAGCTCGGCCCGCCTTGGCCTCCGAAGTTTACACGAAGCAGGCCGGCAAGCTATCCGGCACTCAAAAGGGATTGGGCGAACGAGTCGACAAGCTCACCCAGAACATTCGTGAGTTGCCCGACGCCGAGACCGAGTTCGGCTACGAGATCGCCCTTCTGGGAAAAGTCTCGGAAGTGATGGGCGAGGCGACCGAAATCCTGGCTCAACCCGAGACCGGAGACCCGGCGATTGCCGCCGAGACCGAGGCGATCGAGCTGCTGTTGCAATCCAAGCGGATCAACCCCAAGGGGGGTGGCGGCAGTGGCTCGACGCCGGGCGGCGGCGGCCACGGCCAGACGAATGACTCGGCGCTGGCCCTGATCGGCGGCGGAGTCAACGACAAGGAAGTTCGCGAGGACCACGGCATCTCCCAGATCAGCGGAGACGCGGGCCCATCCCTCCCCGAAGAATTCCGCGCCGGCCTCGACGAGTACTTCAACCGCCTCGAGAAGAATGCGGGGGGCGGCCAATAAATCTTGAGTACGATGTCCCACGCCAAGTCGCGGAGTGCGCAGACCCTAGAACGAGGTCACAAATGATTCGGATCGCTCCGAATTTCGCTGCACGCTCCGTGGCTCGGCGTAAGCCGTTTCCCCTTCGAGTGGTGGTGACGGGCTTGGTCTGCGCGCTCCTTCCTGCGGGATTGTCCTCGCCCAACACACCAATGTGAACGAAGCGGCTGACGCAAAAGCGCAAGAATGCCGACGCGAAGGCCGAGCAGGCGATTGCTGAGGTGAGCGGGAAGGCCCAGCTCGCAGCCAATCGGGCCCGGCTGTTCCCGCGATATACGCAGCAGGGCCGGCCGATTGTCCGTGCCGAGTTGTTACTCGTGCGACTTCTGTCAGTTGAGTAACGAACAACTTCGCTTGATCAGTCGTGAGACCGAGCAGACGCTCGCTGAGTTCGTTCAAGATATCGTCGAGCAAAACACGGGTTTGAGGCCGCGTGGATCGTCGTCCAGTCCCGACGCGACCAAACAGCTCCAGGAGCGCCTTGCGATCGTCATCAAGCGGCATCTCAGTTCCGAACGATGGGCCTCTACAAATCCGAGGTCGACAAGCGCGACGCCAGCCGAAAACGGGCGGCCCTGAACTTCCTTCTGAGTGCGCTGCACCGCGACCTGTTCTTATCGAAGAAGCAACAAGAAAAGTTGCGTGAATCCCTCTCCTCACACTGGGACGAAGCGTGGTACCTGCCCGTCGAATATGTGCTGTACGGAAATCAGTTCTATCCGACGGATTTGGAACAATACCTGCTGCCCGTTCTGGACGAAAACCAGATGCGGATCTGGCAGACATTCCAGAAAGTACAGGGGATGTGGGGTCTCGGTAACAATACCGTCGGCGCAACGGGCGAACACGATGATTTGTTCGCGGAGTTCGGACTGGCGGAGAAACCCCAACCCAAACAAAACGCAAGGTAAAGGATGAAGGATGAATCGGAGAGGGCGCGTCCAGAGCGAACACTCGGCTCATCGGTTTCGCTCGGGCGGTTCCCACTCGAGAGTACAATGAGATGAGTCGGATTCGACGTCACTTCAGTTGCATTCTGACGGTCTGGTCAATACTGACGATCCTGGGTATCGGCCGGTTTGTTCGGGCGCAGGATGACGTCGTGGTCGAGGAGAAAGGGCAGCTCCGGTCGAAGCCGTCGTCACTCGGTTCAAGGGTGAGATTATCGATCAATGGCTCTTCGGCGGGCGGCTCGGTAGCCGCGGCAGTTGGTTCGCGACAACCTCGATACGGCTCTGAAAGTGCGCGTCAATGAAATGGAAGAGTCCTGCGGATTGACGGCAGCCCAGAAGCAGAAACTTCAACTGGCCGGAAGCGCGGATATCAAGCGGTTCTTTGATCGCGTTGACGAGACCAAGAGACAAGTCGAAGGAATGAATAAGAACCAAAATAACGTGATGCATGATTTAATTCCGCCTCTCGCCCTCGAGCTTCAAACAGGTCTGTTCGGCGATCGTTCCCTTTTTGCCAAAACGGTCAAGAGGACACTGAGCGCGCGATCAGGCCGCTCAAGCGCGAGAGGTACATCCACCAACAGAAGCTGAGCCGCTATGAAGCGACGATCGGCTGGTATGTGGTTCAACTGAACAAGAGCCTGGGATTGAGCGACGAGCAACGCGAGCGGCTGACGGAATTGATGGTGAAGGAGACCCGTCCTCCCAAGAAATACGACCAGCGGCGTGCACTGGTTCGTGATGCTTCAAGCGTCCAGCATTCCTGAGTCCCGTATCAAGCCGATCTTTAATTCTACTGTAACCGTTTCGAACTAGCTAACGCCGTAACTTGTTGGCAGATGGTTGGTTGCGACCAGTATGTGTGCGATTGTCCACAAAACGTAACCCGCTGGAAATCAAGCAGTTGTAGAAAAACCGTTACAGTAGAATTAATGACATTCAGTGGAAAATATTCAGCCGTCAGCTCGTGCAAGCGAGAAAGTTGGAGGCGTGGCTGAAGGGAAACGGAGTCGTGGTCGACGATGAGCTGGCAGGTGTACAATCCATTAACCCATAAATCCAGGTCCGTTTCGTTTTGATCTTGGTTCTTTATTCATCTGCGTTGATCCTGGGTGAAAGCTGTCTTGGGGGCAACGATGCGTAAGACCTTCCCGTTTTGCTCCGCGAGCCCCGTGACTTGGCGGGAGACTCTTCCCGTGCGAATCGCCGTCAGTGGTCTGTTCTGCGCGGCTCCTGACTTCCGCGATTGTCCTCGCCCAGGACCCCAAGCCTGTTTTGCCTCCTCAACATGCTCCTCTGAAGGCGGTGCTGAAGAAACAAGTTGACACCAACGAGGTCAAGAAAGCCCAGCCCAAAGCCAAAGCCGGGACGATGAAAGCGTTTGTACAAAAAAAGGCCGTCTTCGTGGTCAATGCGAATGTGAATCCGATGATCCAGCAATGGGTACAGCAAGGGCGGCCCATCGTGAGAGCCGAGCTCTTGTTCGTGCGGCACATCTGCAATCTGAATCCGGAACAGCTCCGCCCGATCAGCCGCGAGACGGAACAGACTCTCAATGAAGTCGCAAAAAAAATGGTGGACGACCAGCAAAACGGGTTCAGAATTCGGATGCCAGGTCAAGGCCGCCACGACTCCCGACCCCGGCAAGCAACTCCAGGAGGGGCTGGCACTCGTTATCAAGAGACACCTCACGCCGGAACAATATGCACACTATCGTTCCGAGTTCGACAAGCGGAGTGCCAACCGGAAACAAGCCGCCTTGACCTTTCTCGTGGACGTCCTCGATCGCGACTTGGTCTTGTCGAGCCTGCAACGGGAAAAGGTTACGGAATCGCTCTCCGCCCACTGGGACGATGGCTGGTGCATGTACATGGAATATGTCCTTTATGGCAATCTGTTCTATCCCGCTGGTGTGGATCCGTTTGTGACGCCATTGCTGAGCGATCACCAGAAGAAGGTCTGGCAAGGGGTGCAGAAAGTCCAAGGCTTTTGGGGATTCGGCAACCACATGGGAGGGATGATCAATGACGGCGACCCCTTGTTGGCGGAGCTTGGCCTGGAGCAGAAAGGCGATCCACAGCCGGCCGCGGCGGCGAAGGGCGGGGTGATGAAGCGTCAAACCGAAGAAACTCGAGGGTAAGAAGGAAGCCGTGACCAAGAAATGAAGGATGAACCAGGAAGCGGCTCAGCCCATGGACGGGATCGCCTTTTCTTGTTCGAGCTGCCCGGCGATTCTTCAGCTTGAGAGAGTGCCATGATTCGGATTCGATGCGATAGCGGTTTCATCCTGATTCTCACGGCGATGCTGTCGATCGCAGGCAGCGGTCGGGTCTGCGCGGGCGCAGGACGACATCGTCGTCGACGAGAATGAAGAAGCTCCCGTCAACATGGTTTTCAACATGGCTGGGGTCGAACAAATCGATCAACAGCTCTATGGGCGGTTCGGTGGTGCGGGCGTGGCGCATAACAAGCTCGATGCCGCTCTGGCGCTGCGCATCGATGACGTCGAGCGGATCTGTGGATTGACCGAAGCCCAGAAAAAGAAGGTGCATCTGGCTGGCCGGGGAGACATCAAGCGATTCTTCGATCGCGTGGAAGAGACAAAGCGAAAGTTTCAAGGTGGCCAGAACAACCAATTCAATAACATCTGGCAAGAGATCCAGCCTCTGCAAGCCGAGCTCACCGCTGGGCTGTTCGGCGACGACTCGCTCTTTGCAAAAACGGTGATGCGCACACTGAATGAGGACCAGGCCGCCAAGTACGGGAACGTGCTCCGCGAGCGAAGTCTGGTCCGTTATCAAGCCACGGTCACCTGGTGTGTCGTTCAACTGGACAAGAGCGTGGGATTGAGCGACGAGCAACGCCATCGGCTGGTGGAGTTGCTCATGAAGGAAACCCGGCCTCCCAAGAGATTTGGCCAGAACGATTACTGGTACATGATGCTCCAAGCGTCGAAATTCCCGGAGTCCAAGATCAAGCCGATCTTCGACAACATCCAGTGGCGGATTCTTCAGCGACAACTCATGCAAGGCAGATCCATGGAACAGTGGCTGAAGTCGAGCGGCGTCATGGAAGACGACAAGCCGGCTGGAGCCCAACGCGTGGTCGCCGACACCCTGCCGACTTTCCCATTGGGATGCCCGCAGTCACGACAAAAAGGGCCGTGCCGCAAAAGAAGGCGGTGGTCGCCGACACCATGCCGACTTTCCCGTTGGGGTGCGCCGCAGTCACGACAAAAAGGGCCGTTACGCAAAAGAAGGCGGCCGAAAAGAAAAAGAATTAGATGTTGAACGAGTCAAGCGCAATCGGTCCGTGAGCTAGCGCCATGTTTATCATCCATCGTCATCAGATTCTCGTCCTGTTCGTCACGTCTCTCATGGTGGCTGGACTTGGTCGTCCCGCGCTATCGCAGGGTCCGGATGGGCGAGGGTTGATCGAGCGAGCGAACCACAACGCTGCCAACCCGATACTGATCGATGAGTTGAACGAGTATCTTGACCGGTTCGGCCATGACGAGTCGACTCGAAAGAAGAGGCTCGAATTAAACAAGCGGGCATTCGAATCTGATCTAAGGTCACGTGTCGAGTTCCTCGCAAAATCTTATGGATTGTCCAATCTTCAAAAAAAGAAGCTCTTGGTGGGCGGGCATGGGGACATCAAGCGCAATTGCGATTCGGTGCAAGAGATTTGGAAGAGCCTCGACGTCGCCGCGAATGATCCGGACACAACTCGTGATGCGATCACAGAAATCGAGCGAATTGAGCGAGATTATAGATCGGGGATGTTCAAGAACGGGTCGATCTTTGCCAAAACTCTCCAGAAGACCCTCAGCAACGAGCAAATCGCGCTGTACAAGGAAAAAAACCGCCAACAATTCCGAGACACCTTGACGTGGGTGACGGGCACGCTGGAGCAGACGTTGCAACTGACCGCCAACCAGCGGCGGCGGCTCGAACGACTTTTGACTGAGGAGACGCGAGCACCCAGAGCGTTCGGCGATTACGACTACTACGGCGTGATTTTCCAAGCGGCCAGGATCCCCGAGGCCAGGCTGAAGCCGATCTTCGACGACGACCAGTGGCAGGTATTATCGCGACAGTTCCAGGAGGTGAGAGGAATGGAGCAGACTCTCACCGACGGCGGATTCATCCCCCTGGAAGATCGGCCGCATCCTTACCATCACCGACCCCGAACCGCCGGCCGATTATTGAGCCCGAGATTCATCCCATCGGTCGATAACCCAACCCTCACCATCCGCGACACCCGAGCCAAATGTGAACTGAGAGACCAACGATGAGCACTCGAACAATCTGGGTGAGCCGCGGCACGATCAGCTTCTTCGCCGTCGCTCTGATCTTGAGCCCGCGGACAGAGTTGACCGCTCAGCCCCCGACTGCCGCGTTTGGTGAAGTCGTCCCGCGCGACTGCGCGAAATGTACGACCGCGGTTTGCAATACCTCGCCAACACCCAGTCGGAAAATGGCGATTGGCCCGGCGGCGGAGGCGAGGTCGGGCCGGGCACTACTGGCCTGGGCTTGTTGGTCTTCCTCGCGTGTGGAGAAGACCCCAACTTCGGGCCCTATAGCAATCATGTGAGGCGCGCCTTCGAAACGTGATCACGGCCCAAGATGCCTCGACGGGCATCATGGGTCACAGCATGTATCATCATGGCTTCGCCACGCTCGCGCTGGCCGAAGCCTACGGCGTGGTCGACGAGCGCAACCTCTGGCCGGACAAAAAGGGGCCGCGATCGATCGGTAAGGCACTCGAGTTGGCCGTGAGGGCCGCAATCACCTCGCAAAAGAAGAACCCGCTCGGCGCCTGGCGATACTCGCCCGAGGCGACTGACGCCGATACCTCGGTCAGCGGCGCGGTGCTGGTGGGGCTGCTCGCGGCCCGCAACGCCGGAATCGAGGTACCCGACGAATCGATCGACAAGGCGATCACGTATTACGCCAAGATGACGTCAGCCTCGGGGGAAGTCGCGTACACGGGCGGCATGGGCGGGTTCGGTGAATCACTGGCACGGAGCTCGATCGCAACCCTCGTCTATTCGGTCGCCCGGCGCAAGGATTTGAAGGAATACAAGGCCACGCTCGATTACCTCAAGCAACGGCTCGAACAGACGCAGCAAGGCTGGCCGGAGTATTCCCGCTACTACCAGGCCCAGGCCCTGTTTCAAGGCGATCTCGCCGCCTGGGAGAAATGGAACAAACTCCTGATCCGCACACTGAAACAGGCCCAGCTCCCCGACGGCAGCTTCCGAGGCCAACAAGGACCGTCGACCAGCACGTCGTTGTCGTTGCTGGCGCTGGCAGTCAACTACCGTTTCTTACCGATCTACGAACGATAGGTCGTGAAAGCCATGGGAAAACTCTGTCGCAGATTGTCGAATCAAGCTCGCGCCACGTCTTCACGGTGCAACGTGGCACTCGGAGTGATCGAGTGCGCGTTGGTCGAGCTCAAGATTCGACAGCAGATTCGCTCACTAGACCCCACTCCTTGAACCCCGGATGATCGGCACATGTCAAAAAAACCAACCGGACACTCGCGTCTGCCGTCGTTGAGGCTCACTCAACTCACCCTAGTGCTGTCCCTCGCGGCGGCGTGGTTTGCCGCGAGGCAGGCGTTCGCCGCGGATCCACCGGTAACCTCACCCGCCGCGGCGGTATTGCACCTGACCGACGGCAACTTTCTGAGCGGGGAATTGAAGGATTCCACCAAGCCTGGAGTGATTCGCTGGCACGCGACTCCCTTCGTATCGACGTTCGATTTCCCGGTCAATGCAGTCAACGCCATTCATTGGCCTCCACCTGCGACGATCGCCAAACCCAGCGCGGATTACTGTTTCGAGCTTGCCGCAGGCGATGTCGTATTTGGCAGACTGGTCGGACTGGACGATAAGCAGGCCGAGCTGGACGTCCCGCGGATCGGCCACCTTCATGTGGATCGTTCCCATCTCCATCGAATCTATCGTTGGCGCGATAGCGCCGACTTGATCTATCTCGGGCCGAACGGATTGAACGGCTGGACCGAGACGAACCCGACGCAACCAAACCTGGGAAATGGCAGAGTAAGAAACGTGTCGAATTCAACAAGTTGCGCCGAACGCACAACCCGTCCCGAGCGCTCGCGAAGCTCCACCCGCGGAGAGAGGTTGGCGAGAAGAGTCCGGTCAGTTGGTGACGGAGAAGGAGGGAGCGGCGATTGGCGGTGACTTCGGCCTGCCGGCGCGGGCCAGTATCGAATTCGAGATCTCCTGGAAGAACAAGCCGGACTTTGTGTTCGCCTTGGGCGTTAACGACGCGGATCGTGCCGCAACAAGCAAGCGCGCCTTTCGGTTCGAGGCCTGGGGTGGTGACTTGGTCGTACAGCGAGAGCTGGAGCACGAGGCCGACCTGGCCGTGGTCCAGGAACTCGCGCCCGGCGCCGGGCGTGCTCATCTTCATGTCTATCTGGACCAGGAGAAAGGACGGATTCTGGTTTTTTCCCAGGCTGGCAAACGGCTGGCCGACTTGAAAGTGGCCAATCCCGTCCCCACCGTGTTCACCGGCCTCTCTCTGGCCAACGTCCGTGGTGACTTGCGGCTCGAGGGTCTGCGAATCGGCCGATGGAGCGGCGAGTTGCCTCGCGAAGTCAAAAACGACCAGGCGCGGATTCATCGCGCGGAGGGCTCGATCGAGTATGGAAACGTGACCAAGTACGATCCGGCTACCAAGGAGTTCATCGTTCGCGGCGAGTCGGGCGAATCTCGGATCGCTCAGGACAAGACAGCCAGCGTGTTCCTCTCCCAGCCCATTGAGGAACCCTCCCGCGCGATCCGCGCGATTTATCAGGACGGCGCTCGGTTGAGCGGCGATCTGGAAAAGGTGGAGAAGGGTTTGATCTGGCTGAAGGTTCCGGGGTTCAAGGAGTCGCTCGGCTTGCCGATCGCCGGCCTGCGTTCACTGGTGACTTTGCGCCATGAGCCCGCGAACGCGGCAGCCCGGGACGAAGTGACGGGACGACTCGAGATGGATGGGCTCCGTTTGCCGGGTTGCCTGGTGGACAGCAGTGCGCAGGCCGGCTCGAGCTGCTTGGTTTGGCATCCGTCCGGCAGCGAGACAGCGAGCCGCACTTCGGCCTGGCGTCTCGGGGCGAATTGTATACAAGGAGCCACCACCGCAGTCCACAATGACGACTCGAGTAGTCACTGCAAACGGAGTGCGCGTTGTGCGGCGCGTCGCACCGCCGCGGCCTCAGCCCGCGCCCAGGGAGTCGGCGGCATGGTGCAGAGGTTTGCCCAGGCGCTCGCCGAGCATCCCGGTGACCCAGCTACGCCGGTGCGGGAGTCGCGATCCTTATACCTCCGCGATGGCGACGTGATCCCCTCGATCATCACCAGGATCGACGAGAAGGGGGTCACGTTCAAAACCAGCATCTCGGCAAGCACGTTCGTTCCGCATGATAAGGTCAAGGCGGTCGAGCTGTCGCCAGACCAAACGACTCCCACGACGGTCAGACTCACCAAGTTGAAGCAAGACCGGCTGCTCACACTTCCGCGGATGCAGAAGCCGGACCCGCCCACGCAGTTGATCCGCTCCAAGAACGGCGACTACTTGCGCGGACGTCTGGTCAGCATGGACGACAAGATGCTTCATGTCGAAATTCATCTGGAAACCAAGGACGTGCCGCGCGACCGGATCGCTCGGATCATTTGGCTGCACGCCGATGAGTTTGATGAGTCAAAGAAGGCCCCCAAATCGTCCGATCCGAATGCGACCCGCGTGCAGGCGATGCGCAACGACGGCGTCCGGCTGACGTTTGTCGCCGACAAGTTCGCGGACTCGACACTCTCGGGCAAGAGCGAGGTGCTGGGCCCTTGTCGCGTCGCCCTCAAGGAAATGGACCAACTCTTGATCGGCGACGCGATCGATAAAGCGGCCGCCACTCTGATCTATCAGCAATGGAAGCTCAAGAACGCTCCAGAACCGAAGTACGTCACAGCCAGCGAAGGAGACGACGCGGGCGGCAATGGAACCGGCGTCGAATCCCCGCTGGTCGGCAAGCCCGCCCCCGACTTCACGCTCAGCCTCCTCGACGGCAAGAGGTTCCATCTGGCTGGCGCCAAAGGAAAAGTGGTCGTGCTGGACTTTTGGGCGACCTGGTGCGGCCCTTGCCTCCAGGCGATGCCGCAAGTCGAGCGGGCAACTCAGGATTTCCAAGACCAAGGCGTGCAACTGGTCGCCGTCAACCTCCAGGAATCGCCCGAACAAATTACCGCCATGCTCGAACGCCACCAGCTCAAAATGACGGTCGCACTCGACCGCGACGGCATCGTGGCCGACAAATACAAAGCGGCCGCGATCCCCCAAACCGTGATCATCCAGCGCGACGGCACGGTCGCCCGCCTGTTCGTCGGCGGCGGACCTCATTTCGACGACAAGCTTCGCGAGGCACTCAAGGCCGTACTCGCCGGAGACAAGCCGAAGGAAAAGAATTCGACCGAAGATAAGCACCGATGAACACTAATTAAAAAGTAAGAGAGACCGATCCGTCGTTGAGCTCGTGCTCGATTGCTTTTTGAACGAAGCTCCACCAATCGAATAAAGTAAGTGCCGGCGGGCGGACAAAGCGGCACCGATCAACCCACTTGTGGAGCGTTTGCGAGTTGGCGACCGACACAAGAAAAACATCTTGCTTCCGGCGGGCAAGGCTGTGATCCTGACAATCGTCAACGCTGCCCGCCCACACAGACATTTCTCGAACAATTCTTTAGCAAAACATGACAACGTCGCAAAAAAACATCATAATCTTGTCCTCCATTGACCGGACAACTTCTCGACGGTTAATCTGGCGAACTCTCTGATGAGGATTGTTCAGGCTCGATTCAATTTGAAAAAGGAGGCATCACTGTGACCATTAAGTTGCGGGTATGCGCGGCGGGATAGCAGGAATCGCGATCGGATTGATCGCGACCACGTCGTTTTCGGCGAGGGGGGCGAGCTTTACCCCCGGTGATATTCTGGTCTCATCGACCACCGACTTACAGACGAGCATTTTACGCGAGTACACGCCGACGGGCACGCTCGTCCAGACTTTTTCGGTGCCCATCGCTCCCGGAGGGGACGCTTACGCCCGAGGGATCGCCACCGATGCCGCGGGCAATGTCCAGATCTACAATGGGACGTTTTCTCCGTACTTGACGACGCTTAACCCCGCCGGTTCCGGCTCGTTTTCGAACCACACCTTCAGTGGCTGGAGCACGGTCAACGACATCTATTTCGGCGGTGTGGTTGTCAACGGCAATTACGCCTATGCAACGGACATGGCCACCGCCGATCCCGGCGGTTCGCCCAACGGAATCGTGCGTTTCGACCTGACCAACTTTTCGGCGACGAGGTTTGCGTCGGGCCCGGCGAATGGATCGGGCGATTACACCATGGTCGGCCTGGGACTCAACGGCAAGCTCTACGCCCCATGGCCGGGCGGCAGCCCCGTGGGAGACAACATCGACGTGATCAACCCGGTGACGATGACCAAGACGACGATCACCCTGCCATTTCTGTTCCAGGTTTCGGGTGTCACGGCTGATTCAGCAGGGAACATCTACGCCGTCGGCGCGTTGGGCGATGGGCACATCTACAAGCTCGACAGCAACGGCAACGTCCTGGCCGAAATTTCCACGGGTTTCACCGGCCTCACTGGCCTGGAGATTTCGAACTCCGGACAGTTGCTGACCGCCTCTAACGGTGGTGAGGTGATCCTGACCAACACCAGCTTCTCTCAATTGACCTCGTTCAGTGTCGGCTCACAAATCACCACCTTTGACGCGTTCGTGACTCCGCCGACTGTCCCGTCCGTGCCGGAACCGGCGAGCCTGACGCTGGTGGCCATCGGCCTGGGAGTCGTTGCATTCGGTATAAGAAGCAAAAGCAAAATGAGGCGAGTCGGCTGAAACCACCGAACAGGCGGGGAATAACTTCGCGGTTTGCAGTCAAAAGTCGCAGGGCAAAACCCGTGGAGCGGGTTTCTTAACCCGCTGGTTCCCTCCTTGACGCATCGAGGCGGGTTAGGAACGTGCTCCACACCATCAACGACCGATGGATGACAGGCGTTAGTACGACTCGGGCCGAACACTGTTGTACTCCGGCGGTTGAGGCACTTGTTGGCAGCGGCTTGTTCTTCGTGGGTTTTCGACAGCTCAGACGGGCACTTATTCACGGTCGTGCGATGGCTCCAACGAGCGGATGGCGCTCGCGGCGACTAACCCGGCGCTGGCGACAACGATGAGCATGATCAGGGCGACGCCCGCCAGGTGGCTGTCGACTCCGGTGTGCAACAGGCTCCAGATGAAAAACGACATGGTGAGAACGCCCGGCGGCATGACCAGGTTCGTGGCGGGCAACTCGCTGAGACCGATCGCGAAGGTGATCGCCCAGGCCGCCATGAGCGCGCGGCGGGACAACGGGAGTACGACGTGGAACATCTGGCCCAAGAGGCCGTAGCCGTCGAGGGCGGCCGCGTCGAGATAGTCCTGGGGAAACGACCTGAGAAATGGCCAGAGAAGCAAGAGTGCATAGGGCAGCGCTCGCAGCGGTCTCCGCGAGGACGATCCGCATCACTGAGTCATCCATCGCCGGAACGTCACGGTAGGCCAGGACCAGGGCCATCCCAGCGACGGGACCGGGCGTGGCCAGCGTCAGGGCAAGCGTGACGAACGCCAGCTGAGCGCCACGCCAACGATCGCCGGGCCGCCCAGGCCAATGCGCAAGCCAGGCGTCGTTGCCAGTGTCGCCGCGATCGCCGTCAAGAGCAGGCTCGCCTGCAACGGATCCCTGATCTCGACGGCTGCGAACCGCAGAGTGCCAACAATCCCGACACCGACCAGGTCGGAGGCCGACCGAGCGTCGCCCGCCGCCGACACGGCCGGCCCGCCAGATCAAACTATAAAGGGGGAGAGTCGATCAGGTTGCCCACCAGCGCCATCAGCAGCACGCCACCGCTCAACCCTCCACCGTCGTAATGACCAGACGCGAGAGCGGGCAAATGACGAAACCAATCGCGCGGGATCAACCTGCGAGAGACCCTGGCCGGCGAGAAGGATCAAGATGCCCAACAAGAGCAGGGGGGGAAGGGTGACAAAAGCGGCCTCGCCCGGCCCGCGACCCAGCGTATACTGGAGAAACGCTTCCTCGGCGTAGGTGCGAACCTGGAGCAAGTCGGTCACGGTCATGTCACCGGCGGTGAGCACTGCGACGGCCAGCGCCGCCGCCGCGATCGCTCCGATCGCTCGGCGCAGGGTGACCCGGACCAAGACGCGCCAGGGAGGAGCGTCGAGCAGAGCCGACTCTTCCAGCTCGGGCTCGACCGCCGCCAAGCCCGACTCCCACGATCAAGACGACCCAGGGCAAAGCCGCCAGGGCATGCACGACCGCGGCCCCGAAGCGGCCGACCAGAAACGGCCGCACGCCGAACGCCTGGGCACGGCCGACGTTGCCGAAGGCACCGAGCCAGGCCGTCGCGTGCAGAGGGAGCGGGACAAAGGCCGCCACGGCCATGAATCCCAGCAAGATCCTCCGGCCCCAGACATCCGTCCGAAACAACAAAAACGCCACCACGATGCCCAGACGGAAGCGCGATCGCCTCGGTCGTCAGCACCAGGCCGATCGTTTCCATCGCGAGTCGGACCGGGCGAGACAGGCCCCCCGTCTCGCGGAGCAGAGTCGGTTGAACCCGCCGCGTCCAGGGCCATTCCCGTCCCTGGCTGTGCGTTTGCCCGGTCCGCGACGGCTCGGACCGCCTCCAAGACGGTCGCGAGGGCCGGCCAGCCGACGACAACAGCCAAGCGCTCCAATCAGCGACAATCTGGCCAGGAGACGCGAAATCCAGCTCATGCTCGTAATCCCGCATCTCGCATGAGAGCGGCCGTCTTGTCGTACGCCTCGCTGACCCAGTCCACGATCTTCGCCGGCTCGGGCGAATACTCCAGCTCGATCGAGATCGTCACGTCGGGGATCATCCAGACGCTTGATCGCTTCCAGATAGGGCGGAAAGTCGACGACACCGCGCCCCGGCGGGAGATCGCCGTGCACTCTGCCGTCGCAGTCGGAAATATGAACATGAGCGATTCGCCCACGCAGCTCTTCAACCAAGGCCGGCGACTGCCGGGCGAGGACCAGGTGCGAGATATCCAGGTTGGCCTTCACGCTCGGGCGATCGACGTCGTCCAGGAACCGGGCCATGCTCGCGACATCGTTCAAGAGCGAGAGATCGAACGGCTCGAGCTCGAGTGCGATCTCCAGACCCAGCCCGGCCGCATAATCGCCCAACGCCCTGACGTGCTTGACGGCGGTCGCCCATTGCTCTTGGGGCGGGATGACTTCCTTCTGCCAGATGTATTCACCCAGGACCAAGAGAACGTTTTTCGCCTCGAACAGGTAGGCCATGTCGAGGTACTTCTTGACCCGTTCGAGATGGAAGCGTTGGACGCTGGGATTGAAGTCGATCAGTCCGACCGCCACGCAGGCCACGCTCACGATCGGCAGGCCGGCCTGAGCGCATTCGTCCTTGATCAGTCGCTGCTCCTTGACGTCGATATCGAGCGGATCGGCGAAGATGTCGATCGAGTCAAAACCGATCGCCTTGGTCTGCTGGATGCCGAAAGCGGTCCCGCGGCCGGCCTGGACCCAGGCGGAGTTGATCAGACCGAGCTTCATGACGTGTACTCCCGCGATCTCGAAGTGTTAAATGACGTCATCTCGGACCGTCCGCGGCGGGCTCGGGCGGCCCATTCCCGGATCGACTGTGTCCCCGGCGGAAGGCGAACGACGAAAGAAGCCCCTTGGCCGGGTGTGGACTGGACGTCGATGGTACCGTGGTGTTCCTCGACGATCCCGTAACTGATCGAGAGCCCGAGACCGGTCCCTTGGCCGATCGGCTTGGTGGTGAAGAATGGGTCGAAGATCCGTTCGCGGATTTGCGGGATCGATGCCGCAGCCTGTGTCGCTGACTTCGATACGGACGCCCTCGGTTCCGGGCTCGGCCCGCGTGCGGATCGTGACAACGCCGTCGGCCGTACAGGCGTCGATCGCGTTCATGAGCAGGTTGACGATCACCTGGTGAACTCGCGCCGCGCGACAACGAATCAAGGGGAGCGAGCCCAGTTCCATCACGAGCTGGGCGCCTCTTCTTGCGGGCATAGCCCTGAACCATGTTCACGGACGACTCGATTCCCGGGTTGAGGTCGACCTCGTTCCATTCCCCTTCGTCTACACGGGCGAACAGTCGTAGGTCCTTGACGATGCGTTCGATTCTGTGTAGCCCCTCGCGAGTTCGCTCGATGAGCTTCGGCAAGTTATCCAGGGTGTAGTCCAGGTCGAGCTGGTCGCTCACCTCGTCGATCTGGGCGTTCAAGGCGGCGTGCTCCGGGTCACTCGGCCTAGGAAACTGCCGGTACGAACCGACGAGTGCGATCATGTCGCGAAGGTCTCGTTCCAGGACCGCGACGTTGTTGCTGACGAAGGCCAGGGGATTGTTGATCTCATGGGCGACGCCCGCCACAAGCTGCCCCAGGCTCGCGAGCTTTTCCGTCTGCACCATCCGGCTCTGGGCGGATTTGAGCGCCTCGTGCGCCTGGCGCTCGGAGTGGGCCAGCTCCTGGAGCTTGACGTTCTGTTCCTTGAGCTTCTCCTCGGCCTGCATCCGCGCGGTCACGTCCCAGAAAATGCCCTTGGATTCCGATCGGACTGCCGTCAGCTCCAAGAATCGGCGTCTTCATGACCTGGACGTAGCCCTTGTCTCCTCGAGGGGTGACATGCTCCTCGACCACGTCGAGAACTTGTCCGCTTTCGATGACCTTCTGGTCGTCACTCCGGTACTTCTCGGCGAGCTCCCTGGGGGAAGAAGTCCAGGTCGGTCTTCCCTTTGATCTCTTCGAGAGTGGTTCCGAGCTCGTTGCAGAACTTCTGGTTGGCGAACGTGAAACGACCTTCGAGGTCCTTGCACAGAATCATCTGAGGCAGTGTTTCCACCAAGGTATGGTAGAACACCTGAGTACGACGCAGGGCGCGCTCGACTCGCCGTCGTTCCGCGGCCGCGGCCCTGAGGTCGGAGAAGAGCAGCGAGTGCCGCATCCTCCACCGCCAAGCCTGGAGGCCGGCGCCGATCGCCAGTGTCACTAGCCCGGCGGCCAAGAGGATCAGCGTGGCGTAGTCGAACGGCCAATCGAAGGCGAGTGGAATGGCGTTCGCCAGTTGTGAGAGCCTTGAAGGCGTCAATGCAGGTCTATCCCGTTGAAATCGTCCAGCGGCACGACACGGTGGTCGCGCGCACCGGCCAGAACGGCTTCACAAAGAGCAATCGTGTTGAGGTTGTCCCGGCCGGAGATGTCCGGTTCCCGGCCAGTTTCCAAGGCGACGCAGCAGCCCGCCCATCGTGCCGGCGAAAGCGTCCGGGAACCAAGACTCCGTCCAGCGAGGCCGTTGCCAAGAACCATGGTCGTGAATCGAGGTATAGTCGATCGTGCTGGGTACTTGTCTTGGCCATTCCGGCCAGCCGATCTCGCCAACCGCCATCCCCTCGGTCCCCTCGAACCGCCAACGGACCGTCGTCTCCGAGCCCGACCCTTCGCGCGCGGGCCGGCCCAGACGTCGTCCCATCCCGCCGCCCGCGCCCACCGGCGTACTCGAGGACG
Source organism: uncultured Planctomycetota bacterium (assembly GCA_963720335.1). Classification (GTDB taxonomy): domain Bacteria; phylum Planctomycetota; class Planctomycetia; order Isosphaerales; family Isosphaeraceae; genus CAVRFS01. The sequence continues at coordinate 114,762 of CAVRFS010000014.1, read as the reverse complement.
TACAAATTGATCCCGTCGGCATGCGGAAACTTGGTCCGAGGATCGGGCCGGGTGCTCGCCAATACCCGGACCGGGTCGCCCAGCCAGTAACGAAACGTATCGAGGTGGTGGATACTCATGATGAACGTCGAAAGCGATCGGCTCCCTTCGGCCCAGGGCATCCAATGCGGAATCGCCCGCAGCTCGATCGTCGCGAGCACCGGTTCGCCCAGCATGCCGCGGTTCAGCAAGGTCTTGAGGGCCCGGACCGAATGATCATACCGCATGTTCTGGTTGACTTGCAGCACCACGCCAGCTCGATCGCAGGCGATCGACCAATGATTTGGCCTCGCCGTATGACATCGCCAGCGGTTTCTGGGCCAGTAGACCGCGCACGTGGCGATTCCGATCGAGCAAGCGGCGGATCAAGCCCGGCTGCTCGGCCGGCGGAACGGCGATGTCGACCACTTCCACCGCCGGATCGTCGAGCATCTCGTCAACAGACTCATAGACCCTGGCCACGCCCCGAACCGCCGCCACTTCGCGCGCCTTTTCGATCGACCGCGACGTGATCCCAGCCACGCGGAAACCGGCACGCTGATAGGCCACCAGGTGGCAGTCGCGGACGATGAAGCCCGCTCCCACCACACCAATGCCCACGTCGCGGTGCTCGGGCGGTTGAGGAACATGATCCAGTTGGTCGGTATGGCTCATCGTCATCAGCGCCAGGAACCGTGAGGGCGGTGGCCGAGACCAGTTCTACGTTCGGTGATACAACGGCGAGAACGCTAAGTCCAGGGGGAGCGCGTCGTGAATTGGTGATCGAACGTCGGAGCCGCGTAACTCCAGATTCGATCGGCTGGAACCAGAGCGAAAACTCGGCATTCAACCTTGTGCCGAACCAGCGAGCGAGCGATCCGAGCAACTCCCAGCCCGGGCGCCACGACCGCCCATACAACCACTGCGATTCGCCAGCACCAGAGCCAGACATCCGGAACCACCAACGCCAGCGAGGGCCAGAGCCGTCAGCACCAGAAGAACCACATGAGGCTCGCACGCTTTGAAGGCCGGCCAGGTCAGCGCCTCGCGGCCGTGTCTCGGCCAAGGCATGCGGAGGCTGGGGACGACCACCGCCACCGCCGTCGACCCGGAAACGGCCATTCACGGACTCTTGAGCCGCTGAAAAAACGCCTTGTAACGACAGTCGTTGTGCAGACTCAAGAATATCCATCCCGTGGCGATCAGGAATCCAAGGATCGTCCAGCGAATGTCTCCAGAGCGAGCGGCCAGCCCATACCCCAGGCTAAAACCCAGTGCCAGATTGGCTGCGTGATGCATGAGGTAATCGAAATAAACCCCATCCAGGCTCGCGGTCCCCCGCCAGCGGGCGACTTGGCCATCCACATGGTCCAGCCAGAACGCCAGGTTCGCCAGGATGACACCCAGGACAAAAAAAATCCGCTCGCCCGAGCCGATCGCCACGGCCGCGCCGAGGTTCGCCAACAGTGCGGCCAAGGTCACCTGGTGTGCGGATAGACCCAGCCGGATCGCCAGCCAACAACCGTAAATCGCAGCCGGACGAGCGAGATTTCGCGCCAACCAGTTGCCGATCTCGCGGTGCCGATCTTTCTGGACGCACGTCCTCAACTCGGCAAGTGTCGGTCGAAGCGGATTCATCGCAATACATCCTCGGGCGATTGCGATGACAGTCGATCATCCGACAACTCATAGATCGAGTAACGACGAACAACGCCATCACCGTCGGCAAGATCTTCGCGAAACAACGGCGTCTTTCCCGCAAGCCAAGGTGAAAGGATGCGGCCCAGAGTCGGGTCGAACTCGATGATCGTCTCGGGGACGGGAGGACAGAACATCACATGTGTAAAGCCGGACTCGCGCAGACTCGCGATGACCGCCCGAGGCGATTGTCCACTCGTGCCCAACCCGGTCCGCCGGCGATGAGCCAGCTCCATCGTGTAGTCGCGGGGGATGTAGAACCCCCGATGGTCCTGACCAATCAACCGTGCCGCCAGGGGCAGGTGGCGAGCCACCCATTGACCCACGTAAAAGGTCGGTTCGCGTTTCGACAGGAACTCGGCGACCGACTCACGACCCAAAACCACGCGGAGCGCGTGCCGGGACCGGGCCATCGCCAGGCTCGCCTCAAAGCCAAGCAACGCGAGCAAGACCCCGACCATTACCTTCGAGGGAATCGTGCGCCGATCCCACCAGACGCTCGCGAGGTAAGCCACCGCGATCGACATTGGCCCCAGCGCAAGCAAAACGAACCGCATACTTTGACGCTGAGTCAGACAGATCATGAGAAAGGCATACCCCAGGCCGACAAGCAAGAGCACACGACGAGGCACGCGCTCGAGCAAGAGCGCCGGTATGAACAGGAGAAAGACGGGACCGAATTGGTGTGAGAAGCTGTCGAACTTATCGGGCTCGAGCGACAACGGCCCGAGCGCGAAAAGTAAGTGCACGGGCGAGAGCGACAGCGGCCGTTTGCTCGGGTCGAGGACCTCATCGAGCCCCGAGTTGCCAAAGACGTGCCGGAAATAGGGATAAACTGGATTACCGGTATGGACATAGGCCCGCAGGTACCAACAACCTCCAACCAGGGCTGCCGTGCCCAGATAGATCAAAGCCAAAGCAAGCCACGGTCGTCGCGGAAGCGACCGCCGATCGAAACTTCGCAATCCAATCGCCAGTGTCAACAGACTGCAGCACGACCAGGGCAGGGTACTTCACGCCCAGGGCCAGACCGACGAACACGCCGCCGACGATCGCCGCGGTGAAGCTCGGGCGCTCGTTCAGCCTGACCCAAGCGAAGATCGCCGCCGTGCCGAATGCGGCCAAAGCGACGTCGTTGAGCGGTGCGGACATGCCATTCGACACCGCGGGCGTTAACAAGACGATCGCGCCGGCCCACCAGGCGCGGTGACCCAAACTCGGTCGCGCCAGCGCGATCACGTTGGCGGCGAACAACAGGCCCAAGACCCACTGGATCCCGCGGCAGGCCACCGGCCCGCGGAACTCGAGCGCTACCGCATAGAGTAGCTCCGTCAAGAGCGGATAGACCGTTTCATGCAGATCGGGCACAAATCCAACCGACTGCCGCATTAGAAAGACTTTGGGCACCTGAAGGTGGTAACACAACGCGTCGCCGTCGGTCACGGGGCCAACGGCCGTCAGCATCGTGCCGAACACGACCAAAACCGTGCAGACCGCGATCAATCGCGCCGGTGTCGACGGTGTTCTCCCCCCTCGGACAATCGAGCCCCAACCTTGGGCGGCAAGCGATCGATACCAGGTCATGAAACCAATCTCGATCATCAGGCCCAATACGACCGAGAGGCCGACCAGGTTCAGGCGACCCAACTCTCCCAGCCCAAGAGTCGCCAGCGACAGCACTCCCAATCCCAGTGGGAGTGCCAGTGCCAGTGCGTCCAACGGGTGCTCGGGCGTGCTCCCCAACCGGTCGAGGATGCGTTTGCCGACTCCCGCCGATACAATTGCCAGGAACACGGCGAAGCAAAGGTCGATCATGCGTTTGTCGCCCGCAAGCGGGTATGGGTCGGGTGCAGCGTCGCCACGCAGAATTGCGAGGCAATGGGTTCGAGGTCCATGGGAATCGGCCCCGACTCTGCCAACGCGATCCCTTGGGATCGGTACCAGGCGGCGGTATCGTATCCGTAACGGTTATAGCTCAGATTGGTCTCTTCGTTATGGGCGGCGAACCGGTGCGCCACCCTCACCACTTCACGGCGGATTCGTTCGGCGATCTCCGGCGGATTGTGCAGAACGACCGCGGACGTCACGACCATGTCGAAGCACCCGTCGGGGAACGGCAGGGACTCTCCGCGACTCATGATAAGACCGATGTCGCCGGCGGACTCCAGAAACTCGCATGCTCGTTCCAGTTGGGTCGGGCTGAAGTCAAGTCCCACCAAGGGGATGTCGAGGCGCTTCCTGAGTTCGTGGAGCACCTTGCCATAGCCACAGCCCACTTCGAGAATCGAGGTGGGCCGGTAGGCAGCCAGACGATCGGCGATCCAAGCGGCACGTTGGCCGCGCGCGGCCTGACCTTCTTGTTCTTGAAAATAATCATCTCCGCCGCGCAGTGTCCAATACTTGCGAGGATCGGCGTATAACCATCGCCGTTTCCACGCAGGTCGCCGGCTCAGTGTACGTCTCAGCACTTTATGCCAGACATACTCGCATCCCCGGGATCTCCAAGCCTGCCAAAACCGTGCTGGCATACCGAGAACGTTCCGAACGATCAAGTCCGTGATTCCTTCCCTGGAAGACCCGCCCCGCCAGAATTACCTCGATGAGGGTCAAGGCCCGTCGCCACGTGGCCCAAGCACTCAGAATGAGTACGTCGTGAAAAACAAGGCGCAGCCAAAAACACCTTCGAGCGGGAGTGTACGTAGCAGCCCGACGACGGTCAAGGCGGCCTCGAAGGTCGTTGAATCCCTGCGCCGGAAGAGACGGAAAAACGACGTAGCGGTGTGTACGGTTTACGGATGCTCGCGACGGGCTTTATAATGGGGCTCATGCGCTCGATAACGGGTTCGATATGTACCGATCGCAGGCTCTGCTGAGATTGGCCATCGGCCGGAAAGGATCTGCTGAGTATGGGTGTAAGTTCCAGGCGATCGCGGGTCGCCGACCTGGCCTTCCGGGTCTTCAGCCGCACGCTCCATCCCGAATGGTTCAATACACGGACTTTCCAGCGCGTGACCAAAAAGGATTGGGAAACCGATCTCAGAATCATCGACGGTGGGCATGTCATCCTGTTCCGATCAGGGTCTGTCCGTCTTACCGAAACGCTGTCGGGTCTCGAAACCGTCCTACCCGCTCCTCCCCCGCTCTTTCACTCTCATCTCCGACGCGAACGATCCACCCTGTTGCGGCCCGGCGGCATGATCGAATACCAAAGCTGTTTCGAAGTCGAGCGAGTTGATATTGAGATCTTTCGCCACCTCTGTGCGGAAATCAGCCTGCAACCATCGCCAAACCGATTGTTCCATCGGTTCCCGGCATCCAATCGCCTCGCCCCTGAGCCGCTCAGTCAAATCCATATCGACGCCAGAGTGAACGGCCTTTCGATCCAATCGTTTCACACGTTTCCCGACGAATGCGCAATCGTCCGCACGCAATCGTTGTTCGAGCTCAAGCCCCATCAGCCGCGGCGTTGACGTGCCGCGATTCTCTCGCGACGAGAATGGAGCCAAGAAACCATCAAAGAAGTGTACGCGCCCTTAATTGCGGCAGGGTAGCGGCGTGCCGGTTTCGAGTGTGATTTCGTGCGTTGAAGCGATCCACGCGGTTACGCGAGGTCTGAGATTTCAACGACCGATTTCGTTGCGGTCAGATTGCGTATGAGAGACCCCGCGCGTCGATAAATGGTCGGTCGACTCGATGGTCCGCGGCGGGTGCGTTACTTCACGCGGAACACGACGAGGAAGCCTTGGTAACCGGCCGTTGAACTCGCAAGAACCGATGATCCGCATCTGTTCAGATGAATGTCAAAGCCGCCAAAGAACCGACCGAATTCCAACTCGATCGGTTCAGTCGAAGCGAAGAAATCGAGAATTTGTCAAAAAAAATGTGGAGGGTCGACATCGATCCTAAGTAGCGACAGCGTCAAGCGCCAGTGGTGCCATAACGGCGTCGTGAACGGCACGCGCTCGGGGTGGGCCGTAGATTTCGGTTGGCGTAGTTCGACCAGGCGGGTATCTTTCGATTCGTCCGGTCGGGGTGATTGCACCCCGAGAATCGGGTGTGCGAACCGGCATCCGAGGAGCACTGCCAAGATGCCTCATCAATTTCGAGTTGACCGCGTCCGAGGGTGTTTGCTGGGTTCCGCCGTCGGAGACGCTCTAGGCGCTCCATTGGAGGGGCTGAGCTGCCAGCAGATTCAGAACACATTACGGACGAGTCAGGAACTACGTCGACGGAGTTCAGGCTTGGAAACGGAAACCCTACCGATGGCGAATGCGCGGGCTGTACTCCGACGATACGCAACAGGCTCTGGCCCTGTGCGACGTGCTGCTGGAACAGCAGCGGATTGATCCGGAGCGGCTCGCTGACCTTTACCTGGCCCTCATGACGCCGAAGGGGTCGTTCGTCGGTGCGCACCGTGGCATCGGCCGCAGCTTTCGCCAGGTGCTCTCCGCGCTCGAGCAGGGAGTTCCCGCCCACCTCACCGGCCAACCGACGGCCGGGATTGGTGCGGCCATGCGGATCGCACCGGTCGCACTCTATTTTGGCGACGAGGTCGGTCCGATGTTCGAGTCGGTCTTGGCGGCCAGTCTGATGACTCACCGCGACATTCGCAGTATCAGCGGCGCGCTGGCGGTCACCCACGCAATCCGCCGGCTCGCTGCCGGAGAAGCACGCGATCCCAGTTTGCTCCTCTGGGTCGCCGCCGACCTCGCTAAGGATGAGAAACAAATTGCGGGCGAGTACGCCCAACTGGTAACCAACATCGACCAACATGGTCGGAGTTTGGCTCGAGCCATCGCCCACGCCGAGTCCATCCTTGAGTCACCCCGCGATCGGGCTTTATCGGCTCTCGTCGACGAGGCCAATCGCCACGGCGCGGAGCCGATATGCAAGCGACCAACCATGGGTTTCCCTCCTGCCTGCATTCCCACCTGCTTCTACATCCTATTGACCACCGACAGCTTCGAAGAAGCTCTGACGGATGTGGTCAATCTTGGCGGCGATACGGACACGGCGGGAGCGATTCTGGGGGCCATGGCCGGCGCATACTACGGAGTGGACGCAATCCCCACTCGTTGGCTCGATGGGCTGCAGAATCGCGAGGGCGTCGAATCTCGGGCGATCGCGCTGGCACAACGGTCGAACGAGGGGTTAGACATCCCCGACCTGGTCGCAACGGAACATCTGCTCAGCCGCAAGGAAGGCGAGACCTTCGAACACATTTCCCCATTCGCGCGAGACGGCGGCGACCGTGGTGCCAACAGCGTGGTTTGACCGAGCCTGACCATCTCGAGGCGTGAACGTCCACCCGAGTCTATCACCACCGAGAGCAAGAATCAGCGGGGCACACTTGCGGGTCAATCCCCGAGCACTCTGTTCGCCTCTTGGTTCTTAGGTTAGACTTTGATCAAGACGCTCGACCATGGCAGCTCGGCGACGGGTCCAGGTAGACGATAGTCAGGTCTTCTTTCAGGTTATGGGCACGTCGGCAAAGACGTTCCCGACGACCTGTTGGTCCGTTGGGCCGGTTGGCGCCGGTCCATCTGGGAGACTGCTCGGAGATGACTCGGATCAGTGATGACCGGATCCGGAGACAACTCGACGAGGCTGAAGGCTATTTGTTGCTCGACCTACCGGGTCGCGCACTCCAAATACTCGATAGTCGCACTGACTGGTCGAACATGCAGTTCGAAGCAAGCCTGCTCAAGGGAGAGGCTCTGCTGGCCGTGAAACAGTATCGAGACGCTCTCAAATCACTGGAAGTGGCCGCGTCGTTTCGCCCAGGCGATCCGCGAGTGGCTCTTGCTCTGGGCTGGTGCTACAAGCGGACCAACCGGCTCGCACAGGCGATCGACGCCCTCGCGCGGGCCTTGCGTGATCATCCTGACCAGGCACTTCTTCACTATAACCTGGCCTGTTATTGGAGCCTCGCCGGAAACGCGTCCAATGCTCTGAGGGAACTCTCGACTGCGCTCGAGCTCGATTCCGAGTTGCGCTCGCTCATCGGCCACGAAGCCGATTTCGATCGATTGCGCGGCAACCCCGATTTCGACCGTCTCATCTTGGGCCGGACGCCGTCGGCCTGAACCCAGGTCAGCAAGCCCGCGAAACGAGCGGAAGGCAATCTCGGCCGTCCAAGTCCGCGCAGGCGAACACACACAATGGGTGTTGAAAATCCGTGGAAATTGATAATCTCAGTTAGTTCTCATCCAGGATTCGCTGCGTGATCTCGCGTTCGCAGATCTTGCACCACTTCCAGCGATGGTGCCCAATGAGCTCATCGAGATGTTTCAGAGCCACGCGAACCGAGCGAAACCAAATCTTCGTTTCGGTTTCCCCGACTTTCTCCAATTTCGCACATCGCGCGAAGTGGAGCAAGTTAGAAGGGGAACGGCCTGAATGACCCTTGCCTTTGGACTCCGTCACCGTTCCATGGAAGATGAATCCGATGGCTTCCAAGCGCGTTCTCGAAGAATTCCTCGGCAGATTCCAGACTTCTGATCCCCGCGGTCTGTTGTTGGATCGGCATGAAAGGTTTCCCGAATCCATCCACTTTCTTCATTTGAATCATAAAAGTTAACTTAACCAATTCGCTGGCCGAATGCAAGATGAAGACGGCCGTACGTGAACCGGAGGCCGCACCCGCCGAAAAGGTGCTGCCTTTTGATCGAGCGAGCGAGCGAATGGGTCGGCGGAACGGTCCAACCACCGTTCCGTCGCAGCGGCGAAGGCAATCTCCCCTTGATTCGAGAAACAGTCGGTCACATCCGAGATCTCCCTCGCTATCGGCAGATCCTGACGACCCTGGTGCGCTACGGTTATCAGGACGTGGTCGCCGCGCTGCACCTTGAGGGAATTGTTCGCCCGATCGAAAGAGTTGCGCGGGGGCACGATGTCCCCGCACAAGACCGGCCGCATCGACTTCGGCTGGTCTGTGAAGACCTGGGACCGACATTCGTCAAGTTGGGCCAATTGCTCAGCACCAGACCCGACCTGCTTCCCGAGGCGTATACGAACGAACTGGCGGCGCTTCGGAGCGACGTCCGATCATTCCCGTTCGACCAGGTCGAATCGATCTTGGTTGGGGAATACGCGCGTCCCCTTGCGGAAATCTTCGTTTCGGTCGATCCGGTTCCGGTCGCCTCCGCCTCGATTTCTCAAGTCCACCGAGCTCTTCTTCGTGACGGCCGAACCGTGGCTCTCAAGGTGCGTCGTCCGGATATCGGCAAAGTCGTGCAGGCCGACCTGGATATCATCAAAAACCTCGCGCAACTGGTGGAACGCCACCTTCCCGGGCTCGCTGTGTACAAACCGTCGACACTCGCTCGCGAGTTCGAGCGCACCATCAAGCGCGAGCTGGATTTCACAATTGAGCGGCGGACCATGCAGCGTTGCCGGCTCCAATTCGCGACGGATCCGACTGCTCATATTCCCCAGGTTTTCGAGGAGTTGTCGACGACGAGCGTCATCGCCATGGAGTTCATCGAGGGTGTTTCGATCGACGATCTCGAAGGGATTCGGCGGATGGATGTCGTTCCGAAGGATGTCGCCGCGGCAGGAGCGCGAATCCTTTTGAAACAGATCTTCGAGTTTGGCTTCTTTCATGCGGACCCGCATCCGGGAAATCTCCGCGTACTGCCGGGCGGAGTCATCGCTCCACTGGACTATGGCATGTTCGGGCAGCTCGATGGCCGGACCCGCGAGCGGATCGCCGGGCTCTTGAGCGGCTTGGTGTCGCAAGACGCCGACCACGTGATCCGTGCCTTGGACTCGCTCGATATTCGGGGCGATCGGGCCGATCCTCGCGGATACCGCCGCGATGTCAGCGAAATCGTCGCGTCTTACTCCGAGCTCACGCTCGACACACTTGACCTAGGTCTACTCCTTCGTGAGCTTATCGGCGTCATCCGCGCGCACCACCTGCACATTCCGCCGGATCTGGTCCTCTTGATCCGCTCGCTCGTGGCCATCGAGGGAGTCGGGCGGACCCTGGACCCTCATTTCGATATCGCGGGACACCTCTACCCCTTCATTCGCGCACTGTCTCTTCACAGGTTTCGTCCCGCTCGCATCTTGAGCCAGACGCTGCGAACAACCGACGACCTGCAAAGGATCGCCACACTCTTGCCCGACCTACTCAGCCAATCCTTGGAATCGATCAAACGGGGCGAGTTGAGAGTGCGGCTCGATTTGAGTGGATTCGAGCGGATGGTCCGGCAATTAACCCGAGCCAGCAACAGCCTGGCCATCGGAATTCTCATCTCCGGTTTGGTCGTTGCCTCAGCGCTGGTCCTTGCGCGCGGGTTCCACGTCGTTGGCTTACGGCGGATTCACGGCCGAGCTTGGTGCTGAGTCTCTGGCTCGTGTGGAACATGTCGCGCGAATGATCAATGCGGCGACTGCGTCAAGTACGAATGTCGCCCCACCGCCAGGTTGCGAGCGTCCCAAACCCGATCACGGGGATCCAGGCCGCCAGCGCCGGTCCCACGATCTCGAAACTCCCCAGCTCCTGACAAATAAAAATCGCTCCGTAGAAAATCGCTGAGTTTGCCAGGGCGAAGCCCAGGTTAATGAATGTGTTGCGACCGAATCCACCCAGGACCAGCGGTAGGCTCATACAGAGTAAGATGATCGCCAGGATCGGCCGCAGCAACCGCATCTGAACGAACACGGACACGTTCGTCCGTTCCGACTTCGCGGTCCAAGTATTGGTCAGCGCCTGGAGCAGATCGCGCGTGGTCGCGAAATAATACCAAGTCTGCTTGCGCGTCATTGCTTGAAAAGTCAGATCCGTTTTTAAAAAGTAATCACCTTGGCTCACAGTCAATTTTTCGATCCAGAATGATGTTTGTTCGCAACATGAGAGGATTAAAGCATAGCGGAAATGGGGGTATCGAGACGAGATATGCAATTTCAGAATAAGGAGACAAAATGTCGCCTTGCTCAGGAGGCTGGGAGTTGTCGGCAGGGCCGGATTCAGCCTGCCCCTCGGGCTTGTTCTGCATCATGACGTAAGCGGGAAATCCCCGCGGGTCGTCGATGCGGCTCAAGATATGGCTACTCGCCTTGAGCATCGTGTCATCGACCGCGGGCTTGACTTTAGCCTGGCGTATGAACCATCCGCCTTTGAGAGGGGCCGTGGGGTGGTCGGCTGGGATGTAGGTTGCCTGTTGGCCTTTTATGTAACGAATCGAGCCGAAGATATCGACGGGGATTTTGACGTAAAAGGGCGCGATTGTCCTATTGTTGCGATCGGCGTCGCGGCCGTGAAGCAGGATCCCTCGGGCATCGAGCCGGGCAGAAACCGGAACTTTGCGTTTTCCGTCGTCATCGTGCGATTTCGCCAGCTCCTCGGCAAAATGGGGCATGATGATCTCTTGGTTGGAGATGGCGAGGAAGTTGACGATGATTGCGGAAATCAAGACGGGACGAATCGCTCGATGAGTACTGACACCTGCGGCCAGCATGGCGAGCTGTTCGTTGTTACGTTGCATCCAGGTTACCGTGAAGATCGCGGCCATCATCCCGATCACACCGCAGAGTTGGTCGAAGAACTGACTTTGGTGGACGAGATAATAGCGGCTCATGACCTGCGTAAGCTCGACGATTCCATCCGCGCGCTTGGTGAACTCATCCAGGTTTGAGAAGGCATCGATGACGATGTAAAGACCGACCAGCGAAAAGTAACAGATCACATAAGCCTTCAGAAACGACCAATATCGCTGGCGATCGAGGATTCGCACGCTCGTTCTCCTCATCTCAACCCATAAACGCGAACATCTCGACATCAACGCGCCAGGTTCGCAATTCCAACAGTGGCTCCGCGCTCAGTGCTTCATAACCGGAGGTAGGGCAAGACCGGCCAGCACGGCCAGCAGAACGTTGCCGATCCAGAGGGATACGACCGGCGGCATCAGTCCCTCCTTACTCGTGTTGATCCCGAAGAGCATGAGTGGGTAATAAAGAAGAATGATCGGCATGAAGCAGGTCATGAACGCACTCAGAAAGTCCCGCTTGGCGAATAACATTCCGACAGGTGCGCCGAGAATCACGAACAACAAGCTACCCAAGGCCATCGAAAAACGAAGTTGCTGCTCGGTCTCGAGCTCGTCGCATCGGCTCTTCCAGGCGCTCTGCTGAAGGAAGGCTTGTTGCACCTCGCCCCAGTCGATTCGATCGATTTGACCGGACGCGAAGCCGAACCCCACCTTGATTGCCTGTCTTCGTCGCTCCATCTTGAGCTTGAGACGATTTTCGAACAACTCGACAATGATCTCCTTGTTGGTGTACTCCTGAATTTTCTTGTCCGCGTTGAAATGGCTATTGGGGGGAATCGGCATCTCCAGGATGTTGTCGTTGATGAGAGCGACATCGGAGTTTTGGTCAAAATGCTGCATTTCCGCATGATCGAGCGTGATGCGGACAACGCTGGCATCCAAGTCGAAATGAAGCTCGGCTTGCTTGGCCTCGATCACGGCATCGTATTCGTTGGGCTGCTTGGCCTTGTGAAGGAACGTGGCGTCGATCATCTTGCTATCGACCACGTCTCGCACTTTGATCAGAAACGGCCAATCGCCTTTGTTGAACTCCAGGTCCCGTTTGAGCAACTTGTGGAACATGTCTTCCATGTCCTTGAACAGCACCATCTTCGCGCTGTGCGTGCATTTCGGGATCCAGTCTCCACTCAAGTAGAAAAGGCTAACGCTCAAAAGGGCCGCGAAAAGGAGCGTCGGCCAGAGAACCGTCATCACGCTCAGACCGGCGGTTTTCACGGCGATGATCTCGTTATCGCCGGCCAATCGGCCGTACACGACCGTCACCGAGAAGAGAAGCGATACGGGAATGGTGTAGGGGAGGGTACTCGGAATGACGTAAGGGACCAGGTGGATGATGTCGTTGGGCGACAGACCGATATCCCTGGCCTGCGCCGCCACCATGAACAACACGAAGACCGCGGTCATCGTCAACAGCGCCAGCGCGAAACCGCGGAAAACCTCGCCCATGACGTAACGGTGCAATATCCCTACCACGACGGCCCCTTTGTTAGCGTCCTTGCCGCGGGTCATCCGTCAGGATCGGCTTTTCCGTCCAGCCGATCCCTAAACCCTTTTCTTATCGCGATTGAAGGCCGGCAACGGGGTTGAGAACTGCATTCAGCGCGACTCCCAACCGGCGCGCTCCCTCGATCAATTCGGACTCGCTCGGTACTCCGAAGGTCAATCGCAGGTGGTTCTTGGGTGCCGGCGATGGCTCCGCCGCGAACGCGTGCTCCCCGGGCACATAGATGACGCCCTCACGCACGCAACGCGGGAAAAGTGGGCCCTCGAAACCGGTATCGAGTCCTTCGGGTACCGACATCCAGACGAACAACCCTCCCTTGGGTACGGTCCAATGCAGCCCGGCTCCAGGCGCTCCCACGAATTCCTCGAGCGCCGACAGGAAAACAGTGCACTTTCGCTCGTACAGCTCCGTGAGACTTGAGACGTGGCGGTCATAACTCCCATCGGAAAGAACACGCTCGACAAGCCGCTGATTCAGATTTGACGAGCCAAAGTCATGATTGCCTTTCAGTTTCACGAGGGGATCGACCAGTTCTCGGGGCAAGATCCCGTAGCCAATCTTCAACCCCGGGCTCAACGTTTTGCTAAAGGTCCGAGCGAGGATCACGGTATCGGCCTCGTGATCCTGGCTCCAAAGACTCGGTGGCTCACTCGCTCCGAACGATAAGCCGCGGTATGCGGCGTCCTCCAAGATGAAAATGCGGTGCTTTTTGGACCATTGGCGCGCCAGATCCACCAACGGCTTCCGACGCCCAGCAGCCAGGCTGATCCCCGTGGGATTCGCGTGCTCGGGAATCGTGTAGATCAGTTTGACTCTTTCGAGCTGACCCTCGCTTTCCAATTCGGTCAGTGTCGCTTCCAAAGCATCAAGGCATAATCCACCGTCGTCGATCGGAATCCGGATCGCCCGCGCACCTCGCGTCTGGATCGGTCCCAGGAAAACGAAGTAGGTCGGCGACTCCACCAGGACAATGTCGCCGGGATCCAGCAGCGCTTCGCAGACCAGATAAATCAATTGGGCCGAGCCATTCGTGACAACCGTTCTCGATATGGCCTCCTCAAAGAACCCGTGGGGATGACCCTCACTCCGTTCCAGGTGCTCGATCAGTCGAGCTCGCAGTCTTCGGTCGCCGATGGTCGTCCCGTACTGGAGTGCTCGACGGCCCTCGACCGGATCGCCCAGGAGATCCGCCGCAGTCCTCGCCATTGCTTCAACCGGTAACGAACGCTGGTCCACAAAGCCGGCGGCGAGCGAAACAAGCCCCGGATTCTCGAGCGCCGTCTGCATGAGGTGGCTGATCGAAGAGGGTTTCGTCCGATTCGCGGCCGCGCTGAGAGGAATCCGAAGTGTCATCGTCCGTTGCCGAATCGTGGAAGTGAGAGGCGATGCATGTTAGTTCGTACTCTATCGACCTACCCGAAGGTGTCAAGCTCGGTTGGCGGGCCGATGATCGCGAAGCTCCCGTTTCAACGCGTACGGCGAGCCGTCGTATCCGCCTCTCCGGGGACATTCTTCGCCTGGTCAAGGTTCGCGTCGCCCGAGTTTCCGCCACGTGTCCCGATCATCGGGTCCGTGACACCGAGCGCGCATTGACGCAGTAGAGTCGCAGTCGGGTCGGCCCAATAGCGTGCACCCGCTCGCGGAGCCAAGACTCGATTATAAAGCAAGGTCACCGAGGCTTTGGGACGGCAGCCCCGATGCCGTTCGATCTCTTGCATGATCTCAATCAAGGGCCGATCTTGAACGACAAAACGGTAGATGCCCATCCACGCGGGAGACCTGTCCATGCAACCGTGGCAGTGGACCAGGATCGGCCAAGCCGACGGGTCGCGAGCCAGCGCAAGCGTTTGATCCAGAAATGCACTCGACGACGCCTCGGACGGATCCGAGGGGCTGCTCAGATAGCGAATATCATGATCGCGAACGAACCGCAACTCATCAGGCAGCAAAGGGCTACGTTGCGAAGTGTGCTCGGGAAAAAGATTGATAATCGTGCGAAAATGATGACGTTGCTGAGCGACATCCAGGCCGAGCCGCGTGGGCATCGCACTGATATAAATCTTTCCCGGCACGACCTCCTTGAGCCTGGCCAGCGGTCGATGATACCAGGTCAAGGAGATTCCCAATACCACGAGTGCCAGCCAGCATGCCGATCCCACCGGTATGATCAACCAGCGACCGCGGAAAGAGCGTGAGACCGGAACGAGCTCGATTAACATCACGAGGACGAAGGCAACCAGCCCGCCGATCATGCACCAGCGAGGCCAGTAGCCCTGAGGCTCGACGCCGGGGATATCGAACTGGCGGGCAACGACCAAAACGAAACCGGTGATCCAGAGCCACCGAGTACCGTTCGCCTTCGAGTGGACCCAGTATGCGATCAGACGAGCTTCGGCGACGAACGAGGGTCCACCCGACGAGGCTGCTCAACGCGACTGCTCCGCCGAAGAGCACCGAGCGAATAACCTGAGGCGCATTGGAATCGGCGATGGTTCGCCAGCCCAGGCCATACCATCCGTCAACGGTTGGACCTGGCGTCGCACTATACCAGAGGGCAGCCAGGCCAACGGCGACGCCCGCCGGCCAAAGCGATCCTCCCCGCTCGAGAACCAACCCCGCTGACGCCAGAACGACGCCTGCCGCGGAGAAGTACAGCATGATGCGGTCCAGCGTGTCACCGGGCTCCGCAAGACGATAGGCCGCCGGGGGCACCCGACTGAAGGCGGGACGAGCCACCCCGGGAAACTCCGGGTCGATGTCCTCATCAAAATCAACAACATGCCAGACGGCCGGAATCACAAGCAGAGCCATGACCAGCCAGGGCCAACGCCGGCGAAATCCACGGAGATGCCCGGTCGCCAGACTGTCCCCGTTCATGCACTTGCCTCGCAATCCGTTGAAAGGGCACACCAAATGCCGGTTGGTTCGAGGGTAAAGGCTCCGACCGCCGTCCAGGCACTCGCAGGGTCGTCTTCGGGTGCCCGAGCGGCGACCCTCCGTCCCCAATTCGGTCAGACGTTACGCGACCATTCTGCTGAGCTCGGACCAGAAGAAGTAGTCGTTGCTGTTCGTGGGATAGGAACGAACCTGTTCTTCCAATACCGCCATGAACTTTTGGACCCATTCGGCCGCCTTCCCCTTCTCGGAGGCATCCTTGGGAACGTAAAAAGCGGGCCGAAACTCCATGTAGTATCGTCCATCCGGTTGCATCCGACAGAAGACCATGACCACCGGGGTCTCGGTCATCGCGGCAAGAACCACCCAGGTTGTCGAGAACCGCATCGTTTGGCCGAGAAAACGGGCCGAATCAGTCATTTGTCCCGTCCATCGCACGTCACCGGCCAAGTAAAGCAACATCCCGGCTTTGAGAGTCTTGGCAGCGCGGAGGATGGAGCTGGCCGAATCGGCCGGCAGACCTTGACGCGAGATGAAGAGCTTTTCCTGTCCGAGCGGGCCGCTGGACTCGAAATGACGCGACATGAAGCGCGAAATATGCCGGGGACGTTCCATGTAGAAGCGGAGAGGGTAGTTCTGGCGAAACAGCCAATGGGCCGGGAGGAGATGAGCACCAAAGTGGCTGGCCAGAACGATACAACCACGCCCTGGAGCCCGCAGCGGCGTCCAGGTTGTCCCGGCCGTTCACCACGAACATGCCATCGGCGCGACGGTCGGGAACTCCGTCGAGCAACATGTCTCTGGTGCGCCACAGGATGTGATTGCTGGCAAGCTCCTGGCTGACGGCCCGAACATCCCATTGGCAACCGAGTACAGAACACCCACGTTCGACGGCTTCCTGAAACGACCGGCGCAGGACAGGCGACAACCGGTATTCCAGCCGGCCGAAGCCCACGAGAACACGCGAAGCCATCGGAAGTGGAAGGGTTCTGATCACCGGTAAGACGGCTTTCAGGAAACCCTTTCGGATGTTGAGCCCCCGCCGCTCCATCGACGACTCTCCCCACCCAAGTGTGCTGAAAACACTCGTGTACGATCGACCTCCACGTCACCGAAACGCCGCCGAGCTTCACGATCGACGCGACTGCCTCCGTTCAGCCAGATAAGCCACGAGGTCGGCAACTCGGCATAAGTGTGGCACAGCTTCCTCCTCGATGACAACCTCAAAATGGTCCTGAAGCTGGAGGATCACGGCCACAAAGTCGAGCGAGTCGATCCGCAGATCGTCGAAAAGTGAGGACTCAGCATGGATTGGGACGCGATGAGGTATTTTCGCGGCTCTTCGCACGATTTCAGCCACTTCCAGGATCAAAGTTGTATCGGAGCAGATGTTCATCATGACGAGATTCTCCTCAGAATCAGAGCGTTGTTGGTGCCTCCGAATCCAAAGGACGCAGTCAAGACGAATTCGAGCCGGGCATCCCGAGCGTGGTCAGGTACGTAATCCAGATCGAGCTCCGGGTCGGGCCGTAAGTTGAGTGTCGGCGGGATGATCTGATCAAGCAACGCCCTCACCGACACGGCCGCCTCTATCGCCGAGGCTGCACCCAAACTGTGGCCCAACGCCCCCTTGATCGAGCTGATCTGCAACCGTCGCGCCGACTCACCGAAAACGTCCTTGAGGACTTGGGTCTCGACCTTGTCGTTGAGAACGGTGCTTGTGCCATGAGCGTTGTAGTAATCGATCGACTCGGGTCCCAGACCCGCGCGTTTGAGTGCGCCTGCGAGACAGTACGCGATCCGCTCACGGCATGGCATGGCCATGTGGTAGCCGTCGGAATTCGTGCACCAGCCAACCAGCTCCGCCTGCGACGTTCAAACCGAGCCGACGGACGGCAGACTGGGTGGCCAAGACCAGAATTCCCGCGCCTTCAGCCAGGACGAAACCCGCCCTGTCGACGCTGAACGGGCGACTGGCGAGGGCTGGATTCTCCATCGAGCGGTCGCCGTGCCTACGTCCCAACAGGGCTTTCATTGTCGCGAAACCATTGACAACCGCCGGCGTGAATGCGCTCTCGCCCGCGCCGCAGACGGCGATGTCGGCGTCTCCCGAGTTGAGGAACATCGCGCCCAATACGATTGCGTGCCCGCCAGAGGCGCACGCGTTCGCGGGAGCCGCGCTGGGACCGTAAAGCCGCAAGTGCTGGGCAATCTGCCCGGCGGCTTGGTTGATGATCATCGCCGGAACCAGGTACGGGCTCACCGCCAGACTGCGGCGCTTGATCATCTTCGCGTGCTCGCAATCCAGCACGTCGAGACCGCCGAAGGCGGAACCGACCACGACGGCAGCGCGATCGGGATCGAACTGACCCTCGAGCCGATCAAGTCCGGCATCCGCCCAGGCGGCGCGGGCGGCCGCCATCGACAAGTGGAGGAACCGGCTCGAAAGCTTGGAGATCGCCGGATCTTCGGACTCGGCGCCCGGCCCGAAGTCCTCGACGAGACCGGCAACGTCCTGAAGGAATGTCTCCGCACCCAACGAGGCGTGGCGACGAATCCCGGACTGGCCGGCGATCAGCCCACGCCAGGTCGCGTCCAGATCCCGACCGAGACAGCTCGTCGCAGCGTGTCCCACAACGAAAATCCGCTCCGGCATCCCGGCCTCTCATTCCGGCCATCCGCTTAAGTCACTGAACTCGCCGCCAACAGGCGCATCGGTGGTCGTGAGCACCCCACTCTCCTAAACAATCGGCACAACCCTCACAAACACTTTAGTCGAGTTTCCCGCAAGGTTGTTGACCGTCCCGGAATTCTTGTTTATCCAAGAGTTTATCAGCGTTGCTCGCCGACTTTTTGGTCCTCACCAACGCCCCCGAATCATCGGACAGAGAAGAGACACAAACCGATGCAAATCACCAAGTTCGCGGTCGCCGATCAGGCCGATCCCCATGTCGGCCTCGTCCAGGACGATCAATTGCTTGTACTGGGAACGGGTCCACGCTGTTTGACTGAACTTTTGCATTCCGACGATGTGGACGGGCAGATCGAGCGGACCCTGGCGAGCCCGCACCGGTCGTTTCCACTCGCTTCTGTCCGCCTGCTGGCACCCCTGGATGAACAGGAGGTCTGGGGCGCCGGGGTCACCTATGAGCGCAGCAAACATGCGCGGGAGCAGGAGTCTGAGCAAGGCGGCTCGTTTTACGATCTCGTGTATCGAGCGAATCGGCCGGAGCTCTTCTTCAAGGCGACACCGAGCCGGGTCGTCGGCCCTGGTCAGCCGATCCGCGTCCGCTGCGACTCGAATTGGTGCGTACCGGAGCCCGAGCTCGCCTTGGTCTTGAGCCCTTCGCTTACCTTGATCGGATTCACGATCGGCAACGACATGAGCGCACGCGACATCGAGGGTGAGAACCCCCTCTATCTGCCGCAGGCCAAAGTGTATGACTCTTGTTGTGCTCTCGGCCCGTCCATCACGCTGACGAAATCCATGCCCCCGCGCTCGACGATTGGCATCCAACTCGAGATCGAACGCGGCGGCGTGACTATCTATAAAGGAGAGACGGGCCTCGCACGAATGGCCCGTCGCCTCGAGGAGTTGATCGACTGGCTGGGCCGCGACAACGTTTTTCCCAGCG
Organism: uncultured Planctomycetota bacterium; assembly: GCA_963720335.1. Classification (GTDB taxonomy): domain Bacteria; phylum Planctomycetota; class Planctomycetia; order Isosphaerales; family Isosphaeraceae; genus CAVRFS01. The sequence goes on along the minus strand of CAVRFS010000014.1, from coordinate 95,455 downwards.
GAGTGATCCTCTTGACCGGTACCGGGATCGTGCCGCCCGACGAATTCAGCCTGAAGCCGGCGGATCTCGTTCGAATCTCGATCGACGGAATCGGAACTCTGGAAAACCCGGTCGTGCAGGGTGAACGGACGTGAACGACGGTTTTCGACGCCCCAAATGAAACAGGCCGCATTCCCCTGAACGGAGAAGGCGGCCGAGTGTAAGCCAAACGCTCGTTGTGAACTGCAAGCGTCGCGAAGACGCTCGCATAAGAAAGACCTCACAGTCCTTGGGAGTGGAGAGCGATTCCCGCTTGCCTTGTCATTTACGGCTTCGGCTTTGCTTCGTCTGTCTTGGATGGGGTCACCGGCGGCGCCGGCGCCTTAGTTTCAGGGCTCTTGGCAGGTGCACCAGCGGCAGGTCCGGCCGAAGGCGTTGGTGCGGCTTCCTCGGTGTTGCAGCCAGCCACGAGACCGAGCGAGACCACGGCGGTCGCCACAACTGACGCTGCCTTGAATCCAAACTTGATCGCCACGAATAGGCTCCTTCAATAGCACGCCACGAGACATGGCCTTATGACACCCAATCCCCCCAGTTGACAGATCAATCTGGGCTGTACGTCCCAAAAGAAAAGTGGGGGGAGAACCGTGTCTCATATCGTAACTGAGAGGGATTATAGAGGAAGATACTCAGCCCTCGCAACGGATAATCCCGTTTTTTCGGTGCGATCGTTCGAGCCGGACTCCTTGACATGATCTCTCATTGATTCTTGTGCGGCCGAGTCGATGGCCTTAATCGCCGGTGGTATTGCGCCTTTTCTGGCACGATCGGCACTTGTACTGTTAAGAACGTTTAAATGGTGGGGACTTTATTGCGATCGGGGGCCCTTTCCCGCAACGAAGGTCAAGAAGTGGACTCCAGCGTTCGATGTTATTTTTGAGAGAAGCGGCGGAGTCGCTCGTCGTCGATGATCGGGAGCGGTCTTTGGAGGAGACCTCGCAGCCGCCCGGAAACTCACCGCTGTGAGTGACGGCGGTCACTTTCGCCGGTGACGTGATTCGGGATGTCTCGACGACACAGCCGAGCAATCTAAGTTCCGACTCTTGCCGGATCGAGGCGTACCATGAATCCGACAATCAGCATGGTCGACTCTCAACACGCTGACGTCATTGCGGTCATTGCCGACATGATTCGAAGCATCTCGGCCAAGGCGCGCGAAGTGACGATCACCTCGAGTTCTCGATTACATGAAGAGCTCGCCCTCGACTCGCTCGACCTGGTCGCGGTCATCCTCCGACTTCAGGACCACTACAACGTGGAAATCGACCCCGACGAAATCTCAGCCATCACTCGCGTCAGTGACCTGGTCACCGTCGTCACCGACGTACTCCGCTCCGCGGCATGATCGTGTATCGCGAGTCCAACTCGCGGATCGCCGCAGGTCAGGTTTTCCACTCCGAGACGGGCTCCGTCGGGCTGTAAGGGAAGTCCCGGATAATAATCACGTCCTCGGTCGCGATTTTGGTGGCCGGCCGACGCCCAATGACCGTAGCCCGGATTGGCAATCCGTCCCGCAATCATTCGCTCCCGGGTCTGTTTCCATCTGCCCATCTGCCGGGTGAGCGTCTTTAAAGTGGGCAGAACTCCTACACCGCCTTGCGGCGGTGTGCCCAGAACGCATCCCATTGTACTTTCTCGCTTAAGAGCAGAGCTCGCAGATGGCAGACCGCGTCGGCTCCCTCATGGCCCCACCGCATCCCCGATCCTTTCATCCGTTTGCCAACGACCGTCTTGCACGCCGCCTCCACCGGGCCCGAGCCGATCTGCCAACCCTTGGCTCGATAGCTCGGGTACTCCATCCGATGGTGCTGGTTACGAAAGTAGGTCACGACCTCCTCCCAGGCCGCCCGCGCTCGGGGACTTCCCTGGATATCGAGGCCCTCGAGCCATTCCAGGATTGCCGCCCCGCCCTCGTGTTTGAGTCGGTGTGCCCATTCCGCGTGCTCCTTCTCGACCGCTGCGGCGTCTCCGGAGCACCATGCCTTGGCGAAATCCCCGAGGTGTTCGGAGGCGTGGTAGAAGTCCAAGATCACTGCGTCGACCCGGCCGAAGTGGCCTCGCAGCAAATCCTCCAGCCCTGCTCCGCCATCGCTCAAGGCAATCCACCGCTGCGCTTGGCCCATACCGACCTGGCTCGTCTGGTGACGCAACGGCTCGGCCACCGCCTCTTGGCCCTCCAAACTGGCCACGTATCGCGCCTGCCAAAGCGGCCGCCGGCCATTTGGTTTGGCCCACTGTCGGCGATCTTCAGGGACCGGGTTGTAGACCATCCCGACCGCGACCATCTCCCCCTCGGCGGCCACTGCTCCTGGTCCCTGCTTGGCGACTCCTGTCGAATCGATCGATACGTAGGGCGCAGGTCTTTCCCTCGGCGTCATGGTGCCAGTCCCACGGTCGGGCCTCACCGAAGGCGACTTTTGCCTCCAAGGCTTGGCCGAGTTGGCAGCCGATCGCTTCGGTGGTCCGCTCCACGGTCGATTCGGCGATCGACAGTCCGCTCATCTTGGGCAGGATCACGTCGGCGGCTTGGGGGAAGCTGTCCAAGGTTCCAGCCAAGCTAGTCAACTCGGCCGCACCGGAGGTCAGGTCGCCAGTGTCCAAGCCGAAGGCGTCGTCGCCGGGGCAGTGGCCGTGATGGCAGTGGGAGCAGTGGTAATAGGCGCGTTCGATGGTCAGGGGCCCGAGGACCGAGAGCAGCCCCTTTTTCCGGTAGTCTTTGAATCGCGCCGATTCCTGGCAGTGGGGGCAGGTCATGCTGGAACCTCGGTAGCCCCTTTTTTCCGCTGCAAAGCAGCGGTCTGGAGGGCCTGGGCGCCGAGCCGATGGACGAGATCGCGAAGTTGGAACTCGGTCGAACCGAAGAGTTGGTCGTCGGGTTTGCTGGTCAGTAACTCAGCGATGGCGCGGAGGTCGTGTTCGGTGGACGCCTTAATAGATTCATACAACTGTTCAGCACGCTGCGCCTGCTCTTGGGGAAGATGGGCAAAAAACATGAGACCCTCCGTGAACAAAGGACTACTGATTCCTGGGCGACACATCAAAGACCTCTGTTCTACGAAATTTTCCACCCACTTTCGAGACGCTCACCCCCATCTGCCGGCCGCCTCGCGATCACGTTGAACACGAATCATGACGAGGTTATTTTCGCGGGGTTCACCAGCAAGTCGGAACGCGAACCGGCAGTCGGGGAGGAATCGTCGCAAGTGCGGATACCGGCGGTGGGAGTCGAACCCACGCGGGGTTGCCGGCAGAGGATTTTAAGTCCTCAGCGTCTGCCGTTCCGCCACGCCGGCGCGATCGGAGTCTCGTCGGGACCGAAAGAATTGCAAGCGCAAGAATATTGAGGTTTGCATCACCAAAGCAATCCTTGTGCGACCGATCACCGAGCCGAGAATACAATCAGGCGACCAGATCGAACCGAGTGCGACCTCCGTTCAGCCGTCAATGAGCTGGGTTGAATCGGGTCCCGCCGAAAATGGGCAAGGTTCAATAATTAAGGTCCTCTGGTAACACGTTTTTGGAGTCTTCAAGCCAATGATAGTAGTCCGAGGCGTAAGGGAAGTCCGGGATAATAATCAGGTCCTCAGTCGCGATTTTGGTGGCCGGCCGATTCCCGATGACCGTAGGACGGATTCGCAATCCGTCCCACAATCATTCGGTCCCGGGTCTGTTTCCATCTGCCGGCCGCATCTCGATCGCAGCGAACGCGAATCATGACGGGGTTATTTTCGCGGGGTTCCCTAAAGCCTGACGTGCATCAAAGTCCTGTCGTGGGAACGCGCTCGTTCGAACTGGAAAAACTGAAGAGCAAACTGCTTGACCGCGGGTTCTCGGTGATGCTTCTATGAGAGGAAAGCGATCGGATCGATCCCCAGCGAACGGATTTTCGTACCATGAACGGCCGTGCCGGTTCGATGCCGAATTCGCGTCCATTGGTCGTCCTTCCGCACGAACGGATCGTTCATGAGTCCCTGGGCATTGCTCCTCTTGACGTCGATCGTGCTGCTCCTGCCTCGTACTCCTGTTGCAGCAGGTCAAACCGAAACGGTGCGCTCACGGACAGCCTGAAATCCATGGCCTCTTGCGCGTGATGGAGGCGATCAACACGTTCTACTGCTGCTTTTGGCACCGATTGAGCGTGGACCGATGGGCACCGCTCCCGGTTGCAGGTCCAGCGATTCTGATCTCCAACCACACATGTGGGATCGATCACCTGTTGCTTCAGGCGGCCACTCATCGCGTGCTCGGGTTCATGATCGCCCTAGAATACTACGAATGGCCGCTGGTAAACGGGATTTGCCGACTCATCGGTTGTATCCCGGTGAAGCGCGACGGCCGGGATTTGTCCGGCCTTCGAGCGAGTCTGCGGGTCCTGCAGGACGGCCGTGTCCTGCCGATTTTTCCCGAAGGCCATATCACACCGGCGTCGGGCCGAAGGCTCGATGAGCTGAAATCGGGTTGCGCTTACCTTGCGATTCGTGCCCAAGTACCCGTCGTACCGGCCTATATTTGTGGCACCCCGGAAACCGACGACATTCTCAAGGCACTGATGACGCCATCGCGGGCCCGCATTATTTTCGGCGAGCCGATCGACCTCTCGGAGGTCGGCCCCGACCGAGCCGGTGACAAGAACGCGCTGGCGGAGGTCACCGAGCGGTTCAAAATGGCACTTACAACTCTTCAAGCCAGGGCGTGGGCAGAGCAGGAATCGATCGACTGGTGAACTGAATCCGATCCGGGACCGCAGTCAGTCACAACATTGAGCCTCACTCGACTGTTGCACAAGAGAATAATTGATCAACTAGTTCGATCGCATGCATGATCCTTTTGACAGGGACGGTAACCGTGAGCATGCAAGCCCTCGAGGAACTCCTCTCGCGATATCCGTTGCGCGCTCAGCCGTTGTCGCCGCCACAATCCCTGGGCGGGGCCGGCGGGCTCAGCGGGGCACGACTCTGGCGATACCTTTCCGCGCAAGGTCCGTTGGTCCTCCGCGCCTGGCCGCCCGATGGTCCTGGCCGAGAACACATCGAAAAGGTCCATCATTGGTTATTCATGACGACTGACCTGGGATTCATACCCGTTCCCATTCGCGATCAGCAAGGTCGAACGATCGGGAGTACGATGGACGACTCTGGGAAATCACTCCCTGGATGGCTGGAGCGGCCGATCTCACCGCACCCCCCAGCTCCGCTCGCCTGCGACGGGCCTTCAAGGGGCTGGCCGCATTTCATCAGCGACTCGCCGCAGAGCGCATCGAGGGGCTGTCCCCGGGTCTCAGGCAGCGATTCGAAGCCGTCAACCAGTTAGAGCTCGGTGGCTTCGACACACTTGAGAGAGCGATCGAGCGGCGCCGCGGACGTGACCTTTCGAACTGCGACGCCGCGATGCTCTGGATCCGGTTGGCTCGAACCGTGGCTCCCCAGGTCCGGGAGCCCCTCCGCCAGGCCTCAAGTCGCACCGTCATGCTCCAACCGTGTCTGCGTGACGCCCGCCCAGAGCACTTCCTATTCGCGGGGGACCAGTTGAGCGGATTGGTCGACTTCGGGGCCATGGCCGTCGACTCAGTAGTGAGCGACCTCGCGCGGCTGATGGGCGAATGGTTGGACGATGATAAGCCGGCTGTCCGTCTGGCACTCGAGTCCTACGAACAGATTCGACCTCTTGACGCCGTGGAGACGAGCTTGATCGGTCCATTCCAGTCGGCGACGGCCCTGCTGATCGGGGAACGCTGGATTCGCTGGCACTTTATCGAGGAACGCGACTTTGATGACCGACTGGCCGTCACGCGGGGTATCGCACGCTCCATCAAGCAGTTGGAACGACTCGCGTTCAACGGCTCCGAGACCTCGGCTCATTGACTGAACGCGAGGAAGCCGCGCGCGATTGGATCCAAGATCTGCATCAATGGTCACGCCGATCCGTGCTCGAATCGGTGAGCAGCCGAAGCGCCTCGTCTTGATCAATACTGACGCGACTGATCGAGAGGGCCCGACCGGTCTGAGGATCGATGGTGACAAGGGCGCCATTGAGGCGCGGATCGCCGGTGGCGACGTCGAAGTGCGTCGGCACGCACGTCAGGGTTGCCGACAGAACCCGATCGTACCGACGGCCCAGAATCGAGTCGTGGGGGCCGGTCATGCCGACATCAGTCTGGTAGGCTGTGCCATTCTTGAGGATCTGTTCGTCGGCCGTGGCAACGTGAGTGTGCGTGCCGAGCGCGGCCGATACTCGGCCGTCGAGATAGCGACCCAGAAGTTGCTTTTCGCTGGTGGCTTCGGCATGGATGTCGACAATGACAACTCGCGTATGTCCGTCGATTCGCTCGAGGATTCGGTCGCTCGCGCGAAATGGACAGTCGACCGGCTTCATGAACGTGCGGCCCATCACCGTGAAGACGGCGACGGGGGTGCCATCACGGGTCTTGATCAGGGCAAGCTCGGGGCCCGGTGAATCCGGTGGAAAATTGGCGGCGCGCACCACGTCGTCGGTTCGGTCGAATACCTGGAAGATTTCGTCTTTGCGATAGACGTGATCGCCCATCGTCATGACGTCCACGCCGGCTTCGATCAGTTCCTCATAGCATTTCAGGGTGAGGCCGGAGCCACCCGCGGCATTCTCGGCGTTACAAACGACCAGTCCTAGCCCCCAGCGCGGAATCAGCCGAGGCAAGACCTGGCACACGATCTTACGGCCCGGCGCACCGACCACATCACCGATGAACAGGATTTCAACGACATCGAGGGGCTCACGAATGTGGGACAGCCGCCCTCGGCTGTCCGATCCACTGACAGCCGAGGGCGGCTGCCCCACAACAGAAAACTGATTCAACGGGCGAACTCGACAGTTCGGGTTTCGCGAAGGACTGTTACTTTGACTTCACCGGGATAGGTCAACTGGCTTTGAATGGAACGGGCGATTTCCCGGCACAGCTTGGCCGACTCCGCGTCGTCAAGCTGCTGACTATCGACGAGCACACGGATTTCGCGACCCGCCTGAATCGCATAGGCGTGGTCGACGCCTGGGAACCCCAGGGCGAGTGATTCGAGCTCCTCGAGACGGCGCACGTATTTCTCGAGCGTCTCGCGCCGGGCACCGGGACGACTGGCGCTGATGGCGTCGGCCGCTGCGACGAGCATCGTGTAGGGGGTCTCAACGCGAAGGTCGTCATGGTGGCCGAGCGCCGCGTGGATCACTTCCTTGCATTCGCCGTACCGGCGTGTCAGCTCGGCCCCGACTGCGGGATGGCCTCCTTCCATCTCATGGTCGGCCGCTTTTCCGATGTCGTGCAGCAAGCCACAACGACGTCCCAAAGCGCCGTTCAATCCCACTTCCTCCGCCAGAAGCCCCGTCAAGAACGCCACTTCCAGCGAATGCCTCAAGACGTTTTGCGAGTAGCTGGTTCGGAAATGGAGCCGGCCTAGATAAGCGAGCAGTTTCTCGTGTAGCCCGACGATGTTGGCCTCCAGAGCTGCCTGCTGGCCGAGGCGGAGGATATGCCGCTCCAAGTCCTCTTGGGTTTCCTTGACGATCTCCTCGATTCGCGTCGGATGAATGCGGCCGTCCTGGATCAGTTTTTCGAGTGCGATCTTGGCGACCTCGCGGCGGATGCTGTCGAAGCCCGTGACGATGACAACCCCGGGTGTGTCGTCGACGATCACGTCGACCCCGGTGGCTTTCTCGAAGGCGCGGATATTCCGGCCCTCGCGGCCGATGATCCGGCCCTTTCATCTCGTCGTTGGAGATATCGACCGTACTCACCGTCACCTCAGCCGTGTGCGCGGCAGCGTAGCGCTGGATCGTCGCGATCAGGATTTCGCGGCCTTTCTGCTGGCACGTATCACGCATCATGGTCTGGTGCTTCAGGATCAGCGTTCCCGACTTCGTGGCCGAGCTCGTCCTCGACCCGTTTCAACAACAGGTCCCGCGCGTCGGCGACCGAGAGGAGGCTAATCCTCTGCAAGGAATCGAGCTGATCGGCGAGTGTCTTCTTGATTTCGGCCTTGCGCCCTTTCAGTTCCTCTTGTTGGCTCGGCTGAGGGAGCGCTGGACGACCTCGAAGTCGCGCTCCTTCGTCGTTGATCAGCTCGAGCTTCTGGTCGATCAGGTCCGATCGCTTCTCAATACGTCTTTCCTGGTCCCGCAAATCGCGGCGCAGGAGATCGATCTCGGCGTCGAGACCTTCTCGGCGCTTGAGGAGTTCCTCCTTGGCCGCAACATCGGCTTGCCAACGGATTGTATCCGCCTCACGATTGGCGTTGTCAAGGATCTGATCGGCCAGTCCGCGCAGGTCTGCGCTCGCAGATCGCGCGATCACGTACAGCGATGGCCAGCCCGCCCATCACGCCGATCAGCAGTCCGAACAGACCGCCCACGGGAACTCCGTCCACGACGCCGCCCGACCTTTCCTCGCTCCGACCCCGACGCCTCCGTTCCGACCCTTCGCATGTTTCGGAAGGACGAACGAGGCACATGCGTGGGATCGTCAATCACCCGCCAAAGCCGATGCTCCTTCCAACCATGATCCAGTCGCGGAGGAGCTGATTTCCAGGAAGAACGGGCGCGGAAGGGCACGGACGCCGTCAACGGCTCAAGTCAGCATCCCCGGAACTCGCCACCTCGGGTGAGACGTCATGGTCAGGATGCGAGAATCCGAGGCGCAGATCGACTTCCGAGGAAAGACTTCGTGTCAGTTCGACCGTTCGGGTCTCGTCGAGAGCGCAACTTGCAAGCAAGTCGAGCCGAGCACCGAGACCACGCTGCCTGCCAGCGCGGTCTATCGACTCGCGACGCGAGTTGCGGACCTATATGGAATCTGGCTGAAACCAGGACGGAGCCGAAGACAGCGAGAGCGCTCCAGCGACCCTCGACCGCCCACGAAGACCAACCTGACTCGGGACGACACGACCGACCAGAGGACGGTCAATGCCGCGATCAGCCCAGGCCAAAAGTTCGTCACACGAAGTTTCCTCGTGACCATCTCGAATCGATACCGGGATGTTGTCGGCGCCGAACCTTGTCGAACGCTCGTCGATCGTCTAACCAATCACCTCGACGAACGTCCGTTTGAAAGTCCGAGCATCGTTCACAATTAATATTCAGGACCGCCCGGCCGAACTACGCCGAGTGGCGCGTGCTTCAATCCGAGGCATCCCATGTTGGGTTTAGAGCACACGTTGTTGAGGACGTGGGCCGAACGTCTAATGTATCAGAAGAGATTCGGGGGTCAATCGCCCGGTGGGCGGGCATTCGACTGGCTCATTGGATCAATGGGTTCGGCGGTCTTGACTGGCGGACAGCCGGATCGCAAAATCAACGTCATGACCGTACAAACGTTTCGCAATCTCCTGACCGAGCAACCCTTCAAGCCGTTCCGGCTGATCATGTCGAGCGGGCAAGCGTACGAGGTGCGTCATCCCGAGATGGCCATGTTGACGCGAACCGACATGCTTGTCGGCATCGATATCGAGGATGATGGCGTACCGGCCGAATTCAAGATTTGCTCGCTGCTCCACGTCACCGCCGTCGAGCCATTGAGTGCTGCGACGAACGGACCGAAACAGGCCGAGACGTGACAATCGCTCTTCGGTCATCTCACTTTGGCTGACCAGGCGGATCGGAAACCGCTGTAAAATACGCTCGGTCGCGCGTCTCAAAGTCGTGATAACCCAGCAAGTCATAGAGATCCGCCCGGCTTTGCATCTGTCCGAGCACGTCCTGCTGGCTTCCTCGATCGTGAAGCGTCTTCAACACCAGCTCAGCCGCATGCATCGCCGCTCGAAAGGCCGTCAGCGGGTAAATTGCCGCTTTGTAACCGAGCTTCCCCAAGTCATCGAACGGGATGAGAGGGCTACGACCGAACTCGGTCATATTGGCCAGGAGCGGAGCATCGACGGCTTTTGCGAAGCCAGCGAATTCCTCGACCGATTCCAGGGCTTCGGGGAAGATCATGTCGGCGCCCGCGGCCAGATACTCCCGCGCCCGTCGGACCGCCGCGTTGAAACCTTCCACGGTTCGCGCGTCGGTCCGCGCCACGATCACGAAATCGGGATCGCGGCGGGCCGACACGGCCGCTCTGATCTTGGCCGCCATCGCCTCCGAATCGATCAATGACTTTCCCGAGAGATGCCCGCAACGCTTGGGCAAGACCTGGTCCTCAAGGTGCAGGCCGGCCACGCCCGCCTCTTCGTAGAGTCGTACGGTCCGCTCGACATTGACTGCCTCGCCAAATCCCGGTATCGGCGTCACACAAGACGGGAAGCGACGTCGCTCTCGCCAGCACGGCCGCTTGCTCGGCGAATTCTGATTGGGTCAGCAGTCCGATGTCCGGTAACCCCGCCCACCCCGCGGACAACGCACCGCCGGAGAGATAAACCGCCTGGAAACCAATCCGTTCCACCATCTTGGCCGCCAGCGCATTGAACGCGCCCGGGATCATGATCGGGCCAGCCGACCAGGCCGCGCATAACCGGGCTCCAGGTGTTGCCATCGCTTTGCTCCTGTCCGAGTGCGCCGAGAAAGTCGCTCAGAACTGGAAGTAGATGTATTGCTGTCCGCCAAATTCTCCGGCCAAGGCAATGGCATAGAATCAGGCCGTATAGAACAGGCTGCGCACGTACCAAGGCGTTCGAGCGATCAATTGGAGGTCATCGGCTACATATTGCGAGAACTCGTACAACCCCAAGGGTATGATCGTGACCGCAACCGGAATCAAGTAGGCGGCAGCCGGAACGGCAGGACGATAGATGATCGCCGCAAGCATCCCGGCGATTTGATCGATCGATTCCGACCGGAAAATCAGCCACCCCAAGCAGACCAGATGAAACGTGACGACGATCCGGAGACCTGTCCAGCAAGCTCGGTCGCCTGGATCCGCCGGCTGAATCCACTTCAGCCACGGCGACGCGACACGGTGCAATATCAGTAACACCCCATGGTAGAGACCCCAGATCACGAATGTCCACGCTGCCCCATGCCAGAGTCCCCCCAGGACCATCGTCAACAAGAGGTTGCGATGAGTCAGCAGCGTGCCGCCCCGATTCCCACCTAAGGAAATGTAAAGGTAGTCGCGCAGCCAATGCGAGAGGCTAATGTGCCAACGATTCCAGAAGTCCTTGGGACTGGTCGCGAAATAGGGTAGATTGAAGTTCAAGGATGAGCTCGAAACCCAGGCACTTGGCGACACCTCGGGCGATGTCGGTGTACCCCGAGAAATCCGCGTAAATCTGAAACGCGAACGCATAGATCGCCAGTACGGCCAATCCACCATCGAGAGTCTGCCACCGCGCAAACAGGTCTTTGACGATCAGCGCCAGATTGTCCGCCACCACGACCTTCTTGAGCAGACCGCAAAAAATCAAGTAGGCACCACCGTAGAACTGTTCCAGGTCAAACGTCCGCCGAGACGCCACCTGCGGCAAGAGTGTCGCCGGCCTCATGATCGGACCCGCGACCAGGTGCGGAAAGAACGAGACGAAGGTGGCAAACTCGACAAGGTTTCTCGTCGGTTTCATCTGGCGCCGGTAGACGTCGATGACGTAGCTCATCGATTGAAAAGTGTAGAAAGAGATGCCTATCGGCAGCGCAACCTCGAGATGGCGGAGCGGGATGGACCACCCTAACTGGGCCAGAAAACTCTGCAAACTCTCGGCGAAAAAGTTGAAGTATTTGAAGTAGCACAGGATACCGAGGTTCAGCGCCATGGAAAGCGCGACGACTCCGCGACGACCACGCGGATCATCGACTCGATCGACCCAGATCCCACAAGCGTAATCCATGACCGTTGAAACAATCAGCAAGGAGAGGAACTTTGGGTTCCAGCAGCCGTAGAAGTAGTATGCGGAAGTGAGCAGTAAAATGTTTTGAATGCGACGGTGCTTGTGGAATAGCCAGTACGCGGACAGGACGATCGCGAAGAAAAGTGCAAATTGGTAAGAATTGAAGAGCATGCCACGTCCTGAGGCCCATGTCGGGCAGCTCGGTCCGAACGCCGATTCAGTCGACGTCATCCTCGCAACGACTCGCCGGCACTGAATCAAGCAGAACAGGCAATTCCTGTCAATTGCGACCGACTTCGGACGTTACGGTCCGAACGCGCGTTCGGCTTGACAGATCGCACGGGATGGGAAAAATCCGGAAGTCGCTCTGTCCGCTCGACTTGATGTCTTCTCCAGGGCACGACTCTGGTTGATGGCGAGGAGCACGATGCCTCATTCCGGCTGGTTCTGGCTGCTCTGGCTGATGGTCGTTGGTTTCCCCTGGCTGCTGGCGCGGAAGGGTCGCGGGCGCGACCTCGTCGCACTATCGCGATACTCGCGAACCTGCTCTATGCATGCGTTTACGTGCTGCTGGTTCCATCAGGCGACCGGTTCGCAACGGCGATCGCCGCGCTCTGTTGCTGGGTGTCAACCTGGCTGTATTGTTTGCTTCCCCATCCCTCGAGCGCCGACTCGTGAAGCTGGCTCGACGGCGGCCGGCCCTGATCTTGACGACTGTTCTCGAGTGCGGGCATCATTCCACTCGGGCTTGATTGAAGTGACCTGCCGGTTACTCACCGAGCTCAGGGTCTTGAAGTACCGTCAGGGAATCCAGACGGTCTGGCGATCGGGTCATGACGACTGGCGGCTGGCGACGATCACCGGCGACCAGCACCGCGAGCCCGACCCGGTCCTCTTGTGGCGGCCAGCCGCCCACAAGCCGTTCAACTCCCAACGACTTCAAGGGTCCTCTGGCGGAAAACCCCAAGCCGCCGGACGTCGTCCGCATCATGTGCTATGGCGATTCTCTGACCGACGGCCCACCCAAGGGGGGATGGCCGAGCTGGTTCCAAACCCTGCTGGACGAACAACCGCCCATCCCCGGCCGTCGATTCGAAGTCATCAATGCCGGCGTCGCGGGTTACACTTCGCACCAGGGCTTGTTGCGTTTCCTTCAGGAAGTCGATGAATATGACCCTGACCTGCTGCTGGTCTCGTTCGGCTGGAACGACGCGGCCGAAGCCATCGGCGAACCGGACAAGACCTTTCAAATCCCTCCCTGGCCGCGTGGTAATGTGCCAGCGTGCACTCATTCGTTATCGCACATACCTGGTATTGATGTACTATTCGCGCGGATGGCGGGCTCAGCCGACGGTAGCTGACGTCGCTGAGCACCATCCCACGGGTCAGTGTCGAAGACTATCTGAAGAATCTCGAGCGGTTCCGGGCTGAGGCCCGCAATCGCGGATTCCGCTCGCGGTCCTCACGCGGCCCCACAAACTTCCGCCTGAATCTCTCAGCCAGAACGGAACCTGGCGCAGGATCAGTGCCCAAGTACAATGCTGCGCTGGTCGACTGGGCTCAGCAACAAAACGTGCCGATGATCGATGTCCAGCGATCCTTCCAGCAACTGCCAAACACCCTCTTTTCCGACGAATGCCACCTTACGACGCAAGGCTACCAGCTGATGGCCCAGTTGAGTGCGCGACCATCTCGTCAGCAACCCCGACCGCTCGCCGCCTTTGGTCTGGACCGCGCGTCCGAGCCCGAAAGTTTCCCCGCCGTCGGTTGAGCGGGATCACGCGTTTCCGCGCTCGACGTGAGCAGCTCCAAAGTTGCTGAGGACGCCTTCACTCCGCATCCAGTCATTGGGGCCTTCCCAACAAACTGAATACTGCATGAGGCGAAGCGTCATTTTCGAGCTGGGATACGCGCTGCCAGATCTGATCGCCGTGCTCCCGGCCCAGCACCGGGTCGACCAGGCCATGGAACTTGGTCGCCAGTTGCTCGTCGGAGAGTGGGTTCTTGTCATGGCCGGGCGGATATGCGATTTCCGAGACGAGCTTGGTTCCATCGTCGAGGGTGACGGTCACCCGGTTGGGGATGCCGGCCGGGTAGCCGGCCGTGAGCTGCGGGTCTTCGACAACCGTCGTGCGGGACACGAGGTCGAGCAATGCAGGGTCCGAGAGCCGCTCCGGTGGTGAACTGCTCGGCCGTGATCTTGCCGTCGACCAGGGCGACGGCCGTGCAATAGGGGAGGCTGTGGTCGGCTGTCTCGCGCGTTTTCGGGCGCCACTTCTCGGGGTCCTTGCCGATGATCTCAACGGCCACACGAAACGTGGCGATCTCAATCGAGCGAATCCGCGCCGGATTATCGATCTGAGGGCGGAGCGCGAAGGCCGCGGCGATCGCCGACTGACTGTGGTACTCTGCCGGAACGAATTTGATCGAGGTCTTGGGCAGCATCCAGTCGTCCGCGGCCGGGCCGCCTAGCTTCGGAAGCGAGAATGGTCCGGAGACTTGTTGGACGAATCCCATCTCTCCTTCGAACAAAGGAGCTGGACCGGTCATCCCCTCGGCGGCGAGCAAGGCCGCGAACAGAGCATTCCTGCGAGGCGAACGCAAACGCACAGCCTTTCCACATGGATAGCTCGCCAGCCCGAGTCAGCCGAAGCGCCGTCCCGGTCGTGCCGGCGATTCCCGAGCGCGTGAACGGTCTGGTCGTGCGACAGCCCCAGCAGCTTGGCGGCGGCGAGCGTCGCGGAGATCGACCCATAGGTGGTGTGGTCCCAACCTCGAGCACGGATACTGGTCGCGTCGCACAGTCGGCACTGAACTTCATAAGCGATAACCGCGGCCGTGATCCAGGCTTTCCCATCGGCCTGCGCGGCCTGACCGGCCGCCATGACGGCCGCCCAGTTGTCGCTGGGATGCGCCGGCTCAAGCGACAAATAGGTATCGTTGCAATCCAGGTAGCGGATATGAACGCCATTGGCGAAAGCCGCCCAATCCGGCACGGATTGTCCACCACCGATCAGGCTCACACTGGGAGCGCCTTGATACCTCCCCGCGACTTCCGCGCGATCGAGGGGGCTGGTTCGTCGAGAGCTCCGATGGCGCAAGCCAGCGAGTCCAGCAGCCGCCGCCGCGCTTCCACCACGACGGTGGCCGGAAGATCCTGGAAAGTTGTGCCCAGGGCAAACGCCGCCAGCCGCTCAGCGAGGGTATCGGACATCGATCGGCCTCACTCAAGATGCATGGACTGTTGAGTCGAGAAAATGCCGCTCATCGACGAGATACCACGAACTTTAACGCAATGGCGGAGGAGCCGCCAGGTTGGCCGGCGCGGAGTCCCTCGGGCCGCGGGCCTCTTGGACCGCCGCGGGAGTCTGGGCGACGCCGATGTGCTGCGCGGAGGATGCGACGGACTTCGCGGATCGCGTCGGGGTCTTTCTGGACGCCGTGGTCCGAGCGCACCACCTTCTCGGAGTCGACGCCCTCGAGGTGCGCGCTGGGATAGGCAACAACTCCGTCAGTGGTCTTGTCGACCGCGGTGGGTCGCAACGAGCCGATGATCGAGTGGAATTTGGCGGCCGTCGGGTGGCGGCGGCGGCTGCATCTTCCATAGCGCCGTCAGAATCGGCGAGTCGGTCGCCAGGGTCTCGATACTGCTCGGGAACCGCCTGAATTTCCGCGAGTCAAATGCATCCGGGTTGTCCTTGACGAGCTTGTACAGCAGCTTGTGGATGTGGTCGGGGTCGGAGATCAGGTTCGAGCTGACCCGGCCGACCACGCCCCGCGATAGTTCCGAACCGTGATGCGGGGTGGCCAGGAAGACGATCCGTCTCACAAACGGCAGTGGATCGAAGAAGAAATACTGGTGCAGTTCGTCGAGGACCTCCTTCGGGCCGATGATGTCCTCGAATGATCGGTCCGAGTACAGACGCCAGAGCTGATCTCCGCTCGAGACCCCCATGGTACGACTGAGCAAGCCGCCCATGCTGTGACCCAGGAGGACCATCTGGTCGAATTTCGGTTCCCGGCCGTCCGGGTCGTACATCTGCTTGGCCTGCTTCAAGCGATTCGCGGAGGCTCGCCGCGGCGATCGGGATCGGCACTCCGGTCGGGTACATGTACAGCATGAACTGATAATTGGCCTGAATCACCGGGTCGCGTAACAGCTCGTTGAGCATCGGTATCCAGGCAAGCGGCGTGGAGATCAGGCCGTGGACCATCACGACCGGGATCTTGTTCGACTCGTACGGGCGGATGAACAGCAGGTTGGCCCGCTCGAGAGCATGTTCGGGTCGGATCAAGCCAGTCCAGCGGTATCGATCCAGATCCGTCCGCGACCACATGTAAGCCAAGGGAGTCGTGAGGTCGGTCTCGAGTGGGATGAGGTTCGGTTTCTTGCCGACGGCCCGGTCGCGCACGGGATCGTACAAGTTCAGCGTACAAACCCGGGCCTTGCTAACATCAACATTCGGGTCGCTGCAACCGAGAATTGGCTGAAGGAACGCTGTCAGCGGGAAAGCCATCTCGGCCGGATAGAATCGCTCCTCGGGCTTGCGGTCGGCCCTTCTTTGTCTCGGTCTCCCGAACTCCGATCAAGGGCACTCCCAGACCGATATTGAGAATAGCTCAAGGAGCTCAGGCCGGTCACCTCAAAATCCGAGGCCAGGAGGATCTTGTGGACATCCGTGGGTTTCCACGGGGAGTCATGAAGGATGATCCGCAACGATTGCTCGCGACCGTGGACCTTGAAGGGAATCACCTCTCCGTTCTGCGGCTGGATCTGCCCTTTGGTTTGAGCGGCCCGGATCAGCCGCTCCACGCCCGCGTTGTAGATCTCGCACGCCGTTCGAAATCGTGGGTCGGCCTGCCCGCGGCCCTCGGCCAGAACGGGGTCGGTATCGAACAGGTAATCGAGAGAATACGCCGCCGCGTCAAGGAACCGGTCGATTGCCTCCGGCTTGCGCCAGCGGTCGAGTCGCCTTCCCTCAATCCAGGAGAGTTCCGCCAGCGCATAGACAAGTTCCGCCTCGGCACGCTTCTGCGCGAACTTCTCCAGGCGGATCAAGACCTGGTTCACATCGCGGCGGTAATCGCGATCCAGGTCATATCGCCTGAGCGTCTCGAGCGTTCGCTCGCTGGGACGGTCGATGCCACGCGACGCTGCGCCTGAAACATCGCCCCGCGATCACCGCGACTGGGCGAGATCTCGATGTCCGACCAACCTACGACAAGCACCGAGACCATAACACTCATTTGAGCCAGGGGCATAGCGGGCCACTCCCTCGACCCTCGACGAGGCGTCCACCGGCCGACGCCGTCCGCGATCGGTCCGGGAATCATGACGCAGGAGTCCCGAACCGGTCAATCCCGGTCGTGATATGCGGGACTCTTTCGTAGAGAATTCACGAGGCTGGCGCCTGAGCGCACAAGCACCCGTAATCCGTTATCGGCCATTTCCGCGGCCTGAGCGTCAAATAATCCTCAGAATCGATTAGATCCGCGAATCCCGTAATATCTAAACTTTGTCGGGCATCAGGCTGATGCGAAGTTGGGCTTGACAGCGCAAACTTCGACTGCCGCGGTTTATCCTGCGAGCGCGATACACTTACGTAGGGACGGAAAACTTCATTTCGGCCGTATGTCTGTTGAGAGGAATTAGCTTACGTGTGACACAGGTATAATCGGTAAAACTCGGCTCGAAGCACTACTCGGTCGTATCTCGCTTATAGCAATTGGTGAGACTTACGTGTGACACAGGTATAATCGTTAAAATCGGCTCGAAGCAGCGGATATTTGGCGTATCTCATTGTGCTAAGGCACACTTACGTGTGACACAGGTATAATCGTTAAAGTCAGACACTCCGAACATTCCGGCTGATGGGCGATGATTCGTGGGCGAAAGACGCCTACGCCGATGCGGCCGCCGTAGACGTCGATTCGAGATAGCGGTCGACGACGTCATCGATTGGGCCGTCGGCCATGAGCCGTCCCTGCTGAAGCCAGAGGCCCCGGGTACACAACTCCCGGAGCGATTTCATGTCATGAGAGACCAGGATCACGGCATTGGAACGATCGAGCAGACTGCGAATCCGGGACTTGGCCTTGTCGATAAATGCGGCGTCGCCGACCCCCAGCGCCTCATCCAAGATCAAGATTTCCGGGTCGACCTCGGTGGCGATCGCGAAGGCCAGACGCATGTACATTCCGCTCGAATAATACTTGAGAGGGAGATCGGCAAACTCGCGCAGACCGGAGAACTCGATAGATTCCGTCGGCCTTGCTCAGCATTTGTTTCCGGCTGAAACCCAGCATCGCGCCATTGAGCAGGATGTTGTCGGTCCCGGAGAGCTCCGGGTTAAAGCCCGCCCCCATTTCGATGAGCGGCGCCACGTTGCCGCGGACCGTGACGGCTCCCGGACGTGGCGGATAGATCCTGGCCAGCATGCGAAGCAGAGTACTCTTGCCCGCTCCGTTACCGCCGACCACGCCCACGCGCGTCCCATGCTCAATCGTGAAAGTGATGTCGCGCAGGGCCCAGAATTCCGCCTTCGGTTCCGGGCCTTCTCGGCGCAACACCAAATCGAGCGCGGCCCGCTTGAGCGAATACTGCTTGTCGGCGTAGTTGATGAATCGGAGCGAGGCCTGATGCAGCTCGATCAGCGGGGCTCGCACCATGGGCTTGGCGGTCGGCCGGTCCGCGGCGATCAGAGCCGGAAGACCATCTTGTCTTCATGAGACTTGAATATGACATAACCGATTCCCAGGCTCGTCGCCGCGATCAAGGCGGCAGCCGACACGAGTCCGAGCCGAGGCCATTGCCCCGCGTACAAGACCTCGTGGAACAGCTCGATAAAATAGTACGCCGGATTGAAAAGGAACCGCCAACGCGGTTTTTCAGAGAACTGTTCGCTGCTGATCGGGAAAGAGGATTGGTGTGAGAAAATACCATGCCTGCAAGAAGACCGAGACCAGGTGACCACAATCGCGAAAAAACGTGTTCGCCGTGGCCACGATCAGACTGAGGCCGAGAACGAACACGGCAAGTAGCCCGATCGCCAAGCGGTAGGATAACATCGACAACGGACAGCCTGGCCCCCAGCGGACCCAAGAGCAAGAAGATGTGCGCCGAGTGAAAACACGAACGTCACCAAATTGATCAGGACCCTGGCGACGGGAAAAACCAGCTTGGGAAGGTAGATCTTCCGGATCAACCCTTCATTCGAAATGATGCAGACCGCACTCTCGTTCAGGCTGCTGCTCACGAAACCCCAGGGAACCATGCCGGCGAACAAGAAGAGCGTGTAATGCTCTACTTCACTATTGAAATTCGAAAAAACGCATGACAGCGTCATCATCATCAAAAGCGGATTGAGCAGCGTCCAGACGAATCCCAGGATCGACCGCTGATACCGAACTCGAAGCTCCTGAACGACCATGTTCTGAATGACCGGCCAGAATCGCACCAGCTCACGACGATCCTCAACCAGTCTGGCCATCCATAGACTCGGTCCGCGCGGCGAAGGAGGCGGCGGAAAGAATTCCGCGTGCGGGACTTTGGCACTCGTGCGAATTTCCATGCCCGGAATAATCCCATCCATGCCATTGAACCCGATCGAAATCCGTTCCGACCCGGCCTTAAAGGCGAGGCATCTTACGGAGAACAGGAACTTCACGGAAGACCAACCACCCAAGATCAAAAACGCCCCTGCTTTCCGATCATCACTAGCTTCTCCATCTCCCGGAGTCGACATGAATGTGAAGAGTCGTCTCAATCACTGTCATCTCCCGGAGTCAGCACGCGCACACCGACGCGAGCGGCCAGGCGAACCTTCTGGCTATTGGGGAGCTTGTTGATGTACTGGGAACGGAGGGCGTTGAGCCAACGGATCTCTCGTCCCTCGTAACTGATGGCCACGCGGGTCAAGACTGGCCCGGGGATCGCCAGAGCACGTGAATCCCGGTGAGTGCGTCGCCGTTGTCGACGATCTGATTGAAACTAAGTCCGACCGCCTGGGCGAAGGCCGCGTAATCGATCCGAGCGATCTCCGTCGCGGTCGTGCGGCGGTAAACCGGCTCCTGAAGCATCTGCATATAGTGGTATGAGCCATCGTCGAGAACGAAGAACTTCACCGGCAGACCGCACCTGCGCGGCAGTCGACATCTCGATGGCCGACATCAAGAAACAACCATCGCCGGTGATGCAAACCACCTGGCGGTCGGGCCGAACCCGCTGTGCGCCGATGGCCGCCGGGATCGCCCAGCCCATGCTCTGGTTGTCGGCGGGTGTGATGTAACGGCGCGGGCCCTGGACCTCGATGGTTTCCGAAGCCCAGTGGGTGGCCGCGGTCACATCTACGAAGATCAGCTCGTCCGGCCCTAGCGTGGCCTTGAACTGGTTCAAGAAGAACATCGGGTCGACACAAGGCGCGATCCGGACCGTGGCCGCCTCGCATCGATCGACCTGGCGAGATCGCTGAATCGTCTGCCAGAGTGCGAGGACACGGAGCGCGGCGAATGGCCTCGCCGTCAACCAGCAACCGATCGAGAAAAACCCGGGAATCCGCGCAAAGTGTGACGTGGGCCGGCACGTTGCGTCCCAGGTTCTGGGGATTCACATCCACGTGGATCAACACATCGTGGCGAGGAATGGCAAAAGAGGCGGTCGACACCTCGCTGAAACGGACGCCGACCGCCAGAACGAGGTCGACCTCTTTGAATGCCGCTTCGGCGGTGCGGGTGCCTTGCTTGCCATAACCCCAGCCGACAGCCAAGGGATGCGAGTCGGGGATGCATCCCTTGCCGCTCACCGAAGTCGCGACCGGCGCCTGGAGCAGCTCGGCAACCGCCGCCAGTGCCGGGCCCCGCCTCCACGCAACCCAGTCCCGCGTAAATCCCCACGCCGTCGGCGACGGTCCATCAGATGCTGAAGCACCCGGACATAGGCGGACTCATCGAAGGGGGCGGGGTAGGGGGGTGGCATCGGCCAGGTCGTAGTCCCAAACCTCGGAATAAAGCGGATATGGGATCAGGACGGCCGCCGGCCCCGGCTCTCCCGCTCGAGCAACGCGGAATGCCTCGAAGAGAGCCCCGGGAATCTCGGCTTGGTGACGGACTTCCAACAGTGCCTTGACAACCGGACGGATGAGCGCCGCGTTGGCGAGTCCATGGACCTGGCCGATCGGAGCCTTGCGGTGATCGATCGATGTCGCTGATGATGCCCACCACGGGAATACTGTCGAACAGCGCTTCGCCGATCCCGGTCAACGCATTGGTCAAGCCCCGGTCCGGGGACCACCGAGAAGACGCCGACCTCGCCCGTGACCCGGGCCGCTGCGTCGGCCATCACGCTTGCCGAGGCTTCGTGCGCTGTCAGCATGTAAGGGACACCACGGGCCTTCAACGCATCCCAAAGCTCGTTCGTTCTGAGCCCCCGGGATCCCGAAAACACACCGGACTCCCTGACAACAGAGCGCCGCGGCCACCGCTTGCGCGCCCGTCATTTTTCCATGCACGCCCGTGCGCTTGCTGAACCGTCCCAGCTCAACGTGACCGGCCTGGGCTTGCGGGCCAACCGCCGAAACCGCCGCCACGGTGCCAACGGCACCGAAGACGCCCAGCACTTCACGACGGCTAACCTTGGGTGACAACGTCCCTACTCCCTTCCCGGCCGATTCGACACACCGGCTCGTAACTGGCAACCGGAGGCTCGGCCACCGCTGTTACCGGCGGCCGTCGACCGTGTTCGCCGGTCGAATCGACGGACCCTCGACCTGTACCTATCGGCCAGAGCGAGGCGAATCCTTCGCAACGGAAACGCCCCAATCCTCGTGAGCAGCCACCGGTCCTCTCCTCTTCCTTACAATCCGTCAGTTGAGACCAAGTCATAGACGTGGGAGCAATCCGGGCGAGCCCCTGGAGCACTTGAGGCCTGAAACTCCCGGGATGTTCTCGAAGGTGTCGGATACACTCCAGCATGATCGGGCCGTCATAACCGATCGAGTCGAGCGTCTCTCCCCAGGCGGACCAGTCGATTGTGCCGTATCCGGGCGGCTCGTGCGAATCCTTCCGGCCGTTATTGTCGTGGACATGAGTGGTCGCAAGCAAAGAGCCGGCCGCACGTGTTTCCTCGGAGGCGTTGGTGGTGAGGTTGGCGTGCCCGGTATCCAGCGCCAGGGCCAGCCGAGGGATCGTTCAGTTCGATCAGTAGATCGGCCAGATCCGCCATCCGGCTGCCTGGATGAACGCCCGGTGGCATGTTTTCGACGCAGATCGTGACTCCGGTATCCGTTGCGTGTCTGGCCAGTGCGATCAACCCCTGGGCCAGCGCGTCGCGTCGTGACGAGAAATCCGAGGCGATGGAGAGTCCGCCCGGATGGACGACCAAACAGACTCCCCCCGCGGTCTCCAGCCAATCCACGCACGCTTTCAAGTCGTCGACCGATTCGCTGGCGAACGGAGGGATCGGCCGATCCGAGGTCGACGCGGGTCGCACGAATGGTCCGCCCTCCCCAGCAGCCGTGCGCACTGTGGATGGCGAGTCCCCGATCTGCCGACCGCGATTGCGGACCAGCTCGGGATCCGGGAATCGACTCCAATCGGGAAGAATCTCCAAGACGCTGGCGCCGATGCCGAGAGCGATATCCAACTCCGCGTCGAGCTCCCGTTCCGGAAAACCGTAGATAACCATTGTGCCAAGGGGTCTTACGGTCATGGCGTCAATCCTCGAACTGCCTGTCCGCGGGGCATCACAAAGCCGGCCGACCGCCGTCACCACGCATCAGTCGACCAGCGGTGACGAGACCTCTTGTCGAAGTTGCCGACGGAGGTCATCATAACAGCGGAGTGATTTCGGACCATTGCCAAGTTGCACGACGAACATGCCGGACCAGGTCGAGGGCCGGCCAACTCGGACGCGGAGGCAGTCGCCGTCCTTGCCAAGCCGGCGATGGGTTCCGCCTCGCCATCCGCACTGCCGCCGCGGAAGAAATCGAGAGAGAAAGGATGAGCGCGCATGCCGCCAGCGCCGCTGGTCGACCCCGCCGCCATCGACACATCGCGTGTTCTGGTCGATCGGGATGCAATTCGGAGCTTCAACCCCCAGCGTTTCGAGATGGAACAGCTCACGGCGATCATCCATCTCGACCTCGAGGGCAAGTTGGCGATCGGCTATAAGGACGTCGAGCCCGACGAATTCTGGGTCCGCGGGCACATGCCGGATTACCCGTTGATGCCAGGCGTGATGATTTGCGAGGCGGCCGCGAGCTCTCCAGCTATTTCTGCAAGCAAGTGCGAATGCTCGATGTCGGATTCATCGCGTTCGGCGGCATGGAAGACGTTCGGTTCCGCGGCCAGGTCCGGATCGGCGATCGACTCGTGCTCGTGTGCAAGGCGTTGCGACTACACCGCCGTCATACGATCTTCGATTGTCAGGGTTTTGTTGGCACCAACATGGTCTTCCACGGCAAGATCATCGGTGTCCCCATCGCCGGTCCTGCCGAAACGGCCGAGGCGACCTGACCTGACCGGTCAATCGACCGCTCCCAAAATGTCACGCTCTCGACCTCAGATCGATGTTAGTTCTTCATTGATCGACCCGGCCCAACCGATCGAGGAATCCCTGATCGACTGGACGGCTCTTTTCGGCAACGACCGACCCGTCGAGCTGGAGATCGGATCCGGCAAGGGTCTGTTCCTGGTCAACTCCGCCTCGGCAAATCCTGGGCACAACTTCTGGGGATCGAGCTCTCAAGGAAATATGCGAGACTCTGCCGCCGAAAGGTTGGTCCAATGCGAGATCGCCAACGCCAAGGTTTGGCGCGGCGACGCCCGACTTGTACTGACGCGACATGTTCCGGAACTGAGCCTCCGCGCAATCCATGTCTATTTCCCCGGACCCGTGGTGGAAAAAGCGACACAAAAAACGGCGGGTGTTCACCGACTCGCTCATGACCGAAATCGAACGAACGCTCGAAACTGGGGGGCATCTTCGTGTCGCCAGCGACGTCGAGGAGTATTTCACGTTAATTCGGGGCCTCATCGCAGCTCATCCTCGGTTCCAGGAACGTGCCCATCCCCGAGCCCAAAGATGCCGAGCATCCTTCCGACTATCTCACCAATTTCGAGCGGAAATACCGGATCGAGGGGAGACCGATCTACCGAGCCGACTACGTGCTTGACCGTGTCGCTTCGGCAGGTTAACACCCGTGCCCATTCCGGATTCGGCTCGTATCAAAGAAACGACGAGGGGGAGACACGGTTAGAGCGGTCGCCGGACAGAGCCGGTTTCTACCGAGTTTGCAGGAGGAAGCTCCGTGTCCCGGTCCGAGTTCTCGCCTTGTATCGGGGCCTTATAAGAGTTAGAGCGACGCAGCCGGTATTTGCATGGGCTCAATGCTCTGGAGTACACTCGCTGAACCTGGACGAGGGAGAGGCGATCTTCAATTTACAGGTTGGAGTCCCGGCTTCAGCCGGTCCGGTCCGCCTGTAGGCGGTACTCCAACCCGTCAAACCAAGGTTGACGGACCACTGGTCACCAGTTAACAGTTGCTAGTTTTGGGATGGAAAAGAGTTGCAAGTTACGAGATGTATCCTTTCCATCAACTAGCAAGGAACAACTGGGAGCTATCTTCCCGATCCGTCAGGAAATCCCGGCGATGAAGCATCTTCTTTCGTTCAAGAACTGGTCGGCCGAGGACCTTCTTACGTGCATCGAGCTCGCGTCTGCTCTCAAGGCTGAACCGCAAGACTATCATTCATGCATGAAGCATAAGACGCTGGCGATGATCTTTCAGAAGACGTCGACGAGGACTCGAACCTCGTTTGCGGCCGGGATGCACCAGCTCGGTGGTTCGTTCGTCGAGTTGGACTGGCAAAAGAGCAATTTCACGATGGGGTCAGTCGCGGATGAAACCCGTTGTCTCGATCGCTATGTCGATCTGATCATGGCGCGACTCCTGCGGTATGCGGACATCGACGAGATGGCGGGTGTCTCGCGAGTGCCCGTGATCAACGGCTGCTGTAATCGGTACCACCCATGCCAGATCCTGGCGGATTTGTTGACGATCCGCGAGAAGTTTCAACGCTTCGAGGGAGTCAAGCTCGCCTACTTGGGGGCTCTCAACAACGTGGCGAATTCCCTCCTTGACGGCTGCATCAAGCTGGGGATGGAAGTGGTTCTGGTGACACCCGACCAGCCCGAATCCGCTATCGACGCGGACACTTTGGAATCAGCCCGACGGTCGGGGCGCTATCACCTCACTTCCGACGTGCGAGCCGGTGTCGAGAGCGCGTCCATCTTGTATACGGACTCCTGGCTGAACATGGAGGTCTTCAACGACCCATCGTTTGCAGACATAAAAGCTCATCAATTCCGCTTGTTTCAACCGTACCAACTGAACATGGAGTTGCTGCGAAACTCGCGAGCCCTGATCATGCACTGTCTGCCGGCTCATCGGGGATATGAGATTACGACTGAGGCTCTCGAAAGCGATCGGTCGATCGTCTTCGACCAGGCGGAAAACCGCCTGCACGCTCAAAAGGCGGCAATCCTCCGATGTCTGGAGGGTAAGACGCGACTCTTGGCGATAAGTCAAGCTAGCGGCCCGGTCGGAAGTGGCTCGTAGGCACGCCGGCCGTTCGCCCGGTTTGATGGGGCAGCCGGATCTTTTTCGAGCTGATAGAGACATTGGCCGGTTTCGGTGGGATAGTGGCCCGTGATACAGGCGCGGCAAAGGCGATCAGGCGAAAGGCTGACCGAGCGCGCGATCGCCTCGATGGGAAGGTACCGAAGGCTGTCGGCCCCGAGTTCCTTGGCCATGCGCTTCTGGGCTTCCTCGGAGACCGTGCCGTCCGGCATGTCGACGAATGGGCTGGCGAAGAGCTCAGACTTCCGTGACATGTCGATGCCATAGTAGCAGGGCGCGATGATCGGCGGGCAGGCGACTCGCAGATGAATCTCGCGGGCACCTCCACGGTCGCGGATCTCGTGCACGAGTGCGCGCATCGTCGTCGAGCGGACGATGCTATCCTCGACGAGCAAGACTCGTTTTCCGGCAAGCACCTCAGGGAGTGGTGTGTACTTGAGTCGAGCCTTGGCCGTCCGGTCGGCCGTACCCTCGATGAACGTCCGGCCCATGTACCGGTTGCGCATCAATCCCTCGACGGAGGGAACCCCGAGCGAAAAGGCCATCGCGTCGGCCGCGGCCTTGCCGGTGTCCGGCACCGGGACAACGATCGTATCGGCGCCCAACGGCACATCTTCCAGGCGGGCCAGCTCCTTGCCCAGGGCCGCACGGCTGAGGTAGACGGAACGGTCATCGAAAGTGCTGGCCACATTGGCGAAATAGATCCACTCGAAGAAACAATGCGCCTGGCGGGGCGACGGGGCGAACCGCTCGATACTGACTCCCTTGTGATTGGCTACGACCAACGTTCCGGGCTCGAGCGACCGAATGTTGCGAAAGCCGAGATTGGCCAGTGGGACACTCTCGCTGGCCGCTCCAAATAAAGGGCCGTGCTCGGCGATGCAGAGTGGCCTGCACGCCGAGCGGGTCGCGTGCCACCACGAGCTCCCCGTGCGCCGTGATCAAGACGATGTTGTAAGCCCCGTCAAACCGTTCCGCTAACCGGCCGAAAACGCCGACCCAGTCGGGCTCCTGCTCCTCGACCTGCAACTCGTACGCCAACGAGTGCATGATGATTTCGGTGTCGGTATCCCGCTTCAGGTGGTAATCGCCCTTGGCGAGCAGCTCGTCTTTGAGCTCCTCGTAGTTAGCCAGTTGACCGTTAAACGCGAAGGCGAACCATTTGGCTTTGCGGCCGTGGTCGCGCTCGAATGGCTGGGCGTCGTTCCGGTCGTTGCCCCCGCAAGTGGCGTAACGCACGTGGCCGATCGCGACCGGCCCGTCCACCTGTCGCATGATCGCCTCGAATTCCTCCCGGTGATTGAGCCGGAAGGCCTCGGCGACCGTGCCGACTTCCTTATGGATCTTGATGCAACGCGTTGCGGTCCGGCCGGTAGCTGGCCATCCCCGCCGCGAGCTGTCCCCGGTTTTGCATGTCGAGCAACATCCGCGGCACCAAGAGTGCCACGCTGTCCACATCGCCAGGAACCGGGGCTAACGAGGAGACCGAACGTCCCGCCGCATGATAAACAGCCGCCACACCGCACTCATGGTGCAATTCACCCATGTGTCTCGATTCCACCCCGTGTAGGAGACCCAGCCCTGTAGTCGGGCAGTGGTACGAAAACGAGTTAAGCCCGAAACTGAGTTTCTCTAGGCCGACAGTCGAATCATATTATAATGACCACGCGACCTACCGACAACCTTCATGACCGGAAGGGTATTCGGCTCGACGTCGGCGGACCTGCAAACTCGGAAACCACTCCCCAGTAAATCCTAGCTTCCGAGACCCAGATCGTGAACGACGAAAGCGATTCTCGGTTTCCCACCGACCGCACGGCCGTCGGAATCGCCGTCGGGACCGGACCGGACGCAGGTGCCGACATCATTGGTGCGCGACCTGGTGCGCGACGAGGTCGTGCTCTCGGCCCGCACCTGGGTGGTCAAAGTCGGCACGAGCGTACTGACCGGTCCGGACGGGACGCTCGACCCGGCTCGAATCGATCACCTGGCCGAGCAGATCAGCACGGTGATGGACCGCGGGTGCAAGGTGGCGCTGGTCAGCTCCGGCGCGGTCGGCGCGGGGATGGGACAGCTTGGATGGAAGCGCCGGCCCGATAATCTGCCTCAGCTCCAGGCGGCCGCCGCGGTTGGCCAGGCCTACTTGATCCGGCGCCTACGACGAAGGCTTGCGCCGACACCGCCGGCACGCCGCCCAACTGCTCCTCACCCACGAAGATTTTGACAGCCGGCCGCGCTACCTCAACATGCGGAACACGTTGCACGCGCTCTTCGAGTGTGACGCCGTGCCGATCATCAACGAAAACGACACAATCAGCGTCGACGAGATCAAGTTCGGCGACAATGACCGGCTCGCGGCCATGGTGACGAACTTGCTCCAGGCCCGCTCCTGGTCATCTTGAGCGTGGTCGACGGCTTGTATCGCACCGACTCCCACTCCGTCGGCCGATCCCGAAATCGTTCGCCTGGTGCCGCAGATCGACGACCAGGTGCTCTCGCTGGCGGGTACCGGCCGCAGCTCGCTGGGGACCGGCGGCATGCAAAGCAAGCTGGCCGCGGCGCGGCTCGTGACTCAAGCCGGCGGCTCGGTGATCATCGCATCCGGAACCAAGCCCGAACCGCTTGACCCGCATCCTCGCCGGCGAGCCGGTCGGAACCTTGTTCCTGGCACATGGCAGCGTCCCATCGAGCACGAAAACGTTGGATCGGCCTGACAGCCCGACCCCGCGGACATTACACCGTCGACGCCGGCCGCGCGGCACTGGAATCGGGCTCGAAAAGCTTACTCGCCATTGGCATCCTCGAAGTCGTCCGGCGAATTCGAGAAGGGCGACGTCGTCGGGATTCGCGACCTGGCCGGCCAAGAGTTCGCTCGTGGACTCACGAATTACGCCACCCAGGATGCCCTCCGCATCCGCGGCCTGCGTACCCACGAGGCCCGTCAAACACTCGGCTCAACCCTCTACGACGAGGTCGTTCACCGCGATAACCTCGTGCTCATCGTCTGACAGCAACTCCTACCGAGTTCGTGCTTTCGAGCGTTCGAAACGCGAAAAAGGAAAGGGGACTGCACGATCGTGGGTCGTGACTTCTTGCGATCCGAGCCAATCACGGCATGACCAGGTCCTTGAACTCGAAGGGCAGGCTCACGGTAGCACGCGGTCAGCGTGTAGTAGCGGAGCTCCTTCGGCTTGGGTGGTCCTGGGGAGGTTCGTCAAGGTGAGCGTGACGCGGGCGGTATCGTGGTCGGCGTCCGACGGAGAACCAGGGGATCAACTGCCCTGCGGGTATCGACGACTTCGATTTGAAGGTGTTGAGGATCGGTTCGTTGCAAGACCCTGCTGAAACCGTCCACGTCACTCCGTGCTCCGGGAACTTCCTGCTCGTTCGCTCTCACGGAAAGTTCGACGAGGGAATTGCGGCTATTGGGCAAGGTCCTGATGTCGTAGACGGTCAACTGAACCTCGCCATTCTCGACGGCTTTTCCAATGCCGTTGATCAGAGAGACGACCAACGGGTTCGGTTTGCGCAGACGAGATCGTCACGGGGATGATCCCGCGAAGCTTCTTGATCGATTCGCCGGCCGAGTCTGGCCGGTGCAAATGTAGCCTGGAGTTGCATGACCGGTCCGTTCGCCATGCCGAAATAGCCGGCCGCTCGGTTGTAGGCAGGTCCGTCGCCGGCGATCGGGATCAACGAATTCCCACGGTTATCGACGGCTTCGATCAACTTGCAATGGCCCGTTCTGATACAAGGAAAGTCGCGGCTCGGCGGCCACCAGCAATCGAGCCGAGAACTGAACGTTTGCAACCGGATTGAGTTGAGCGGGACGCCGCCCGTGCCGAGCCCAGCCGGTTTGCCACCCTGCTGAACCGGAAGCTTGGCGATCCATCCCGTGGCGTCGTAATTGACATCGCGCTGATAGTGGAGGCCGAGCAGACTGACTCGGAACGGACCGTGGTCCGAAGTCGGCATGACCGAGCGAATCGCGCCATCGGCCTGCGAGAATGTCGGCTCGCGCTGGCCGGCGTACCCACTCATCCCCGGATTGTAATGCAGCCCGGCCACGTCGCGAAGTTGATCGACGGCCCTCCAAAAATCGACCGGCTCGTCATCGTGCAGGGTCACTCGCGTGGATTTCCATCGCGGCAGGTTTTCCGGAAGCAAGGCGACTTTAAAGCCGGCCTGGAGGCTGAGCGACCGAACCACGTCGGACAGCGGCATGGATCGAAATCCAGCCGGACCCGCGTGGGCTGGGTCAGCAGGGCACCCTCGATCTTTTGAATCAGGCCCGATGCCCGGGTTCGGACCTCGAGGTCGCGCGAGTCACGGGCGGCAAGCAGTGCCGGCAAGGCCGAACGGCCCAGGTGCTCCAGCGCCTCGGCGGCCTATTCACGGTCCGCATAGCGATTCGCGCCTAATCGAGCCACGAGTGCCGACGGATCCCGATCGACGTCCGGGCCGGCTGGTTGCAGTTGCACCAACAGGAACGCCACGCATGAGGTTCGCAACGAACATCGAGGCTCTCCAAAGTTGACCAACCCGCGGAAACAACATGGCTCGCATCGAACCAATCCCGCCCGGAATATCATCGTCCTCTCATCATAGCCGATTCCGGGCGAGATTCCACTCGCGAGTCACGAACGGTGTCGATGGGCTCTGATTTGATCATGTTGGAAATCCAGAATTCGCGGGAGACCGCGGCCAAGCCGACCGCCGGGTAACCCATTAAAGTCGTGTGTACCCGAAAAAACCTCCGCGGATTCGCCTTGACAACTGGAGCGGGTGGTGGTCAAGGCCGAATTGTTTGTTATAATAGAATTTGACGACGCGGCGAGATCCCAGTCTCAACGTGAGGTGATTCGCTGGCGATGGCCATTTTACTTAGCACTCGTTGAGAACTGACTTCTACCTATCAAGATCGATGCTGAAAGCCGGGAGACCGAAAATGACCTCGAACGCACGGGAATTGGCTTCGTTGGCTGATCGCCGCGGTGACCCTCGGAGCATCGCGTGATGGGGACGACAACGGTCTGGGCTCAGGGTTTCGGTCCCGACCCCTTCCGTCCGTACAACAGCCAGTATGAACCCTACGTCCGTGCGATCGGCCCGGCAAGTCCGGCCGCGGGACAGAGCGGGCTGATGAACGCCATCCGGGAACCGCAGCGCCAACCAGTTCCAGAGCTTCCTGAATGAGTTACAGGGGCCAGTGAACACGTTCGATCCAACGGGGGACCGTTTTGGCATCGGCCAGCCCTATTATCGGTCAACCGTCGATCCCGCGTTTTCGAAACTCTACAGACCGGCCTTTTTGCCCAGAGAGAAGGCGGAGAGGTCCTTCGAGGAGACGCAACGACTGATCAACGAGAAGTACTTCGCCTACTTTGAAGAGAAAGACCCGAGGAAGCGCGCTCGCCTACTCAGGGATTTCAATCAGGCCCAAGTGCGAGTCTCCCGTGCTTTCTCAGCCCGCCGAGAAGATTCATCGCGCATCCTGGAATCGGCGACCGGAACCGAATCAGAACCGCGGTCGCGAACGACCGGTCGTAGCACGGACCCCTCCAGTCCCGGCGCTTCGCCCAGGTCCACGCTCGGTTCTGTCGGGTCTTCACTCGGAAGCCGTTCTCGATCGCTGCCTCCAGCTCCCGCCCTGCCGTTGGGCGTATCAACTGGCATTGGTACGCGGCGCACTCCGCTCGACGTCTTGAACCGCGCGGCAGACCGAGCAACAGCGAGTCGAAGCCGGCCGCAAAAGGTGCGAAAGCCGCTCGATCCAGTTCGCGCCCACCTGCACCGAGGCTATCGCCAAGCGACGACGAAGTACCGCACTTGCCGCGATCACCAATGAGCGACTCTTGCTGCATCTCAGCGGCAACGGAAATCGCTAGTCGTCCAATAACCTTAGTTTGACGGATTGGAGCACTGCCTTCAGGCGGACCGGACCGACTGAAGCCGGGAGTACAACCTGTCAATTGAAGATCGACGACCCACTAACTCGTTGACGGTCGCTGGTTGATGCTTACAATAGGGCTCGACTTCAAGACGGCATTGTTCTCCCAACGTGTCGGCTTCCCCCATGGGGATTCCTGAGCGCCCTCGCTCAGAAACGATGCAAGGTCGGGAAATCTGGAAATATGGTGTCGTGCCGGTTCGAACCTGGCGACAGCCGGGGTTTTTTTTGGAAGACTTTGTGAAAGCCTTCACAAAGATCTAGAACCGGATCGAGGATCAGAGAGGGCCGTGGATCGATGGGCGCGGAATTCACACCGGTCTTTCTGTTCCTAATCGTGGCGATTGCGATCGCCGCGGGCATGATCATTGCGAGCGCCTGGCTCGCTCCGCAAAAAACGACCAAAGTCAAGCAAATGCCGTATGAATCGGGCATGGATCCGATCGGCGACGCTCGACAACGGTTTGACGTTCGGTATTATCTGGTGGCGATTGTCTTTCTGCTTTTCGATGTCGAGCTCTTGTTCCTTTATCCTTGGGCCGTGGCGCAGTGGAGTGCGGGAATAACGCCGGCGCCGAGCGAGCTTGCAGTCAGCGCGGCCGGGATTCCCGCCGAATTTCGAGGCATGGTCTTCGGGGAAATCCTGCTGTTCATCTTGATCCTGGCAGCGGCCTTCGCCTACGCGTGGCGGAAAGGGGTTTTCGAATGGCGCTAGGCACCAACACCGACCGACAGGCGACCGACGGGCGACCGACCGCGCCAACCTTGGCGATCAAGCCCGCTGGCTCACTCGAAGTTCCCGAGAACACGATCCTGTCGACGCTCGACTCGGTCATCAACTGGTGCCGAAAATACAGCCTTTGGCCCATGCCGTTTGCGACGGCGTGCTGCGGAATCGAGCTGATGGCGGTCGGCGCCAGCCGGTTCGATATCGCTCGGTTTGGGGCCGAGGTCATGCGATTCAGTCCTCGTCAGTGCGACTTGATGATCGTCGCCGGCCGCGTGGCCATGAAGATGATGCCCGTCCTCCAACGGGTCTGGCTGCAGATGCCCGAGCCGAAATGGTGCATCAGCATGGGCGCATGTGCGTCGACGGGTGGGATCTTCGATACCTATGCCGTCGTGCAAGGAATCGACCGTTTCATCCCCGTTGATGTTTATATTCCGGGATGTCCTCCCCGTCCGGAACAGATTCTTCGGGCGCTCATAGACATCCAGGAAAAGATCCAGAAGGGAGGATCGCTTCGCGGTACGGCCCTCCCTGAGATGCTGGAACGTGAGAAGTACATGCTCGAAGAACGCAACGCCGCGCTGGGGTGCGCCATGGCCGGCGAGCGCGGCGATGAGGATCGCTTCGGCTATCGCTTGCCAGGGGGCCCAGCGCAGCTCGGAGCACACGAATCGAACTGACCGGTCGAGTCATCGGTCAGTCGTCATTGGTCATTTGTAATCCAGTAACCAATGACCGAAGCGAAGTCCCTTCAGACTAAGGGTCCAATGAGCGCCGTGAATTCCGCTGTAGCCGATCAAAACGCCTCGACCCTGGCCAAGCTTGCCGAGCGACTGGGTGATGGCGTCTTCAGCACCTCACGCTTTCGCGGAAACCTTCGTGTGTTCGTGCCGCCGGCACGCTTGGAACAGGTATTGAAGATTCTCCGGAGCGAGTGCGGCTTCGCCATGCTTTCCGAGCTCGGAGCGACCGACTACCTCGGATATCCGGGTCGGACCCGTCCGAGGTTCGAGGTGCACTACGTGCTGCTCAATCTGGATACGTCCGAGCGGGTCATCGTCAAGGCCGGCGTGGACGACCCCGATCCGGCGCTGCCGACAGCCGTGGGCATCTGGCCGGGAGCGGACTGGATGGAACGCGAGGTGTTTGATCTGTTCGGCATCAAGTTCAACGGCCATCCCGATCTGCGCCGGATCCTCATGCCCGAGGAGTTCACGGCGCATCCGCTCCGCAAGGATTATCCGCTTCGTGGACGCGGCGAACGACATAACTTCCCTCGACTTTCGCGAGGGGACTCATGAGACTGGTCACGATCAGCACCATCGAGACAGGATGACGTGATGTCGACCGAATTGCTCGACGACCCGGAGCTTCAAACCGAGTCGAGGCAGGCCACTTGGACCCTCAACTTCGGGCCTCAGCATCCCGCGACTCACACGACGTTGCGGCTGATCCTCGAGTTGGACGGCGAACGGATCATCAAGTCCACACCGGACATCGGCTATCTTGCACTCCGGCTTCGAGAAGCTAGGCGAACACCTGAACTTCAACCAGTACGTGACCGTGGTGGATCGCAAGAACTATATCAGCCCGCCGATGAACGAGGTAGCCTGGCACCACGCAGTGGAAAAGTTGCTGGACATCGAGCTGACACCGAGGTGTCAGTACATCAGAGTGATCATTTCCGAGCTGGCTCGGATCAGCGATCACTTGCTCTGCACGGGCGCGGCCGCTCTGGACCTCGGCGCGTTCACGGCCTTTCTATTCGCCTTCAACCTGAGGGAGCTCATCTACGACGTCTATGAGGAGATGTCGGGCTATCGGTTCCATCCCGGCTACACGCGGGTTGGGGGCGTGCTCTACGACTTCAACGATCGCGTCATTAATAAGATCCGAGCCGTTCTGAAGAGCTTCCCCAAGGTTTACGCGGACATGGAAAAGCTCCTGTTTCGCAACCGGATTTTTCTTGACCGGCTGCGAAACATCGGCGTCCTGAGCAAGGCCGACGCAATCGCTTGTTCCTGCACCGGCCCGATCGCCCGGGCTAGCGGCGTCACGTATGACCTGAGAAAAGACGAGCCCTACCTCGTCTATCCCGAGCTCGACTTCGAGGTCCCATACACCGTCGAGGGAGATTGCTGGGCCCGATTCATCGTGCGTATGGAGGAGATGCGGCAGAGTCACCAGATTCTCGAGCAAGCCATCAAGAAGCTGCCGTCCGGTCCGGTAAACGTGCCGATCGCAGACAAATACCCGCTCCCCGATAAGCTGACCGCTTATAACAGCATGGAAGGCTTGATTCAGCATTTCGAGCTGATCATGCCCAACCGCGGGGCGGAATCGCCGCGCGACGAGGTTTACGCCGCAATTGAAAGCCCCAACGGCGAGTTGGGCTATTACCTGGTCGGCGACGGCAGCCAGACCGCCTGGCGAGTTCGGACCCGTCCACCATCGTTCATCCATTTTTCCGTGTTTCCGCTGATCATCAAGGACCTCTTGCTCGCCGACGTCGTGGCCGTCCTGGGAAGTCTGAATATCATCGCGGCCGAGTTGGATCGCTGAGGCGGGCAGTAGAAAGTAGTGAGTAAAGAATTAGCGAAGGGTTGCACGAGCTCGTGACTGTCGCCCTTTCGCTAGACCACAACGGCCGTTCAGGGACTAACGATCGATGCCAGCCGAACCGACGAGCACCGCGGCACAGAAACGGATCCCGATTCTGAGTGAGGCGCTCAAGGAGCAGATCCAGTCGCTGT
This sequence comes from uncultured Planctomycetota bacterium, assembly GCA_963720335.1. GTDB lineage: Bacteria > Planctomycetota > Planctomycetia > Isosphaerales > Isosphaeraceae > CAVRFS01. Next base: position 60,569 of record CAVRFS010000014.1, on the reverse strand, counting down.
TGCCGCGCTATCCCAGCAAGCGGGCGGTCACGTTGCCCGCGCTTCACCTTGTGCAGGAGCATTTGAGGTGCGTGCCCTTTCAGGCGATGGCCGAGATCGCGGAGCTGCTGGAGATCACCCCGGCTGAGGTGCACGACACTATGAGTTTCTACGGCTTTTTCCCCCAAGCACCGCTTGGAGAAGTGCGGCTCTGGATCTGCCGTTCGCTGTCGTGCATGCTCAGGGGTGGTGATGAGCTGCTCGAGCATGCCTGCAAACGCCTGGGCATCGAGCCGGGTGAGACCACCCCAGGCGGCGAGTTGACCGTCGAGTTCGCCGAATGCCTTGGGATCTGCGACTTCGCGCCGGCCGCGCTGGCGGATGACGGTCGCGTTTTTGGGCCATTGGACGAGGAGAAGGTTGACCAGATGATTAAAAACGTAGGTGGCGGATCGCTTTGACGGGAGGGCCGTCATGACCGAAATCCGCGAATATCACTGGAAGCCGATTCAGGATTTGCCTGCGGACTGGCCGTCCCTACAAGACACCGAGCTACACTCGTTAATGACAGCGTGGCAGCAACAGGCCGAATCCATGCGCCAAGGCCGGTCATATAATGAGTTTCTTGTTCGCCTCCGCAGGGAGTGGGCAATTGAGACCGGTCAGATCGAGCGACTCTACGACATCTCCGAGGGGGCGACCAAAACTTTGATCGAACAGGGACTCGACGCGTCACTGCTTTCGCATGAGGACACCGATCAATATCCAGAGCAAGTGCTTGATTACATCAAAGACCAATATCGGGCCATCGAGGGTCTCTACCAGTTCGTCGGCGGGGATCGACCTTTAGGAATTTCGTACATAAAAGAACTACATAATGTATTAACAGCGCATCAAACGCATTACCACGCCAAAGACACTCTCGGCAACGCAGTCCTTAGGGAACTTCCACGAGGAACCTGGAAGATCATCCCTAACAATGTTGAACTGGAAGACGGGAAGATTTTTGAGTTTTGTCCTTATGAGCATGCCGCCGCTGAGATGGACCAGATTGGTTACGTGGCACCTAGAACATGAACAGCGGAATGTCTCACCGGAAATAGAATCCGCATGGTTGCATCATCGCTTCGCACTGATTCACCCGTTCACCGACGGTAATGGCCGAGTTGCTCGTTGCTTGGCGACTCTAGTGCTTTTGAAGTACCAGTGGTTTCCTTTGGTCGTCACGCGAGGCGATCGTGCCGAATACTTGTCAGCAATTCGCAAAGCTGACCAGGACGACCTGGCGCCGCTGGTTCAGTTGTTCGGCCAACTTCAAAAGCGAGCGATTAAGCACGCGCTGAGTCTGACCGAAGAAGTCGAGCGCGGAACCGCTGCGAGTAGACACTATCCTTGAGCCGAGTCAAGCAAAAACTCCAGAACGATCGGGCGACTGCCAAGAAGACCTCCAGACCAAAGTCTTCGGATTCGGTGACGACCTGTGGACCTTAGCCGGTGAAAAGCTTGGCGCGATCGCAGCAACAGATCAGATTCCATCATCGCGGATCCGAGCAATGCCGACTTTCATGCCTACACCGACAATGCAGACTCCGCTTCAGACCGCTCCGATTACTTCCGCTACCAGATCGTCGCCTGTGCAAAGGAGCTTGATTACTTCGCGAATCCGAACGTCTACCGCGCTTGGTACAGACTGGTGATCATCACGGAAGCTCAAGTCGAAATCCTGTTCGCCTTCCATGGGATAGGACGGGAATTCAAGGGTGTACTCGTTTGCTCGGGAATGGCTTACACAAAACGAAAGTCTGAAGAAGCGACCGAAATCACGGATTTGAAACCTCTCTCCGCGGAACCTTTTTATTTCGCATATAGCGAGCCCGTGAAACAAATCCACGATCGCTTCAACAAATGGATCGACAAAGCTCTAGTCGAGGGGCTGGATTATTGGAGAAAGATGATCGGGGCGTGACACAGCATTTCGGCTTGGCCCTTGACGTTGTGAGTGCATTCTTAGCAACAATATCGCTTCGTGCTGAGTCGACCGCCGCCGAAGGAGTTTGCCGCCGTGGCCACGTTTGAACCTGTTTTGAGCCGCAACTGGAACGTGCCCGATAGCCATACGCTCAAAGTCTACGAGGCCCGGGGCGGCTACCAGGCCGTCGCGGAAGGCGCTGGCGACTGATCCCGAGGCGGTCGTCACGGCGGTCAAGGATTCAGAGCTCAGAGGCCGCGGCGGGGCTGGCTTCCCTTGCGGCCTGAAGTGGAGCTTCCTTCCCAAGGATCGGAAGGAAACGCTCATGTGCGTCAACGCCGACGAGAGCGAGCCGGCGACTTTTAACAATCGGCTCCTGATGGAGAAGGACCCGCACCAGTTTCTTGAAGGAATCTTAATCGCGTGCTTCGCAACCCGGGCCACGACCGCGTACATTTACATTCGATTCGAGTATATTCGCGCGTACCAGGTGCTTGAGGCGGCGATCGCCGAAGCCAGGGCAGCCGGCCACCTTGGCAAGAACATCTATGGGACCGGTTTCAACCTGGACGTCTGGGTACACCGCGGCGCCGGGGCGTACATTTGCGGCGAGGAGACTGGGCTGATCGAGAGTCTGGAAGGAAAGCGGGGCTGGCCGCGGATCAAGCCGCCGTTCCCGGCCATCGAAGGAGCGTTTCGCAAGCCGACGGTCGTGAACAACGTCGAGACCCTGTGCTGCGTGCCTCATATCCTCGAACGTGGTCCGTCTTGGTTCAAGTCGATCGGAACGCCCAAGAGTTACGGTCCCAAGCTTTATTGCGTGTCGGGGCACGTTAACAAGCAGGTCTGCGTCGAGCTTCCGCTGGGCATCACTTGTCGCGCATTGATCGATGAGTATGCTGGCGGGGTGTGGAAAGGCCGGCAAGCCAAGGCGGCTGTTCCCGGCGGGATCAGCATGGGCCTGCTGTCGGCCAGCGAGCTGGACACGCCGCTCGACTTCGAGAGTCTGCGTAAACCAGGCTGTCTCGGTCTGGGTACGGCCGCCGTGACCGTGATCGACGACCATACCAGCATCGTCGACTACCTCTACAATACCTGCCGCTTCTTCTCGCATGAGAGCTGCGGCCAGTGCACGCCTTGTCGCGAAGGGACCGGATGGTTCTACAAGACTCTGAAACGAATCAAAGGCGGCGGTGGGCGGCTTGAAGATCTCGATATCATGCTGCACATGGCCAACAACTTGGGAATCATGCCCGGTACGACGATCTGCGGCCTGGCCGACGGCGCGGCCTGGCCCATCAAGAACGCCCTGGCCAAGTTCCGTCCGGAGCTCGAGGCTTACATCCGGACCCACCAGACCCCAGAGCCGAAGTCACGCCCCTCCAGGAGACGATCGCCCATGGCGTCGTGCCCCCGGTGGACCTCGCCACCGCCAGGCTCACCGTCCTGCCGAGCGGCGCACTCGACTTGAAATCTCATTGAAATCTCAGCTCAAAACCACTTTGACCGCGGAATGGCATGCCGATGGCGACCATCATTATCAACGGAAGAGAATATCCGATACCGGAAGGCGAGAAGCTGAACGCCATCTCGATGGCCAAGCGGGTCGGGGTCGATATTCCCTACTATTGCTGGCATCCTGCTCTCTCGGTGGTGGCGAACTGCCGAATGTGCGAAATCGAGGTCGGCACCAAGGACGCCAAGACCGGCGAGATCAAGTTGCTACCCAAGCTGGTCCCCGGCTGCCAGACCCCCGCCAAGGACTTGACCGTGCTGGTGACCGACAGCCCCAAGGTCAAGGATCACCAGCGGATGATCATGGAATACCTGCTGCTCAACCATCCGCTCGATTGCCCGGTCTGCGATCAGGCCGGCGAGTGTGGATTGCAGGATTACAGTTTTCGCTACGGGCAATCCGTTCATCGGTTCGTCGAAGAGCGCACCGTGAACCCGCGCAAGGACGTCTCCGACCGGATCCAGCTCAACGCGGACCGTTGCATTATGTGCACGCGTTGTGTTCGCTTCACCCGCGAGATCTCCCAGACCGGCGAGCTCGAGGTAATGCGGCGCGGCCATCAGGCCGAGATCGATATCTTTCCGGGTCAGCCCGTCGACAACCCGCTCGCCGGCAACGTTGTCGACATTTGCCCGGTCGGTGCTCTGCTCGACAAAGATTTCCTGCACAAGCAGCGGGCCTGGTTCCTGTCGAAGCACGACTCGATTTGCGCCGATGCTCGACGGGCTGCAACATCAGCGCCGAGGAGAACCGAGGGGCGTTGTGGCGATTCAAACCCCGCCACAATCCGCTCGTGAACGATTACTGGATTTGTGACGAAGGGCGATACAGCTATAAAGCGGCAAACGACCCGAACTTGCTGGCGGCGATGTACGTCCGCAAGAACGATGACCTCCAGCCGGTGGCGATCGACGAGGCCGTCAAGGCCGTCGCACAAGGTTTGAAGGAGATCGTGGAGCGCGGTGGGATCATCGCCGGCGTGCTTTCTCCGTTCTTGACCGTCGAGGAAGCCTACTTGCTGGCCCGCTACCTGAAGGGGCTGAACCCAGGCAACGTGCTGGCTCTGGGACCGGTTCCGACCCGAGGATCCGACCAGACTTTCCTAGCCGGACCAGACCAAGGGACGAACCGGCGACACCAGCTTTGTCGTCCCGAAGCCGTTTACGATCCACGCCGAGAAGTGCCCGAATCGCCAGGGGGTTGCCGCGATCCTCGAGCATTTCGAGGGCAAGGTCATCGGCTTCGATGAGCTGAGCGGGCGCGTGGCCGCCGGAGAATTCCAGGGCCTCTACGTTGCCTCCGACGCGATCGAAGCCTGGATCGATGACGCCGCCAGTGCGGCCTTGCGATCGGCGGTCGGTTTCCTGATCGTCCAGGACACGACGGTCACACCGCTGGCGCATGCGGCGGATGTGGTCCTGGCCGGTGCGACTTTCGCTGAGAAGGCGGGTAGTTATGTGAACGCCGACGGCCGGCTCCAGTATTCCGAGGCGGCCTTGCCCCCGCGCGACGGCTCGCTGCCGGACCTCGATCTATTTGGCCATCCTGCTCGATCGACCGGGTGGGCCGGTCATCTCGAGCGAGATCCTGGCCGAGCTGGCCGAAGCGATCCCCGCATTCGGCGTGGCCAAAGGGGGTAAGCTCCCTGCCTCATGGCGTCCCGCTCGGCCAGTCCGTGCTCCACGAGCAAAACGACCGCCGCCCGCCCCGCCCAGCTTTACCGATGCCTGGTTCGTCGCACACGGAGCGGCCCGTTGGCGTTGAGGACGTGTTCGGACGCGATCGCGCTTGCTATACTATCCGCGGCCCGAAGTCGAAGATTGCGGGAAGGATTGAGTCCATGGTGGTGATGTTCGGCCTCCTCTTGAAGATCTTTATCGTGGCCAACGTGTTGATGGGCGCGGTCGCGTACCTGATTTACGTCGAGCGCAAGGTCGCGGCCTACGCGCAGGATCGGATCGGACCGAACCGCGCGGGCGGAGAGTTCGGCATTCCCTTCGGTCTGCTCCAACCCCTGGCGGACGGCGCCAAGATGCTGCTCAAGGAAGGCATCGTTCCCGCTTATGTGAACAAGCCGCTGTACATGCTCGCGCCGATCATCGCGATCATCGCCGCCATGATTGGCTTCGCCGTTGTGCCGTTCGGTCCGGAGGGGCCCGGCCAGTTCATGGATTTCGTGATCGCTCCCCAAGTCGATATCGGGATCCTCTACGTGTTCGCCATCGACAGCCTCGCCGTCTACGGCGTCATCCTGGCTGGTTGGGCCTCCAATAATAAATACTCGTTCATCGGCGCGCTTCGTTCGAGCGCCCAGTTGATCAGCTACGAGATCCCGCTCGGATTGTCGATCTTGGGTCTAGTCCTGTGCACCGGTTCCCTGGACCTCAATGCGATCATCAACTGGCAAGACGACCACATCTGGGGATTCTTCGTGTCGCCGATCGGCTTCCTGATCTTCCTCGTCAGTGCATTCGCCGAGACCAACCGGTTACCGTTTGATCTCCCCGAGTCGGAACAGGAACTGATCGGCGGCTTCCACACCGAGTACTCGGGAATGAAGTTCGGCATGTTTTTCCTCGGGGAATACGTCCACGTGATCACGGTCAGCTTCTTGACGGTGATCTTGTTTGGAGGAGGCTGGGACTTTCCTCTTCTCTGAACCAGTATCAGACGGGAATACTCGAGCGCTTTGGCCAAAGTGATGGTGATTCTGGCGAAAGTCACCGCGGTGATCCTCTTCATCATGTGGGTGCGGTGGACTCTGCCTCGGTTCCGCTACGACCAGCTCATGGATCTGGCCTGGAAGTCGCTCATTCCGCTGGCGCTGGTCAACCTGGTCGCAACTGCCACAATCCTGCAATTGGTCTGGGGTTGATCTCATTTTTGTCTCGTTTATCGACCGAATTGACCTGAACCCGGGAGTCAAAGCCGTGCGAGTCGACGATCCAAAGCTGAAACGCCTTGAACCGCCGAAGCTGACGCTCGCCGACAAGTTTTATCTGCCACGGATCGCCCAGGGGCTGGGGGTGACCGCCCGGCACATCGGCGGCGTCATGTTCGGCAACAAGGCGATCACGGTGCAGTATCCCGAGGAACAACATGTCCCGAGTGCGAATTACCGGGGCGTCCATCGGCTGAACAAGGACGAGCAGGGGAGGGTCAAATGCGTCGCCTGTATGCTATGCGCGACGGCGTGCCCGGCCCACTGCATCGATATTGTCGGTGCCACGGCCCCGCCGGCCTGGCCCGACCGCGAGAAGTATCCCGAAAGCTTCGTGATCGACGAGCTGCGCTGTATCTATTGTGGAATGTGCGAGGAGGCGTGTCCCGTCGAGGCCATCGAGCTGACTGGACTCTACGACTTGACCGGCCTGTCGCGCGAGCAGATGATCTTTGACAAAGCTAAGCTGCTCTCAGTCTTCGACACGACCAGGGACCACGAGCCGCTGCGCGTATGGCAAACCTCCGGCCGATCATTGTCCGGAAACCAAGATTTTGCCATCGCCGGGATAGGGCTGCGGGTTTGATTTGATTGGACCGAGAGCCGGCGCCGTGCGTGAACGGAGCCGGAGACTGAGGAAGGAAAGTAGAACTCACCATGTCGATCGGCGACGCGATCCTGGCGACACTCGTCGTTCTTTTGGGCGGGCGCGGGCACGTTTTTGATGCTACCGCACCGGCACGGGACGGCGCGGCCTTGGTCCGAGTACGGAGCGGGTGCGATCTCCGCCAGCGTGGCGCTTCTGTTGTTCGTCTTTTTCTGGAGCCCGCCCGGTCCATTCCTGGCAACGATATTCTTCTACATTTTTAGCCTGGCCGCGGTCATCGGTGGACTTCTGACCGTAACCAGCCGCAACCCGATCTATAGCGCCCTCTGGTTTGCGTCGGTCGTGCTGTCGACCGCCGGTCTTTTCCTGCTGGCGGGGGCGCCGTTCCTGGCCGCCGGCACGGTGATTGTCTACGCCGGGGCGATCATCGTCACCTTCCTGTTTGTGATCATGCTGGCGCAATCCGAGGGAAAGGCCGGTTACGACCGAGCCGCACGCTCCCCTGGCAGCGCGACGCTGACCTGCTACTTGCTCCTCTGGTGCTTGATCTACTCGCTCTCGACGATCAAGATCGGAGCCGTTACACGGATATTGGGCCGCTCGATCGAACAGCAGTTGGATTCCGAGAGGTCCTTGCCGCGAAGTCGCAACGTCGCCCGATCGCACGTTCTGGGACCGACTGGCGCGACCTTCAATGTCCTGGCCCGCAGCCAGCGACCGACATCCTTGCTCGCGGATTCCCAGACCCCGAGTATCGATAAGCCAAACGTCGCCGGGTTGGGCGGATCGATTTATACCGATCACTTGGTCACTGCGGGGGTCGCCGGCGCCTTGTTGTTCGTTGCGCTCTGATCGGAGCCGTCGCGATCACCAATCCCAAAAGGCCGGGCCGGCAGGGCCGCGATCGATTAGAGGACAAATCGACCGTTTGAAATTATTTGAAGAGAATCGATTACGATGGCCGCTGCTGATATCTTCACGCTCGATGTGCTTCGAAACTATCTGCTCGTTGGGGCTGCGCTGTTCATCCTGGGAATGCTGGGCTTTTTGAGCCGAAGGAACTTGATCGTGATGTTCCTGTCGGTCGAGATGATGCTCCAGGGAGTCGCGTTGACTCTGGTTGGCTTTGGCCGCTACCACGGCAACTTCACGGGCCAGGTCTTCACAATCGTGATTCTCACGGTCGCGGCGTGCGAGGCTTCGATCGCCTTGGCGTTGATCGTGATCCTATACAACCGAACGTCATCGCTGGATGTCACGCTCTGGCAGGACATTCGGGAGTCGGGTGTAGCCGCCGTCGCCGACTTCGGAGGAGGTGGAGGGCGCGGAAGCGGTCGAATTGATGCCCGGACCTGAGTCCTATCCGCACCTGATCCCGGCCGGGATCGAGCCGGCTCATCCCGAACAACCCTGGATCGAGCGGCGGAGTTAGTCTTTGTCTGTGTTTTTATACCTTGACTGAATGCATCCAGGAGCGGCCCGGTGTCCGGTTTTGTTGTCCGACAAGCATGGTTGATCCCATTTCTCCCGCTCCTCGGAGCTGGACTGGCCATTCTCGGCAACAAACGCCGGATGAAGACCGAGGCCCACATCCCGGTGGTGGCGGGTATCGGCAGCGGCTTTCTTGGCATCGCTGTTCCTGTTGTTTTCCGCCGGTCCGGATGAGACCGCGACCGTGATGCGATGGCTGACGATCAGCGACCTTGAGATTCCGATCGAATTCCGCGTCGATGGTCTCACCACCATGATGTTGTCGATGGTGACGTTCGTCTCGACATTGGTGGCTGTCTTTGCCGCGGGTTACATGGCGGGCGACCCCGGCTACCCGCGGTTCTTCGCCTTGATCGGTCTTTTCGTTGCGTCGATGACAGGTCTCGTGCTTTCTAATAATTATGTTTTGACCTATGGGTTCTGGGAAGGCGTGGGGGTTTGCAGCTACCTTTTGGTCGGTTTCTGGCACAGCAAACCGAGTGCGTCGGCGGCCGCGATGAAAGCGTTCCTGTTCAACCGGATCGGTGATTTCGGCTTCGCGATCGCGATCTTCTGGCTCTGGTCGATCGTGCCGCAACATGACTTGAGCTATGGTAACATCCTCAACAAAACCACTCTGGCAGCCCTACCGCACGACGCGATCGTGGGGATCGCTCTCCTGTTGTTCTGGGCGGCGACGGCCAAGAGTGCTCAGATCCCCCTTTACGTCGTGGCTGCCCGACGCCATGGAAGGTCCCACGCCGGTGTCCGCCTTGATTCATGCCGCGACAATGGTGACGGCCGGCGTCTATTTGATCGCGCGTTCTATGCCCCTGATCGCCGAAGCGCCGGGCGTGCAACTGCTGATCGCCATTACTGGCTGCGCGACCGCGTTGCTCTCGGCGTCGATCGCGGTCACTCAGACCGACCTGAAGCGCGTGCTGGCCTACTCGACGGTCAGTCAGTTGGGCTACATGTTCATGGCGCTGGGCGCCGGGGTTGGCGGCGTGGCTCAGCTCGCCGTGGTAGCGGCGATGTTCCACCTGTTCACTCATGCTTTTTTCAAGGCCCTTTTATTCCTCGCCGCCGGTAGTGTGATGCATGCCATGGGCGATGTCATCGATATGCGGCGATTCCGCGGTCTTCGGAACCGGCTCCCTGTGACCTGCTGGACGTTCGCGGTGGGTGGGCTGGCGCTTTCGGGAATCTTTCCTCTGTCCGGATTCTTCAGCAAGGATGAGATCCTGCTGTCACTCTCCAGCGCATCGCACGAGGCTCATGAGTTGGGATGGGGCTGGGCGTACATCCTGATCTACTGGGTTGCCGTTTTCACGGCATTCTTGACGGCGTTTTACACAGGTCGAGCATTCTTCATGACGTTCTGGGGTCCCGAAAAGCTGCCCAGCCCCGACGATCCCGAGGCGCCGCCACGAGCCCAATCGGTCGACTCGCATGCGGCCGGCGATCATCACACCGATGATGCCGCTCATGCACGGCCATGGATCCCACGTCGGTCATGAATCACCGGCAATCATGACCTACCCACTGATCGGACTTGCAGGCTGCACGGCTCTCATTGGTCTGATCTGTTTGATCGCGGGCCCGTTCTGGGGCACGTCCGAGTGGTTCGCGCACCATCTGCACGCCACGTTTGGGTTCAAGCTGCTGAAAAGCGCCGAGCATGGATTCGACTGGTTGACCGCGGTGGTCGGGACGATCGCCGCCCTTTCGGGCGTTGGATTGAGCTACTGGATGTATGCCGAGCCGAGCCCAATTCCGGGACAACTGTCTGGCCGGCTCAAACCTCTCTACCTGGCTTCGCTCAACAAGTTCCATGTCGACGAGCTGTACGAGCGGTTGATCGCGAAGCCGACGCGAGGGATGGCCATCCTCTGTGAATTCCTGGACGTTTACGTGGTGGAACGACTCGTGGTCGGAGTCGCCAAGCTGCCCGCGTTCTTCGGACGAGGCGTGTTGGCGCCATACCAAAACGGCCTGATCCAATTCTACGCGGCGGTCTCGGCGCTGAGCCTGGCGGTCTTGTTGTTGATTTTCATGTTTCTTTGATTCTGGATGCGCGTTGGCAAAGTCGACGAGGATTGATGGATGGCGACACTCCTGAGCGATCACGGTTTTGCTGCCCGTGGTAGTGAGCCTCGTGCTGGTTGCGATACCGCGGCTCGATGCCCACGCAGTGAGGTTGATCGCGATTTCGACCACGCTGGTGACTCTGGCATTGAGCCTGCTCCTGCTCGCAGGATTCGATTCCACGACGGCGGGACCTCAGTTCGCGTTTCAGATCGAGCCGAGGGGCACTACGGCCTCAGTTGGGTGATCCGACCCGATATCCGCTTCGCACTCGGCCTGGACGGCCTGAGTTTGTGGCTCTTCGTCTTGACGTCGATCCTGATGATCACGGCGATCTGTGCGTCGTGGGAGTCGATCAAGGAGCGGGTGGCCAGCTACTATGCGTTTCTGCTGGCGCTCCAGACGGGGCTGCTGGGATTGTTCGCCAGCCTGGACGTGATCCTGTTCTACATCTTTTTCGAGTTCACGCTGATTCCTCTTTTTTTCCTGATCGGTCTCTGGGGCGGTCCTCAACGTCGCCGTGCCGCGGTGACGTTCTTCCTCTACACGCTCGCCGGCAGCCTGTTGACGTTGCTTGGTGTCATCGCCTTGGTTGTCGTGCATTATCAGTATTCGCCCGAAAACGTCCTGACATTCTCGATCCCCGAGTTGACCCAGGGTCTGGCTGCCTTGCGATGGAACGCGTGGCACAACGCCGATTCGTGGAGCAGTCCCCAGGTCGTCATCTTCCTGCTGCTCTTGGCCGGCTTCGCCGTCAAGGTGCCGATGTTTCCGTTCCACACCTGGCTGCCGCTGGCGCACGTCGAAGCGCCCACGGCCGGATCGATCATCTTGGCCGGCGTGTTGCTCAAGGTCGGTAGTTATGGCTTGTTGCGGTTCAACATCGGCATGACCCCGCTCGGCGCCGCCTCGGTCTTCCCGCTGATCGCCACGCTCGCTGTGATCGGGATCATCTACGGAGCTCTGGCGGCGCTGTCGCAGACCGACATCAAGCGATTGGTCGCGTATAGCTCGGTGAGCCACATGGGCTTCATCGTGCTCGGGATGTTCGCGCTCAACGCGACTGGGCTGGACGGCTCGGTCATCCAGATGGTCAATCACGGCCTGACGACGGGAGCTCTGTTCGCCTGCGTGGGGATCATCTACGAACGCTACCACACCCGGGAGATGAGCAAGATCGGCGGGCTCTGGAAGCGGCTGCCGATCCTGGCGTTTTTCTTGATTCTCGCCGCCTTGGGCTCCGCGGCCGTGCCGGGACTGAATGGATTCGTGGGAGAGTTTCCGATCCTGGTCGGCACGTTCGGAACGAGCCCGCGAGCCGCCGTCCTGGGAGCCACCGGCATGATCTTTGGCGCGTGCTACCTGCTCTTGATGCTAAAGAAGGTGTTATTCGGCCCACTTCGTTGAGCCGGCATTGCACGCCGCCGCACTCGGACAACCGATCGACCCCGGGCACCCGCACCCGACGGTTTCACCTGTCGGTTGGCATGAGATCGCTGGGCTGGCGCCGTTAATGGGCCTGATTGTACTGATCGGCGTCTATCCACGACCGTTCCTCGAGCAAATCGGTCCCGCCGTCGCCGCATGGATCAGATCATTCAAGCTCACCGCGCCCAGTCGACGAAGTACGTCCCTCCCACCAGCACGGAGTTGCAGCGCAGGCACCCTGGCAGCCAAAAAAGGTGGTGGCGCCGGCGAAAAAAGGTACAGGGAAGGGCGCGGGAAAAGGCGGTGCAATCCACAGAAAAAGGGGCAAGGGCCGTCAACGAAAAGCCGTCCAACCTCCGCTCCAAAGGTGGTCCTTCGAGCCAGAAAAGCACCGCAGCCCGAGAAAAGCAAAGACGCACCCAAGGCCGGCACATCCTCGCCCGGCAATCAATAGCCATCGAAGGAAGGCCGGCCATGAATCCTCCCAGTGCTCTCGGCGTTCGCGCAGCAGACGGCGCTGATCCTGATCCCCGAGATCATCCTGCTCTTGACGGCGATGGGGATGATGACGGCATCAGCCTTCCTCGCGCAGCCGCGACGGGTTTGGTGCGCGGCGACAGCGCCGTTGCCTTGGTCGTGGCCTTGATGGTCCTGATCGCACTGGGAGGAACGCAGACCGACCTCTATTCGGCCGTGGCCTTGAACGACGATTTGTCGTATTACGCTGCGACTCCTGCTTTTGGTCACGGGTCTGGTCGTGCTCGGGCTTGCGCATCGAAGAGCCAGAGCGACGACCGCGCGGGGGAGTTCTTCGGCGCTTTGCTCATGATCAACGCGGGCTCCATGCTCGTGGCCTCGGCCAACGAACTGGTCTTTCTTTTCGTCGGGCTCGAGCTGGTGAGCATTCCGACGTATCTGCTGCTCTATCTTTCCCGGCGTAATCCGACCACGCAAGAAGCCGCGACCAAGTACTTTTTCCTCAGCATCTTCGCGTCGGCCCTGCTTCTCTACGGCTTGGCGTTCCTGTACGGGACGACCGGGATCAGTAATCTCAAGGCCCTGGCATATCTGATCGATAGGCTGCCGAACATACCGCAGGCACAGCTTGGATTGCTCGCGTTGGTATCTCGTGCTGGCGGGTCTTTGCTTCCGGGTCGCGGCCGTGCCCGCTGCATTTCTACGCGCCGGACGTTTATCAAGGCTCGCCGATCGTGATCGCCGCGTTTCTGTCTTGGGTGCCCAAGGTAGTCGGCTTCCTGGCGATCATACCGGGCCTTGATCGCGGTACTGTCGGTGCAAGGCCGGACGATCCCTGGTGCAACAAAAGGCGATCCTGCTCGCCTGGATCATCGCGGCCGCGACGATGATCTGGGGCAACCTCGTCGCTCTGCTTCAAGAGAACCTCAAACGACTGCTCGCATACTCATCGATCGCCCACGCGGGTTACTTGATGGTCGGCGTCGCCGCGGCTTTCGCCAACGACCGGGTGGGCAACTTGTACTACGGCAGCGAAAGCATCTTTTTTTATCTTGTCGTCTACGCTTTCATGACGCTGGGCGCGTTCGGAGTGATCAGCGCACTCACGATCAAGGGTCGAGATGTGGAGTCCATCGAGGAGCTGGCCGGTTTGGGCTGGTCGCGGCCCTTACCGGCCCTCGGGCTGTCGATCTGCCTGTTGAGCCTGAGCGGCATCCCTCCACTGGCAGGTTTCTGGGGCAAGTTCGAGATTTTCGCCGCGGCTCTGGCCGCTCAGCGCCGTGATGAGACTGGCTCCTTCCTTCTGCTGGCGATCATCGGCATGTTGAGCGCGGCGGTCGGGGCCTACTATTATCTCCGTCTTGTGGTTGTCATGTATTTCCGTCCAGCCGGCGAACCGATCGAGGTTCGAGGGGGCTGGCCTGTCGCTTACGCAGTGGGCTCCTGCGCGAGTCTCACCGTCATCCTCGGGCTCTTCTCGACCCCGCTTGCGGGTGCCGTGCGCGCGGCCGCACAATCGGCCATGGCCCACCCGAATCCCAACGTGGCGGTAGTTGCAAGTTCGTCGGAACCGACAACGATTCGACCACTTCGCCAGGAACGCGATTGATCCAGCGACGGCCGAGTCCGTATCCTGTGAAAGTTGAGCAATCGGTGGAATCGATCGACCGGCCGGTGGCTTGCGTGCGTCCATCCAATTGGTACGGCACTAGCGCACCAGAGCGGCCACCACTCCAGGCCCATGCCGAACGCAAGTGACGTGCTCGCGAATGGTCGAGTTCGTCCTCATCGTCGGGCGGAGGGGGTCAACACGGCGATGGAATCAAAAAACCGCTCGAATGCGAATGACCCTCTGGCTGTGCAGTTCGCAGCACTGTGGGAGACGAGTCTGTCCACTCCGGACGTGTTCGAGTTTCTTTCGTTGCATCCCGGTGTTCTTAGTTCGCAGCGTCTCGAAATCCTTCTCCTCGATCAACACTTGCGTTGGCAACGTCGCCAGCCGCTTCCGCTTCGGGTCTATCTGTCGGCTTTTGGGGACATCGCCGCGCGAGGCGATATGGTTCGTGCCCTTGTGGACCACGAACGTCAAGCACGGCGGAGAATGACTCAACGGCCGGAAGACACCATCAGTGAGCTGCCGGCGGACTTTGTGTCGGAATCCGGCACGCTCCCGATTGACGTCGATTATGTGTCCGAGCCGACACAATCCGACCAGGTCAGTTGCATTCTGGAGCAAACAGCGACCGGTGCCATAAGTGCCAACGAGTGGGATAGCCGGAGCACCAGGAGCCCGTCCGATCCGCGATTCACTGACGCGGAGCTTGCGTTCGTTCTGGACGAGTCATACCACTTGCGATTGGAAGCCGAGTCCCTTCGGACCATGCTGAACGCGGTGCGGTTCACACTCGTCCGCCGATTAGGTGCTGGCGGAATGGGCGTCGTCTATGAGGCTTACGACCAGCAGCGCGGTGAGCTAATCGCACTCAAGACCATGCGCCGGGTTGATCCACTGGCGCTGGTTCGTTTCAAGCACGAGTTTCGCGCCCTCTGCGATATCAGCCATCCCAACCTGGTCAATCTCTACGAGCTCGTCGCGGTCGAGGACCGCTGGTTCTTCACGATGGAACTGGTCGAAGGCACCGACTTTGTCAGTTTCGTGCGAGGCCGGCCCGAAAACGAATCATTGGGGATGAGCCCCGATCAACGGCCGGATGTCGCGCCCGAGGCCCGACCTCTGTTCGACGAGGTTCGCCTGAGGGATGCACTACGGCAATTGGCTGAAGGGATCGATTCGCTCCACCAATCGGCGAAGCTGCACCGCGATATCAAGCCGACGAACGTGTTGGTGTCGAACGAAGGCCGGGTTGTCCTACTCGACTTTGGCCTGACCGCGGATCTCGAAAGCACGGGCATGCATCAATCCGCCGGCAGTCAGATCGTCGGAACCCTGGCCCACATGTCACCCGAACAGGCCGCGGGGAGCTCGATCACGACCGCGAGCGATTGGTACAGCGTCGGGGTCATGCTTTTCGAAGCCATGACCGGCCGACTTCCGTTTGTCGGCTCCGCGACGGAGATCATCGCGGCGAAACAGACACACGATGCCCCTTCGCCGCAGACACTCGTTGGCGATCTGCCACAGGACCTTGTCCGTCTCTGCAACGGGCTACTTGACCGAGACCCTGCGCAAGAGACCGAGCTCGCGTGAAATCATGGCGCAGTTGCGTGGCGAGGATCAGGTCTCGATCGACGTCCCCGAGCTCAACCGGCCCCTTCCTCTGATCGGGCGGTCCCGTCATCGCCAAGTCCTGGACGGCGTCTTTTCCTCGCTCAGTCGCGGCAAGACCGAGTCCGTCTTCGTGTTCGGCCGGACGGGGATCGGCAAGTCCACGCTTGATTCGATCGTTTCTCGACGAGCTGATCGAGAAGGATGAGGCCGTGGTTTTGTTCGGCCGTTGCTACGAACGGGAAACTGTCCCATACAAGGCACTCGACAGCCTGATCGACGCCCTGGCTCGATACTTGAAAGGGCTGCCGACCCGGGAAATGGCAATCATGTTGCCCAAGGACATCGGATTTCTCGCTCGCGTGTTTCCGGTCTTGGAGAGCGTCGAGGCCGTCGCCTACGCGCGGCGGCACGCGCCCGAAATGCCCGACCAGCAGGAGCTGAGGCGTCGCGCTTTCGCCGGTTTGCGCGAAGTGCTCGGAGCGATCGCCGAGCAGAACACCGTTGATCCTGGCGATCGATGACCTGCAGTGGGGCGACGTCGATAGTGCACAACTTGTTGTCCGACTTGCTCTGTTCGCCCCAGTCGCCCGTCTTGATGTTCGTCGGCTCCTTTCGATCAGAAGACTGCGAGCGAAGCCCATTCCTGCGCGAGATCGGCAAGGCGATCGCCGGCGAACCGGCCAGACTCGATCACCGCGAGCTGGCTGTCGAGCCACTGACGCAGTCCGAGGCGCGCGAACTCGCGCTGGCACTGTTGGATCGCGACGACGCCGCGTCACGAGCCCAGGCGCACTTGGTCGCGCGCGAATCGGGAGGAAACCCGTTGTTCGTCGACGAGCTGGTCAAGCACATCCAGAGCGGCGAGCCGACCGAGCGCTGGGACCAGATCGGGCAACTTGACCTCGACAAAGTGCTCTGGTCTCGGATCCAGCGACAACCGGAGGAGGCTCGGCGCCTCCTGGGCTCAGTGGCCGTATCGGGGCGACCGATCCGCCAGGCACTTGGCCTTTCAAGCGACTGAGCTGGGACCCGGCGGCCGAGTGGCCCTGGCCTCGCTTCGATCGGCAAGGTTGATCCGATGCACGGGATTGACACAACAAGACGAGACTCGAGACCTACCACGACCGGATCCGGGAGACCGTCGTCGCCCATCTCTCGCCCGATGAGCTTCATTGGCACCACGAGCGACTGGCAGCGGTCTTGGCGGCGCTGGATCAACCGGATGCCGAGGTCCTCGCCGATCACTATCGCGGGGCGGGCGACACTTCGCCGCGCTGCGAGTACTATTCGCGTGGAGCCGATCAGGCCGCCGCCGCCCTGGCTTTCGATCGTGCGGCGCGACTTTACCGTATCGCTCTGGAAATCCATCCAGGTCCTGAGATCCAAACCCAGGTCCTGTGGAAGAGACTCGGCGATTCACTTGCCAATGCCGGCCGAGGTGCCGAGGCCGCCCAAGCCTATTTGAAGGCCGCCGAACTGGCCACCGCGGCCGAGACTTTGGAGCTGAAGCGTTTGGCTTCGACCCAACTCCTGATCAGCGGTCACCTGGCCGATGGGATGGCATTGCTCCGAACCCTGCTTGGCCCGCTTGGCCTGAGCATGCCCGACACCGTTCGACAGGCCCAGATCTCGCTGCTGTGGCACCGGGCCCTGCTCAGACTCCGTGGCTTGCAGCTTCCGGCTTCGTGACCAGCACCAGGTCTCTGCGCCTGGATCTGACCCGGATCGACGTCTGCTGGTCGGCCGTGGCGGGACTCTCAATGACTGATCCGGTTCGAGGCGCGGATTTCCAGACGCGCGGCCTCTTGCTGGCACTGAAAGCGGGCGAGCCCGAGCGGCTCGTCAGGTCGATCGCCATGGAGGCCGCGTATCGGTCCACAGCCGGAACCGGGGCCGTACCGGCGAGTCGCCAAACTCTTGAAAACGGCCGATGATCTGGCTCGGCAGCTCAACTCGCCTCAAGCGCGAGGAATGCTCGAGTTGGTTCGCGGCATCTCCTCGCTCATGCTCGGCCGTTGGAAGCCCGCCCAGACATCGCTCGACCAAGCCGAAGAGATTTTCCGAAACCAATGCACCGGAGTCACCTGGGAGCGCAATTCCGTTCACAATTTCGTGCTCTGGGCACTCATCCAGTTGGGCGAATTGGCCGAAGTCACGACGCCGATGGGTCGGTCCTCTTCCGCGAGTCGAGGCGAACGCGGGGATCTGTACGCGACCTCGAAGCTGACCAGCTTTCTACATGACGATGATCCACCTCGCCGGAAACCAGCAAATCGATTCCGAGACCGAGACGCGAGCTCGAGGCCACCGTGAATCGTCCCAACGGAAGCGAATTCAACCTCGAGCACTTGTCGGCGTTCGATTCACTCATGAATCTCAACCTCTATCGAGGCGACATCGCGAGTGCGTGGGTGCGGATGAGCCGGGTCTGGCCTGAGTATCGTCGATCGCGGCTTTTTCGGATTCAGATGATCGAGGATCAACCTGCTCGAGCTGCGAGCGAGGACGGCGCTGGCCATGGCCGAGAAAGATGCTCAGCCGGCGGCGTACATCCAACAGGCAACGCAGGACGCACAAGCCCTGGAAGCCGAGGGACTACCGTGGGCGCTCGCCCACGCGAGTTATATCCGCGCCGGCATCGCCGCCTGTGTGCCAGACGCGGCCCGGGCGATCAAGGACGTCAAACATGGCCGCTCAGCAGTACGACGACGCCGAGATGCCACTCCGTGCCCAGATCCTGCGGTACCGGCTCGGTGAATTGGAGGAAGGGGCGGAGAGTCGCGAATTACGTGAGAACGCCGAACTCTGGATCAATGGTCAGGGAATCGTCTCACCGGTGCGCTGGGCGGGAATGTACGCACCAGGATTCGCCCTGATTTCGAAAGCCCCAGTCGAGACGACGTTTTGAGCCAGAACAGTGGGGATAGAGATATGCCGCTTCGCGTCTCGACGCTGCGATCGCGACGGGCATCTACTTGTAGACAGCAACTTCGCCGAACCGCGGGGGCGGGCAGGGGGGTAGCTCCTTTCCACGACCCCCGGCAGACGTTACACTCGGCCTGAGGCGTCGAGGCCGAGACCCCGGAGGGCGTAGATCCGGGATTCCGGCCCGGTCATAACTCAGTTGAGGTTTCAGAACGATGACCATCCGCACGCACAATCGCCGGGATTTCCTTCGCGTCTCCGCGACGAGTCCCGCGCTGCTTCCCTTCCTGTCGCCCTTCGGCCGCACCCTGGCCGACGAGACCCGGGCCAAGAACGACCGGCCGCGGCTCGCCCTCATCGGGGCGGGCGGCCAGGGCTCGGGCGATGCCCACGGCGGCCGTGCATCACGGCGACTTCCTGGCGGTCTGCGACGTCGACCGCCGCCACGCCGAAAAGGCCAAAAAGGACCAGCGCATCGGCAAAGAGAAGGCCGACATCTACGAGGACTACCGCAAGGTCCTCGACCGCAAGGACATCGACGCGGTGATCATCGGCACGCCCGACCACTGGCACACCAAGATCTGCATCGACGCCATGCACGCGGGCAAGGACATCTACTGCGAGAAGCCGCTGACCCTGACGATCGACGAGGGAAAGAGGCTCGGCCAGGTCGCCAAGGAGACCAACCGCGTGGTGCAGGTCGGCACGCAACAGCGGAGCGACCACAACCGCGTGTTCCTGCTGGCCGTCGCCATGGTCCGCGCCGGCCGGATCGGCAAGATCCGCAAAGTCACGGCGGCGATCGGCGGCGGGCCGACCGGCGGCCCGTTCCCCGCGACCAATCCACCCGCCGAGCTGAACTGGGACATGTGGCTGGGCCAGGCGCCCAAGGTCGCCTACCGGGAGCATCGCTGCCATGCCGATTTCCGCTGGTGGTATGAATACTCCGGCGGCAAGCTCACCGACTGGGGCGCCCACCACGTCGACATCGGCCAGTGGGCCATCGGCATGGAGAATTCGGGCCCGAATACGATCGAGGTCGTCAAGGGGGTGCTCCCGGTCACGTTCAAGGGCGGCTATCCGGCCGTCGACGACCGCTACAACACGCCCACCGAGTTCCTCTTCCGCGCCACGTTCGCCAACGGCGTCGTCATGGACATCCGCCACGACCAGGAGAACGGCGTGAAATTCGAGGGCAGCAACGGCAGGATCTTCGTCACCCGCGACCGGATCGACCTCGACGGCGGCGCGGTCGACGCGCTCTACAAGAACCCGGTGCCCGAGTCGCTCCTGAAGGAGCTGCGCAAGGGCAAGCCGGTCGATGGCCACATGGCGAACTTCTTCGAATGCGTCCGCGACCGCTCGGTGCCCGTCTCCGACGTCTGGACGCACCACCGGGCGCTGACCACCTGCCACCTGGCGAATATCGCGCTGCGGCTGGGCCGCCACAAGCTCACCTGGGACCCCGCCAAGGAGGAGATCGTCGGCGACTCCGAGGCCAACGCCTTCCAGACCCGTCCCCAGCGGGCCCCGTACGAGATCGGCTGATCGCCACACGAAGCGCATGAGGTGCGGGACGCGGCTAAGAACCATCGTGCCGCCCAGGTGTCGTGCCCTGGATCCCGCACCTCTTGCTTATCTCGTCAATCCTCCACCAACGCTGTGCGCACTCGACGGACCGCGTCGACATACTCGCGCGGCAAGGCGATCGCTTCGCCTCGTTCCGACCACCATCGCGGTTTTTCCGTATAGATCCAGACATATTCGTCCGATTGCTCGATGGCCGCGCGAAGACTTGTCTCGAAGCGGCTCGGAGAGAAGTGGTTCTTTTCGACTTCCGTGGTGTTCCAGCCGTTTTTCGGCCAGTCGTAATCCAGCCAGAGGCCAAAGCCCGCGGACACCCGCTGTGATAGGCCGCGCGATCCGAGGCCAAAGCCGACGGCGTCTCGCTTGATGGCATTGTAAGCACGGGTGAAGGCGGCCGAGTCCCGGTATCCGTAAGACATCTCATGACCATCGACGAGCCGCGTCTTCCCGTTCGACGCCTCGATCATGCCGTCGAGGAACGGGACGAGCAGGCCGTCCTCGCAATCGGCGATCGGTTTTTTTCCGCCGTCACTCTGCTTCCACACCAGGCTATGGCCGAAGGTGAGAAACACTGTCAAGTCGGGAAAACCTTCCTGGAAAGCCAGCATCACTTCTCGTCCGCGACGTCGGGCTTGCGCAGCGTATTCCGACCAGGTGCGCCGGCTCGCGTCGCGTTGCTTGTCGGAAATCGAAGAGTTTTCCTTGATACTGTTCGGTATCCAACAAGATGCCCGCACACTTGCCGGCGCGGGCGACCTCGGCCGCCAATCGGACGTTGTTCACGACGGCCTCGTGGTCGTCAAACCAGTCGAGGTCTCGCGGGTGCAACATTGAACCGCAGGAAATTATGGTGAAACTTGGTCGAAGTGATCGACTCAAGGTCGTCGAACGCCGGCTTGAGTTGATCGCGTGTGAATCGCCTTCGTCCCCAGCAGAGCCAGCTCAGATTCTCGGGCGCTCCCTGGGCACCACGCACTTCGACGTGAAAAACGCAACCGTCGAATGGCGACTGCTCAAGCTGGGCGCGTTGCCGGCGCTAAGAACTTGGTGCTTGGCTCGTCCCAGCCAAACTCAATCAGCTTCTTGGCAGGAGGACTGTTGGCCGAGCGTTCGTCGCTCTTGGCCCGGGAAATCCTTGAGGTATCGCGACCTCAATTCCTGGAAATTGGCCGGCATCAAGTAGATTTTGCCGCGGATCGTCTTGGATTCGCCGGCTTTCAGTCCGCCGATGCGAAAGTCTGAATGAAGACAAACGATGACGCCTTGAAACAGTTCCTGGTACGGCTCCCAGGCGGTCGCCATCAGCTCGCGGCCGTCGGCCGAGACGCAGCCGATCAAACCGTTGGAAGGAACGATCTGGCTGAGCGGTCGAGGGTTGACATCGTCTCGGCTGACCCCCTCGGGACACCAGACTTGCCCGGGAGTATAGAGAGCCGTGCGGGCCCAGGGCGTCGTCGGCAGCCGCGACGGCTTGCCGTCGACGTAAATGAAACAGTGTTTCAAGTACGCCTCCGAGCCGCGTTCCGCCTTGACGCCGGCGTAACGATCGACGCGGATGCAAGGTTGGGCCCACTGCGCCTCCGACTCGATCTTGGTCGGATTAGTCGCAACCACCTTGAAATCAACTTCATCCCGCCCCGTGCGAATCTCATGCTCGACCACGACGCCGTCACTCAATTGAGAACGGAGCTTGATCCACTGTCCACCGGGGCCGGACTCGACCAGTTGCGTCGTGTGCGGGATGACGGTTTGTTTCCAATCACGTCGCGTCGATCCGGCCCGGCAGAACGCCTCGATGTACCAGACCTCCAGTTCACCACCAGGTAGATGCTTGCCGTGAATCGTCAACAGTTCCTTGTTCCAGGACAAGGAGAGAGCCCGCTCAGCTTGCTCAGCCGCGACCGGCCTACCAATCAATGCAGTCCCGAGTAGACATAGCACGGCCCAGCGCCAGCTCACCAGTGGTCTTCTCATCCGGATCGCCCTCCCACTCATCGGGTTGCTCGATGCGTTCCTCGCGCCGAACAATCGAGTTTCGATCGAACGCAACAATGGCTCGAGCAACGGCACCAGCGCGAGGCCGATCACGCAGCCGAGCATGTCCGTCGCCCCGTCGGAGACATTCGCATCACGACCGATCGCCGGCAGTAATTGAACGATTTCGGTAACCGCGGCCAATCCGAGACCCATGAGACCGACCAAAGCGTATCGCCTCCGGAATGGCCAAATCCGGCACCAAAGCAGAGCGAAGACGAAGAAAATCCCGAAATGGACGGCTTTATCGAAATCGTGGATCTCGAACCACGACGAGCTTCCTTCAACCGTATGGACAACTTCACTCGGAAGCCAGCACAGTGTCATGATCGCAAGCGTCCAAATAACGGCTGCCGCCATGCGAAGACTCTTCAGGTCGCGTCTCGATGACTCGGCGTGCGGCGGATCTGTCACAATGGGGCTCGTCGGAAGGGGACTTACCAATCTGTTTCTCCTTCAACCTGGAGCGATGAGTTTTCCGCATTCTCTACGATCCTAATCGGTCACGTCCCTCGACAGCGAGGGGGACTGGCCGCTTTGGATCGCTCACGGACAGATTCCACGGACACGCGCGGACGCTGCCGTCGATGGGTGTCTAATCCCGCGACCGGGTTCCTCAGGCTAAACTTGCAGGAACGGCTCGAACTTGCTCTCAAGACGGCCGTTCTTGTCCAGGCGTCGCTTTGTTATCCTAGAACGCGGATCTCTTTGATTCCTACTACGATGACCAGGAGTCGGGCATGAAAAGACATAGCCAGGATCGAATCCGCCGTCAAGACGGATGGCGCATCCCGACCGCGCCGGACCCGGCGGGTCTCCGGCCAACTAAGAAGTCGAGTGGCCGCGAGTCGATCGAGTCGTTCGTGTTCGTGTTCCTGGCGTTTCTGATCTGGAGTATCGAGGCGGAAGGCTTCGTGATTCCGACAGGGTCGATGGCGCCACTCTATTAGGGCGGCACAAGGATGTCGTCTGCCCGCAGTGCGGCTACTTCTACACGGTCAACGCCGACCGTGAAGTCGAAGTGACGGGAAAAGATCCGACCGCAGGCCGGCGAATCAATTCCGGTGTGTGCGAGAATTGTCGCTTCGAGACCGTCGTCGGCGACTTACCAAGTTTCTCAGGTGACCGCATTTACGTGATGAAGCTCGGCTTATCGCTCCCATTCTTCACCAACGAGAGCACAGCCACGCTGAAACGATGGGATGTGGCGGTTTTCAAGCTCCCTGAGGAGCCAGAGGTCCGCTACATCAAGCGACTGGTCGGAATGCCGAACGAGGTCGTCCGCATTCAAGGAGGAGACCTTTGGGGAAAATCGCTCGACAACCCGGCGGGTTTCCAGCGCCTTCGACGGACTCTCAACCACCAACAGGCCATGCAGTTGATGGTCTATGACGACTCACACCGAGCCGCCCTGTTGCAGCGACGATCCGCGCTGGCTGCGATGGTCGGGCGACTGGAGCGAGCGCACGCCACGGAACGTTCGCGCCGACCGGACAATCAACCGACTGGTCCGAGCTGCGCTACCATCACATGGTCCCCAACCCGGGACAGTGGGAAGCGATTCGGGCGGGAACGCCACCGAGCCTCCCCCGCACGACCTTGATCACCGATTATTGTTCATACAATACGGAAATGACGGTTGAAGATCGCGACCATCCTTACCGGAGTACACGGGCTTGGTTCCAGCCTCACTGGGTCGGGGACCTGACTCTCTCGTTCCGATTGACGGTTCGAGAGCCGGCCGGTCGTCTGCGAGTAGAGTTGATCAAATCCGGGACGTCCAATCGGTGTGAGATTGACCTGGCGGCCGGAGAAGCGACCTTGTCTCACGGATCGGAATTAATCGGCCCGCACGTCGATTGCGGGGATCGCGCGGGCGGCAACGTATGAGGTGCTGTTCGCCAATGTTGATGACCGTCTGACTCTCCGGATCAACGGTGTTCTTCCGTTCGGTGAGGGCAGTACCTACGATTCGAATCTGGAGAAGGTGGCACCGGCCGCGGCCGATTTGGAGCCGGCGAGAATCGCAGTGCGCGGCGCGGCGGTCGAAGTCGACAGTTTAGTTCTCAAGCGAGACGTGTACTACACGCTCGACCCGGCTGAGACGGACTATTCCAACCTGGGTGGGCCGGTCCAGCTCGATTCCTCCGCCCTGTTCGACCTGCTCGCCGACCCCACGCAGTTTGCCCGGCTGGCATACCGTCCTCCTCACGACTATCGGGTAAATCCCGGTCGCTATCTCATGCTGGGCGACAACAGCCCCTGGAGCCGCGACGCTCGAGCCTGGGGGCGAATCGACCAGATTGACCCCAATCTCCCTGGCCAGGGCTGGGACGATTCGGGGCGTTCGAGCTGGGAGGTTCCCGAATCGCACCTCGTTGGCAAAGCATTCTGTGTCTACTGGCCTCATCCCAAGCCGGTCTGGCCCAACCTGAGCTTTGGAGCCGATATTCGTTTACCGGTTCGTCCGTATCTTGAACAGGTGAGATGGATCCGCTGATCGTTCCATCGACTGATCAAAATCAATTGTGCGAAATGGGATCGAAAAGGCTCGATGACCAGGGTCTTGACTGGTCGGAAGATCGATTTAGACTTACCCTTACGAATTCGAGCTTCGGAACGGAACGCCGTACACGCCCCAGGCGATTTCAGTCACCGCATACTTCTCGAACCTTTGGCCGCGGCGGTACGTAAGATGGTTAAGGCCATTGGCTCCGATTCGGCGGAAGACCTCAGTCAACTCTCTGACGAGGAACTAATGAGCCGGTATCGCGAGGAAGGGCTAGCGGCCGTTTTCACTGAGCTGGTTCACCGTTATGAACGTGAACTCTATCGTTACCTCGCTCGTTACCTCGGCGATCAAACGACTGCGGAAGACGTGTTTCAAAACACGTTCCTTCAGGTTCATCTGAAACGCGGATTGTTTGAGAACGGCCGTCCGTTTCGCCCCTGGCTTTACGCGATCGCGACTCACCAAGCCGTGGACGCTCTCAGGAAGTCGGGGAGACACCCAACCGTCAGTCTTGACCAACGAATCAACCCGAGCTCGTGGCGAATCGGAAGCAGGAAACCTGGTCGATTTGCTCGTGAGCGACAACGTCGGTCCACTGGCAGAGTTGCAAGACTCTGAGCGGCAGCAGTGGGTACGCGAGAGCATTGCCCGTCTGCCCGATGCACTCCGGCAAACCTTGATTCTGGCTTATCACCAGGACCTGAAATATCGTGAGATCGCCGAGATTCTCAAGATCCCTGTTGGTACTGTGAAATCACGCTTGCACTCCGCACTGGAAAAGCTTCAACAGATGGCGCGGTCTGCCAAGCGTGGTGAGGATGAATGACGCCATGAATGCCGAAGAGATGATCGAATATGTCCTGAGCAAGAGTGAGGGGTCCGAGCGCGATCGACTCGATCAAGCGCTTCTCAGCGATCCTGATCAGATGGCTCGGGTCGAGCGCCTCCGGCTGTCGATCCATCTGCTTCTTGACGATGGTTCTCCTTATGACGAGCCTTCAGGTTTAGCCAGGCGGACTATCGGCTTCGTTGCGCGGAACCGCTCGCGCCCACGCACCTTGCTCGAGCAATTGCCGATGCGCGTTCCTTTTCGTTGGGCAGATGTCGCAGTCGCAGCCAGCATCTTTATCGCGGGTGTGCTCACGCTGCTGCCCGCGATCCAACGGTCTCGTGAGCGCATGAATCAAGCGGGCTGCGTCTTCAACCTCCAGCAACTGGGGACCAGTCTCGCTCAGTACGCGTCCCTACACCCGTTCCTCCCTTATCCACCATCGCATCGTTCGGACACCCACGCGGGAATGTTCGCTGTCATGCTCCACGATGCTGGCGTGCTCAACGACCTGTCGTTGTTGGATTGTCCGTGTAATGGTCCCTGTCCAAACAAGATGAAGGACCTGGCGAACTTCGAACAGGTCGACCACATCCGTCAAACCGAACCTGACCGTTTTCAACGCATGCTGGGCTGGGACTACGCCTACAACGTCGGCTATCGACACGCCTCCGGTAACGCCGGACCGTTGGAAGTGGTTCTTGCCTCGCGAATCCCCGTCCTTGCGGACCAGCCGGACCATGAGAATTACGTCAAGATCCGGGAAGGCAACAGCCCTAACCACAGACGCTGGGGACAAAACGTTCTCTTCGGAGACGGCACCGTCGGCTGGTTCCGTACCCGTCGGATCAGTCCCAATGACCCGGACCTGTACCTCAACAACGAACAGCAGCCTCGGGCGGGCGTCGATGTTCTGGATTCGGTCTTGCTGCCAAGCCATAGCCCTTTTGATTCTTTTTGAGCACATCCAGGTTTGAACTGAGGTGCGCCCACGAATTCGCTCACGCAGGCAGGATCGGGCGTGGGCGAATCGCCGTCTGGAGGCCGCACCGAATGACGACGTTCGGGCAATCAAAGGCTTTTCCACAGCACGACGATCGATCAGATGCGTGCGGCCATTGAATCGAACGCTGAAATCAGGCAGATTCTCACAACACGTGGTCTCCCTCTCTAGTAGACTTCTGAGCACTCGATAGTCACGAACGAAAATGAAAGCGCTCGAAGAACGCAGCGGTCCACGGGGTTCGTCCGGCAGTGGTTTCTGTCCTCAAGCTCGAGTTCTGATCAACGCTCCGCACCGCGCATCATGGAGGATGCCAGGATTCGCGTACTGCTACGCCCTTCAACGAGCGGGATGATCGACACGACACCGCCTCGCGATCGAACCAGGTCGGCTCCGGGTATCTGACACCCCTGGTAATCTCCGCCTTTCACCAACACGTCAGGCCGGACGTGGTCGATCAAATCGATTGGAGTGGCCTCATCAAAAAGGACCACGGCGTCGACACTGGTGAGCCCCGCGAGGACCTGTGCCCGGTCGTTCTGGGTCACAATCGGTCGGCTTTCACCCTTGAGCGCTCGCACGGACCGGTCGGTGTTCAGACCGACGATCAATCGGTCGCCCTCCTGCTTGGCCTTGGCGAGAAGGGTAACGTGCCCAATGTGAAGCAAGTCGAAACAGCCGTTGGTGAAAACGATCCGTTCGTTTTGCATTCGCCACTCGGCCAGCCGCCGCATGAGTGTTGCAAGGTCACAGACCTTGGCGGACTGCGCTGTCAGATTTCCGCAACGAATTGTGTCGAGCAATTCGCCTCGCTGGATTGGCGTCGTGCCGAGCTTGGCCACAACTACGCGAGCGGCGAGGTTTGCAAGTTGAACCGCGGCGTCCCGATCCAGGCCGGCGACCAGGGCCGCCGTAAGTGTGGCCAATGCCGTATCGCCTGCGCCCGACACATCATAGACCTGGCGAGCGACCGCCGGATGATGAATCAAGCTATCACCATCAAGATATTTTATACCTTTATCGCCACAGGTAATGACCAGGAAGTCCAATCCCAGTTCGTCACGAAGCCGTCTGGCGGCCGTCAGAAATTCGGGCCCCTCGAGGTGCTCGACGCCGGTCGCTAATTGAAACTCGCGAAAATTCGGGGTGATTGTGGTGGCCCCAGCATATTTGGCAAAACTCCGTCCCTTGGGGTCAACCACCACCGGTAGGCCGCGTTGGCGTGATTCGGAGATAATGACACGGCATATCTCCTCGGTCAGAACTCCTTTGGCGTAATCCGACAGGATTACGGCGGCTACCCCGGCGTCGAGTTCGATCCTGACCCGATCGAGAAGTTGTTTGCTCTCCACGGAATCGATCTGGCTGGTCTCCTCCTCATCGACCCGCAGCATTTGATGCTGGCCGCAGATGACCCGCGTCTTAGTCGTCGTCGGCCGATCGGTCAATGTGACGACTGCATCCGTCGAGACACCAGCCTCCGCGAGAAGGCGGAAGAGTTGGCGTCCGGATGGATCGTCGCCCACGAACCCAGCCGCGACCGCCCTGATCCCAAGCCCAACAAGATTGAGAAGGGCGTTTCCCGACCCTCCTGGCGTGGCGCTCCGGCGGTTGAGCCGGACAACGGGTACGGGAGCCTCGGGCGAGATCCGATCGACCTCTCCCCAAAGATAGGCATCGAGCATCAGGTCGCCCACGACTAGGATCCGCTTCCGCCCGAACTCTTCCTCGACCACGTGATAGACGGTTTCGGGAGCCTTCATCGTCATGGTATTTCCTGGTGGTTTGGATCGTCTCGGCTTGCGATTTCGATGCCGAGTCTCAATTCACGAGCCAATATCAGGCTCCGGAGAATTCAAATATCATCGAGAAAACGAAATCGCGTAAATGGGGGTCTTTGCAATAGATCCACAACCCTGGCTGACCGCGTCGATTTCGTAGTTTACGTAAAAAAAGAGGATATCAGGAATTTAGTGACTTTTTTTTGCGATTGGAACAGTCTATGCTATTAGCTACGTGCGGTACATTTTACCTTTCAACCCGACTCTTGTAAGGAGCATCGAATGAGGTTTGCGGGAAGCGTCGTACAAGTTTGCTCCATGCTGATGATTTTCAGTATGGGACTTGCCGCGACGGCTCAGGCAGGCGCGCGTCGATCGGAAAACGGTCCGGGAAGAGCGGGCGCTACGTGTGCGGAACGCGTCGCACGCGGGCAGCGCCGCGGTTCGCACGAATTCGTCGAATGCGACTCCGGCGGCCCTGCTCCGTTCGGAAAGCGCATTCGTCAAACGGCTGATCTCGGGAATCAAGTATTCCCAGAACTACGAGCGCAAGATCATCACCGCGACGAATAATCTGATCGTGCGAGACAACCAGCTCAGCAATGAGTTGAATAACGCTACGAATCCGAACCGGATCAATGGCCTTTCGAACACGGAAGCGAACGTTTTTGCGTCGATTGCTCGTAATCTGACCTACCTCAACGCCACGCAACCCGTCGTCGACGGCGCGATCGGTGACCTGTCAGAGTTCAGGTCGTCCGGTCCTGGCATCGCGGCGAGCTTCAATCGTCTTGTGGCGGTTGCGGTCGCCGATCAGAAAACGATTGCCGCGATCTCCGCTTTCGTTGGACCGGTGACGCCGTCCAGCTAAGCGGGATATCGATAACAACCAAAGGGAGGTAACGTTGCTCTGACGAGTCGGCGCTACCTCCCGATTTCGTTGAGTGAACGCCATGACGTCGCGGATTTCTCTTGACTCAAGAGACGGCACTTCGCGGTTGAAGCTGGGGTGTGAAATCATCGTCGGAGCGACGGCATGCATTTCGCCCTGGGCGTTTGGTTCGGTCGATGCCTGGGCGGAGTTCGGCTTGGGTATTTGTGTCGCCATCCTCGCGGTCTTCTCCGCGATTAACGTTTGGCAAAACCGGAGCCTCGCCACGCCTGCTCAATGCGCCGGGTTTGGCGATCGCCGGCCTTGCGCTCATGGCCTGGTTTCAAACGGTGCCGCTCCCCCCGGTCGTTTACAAATGGCATCGACCCTTCGGGGTTTGCACGACTCAAAGACCTTATCCCGATCGCGACGCCACAGGTGGTACGTGGCGACGACCTTCCGCCGGTCGCCCCGCCCGCCCTGACCTTGAGTCAAGATCCGGATGCAACGCTGCGTCCCGCGGTCCAGCTCACCACAGCATTCGTTCTTTTCCAGTGTATCGTGAGTCTCGGTGGGGGTTACTCCACGCTTCGGCGGTTCGGGCTGGCGGTCACAGTCAATGCCTGCGCTGACGCTGTTCGCGTTGATCCAGGCGCTGACGTGGAACGGCAAGATCTATGGAATCCGCCCGAGCCCAATCCAGCACGCCTGGTATACGGGCGGCCCATTCGTCTCGTACCACCACCTCGCGGCGTATCTGAACTTCGGTTTGGGATTCGCGCTGGCGTTCGTGATGGGCGGTGGTTACTCCGTCTCCTCGCGACCGGGACAAAAAGTCCATCGGCTTGGGGGCCATCGGATCCCGCCCCTGGCTTTGTATGCGACGGGGCTCATCACGGTGGGGGTGCTCGCGTCGCACTCGCGGGGCGGCTTTCTGGCGATGGCGATCTCCGGCGCAGTGCTGGCGCTGGTGTTGCGACGTCAACCGGTTCGGGTCTGGTTCGCGATGGCCGTCATCCTTCTTTTCGCGGCGCTCTTGCTGTTCGCCATCGGGACCTCGTCACCTCTCGAACGCCTGTCGACGATCTGGGATACGAGCTTGACCGGCTTCAATGGACGATCGCAAATTTGGATAGCCAGCCTGCGGGCCTGGCTCGCGAACCCCGTCTGGGGAGTCGGCCTGGGCTGTTTTCCCGCGGGAGCGGTGCCCTTCTACCAATTCGAACGCGAGGGCCTCTACTTTCATGCGGAGAACGACTATCTCGAAGTCCTTGCCGAAGGCGGCCTCCTCGCATTCGGACTCGGCCTGTTGGCGTTCGCGAGCATCGCACGGCTCAGCTCGCGCTCCTCCCGGAGTGCGCCCACCGGCGCGGATCGGATCATGGTCATGGGCGGCCTTTTTGGCCTGGTCGCCCTGGCGGTGAAGTCGTGCGCGGATTTCCCACTCCACATCCCCGGGGTCGCCATCACGGGACTCGTCATCTGTGCTTACCTGAGCAGAATTGGCCTCGACGCCTCCGGGCGTGCGATGGCTCCTGATCCAGCATCGGCAAGAGCGGCAGGACTCAAGGCATTCCTGGCGATGACCGCGTTGGCCGTGCTTTGCCTTCCGTTGCTCTGGTGGGGCTACCGGCAGACCCGCGACGAGATCGCGCTGATCGAGGCCGGCATTCCACGGTCCGGCCAGGAGTGGTTGACGGCAAACTACGGTCGCCGACCAGTCGACCAACTGGAATTGTTCGAAGTTACACTCGAAAAGATCCTGAGCCGCCGTCCCAACTGGTCTGACGGGCATCTCCGACTCGGACTGATGTACCTCAGCCAGTACCATCAGATCACCGCGGAGTTGGCCGTAAAAGATGGGCAGAGCCCGTCGGACGCCGAGATTATCGCCAGCCCGCTCTGGCTACACGGTTTGGTCCATACCGGGACGAAGTCCGACGCCGAGATCGAAGAGCTCATCGAGGAAGACCCTATCTGGTTGTACCTGGTTCCCGCCGCCCGCAGCTTCCTTGAAGCCCGGCGATGTTGTCCGGTGCGTTCGCTTCCGCATGCTTGGCTGGCCATTCTCGATTACTTGGTCGTCTCCGGCGAAACGACATCCGACCACGTGCGTCGCGCGCTATCGCAGAGCGGCAATGACGCCCGGGTGATGGCGCTCGGAGCACGAGCGGCCGTCCAGGTAGGCGACCTTCAGCTGGCAGCCCGCTGCTGGCGGAAGTCACTCGAAATCGATCCATCCCAAGCCGACGACATCGCCTTGGTCGCGGGAGCGGTGCTGAGTCCCGATCAGATCCTCGACCAGGTCTTACCGATCAATGGAGACCAAGTGATCCGGTTCGCCGATCTGCTCTATTCGGACCCGTCATCGAAGCCAGCCCGCGATCAATTCCTCAAAGAGGCGATCAAACGGGCAGAAAGTGATCCCGCACAAACCCAAACGGAACGTATCTGGTGCGAGGGCCAAGCCCGGGCGCGACTCAACGAACGAGACCTGGCCCGCAAGCAGATGGAAGCCGCGCTGGCTGAAGAACCCAAACGCGAACACTGGCGCGACGAATATATCGACTGGCTCATCCGATGGGGCGACACCGAGGAGGCGTTCAATCAGGCCACAGTCGGCGTTCACGTCGTCCCAGGCCAGTCCGGACCCCGAACGGCCCTCGACCGGGCGACCGAAGCCCGAGCTCGCAAGCGCCTTGAAACGAAGACACAACCCTGAGTCGATGTCCCCTCTTGGCTAACCGGTTCCACAGGCAAGGGCCGCCGAGCGAAATTGTTCGCAAATCGGAATGCATAGGCTCTCAGAAAGTGCGGTCAGAAGGCAAAGTAAATGAATTCGAGCTGCTCGAACACCCCGAAGAAGACCACGTTGTAGATCAACGCCAGCGCCAAGGACCACCGGACTTGCGAGATTTCCCAGAGACGCATCACGCGTTCGGGGCGGAACCGCAGGACGGCATCAACGACAAACAGAACAAGAATCTGGCAGACGACCAATAACAGCTCGAAGCTCGCGAGGTTCAAGATCTTGAAGGTCCCGTACTCGACGCGGCCGAAATCGAGGAGGCGGGTGAGGATGTAGATCGCGTCGCCGACGCTCTCCGCCCGGAAGAAGACCCAGCTCACGAGCACGACGACGTTCGTCACCACCCAGCCCAGGAGCAGCCGGTCCGCGCGAAGGGCCGGGCGATGAGTCCCGGATTCGGCGTCTTTACCGCCGTCGCGTTGCGCGGACGTCTGGCGCAGCTTCGATTCGATCACGAGGCAGAGGCCGTGCAGGGCACCCCAGATCACGAACGTCCACGCCGGACCGTGCCAAACACCGCTCAGGATGAAAACGATCATGATGTTGAAAACCCAACGGAACCCGCTGACCCTATTGCCGCCCAGGGGAATGTAGACATAGTCGCGAAACCAGGTGGACAGCGAGATGTGCCAGCGGCGCCAGAACTCGGCCAGGCTCGTGGAGAAATACGGCTGCCGAAAATTGGCCATCAAGTCGTAACCGAGAATCTTCGCGATCCCCAGCGCCATGTCGGTGTAGCCCGAGAAGTCGCAGTAGATCTGGATGGAGAACAACACGGTCGCGATGAGAAGGTACGACCCATTGTAATTCCGCGGGCTGGCGTAAACGCCCGCGACGAACGGCGCGACGAGGTCGGCGACGCAGACCTTTTTCGAGAGCCCCCAACCCGCCTGAAGCAAGCCGTCCCGGACGCGCACGTACTCCAGCCGGGTCGGCCGCCAGAACTGCGGTAGCATGTGGTACGATCGTTCGATCGGCCCCGCCACGAGCTGCGGAAAGAACACGACGAACCCGGCGAACCTTCCGAAGTGCCGTTCCGCGGACACTCGCCCCGTGTGGACGTCGACCAAGTACCCGATCATCTGGAACGTGTGGAACGAGATCCCGACTGGCAGGATCAGGCTTACGTACGGCAGCGAATTCATCCACCCGAGGAACGCGCCGAGGTCGTTGGTCGTGCTAATCACAAAATTGGTATATTTAAAAATCAACAAAGGAGCGAGCTCGGTGCAGATGGCCGCGGTCAGGATGGCTTGGCGAACTCGGGCGCAGCCGACCGTTCCATCGCGATCGCGGAGCCGAAGGCGGTCACGGTGAGCCCCATCAGTAGCACGGACAGTGAGACGTTCCAGGCCATGTAGAAGACATAACTGGCGACCAGAATCGGCAACCAACGGCGGTCGGAGGGGACGGAGAAATAGACCGGTAAGAACACGGCGAAGAAGACGAGGAACTGGATCGAATTGAATAACATCAGGTCATTCCCGTTCCAAAAAGCGATCGCTCCGATCAAGGTTTCCTGGCGGATCAGTCGTATTGCGGGTGCGCCGTTGGGCGCCAACGACGAATCACAGTTTCATTTCACGGGCAACTCTGGTCGAGGGGACGGTCGAGAAAGTCCCGGAAGAGCCGCGCCAGGATTTCGGTATAGAGCGGCGCGCCCTCGGGGTTGAGGTGGACGGGGTCGGCGTAATTGCGGTTTTCGAACAGGATGTAATCGGGCCCGATCTGGTGAAAGCGTGGGAACGGGGCCAGCGCCTGGTCGACGACTTTGTTCGCGGGAGGGGGCTCGGCGAAGGCGTTACGTCGGAAATTGTCCGGTATCAGGAGTACCTGGAAGTTGTACTTGCGCGCGAGTTGCTCGATCCGCTCGAACGCGCGTCCCGAGGTCGTCACCCGCCGCGGACTGACCAAGGACGGCGTGTCCGTCGGCAACGTGTAATCGTCGGGGAGCCGATGCCCGGGGAAATGACTCTGGGACTCAATGAAGAAGTAGCCGCGGTCCTTGGCGATCGCCTGGACGGTCGCGGCGGATTTTCGGTAGTAAGCCACGATCCCGTTTCGGCTCCTCGACAGGACGGCGAAAAGCATCAGGTCGCGAGGTAACGTCCGGAAGGGGAACGCCCACTTGATGATCGCCCGGTCTTGCTTGATCGCGTCGAGGAACGAGTCGCCGTGCTCCGACGCCCAGACGGACTGGAGCAGGACGTGCGTCGGCGGGTTTCCGCTATTGGCCACGCGTTCCAGTTCGTCGAGAAAAAAGCTGTTTCCCGCCAGTGCCAGGTTGTAGGACGCGACGCCGTGTCCGACCGTCCGATCGAACGTCTCGGGTACGAAACCCGAGAGCACCCGACTGTTGCCGAAAACAGCGACGCGGATCGGCGCCCGCCTCGGATAAAGCTCTCCGCCGCTCAGCATGGCGAGTTTGCTCTCGTTTATGATTTCCGCGCCGGGCGGACATAAGGCAGACTCTTCCAGACCGAAAACGCGAGGAGCCACAACAGCGAAAAGCGGACCATGAAGGTGAGCAGCAATCGGGTCACCCGGCGTGACTCGCTCGCCGGCTCCTCCACAACAGTCTTGACACGATCGCCAGGTTCGACGGCGTCCATGAAATTGACCCATTTAAAGGGAAGGCCGATCGGGAACAAAGATTCCCGGTGATCATGATGATGATTGAGGCTGAGATCGAAACCTTGCACTGCTTTCAGTCGACATCGATGCGTAATCCATGCTTCCCAGGAAAAATGCGGAGTGCCACGCATGCCAATAGGTGGGTGAAATACAACGCCAGGAAATGGAGTGGAAACTCGCGGACCAAGTGTTCGATGAAAAGTGACGGTTCGGTCTCGGTGAACGAGTTGAACGAGTCCATCAGCAGCACGATTGCCCACAAATTCGCGGTCGAGTTGCCGGCCCAAACCCTTTGTTGAAGAAAAAAACAGGTAAAGAGTAAGAATGGAATCGTCGCGACACCAGACCAACCAAACATCGCGTACGATCCGCCGACCATACCGAGGGTCAGGTCGTTCTTGAGGCCCTTTGGAAGAATACCGGCATGCGCGAACATGATGTCGCACATAGAATCCTGGGTCTTCTCACCGTTCAGCACCCTGGGCACCGCATGCTGGAGCGCCCATCCGGCGGGCCAAATGCCGAGTTCGCCGTTGCTATCAATTCCCGACTTGATGATGTCGGCATGTTGAACCATCCCCACGCGTTCGAGTAGCGTTCCGTAGCTCCCTGTGTTTCCGAAATAAGGGTAGTGGGAACTGCTCCTGCCGAGCGCCATCCTCATACCTTTCCAGATACGTCCAGAGGCTCTGCGTCTCGAAGAAAACCTGCATCGATTCGATTTTTTCGACGATCGTCCGCTCTTTCATCGATCGTCCCCCGAACCGACCTTGATTCGCGCTTCGCATGAGGTTGATCAAGGGAAATATGACGACCACTGCGACAGCGAGTCCGACACCACCGAGTAGAACCAGCTTCAAGGAGACCGACCTCTTCCGAACGACGATGGTGACCGCGTACGCCATGATCATGATGACCGCGACGAATTTCAGATTGGCGAGAAACGCCAGAAGAAAACCCGAGCCAAGCATGACCACCAGTGTCCCATCAAGTTCCCGACTTCCCCTCGGATCGCTCACGAGATATGCGGTCCTGGCCACTACAGCCACGATCAAGATCGGCAGCATGAACGTCTGAAATCCTTCACCGGCCGTGCTCGCATACGAGGGAATACATGCCCCGATCAGAAAAACGACAATGCCGAGAGGATACGCGACCCAAAAAAGCACCAAGTTATATCGCCGGCTCGCCACCGCTTGTAGAAGAATGAGTCTTGAAGTGATACCTACTGTCAATTTGTAAGCGGCGTATAACTGGATCATAGCCAGGAACGTCATCAAGAAGGCTTCGCGGGGATGACTGAGGTTGCTATCGAGCGACTGGCCAAGAAAGATTTTCACGAAGGATGCGATACCGACGTATTTGGCGATGAATATCAGGCTAATGAGGCTGATCGTATCGCAAAGCCCGCCTTCATTGAGGAGAAGAAGCCCGATGCCGAGTGTAAGGCCGAGGAGCACGACACAGGCAAGGTCGGAGCCGTTGATCAGGTGAACGACGAGCTGAAGCCCGATCAATAGGCTAGGTAGGACGACGAAGGACAGTAGCTCGTTGGAAAGCACGGGGGCGTGCCCCGTCGTCGTCCTCGAGATGGTCCGGCTCGATTGATTCATGAAACAAGTTCCGGACTGATCAATTGAGGAGAATCTTCGATATTCATGGAAGACGGACGACTTCCGACATCATGGTCCCGCAATGCCTGAACAAGGCGGTGCGCGGCTGCTTCGATTTTGAAGTTGCGGTCAAAACAGCGCTGGGCGCGATGTCGCATCGCATCCTGTTGATCGATGGACAGACATAGCCATCGCTCCAAGCATTGCACGGTCCCGGAAAGATCGTCATTGCCGATGAAGCCGGCACAATCTGAATCGATCTCGCGCCAGATATTCACCTTGTTGGAGATGAGAACGGGAAGGCCGCAAGCCAGCGCCTCGGTTACGCCCAGCGCGAAGTTCTCCTGATGCGATGGGAGACAGAACACGTCCGACGCATAAAATGCTCCCCATTTTTGTTCGATAGGTCAACAGGCCGGTCCAGGTAATTCTTGTCGCAATCCCTAGGCCGGTTGCCTGATTCTCGAGAATCGCTTTCCACTCCGCGTTGTTCGGGCCCGCGATCACGAGCTGAAAGCGTTCATGCCTCGCCACGGTCGTTGCAAACGCTTGAATAAGGAGGTCCAGCCCTTTCTTGGGATTGACCCGTCCCAGGTAAAGCAAGCAGCTTCTTACCCCGTAGTTCCGGAAAAGCGTCGATGAAGGCTCGTTGCAGCTCGATGGAGTCGCCTTTTGCGCCGGTCGTGCCAAACCCAACGGTCACCCCGTTGCATTGGTAGGGTCGAAACGACTGCCCGGCTACACGCTTTTCCTCCTCCGACGTGAAGAAAACCCCACGAGCATCGCGGAAGATCTTATGGCCTCCGGCACGCCAGTACAAAGCCTTTTTCACGTGTTTGAGCGGATACGTTCGACGGAACCACGGATCCAGCATGCCGTGACTGAAAACGAAGTAAGGTATCGGCGGAACGGCGAAGTGTCCGCCAGGTCGCGAGACAGGGATACTGCCAGATATCATGCGCGATCACGCAATCAAACCGGCCGGCGTTCGCCTGAAGCCAGGCGCTGAAGGATCGAGAATAATGGTATTTTCCTATGGCTGGCCCAAGCTCATGGATCTTCAAGCCGGAATCGTCCATTCGAGAGCGGCCCGGAGGATCGAGACAGGCGACCTCGATCGAATGACCCTCCCTGAGGAGCGTCTGACTCAACTGCCGGACGCCCTCGGGCGGACCACCATGCACGGGATCCATCGAGGTGATTACATGGAGCAGTTTGATCGAAGACGCCGAGTTCGGTGAGCCGCATTCGCCCAGTGTCGGGTGTATTGATGAAGCGTACATAATTGATGTCTTTCAAAATGCTCAACCGACGTTAATGCAAACACACACTGAGAGAAGTCCGGCGATCTCGATGCAACGGATAGCACTTTCCCTACAGCCTCAACGACTTCATCAATCGTAATTGAAAGGATGCATTTCTTGTTTTGTATGGTGCATACAAATAACTTGCAGTTTGCACACTCGGTCTTATGATAGATCGCCTGATGACCTTCCCCGCGCGGATACCAAATCCCAGGATGAACTCGCGCGGAAAAGACCGCCACGCACGGAGTACCGACATTTGCCGCGAGATGCATCGGACCACTGTCGTGACCGAGAAACAAATCGGCCTTCTTCAGGATAGCCGCGCTCACGCGGGGTGAGGGCTTCCCACAAAGATTGAGCTTCCGGCCATGCCAATTCTTCAACAGGCTCTCTGATCGTTCGTGCTCGTCGGCGGAGCCGAATGTCACGAGTCCATGATCGGGATAACGGTCATTGAGTGCCCGGATCGAGCGCAAGCCAGTTTGGCTGTGTCCAGTCATTAGTCTGGGCTTTTGTACCGACGCTCAACGCGAAAAATGCGCAGTTTTCGATTGTGCTTGAGAGATAATCAATTGCCCTCGCATGTTCGTCCGAGCTCAGTCCAAGATCCCACCAGCGGTCGTCACGCAAGTCGACTTGGCCCAGTCGCCGTATGTTTGAAACAAGACGATCGGCTCTCGCTCTGATACAAATCCGTCTCAGCGAGATGCGCATTGAGCCGCCGCGCGAGAGCTGAATGGAAAGCCATACTGACGTCTGATCCCGCAAGAGAGGAAGAAAAGCGAGTCGCGGATGACTTTCCTCGCAGTCGAATCCGGTGTAGACAGATAGACAACGACGTCAAATCGTTCACGAGCGATCCGGTTTCTCAGTCGAAATAACTCGCCTGGATCTCTCAGTCCGAGCGGGTAGTAAAGGTAGTCGTCAACCAGTTCCGCACCGCTCAGAATCGCCGTCATTCCCACGCTCTTGGCATGATCGGAATGCGCGTGGTTCGTCAATACGGTGATTCTTGCCTCCGGAAAGGTGTCACGCACGAGCCGAAACGCCGGCAATGCCACCAGCGTATCACCCAGGCTACCAAGTCGATGGATCAAGACTTTATTGACGCGAAGCGGATTCATCATGCGTCTTGTCCCGCGTGAATGGGTTTGTAGACTGCGAGGATTTCAATCCGGCGAACGATGAGCATGGCGCTCGCGAGCTGACAACCATAGTAAATCGGGACTGCCCACGCCGCTCCTTGGATTCCATATCGATAAATCATGGGCACACCGACGGCGATACTCATGACCGCACCGATCGCTCGGCTAACCAGGCAAAGCCCTGTCCGTTCTTGTCCATGGAGGAACCGCTCGCTCACTTGGCTCAACGCGAAGAAGGCATTGCCGAGCGCGATCGGGAAGAACAAGCTCGCGGCTGATCGATACGCCGCCGCGAGAAACATCGAGACGATCAGCGGCTTGAGCGCGATCACGGCGATCAAACCCAATACGCAAACGGCCGCGGTCAGGAAG
Source organism: uncultured Planctomycetota bacterium (assembly GCA_963720335.1). Lineage (GTDB taxonomy): Bacteria > Planctomycetota > Planctomycetia > Isosphaerales > Isosphaeraceae > CAVRFS01. The sequence continues at coordinate 21,443 of CAVRFS010000014.1, read as the reverse complement.
AACCACATTGTGAGTATTCGCTGGGCATTGTCGCATTCGTCGTCAGCAAGTGCGTCATAGTAATGCGGCCGATAGTAGTTTTCGAGAACGATCCCAGCCATAAGAAAGGGCTGACTGATCAATCCGTAAGACGCGGCATAAATCCCGGCGGCATCCAGACCGATCACACCGCCGATCACATAACGGTCGCTCAGGCTACTGACCCACTCAACGGGCGCAATCGGGAACAGTGGGAAGCAGAATCGCCAGACTCGCCGAGTCAGTTCTCGATCGATTGGCCTGTTCCTCATCTCCCGACGACGCGAGCATGCGACGTTGATCGCGGCGACCAACATCAACCCACCCACTAGGTAGCCAACGAGGACAACAGGAGCTGACGGGCTTATGAGATGCACCAGCGCCACCGCGAGGATTGGTCGAATCCAGGCTTCCGCTCCTCGTAACAAAGAATAGCCACGATGTCGTTTGGAGGCGTTCAGGAATGCGGCCTCCATCATGATCTCGGCGTCAACAACGAACAGCCCGAAAGTCAGAAGAGGAAGCCAGAGAGAGATCGATCGGAAGAGACAGTAGGGTACACCGACCAGCAAAACTAACGCGGCCGCTACTCCTTGAGATCGAATCAACCAATGCCTGACGACTTGCCTCAGCATGCCAACGTCGTCTCGCCTGACGGCCTCCGCGTACTGCCGCATCGCGGCCATTGCGAACGGTAATGAGAACTGGCTTCGACCAAGGACCACTAGCCCCAGGACAATGCTGACAGTCCCGTAAGTATCGGGGCGGACTATCTCGGTCAGGAACCGGACACCGGCGAGTTGACCGACGGCCAGGAGCGCTTGACCGAAGATCAGCGAGAGCACATCGCCTGACGGGAGTCGTTTCAGCAGTTGCGCGGCACGATAGCGCAACGATTGGAGCGGAGTCGCCCGATTCCTGAGACTCCGGAATCATTTTGGGATCGGTGTCGATGGTCATTACAAGGCGCACCAAACCGAGTGTGTACGTTACGAACTTTCCGTTTCCGGAGCCGCGCCGTCAACGGCCCACCTTGGCCTCAGAAACCTGGCGGGATTTCCGCTGTAGACTCCGGCACCTTCGAGCGAACGATTGGCCACGCTGCCAGGTGTCAACACGGCGTTGTCGCCGATCTCCACACCCGCCAAGACAATACAGCGCGATGTAACCCAAACGCCGCGGCCTATCCGCACCGGCCGCGTTACGAGATCCATCGTTCGCAGCAGATCGTGGGAGCCGGTGGTGATGAAAGATTGCTGCGAGATCACAGAATCAGCGCCGATGGTTAGCTTATCTTGGTTGTGCAGCCAGACGCCTTCGCCCAGCCAGCATCGGTCTCCGATTTCGAGGTTCCAGGGAAACTTGACGTGGATGTTCCGGATTAACGTCTCCCGGCCAATCTTCGCGCCGAACAGTCGAAGCAGGCCCACCCGGATTCGCGTGGAAGGCTGCAACGAATTGTTAACGAAGATGCGCTCCAAAATCATCCACAAATATTCAAACCACAGAGGTCGGACCCGACGAAACTGTCCATGGCCCGCCCGCTTGAGATTGATCGGCGGGCGTTGCGGTAGGGTCGCGATTGCATCTTCGATCAACGGCGATGTGGACATCGTGCATCTCCCATTCAGCGCTACACCGGAAAGGTTGCTGACCTGGCATCGAGGACTCCGTTCGTTTCCACGCCGACCCGGTACTCGACGATTCTGTGCAATGTCGACTCGATAAAATCGAGGCAATGTTCGCGAAGGTACGATTGGCTACGATGGATCGCATTCTGCTGCCAGGCCACAAACTCCTGTTGGCGGGCTTCGATTGTTCCCAGGAGATCTGCGATCTCAGAGCATCGATCCCAGGAAAACCACGGACCAACATTGTGAATCCTTATCTCGCGGCCGAGCGGACTGTCAGGATCAGAGACGGCGAGGATCGGTGTTCCGGAGGCAAGCCCCGGGACAGTCTTGCTCGGGAAAAAGGAGGCGCCGCTCTGGGGTTTCTCCGTGATTACGAACAGATCAGTCTGGTGCAATGCCTCTGCGAATTTCGCTTCATCGAGCACCGGGCCGATCGAGAACCGAGAATCTCCTGAGCGGCTCACCCACTCGCGTACCTCGGACGCGGCGCCTCCATCGCCATGGATCTGAAATCGGAAAGGGACCGTCGTCTCTACCCAGAATCTCGCAGAACTGTAGTAGGCCTTGCTTTGCTCCGATGTTGCCCGCATAGAGGAGGCCGACCGGATCTCCCGGAATCCGGCCGATCTTCGGCGGCACGCGTTTGAATCTGGTCCGCGATCGACTGATGAAGCCAGTTCGGCACGAACATCACAGGCTGCTGACGATTGCGAAGCTGCTCGAGCCGCTCGACCATGATGGGTGAAATCGAACTCCAGACGTCGGCCCGATTAAAGAGCCAGCGTTGAACGGCCTGAAACAGTTTCTGAGATCGCTTACCCGCGGCGATCCGGCTTGCCGACGCGGCATCGGCGGGCAAGTCCTGGACATTGAGCCAGAGTGGTTTCCGATAAAACAATTTGTTGAGTGCGGCAAATGCAACACTTCCCGCCAGCGGACAGAACACGATCACGGCATCGAACTGAGAACCACGCATCAATGACCGGCAAAGGGAGAGGAAATACGTTCCCTCGTAAATGAGCCGTTGCCAAGTGGATCTCGGGTTCTTCGGTATGAACATACCGTAGCGCTCGATGTGCACTCCTTTTTCGAGATCTCGCTCGACACGAAGGCCATTGCGGCCGCTCTTATCTTTCCATTCGGGATAATACGGATAGGCACAGCGAACGGTCACATCGATGTCGCGCTCAGCGAGGCCGTGGCACATATCGGTGAAGATCGAGGCACCACCGCAGACATCGGGAATGAACAGATGACTGATGACGAGAAGTCTGAAGCGTCGGTCCTCAGCAGGTGTAATCATCGAATGTGATCCGTTAAAGGCGTTTAAGTACTGCGGACGTGCTCAATCCGATCGACCAACCAGACGCTAATACGCTCCCTGTCGTTTCCAGGCCACGACGAGTGTAAGCATCAGAAGTTTCAGGTCGAGATAAAGTGAACGCTGGTCGATATACGTCATGTCCATCTGGACCCGTTCTTCATACGTCGTGTCGCTACGGCCGTAAACTTGCCAATAACCGCCGAGACCTGGTTTGACCGACAACAGCTTGTCAGCGTATTCGCAGTATTTGGATCGTTCGGGAGGAACGATCGGCCTGGGGCCGATCAAACTCATCGTTCCACCGAGGATGTTGAATAGCTGTGGTAGCTCATCCAAACTGGTCTTCCGTAACCAAGTCGCCCACGGTCGTAATACGCGGATCATCCTTGAGTTTATAATTCTCTTCGAAATCGCTCACGAAGCTTCGCGGTTGTCTGAAGCAATTCCTCGGCGTTGATGACCATTGTCCGAAATTTGTAGCACCAGAACTCCTCTCCACGACGCCCCAGTCGACGTTGCTTGAAGAGGACCGACCCCGATGACGTGGTCTTTATCGCCGCGGCCACCATGATCAGGACGGGAAAAGCAATAAAGTAGCCATTATCGCGCCAAATATGTCGATTAGTCGCTTCGACACGTCGTACGCGCTGGAGAACTCATGGAATTTTTCCTCGGTATGAACGCCAGCCCCTAGGGCTCTATTGAGGGATGTCATGGGTCTGTTCTAGCTCAAGGTCCTAGCTCGATTGCTGCTGCTCCAAAGCTTGGAGCGACGCTTCCAGGAATACGAGGTTTTTACCATGTCGACGATCACGGATGCATGTTCGTTTAACGGGTCCCAATGATTCGCAAATATGATGCCATGGTCGTGATCGACCCGAGTCGGCATGCAATGCGAGATCAACCTATCTATTACTCAAAACTGTAAACGTATGTCCATAATGAACACACTGTAATGGCATAGTAACAGACTAGCGTAGTAATAGGCTTGGATTGAAAAACAGAAGACGGCCAGACATTAAGTCATTCGGAGGTGAACATCAGGGCGTAGAAATTGCTCGACTGGACAGTGATTCTGGACGGCTACTCGGCGGTTGGGTCAGTGGAATTGTTCGAGATGACGAGGTAGACATGGTCTTCGTGGCGTACACCATCATGCGGGCTTCAAGACCGGCGGCCAAAGTTCGGTCTCGGTTATCGACTTCGGCGACGATGCGACAGGTCTGCGACTTAGCGTCGATTCGCTTATCGACGAAGAGGATCTTGCCCTCAAATTTGCGTTTGAGAACGTCGGGACCGAGCGCGTCGGTTTCGGGCGAGATTTCGATCCGCTGACCCGGATAGATCCGAGCGTAATCGCTCAGATTCGAGAACGCGGTGACTCGCAGTCGATCGGGTTCGACAATCTGAAAAACGGGTTGGCCGGCAATTACCGTTTCGCCGATTTTCTTATAGACTTCAACGATGATTCCATCGTGGGGCGCGACAATCTCTCGATTCTTGATTTGGGCCTCCATCTCCAAACACTGCATCTGAGCAATCTTTCGGTTATACTTCGCTTCCTCGATCACGAGCTGGGCCGTCTGGAGCTGAATGTGAACCAAGTCGTATTCTTCTTCACTGGTATAACCCCGCACCTGGTTCCGTAGCAGTTCGACCCGCTTGACCTTCTGCTTCAGCTCATCCCGTCTCGACTCGGCTAGCCGGACTTCGATGTCGCTATCGGCCTCGGCCTTGCGGAGCGCGAGCTGGACTCGCAGCTCTCGGTCTGCAAGTCGCCCGAGGACTTGCCCCGCCTTGACGCAATCGCCAAGTCGGACCAGGCAGTCTTGCAGTGGTAACGCCATGACGCTACCACTATGACCGCTCACGATTGTCGATTGCTCGTAATCGATATCACAATGGTGAAGGACCACGACGTCGCGGCGATTCTCGTTCGTGGGAGGATGCGCGAGAAGATTTCGATTGCGTGTTCCCAGGAAGAGCGCGGCCAGCGAAACGACAACGATGAGAAAGTTGCGGCACACGGTGCATTCTCCACGACGGGTTCGATCTGTGCAGATTCGCGGAAAGACGGGCCCATCCATTATGCCGGCTCGCTAGCGGAGTCATCGAGCGTTGAGCGTGCCTGTCCATTCGCCACATGATTCGAGTGATTCGATGAAGTATTGAACCGGTCTACTTCATTCGGCACGGGGCTTCGACCGTTGGCATACGAGGCGCCGTTGCGTTCGGGAGTTACGTTTCCATAGCCATAGCCATAGCCGGACTCTTCTTGGGTGATCGCGTTCACAATCATTCCGAGTACGCTTGCCCCCAGGCTGTTAATTCGTTCCAGGGTCTCTTCGGCGTCGCGATGGCGAAGCGTGTTGGCACGAACAATGAGAATCACGCCGTCAGTGACCGTGCTCAGAATGGCAGGATCTGTGACAGCCAGGATGGGTGGCGAATCAACGACAACGAAGTCGTATGAGTTTCGCAACTTCTCGATAATTTCATTCAGCCGGGTCGAGGTCAAAAGCTCCGCGGGATTTGGTTCTGGATGACCTGCCGTGATGAGGTCGAGAGTTGCAACGGTGGTTTTCTTGATCACATCCGCAACGTCTAACCGCTCCGTCAGAACGTCGGTCATCCCGAGTGTATTGGGAAGATGGTGGATCTGATGCTGAGACGGCTTGCGAGAGTCTCCATCAATCAGCAGGACCTTCCGACCCGTCTGCGCCAGACTGATGGCGAAATTGCTTGCCGAGATACTCTTGCCATCGCCGGAATGCGGGCTTGTGAGCAGGATCACCTGGATTCGACGGTTTCGACGCAAGAAGTCGATATTCGTTCGGATCGAGCGATACGCTTCGGCCATGAGCGACCGAGGCTGGGAATCGCAGAGCAAGCCGACTTCTTCAAGATCGCCAATTTGTTCGAGCCGAATGCGGCTGATTTGCCCGAGCACCGGCATTCCCAGTATCGAACGAAGATCTTTGACCGAGTGAATCCGTTGATCCATCCGATCGACGATGAACACCGCACCGATGCCGAGGATCGTTCCCAGCAGAAACGCCGCCGCCAGCAATGAGACAATCTTGGGAGAAGTCGGCTTGCGTAGCGCGTAAGGGGGTTCCACAGCCATCGACGTGATGCTTGTGACGTCACTCACAAACTGAGCTTGCTTGAGCTGGTCAAGGACGGTATTGAAGAGCGCGCGGTGGCGTTCCACCTGAACGTTGAGGTTCGACCCCGTGAGCATATCGATCTCGATTTGTTTCGCATCGGACCGTTCCTTGGCGAAATCCTCGACCGCGTTCTGATGGAGCGCTTCGACCGCCGTCAGGCTCTCCGAAATTGACGTCAACAAGTCTCTGACCTCGGCCTGTCCGAGGCGCCCGCGGCGTCTCGCGTCCGCTCCTGGATTCGGGCGATTTGATCCTGAATCGCCTGCGCCTTCGTGTTGTCTGGGCCGAATCGTTCGGCCAGTTGCTGCTGCTCGGCGGTGAGCTGCCTTACATAGTCCGACATTCCGGAAAAGGCCATGCCTGAGTTGATCGCGGAGTTCAAGCTCGTCGAGTCGCCTCCCAACTGGTTGATGGCGTGGGCGACGGCCCACATTTCCATGCCCTCATGAGCGAGCTTCTTGCCAAGCTGGAGTTGAAACTTGAGCCGGCGGCCATTGTCCTCGATATCCTTGAGAGCGAGGCTCGAACGCTCAAGCCGCTGTGCCATGAGCGATCGTCCAGACTCGTCGCCGACGACGTAAGGGGCTTTACGACGATACTCGAGATACCTCGCCTCCATATCCTTCAGCTCTTGGCTCAAATCGTCCTTGGCCTTGCTGATCAGCGCGATTGTCTCGTTGCTTTTCTTCAAATACATTTCTTCGAGCGTATTTCGATAGCTTTCGGTAATGGCTTTGAGCAGAGTCACGGCTTCCGTGCGTGATCCGGCCCAGTGATCAACTTTGAGGATTTTTGCCTGACGGTCGGGCCGTGTGACCCTCAGGTTGAGGATTGCTTCATCGATGGCGCGGGTCCCATCTTTCTCGGCCTGAATCAATGTCGGGAGATTCTCCAGGCCTACCGCATCGATCGCGGGCTGAACCACGAGCGGACTACTAATCAGTAGCGAATGGGTCGGGATGTAATCGTCGTAAGCTTCCACCGATCGAGAGGGATCGTTACTCGCAACATTGAGCGGCCGGCCACCTTGCTGCAAGACGAGAAGCCGGCACGTTGCCTGGTAGACGCGCTTCGCTTGGAATAGATAGAGCGTCATGCAGGTCATGCAAATGAGGATACTTAGGAGAACCAACTTCCAGCCGCGCTTGAGCACGGCGAGCATTTCCCAGACATCCTCTCTCAACTGTGGAGTAATCGTCGGTGCTGGGGAATGATGATGATTTTCAGTCATGGAACTCGCCTGCGGTGACTCGTTTGGAGCGGCACTTCGGTTTCTGCGTCACATAGAATCCGATCGGTGACGGAAAGACCCCAAGGTGCAGCGTGGATTACTGATAAGAAAAAAAATCATGTCCGGTAAATAGATAATTATCGCGTGAAATCGAACAATCGAAGTAATTCCTTTGACCCGGAAACCTCCAAGTGTCGCTCTATTCTACCGCAACGAGTTCTCTTTGCCAATTCAGCCCATTTTTTCTGTTTTCATCGTTTCAGAAAATGAAAGGGAGCAATAATCGCGCCAAAACTGAGCGACTTGCGTAATATTGGCGTTTTGCGCGACAATGCGCAGTCCCCTCCAGCCAGAAGGCTCTCAGGATGACTTCTTCGTTCGACGGGACAGGAAGCGACTCAACGAGTCGCGATGCGTGTCAGGAAACTCACAAGGCGTGAGAGCCATGCGGGTCGGCGACCCTGTGAGGGCGCCGGCGAAGCCCCGAAACGCTGCTCATGGACGGAATAGCCCATCGCCTCGAGCTGGAACCTCATGGCGAGCGCCGCGCCGGGATTGTGAGTGTGGATGATGAAACGTGTGGACCGCAGATGGGCGCGCGGTTCCTCACAGATCCAGCGGACGACGGCCATGCCGCAGTCTTCGCGGTCGTGGTCGACGAAGTGTTCGCCTCCCAGGTCATGGTCGAGGTGAACCTCATCCCAGGGTTCGTGAAGTGCTCGGACGCAATCGGCGACCGTCTCGACCCAGACTGCGTCGGGATTATCACGTCAGGAATTCGACTGCTCGAACTGGGTTGTCGTCCAGGAAAAGGATACGACGGCCGTTGGACAAGTTGACCTCGAATTGGTAGGCAGCGGCCCGTCATGAGGGCGTGCAGGGTCCAAACAGGTCGATCGATTCGCGGATTTTCGCGACCTCATAGCGAGGGATGACGCCCGCGCCTCAGCCGTTCACAGACCGTGAGAGAAAGCATGGTCTTGGCATCCTCAATTCGCCCGTCGTCGACCATGGCGAGGGCCTCCTCCCACGAGACGATGACGTTCTCGAGCTGCTCGTCGGCTTGATGTTCGGTAGGCCCGGACTCGAGGTCTTCGCAGAGGAAAAGGTACATGCGCTCGGTCAAAACCCCCGGCGACACATACCACTCGCGAATCGCACGGATCCGGCGGGCACGATAACCGGTCTCTTCGACCAGCTCTCGGGCGGCGGTCTGGTCCGGGCGTTTCTCCCGCATCGATCGTTCCAGCGGGCACTTCGAGCAGCGTCTTGCCAACCGAATAACGATGGTTCCGAATCAGACAGACGTGGTGGTCGTCAACCATGGGCACGAGCACGACCGCCCCACGATGGATGATGACTTCGCGGCTCGGCGGTGGTCCCGTCCCGGAGTGCGACTCGCTGCAGAGCGAGATCGATTTTCAATCCCCGATAGATCAAGCGTCGCGTGGGATTCGGATCGGCCACGGAAGACCTCCTGAAAGGCTTTTCTGCAAGCGCCGATCCTGGCCGATCACGACTGATGGGCCGCGGCTGCCCCAGCCCGGACGCGATCGCGGATGGTCAGGACAGGACAGGGTGCCTCCCGGACGATTCGTTCCGCGACTGAACCCAGGAGAACGTGGCTCAAGCCAGTTCGTCCGTGGGTGGCGATCACGATCAGATCGACTTTGTTGTCCAGCGCATAGTCGACAATCGTCTCAACCGGGCTCCCCCACTGGACCTCGGTGACCACCCGAGCTGGTCGACCCCACGTGGGATCAAGCAGCCGGTCGAGGGTCTGGCGGGCCTTGTCTTCGCTTTCGGTGTAGTACTCGGTGGGCATCACGGGCATCATGAGCGGGTCAGGACCCGCAGGAAGGATCTCGGATAGAACGTGGAGCAAGCGCAACTCCGAGCCCACCCGCTCGGCGAGCTGGCAAGCATAGCGGAGCGCCTTCTCGGAATGTTCGCTGAAATCCGTGGGGGCGAGGATGGACTTGATCTCAATCAATGGACGGTCCTCGTTCAACGCTCCTCACGCACCAAAGTTTGGAACAAGCGGCGCAGCTCGCGAGTGATCGGACCGGGCCGGCCCGCGCCGATCACTCGACTATCGCACTCAACGACCGGGATCAGCTCGGCGGCGGTACCCGTGAGGAAGCACTCGTCGGCGTTGAACACGTCGAGACGGTCCATCGTCCGTTCCACCACGATGTAGCCCGCCGATTGGGCCAGTTCGATGACTGCGCCTCGCGTGATTCCTTCGAGGATCCCCGAATCGATCGACGGCGTGTGAATCCGGCCGTGCTTGACAACGAAGATGTTATCGCCCGTGCACTCGGCGACTTCGCCCTTGTGGTTGAGCATCAAGGCTTCCATGCAGCCGGCCTGAGTCCCCTCCATCTTCGCCAGGATGTTGTTGAGGTAATTGAGTGACTTGATGCGCGGATTGACGGCGTTGGGGTGATTTCTGGTGGTGGCAGCGGTGATGATCTTCAATCCGTGCTCGTAAAGCTCTTCGGGATAGAGGCTGATGTGGTCGGTGATGATGATGATTTGCGGGTCGGTTGTTTTGCGCGGGTCAAGGCCCAGGCTGCCGGCGCCACGTGTGACGACGACGCGGATGTAGGCATCCGAGAGCTTGTTGAGAGCAAGCGTCTCGCGGATCGCGGCGGCCATCTCGTCCGGTTTCATGGGGATCTGGAGATGGATCCCTCGTGCTGACTCATATAGCCGTTCGACGTGCTGCTTGAGGCGGAACACCCGACCGGAGTAGGCGCGGATCCCCTCGAACACGCCGTCTCCGTAGAGCAGGCCATGGTCGAAGACGCTGATCTTGGCGTCCGCCTTGTCGAAAAGCTTGCCGCCGATGTAAATCTTGGGGCCCATTCTGTGCAATCCTCCCGCTCGTGTGCGGCGGTCGTCGGTACCGGGCCCGCGTTGCTTGCCAGAATCAGCGGCCAGCGCAGGCGACCATTCTTCGATTCGCCCTTCGACGAGCCGAACGACCCGGTCGGCTTGCTGGGCAATACTCTGATCGTGTGTCACTAAAATCATAGTAAGACCTTGCTCGCGGTTCAAGTCGCGCAGCAGGTCGATCACTCCCTGGCCGCTGCCGGCGTCGAGATTGCCCGTCGGCTCGTCGGCCAGAAGCACCGATGGATGGCCCGCCAGGGCCCGGGCGATCGCAGCGCGCTGCATCTCGCCACCGGAAAGCTCCGACGGGAGATGGCTGAGGCGATGCCCCAGACCAACCCGCTCGGAGAAGCTCCTCCCCCTCCTGCTTGAGCCGGCCGCGCGCCTTCCAGTACGACCAGAGACCGTGCCGGATCAACTGAGGCATCATGACATTCTCGAGCGCGGTCAGCTCCGGAAGCAAATGATAGAACTGGAAGATGAAGCCGAACGTGCGGTTGCGAAGCAGGTCGCGGCTCCGGTCCGGGCGGTCGTCGATTCGAACGCCTTCGAGGACGACTCTGCCGCCGTCAGGTGCGTCGAGCAGTCCCAGCAAGTGCAACAGCGTGCTCTTGCCGGATCCGCTGGCGCCGACCACCGCGAGCAGTTCGCCGCGTTCGACTTCCAGATCGACCCCGCGCAGCACCGGAACTTCGTTCTTGCCTTTCCAGTAGCTCTTGTTCAGTTCATGAGCCGAGAGATAACCGGACATCATCATCGCCTTCCCTGGATTGGATGGTGTGTGATTGATCGATCCGAAACGGTTGCGGTTTGTCGCTGTTTGACCGGTGAATTCTCACTCATACCGGAGAGCCCGAACGGGGTGCAGGTGGGCCGCTCGCTGGGCTGGCCAGACGCTGGCGCCGACCGCGATCAGCAGGGCGCCCAGCACGATCCAGAACACGGTGAACGGCTCGACGGCGGTCGGGATCTTGTCGAAATAATAAATCGTATCATCGAACACTCTGCGGTGTGTCACCTGACTCAAGGCTCGTTCGATTTCATTGATGTAATGAACAAACACGAGTCCGATGGCCATCCCCACACCGCTCCCTACCGCACCGAGCAGCAACCCATAGCCGAGAAAAATGCCGCGGATGCCGGAGGTCGAGGCCCCGAGCGCCTTCATGACGCCGATGTCCCGTGTCTTCTCCACGACGATCATCGAGAAGATCGCCAGGATGCCGAACCCGGCCACGGCGATAATGAAGAACAGGAGGATGTTGAGAATGCTCTGCTCGATCGCGACCGCGCCGAGCAGCGGCCCTTGCTTCTGTTCCCAGGTTGAGACGCGGAAGAACATCGGCTTCAGTTTATCGAGTGCAAGCTGTAGCTTTTCCGCCATCATGTCGATCCGGACATTAGGCTTGACCTTGATTTGGATCGCGTTGACCGCTCCTCGACCATTGAGGTCGATCAGCGACCGCATTTTTTGTAGCCGTTCGAGCGGTACGTACACGTGAGTCGAGTCATATTCGCTCATGCCGCTCTTGAAATAGCCGACAACCGTGAAGGTGTCGTAGCCCCCCTCCGAGCGATTCTGCCCGGCTTTGGGAAAGAGCAGACCGACCTTGGTCCCCGTGGGCGCGATGTAGACGTCCCCCTTTTCCTTCGCGAAATGGTGGGTTGCCATCGCATAGCCGATGATCGCGCCCTGGTCGGGAGCCTGCTCTCGCATTTGCAGTTCTAGCTCGTCCTTGATGCATCTTTGTCGATCGTGTCTTCCGGCTCGCCTTCCATGCTCTTCAATAGTTCACCGGCCGGCGTTTTCACTGGAGTTGCTCGGGAACGTCGAAGGATGGCGGGATCCGATTCGAATGGTCGTCAAACAGGAACTCGGCGAAATCGCCGGTCTTGGCCCGCTCCGCGGGTTCGACTCCGATAAGCTGCACCGGCTTGGTAATCACTTCGCCCCCGACCCGAAAGTGCAGGATGCCCGGAGTTTCCATGGTCGGTGCCATCGCGATGATATCATCGCCGGCGACGTCCATGACCCGCTGCATCACCTCTTTTGAGTTGTAGAAGCCGTTGAGTGAATACGACTCGACCACAACGTCGGCGAGCACCCCGTGGAGCCTGTCGCACATCTTTTCGGCGAACCCGGCCATCACCGAGTTGACCACGATCATGGTTGCGACGCCGAGCATCACGCTGCCGACACTCGCCAGCGCGATGTAACGCGTTCTGAGGTAACGCCAGCAAAGCAGATACTTATACACGTCGACGACTCCTTCCGTGGGTTGTCGGTAAAGTAGCGAATCGACGCTGCGCCGCGCCGGTCAGGTCACGTTGTCGCTCCCGGAGCTTGCGGCCGCATGAGTGGAAACAAGATCACATCGCGAACGCTGGGCTGGTTCAGGAGGATCATGCACAGCCGGTCGATCCCGATCCCGAGACCTCCCGCCGGCGGCATCGCGTGCTTGAGGGCCCTGACGAAGTCATCGTCCATCTTGGCCATCGAATCCTCCTCAGCAAGTCCCGAGAGCTGTTGTCGAAGCAATTCTTCCTGAAGCAGCGGGTCGGTAAGCTCGGTATAAGCGTTGGCGAGCTCGATACCGTGGACGTAAAGCTCGAACCGTTCCGCGACCGCCGGGTTCGAGGCCTTGCGCTTGGTCAGCGGGCAAATGGCCGCCGGGTAATCGATCACGAAGACTGGCCCAGTCAACTTGTCCTCGACAACCGCCTCGAACAGGTCGCTGGCGACGACGGCAGGGTCCTTGCCCGCGGTGGCAATTCCGATTGACTCGGCGGCGGCCTTGACCGCGTCGAAATCATTGGGATCGATGCCCGCGTGTTCGGCAAGGAGCTCGGCGTAGGTTCGCCGTGGCCAGGGAGGCTTGAAATCCACAGTCGTCTCACCCCAAGGGCGTTCGTACCCGCCACCGATCGCCTCGATCGCTCTATCGATCAGAGACTCGGTCAGATCCATCATGGAGTGATAGTCGCCATAGGCCTGATAGGTCTCCATCATCGTGAACTCAGGGTTATGGCGAGGGCTGAGCCCTTCGTTGCGGTAGACACGCCCAATCTCGAAAACCCGCTCCATACCGCCCACCAGCAGCCGCTTCAAGTAAAGTTCCGGCGCGATCCGCAAGAACAGATCGATGTCGAGCGCATTGTGATGAGTGACGAACGGTCGAGCAGCCGCACCGCCGGCGATGGATTGCATCGTGGGCGTTTCGACCTCGACGAAACCCTTTTCAGCAAAGGTTTTACGAAACGAGGCGATGATCTTCGAACGACCCAGAAAGACACCCAACGAATCCGGATTGCTGAAAAGGTCGACGTATCGCTGCCGATAGCGCTGCTCGAGATCGGTCAGGCCGTGCCACTTCTCGGGAGGGGGAAGCAGGCTCTTGGCGAGAAACGTCAGTTGCTCGGCGAATACCGTCAATTCGCCCGTCTTGGTGAAACCGAGCCGGCCATCGACGCAGATCAAATCGCCGAAATCGAATTGTTCGGCGAGGCTCCAGGCCGCATCGCCGACTTGTTTCTTGCCGATGAAGATCTGGATCCGATCGGTCCAATCGCGTAACTGGAGGAAAACCACCTTGCCCTGAACGCGCCGCAGCACGATTCGCCCGGCGACCCGCACGGTTGGGCCGGGTTGGTCGGCGGTGCCTTCGATCGGCGCGGGCACCGGCAGCGCCGCGCACAACGGCGATGGCTTGGTGGCCGTCGAACCGTTGGCCCCAGGGATCTAGCCCCATAGCCTTGATCCGATGGAGCTTCTCCAGTCGCACGGCTTCCAGACTCTCACGCGGCTCGTCGGCCATTGTTCCCCTTACTTGTTCTCGATTCTTCACTTCTGGCGAACTTGAGCCAAATTGTAGTGATCTGGTGACTCTGGTCAACGGCAAGTGGCATGGTAACCGCCTGAACGGCCACGCCTTTCCAAGCGGAATTCGGTATCATTGGTGGCGTCGATCAATTCCCGTAACCGAAGAACTCGCCATGCTTGTTCGATTTAGCGTAGAAAACCTCCTGTCCTTTCGCGAGCGCGTCGAACTTTCGATGGTTGCATCGGCGCAAGAGCATCGCAATCCCGACGACGTCATCTGGCCAAGTACTTCCGATGGCATTGCTCTATTGAAGCTGGCCATCATCTACGGTGCAAATGCCTCTGGGAAGTCGAATCTCGTGAAGGCCATGTCGATCGCGAGGGACCTCATTCTGTATCCAGCCGCAGTCTGAGGAGAAATTGACTTTCCTGCCATTCAAGCTCGACCCTTACTCGCTATAAGAAGCCTAGCCGCTTCGAATTTGAGATCAAGTTGCACGAGCACTACTTCGCATACGGTTTCTCGGTATCGAGAGAACGCGTGGTCGAAGAATGGCTTTATGAGGTAGACAAGAAACTCGAACGGCGAATCTTCTCGCGTTCGCAAGCTGGGATCGAACTGGGCGACCTGATCTATCAAAGCGATGTCGAGAAGCAATTTCTTGAGTTCACTGCCAAGGGCACTTTGCCTAACCGCCTTTTCTTGACCGAGTGTGGAAAGCGCAACCTGCGAGATCATGTCAGTGCAGCCCGCGATTTGCTCGACATTCTGTCTTGGTTCAAGAATCACCTAGGACTGATTTTCCCCGACTCCAGGCACATGAACCTCCCCTTCGCGTGTCCGAGAGAGCCAGCAACTCAAGAAGGAGCTCGCCCGGTATCTCAATTGCTTTGACACGGGTATCGAAGAAATCGATCTCATGCTGGTCGATCACAACAAGCTCGAAATTCCACCTCAAACTAAACAAGTCGATAGGCAGTCAGGTCGATCGAGACGGAATTGCCCAGTTGGCGGGACCTCAGGGGGAACAACTGCTGTTCGATCGAGATGACCACGGCAAACTGAGGGCCTGGTTACTCGTGGCCCGTCACCATCGCCGGAACGGGAGCAAAGCACAGGCGATCTTCGGGATGGATGAGGAGTCCGATGGAACTCGACGATTGATGCATCTGGCACCGGTCATGATGGGCCTGACGACCCGTGAGTTCACGTGTGTGATCGACGAACTCGATCGGAGCTTGCACCCAGAGATTCTTCATTCTTACCTGGCGTAACTTCTTGAAATACTCGTTGGGACTCGGCAGTCAACTCATTGTCACCACCCATGATACAACCCTACTCAATCAACCTTTCCTTCGTCCCGATGAAGTTTGGTTCGTCGAGAAAGGCACCGACCAATCCTCCAGGCTGGTCGCCCTCGAAGAGTTCAAGAATGCCGGCGGCGGCACCGATTTGCAGCAAGACTATCTTCAGGGACGATTCGGCGGCGTCCCCGTGATCCGCGATTTCTCGTGGTTGGGGGAGGGGGATGGGAAGGGAGCGTAGAGATTTTGTCCGACGGAGTGGCTTGCGTGATGCCACCTTGTTCGTCATCGCCTCGGAAGGCGGCTGTGACTGAACCGATGTATTTCGAGGGGCTCAAAGCGAGCTGGCACAATTCCCGAGTTCATATCGAAGTCCTAACCCGAAACGACCCAACGCGCAGTTCTCCCGATGCAGTATTGCAAGAGTCTCGACGAATTTTCTGCTGAATATCAGCTTCGCGACGGAGATCAAGCTCTGGCTCGTTTTCGATCGGGACTCACAATCCTGGAAGGCTCGAACGATGAGCGCGGTCGCTCAGACGTTGCAAGCAAAAAGGATACCTTCTCGCTGTCAGCAACCCCTGCTTTGAATTGTGGCTCTTGTTGCACTTCGAAGACGTGCCCAGTCAATCTGAGGAGCGTCTGAACGCATTGCTGAAGAATGCGAATGGTTTTCTCAAGAAAGAAGTCGCTTCCCACATGTCATCAAAAAGAAAGCATATTGACCATTTCATTCGCAGCGTTGAAACGGCAATTCAGAGGTCTCGGCTTCTCGATCGCAAGCCGGGGGAACGCTGGCCGAGTCAGCTTGGCACACGCTTCTATCGGTTGGTCGAGCAGTTGCGGCCTCAGCAGGTTTGAGTCCTGAAAATCGGCTTCCTGCCCTTGTCTCTTCTACAACAGGTGGTCTTCACGGCGAGTATCCGCCAGCTTCCTCTCGCGTTCGCAAGCTTGACCTGTCAAAATGAATATCGTGCGTTCTTTCATTCGGAGTGTCGCAGTCGGGCGAACTAATGGCGGAACTTACAAAGCCCACGGCTGTTGCGCCGACTGATTCCAGCGGTCTCGACCTGTTCATGACCGTGGTGAAGATCACTAACTGGTCGACGATCGTGCGGTGGTATACGGACACATTGGGTTTGGTTCCGGTTCTCCTCGATGCCGAGCATGAGTTCGCTTTCTTGGCGGCCGGCAATGGCCGGCTGGGCCTGCAAGGGACCAAAACCGCTCGCGCCGACGGAGAGCGCAGCAAGGTCCGCCTCGTTTTTCAGGTGCGCGACCTGGATGCCGAACGGCTCAGGCTCATCGAGCGCGGAGTCGAGGTCAGTGTCCCGCTCGACAATAAGAAGGAAGGTTATCGGGAGGTCAGGCTTCAAGATCCGGTCGGAAATACCCTCACCTTGTTCGCCTGGATCGATTCCGAGCGAGAGAACCCTTTTGCCCGGGATCGACGCTGAGTTGTCCTTTGTCAGTTGTCCTTTGTCAGTTGTCCTTTGTCAGTGGTCAGTGGTCAGTGGTCAGTTGTGGCTTTGCCTGGGAAACAGGCGGGACGACCGCGCAAAGGCTGATGTCAGCCGGAGATATGAGGAGGCTCTGGCACCATCGCAACACAGGCACAACTGACAACTGACAAAGGACAACTGACAACTGACAATTCTGGAGATTTGCAATGCACTTTGAGCGCCTTGCCGGCTACTGGTTTTTCATCACTATGGTCACGTGGGTTTTGCCGGCTGTCGTCAGCGCCCAGAATCCCGCTCCTGTCGAGAACGTCTCGTCGTTTCCACCGCGCTCGCCGGAAGACGAGCGCAAGGCCATCCATTTGCCACCGGGCTTCGAGATCCAGCTCGTCGCGTCGGAGCCAGCCATCCACAAGCCGCTCAACCTGTCCTTCGATGACCGTGGCCGGCTCTGGGTGACCGACACTGTCGAGTATCCCTACCCCGCGGCAAAGGGCACCAAGCCGCGCGACTCGGTCAAGATTCTCTCGGATTTTCACGCCAATGGGCGAGCCGGCAAGATCGAGACGTTCGCCGACGGCTTGAACATCCCGATCGGCCTGCTGCCGCTGCCGGCGGCCCAAGCGGTGATCGTCCATAACATCCCCAACATCTACTTGATGCGGGACGTGAATGGCGACGGGCATGCCGACTCCCGCGAGGTGCTCTACGGAGTCATCGGCAATCGCGATACTCACGGCATGACCAACGCTTTTACGTGGGGCTTCGACGGTTGGATCTACGCTTGCCACGGCTACGCCAACGACTCGAAAGTCCAAGGAAGTGACCACCGCCCAATCACCATGAACTCGGGCAACACCTACCGGATGAGGCCGGATGGCTCGCACGCCGAATACTTGACGCACGGACAGGTTAACCCGTTTGGGCTCGCGTTCGACCCGTTGGGAAATCTTTACTCGTGTGATTGCCACAGCAGACCGGTCTACCAACTCCTCCGGGCGGCGTACTATCCCGAGCTTCGGCAAGCCGGATGACGGCCTGGGTTTTGGTCCGGAGATGGTCACGCACGACCACGGGTCGACGGGAATCGCCGGAATCAGTTACTACGCGGCCGACCAGTTCCCCGAACCCTACCGCGGCTCGATCTTTGTCGGCAACGTCGTGACCAACCGGATCAATTCAGACAAGATCGAGTGGCACGGCTCGACTCCGAAAGGAATCGAACAGCCTGACTTCGCCTGGAGCGAGGACAACTGGTTTCGACCCGTGGATATCGAGCTGGGTCCGGATGGCGCTTTGTACGTCGCCGACTTCTATAACCGCATCATCGGCCATTATGAAGTACCCCTGACCCATCCCGGACGCGACCGGACGAGCGGCCGGATCTGGCGGATCGTCTATCGCGGCACGGATGCCAAGCCTAAACCCGCACCTGCGCCCTCGACGATCGATCGGACCAAGTCGTCTGTCGACGAGTTGGTCGCCGATCTCGGCCATCCGAACCTGGCGGTGCGGATCACGGCGGCCAACCAGCTTGTCGATCGAGGGGGAGAGCCGGCCGTCGCGGCTGTCCGCAAGATCATGAATCCCTCGACCGCTCCTCGGCAGCGAGTCCATGGGCTCTGGGTGCTCGAACGGCGCAGTGCTCTGGATGATGAGATGCTCGATCGCGTGCGCCGGCGACCGCGACCGCGAACTGCGCGTTCATGCGCTCAAAACCTTGGTTGATCGACATGACCTGCCGAGTCCGCTCCGCGACGCTGGCCGTCGCTCGCCTCAAGGACGATGATCCATTCGTGCGATGCGCGGCCGCCGAAGTCCTCGGCGCCCATCCGGCTTTGGCCGGAATCCGGCCTTTGCTTGCCATTCGACAATCGACCGCCCCGGACGACACGTATCTGATCCACGTCGTCCGCATGGCATTACGGGATCAGTTGGAGTCGCCCGAGGTCTGGTCGAAACTCGACACGCTCAACCTGTCCGAACGTGACGGCCGTGACATCGCGGATGTTGCAACCGGAGTGCACAGCCTGCAAGCGGCCGCATTCCTGCTGGCCCACCTCAAGCGGTCCGACGAGCCCCAGGGTACTTTGCTTCGGTTCGTCCACCATATCGCTCGTTACGGCGCCCCCGATTCGATTCGAGAGCTGGCCGTTCTGGCCGGATCAGAGAAGCGGCGGCCATCGGAACGCCTCGAACTCCTGAAGGCGATTCAGCAGGGGGCGCAGGAACGCGGGGCCGCGCTCGATGAACCGACACGACGGGTCGCGGCCGGTTTGGCGAGCCAGTTGCTCGGCTCAACCCAAGCCGGCGATGTCACGCTCGGCATCGATGTCGTTCGCGACTTCCAGTTCAAGGAGATGCAACCGGCTCTCAAGAAGGTGATTCAGCGTCACGACCTTTCCGATCAACCTCGGATGCGCGCGATGGGAGCCCTCACGGTGATCGACCCGCGGGCGAATCTGAACACGATAGCGGACGTGCTCGGGGATGCCTCGGCGCCAATCCTGATGCGGTGAGTGGGCCGCCAACCTGCTCGGCAACCTCGACCGCCCCGAAGCCAAGTCCGCCCTGCTGAAGAACTTGCCGATTGCTCCCGAGCGACTTCAGTCGGCGATTGCCGCTGCTCTGGTACGCCGCCGCGCAGGCGCGGAAGCGCTTCTCGAAGCGATCGCCGCAGGCAAAGCATCCGGTCGTTTGCTCCAGGAACGAAGCGTGACGATCATTCTGGAAAGCTCAGGCGTACCGAGGTGTTTCCGATCGGATCGCCTCGCTGCTCAAAGGACTCGCCCCCGCGGATCAGAAGCTAAACGCCCTGTTTGGCCGTCGTCGCGATGGATTTCAACGCGCAAAGCCCGTCGCCGCGGAAGGAGCCAAGGTGTTCGACAAGCAATGCGCGATCTGTCATCAACTCGGTGGAAAGGGAGCCAAGGTCGGACCTCAGCTCGACGGCATCGGTAGCCGAGGCGTCGACCGGCTTCTGGAAGACATCCTCGACCCAAACCGTAACGTCGACCAGACCTTTCGCGTCACGAATCTCGCCCTCACGAGCGGCCAAATCGTCTCGGGCTTGCTCCTGCGTGAAGAGGGTGAGGTCCTGATCATGGCCGATGCGCAGGGCAAAGAGGTCCGCGTTCCCAAATCAACAATTGAGGAGCGCACGACGGCCCCCTTGTCGCCAATGCCTGCCAACCTGGTCGACCAGATCACCGAGGATGACTTCAACCGGCTGCTGGCGTTCCTGCTATCGAAGCACGAGCCGACGAATCCTCCGCCGAGCACGACCGGATCGAAGTAGGTCTTCATCAACTTGCGCCGCTAGCAACTGACTACAGCCTCTTCCGGGGCCAAGACACGTTCCAAGAGCTCGTGGACAGGGAGTTATTTCCGGACAGTTCCTTATCGCTAGCGTTTCCGTGTTCGTAACCGGTTCTCCAGCCAGAGTTCTTCGGCGGGCTCGAGCGGCGGGCTCAACGGCTTGCTGTAGTCGATGCTCCGCTCATAGCGAGAGCGCCGGTAGATGGCGTCGATCATCGGCTGAAGATCAACGTGGATGTCCGGATCGGGCTTCGCCAAGGGAATGGGAACCGAGGGCGCCGGTATCTGGAAGTGGACCGGCCAGACCCGACAAAACTCGAATTTCTTGGCCCGGGCAACCAAGACCGTGTATGGACTGTCGGGCCACGGATCAAGCATGGGCATGCGGCTGCCGCCACGGAGCAGATCAATCTCCACCAGGTTTGCATCTCCCAGCAGCAGGCTCTGCCGCTTGCGAAGGTAAAGGTCATAGCCGGGCGTACGCAGGCGTTTGTTGGAGGGTGACAGGACCTCGATGCTCGTGACCAGCCGCTGCTCAGGCGTGGCCTCATAGATTTCAATGAAGGCCTCGCGATGCTCCTCTTCAATAAAGGCCGCATAAGGACCGGCTCGGCACTGAGGGCGGGTTCCGCCACGGCAGTCCCGCCTTTTTTCCTTGAGGACTTCTTGCGCCTCTCGGTTGTCACGCTGACATCAGGGACGAAGGGATGGCTGGCCTTGCCGTCCTCTTCAATCAGGACGACGTAGGATCGTTCTCCAGCCCGCACCAGGTAACGCTCTGGAGCGGCCTGAGCCAGCACGTACTTGATCTCGGAAATGAGGTCATGATGGAAATCTCCCCACAACCCGCAGGCCTCGATATAGGGATCCATGCCTGGAAATGGCGATCTCATAAGGAACTCCACCACTTGGGCCTTGCGACTCACTAGAGCGGCTAACGGATGAATGGGGGACCATGTGACGAGACGTCGATCGTACTAGCTGGAAGCGTCAGCGAGGATTCCGGCGAAGGTCCCCTCGCTGACGCTTCGGGCTAGTATCGTCCCGTGCGCGACGCGAGCATGAACCACTCTATCATCGAAGATCCGGTTCCCCAGGTGACGGCGATCGGCCAAGATTGAATTGCGCGTCGAAATTGTCGGCGAGTCGGGCGAGCAGGGCGCCCGCAGGTCGGCGTCAGCCACGGATCCAATCATCATCCGGTGCCGGACCGTCCGCAACAACCATGGAACAGCCGTTACGAACGACGACGTGGATCTCCGCAC
>CAVRFS010000013.1:0-86227 GCA_963720335.1 uncultured Planctomycetota bacterium | reverse complement strand
CCCGCCAAGAGGTGCTCGGTGCCGACGTCTTGTTTTCGATCCACCGCCCTCGCCTGCATCGTGGCGTCACTCAAGACTGCCCGCATCAGGGGTGAAAGCGGCAAATGTTTCAGGGAGGGTGGGTCCGACGACGATGTCAGCCGGACCTCGGCTTCCTCCGATCCGTCAACTCTCCATCACTTCCGAGCTCAATGACGACCGAAGCAGGGCCATGTCGACTCCACATTCCACCATCAGATCCACCGCCCGGCTTTCTTGCTCAACCGCCAGTGCGGCCAGCAAATCCATCGGCTCGACCGAAGTTGAGCCCCTCGATCACGCCAATCGATCGGCTCGCTCTAAGGATCGGACCGCACTGGCCGTAAGGGAGTCGATCATCGCGCGACATTACTCCTTGCTCGCATGAGTAACATCGTGGCGTCACGGACATCGACCCGGCGGTCGATGACCCCTTCGCGTGGAACCCTTTCGCGAAGGGTCTCTCATAGGATTAGTGAGTGCTGACTCTTGAAATTCCGGACTCGGGACTGCATCATGAAGTATCGTGCCTTACAAACCCTGCTTTTACAGGTTTTTTGTAAGTTCCGCTGGGCTCATCGGTCTGGTTTCGAGACCGATGACGCTGGCTCTGTCTTCCCGCCCCAACATCCTCACGTAAAAGGACCCCGCTGTGTTCAATCGGTTGTGCGTTCTGGCTTCCTTCTCAGGATTGGCCGCCCTGCTGGCTCTGGCCCCGCTCTCGATTGTTTCGGCCGACGATTCCGCCAAGAAACCGACTTCTGTTCTTGATTTTCATGTCAAGGATATCGATGGCAAAGATGTGGACCTGTCCACCTATCACGGCAAAGTTCTCATGATCGTCAATACGGCGAGCCAATGTGGTTTGACGCCGCAATACAAGGATCTCGAGGCGATCTATGAGAAATACAAAGGTCAAGGATTTGAAGTCCTGGCTTTCCCGGCGAACGAGTTTGGCTCAGGAACCGGGCAGCAACGAGCAGATCAAGGCGTTCTGCTCGACGGAAGTACAAGGTCAGTTTCCCGCTTTTCTCGAAGATCGTCGTCAAGGGGAAAGGGATTCATCCGCTCTACGATTTCCTCACGGGCGAGTCAACCAATCCCAAGTTCGCCGGCCAGATCCCCTGGAACTTTACCAAGTTCATCGTGAACCGGCAGGGTGAGGTGATCGCGCGCGTTCAACCCAGTAAAGACTTTTCGATCGACACCGTCGCCAGCACGATCGAAAAGGCACTGGCAGAAAAAGGACGGTAGTACACTCGAAGCCGGGAGAACTGAACTCCGTGCGACGATCTTCTCGAGACAAGGACCGTCAGTCCCCGGCTTCATTGATCCTCGGGATTGGTAATTGGCTTCCCAGGAAGGGAGCGATCGAGATCGAGACTCCCCGGTTGAAGATCTGGGGATTCGCTGGCTTGGAGTGGGATCTTCGGCTCATCATAAAGCCGCAAGTAACGGTAGTAGACTTCCAGTGTCAGCGCCGCCAGAGTTGTGCAATAGATCCGGCCCCCTTTGCTCCCGTACAGACTACCATCGGGGTCCCAGCTTCCAAGTCGGGTGGCCCGAGCCGCGGCTGCAGCCCGACGATCCGGTCGCGGATCTTGGCGTTCCACTTCGACCACGGTTCGCCACCGTGCTGATAAAGTGCGAGAGTCGCGTAGTACCAGTAGTAAAAATTGGACGGTCCCCGATCCGAATCATTTTGCGGAGCAAAAAGTCGGCCGCCTCCGTGCTCGCAGGACCGGGCCCCCCGACTCCGAGGAATTGGCGGCACACCCAGGCCTCGGCGGTCATCGTTGGTGTTTCCCGGTTTCCCACGGCTGATAGCTCGCCAACCCTTTGGACTCTCCTGTCGCAACCTTGTCCAGCCAGAGTAGCGTGCCGCGCCGTACGACGGGTTCGTCCGGGATCGGAATGCCCACTTCCTTGGCCGACTTCAGCCCCATGACGATCCAACCCAGGATGCTGGTGTCGCCGACCGGCGCTGCCCGGCGAATAGCGCCAGGCCAGCCCGTCTCGGCGCGACCGCGACTAGAATGCCAACGGCCCGCTCCGACGGACCCCGCAAGCGTTCATCGCCGGTGAGTGCATAGTGCTTCGCACAGAGCTAGCGTGGCCATCGCGTGACAATACATGCCGACGACCCGGCTCTGGCCCCGAGGTCGCCGTCCGGCTTTTGTTGCTCGATCAAGAAATCCAGCCCTTTTTCGACGGTCTCGGCGTAACGACCCTCGACGTGGGTGTAGCCGGCCCCCAGAAAGGTCAGCAACGCCAATCCCGTCAAGGCCGTATCCGCTTCCCAATAGGCGCACTCGCCGAAGCAGGTCTCGCCCGGCGGGGCAGTGCACCGTGAAGTTATCGTCCCCCTTGACGGGCGTCCCGTCTTGTAGCGGGCGATTCCGCCATCCCATCGGCCGTCTTCGCGATCCTGGTGCCGAGACAACCAGTCGAGGCCGCGCTCGACCGCCCGCTCGCTGGCGGTGCTCGCGCCGTACGCTTCGCTGTCCGAGAAAACCGGTCGGGATCGAGTCTCGGCTGGTAGACCTTGGGGATCTCCGCGCAGGATTCGGCCTGCCTGCACGTTCGCCGAGGCGCAGCGCAGGCCGGAAGCGATGCCCGCGGCACCCCGGCTGTCCCGGCGTCACCCTAATCGCCATAGGAATGGGTCCTGGTGAAGTCCGCGGGCGCTTCCTTCCGGTGCCGCTGCACTCGTCCCCGGCCCGTCTTTGGTCGTCGCCGCATCGGCTCGACGTTCGTTTCCGGTTTTGGCGGGGCTCGCCTCAGGTGCTACCGGCTCAGCCAGTCGTTCCTCTGATCGCCAGACCCTGTGTGACTTTGTTCGCTTTGGCACCAATCTTCGGCGTCGAAGCCTCTTGTCAGTCTGAAGGATCAGGTCGCGAGTGCACGCCTGCCGCCTCCTTCTCACTGACAGACGTGGAGAGAGCCGTCGTTGTCCGTTCCAGCTTCGACTCCACGTCGGAGGCAACGGCGTTGGCTGCGGGTGCTGCTGCCTGCTGGTGATCGACTCGTCCAGTGGGTTCAGCGGCGCTGGTTTCCGGCGGCTGCGCCGTGACCTGCCGGTGTGGCGGCGGCAACGCCGATCGGGCCGGCAAATGTGGTTGCAACTGGGGGCAACGTCCGGCTCGCTGCTCGAATCTCGGGCGGCGCTGCGCAGCGCACGTATCCTCGAGCGCCGAGCGGCGCCGTGAGCGAGCATCCCAAAGTCTGGCTTGTCCGGACCGAGTCTTACGGTCATTGTCAGCCGCCGCGTCGCGGGGTTCGTACCGGCGCTCCCTTCCCTGATGGCGTTACCGAGTCTCGACAAGACTCGCGCGACCCGAATCTCGCGAAGATGTGCGGCTCGGTCGCTTGGTCTCGTCGATCTGGGTTCCGACCGCCCACATGACCGCGGGCACCGTGCTCCCGTACAAAACGAATCCGAGATGGGCCGCCAGCGACAAACACGAGGCATTTCCGGAGTGCACGTCGCGAACCGCCAGCACGACCAGGCCAGGAACGCCAGGCCCAACGTTGCGAGGCCCAAGAACGCCCAGGTGCGTCAGGTCGGCTCGAAGAAGTAGCAGAAACGATTCCAGATCCAGTCCGGTCATCGCAACCAACCTCAAGGGAAACCCGCGACGCGGGGCGCGGCCATCCCCGCCGCACCGATGGTGCAACAAGTGCACTCGCCGCCGCGAGACAAGGAACGCCTCCCACGGCCAAGAGGAGTATAACCGGCTGCCCGCGTTGCTACCATTCGCACCACAACTTCTTCAATAAGGCGACAGGCGGGTGGAAACTTACCCAAGGATCGATCGGTTCCGAGCGATCGCATAGATAGCGGGACTACGGAGCCTCGCCACACTAAACCGACTGTGCAAGCGACGGACGCTTGCCGAGGCCAGCGCGTGCGACCGCCGGTCCTCTCGCTTGCGCGTTGGGTTGGTATGGCCACAAGCGCCGCCCTGTTCGTTGATTTCCCGCCGGTCGCCTTACCCACC
Source organism: uncultured Planctomycetota bacterium (assembly GCA_963720335.1). Lineage (GTDB taxonomy): Bacteria > Planctomycetota > Planctomycetia > Isosphaerales > Isosphaeraceae > CAVRFS01. The sequence continues at coordinate 82,208 of CAVRFS010000013.1, read as the reverse complement.
ACAGGATACGCGCGTGTCGCTCGTCAAAGCCTCGTGAAGTGCAGTGACATGGGACTGTGCGCCGAAATGGGCTCGGCAAAAACGGATTCGTCCACATCTCGCAATGCCGCTTCGAGTTCCGCTTGGGCGCCGGAATAATCGGAAGTTCGAAAAATCGCTCTAACCCTATGTAGATCATCAAGTTCCACCTGGGCGCCCGCATTGCCGGCACGATCGGACATTTTGTCGTATCTCTTGAAGCACCATCATATTACGATTGGGCGCCTGCATAACCGCCCCAGTTTAACAATCTAACGTATGTTGAATGTCCACATCGAGTTATGCTTGGTGCCCGACTAATCCGCATAAAGCGATCCGTGGCGGAGTATTGCCATATCCAGTGATTTACTATGTGCTTATGGCTGGGCGCCTGGATAATCGCTGCGAGCGTTACAACCGCGACTTTCTCATGCCCTCGGCTTAGGTGACCGGCCGGCCGAAAGTTCCCCAAGGAGAGTGGTGTCAAGGAGACCGGCAATATGAGCCCGATGTGCGGCGAGGGGATTGATGGGGCACAGCAAGTGCACCGGTCAAGGCCGCCGCTCCTCGCTAACGTGTCGGGTTAGTATGGGTCGACCGGATCCCGGGTAACCTAACTCCTGCCGTTCGCCTAAACGAATCATGCGGTTGGACCTGCGCCACGGAGGTGTTGGTTCGGATCCGCGTGCTGAAAGCGTTGTTTGTATCAGCCTTAATCTTCAAAGAAAGTTTGCCAAATACTGTTGTGTAGTACACTATTGTGTTCGATAATCCACGCCGAATGGCGACGGCCTCGAGTCAGCGTCGTCGCGTTCTTGACCAGTTGGTCCGTACAAGAGATTATGGCCGGGCGTCGATTCCCGGTGGGAATCACACTTCTCGACTCTATGAGGGTAATTCAAGATGTCACGAGTCGTCCATTTCGAGATTCACGCGACCGACCCCGATCGGCTCATCTCGTTCTATAGCGGCTTATTCGGTTGGACGTTCCAGAAGTGGGATGGCCCGATGGAATACTGGGTGATCCGTACTGGCCCCGCCGAGAAACCGGGGATCGACGGAGGATTGCTCCGTCGCCATGGGGATGCACCGCGTGCCGATGCAAGCGGTGAACGCCTTTGTCTGCACCGTCGACGTCGAATCCGCCAAGTCGTGCTTGACCGAGCCGTCGAACTGGGCGGCACGGTCGCGCTTCCGCTCATGCCGGTGCCGGGATCGGCTGGCTCTGTTACGCAAAGGACCCGAACGAAAACATTTTCGGGATGATGCAGTCTGATCCGACTGCAGCATAAATACGATACCCTGCGCGATCCCTCATGCAATTGAGCTTCGGCTGCGGCTTCCCTGAGCGTGCTGAACAGCCCGCCAGGGCAGAAGTAAAGCAGCGTCAAGGTTCCAGTTCGTCACGAGCAGTGTGACGCACAAAAGAGGACATAGACGGTGTCTTCGCGGCACCGTAAATATAATTCGATGCTTGTGTTTCCGCTTGCCGCCCCTGCCGTAGAGCAATTCGCGGATCACTTCGGGGAATTTGTCGTTCTCGGCGGCAACCGGACAACGCGAGGGCCGGGTTTGCAGCGTGTCGATGGCCTTCTTGTTCAGCCCCGCCAGCCATTTGTCGGCAGCGGCGGGCGATGCTTCATCGCGTAGCCATTGGGCTTGGCCGTGTATGTCCGCCTTGGCGGTCGCGGCAAGCTCGATGCGGTATTTCATGAACCTTGGGTTAATTCCAGGTCGCGGCGGATGTCGGCGAACGCTTCCGCCAGCGGCTGGGTCCGTCCTGCCCGCATGTCCTCTAAGCCTTGCCGGATGCCCTCAAGCACGCGGGCTTCTTCGGCGACTTCACGGAGCTTCTGGTAAGCGGCGGCATCCTGGACCACCAGTTCGGCCCTGCCGTTAATGGTGAGCACGACCGGCTCCCCGGTTTCTTTCAATTGCTGGAGGAACTCTGGGGTGTTTTTCTTGAAATCGGTCAGCGAATGGACGTCGCGGCTAATGTCGAGCATGTGGTCTCCTGGCAAGAGTCCGTTAAGCATTGAATTAGATTCTAGTACCGTTCGCTGCTCGTGCCAAGCAGGGCACCGCGCCAAGGCCACCGTTGTTCGTCACAACCCAACACACGTCCTATGGAATTCCACTCAGGGTCCGGTTTCCGCCGGCCCGGATCGGTCATCGCATCAATCCCTCCATCTCGGCGGACCAGCGACTGGTGTGGAGTTCGCGACGGCGCCTTACCCAGTGTGATGATCGGAGTCGAGATCGGTGCGGCCAGGGCGATGGCATCCATGGTTTCGGCACCGAGCCGGTCCAGAGCCCCGGCCTGTTTTTCAATGCGGCGTGAGCAAACCATCGTAGGCGACCAGGGCCAGGGTCGCGATGATGATGCCTGCGGAGAGCGGTGACAGGGCGGCGGCCAGCGCGGGTCCCCAGGCAACCGGAGCGGAGCGGATTCCACCGAGATCTGATGGCTCCGTCAATCGGCATGGGTGGGATCGCCTGCAAGGCACGCTCGGCCGCGAACAAGGTACCGAGCAACCCCAGTAGCGGCGCCGAGCGCGGCAACGCGTCGCAGCGTTCCCACGTTGCGCCGAAGTCGCTCGGTCTCGACTTTGTGGGCCAGGGCGACGGCACGCTCCAGATCGGCTGGCGGTCGTCCCCAGCGTCGGACCGCCGCGAGCGAGCCAACTCGTGCCGCCGGGCTCGGATTCCGCTCGCAATGATCGAGCGCCTCCCCGCAATCGAGTTTGCCCTCATAGAGCCGATCCAGGAAACGAGCCGTGAAATCGGCTGGCACGATCTTTCTCGGGCGGAGCCGGAACGACACGCTCGAGGAGCACAGAAAGCCCCAGACCCGCACAAGCGGTTAATCCACCCCAAATCACGCGATCCGATGGCTGCGTCCGCGCATACCAGGCGAGCAACCACCGACCGATCCGTTGCGGTTGTTCGACGAGAAACTCCAGTTCGATGCCAGGTTCATAATTCCCAGGTTTTCTGACCGACACGCGTGAGTCGCCTTTAGATGGAGGGCGACCGATTTGGTCTGGACCATCGCCGGCCCACGCGAAACTCACCAGCAACAAGACAAAAACGCCGCCGGCAATGGAGGGAACAATCGCGTGGCCAGTCCATTTGCACCCACGCATGAATGGCATCCTTCCCGAGAGGTCAGATTTTCTAAAACTATTCAGATTCAAGACTTATGCGATAGGAATTCATCGGACTGCTGCGCGTTGGGAGCGGCTGACTTCGCGGTTCGGCGTTTCGCACCCTCCAGTGCGTTTTTGCCTCAGCCGCAATCGAGTCCAGAGGGAATTTGGTGCAGAGCCTGTCATAAGTTTCGGCGGCATCGGTCCACTGGTCGAGTCGTTCATAAACTTTTCCCGCTTCCAGCAGTGACACGGCCTGCCAGTGGGGTGCGTTGTAGAGGATGTCGACCTTGAGGAATTCACGGAGGGCGTCGTGGAACCGATCCTGGTGAAAATACGTTTCTCCTCGGAGATACTGGGCATGGGCCGCGAGGTCGCCCCCACTTCGCGTATCAACCACCGCTTGGAATTTGCCCCGAGCGGCATCGAGCTGACCTAGACCGACCAGCGCTTGCCCCTCGGCGAAATCCAACTCGGCGATCAAAGGGTCATCGGCGGCCAACGTCGTTCTGAGCGACCGGACACTCTCAATCACCGGCTTCCAGCGCTTGAGGGCAACCCAACACCCGATCCGCTTCACCCGGAGAGACGCGGTCCACCCCTTGGGATCAGTCGAGTTTGGCGGTTCGGCAAGGAGTGCCGAGAAGCCGGACTCGGCCGCCACGGCATCTCCCGCTCGGAAGGCGGATTCCGCGCGTAAGTATCTCGCTTCACGGCGGTACGGATTGTTGGGAAATTCCCTCTGCAGGCGGTCGAGCGTGGCAGAGGCGGCGGCCCAGTCTTTCAACTCGAACTGGGTCCGACCCAGCCGATAGAGTACCGCCGGTAGGAGTTGCCGCGTTCGTTCAGCTTGGTTTTGAGTCGGCCAGCGGGGTCAATAAACGGATGACTTCAGCATAGTTCCGCGACAGGTTGGCCGACTCGGCCAGGTTGAAACGAGCATCGCCGGCGTGAGGACTGTTCGGAAATTCCTTGAGTAAGCGGCCGAAGACCTGATCGGCCTCGCTCGTCTTTTCGGCGTCGACCAACCCCCAGCCCCAGTCAGCCAGCAACGTGTCGACGGAAGTCCCAGAACGTTCGAGGCGACTTCGCGCCGCTTGATCGGCGATCAGACCTTCAAAAACGCGGCCCGCCTCCGGAAACCGGCCGGCTTTGGTCAACAACCTGGCGAGTAACACGCCCGCAGAAGGGAGCTTGGTCAGAATTCGGAAAGCGTTTCAAAATCAATGTATAGACTTCGAGAGCGGCAGCCGACTGGTTGGAGGCCTCGAGTGCGCGACCCTGTGCCAGTGCGATCTCCTGCGTGAGTCGGTCATCTGGAGCTAACTTCAGGAGCGTGGTCAAACGTCTCGGCCGCCTCGGCCGGTTTCCCCTGTTGGACGAGTGCCTTACCTAGACCCGCCAACGCCCGAATCCGTAGCGACGGCGTGATTGTGTTGCCGGGTTTCACATTACTTGGGAGGCCGACATTCGCAACCAGTCGGAAGAGCGCGGCGGCTTGTTCGGTGTGATGGGCCGCCAGTTCGGCTTCCGCCAGCCGCAATCGTGCTGGAGCGAGGGCTTTGCTCTTGGGAAATCTTTCGGCAAGAACGTCGACGGTTTTCAAGGCATCGTCAAAACGGCCCAGCCCCAGTTGAGCCTCGGCCGTTTGAGCCAGGGCGAAATCGGCCACGTCACCTTGGGGCTTGGCGCGCAGATATTGCTTGAGAGCGGTTTCGGCTTCGGCGTATTGTCCCGCTTCGACGTGTGCCTGACCGAGCAGGAACTGAGCATCGGCGCCGACCGGATCATTGGTCAACTTCACCAGACTGGACAGAACGGCCTCCGACTTGGCTTTTTGCCCCGATGCACGGTAAGCCAGAGCCAGCTCGTAACGTGCAGAATGGATCAGGGAGGGTGGTAGGGTCTGTGACGGCCCTTTGGCTGAGCCATCCCGCGGCGTCAGAAGGGATTCGAGGATCGCAACCGCTTCCGTTGGCGTTCCCTCGGCAGACGCGGCGCGGGCCTCGATCAGCCGAACTTCGGTTCTCAGTGGGCTTTGGGGAAACCGAGCGGCAAAGCTGCCGGCCAATCGTCGAGCTGTTGCCGGATCGTTCCGCTCCAGCGCGCATTGGGCCGCCCGATTCGATCGCGTCGTCCGCCAACTGATCGTTTGGAGAGACTTCCACCATGTCGCATGAACCGCGCCTGAGCCTCCGCCAGGCGATTGAGCTTTAGTAAGGATTCGCCCGATCGAAATTGCAAGGCAGGCGCCAGGGACGACTTCGGAAATCGCTTCAACGCCTCGTCAAGTGTCTTGAGAGCGACCTCGTGCTGGTTGTGCTCGAGTTGGATTGTCGCCAGCTCCAGAGCGGCCTTCGCTCCCAAAGGCTCGGAAATGTCGATTGCGAGCGCCGTCAAGAGAGTTTCCGACTCCCCCAGCCGATTGAGCCGAGCCAGGGCGAAGGCGCGGTGCAGCCGTGCCTCGGACCGAAGAGAACTTCGGGGAGCGACCTTCTCCAGGGTGGCGAACGCTTCCACGGCTTCTGCGAACCGGCCGCCAGATTCTTCGATCAGGCCGATTTGCAGCCAGGCCCGGTCGACCCAATCGGGCTCGCCGGCTTTGGCCAGATCGCGCAACCGATTGAGCCCCTGGTCCCGCTGGCCCAGCTCCGATAGCGTCCGGCCGAGGCCGTACTTCGCGCGATCGGCGAGCCGTCCCCGGGGATAAGATGACAGCGACTGCTGGTAAGCCATCCGTGCGCGTCTGCATGTCTTTCATAGCGAAGCGAGTGTCGCCGAGATAGGTCCAGGCCATCTCCAGAGCCGGGTGGTTGCCCTTCGCCTGAGTGAACGCCTCGAGTGCTTGTCTCGCCGCAGGCATGTCTCCGAGTAGATAAGACAGTTCCCCGACTCGATACTCCGCCGAAAGCACGCGGGAATCGTCGCCTGCCCCTTGGACAAAGTCGGAGAAGAGCTGCCGGGCTTCTGGATAGCGTTCTTGATACAGCCGCGAGTTGGCCAGTCCGAATCGAGCGTCGTTCAGTTCCCGACCTGTTGGGCCTGACTCCAAGAATCGTGTGAATTCCTCGGCCGCCAGGTCGAACTTCCGCTGACGAAGCAGGCCGTTTGCGAATTTGAGGGCGTCTGAGTCTCGGCGCCTGCGCGGCTCGTCGCCTTCGTCTTGGGTTCACTTCGGCCCGGTGCTGTGACCGGGGGAGCCGGGGCTCGCTTCAAAGGGGCTTCTTGCGCGGAAGCACCGCCGACCATAAACGCGGCCAACGCCAGAACGCTGAAATTGAGTTGCAAAGGCGAGACGATCATCGGAGCCTTCCTCCCCTGGTTGGAAACGCCGCTACCGAGTGACCGGCTACGTCCAAGACCATCCCCTCACTTCATCAACCGCGGCATGAAATCGCAATCCCGGCCCTGTCGTCGAAACCATCTCTGGACAACGATCCCCGGCTTTCCTCATTTCCTGTAGACGTTATACGCAATTCTTCGCTAATCGCTCAAGGACCCGAATGAGGGCATCCGATATGCTTGAGAATCACCCACTTCTCGTTTAATTCTCGAATGCAGCTTCCGCCCTGCGCCGCTCTCCGACTTCCCCTCATTTCCAGAAAATTTGGGAAAGATGTATGGCAATCGCGAGAAAGTCAATTTATTCTACTAAAGATTCGCAGAATTCCCAAAGCACGCACTTAGAAATCTTGTATACTCGAACAAACCACTCGAGATCGCAGCAAATGGGGTGATCTCGGCTCAATGGTTGGTCATGACGAGGTCTCCTATGCGGAGAACGCAACAATGATTTTCAGCCGTTTGATTGGTACGACCGCAGCGACGGTCGTGGGCTTTGGCATCGCGTCATCGGCATTTGCCCAAACGCCACAAATGCCCCCAAAAACATTGCCTGCCGCGCAGGCGCCTTTGCCCTCGAAGACTCTTCCCGCGCCGGTGAAGTCGACGCCTGTCGCAACTGCTCCGGCACCGGCCCCGCAGAGCCCACCCGTGCCCACGAAAACGCCGCCCGCGCCGGTGAAGTCGATGCCTGCTGTTTCTGCCCCGACTCCGGCCCCTCAGAGCCCTCCCGTACCCACGAAGGTGCCGCCCGCGCCGGTGAAGTCGATGCCCGCTGTTTCTGCCCCGACTCCGGCCCCTCAAAGCCCTCCCGTACCGACGAAGGTGCCTCCCGCACCGTCCAAGACTCTGCCGGCCGCCCAATCTTCTCCGAGCCTCCCTTCGAAGCAGATTCCTGCGTCGTCGGCACCTGCTGCCTGCGGCGAAGACTGCGCCAGCACCCGCGCTCCCGCTCCTGCTGCTCCGGTTGCAAAACCGCCGATCGACGAGGCACCTCCGGCACCTCCGATTCCGGCTGTGAAGAAGACCTGATTTCGCTTTGCTGAATCCAAGATCGTCCCGAGACCCCGGTCAAAAATGGCCGGGGTATTTTTTTTCCACCAAACTTCGCCGGTCGGGATCAGGTTTGGGATCACCGTAGATCAGGCTTTCCGATCTGACTCCGACCGCTGTCACGGACCCTTCGGGGTCCCGAGCGGAGACTGGCCGCTGCCGGCAATGGCGGTGACTTTTCGTTTGTCGACTAGAGAAGGCCTGACCTTTGCTCAAGATCCTGGCTTCCAGCTATGCTTAGGGCCATCGAAAAAAACGACCGACCTTCGTCGATCCCTTCCTTTCGGAATGGTCAATATGGTCGGTGGGTCGAGCCTGAAAATCGAGAGTCCGAATTGGGCTAGTTTAATGCGCGGTCAGGCCCGAGGCGGCAGGAGCTGTCTGGGCGCGCGTCGCGGGTACCATCACATTCCGGGTCACTGGGACCTGGTGGGCGACGGTCCGCAGTCTGGGTCGTCATGACAGTCACCGGCACCTGGTAAGGAACGCAAACCGCGACCTGTCGAGTCACCGTTTCCGTCACCGGCCGGCACTTGACGGTTGGAACGATCTCGGTCTTTGACTCGGGAACCATCGTCGTGATTGTGACCGGGAAAGTCTCGGTTATCGGCTTTTGGACCATCCTGGTCACGTGAAGGTCGTAGGGCTGCATTTCAATCGTGGTGACACACTGAGTGATCGGGATTGGGATCTTCTCGACCTTCGTTTGGCAGACCTGGATCGTCTCTTTCACGGGATTGAATTTCGTCCGGGTTCTCTGGACTTGAACCGTCTCGGGCACATACTTGACAACCGGCCGCGTGACGGTCACGGGCTGGTAGGTGCAGGTTGTGACCGGGCGGTACTGCACGCAGACCGGTGGCGCCGCCACATACGCCGCAACCCCCACCGCACCTGTGCCCACAGGTGTGCGCAGCACGTGACAACCGGGACCATCGTCGTGACCGGCACCTTCTGATTGATGGTGACGAGCTCGGTCGAGCATTCTTTCCGCATATGGACCACCGGGACAGTTTCGATGACGCATTCCGGAACCATCCGGGTGATTTCTTTATTCACCAGCTTCCGTGGTGCAGTACGCCTGATAAACCGTCCTCTGAACGGTTTTGGTCACCGGAATCGGTCGGTGGAACCTCTTGGTCTCCGTGACCGGTTCACAAACATACCGTGTGACCTGTTTGTTGATCGTCTGCTGTTTGGGCACACACACGGTGACGGTCCGAGGCTCGTTGACGACTTCGGAGATCATTCTCGTCACCGGCACCGCCTCGTTGCGATACTCCGTGCGGTACTGCGTCTGCATTTGCGTGACGGGCACCTGCACGCATTCGACCGTATTGACGGTCTCATAAACCACCTGGGCTTGCGGCACAAGGACGGCTTGCGAAGGACTCGCGGCCGCTTGCGGCGACGGCGCTTGGCCCGCACTCCAAGCCAAGGTGCCATTCAAAACCGCCATACAAATCACACTCGTACACAAAACCGTTACGATTCGACTCGGCCTCAGTAGTTGCATCGCACGCACTCTCTCATGGAAGATCAAGGGGGGTGAAAACCGCTCAACTCGACTCACTTTGCCCAATTTACTCGATAAGCAGAACGTAGTCCAGAGTGTCGATGCCGCGTAACTCGATCTTTCTACCCATTCTGAGCCAGAGCCTTCAATCTATCACTCACGCAATTCGATGCCGATCCTGCCGGTCCCAAGTCGCGAAGTGAGGTCGATTCGCGTATGCTGTAAGATGTACTCAGGCTCGGGCGTAGCATGATCCAGGAATAGAGGCGCCGCTCGGCAGTTGAGTACACCGTCAAGGAATACCCACTCCAGGCCGCCCAGAGAGTAAACCATCCCCTCCATGTCCAAGATCGAGCGCGAACGCAACCTGGCCGTCTTCATCGATCTCGAAAACCTTGCAATGGGCTTTCAGAACCAGCGCAAGATCCGATTCGAGGTTCAGAAAGTACTCGAGCGGCTTGTTGAGAAGGGAAAGCTGATCGTCAAGAAGGCATACGCGGATTGGAGTCGATATCCGAGCTACACGTCTCCGTTTCACGAATCGGCCATCGAGTTGATCGAGATTCCCAAGCGGTCCCAAACTGGCAAGAACTCGGCCGATATTCGCCTGGTGGTCGACGCGATGGACTTGGCCTGGAGCAAGCCCCATGTCGACACGTTCGTGATTGTTTCGGGCGACTCAGACTTTTCGCCCTTGGTGTCGAAACTCAAGGAGAACGGCAAGCACGTGATCGGCCTCGGTATGAAAGGCTCTACTTCGGACCTGTTGCGCGACAATTGCGACGAGTTTATTTATTACGAGGATCTCGAACGGCAGGAGCAGAACGAGCAGCAACTGGCGACCGATCTCGACTCGTATCTTCCTCCCAACCTACCCGAGCGGCATCGCGAGCTGTTCAGCCTGTTGATCGAGGCATGCATCGCGCTACGACGGGAAAACCATGAAGTGCTCTACGCCTCGATGATCAAGGACACCATGAAGCGGAAGAAGCCGTCATTTGACGAGAGTTATTATGGCTATCGAAGCTTCACACACGTGTTGGAGGACGGCGACAACCTGGCGTTGGTGGATATCGAGCGAAACCCCAAGAGCGGTACCTATGTGGTTACGCGGTTTTGCGGCGAGCGTGAACGAAAGGCTCCCGGTACCGGGCCGGTCTCAGCCGAGGGTGCGCCAGTCCCGCCAACCGCGGCTCCTAGCCCAAACTCCCGCCGGGACAGAAGTTTGCCGACGGGTCGCCGCCGTTGACTTTGAAGGATGCCGGATGAAGGATGATTAGAAGTGAGTTTCCCTGGTTTCATCCTCTTTCCAAAAGGTGTGACCATGATCAAGACTCAGGTGGGTTTGGTGGCCGCCTTGTCGGCTTCGATCGTGTTCTCGGGGCATTTATCCCTTTTGGGCGCGGACTCACCCGTCGTTGAGACGATGAAGAGCCACGGATTGAAGCAGGCAGGTGACCTTTATGTCGTCGTGACGGAAAGCGACGTCAAGACCAAGGTCCAGGAAGTCCGCCGGCTCACCAAGCAGTTGAACTACGCCCTCATGCAGCAAAAGGGGACGTTGAGCGCCAAGGATTATCAACAAACGGTCAAGGGTCTTGGCGATCAGATCAGTCAATACAGGTCAGAGATCAATGTCGTCAACCAACAGATGAACGCGCTCCCTCGATACCGCGGTCGACTCGCCAATAACTACGCGGTCGAACAGTATCAGGAGTTTCAGCTCTATCATAACCAGCTCCAGGCCGAGGTGAACCAGGGAACGCAGTTTCTCAATCAGCTCAGGAGCCGGCCATACGACCCGAAGACTAAGGAAAAGGTCGACGCCGAGGTTCAAAACCAGCGCGAAACTTATCATCAGGCGCTCCTGGACCTTCGACAGCTCGTCGATTCGGCCAATAAGAAATATGCCGAGGTTTCCAAGAACGACGACGTTCAGAAAGCACTGGAAAAGCTCGGTGCCGGGGCGAAGACCAAGCCGAGGCTCGGGCCTTCCCGGGAATTCACGGCCGATGTCAAGCTTTTGGAGAAGCTCGAAAAAGAGGAAGCCGGTGACCAATTCCCTGGGGCCGAGCCCAAGCCTGCTCGATCGACCAAGCGTTCCCTAAGAGGCAAACGCTCAGCGAAACCAGCCTCGAGCGCCCGCGCCCTCGTCAACGCCGGAAGCGAGCAATCGTTTCTGAACGAAAGCATTAACACCGCTTGTGGATTCTACTGACGTCGAATTCGCGAAAGAGTACGACCATGTTTCGATCGCTTGTCGGATGGATGGTCTGGATGACGGCCATCACGGTCGTGTTCGAAACTTCGGCCGTTCGGGCCGATGACGCTCGGCCCGAGGAAGTGCTCAAGGATCGTGGCCTGAAACGATCGGGATCGAACTATATCCTCGCGGCGGAGCTCGATGTCCAGAAGAAGGTGAACGAAGCCCGTTCCTTTTCGCAACAATTGAAATACGCCCTGATGCAGCGGGACGCGTTTGAACAGGGCGTTCACGACCAAAAGGCGATGATCCAGGAGCTGACCGAACAACGGATATTCCTCAACCAACAATTGCAGCAGAATCTGCCCGTGGTGCAACACAACCAGCTCGTGGCAGAGTTTAACATCGTCACGGATCGTCTCAACTTGCTGAGGGGACAGGCGGCCGATCCCAACTGGAAACAGAAGATCGACGAAGAAGTACCACGGCGAAGAGCGGCCTATATTCAGGCTGTCCTCGACCTTCGCCAGCTCGTAGATTCAACCGCCGGTCGATACGCGGAGCTGGCCAAGGATGTTGCCGTCAAGGATGCCTTGACCACCCTCGGGTCGAAGTCGAAGTCGACACTCAAACTTGGTCCTTCTCGCGATTTCCAGGACAAAGTCAAACTGCTGGAAAAGATCGAGAAGTCGGTGCTCACCGAAGCCGTCGAGCTGAGACGTCGCGGCGGAGTCTACGAGGTCGATGTGACGTTGAATAAGAATGAAACAGTCCCGATGATCTTTGACACAGGCGCGAGCTATGTCACCATTTCCGCGGATCTCGCCAGACGGATCGGCTTGACGCCTCAAGCCACTGACGGGCGTATCCAGCTCCATGTTGCCGATGGATCGGTCATCGAAGCCAGGCAGACCACCATCCCTTCGGTGCGAGTCGGTAAGTTCACGCTCAATAACGTTGCGTGCGCGGTCATGCCAGCCGACAAAAGATATGTGATGCCCTTGCTCGGTCAGACGTTCATCAACCAGTTCACGCACAAAATCGAGGCCGGCCGGCTCATGTTGTCGAAGGTCGAGACCGAGCCTCCGGCGACCAAGTCCTCTACCACGAAGAAGACAGCCAAGTCAAAGCGATCGACCAAAACCGCGACCGGAAAGAACGCCGCGAGCGTCCGGGGAAACTCCGACAGTCCCTGAAGGAGTTGATAGTTGTCAGTAACGAGTCGAAACGCCTGGAAGAAATGTCATGGCGAATGTCGCTCACAGGATTCTTTCGATCTGGCTCGCTTAAGGTCCGGCTCCTTGCGGTTCATCACCCTGGCGTTGTGGATATTGGCAATGGACATCTCCAACCGCGAGGTCAGCGCCGTGCAACCCGGTGATCCGACGACTGCGCTCGTCCGGGGTAACAGTGAGTTCGCGCTTGCGCTTTACGCGAAGCTCAGCCAGGGCGATGGCAATCGTTTCCTCTCTCCGGTTTCCATCTCCACCGCGCTGGCGATGACTTATGCCGGGGCCCACGGAGAGACCGCCGAACAGATCGCCAAGACCCTCCATTTCAGTCTGACTCCCGACTTGTTTCACCCGGCGTTCCATCGATTGATCGCGGAACTTTACAGCCGAAACAGCGTCAGTGCTCCGTCCTCGCCCAAGCAGAGCCCGGATGTTCAGCTCTTCACCGCCAACGCCGTTTGGTGTCAATCGGGCCAGCGCATCCTTCCCGACTTCCAGAAGCGGATTGAAGTGAACTACCGCGGCGGACTCTACCCAGTCGACTTCCGTGCCGACACGGAGAAACGCGCGGCGGACGATCAATGCATGGGTCGAGGAGCAAACCAAGGGGAAAATCCAGGACCTCCTCAAGCCGGCGAACGTGACTCCCCGGACCTTGTTGGTGTTGACCAACGCCATCTACTTCAAAGGGCTCTGGACCAACCCGTTTTCCAAGGAAATGACAGCCCCGGATGATTTCCACACGTCGACTCAAGATCAGGTTCGCATCGAGATGATGCACCAGACCGGTCGATTCAGGTATACCGACGACGCCTCGATTCAACTTTTGGAACTGCCCTACAAAGGTGACTCGCTGTCGATGGTGATCCTTCTGCCCAAGACAATCGACGGGCTGACGCAGCTCGAGTCCTCGCTTAGCTTCGCCAAGCTTCAGACCTGGCTAGCGGCACTCTCACCGCGGCGCGTCCAGGTCAGCCTGCCCAAGTTCAAGCTCACCGAAACGTTCGAGCTCCAGGATGTGCTTTCAGAGATGGGGATGACGATGGCGTTTGAGCGTGGGAAAGCCGATTTCTCGGGGATGACAGGCACGCGTGACTTCGCGATCTCAGCGGTCGTGCACAAGGCGTTCGTCGAGGTCCAAGAGCAGGGGACGGAAGCGGCCGCGGCCACGGCGGTCGTGGCAGCCCGCGCCGCGATTGTAGCCGCGCCCCCCGCGGCTTTCCGGGCCGACCACCCGTTCTTCTTCCTCATCCGGGACACGCGCAACGGCAGTATCCTGTTCCTGGGCCGCCTGGTCAGTCCCTGAGGCGAAAGGATGAAGGATGAATCGGGGAAAAGAAGAGTCCTTCTTTTTCATCCTTCATCCTCGCGTACTCGTCACGCTCTACGCCGTCCTCGCGTTGGGCTGGGTCGTGTTCGCCCGATGGGTTGTGCGCCCGTTGCTGATTTCGGCGCAACCGGGACGCGCCATCTCTGGCCTGAAGCGGTACATTCAGCACCCGCCCGCACTATTCCTCCCCCAAGACATCCTCGCCCGCTGGCGCGATTTCTCGGGCGCCGTGCTGATCGCCTTGTTCCTACATCTGACCATCGTCTTAGTTCTCCGCCAGTATGACCTCCGAGCCGTCGCGGGGCGATCTTCGACGGAAGTCCGAGCGGGGCGTCGCGCCAGCCTCGTACTCCTGATCCTCTCGCTGGTCTTCCTCGCCGTGACCGTCGTCTCCGGACCGCGCCATGACTATTACTTCTATCTCCAGATTTGGTACGAGGTCCTCCAGCGTCATGATCCCTGGTTTCTCGTCGCCGCATCGCACGGGATGCCGGTGCTGAACGCATATGGACCACTGTTTAACTTGTTCGCGGGCCTGTCGTGGTTCAATCCGATTACGCCCAAGCTTCTGTTCGCTTACGGATATGTTCTCTTCTCTATCTCGCGAGTCAAGACTCTCACGGCAAGCCGTCCCATGTCCTGCCGTGCGATGATCGTACTGACGGCGTTGTTCTGGAACCCGTTTCCCTGGGTCGAGATCGCCATACGGGGTCATTTCGACATCCTGGTCGGGCTGTCTTGCGTGTGGGCAATTCGCGCGTGGGTCCGAGGCCATGACAGGCTGTCGGGGATCTGGCTGGCTTTGGGCGTGCTTCTGAAATTCATGCCGGTGGTGCTCCTGCCCTTCCTCGCCATCGATCGAGGCCGCCTCCGCGCCCGGTTTATCATCGCGGCCACGGCTGCGATCGCCATTGGCATGGCACTGAGCTGCTATGTGTGGGGTTTGGCCACGCTACGACCTCTTGAATTTCTCGCGACCCGGAGATCGACCGGTATGTCGATCTTCTGGTTCCTCCGCGGCCGCTATTCCCCGCTCCGCTGGTTCGGTGCCGCACCGAACTATGATGACCTGGCGCTGATCCTCCTGGTCTTGGCCCTGATGCGTGCCTGGATCTGGTATCGGCGACGGCAGCCGTACGTCGATGCTGCCGCCCTGGTCGCGGTTTTGACGACGGTGCTACTGCATCGTACGGGTTATCCGCAGTATCATATGGTTCCTTTCGTGCTTGGCTCGTCATGGGTTGTCAGGCAGTGGGCGGAGATCAGTGGCCGACCTGCCCGGGTCGTCGCGATCGCGTGCTACTTCGGATGGCTCGCTGCCTTCGATCTGTATTATGTGTTCGCTGATGATCAGATGAATACATCTTTTTGGCCGAGCGCGCAGGATGTGGTCGGGCTGCCGACTTTCCTCTTCGGATGCGCGTTCCTGGCTGCGGTGGTTAGATCTTCGATCGACGAAGCGGCGGCGAGGCCGGGAGCCGAGGCTGTGCGGCCGTCTTGATCGCGGCTGTGCCGGGCGCTGGGCGTGGCGACAGTGGTGAACCGACCGACGCCGCTCGTTCCGCGGAGAGAGCAGAAGGCGTCCGAGTCGGGAGGCAGGTCATTCTATCGGTTCAGATTGGTTGGTAACTCGATCAACACGCTCAATCCGGGATTGGCGTTGCGCCGAGATCCGTCCTTGGTGCAATTCGACGGCGCGGCGGGCGATGGCCAATCCAAGTCCCATTCCGCCGCTGGATCGGTCTCGGTCGTCCTCGACGCGGTAGAACGGCTTGAAGATCTCGCTGAGCGATTCTGGCGGCACGCCCGGTCCTTGGTCGCGAATGGCGATCGTTGCGAAGCCCTCGCGCGTCGACAATTCGATCAGGATCTGCGTACCCTCGGGCGCGTGCCGGATCGCATTGCGGAGGACGTTCTCGCAGGCACGCCGAAGCAGCTCTCGCTCCCCCATCGCGTGGGCGGGGGGGCCATCTCGCAGGACCAGCCGGCATCCGTTGGCTTCCGCCTCGAGAGCGCAGTCCGCGACCAGCTCGCGCACTAACTCTCCGAGGTCGACTTCGTCGGGATTCCTTGCGGCCGGATCGCCCTCGGCTCGAGTGAGCTGGAGGAGCTCGTCGACCAGATGACTGAGGCGGTCCACTTCCTTTCGAATTCGTCCTAGGGCCGCCTCGCGGTCAGGACTGGTTCGCGCGAGCTCCACCGCGAATCCAAGCCGCGCCAGTGGTGACCGTAACTCGTGGGAAACGTCCTGGAGCAGGCGTCGCTCGGCCGATAAGAGCGTCGCGATCTGGTCCGCCATGCGGTTAAAGGCACGGGCGAGGTCGCCGATTTCATCGCGGCGCGAAAGATGGTACCGAACGGCCAGGTCACCGCGTCCAAACCTCTCCAGAACCCGGCGCAGGCTTCGCAACGGTGAGGCCAGATGCACGGCCAGCACATAGCACAGGCCCGCCATCAAGATCGGCACCCAGAGGAAGTAGTAGAGTGAGTCCCAGGCGCTGAACCGTGGCCGCAACACGGTAATCAGGCGAAAACTGCGGTCGTCGGAACGCTGGACCCGGATCGTTTGGCCGCTCCTGGGTAAAAACCACCACCGTCGCGGGCGACGCGCGACGGCCGCACGGGCAAACAGAGCCGATCGATCCTCGCCAGCTGACCAGATCCTTCCCGCGGTTGTCGGTCAAGAAATACTCGGCATCAGAGTACTCGCTGAGTCGCTTCAAGTACTCGTCCAGGCGGGCCGGCCCTCCCGTATCGAGCGCGCGGCGGGCATCGTCGAGAAAGAGTGCGGGAAATCGCGGATTGAACGACTCGCGTCCGGAAATCCGTGCGGAGAGGAACATCCACGTCGTCACATAGCCAACCAACGACAGGGCCACCGTCGCGACGAACCAGTACACAATCTTGGCGAAGATCGATCTCACTCTGACCCGCCTCAACACGTCGCGACTTCTTCGAGTCGTTCGGCACGAAACAAGTATCCGACCCCACGAACAGTGAGGATCAAGGCACCGCGTGGACCGAGCTTCTTCCGCAAGTGGCTGATGTGGACGTCGAGCGAGCGATCCAGCGGGGCCGCTGGCCGCTGGTGAATCGCGGCAGTCAGTTCGTCACGGGAGACGACCCGTCCCGCCGCATGGATGAGCAGATCGAGGATGTCAAACTCGATCGTCGTCACTTCCACAGGCTTTCCCTCATCCCAGACCTCGCGCGTACCGGGAATCAGCCGGATCCCATTGACTTCCAGGACTTCCGAAGCGTGGTTCATAACCCTGTGTGTTCGCCTTAAGACGGCACGAATGCGTGCGATCAACTCTTCGGGATCGAACGGCTTGGGCAGGTAATCGTCGGCCCCCGAATCCAGCCCCGCGACGCGGTCGTTGCGGGCGGTCCGCGCCGTCAGCATGATGATCGGCACCTGGCTGCGCCGGCGAACCTGTCTCAGAAGCTCGAATCCGTCCAAGCCCGGGAGCATCACGTCCAATAAGATCAAGTCGTAGGTCCCGTCGTAAGCTTGAGCCAGTCCCCTGCGCCCATCGTGGACGGCCTCGATCCGAATGCCGCGCTCGTCGAAAAACTCCTGCATCAACTCACCAAGCTCAACATCGTCGTCAATCAATAGCAACGAGAGTTTCGGCTCCGACTGATCGGCTCTCGATTCGTGGTTCATCGCGACCTGGTCCCCAATTAAGAAGAAAAGTCTATGACATCATAGGCGTCTTATTGAGTCAGGGAGGGCCGACGCTCTCAGAAGACAGACGAACAGCGAGACCCGGAGGATCGTGGCATTGATCCTCCAGGTCGATCCTAATCTCCCTTAGGCTATCTCATCAGCATGATCGGCTACGATCCGAAGCCGGTTCCACCGAATCCCCCGAACCGCCGGAGTCCACCGAAACCACCAGCTCCCCCGAAGCCGCCAGGTCCACCGTTCGCTCTCATTCCAAAACCCGAGACACCTGGAATACCGATCAGGTATTCAGAAACCGACTGTAACGTCGACTGGGTTGTCGAAGTCGAGGACGAGGTACGACGTCGAGTGGCACTACTGGGAGTCGGCAGCGCGGCCTGAACGGCCGCCTGGTCAGATTGGATCTGGGAGATCTGCGTCTGAGTCAATCCCATGCTTGCAAGCACGGCGGCCGCGTCGGTCTGAACCTTAGTCACTGCCGCACTGCCGGTGAGTGTCCCGTTGCGGATGGCATCCAGATCATCCTGAACGGCGCCGATCGAGGCGTGCGTAGCCTGAGCGCCACTCGGAGTATCGGTCTTGAGGTCTGTCTGAAGGGTACTGATCGCGGTCTGGACGGCCGACCAGGAAGAGCTAGGTGTACTCGTGGTTGATGACGTTGATGTTGACGTCGACGTCGAACTGGTCGTGCTGGAGCTAGAAGCCGTTTGGATGGCGGTCTGCAGCGCCGACTGATCGGTTTGGATCTGGGTAATCTGAGCCGAAGTCAGCCCCATACTCGTGAGAATCGCGGCCTGATCGGCCTGGATCTTCGTCTGGGCCGCGGTGCCGCTCAGCGTCCCTTTGTGAATCGCTTCGAGATCATCCTGAAGCGCACCGACTGAGGCATGCGTGGGTGTCGCACCACTGGGAACGTCGTTTTTGAGGTCCGTCTGAAGAGTCTGGAACGCTGACTGAACGGCGGAACTCGACATCACACTGGGACTGGGTGGCGTCGAGGAGCTCGTAGCCAGCAAGGGAGCGGTCAGTAACAAGATCGGGTTTCTCGCTCCCCCGCCCAGTCCTAATGCGCCTCCCCCGAACATCCCTTCTTGTCTGGCGGTCCCAAATGATCCCCGTTCCGCGGCAAACGACCCACTCCCGACCGCGAAATGACCATGCCCAAGTCCGAAGCCACCCATGCCAGTCGACAGCAACTGGCGATCTTCCAAGTTCTCGCACGAGACTCTTGCTCTCGCCGCGTGGTGAGGACGGCGATCCCGGGAGCCGACTGCCAGTTTTTCCAATAGAGCAATCATGAAATCATCCTCCGTGACGACAGGATAACCTGCCTTTTTCAGCACACAACCCGCCGCACAGGCGGAGAGGGACCTCCGTTCTTCGGAGTAACGGATCAGGCAACGACCGAGAAGAAAGGTATCTGTTCCCTCTACTCTTGGGAATCGTAATTCACACTTTTCGGTCGCCATCGACCGCGGCGATTTAACAGAACTTAACGCAACGGGAGGGGAGACGGCGATTTCGAATATGACAGGGCGACAACGGTGCTCACTGTATACTTGGCAATTGTCTTCTCACGCTGGTACCGATAACTACCGAAGCGGTCGACGGCCACAACAGGTTTTGTACTTCCTGCCGCTCCCGCAGGGACAAGGGTCGTTTCGATTTGCTCCCCGGACACTGCGAGTGTTGCTCGTCCGACGGCGTTGAGATGAGGGTTCGTCTGCTGACTCGTATGCGATCCGCGATCCCATCGCCGATTCCAGGCAGATGCGGATAATCGAGGCGACCAACTCGGATTCCTGGTCAGGTGTCAGCCGGCGGAGGTCGGTCGAGGCAGGGAAATTCCGCTTGATCTCCCGAAGGATCTTGATCATTTCCGGCTGAGTGACTGGCAGTGCCGCACCGCCGGTCATGATAAAGCCCTCGATGGGAACCGCTCGAGTCGCGAGACGCTAGGCCTTCTACCGCCATACTTGCAAGGCTGATATCAACCAGAGTGTGCGACCCCCCATGCAGTAGATCTTCGACGATCACCCCGACTCCCGGCTCCACTTCGTCAACCCGAAAGACCGAGTAGTCGGCGCTGAGCATCGCATTCAGGAGGAACATTTCATCGGAATCGCGGCGGGGCGGCGACTCGCGCAGATACCTCTGAATGGCATTCATGCCGTCCTGGTACATGTTGTAGATGCAATAATCCATCAGGACACTCGTCTGAGCCTCCGATTCGAAAACGAGGACGTCATTACGGAGAATTCCGAGTCTGCGTCCACCCTCCTTCATGGTCTCACCGTCCAGGGACTGGACCAGTTTGCCGCCCAGTAGCATCCCAGCTTGGCGGAACCGCTTATAGACCGGCACCAAGTCAGCGTTGTTCGTCATCCGGACGTTTCCTCGCAGCTTTTTGCAGGATAATCTCGACGGTCGCTCGCCAGCTCAACGAGTTCGTTTCATGCCATTTTACGTCAAAGCCACGCGGACGGAAAACCCGACGGTTCGGCATGCCGATAGCGGGTTTCGGCCGCGAGACTGTGGGCCAGCCGTCCTCGACCGACAGGCCGCGAACGGCCGAGGCCGGCTGACGACTGACAGGCGATCGACTTCATTGGTACTTGTAACGAGAATACGAAGGACTTTGGACCGGTCGGTCTAGTTCGAGGTCTCGCTTACGCTGTTTTTTGGATTCGCTCCGAAGAAAAGTGGATTGACCGAGCGCTCACTGAGTGCACCTTGTAGTGAAGAACGACCTTACAGAGTGAGAGGACGATCCGTGAAGTCGAACAGACCGGCCCGAGGGTTTACCTCGCACCTTGAGACGCTTTTCGGGGCAGGGACGTGTGTCGGACTGAGCGACGGGCAATTGCTCGCGCGCTTTATTGCTGACCGCGAGGAGGCTGGCGAGCTTGCGTTCGAAGCCTTGGTGACCCGGCACGGACCCATGGTCATGCGGGTCTGCCAGAACATCCTGGACGATCCTCAGGATGTCCACGACGCATTTCAGGCTGTCTTCCTGGTTTGGCCCGCCGAGCCGGCGCGATCCGCAACGTGGAATCGGTCGGAGGCTGGTTGCATGGGGTCGCCATGCGGGTGACGGCTCGGGTCAGGCTCGGAGCGATCCGCCGAGGCATCCGAGACCGCCGGACAATCCAGGTCGCCGAGACCCTCGCCGATAGCAGGTCTGGGGCGAAACGGCGAACTCTGGGGCCGAACGAGAGGAGGGCGCCGAGGTCGTTCATCAAGAGGTGAGCCGATTGCCGGACAAATACCGCGCTCCGATTGTCCTCTGCTACCTGGAGGGCCTCACTCACGACGAGGCCGCCGCCCGATTGAGCTGGCCGGTGGGAACGGTCCGCAGCCGGCTTGCGCGTGCCCGGGATACGCTTCGCCATCGACTGACCCGCCGCGGCGTGACTTCACCGGCCGCTCTCGGGCCATTGTCAGGCTGGTTGGCCGGCGAGCCACTCGCTCCATCGGCGTCGGTCGCGGTCATCCCAAGCGAACTGGTGGCCTCGATTACCAAGGCTGTTTCTCAACTCTCGGCGAGTCGAACCGCGGCAAGTGTCATCGGGTCGGCTCCCCTTCACTGCTTCATCGCTCAAGGAGTTCTGAAGACCATGATGCTCAAGAAACTGATCGTCGCGATCTGTGCGATCTTGCCGTTAGGTACCATCGTCTTCGGCGGGGGCCTGTTCCTCGTCCGGAAATCCCGGGCGCAGGATCATAAGCCACCCGCGGCGGAATCGATCAAGAAATCAGACGCGGACGCACAAAAAGGCGTGCCGCAAGCCTCCCGAGGTCGACCCATTAGTTCAGGAGTTGCTCAAGGCCGCGCGCGAACGGTACGAGTCGCAGCGTGCCTATTACGAGGAGGGCCGGATCACGATCGACCGGTTCGTCGATGCCAGTAAACAACTCGAGCTCGCCGAATTGAGAACGGCCCAAACGCAGGATGACCGTCTCGCGATCATGCAACGACATGCTCGATCGGCTCAAAGAGATCGAGCGACGAGAGAAAGCGGAGCAGGAAACCGGTCGACGCGATGGCTGACGTGTCCGAAGCCGTGTACGGCGACTTCAAGCGGAAGTCGACCTGAAGTTAAGTCAAAGGGAAAGTTCAAACATCGACTCGATCCTCCGTCGCTTGAGCGATTCGATGCAAGGTCAAAGAGCTCCAGGACGCGAACCGGGGAGCCTCGCATCCGTCCACACTGCTCCGTCAATCCGGTCAAGAGCTCCGGACGCGAACCGAGGGCAGTCAAGCGTTGAACGGGACGAAGACTCCAGGCTCATGCGAACCCGTTGCTCGACTCGAGCCGCTGATCTCCGTCTCTCTATTCGTGTTAATCCGTATCCATCCGTGGCTAATTCTTCTCTCTTATTGACCGATCATGGTCTTGCGAATCAACTTCTTGTCCAGCTTGCCGACACCGGTTTTGGGCAGCGATGCGACAAACCGAACGTCCTCCGGCGCCGGCAACTGCCACTTGGCAAACTTGCCATCCAGCAGATTGATGATGTCCTGTGCCTCGACCGGATGCTTGGGGTCATCCTGCCGCACCACGAGGACGACCGGTACCTCGTCGCGGACGTCGCAGACCCGCCCGACGACCGCCGCCTCCAGCACTCCCGGATGCGAAAGGACGGCGTTCTCCATGTCCAGGCTGGAGATCCACTCCCCCTTCCGTTTGATGAGGTCCTTCTTGCGGTCGGTGATCTGAACGTAGCCTTGGGTGTCGATCGACGCCATGTCACCCGTGCGGAACCAGCCGTCGGCGGTGAACGACAGAGCGGCGTCCTGGTTTTCGTAATAGCTTGACGCGATCCAAGGACCGCGCACGACGAGCTCGCCCGAATGGTGGCCGTCCCAGGGCAAGTCCTCGTCGTGTTCCCCCAGGATGCGGGCTTCGACCCCCGCGACCGGGAATCCCCTGTTTGAGACGCACGCCGAGTTGTTGCTCTTCGGTCCAGCTTTCCATCGCGGCTTTCAGCCGTGATACGGTTCCGATCGGCGAGGTCTCGGTCATTCCCCAGGCGTGCAGGACCCTGATGCCGAAATCGCGCTCGAAATTCTCCATCATGGTCCTCGAGGCGGCTGCCCCGCCCACCAGGATCGTGTGAAGGCTGGATAAGTTGTAGGGCTGCTCTTTCAACGCCTGGTACAGCAGGTTCCAGATCGTGGGCACCCCCGCCGCGCACGTCACTCGCTCGGCTTCCAGCAGCTCCGCCAGCGGCTTGCCGATCACCAACGGTCCCGGAAAGACCTGCTTGGCACCTGCCATGGTGCACGAATACGGGAGCCCCCAGGCATTGACATGGAACATCGGCACCGCCGGCAACGTGACCTCCTTCTCAGCCATTCCGCCACCGTCCACCATGCAGCCGGCCATCGCGTGGAGGAAAGTCGAGCGGTGGCTGTAAAGCACTCCCTTGGGCTCGCCGGTCGTGCCCGACGTGTAGCACAGTCCGGCGGCCGTGTTTTCATCCAGGTCGGGGAACTCGATACGCTCGGCTGCGTCCGCCATCAATTGCTCGTAATCCATCGCGGGCTGTGGCAAGGCGGCCGGCTCCGGCCCACGCTCATCCATGAGGACGTACTTTTCGACGGTTGGCAACTCATGTTCCAGGTCCGCGAGAATGGCCCCCAGCGACCGATCCAGGAAGATCATTCGGTCCTGGGCGTGGTTGATGATGTAGAGCAGGTGTTCGCGGGGCAGCCGGAAGTTAATCGGTGTGGAGAATCGCCCCCAGACACGGGATCGCGAAGTAAAGCTCCAGGTGGCGCTGATGGTTCCAGGCACAGGTGGCGATCCGGTCGCCGGGCTGGACACCCAATCCTCGCAAGACGTTCATCAGTCGATGAACGCGTGCTTGCAATTCGCCGTAGTTCGAGCGGGACAAGCTGCCGTCGCCATGCCGGCTGACGATCTCCTTCTCGCCGAAGTACTGGGCCGCCCGACGGAGGATGCTGGGGATCACCAGCGGCCAATCCATCATCAGTCCCTTCATCGCAACCTCCCTGATCGACTTCGTCATTAGTCATTCGTCATGGGTAAACACGCTGTAATCACTAATGACCAATGACTACTGAGCTTGGAAACGCGGGAGCAGGAATGCGAAGGTTGACCCGATTCCCGAAGTGCTCGAGACCTCGACCCTACCCCCGTGCAACTCCACGAAGGTCTTGACGAGCCAAAGTCCCAGCCCGATCCCGCGCTTGCCGAACTGGTAGTCGCCCGACGAGTGGCGGAGAGTATCGAATCCCGTGAAGAACGGCTCGAACAGGTGTGGCTGGTCTACCGCGGAAACCCCCACTCCTTGGTCGCTCACTTGCAAGCGAATCCAGTCGATCACCCCAGGCTCGGCGCGGACCTCGATCCGGATCGTGCCACCGTCCGGCGTGAACTTGACTGCGTTGGCCAGCAGATTGAGTACGACGTCGGAGAGCTTGGATGAGTCGGCCTGGATGGGACCCAAATTCGACTCAATTTCCACGGCGACATTCTGTCGCCGCAACTCGAGATAAGGGGCCAACTCGTCGATGGCGCGTCTCAAGAAGGGCTCGATTTCGATGGACTCGATGTTGAGTGAGTGACTGAACTCTCGATTGCGAACCAGTTTGAGCATGCGCTCGACCGTCCGAGCCAGACGCTGCGCCGACGCGCCGATTCGATCAACCCATTGGCGTTCCTGCGGCGAGGCGCTCTCCCCTTGCGACATCTTCCAGAGCTCGAGCATGCCCAGCACCACGGTGACCGGCGTGTTGAGTTCGTGGCTGGCGACCTCGATAAACGCCCCTTTGAGACGATTGGCCTCCAACAGCCTGGCGTTGGTCTGTTGGAGCTCGTCCACCAGCCGGTTCTTTTCCACGATCAGATCGTGATGCTCGACGGCTTGTCGCACTGCGGCTTCCAGCTCTTCGGGGAGCCAGGGTTTGGCGAGGTATCGAAAGATGTGTCCCTCGTTGACGGCGTCGACGACCGTGCGGATATCGGCATACGCCGTGAACAAAAGTCGAGTAGTCTCCGGCCGGATGACCTTCGCATGGCGCAGGACCTCGACGCCGGTCATCTCCGGCATCTTCTGGTCGGACAAGATCACGTGGACCGGTTCAGCCGACCGCAGAACTTCCAGTGCTTCCGCGCCTTGCTGGCACGTGATAACCCGGTAATCGAGACGCAGCAAGTCGTGGATCGAGCGCAGCACATCGCGTTCGTCATCCACGACGAGCAAGGTTGGCCGGTTGCGATCGCCGGCCGTTTTCACGCTCTCCTGTGGATTGGGAACTGCCGGCGAACGGAGATTGGATCGTTCCATGACGTGCCACAGTGGGTGCGTCCTTAGGGCCACGATCTTCCCGCTGGTCGAACGGGGAGTCCGCGGGGGGGGCGGCGGGCGGCTGGTCGGTGGTGGGCGGTGGGCCGGAATCTTTACTCGCCACACTCCACCCGCTGCCCGCCAGCTCTGTCGCATCATGCACGGCCGAGATCCTCAGCTCCGCAGTCCTGTGATCGCTCGCGTGTGTCTTGACAGGCCGGCCTCCCTGTCCCGAACTCGCCATCAGCTCTCCTCCGAGGGTGGACGACGGGGCGGACTGAAGAGCTTGATCAGTGTAACTTCGTTACCGACATCGTTGTACGCGCACTTCATCGACCATGCCTTGACAGATCAAGAGGCCGAACCCGCCCGCACGAAGGCCGAGCTTCTCGCGTACGTCGAGATGCGAAAACGGGTCGCCAGCGACAGCGGCGTGCGGCAAGCTCAAGCGATCGAAGCCTTGCGCCCTGGTCACGAACCACGATTTCCAGGTGGTCGTCGTATACGCGATAAGTGATGTTGACGAGAAGGTCCGACTGGTGCAGGTTGCCCCACTCGATCGCGTTCTGCGCCATCTCCATGACCGCTTGCCGCAGTTGTATGACCTGGTCATTAGTTAGAGGTGTCGTCTGGCAGACCAGCATCAGAAAATCGTTCAAGTCCTTGAGGAAATTGATCTCGCTCATTAACTCAACGTGGATTTCGCCCTGAAGTGCGCGCTGATCCATGCTACTGCGCCAGGCGCGAGCCAACGTGATGGCCTCAAAGAGATCGTCGACGCCATAAGGTTTTGTTAAATAAGCATTTGCACCGACGCGAAAGCCGTGGACACGGTGCTGAACATCGTTAAGTGCCGTGAGCATGACGACCGGTACGAGCATGGTTGCGCGGTCGGTCCGCAATCGCCGGCAAACGTCGAAGCCGTTAATGTCGGGCAACATCAAGTCCAGAAGCACGACGTCCGGGAGGTGTTCGCGCGCCAGCCGCAGGCCGGTCTCGCCGTCCTCAGCGACGATCGGGTCGTAATTGCGGAGACGGACAATCCGAGCGACCAGATCCGCCTGTTCCGGGTGGTCCTCCACGATCAGAGCCGTTCCCATCGTCCGGTTCCCCGCGCTGTTTCCCTCGGGCTTGACCTCGACTTGTTCCGAGGATCGAGCATTCGCCACAACCTGTTCTCGGGCCGAGGCTTCCGAACGGAGCGGACCGATCGCTCACGCGACATGCAACTCGATCACATCGCCGTCTTTAAGCTCATGGTCGCGCTTGACGGCCTGACCATCGAAGACGCCCGCGCCCAAATCCGCGCTGACTTTAGAGTATGCTCAAAATCCCGATGAATCTCCTTGGCAAGGTCCAGGACCGTGCTACCCGACAGGTAGCGTGAAAGGCTTGGTCCGATCGGCTGGTTTGCCAGGCAACTTGGTGTAAACGCGAAGCACTCCCAATAGATCGTATGTAGCCGTCCGTAGGGATTCCAGTCCTTCGCCGGTCTGCGCCGAAATTGGAGCGACCGGAAACTTGGGCGCGAACCATTCCATCACCGCGTCCAGACGATCCGGCGCACCCGCGGCGTCGAGCTTCGCGGCGACCAGGACAGTCTTGAGGTGGCGGATCGCCTCGTCATCGACATCGTAAGGAAGCTCGCCGACGAGTTCGGTGTGCGTTTCGCCAAGCCGCTCGAGCACCGCCAAGGTCGCGTCCGCCACGTCGTCATCCGCCAGGTCGGCAACTAAGAGCGCGGCATCGGCCGCGCGGATCACGTTGGGCACCCACGGCTCGACGAATTCGGGTGCGACCGGGGGCAAATCGACCAATTGGACCGGAACATCCTGCCACATCATAATTCCCGGTTGCGGCACGCGAGTCGTGTACGGATAGGCGGCGATCTCGGGCCGCGCGTTCGTGAGTTGCGCCAACAAAGTGCTCTTCCCGACATTCGGCGGCCCGATGAGTACGATCTGGCCCGCACCCTCCCGCGGCACGCGATGGCTCAGTCCCGTTTTCTTCGCCCCCGATTTTCCCCGTTCGAGTTCCTCCCGGAGTTGGCTAATCTTTTGCTTCAGATCGGACTGGAGCTTCTCCGTCCCTTTGTGCTTGGGGAGCAAACGAAACAACTCGCGGAGTGCTTCGAGCCGCTTCTCCGGTGTGGACGCTTTGCGAAACTCGTCCTCAACCTTGAGGTATTGCGGGGGAAGGTTGGCCGGCATCGTGGTAGATCTCCACGGCGCACCAAAGCAAATCATTGGCACCGTAGCGACTTCCGCCCCACGTTGCAAGAGTCTGGTGTCAAACCGTTGCGTCTCCAGCCGGCGCTCAGTGCAACTTTCGTGAACGGATCTTGGCTGTTCACGGTACTTCCGTTCGCCTCGCGCGTTGACTTTGACGATTTTACCCAATCGAAGGGGACTGAATCTTCCTCGTTAGCGTCTCATTCTCCCTAGGCGATTCTATACTACATTGAGACGACACGTCTTTCTGAGGAGTCGACCGCCGATGTATGTCCTGGATTTTCTCCGAAGCCGCGGTATCTGGTTTGAGACTTTGCTTCATCGACCAGCGTGCTCGGCCGCCAAGCTGGCGCGGAGCGTCCACGTCCCGGGCCGTCATGTGGGCAAAGCCGTGCTGGTCAAGGCGGGTCATTCTTTTGTGCTGGCCTTGCTGCCTTCGACGGCGTGGATCGACCTCGCGCGCTTGAGTGAGGTGCTCGGATCGCCGGTCTCCGATGTTCGCCTCGCGACCCCCGATGAGTTGTTCGAGATCTTCAATGACTGTGAACCGGGTGTGGTTCCACCGTTCGGTCGGCTCTATGGACTGACGACCCTGGTCGATCTCAGCTTGACGGAATCGACGGAAATCGTCTTCGGAGCAAATACCCGGCATGAGGGATTGCGGATGCGGTTCCTCGACTTCCAGTCGTTAGAGGACCCCGTGCGGGCGTCGTTCACCCGACCGATCGCTCACTGCCAACCCATCGCCGCGAAGCGGGAGCCGAACCGGCTCGCGGGGTAGACCCGAGGCTGCTGAACGAAGCATGACTCGTGGTCGAAGAACGGAATTGATACCGCTTCTTCAATTCATTCGGAACCTCCGTTCCGAACGATCGAGCAATCGGATTGTTGGGAAGAAGCGGAATGAGTTCCGTTGTACGTGTGGGGGTCGAGTGGCCGGGTGGGTACCGATCTACTTGGTCAGGGATTTGAGTAAGGTTGTGGCGTCGTCTCGATGAGCGAATGCGCCGGGTGATTTCGTGGCGGATTCCAGGAATTTGCGTGCTTCTTCGGTCTGGCCTTTGTCGGCCATGACGCGTGCGAGAAAGTAAGCGATGTCGGCCGTGGTGCGGACGCCGGTGACGGCGGCGCGGAGCTTTTCACCGGCTTGATCCGGACGGCCAGCTCGGTAGAGGGCCCAGCCCAGGGTGGCCAAGACCTCGTGTGAGCGAGGGAACTGCAAGGCGTTGACCTCGGCGAGTTCCAGTCCCCGCTTCCGCTTGGCTGGATCTTCCTGTTCGACCAAGCTGAGCGCCAGCCAGTTCGCAACCGCGGCATCGCCGGGAGCTTCGCGGTGGAGCGGTTCGAGAATCTGTTCGGAGGCGACGAGGTCGCGGAGATGCCAGGCGATCAAGCCGCGCAGCCGTTGCGATTCCTTCGAGTCCGGTGCGAGTTTCACGGCCTCTTCGACTTCCGGTCGCGCGGCCGACGCTCGCCCGTGGTCCAGCAGCCATGAGGCGCGGGCTAGGTGGACCCGCGAGCTCTTGGGCTCAGCCTTCTGGGCGTATTCAAACCACTCCTCGGCCTTCTTGAGGTCCCCTTTTTGGCTGTAGAGCATAGCCATGGAGACACCGGCTGGCTCGAGCGCCGGGTTGTCCTTGACAGCCTGCGTCAACGAGGCGAATGCGTCTTCGGTTCTACCCAGCCGGAACAGGACGCCGCCGAGCCGTTGCCGGGCGAGTGCGTTCTTGGGTTCGAGCTCGAGCAATGCCTTCAGCCGAGTCTCGGCCAGCTTCCAGTCCTCGCGCGATTCCGCCACTGCGGCCAAACCGGCAAAAGCGTCGCGACGAAACGCGCGCATTTTGTCCGCAGCGCCTCGGCCGTCGCCGGCGAGCAGGAGTGCGTTCTCAAAATTGAGTCGGGCATCGCTGACACGGCCGTCAGTGAGTGCCAGACTGCCGAAGGTCAGATACACCTCGGGATGATCGGGCGCCTCCATCGCGGCTTGCTCCATCGCCCGGCGGCCGGGCACGGCCTGATTGGCAACGAAGAGCAATCGCGCCAGGATCAACTGCGCGGGAGACCATTCCGGATGTTTTGCGGCCTTCTCGCGGAGCGAGCCGAGCGCCTCGTCGATCTTCCCGGCTCTGACCTTGGCTGTGATTTCCTCGAGCTCCTGATCTGCCGCATTGGCCTGATTGGACGCCGGTTTACCAGGCACATCGTCGTTCGCCGACGTTGCCTGGGCCCAGCAACCCGTGGCGGCAATCGCTCCCATCACGATGGCCCAGAAAGGCCTCGTTCGGCCCGAGTGCATGTGGTTGATCCTGTCGTGAATGCCAATGATGGCTCGCCGATCGTCCAGCATCACGACGATGATAACATTGGCGGCCCAAGTGTGGGTAGGCCGGCCGATGCTTTCGAAGTTGGTCATGAACTGGCCGTCCGCCGCCGCTTCGACCTCGCCCCAATCGCGACGCCCGCGCTGGCGCTTCAACACCTTGGAGTCAACTCCAGCGGCGGCGAACGCGATTGACCATCAACACCTTGACGCCGCCGGCCACCTCCCCGCCGCCCAACTTAACCCGGCTTGACCTACCCGCCACGGTTCTCATCGTCGTCGGGAATGCGGTCCTTATCTCCGCCGACAGACCTTGCCGAGCGACGCGGATACCTCGCGATGATGCGGAAACTCAACAGAGTCGTCGTCTGAATCGCACTTCGGATTCAAAAAACCTAGCGAATGGTTTCGCTTCCGTGTGAAAGGCTGTATTGTCGTGAATTGACTTTAATCATTCCGTATGGATTGTTTTGAGACGGTTTTCCCATAGTTGGGGATGGGAAATGCGTGTTGCGGAATGTCTTCTCGCGCACAAAACGGACGGACGAAGCGATCTTTTCCTCTGACTTCTTGACTATGGGAAAACCTGGACGAGGATGTCTGGTCGGTGTCCTTGTCCCTCCGCTCCGAGCCAATTCCGACTGGATTTGTATGGACTCCGATTACCCTTTTGACCAGCGAGGCCAAACGATGTTACTTGTGCGCCGAATCGGACTTTTCTTGGTGGCGATCGTAGTCTGTTGTGTGCCGTCTTCGGCATGGGCCGGCAACCTGCTTTTGAACGGGGGGTTCGACACGCCCACGCCCGGGCTGAGTCCTCCGAACTATCCCACCTCAATCAGCGGTGGGGGGGCCTCTGGGTTCTCATCGGCCGCGGATTGGACCCTTTTTAATGGTCAACCCATCACGACGAGCTCGGAGCTCCTGCCCACCACCGATCCCATCAACCCCAGTAACCCCTTCATGATCCACGTTACGTCGGTTCCTACAACTGGAAACTACACCGCCTTCAGCGGGCTGGAACAGGGCTTCGCCACTCAGGTTGGCATCCCGATCACGGCTTCGGTCGATGTCGACGTGTTGCAGGGTAGCGTCTTACTGGGCATCTACGCCAACAACGGTGGCACTCTGCTCAATTATATCACGACCGACATCCTCGGGTGGCAGACGCTCACGGTCACGCAACCCGCGAGCACTGATCCCAACTCGGAGCCCAACCTGATCGTCATTTATTCCGATAATTTTGCCGCGAACGCCACCAATGAGTTCTACGCCGATAGTGCGAGCGTCACGGCTGCTGTTCCCGAGCCCTCCAGTGGCCTCTTGGCCTTGATCGGGATGTCGGCAACGGCATTCTGGGTCCGGATCGGGTCGAAAAAGGCGAAATAGCGCCACCCGGACTCGCGACAACTGTCGGATGGGGCACTCCTCGCTTCTCGGCGATACGTCCTCCCACTCGACGTGGTGGCAAAACTCGCTAATCGAGCCCCCACTCCCACGGGCTGCCGTCGCGGTGCGATCCGACCGTCCATGCCATTCGGCACGGCATCGTCCCAAGGTTCAGGAATCCGCGCAGTGCTGTTGCGAGCACTGGAGAACGTGCCAGCCGAGTGGCAACTGACGTTCCTAACGGTCAATCGTCTGAAGATTTGGCGCTGCTCGTGCAGCGCCAGCTTGTTGTTGGGGAGGGACAATGTGCGCCGACAGCGGGCCGAGGCCGACAAGGCCAAAGTCCAGCGAAATCCGAGAGGCATACCGGAGCATGGATGAATACTCGGACGGTCTCCTTGGTGTTTTGAAAGACGGCACTCTTATTCTCCCACGCCAGCCTCGACCGAACCGCCTCGTCGATCTTACAACAACTTGCCCCGAGGTTGCCGGTTTAGGACAATAATCCCGGAGCCTCATGGGACGAGCGAACACCGAGGAGGAACGGCGTGATTTCAAATAGGCGCGATCGGTGGTCTGGTTTTACATCCTGGTCGATGACGTTCATTAAGGTTTGTCTGGCTGGACTCGTGTATCAGGGCACAGCCCACGCGAGTGATAACAATCCGGCTGCCGCCGCATCGCTCTCGCGGACCATCGTCATCAAACCGGACGCTGCGGAGTCTGTCGCCCTGGGAGCAGTGAAGGCAAACTTGACCTATCGAATTCTAGTCAGTCTCGACCGCGGCCGTTTTTCAGCCCGACGACCGCCTCAAGGTCGAACTGGCCGGCGCGGGAACAGACCGTCTCACCAAGGAGATCCACGCGGGCGATCCTGACCTCTACCTGCCCTATCGCCCATCTCGTGACGGCGAGGCCAGCCTGACACTTGTGAGGAACCGGATCGCCAATCCCACTCCTCTTTCCATCCGCGTCGACTGGAGAAATCTGGCACTTCCCGACGCTGATCGTCCGGCAATCGAAGCCGAGCCCAACGACTCGTGGCAACAGGCCAACGAGCTACGGCTCGGCCGCGACGTCTATGGCACGGCCGATGACGTCGACTATCTCGACAATGCCAACGAAGGGAAATCGGGACTCGACTGGTTCCGGTTTGAGGTGACCTCGGAGCAGCCGACCTTGGTTTACTTTCAGCTCGAACTTCTCGATCGCGACGTCGCCGTCAACCTCAGGGTATACACCGTAAACGCCAAGACAGGCCAGCTCGAGCCGTACGTCAAAGGCAAAGACCCGATGGAGATCGTCCACGATCGTGAGCGTGAGCGCTACTCGAAGTCGATCACTCGCACGTTCACCCGCGGGACTTACTATCTTGAGGTCAACGCCAACCACCCGGACTACATCCTGCGGACGCGAGTTCTGCCGGTTCCTCCCTACGACAATCCCGCCGATGCGATCGAAGCCGGGATGCACTACATCATCAACGTCGGTGACGCTTGGTTCGCGCAGATCCCCGAGAAGGAAATATCTACACCCGCGCCGCCAATATGCACGATACGGCCACCCGCTGTACGGCCTGCCATCCCTCGAGCTTCTCGACCGAGGCCAACCTGGTCGCCCATCGCAATGGCTATCCGATCCGCTCAAAGTCGAACTTCCAATATGTGATCGACCGCTTGTACAACTCGTTGACACCGCTCTATGGCGATGATGGGTTGTTCTGGCAGCGATTCATCGCGATCCCGCTTCAGGCCCAGGGCAAACAAGGGGGGATTCTCCTCGATTTCGAGCGCGAGGTCTCGGGGCGAACAACCGCGACGGTCGAGCGGTTCGGGCCATTTCTCGAGCGGGCCTGGCAGTCACGCACAGACCTCCCGGCCGACGAGCTCAATGGCGTCATACCGTTGGATAGCAAGTTCGGCTTCGCCTGGCGCGATTGGCGTGTCCTTTCCGACCTCGCCAAGCGGAACGGCCGTCAGGACTATGCTCAGGCCGCCCCAAAAATCGCGGCGATCCTCGGCGAACGTGCGGCCGACAAACGGATCGAGACGCTCCAGGACCGAATTCACCGGCTCTACGCATGGTGGCTGATCGACAAGGGCAAGCACGCGAACAAGATCAAGCGTGAGACCGGCGCACTGCTCGCCCTCCAGAATCTCGACGGAGGCTGGCACGAGAACGATTCCGGCCCAGGAGCCGAGTGCAGTCTACACGACCGGGCAACTTACCTGGACACTGCTTCAAATCGGTTTGCCCCGCGATGATCCGGCCATCGCCAAGGCGCTTCGCTATTTGTTGGCCCAGCAGCAGGACTTCGGCGGCTGGTTTCAAACCACGACGCACGAGAACTTCCGCACTCCGATGCGAGAGACGCGCTACGCCGTGATGGCCTTGGCCGAAGCGTTCCCCCGGCCGGGCTCGCCACGACACGGTTGGGGCAACCGCGACGAGGGCCTTGCCAAGCTGCCTCGCACCGACTCATTGGTGCACATCCTCGATGATCTCGAGAATATCTGGGACGTGCTCGAGCCGGACCGGCCTCGATTCGCGCGTGCGATCATCCCGCTCCTCGATCATCCCGAGCCGATCGTCCGGGCAACGGCCGCGGCCTGCCTGGGCCGCCTGGAACTGCCTGAATCAGTCGAACCGCTCGTGAACCGGCTCGACGACCCGTCCAAAATTGTCTGGCGCGCGGCCGCGTGGGCACTTCGGCGCCTGGGCAACCAAGGAATTGGCGTGGACGCGATCAAGAAATCACTCCAGGACCCCAACCCGTTGACCCGCCGGGCGCGGTCCGAATCTTCGCTTACCAGTTTTATGGCATGGATACCCGGCTCGATCTGGCCGAGCGTCTCCTCGAGCTCAGCCGGGACCCGGACCTTTGGACTCGACTTCAGGCCCTCAAGACCTTGCGCCAGTGGTTCTATCGCACCAAAGACCAGGCGTTTCAGCGGCGGATCATCGATACCTACTTGGCGAGGATGGCCGAGCCCGAGGTTGCGGTCGTGCGCAAGAACCTGAGCGAAGGTCTGTACATCATGCTCGACGAGAACCTGGGAGGCGGAGTCAGCCTTCAAAAGAACATCGCCGAGCTCCCGGAATCGTTGCGGCCACGCATTCTTGAGGCACGCCGGTCGTTGGAGCGCGACGTCTTGTTGGCACCGGTGCTGGGCGCCCTGGAGCGCGGAACCGACCTGCAGCGCATGGCCGTGCTCGATGCGTTCGACGGATCGTTTTTCAAAGGTCGACACTTCGCGCGACAGCCGGAGGCCATGATCGACGTGGGAAATGATCGCGAGTTCGGCTTCTTGCACGCGCCGGAGTCTCGACGTGCTCGAATCGACCTTCGCGACACTCATGAAGGCGGACTTGCCTGCGCGTTCGCGTCAGCAAGTGCTTCAACTCGCCAGCTTTTTCCGGCTGCCTGCTCGAACTCAGAAATCGTCCATTCAGACGGTCTTTTTGCGGCTGCTACTGGACCCCGACCCCGGCGTTCGCGCCTCGGCAAGAGCCATCGTTTCCGACGAGCTGGACGCGAGTAGTGGTCTGGAAGCTCCCGAGCCACTCGCCTTGCTTCGATCGGCCCTTGAGGAGGGGGCCGAGGCTGAGCGAGATGCCGCTTTGCGGTTGATCGGCCGCGGTGAACGGCTTGTCACGCGCCCGGAGATTCTGGCGCACGATCCGCCGGTTGGTGAACCGACAGGAAGCCGCGGCGAGCCTGCTCCCCGTCCTGCGCTGGCCGGTCGTGCACGACGCCGAGGTCCTGGCGATTGTCCTCCACGCCTGGCCGAACCTGACCACGCCGCAACGTCTGCAAGCGATCGAGGCGCTACTCGGGCGGACCGCACTGGTCGATGTGGCTGAACCCCGCGAACAGGTGATGGATGTCCTCCGCCGCGCGGTGACCGATCCTTCGTACGCGGTCCGCGACCGCACGTTGCGCGGCGTAAACGGTTTACCGACTCTCTGGGCCGGTAAAGGCTCGACGAAGCTGCTCTTGTCGGCCCTGGCCGATGACACACCCGCCCTGCGTAAACTGGGGCTCACGCTGGCGGACTCCAAGCCCGGCTTCTGGAATCGGCCCGACTCGATCGAGTATCTCAAGCGACTGCTGGTCGACCCCGACGCCCAGATCCGCGTCTCGGCTCTGGCCACCGTCCAGCAGTACCGGCTGATTGTTGCCGACCCCTCTCTTGCCCGGCGGGTCAAGTCGTTGAGCAACGACCCGGCGCTGAAAGCTCGGGCTCTGACCGTGCTCGCGACGCAAGGCGTCGATCCCGCCACGATCGAGCCCGACCTCGCTTTGAGCCGTCCTTGGCTCCTGAGCTTTTCCGACTTCCGGCGCAAGGTCAATCCGATTTTCTATCGAGCCGGCGAGGATGGCTATGCCTGCGCGAATTGCCACGCCAACCACACGATCCTTCGCGTCGCCGAGGCCAACCCCGCCGCAGGCTTCAGCAACGAACAACTCATGATCAATTATAACTCGACTCTCAAGGTCGTGAACCTGGGCGAGCCCGAGTCCAGCCTGATTCTGCGCAAGCCCAGAAGTCCCCACGGCCAGGGAGGCGCCGAAGCCTCCAGTCCGACGGGCTTGACGCACGTTGGAGGGCCGAGATGGGAGAGTGCCGAGCATCCGGCCTATCGCGCCATCCTCGGTTGGGTTCGCGACGCCTCCCGAGCGGCGGCGGCACGAGGATGGAACGGAGACGTTCTCCGCCGATAGTTATGCGCCCGGCTACGAGCCGGCGCTGGCCGGCGACGGCGACCTTGGCACCCTCTGGCACACGGAGTTCGTCGGCGCGACGCCAGGTTACCCGCACGAACTGGTCGTCGACCTTGGCGCGACTCGCCATTTGGAGGGACTGCTCTACATTCCCCGCCAGGATTCGTCCAACGGCCGAGTCAAAGACTTTGAGGTTCGCGTCTCCGATGACGGTAAGACCTGGAACAAGCCGGTCGCCTCGGGACGTTGGGAAAACGACCCAAACTTTAAGTACGTTGCCCTGCCGGACTCGCAAGGTCGCTATGTCCAGCTCCGCGGCTTGAGCGAGGTGGAAGGCCGACCCTTCATGAGCGCGGCCGAGCTGTCAGTCGATAGCTCCGCACCTGCAAAGCCAGCCGAGGAGGGTGCGCTGGGCCTCGGCCGCGGATTCCGGCAGTTCACGTTGAAGCGAGCATTTAAATCCTTGACAAGGAGCGCGCCTCGTGTCTAATGCGATAACATCCGCGTCGCCGAACTCACTTTCCGGAACTCCTGCTCTCCCTTGGATACACGCATTGGACGATCTGTACCGAATCACGGTCGACGAATATGAACGAATGGCGGATGCCGGTGTGCTCACGGATCGAAGGGTCGAGCTGATTAACGGCTGGCTGGTGAGAAAGATGACCACGAAACCACCTCATGTCATTGCTGTCGACGCGGCCCGCGAGGTGATTGCCCGTCTCCTGCCGAAAGGTTGGTGGCTCCGCGAGGAGAAACCGGTTCGCATACCGGATTTCGACGAGCCAGAGCCGGACCTTTCGGTGGTACGAGGATCGCGGCTGGACTATCGCACTCGGCATCCGGGTCCCGGGGACATCGAGTTCCTCATCGAAGTTTCCGATACCTCCCTGTCTTGGGACCGCCGCGAGAAGCTGTCGGCATATGCCCGCGCCGGCGTGCCGATATACTGGATCCTGAACTTGGTCGATCGGCAACTGGAGATTTACTCCGATCCAACTCCCACAGGCTACCAAGCCCGTCAGATCATTGGAGCCGACGGTCAAGGGCGCTTGTCATCGATGGCGCCGAGGTCGGCGTGATTGCGGTTGCCGACTTGCTCCCCTGAGTTCGACTAACTGGATAAATACCAGGGCACGCTGATCACGACGACCCTTCGGTAACCGCTCAGGCGAAGATACGCCACCATGATGGCCGCGGTCTGGTTGTGCAGGATATAATGATACCAGCGAGTACCGATCAGCTCGGGGATGATCACCGCGATGTCTCGATCGGGGTGGGCTCTCTTGGAGATCGGAGACGGTTTCGATCAAGCGGCGAATAGAGCCGGCGGTAAGGCGAATAAAGCACGATCAGCTTGGCGCGGGCAGGTGGGCCTCGCTCGTGCGGCTTCCTGACCAGCCGCTCCCAGTTGTCTTCCAGCGCCACCATCGCCTGCTCGTCGCCGGCGATATGAAGCGCATAGATCTCTGGCGAGATCTTCAGCGCGAACCGGAGGTGCCTTGCGGGTGATCGCGCTCCAGCCCCGGACCGGCAGCAAGACGACCGGCGGCACCAGTGCTCGACGTCAAGCGGCACGTCCGTGGCGACCTCGCAGCCGACCGTCGGTAATGGGCATCGCACCAGGTGAACAAGACCAGAGTTCAACGGGACCAGCAGGATCATGACCCAGGCCCCTTCAACGAACTTGGAGACCAGCACGATGACGAGCGTTACCGCCGTGCAGATCGCGCCCTCGCCATTGATCACCATCGACTTCCCGGCGTGCGGCCCGCCAGCCGCGCCAGTGCACGACCATGCCCGCCTGCGACAGCGTGAAGGCCAGGAACGCCCCCACCGCGAACAGCGGGATCAGGTGGTCGGTGATCCCGTCAAAGGCGATCAACAGGCCGCCGGAGAGCACGGCCAGCACGATGATGCCCTGCGAATAGACCAGCCGGCGCCCTCGGTGGGCGAACCCGCTTGGCAAGAACCGTCCTGCGGCGACGACCCGGCAGAGCCGGGGAAAGTCGGCGAAGCCGGTGTTGGCCGACAGGGCCAGGACCGCGAGCACCGAGCCGATCGTGACGTAGTAGAAGAATCCTCGGCCGATCACGGCGGCCACCAGTTGCGACAGGATGCTCTGATAGCCGGTCCGTCCCCGGTTCCGTCGCGCCGATGTTGTAGGCATGGCACAGATAGGCGATGCCCGCCAGCATGACCGCCAGGACGCGCGATGATCGCCGTCAAGGGTCCGTCGGGCATTGGGCGACGGCCGGCTCGCGGAACGCGGCTGACTCCGTTGCTGACGGCCTCGACGCCCGTCATCGCCGTGCAGCCGCTGGCGAATGCCCGCATCAGGAGCCAGAAGCTGACGCCGCCGTCCGCCGGCGGCGAGGCGGCGGGGCTCCTCGACCGGCGTCGGATGGCCGCCGGCGATGAACGTCTTGACGACGCCGATCGCCAGAACCGCCAGCAGCGAGACGATGAACAGATAAGTCGGCAGCGATGAACGCCAGCGCCCGACTCGCGGACGCCGCGGAGGTTGACCAGCGTGATCAACGCCAGGATCACCAGGCAGAGCGAGAGCGTGTGGGGCTGAAGCTCCGGCAGAGGCCGAGACCAGCGCTCCGACGCCCGCCGAGATTCCGACGGCGACCACCAGCACGTAGTCGAGCAACAAGGCCGCGGCGGCGAACAGACCCGGCCTTGGTGCCGAGGTTCTCCCTGGCGACGGTGTACGACCCGCCGCCATGCGGGTAGGCCGCGATCGTCTGGCGGTACGAAAAATAGACGATCGCCAGCAGGATGATGATCAGCGTGCTGATCGGCCCGATGTAGCGAGATCCCGGCGGCACCGAGGGGAATCAGCAGCGTCAAGGCCGCCTCCGGCCCGTAAGCCGCGGAGCCGAGCGCATCGAGCCCGAGCATCGGGATGCCGGCCAGACGCCGACGCGTTGCTCCCCTTCTTCGTAGGTTGCGAACCGTCGTCCGAATAAATAGTCAAGCAAAGACATCGTTGACCCTTCGAGTTGGTTCGAGAGAGCGACCGACCAGGTTTCGACCGTTCGAGACCAGCTTCCCAAGCCAGGCCGTATGGCTTGGTGATGCGAGCAACTCGACGATAGGCGCGAGGCAATGTCCCGGCCGCTCACCCAACTCGCTCGAGGCCGGACCGTTTTTTCGCGACGGATCATGTTCGCATCTCACACCGTCGTGAGGCAACTCAAATAAAAGGAGGGGAGCCTCGCAACCCCTGGGCGAACACGATGACTCACCGAGCGCACGCCGCCGCGGGCGGCGAACAGAGCAAACCCCGGTTGACGGTCGACCCGGCCTTCTACTTGGTCTGATCGTGTCGTAAAATTCCCATGCGATCTCCACTCCACCGGTCGTCACTGCGTCCACGAACTGACGTCGACTCCGTTACGACCGGTGCCCTCCTGCGGCCACCTGTTGAACCCAATAGTGGGGTAAGCCGGCGTACGGGTTTGGCAATCCGCCGTCGGTGATGAAGACCGAGCCCGCGTTCGTCCGGCGAGCCGCCGCGAATGCCCGATGTAGGCTCGGTGGTCGACTTGAGCGCGTAGACGATGTTCGCGAACCGATGCGGCGGATGGTTCGCAACCCAGGGCGCGGTGATGAACGGTTGGAAATGGGCGTAAGCGGCGGCTGTCCCCTCGAAGATCACCAGGGTGTCCGCGGCTCTCAGGTAACTTTCGACCGTGTAGGGCATACCCGGATTGCCGACCACCTTGAAATCGGAATCCAGTTTCTTAATAGAATGATAAATTCCTCGTAATAAGAAGACTTTCTCGAGTGTATTGGCCATCTCATCGACGAAAATACCACTAATTTTATAGAATCTAATATACGTGTTAATATCTTCTATTACCGCTGTGATGTCACGGTTGCCATACTGGGTGGATACGTAGCCGAAAACGCCACCGCCGGCGGATCGGAGGTTATTGACAACGGCCACATAGTTGGGGTCTTGGGCGGTGCCGGGGCCGCTGGCTGGGTTGAGGATGACTTCGATATTGATCGATTTGGCTCACTGATGAGCCGGTTCCAGGCAGCCAGGCCGTCGCCTTCGGGATAGAAGTAAGCGGGGACAAGCTCGATCGTCGAGCCGGTCCGAAGCCCGCCGGACGTGATGGCAACCAAGAGCGCGGCCACGAACAAGGCAAGCAAGACTTTGGCAACGACGCCGTAGACGGGGTTTTGCCCATTTTTTTGTGAGCGGCACTGACCCTTTCCCGTGCAATTATGGATCGGTTGGGCGCCGGCCGATCGTTTTCACTGTTCCGTTAGCGAACGCGGGACACCGCGTCGACCTCTGCTTCCCAATATATGGGAAGCTTGCCCCACTGGTTCGGTGGTTTGGCGTCGGAGATGTAGAGATAGCCGATCCGGTTGATGATCGCATCTTTGACTACGCCTCGCATGGACTCGGCGTCAGGGACGTTGTAAGGAAGCGCCCGAATCGAGCCGGATCGTAAGCTTTGAGCGGCGTGGGGAGTTCGAATCGATCGAAGCCCTGGTAGTTGACGAAAACGCAGTCACGTTCGAGACGGCTTGGGCGAAATATGCTTCATCGCAGGGAACCCCCGGATTGGTAATCACCAACGGATCAGGCCGTTTCCGTTTCACGTAGTCGCGGAGCTCGAGGAAAAACGTCGCGTGACGGCTTTCCCGGGGCTGCTGGTCGAAGAAAAATCCACGGATTTGCGGATAGAATTGAATCCAGGCATCAATATCTTTCTTTATGTCCGCCTGGGGGCGCTTGGCATAATCCGTGCTGACATAACCTACGAGCGTAACACCCCGGTCGCTGGCCTCGGTGAAAACCGCAGAATAATCGAAATTGGGTTCCTCGCCGGGCCCGCTGCTGGGGTTAGCGATGGCCACGATCTTCACCTTAGCGGCGGCATCGATCAGCCTCTGCCATTCTTTCCTGCCGTCACCCACCGGGTAAATATAAGCCGGCACGAGCAGACGCAGTCTCTGGGAGCCCGCGGGGACGCCGGGTTAGGCTGACCCGCCACAACGCCTTGCGGCCGCGGCGGCAAAACGTCGGTCGGCGCTGTGCCCGTCGATTTACGCGCGATGTCGTCCTTGGTGGATCTCGACTCTCGATCCGGCGACGACGATGGGGAAGCCTTGGTTGAACCTGACGTTTCCGGTCCGGCAGACCGGCGGCGCGGGCGAGACCTGGTCGACCGCCAGGTTTCACCGGACGGAGCAATAAGATCACGCCGAGGGCGAGAACCCCCAAAGCAGTTCCTCCGGAAATCGCCCAAACTTTTTTGACCAGGAATGGACGCACGAGCTGGCGACCTGCTCGCGAAATCCGATCGTTGAGATTCGCAGGAGGTATTCGAGACCCGCTCGAAGGTGCCGCGGGCTGAGAATCATTCGACCCTTGCGGCCCGGCCTTGGCATTGCGGCCCGCGGGCAGGACCACCGTACTAACCCCGTCGGCACCGGGGTCGCTGCGGCTCTGGGTCGGTGCCGTGCCCCGCTGTCCGGCCCGGGGGGTCGCTCGGATACCACCACGACGGAACCTCATCAACGTCACCGCCGCTCGAACTGGAGGCTGGCGCCGGGCCAATCGTCAAACCCGCTCCGCATTCCGGACACTTTGTGTGTCTCCCCGCGTGCCGATCCTCCGCCTTGAACGCCCTCCCGCAGGTGCAGAATACTCGTATCATGGGTCACTTTCCTCGGAGCAATCGGCATCATGCACCCTCCCAATCACGGGAGCTAGTCCGCAATCCCTCGCGGCTCCGTAGATTATCTCTTTCATCGAAGCATAGAGCAAGAACCTAGGCGGCCTACGTCTAGCGAACTGTTCGAATGAGAATTGCACATTCAAAAACTGTCCGGCTTCGGCAAACCAGCACAACATGCGCCAGTCTCGCGATTTCCGTGCCACTCCGCCCGGCCCGAACAGTTATCAATGAACTCACGTTACTAAACCTAGCCGCACTTGGTCAATGGCCAGGTAAGCCGAACGTTTCTGAAGACGACTGTGACGGTTACGTCGCGCCTAAAACGCCGTTGTAAGAGACGGCGCGCGGCGTCCACTAACGATGCTCGGTTATTGGAAGGAAAAAACGAATTGCCGCGGAATCTGTGGATTCTCCAAAGAAGCTGCGTCCTCGGTATGGTGCTTTTTGGAAACGTATCTTTGTACTTTTCATTTATTCGCTTGACTTGGGCTATGTTTTCATCGCAAGATCAAGCATCGGTTTATGGTTGATGTCGTCGCTGGCCGGGTTGAGCAAGCCGAGCGACTGCGTCGTGTTCCGATGCGAGTGCCGCTGATTATGGTTGATGTCGTCGCTGGCCGGGTTGAGCAAGGGCTGCGGTTCAATCGATTCTCTCGTCAGCGGCCGCCGCCCCGGTGGCAGGCTTGTCGTCTCCAGCGCGAAACACTGTGGGTTCGACCGGGTTGAGCTAACCGTTCAGATCGGCTGAGTTCCGATGATGCTTGGGCGCCGTCGATGTCCCAGATCTTCCCGACGTGTGTCCGGCCACCGATTGCTTGGTTCTAACCGACGCTCGGATCAGCGAGGACCAAGTCAACTTCGACACGGCGCCGGAGTGTGTCACTTCGGGCTGGTGGGACGCCAACGCTGCTCGCGGCCGTCGCCGACATGCGGACGACCCGGGACCGTCGCCTACTTCGCGGTTCGCGTCCTCGCCGATGAAGGCTGACGCAATGACACCGCCAAGTTTCTGTAATCGGCAACTCACCTCGCCGGAGAGCTGGCACCCCGGGGATGACGCCGATTCATTATTGAAGCCTTGCCAATTGAATATTCGCCCCTGCGGCGCTGGTTTTCAATCTGCGTCATGTCCTGTTGTGTCGATCTGACATTCCGAAGTCTTCTTTCCGTCCGTGCAGCACCCGGCAGAACAGGGTTCGGACCGGGGCGGACGCGGCTGGGCTGCCAAGATCTTCGTCTTGACCGACACGGCTGACCGACTATCGCTGTCTCACGGCTCTCGGTGCTCATGCGGAAAAAGAGCACTGGAATTCCCGTCACGTTCTGCGACTTGATGAGTAAAATCGGGCGATCGAAAAAGCTCGAGCTGTCCAGGGGTGACGTGCGGATGGCGATACTTATCTATAAATTTAGAAAGTCGCGCTTATCAAAACCCAAGAAATCGAGATTGGATGCATCGATTGCGACGTGGTGTGCCAAGGTTATTGAGAGTTTGATCGTTGATCTTCTTGATAGGCTTCTGGTTGCGGAATGATTGAGGGTGGCCGACGAAGATGATACATTGCTTTTTTTGATGGGCCATCACGTGGTGGTTCGCTGGCCGTGAGGTTGCAGCCGTTTCAGGATTCGCCATGCTTGATCCTCAGGCGTCGCGATTTTGGCAGGCGGCCCTTCAGAGCGGCCTGATGAACGCGGAGGGCCTGACTGCGTGCTGGGGTGCGGTTGCGCCGGCCGAGGATGACGCTCCGGATCGCGTCGATCGTCGGCTGGCGCGACAAGCGGTGCATTCGAAACTGCTGACGCCGTGGCAGGCGCAAAACCTTCTGTTAGGGCGTACCAGTGGGTACAAGGTTGATCGCTACCTACTCCTGGAGATGATCGGTCAGGGGGGAATGGGGCGTGTCTATCTGGCCCGGGACACTCGGCTCAGCCGGCGGGTGGCGCTCAAGATCCTGTCTCCTGAGCGCATGAGCAACCCGCGAGCCATCGCGCAATTTGAGCGCGAGGCGCGGGTCGGCGCGCAGTTGCAGCATGAGAACCTGGTGCGCATCTACGATTTTGGTGAATCCCGCGGCCGATACTTCCTGGTGATGGAGTACATCGAGGGCCAGACAATCGGCAACTTGATTTCCGAGCAAGGCCGGATGCCTCCACCGACCGCGGTGCGACTGGCTCGG
Organism: uncultured Planctomycetota bacterium; assembly: GCA_963720335.1. Taxonomy (GTDB): domain Bacteria; phylum Planctomycetota; class Planctomycetia; order Isosphaerales; family Isosphaeraceae; genus CAVRFS01. Next base: position 38,800 of record CAVRFS010000013.1, on the reverse strand, counting down.
CAGGTCGCCCTAGGGCTGCAGCACGTGCACAGCAAGGGATTAATTCACCGCGACGTCAATCCCTACAACATCCTGGTCACTCGCGATGGAACCGCCAAGCTAGCCGACCTAGGACTGGCCATCGACCTGGCCGAAGACGATCGGGTCACCCGCGACGGGGCCACGGTCGGCACTTTCGACTATGTCGCCCCCGAGCAGGCGCGGCACTCACGCGCCGCCGACATCCGTAGCGACATCTATTCGCTCGGATGCACATTATATCATATGATAACTGGTAATGTACCATTTCCGGGCCCCAGCTTGCCTGAAAAGCTGTTCGCGCACCAGATGAAGGAGGCGACACCGCTCTCCCGGTTAATACCCGGTGTTCCCGAAACGCTCAGTGAGATCGTCCAGCGGATGATGCGCAAGCGCCCGGCGAGCGATACGCCACGCCGATGCAGGTCGCACAAGCGCTCGAGCCGTATGAGGACGACCACGCGAGTGTCGGACCAGGCGAGCGTGCAACTCCCTTACACCAGCCGTTGGGACCCGAGTCGGGGACGCAGTCAGATGACGACGCGCCTCGGCTCGAGAACGAGCCGGCTTCGGCTTCGACAAGAACGGCTGCCGCGCCCGTTGGTCTAAAATCGCCACCCGATGTGGTGGCCGAGCTTGGATCTTCCGCCTCAGTCGAACCGACAGCTCCCCTGCTCAGCCCGCTCAACGAGGCTGACCAGATTGATGAGGAAGTCCTGCTGGTCTTGGACCGCGATCCCGAATCACCGGTCGGCCCGGCACAGTCGGGACCGGAGCCACGTTTGTCCACGCTGCTCTCGGCGATGACGGCCTCCGCGTCGAACTGCGTCGCATGGCTGGGACCCTTCTGGCTCTGGCTCTTGGTCGTCGTGACCGTGATGGCCACAGTCCTGATCGTGATCGTGGCAACGGCCAACGCGCTGGATCATTCTTCCACCGAGCCTGAATCGCGGATACAGAAACCCCCGACCGAAAATCATCAAGACACCGCGAGCGGGCGCCCAGATCGTGCTTGAATACCGTCCAGCCGAGCGGGGAGCCACTTCACTGGGATTTCAATGGCGCGTGGTTGCCGCGCAATTTAATCTCAAATACTCCTTGACACCAATAACTTTGTTTTGCAAAGTAAGCGCGTGGGCGGATGGAATTCTTTGAGGAGGGAGTCGATGGACGGCACCGAACAAAAACGCAGCGGTCCGAAATCGGGATTGATGGCCGGTTTGGCCGAGCTTGACCGGATTCTCCGTGGGGAGCTGACCCGAGTTTCCTCGTTGCGGAAGGGGGGAATCGAACTTTCGCCAGGGCGGCTTTCGCAGATCATTGTGATTTTGGGAATGGTCTATGGCGTTTGCATGGGGACATTCGCGGTGTTCCGTCTGCGCGGGCCCAGCGTCTGGCAGCTTGTCGCCAGCATGGTGAAGGTCCCGCTGTTGTTCTACCTGACGCTTTTGGTCACTTTGCCGTCTCTCTATGTATTCAACGCACTGGTCGGGTCGCGTTTGTCGCTGGGGACGGTCATCCGCTTGCTGGTGGCGTCGCTAGGTGTGATGGTCACGGTACTCGCCTCTCTGGGGCCGATCGTGGCGTTTTTCTCGGTCAGCACCACAAGCTATCCATTTATGGTCTTATTCAATGTGGTCGTCTTCGCGATCTCTGGCTCGCTGGGGCTCATGTTCCTGCTCCAGACGTTGCACCGGCTCAGCATTCTCGACGCGCAGCCGCCCGATCAGCGTGGTGACTCGGCGTGGGAATCAGCGGAGCCGGCCGGGCCGATTGATCCCGTGGAGAACCGGGTTCTTGGAAAGCACGTCAAGAGCGTGTTCCAAATCTGGGTGATCGTCTTCGGATTGGTCGGCGCACAGATGGGCTGGGTTTTACGTCCGTTTATCGGTAATCCGGACGTCGGGTTCGTCTGGTTTCGCGGGCGGGAGTCGAACTTCTTTCAGGCTGTCTACCGGACATTCCTCAGCCTGTTTTCCTGACCTACGACGCGAGCCCGCCGTCATGAACTCACTGATCGGCCTTTTCAGGCTGGCGGATGGCGTGTTGCGGGGAAGTACCTCCTTCGCCGAGAGGCAGAGACTGCTCCGTTTACCCATTGCCGGTTCCCTGACCCTGGCGATCGTCGTGTTCGGTGTGTTCTATGGCGGCGTGATGGGGACTTATAGCGGGAGTGGCGGCCCGAGGGCATTGCAAGTCGTCTACTCGGCGGTGAAGGTGCCGTTGCTGCTTACCGCAACGTTTCTGCTGAGTTTGCCGAGCTTTGCCGTCATCAACACGCTGTTGGGTTTGCGCGGCGACCTGGCGCGGTCGTCCGTGCGCTGATAGCCACTCAGGCGGGGCTCACGGTCGTCCTGGCGTCGCTGGCGCCGTTGACGGCTTTTTGGTACCTGTCGGGCAACGCTCACGAGCCCGCGATCCTGTTCAATGGACTGATGTTCGCCATCGCCAGCTTCAGTGCGCAGTGGATGCTTCGCCGTGAGTACATGCCGCTTATCCGAAGCAATCCCAGGCATCGTTGGATGCTCCGCATCTGGCTCGTCATCTACGTGTTCGTCGGCATCCAGATGGGGTGGGTACTGCGGCCATTCATCGGCGATCCCCGTATGCCCGTGCAGTTCTTCCGGGAGGGAAGCTGGAGCAACGCTTACGAGGTCGTTATCCTGATGATTTGGCGTTCGATCGCGGGCCATCAGTTGTAGAACGGAATTCATTCCGTTTCTGAGTTATAGAACGGAATTCATTGCGTTTCTGAATCGTGGTTGCCGTTTCTCCGCGACAGTCATTTTGCTAGATGATTGGAACGGGGAAACGGAATGAATTCCGTTCTACGACAAGAAAGCGAGACACGGAAAATGAGCGCATGGCAGGGGGTCTTTCCGGCGGCCACGACACAATTTCGGCCGGACCAATCGCTTGACATCCCGGCGACATTGGGTCACCTGGACAAGATGATCGAAGCGGGGATTGATGGGCTGATCATGCTAGGGACGGTCGGAGAGAACTGCTCGCTCGATTATGCCGAGAAGCTCGAGGTTCTCTCCGCGACGGTGCGTCACGTGGCCAAGCGGGTTCCCGTGCTCAGCGGAGTCGCCGAGTGCACGACCAAGCTCGCTTGCCGGTACGCGGCCGATGCCCAGCGAATCGGGGTCGATGGCCTGATGGTTTTGCCGGCGATGGTGTACAAATCGGACCGGCGCGAGACGCTGATGCATTACCGTACCGTCGCGCGAGCGACCGACCTGAAGATCATGGTCTACAACAACCCTGTCTCGTATTCGGTGGACATCAACCCGGAAATGTTCGTGGAGCTGGCGGACGAGCCAAACCTGGTGGCGATCAAGGAGTCTTCGGAGAACGTCCGTCGGATCACCGACCTGAAGAACGCTTGCGGAGAACGTTACACGCTGTTTTGCGGTGTCGACGACCTGGTGCTGGAAAGCTTGCTCTTCGGCGCGGCCGGCTGGGTATCGGGCCTGGTCAACGCGTTCCCCGCTGAGAATCGTCTGTTGTGGGATCTCGCCACGACGGGTCGCTGGGACGAGGCTGTCGAGCTGTATCGCTGGTATACACCGCTCCTCCACTTGGACACGGATGTGAAGCTGGTGCAGTACATCAAGCTGGCTCAGCAGGAGTGTGGACTTGGTTCGGAGCTCGTCCGCGCCCCGCGTCTGCCACTCATCGGCGAGGAGCGCGAGCGCGTGCTGGCGATCGTCCGCCGCGGTATTTCAACGCGGCCTCATTCGCGCCGAAAGGATACCTGACGTGGTGCAGCGCGTTTCCGTGATCGACACGCACACCGGCGGTGAGCCGACCCGCGTTGTCATCTCCGGCGGCCCTGACCTGGGTTCTGGTACGATGGCCGAGCGTCAGGCCATCTTTCGCCAGCAGCACGACACATTTCGCTCGGCGGTCGTCAATGAGCCGCGCGGGTCGGATGTCATGGTCGGCGCGATCGTGCTGCCGCCGGTCGATCCAGCGTGTGTCGCCGGGGTGATCTTCTTCAACAACATCGGGTACCTGGGTATGTGCGGCCACGGCACAATCGGTGTCGCGGTGGCCTTGGCGCACCTGGGACGCATCGGCCAAGGCACGCATCGCCTCGAAACGTCGGTCGGCAACGTCACGGTGACTCTCGAAGGTCCCAATACCGTCACGATCGAGAATGTGGAGAGCTATCGCGTGGCCAAAAACTTCGCGATCGCAGTGCCAGGACTGAGGATTTATTTCGGAGACTTGGCCTGGGGCGGCAACTGGTTCTTCTTGGTCCAAGATCACGGAGAGACGCTGAGCGTGGCCAACCTCGAACGGTTGACCGACGTGACCTGGCGAATCCGCCAGGCTCTGAGCGCGATCGGGCTCGTGGGTACCGATGGCGGCGAGATCGACCATATCGAGCTGTTCGGTCCACCGCAGGTGGCGAATGCGGACAGCAAAAACTTTGTGCTTTGCCCGGGCAAAGCGTACGATCGATCGCCCTGCGGTACTGGCACGAGCGCTAAGCTCGCGTGCCTGGCCGCCGACGGCAAGCTCGAGGAAGGCGAGGTTTGGCGACAGGAAAGCATTATTGGCAGCGTGTTCGAGGGCTCGGTTAAGATCCTCGGCGACAAAGTCCGCCCGCGAATTCGCGGGACCGCTTTCGTCAATGCCGAGTCCACTCTGCTCATCGACCCCGCTGACCCCTTCGCGATGGGCATCCGAGCATGAGCAATAATCCAACCGCGCGCCGAGCCGTTGTGATTGGCGGCGGCGTTATCGGCACGGCATGCGCTCACTTTTTGATGAAAGCGGGCTGGCAGGTGACCCTGGTCGATCGCGGGGAGATTGGCCGCGGCAGCTCGCACGGCAATTGCGGATTGATTTGTCCGAGCCATGTTCTGCCGCTTGCCGAGCCGGGAATGGTCGCGCAAGGTGTCAAGAGTCTCTTTCAGCGCAACTCGCCGTTCGCGATCAAGCCTCGACTCGACCCGGCCCTCTGGTCCTGGCTGCTGCATTTCGCCGGCCGTTGCAACGAGCGCGACATGATCGAGGCCGCCCGCGGCATTCAATCGCTCCTGCTCTCTTCCCTCCCGCTGTATCGCGAGCTGATCGAGCGTGAATCGTTCGACTGCGAGTTCGAGTCGCGTGGACTGCTCTTCGCCTATCGATCGAACCGGCAAATGGAGTCCTACGCCGCAACAAACCAGTTGATGACCGAGTCGTTTGATTGCGCGGCGCGGCGATTAGACAGTGATTCCTTGATTGAGCTCGAGCCGGCCCTCAAGCCCGGGCTGGCCGGTGGTTGGTACTATCACGACGACTCTCACCTCCGACCCGATAAACTGATGAGTGCCTGGCGACGGTATCTCGAAGCCAGCGGCGTAACGATTCGTCGAGAACTGTGGTTTCCAAAGTTTTCGGTCCCGAAATGGCCGGGCCCAGGCGGCCGGCACGGCCCAAGGAGAGCTACCGGCCGACATTTTCATCGTCGCCGCTGGTGCATGGACGCCGCTTTTGAACGACCACCTGGGCTGTCGCGTGCCAATTCAGCCAGGCAAAGGCTACAGTCTGACGATGCCCCGGCCCTCGCGTGTGTCCCAAGATCCCGTTGATCTTTCCCGAGACCCGCGTCGCGGTCACGCCGTTCCAGTCGGGCTACCGCCTGGGTTCGACCATGGAGTTCGCCGGCTATGACGAGTCGATCCGCCCCGAACGACTCCAGCTCCTGAAAGACGGGGCCACCGACTATCTCCGCGAGCCTTTCTGCGACCCAGTGCAGGAAGCGTGGTTCGGCTGGCGGCCAATGACTTACGATAGTTTACCGATCATCGATCGCAGCCCCAAGTACGACAACGTGATCATCGCCGCCGGCCACAACATGCTTGGTCTGTCCATGGCCCCAGCGACCGGTAAACTCGTCGCCGAGTTGGTCGATGGCACACCGCCTCATGTTGATCCGAAACCGTATAGTATTGGTCGCTTCTAATCATAACTATAGTTATCTATATGTGTAAATATAGAAATATTCACTAAGTCTATTCGATTGTGAAGTGATCCGCGTTCGTTCGTTGCTAAAAGACCGTTTCGAGCTGATCTCCCGGAACTTTCTGATTGCAGATCAGCGCGTAAGCAACCAGAGAATGACGAAGGCGGGCACTTGACTTTCCGAAGATAAACCGAATAGATTGACCGCTTGACTCTCAAGGGTCGTTCAATTCGGCGGGGCTGGGTGACGCTATACGGCGAGGATTTCGTGCTTCGCCTCACACCAAAACATGGAGTAGAAACCGATGCTGCGCAAGGTAGGCATCCTGGTCTCGATTTGGTTTGCGGTTGGAGCACGCCCCGCTTCTGCGGACATCATCTCGATAAGTCCGACGGGGACAGTAGGGCCGGGCGGTACGATCACGTTTTCGGAGATCGGGACGATCGACCCGACTTCCGCGAATGTCAACACCGATTTCACGGCCCTCGGTTATATCCCGATCACGGCCACGGCAAACACAGTAGACGGCTCTCTGATCGCGATTTACGGCACCAACGTCAACGACACGGCGGCGACATGGACCCAGTTCACGGCGACGGTCGTTTCCGGGACCGAGATGTTTCAGGATCCGAACGATCCGTACAGCGGATATGGAACATATACCGACTTGCCCAATTGGTCGGTTTCGCTGACGAACAACGATCAGACGGCGGTCTTTTCTGGCGGTCTGATCGCCGCGGGTAACTCTCTCGACACTTTCCTTGGAATCACCGTCACCGGCTCGCAGTCCTTCACGATCCAATTGACGCCGATCAGCGTACCCGAGCCCGCCAGCGTCGTACTGGCCGGGATCGGCTTAGTGGTCCTGGTGGGTGGATTCGGGGGACGGCGCTTGGTTCGGCGAAACTCGTTGGCAACTCTGGCTGGCGCCTGGTTCTGGCTCTGGCTCCGTCGATTGCGAAGGCCGGTGGCCCACAGGTCGTCGCGGCGTACCAGAATAATTTCTCGATTCAGCAGGTGGGAACCGTTCCGGGCCTACCGGCCCAGATGACTTTCGGACCCTCTGGCCTGCTTTATGTCGCGACGGTCGACGCTGGCATCATCAGCTTCGTCTACAACCCCGCGAACGGAACGATCTCGTCACCTGTCAATGCCTCCCCCAACGTCATCGGGATTGGCGTCGCGTTCAGTGGTAATAACATGTACCAGACGGCGATGGACGGATCCCTCCACAAGCTCAATGACGCGAATGGAAACGGTATTTGGGGCGAGAACGGTGAGCTCAACGTAGCCATCGTCACCGGGATTCCCCAGGGCGACCATAATATCGATCAGCTTCAGATCGTTGGCAACACCCTTTACGTTGGGATCGGCCGGCGCACGATCAACGGGCACTTCGGCGCCTGGACGGGCGGCACGATTGACGATTTGGGTGGAAAGGGCTTCTTTAATGGCGGGATCGGCCGGACCTGGGGAGATTCCGCTTATAACGGAACCATCGCTTGGATCCAGGACCTGACACAGGTTGTCAACCAGACCGGGTCAGCCAACGCCTTCACGACCGAGCCACCGACGTTCTCGCAGGCGTTGATCCAAAAGGATTCGGGGCCATTCACGGCGGTTGGAGCGGGCAAGCTCTTGGTGCACTCGGCGGGGACGCGGAATCCATTCGGGCTGTGCCTGGACAGCGACGGCAACCTTTGGTTTACCAACAACTTCAACCGCACGGTGACTCTGGGCAACGGCCAAGCGGGATTCGGCCTGCGGGGCGACCAGCTCGATTCAAACTTCGCCCTGGACGTTCAGGATCAGCTTTTTCAGGCGTTTCCGGGCGCCGACTACGGCTATACGGACGCGAACTGGCGCGGCGTCAATCCCATGCTCACGCCCGGGGCCCAAGGTTATCGACGCGTGACCTGAACGACCTTCGACAACCTCTTCAACAAAGGTCCGTACACCCTGCACGATCCGGCCAATCCTGACGGGCTCGGGCCGAGCAGCTCGGCCGACGGGTGTGCCTTCTCTTACTCGACCCTTCTGCCGGCTGAGCTCCAGGGCAACGTGTTTATCGTGCGCTACAACGGGACAATCACCGAGGCGCCCGGGGCGCTGGAGCTTCGCTGACGTACTCGGACCTCCTCTCCGTCAATGTGTCGACAGGTAAGGTGGTGCGCATAGCCGCCGGATTCTCTAACCCGCTCGCTGTCCTCGCGGACGATAATTCGGGGCGCCTGCTCATCGCCGATTATGGTGATAAGGTCGTTTACGCCTTACAGTACATCGGTTCCACGTGCGGGCCGGCCGTCTCTCCTGGAGCAACATCGGGCTCAAAATAGCGATCCCTCGCTGAGGTACACCGCCTGGAACCCCTCGCTCGGCGTTCGGCCACGCTTTCCCCGCCGGGGCGCAGAACAGATGAAGGAATCAATGCCGAAGGGTGAAGGATCGAGCGGTTTTACTCGTCGGATCAAAGTGCGGCGAACGTGGCTTCGAGCAAGAGCCACATCTCGATACGTTGAAGCCGGCGAGAAATGGCTTCGCTCGAGCTTCCCGGCTTCGCTGTGGTACAGAGGTCGATCATCGCGGACGAATTCCAAACGCCGCCCGAAAGCAAGCGTCCAGCGAGCGCATGATCACCGTGCTGGTCCAGCAAGGGACGAGCTTCGTCCGCGAGCGGTTTGAAGTTCTGATGCTTGCCGACTCTGCGAAACCAGTAGGCGGCGTTGCCGGCATCAGGCTCCCGGCGATGCGCAATGCCGTGCCAGTAAGCGGAAAACTCCCGCTCCCCGACGTCGTCAGCGCGCTGGGCCGCGTCATGGCTGGCATCCCAGAAGTCGTGGATCTGCAGGAGGCCGGCGGAAAGGGTCAGCCTGGTGCGGTGGGGCACACTGGGAAACAGCTTGACCCATGCCGGTTCCTGCAACGACTTGAAAAGCGCCGGATTCGCTGGTTTGGTCTGGATCAGGCTCGGGCCCAGCGACCCGTCTTCTCCCAGCGCGGTCTGCGACAAGGCGGCGACCAAGTCGGCGGGAGTTAGCCCGACCGCAACGATCAATTCGACCGGTGAACCGAGCTCGGCGAGTCGGGCGATAACCTCGGTCGCCGACATGCCATTCGATCGCAGCCTAGCCTGCTGGCCATCCCCGAGTGCAAGTCGATCTCGAAGTATACGCATGGAGCGACCTCTGGGAGTGCGGACCTCGCGTGTCGCCGGGAGAGGGCTGGCGACGTGGACGGCCCGGCCCGGCAAGGCTATCAGGGCAGTCAACCAATGAATGAACGAAAGACGTCTTGATACGTGACAAAAACCATCAAAGTGAGCACCAAGATCAGGCCGAGAATAGGTCCCGGCGATACAAGGCCGACTCGGGCAGCGGGCGGCCGCGGACCTTTTCGGCGATCAAGAAGAGCATCTGACCGCCGTCGAGCGGTGGGATCGGCAGGAAATTGATGACAGCCAGATTGATGCTGAGGACGCCCAGGAAGGAGATTAGCTCGGTGAAGCCCGAGCCTGCCGCGTAGTAGGCCACCTGGGCGATCATGATCGGACCACCGAGGTTTTTTGGGCTGACTCGCTTGTTCCGCCAAGCTACGGAAGATTGAGTAGACCATGGCGATATTCTGGATCGTCAAGTCGTATCCGCTCCGAATCGCCGTGGCCAAATCTTGACCGGGCAGCTTGCGGATCATTGCTTGAAACTGAAGTCCGCGCGTGGGGTTATACCAGATCGGATCCATTCGGGCGTGATCTTGATCGGCTGGGAGGCGTTATTGACGGTCAGCTCGACTTCGCGAATGGGCAGGTGCTGAAGGCCGATGAACGCCTCGAACCAACTGTGAGATCCATCTTTGAACTCGATGGGTTCTGGTTTATCCCAGTTGAAGCAGCTTGCGGAGCCACGCAGATCCGCACGCTGTCCTCTTCGGCTTGACCTTTCGGTCGCGCAAGTGCGTTAATCACGTCGCCTTCGGCTTGAGGCCCGCCTTGGCGGCGGGTGAGTCGGGACGAACGGCGACGACACGGGTACGGATCGGGTAGCAAAGCCCGAGCCCCGCCACGTCGACGGGCTCACCTGGCCGAAGGAACAAATTGGTCCTGGGGGGGGTGTCGTCGGGGATCGCGGTCAGGACCTCGCGTCTGGCGATGCGCCGGTCCCGGCGTCTGCGCATCAACCTCGAAAGTCATGGGTTTGCCGGCGTTGGCGAAGACACTGCCGGGCAACCGCATCGGGTCAAGATCATCCAGCTCCGTCGACCTTGATGATCCGGTCTCCCTTGCGGAACCCCGCCTTTTCCGCCGGGGAGTCCTTGCGGATTCCGCTGATCGGCTCGATCTCCAGGCGGAAGCCGAAGTCGAGAAAGTGGTTGGGTGGGATGGTCAGCTCGAACCGCTCGACGCGCGCGCCCTTGGGCCCCGGAGAGCTAGGATCGGCCGGCGTTCGATGACGTGGGTGATCGGCCGGTTGGCATACCTGGCGAGCAGGCGATCGTACTCGATGATGGTGTTCAGCCTGCGCGGGCTCTTCGCCGGCGGGGCCGGCCTCGACCAGGACGTCGACCTTCGACTCGCGTTCCTTGCCTTTAAGTGCGTGATAAGAGGTGGGAGGGTTCTCCATCCCGGGAGGTGCCTCGAAAATCGCCGATTTCCAGGCTGTCGCTCGGCAAGATTCCGATCGTTGGGGCATCGGCGGTGGCGTCGCGACGGGGCTGGACGTCCAGGCCGATCAGCCCCTCATGTCCAGGCGCTTGACCTGGAAGTGAAGGACCTGGCCTTGCGAGCTCAACGCAATCTTTTTCCGCAATTCGGTGTAGCCCGACGTCCGGGCGATCATCGATCGCCACGATCTCGTCGCCGGCGCGAAGCCCGCCTCGTAGGCCACCGACCCTGCGCTGACCGCCCCCAGGACCGGCGGAAGCTCCTCGCGTTCGTTCGTATACGTATAACTAAAAAAAGCGAATGCGAGAAAAACGTTCATGATCACCCCGGCCGAGATGATCGCCATCCGGCGCTGACCGACTTGTTGGAGTAAGCCCGGGGATCGGTCGACGTGCTTTCTTGCTCATCCAGCCCTTCGCCCAGCATCTTGACGAACCCTCCCAGGGGGAGAGCCGCCAAGACATATTCCGTCTCGCCGCGCCGAAAGCCGAAAAGCGTCGGCCCGAACCCGATCGAAAACTTCTCGACTTTGACCCCGTTCCATTTGGCCAGGAGGAAGTGACCCAATTCATGGATGAAGACGACAAAGCCCAGTCCCAAGGCGACCTTTGCAATCGTGAGCAGCGTACCAGGGAATCACTCAGGGTATCCAACGATCAACCTCCCGTCGGGCCCGGGCGTCGACGTTCCACAACGCGTCGAGCGTGGGCCGAGGATCAAACGTATGATGATCGAGGGCGGCGCGACAAACCCGCGAAATGTCGAGAAAACCGATCTCCCCTTTGAGGAATCGCGCGACCGCGGCCTCGTTCGCGGCATTGAGCACCGCCCCGCACGTACCGCCTCGCCTCATCACCTCGAACCCAATGTCCAAACTCGCAAATGTCTCTCGATCGGGCGGCTCGAAGTGAAGCGAAAAGGACTGTCCCAGATCGAGCCGCTGGCCAGGCGCCGGCGCCCGTTCCGGATAAGTCAAGGCATACTGGATTGGCAGCCGCATGTCGGGTGGGGAAATTTGTGCGATCACGCTGCCATCGACGAATTCCACCATCGAATGTACCACGCTCTCGGGATGAATCACAACCTCGACCTGATCGGGCTGGAGGTCGAAGAGCCAGCGCGCTTCGATCACCTCCAAGGCCTTGTTCATCAATGTCGCGGAGTCAATGCTGATCTTGGGACCCATTTGCCAGGTGGGGTGCTTCAGGGCGTCCTCGGGCGTCACGTCGACCAGTTCTCGGCGAGTTCGGCCACGGAACGGGCCACCGGACGATGTGAGGATGACTCGGCGGACGTCCCGGCGCGCGCCCGCTTTCAGAGCCTGGAAGATGGCCGAGTGTTCGCTGTCGACCGGCAGGATTTGTGCGCCTCGTGAGCGAGCCAGATCCATGACGAGTGGGCCGCCGACGACCATCGTCTCCTTGTTGGCTAAAGCGATTGTCTTTCCCGCTTCGAGGGCGGCCCATGTCCCCCGGAGTCCGACCGCTCCGACGATCGCACTCAAGACTCGGTCGGTCTCAGGGTCCTGAACCATCCGGATCAGGCCGTCTTCGCCCGCCAAGACCTGGACGCCCGTGCCACGCAGTTCACGTTCCACCAAGCCCGCCAGCCCTGGATCCGTCACACTCACGAACCGCGGTAAGTGTTCAACGGCCTGTGCCACCAAGAGCTGCCAGCGCGAGTGAGCACTCAATCCCCAGCATTTGAGCCGAGCGCCGCCATCATGATCGATCACGCTCAAGCCGCTCTGGCCGATTGAGCCCGTCGAGCCGAGAATTACGACATGAGTAAGTGAATCCCCACGCTCCATCCGCGTCGCGGCTCCTCGGTTCGTTTTCCCCAATTTCACGCGGCTCGACCCATTTCCACGCGGCACAAGAACCCGAATTGTACTCGCCGAAACGCTGCCGGTTCCTTGCACGCAACTCAAATGCACTATAGAGATTCGCACCGTCCGGGACAAGCCGGGCGTACAGAATGCGCAGGTCGAGCGGACTCTTCTGATCGGACCACGAGAGGCGGTTTTCTAGGGAAGGGTGCTCAAGTGTGCGTATTTTCGCTTTAGAAAAGGCCTTTTCGGTTGCTCCGGAACATGCTCAATTAGTAGAGTGTCGCGGCGCTCCGCTTCCTCTTCGTTGATCGATCGGTGATAGGAGAGTCCTGGCGTTTGCATCCGCCAGCGCGCGCTGCTCGCCGCGACGAATTGAGTTATGGGAGCCATCATGCACGTACGTGGGTTTGGGCGGATCTTCCGGGTCTTGCTACTGTTTTCGATCGGACTGTCGGGCTGCTCTCAAGAGGAGGAGCTTAAACTCGACCCCGGGGTGTCGCCGTTTTATCCAGGCGTCTCGGAGTCTGGAGGCGCAGCGGCCAAGACAGACACGGCTCCTGACCAACCCAACGGCCCGGCTGGCGGTTCACGAAGCAAGGATGCCGCGTTCGTCTCAAGCGGGCCGATCCGCCCCGATGAGGTCGAGAAGCAGATCAGGATCGCGCACCGTTACGCGCAGAAAAAAGAATCGGCTAAGGCGGCCCAGCTACTGGATCAAGTCTTGGCCGTCGCACCCCTCAATCGAGAGGCCCTGGCCGCGCGAGGCATCCTGGCACTCGGGCAATCCTCGATGGCCTCGTCGTTGCCGGATCGCGACGCGGCAACCAGTCGCGCGTTGCGAACCTGGCGCGGACACTTCGCCGCGCTTATGAGACACCGAAGAAGTCGGAGATTGAACTGTACGCCCGCGCGCTAACGTCCCAGGCCAAAGTCAGGGTGCTTCAAGGCAAGCACGACCAGGCCCTCGCAGCTCTGAAAGAAGCCGCGAACGCCGGAATCGATCCGTACACTTGGACCGAGAAAGATGACGCCATGGCCCCGCTACGGTCGTTGTCGCAATACCGGTCGACTGTCAAGGCCTTTGAGGCATCGCAACTTGCCCAGGCACGCGAACAGACAAAGGGCCGGTTGGACAAACCGCTCGACTTTTCGTTCGACTTCAAATTGCCCAACCTGGAAGACAAGCCAGTTTCGCTCGCCGACTTTAAAGGAAAAGTGGTCCTCGTGGACATGTGGGGGACTTGGTGCGGACCTTGTCGCGAAGCGATTCCTCGCCTGATGGAGTTCAACCGGAAATTCGAGCGACGTGGTCTCGCGGTCGTGGGCCTGACCTATGAAAAAAGTGACCCGACCGACCCGGCGACTCGCGAAAACATCAAAGAATTCGTGAAACAGGCGGGCATCCCTTATCCGTGTCTGATTGGCGATGCACCGACCGCCAAGCAGGTGCCAGACTTCAAGGGCTTTCCCACCTCGTTGGTTCTCGACCGCGCCGGCAAAGTCCGGCTGCTCATCACGGAAAATGACGCAAATACTCTGGACTTGATTGAAAACACGATCGTGGTGCTGCTCGCCGAGCCATTGCCCCCGTCCGCCAAGCCGAAATGATCTCGGTTTCGTCCTGTCGGATCTCGAGGTCAGCTAGCTGTTGTGCCCCGCGCCGCCGGAAGACTGGGCCGCCTTACGCTCATCCCGAGCGGCCTCCGCAATCTCGGCAAGCTCGTGTGCGGTCAGCGGGATGTCCTTCACAATCTGATCGACCCTCGCGAGAAAACGGCCGTCGACGCCCAGGATCGCGTCTCGCATATGCTCTAGCAGGTTTCGCTCGGAGCCCTTGAACAGAAAGTTCGCCACGTCCGACGGGCTTTGCAGGAGCTCGTTCGCTTTGCCACCGCCGCGCGTAAGGTTGTCGAGACGTTCGTTCACCACGCCTAGTAAAACCGCGGCCGTCGACCCCGCGAAGAATTGAACGACCTGCTGGCCGGTCGCGCTGAGAGCGAGTTCAAGACGACTCGCGCTGTTGGGGATGAGACTAGGTAGAAGTCGCGTCATTTCGGGTTGCAACTTCTTCTCCAGTTTTCCCTCAGATTGATTGATGAAGGCGGGTGCGTAGTACGTCGAAGCGTCGTGGGCCAGACCGAAGCCAGCGAGTTGGCCGTTCGCCGCGAATGCCTGAGAGTCATTGGCGGCGAACCCTGAGGTCGTCCGCCAGACGTGGACTTGAAACGATGCGCTCGAGCTCAGCGCCTCGCCACACCGTGTCACGGTCCCTATTCCGAAATGGGCGGCCTCGATCCCGAAGTAATACGATCGGCCATCGGCGCCTTTGCTTGAGTAGGAATGGCCCGTTCCGTGCTGTAGTTTCGCCCCCTCAACCGTGATGGGGACGCTCCGCCCACCTTCGGCATACAGTTGGGCGCCGGCGAACATAAATTTCTTCGCCGTGGTCGCGATGCGCAGGGCCATGAATTCGGGCAATTGATCTTCGGTCGCGAATTTGAACGAGAAATTTGGATTCGAGAATCCTGGCCCCGCGACTTGACGGCCAGTCTGCATGACACCGAGCCGTGATCCGGAAGGCTTGTCGCGCATCACGAAGCCGCCGTTTGGCCCGTAAACCGGTGCCTTCGCCATGGATATGCTCCCGCTCTAGACGGGCCATCGTCGCGGTGTGGGACGACTCCGCAAGTAAGCCCGGCATTCCGCCGCATTCCTTCCTCCGACGTTGCAGCGCTGGAGTAAGTACGCATCGGTTGAGCAACTGTGACGTCTTCACGATTCGTCCGGGCTTGCGCTTTGATGAGGTGCGAACCCGGTTATCCAATTGATCGATCGTTGATTCTCGATCACGTCCGACTTAGCGCGATTTGCCACTCCGGATCTCGAAGGGAATCGCCGTCAACAGACAGACATCGCGCCTCCAGATACGTGAAGAATGCGTCCATTTCCCGTCATGCACGAGTGCCTGGACCCAGGCGTCGTGATCCGGCTTGATCGAAACGAACGCGATCGAAACCTGGCTGTCATCGACCCATTCGGGCCGTATCCTCACTGGCACTTGGTAGCGACCGTCTCGACTGATTTCGAGCTGCCAGAAGATTCTTTCGCGGATTGGCTTTTGCGACTGCGCCGACAAAGAGCTGGAAGATCACCTGCTGCTTGCCCGGCTCGAGTTCGCAATCGCGAGGATTTCGAAAACGAGATCAGGAATTCTCCGGACTCCGTTGGCCGCGTGCGGACCAGCCGAGTGTTTGACGCATACGCTCGTTCCACGGGAACCGACTCCGCGATCAAGGACTGGCTCGAATCCTTGGGAGCCGAGTTTTGCAGTGTAAGTTCGGCCGACTTCGCGACCAACAGTTTATCGCTCCGCTGAAAGACATCGGCGGGGTTGCGGGCAGTGAGATTAAGCATGCCCGCGTCTCCGGCGATCGACGTCGCAGTCTTGCCATGTACGCCCGGCCCCGCGACGCGAACGACAAGCTCGTGAAGGCGGACTTCCCGCTCTCCAAACCAGGGGCGCATGTCTCCTTCATTAGGTCGCTCGAATCGCAGCGCGGCGCTCGCCCATGAATCGTCCCACGGAGGCTTGGGATTGGCCTTGCGAATCTCGAATTGAAATCGGTAGGTCGTCGGAATGTCCTCCAGGGAGAAACGCCCCTGCTCATCCACTTCAGCCCAACACATCACGCTTGACGACGGTGGACGATCAACCCCGCTCAGCGCCACCGAATACCCGACTAATGGATTTCCCTGCTCGTCGGTCAGCTTTCCCGCGACTCGTCCCGCCGGCCTCATCACGAAATTCAGTTCCAGCGACCGGTCCGGCAGAAATACGCGGCCAGTTCGGTTGCCCCAGATCCTGATCTCTTCGTCGCCGAACATCCGGTTGGCGGCGACACAGTTTCCCTGCCGATTTAGATTCACCTCGAAGTAGCCGGACTTGTGCGCGAAGATCGACGCGACTACGGTTGCTGTCGCGTTGCGGCGAGCGGAAAGACCCCTGAGACCAAGGTTCAGTTCGTATCGCCCGTCCTCACCGCTGGTCGCAACGCCCGTTTTCTTGAGAGTCCCCATTCCACAAAGGGCCGACACTTCGACACCGACGAGCGGCCGTCCCTCATGGTCGGTCACACGGCCAAATGCTCGCCATCGCTCACCCGGTCGCTCGTTCTTGGGGGTCGTCTTTTTATCGGCTTGATGCGCATTGGCCGGCGGCGAGTCTTGTGCCCAGCCACCCCCGCAACTCAGCCCGACCAGACTCACCAGCCCAACGGCAATCCGAATGCGCGACGCTGAGCCTGAAATTGTCGCATAATTCATTTGTGGACATCTGCGAGAGAATATCCGTCGGACGGGCTACGACCGATCGATCGACGATTATGTAGCGAGCGCGGAGATTCGGACATTTGCGGGATGAGGAGTCTTGACTCCGAATCAGTATCGAAGGCCTATTCTAGCCGATTCCTGGTGGGATGTCCCGACCGAATCCGTCGTGACTTGCGTCGCTGCTGGACGCTCGTCGCCTTGGTACCGAGATTTGCTTCGGCTCCATCGTTGGCACATCGAGGTAAGGTCTGACCTCGTGCAGTTCCGCTCTCGTCGCTTGCGTACGACCGAACCTTGGCCGGGAGCCGACGATTCGCCATTTCTATTGCCTTAAGACCGGCCATTTCTAAAGTCGTGCGACATCTTTGGCTTGCACTCCTTGCTCAAAGTGTCAACCTAATGTTAAACTTTAGTATAAAATCCGGCGATCCTTCAGCAGAGCGACCGAGCGACGACCGCGATCGGACCATGATGTTCCGTTTCAGGGGGAAGTTCGATGTTCAACTTGGGGCTGGGTTTAAATCGTAGCTGTGACGGAATCACGCGGCGTGATATGCTTCGCGTCGGCACGTTGGCCGGGCTTGGCCTGAGCTTACCACGATTCTTCGAATTGTCAGCCCGCGCTTCCGGGAGCCAGTCAGGCAAGGACGTTTCGTGCGTCCTTCTCTGGCTACAAGGCGGGATCAGCCATGTCGACAGTTTCGACCCGAAGCCGGAGGCTCCCGAGGAGATCCGCGGTGAATTCGGCGTGATCGGTACGAATGTCGCGGGAATCATGCTCTGCGACCCGCTTCCTAAGTTGGCTCAACACCAGGATAAGTACTCGATTCTCCGCTCGCTCAACCCACGTAACGGGTCGCACGGCGTGGCCGACGCCTACATGATGTCGGGTCATCCATTTAGCCAGGCGCTGACATATCCCGCGTACGGGGCCGTGGTTGCCAAGGAACGAGGCGACCAGAGGTCCATGCCTCCGTACGTGCAGCTCGGCTCGTCGATCGACCAGCGGTTCGGCGGTGGCGTGGCGGGGTTCCTGGGCGACCAGTACAACCCGTTTGTCTTGCCCGGCGATGCCTCGAGCCCAAGTTTTTCTGTTCGGGACGTCGTCCTTCCGGGAGGAGTTGACAAGGGCCGGTTCCAGCGCCGGATGAAGGTCCTGCATGCCGTCGATACATGGCAACAACGGATGGAGGTCGAGCCCGGCTCCTCGGCTCTCGAGGCGGCTGGCACTTTCTACGAGAAAGCCTATCGACTGGTCACGGCCCCTCATGCCAAGAAAGCGTTCGACATCCAATCGGAGGATCCGAGGCTCCGCGATCGTTACGGGCGGAACTCGTTGGGCCAAGGTTGCTTGCTTGCGCGCGTTTGATCGAGTCGGGGGTCCGGTTTGTAACGGTCACCGACGGTGGTTGGGACACCCACCAGAACAACTTCACCGCACTGAAATCTCGCCTCTTACCGAAGCTTGACGGGGCCCTCTCCGGTTTGCTTCAGGACCTCGCCGATCGAGGCTTGCTGGACTCCACCCTGGTGGCTGTCTTGAGCGATTTCGGCCGCACTCCCAAGGTCAACCCATCGGCTGGTCGCGATCACTGGTCGACGGCGGGCATCGCCCTGCTGGCCGGAGGCGGCATTCGACCCGCGACCGTGGTTGGTAAAACCAACGCCCTGGGGGAAAACCCAACGGAGGCCCCGTATTACACCGAGGACTTGGCGGCGACGATCTATCACTGCTTGGGAATACCGCTCGAGACAACCCACCAGACGCCCGACGGCCGACCGGTCCAGGTCAACTACGACGGCCGGGTGATCCGGGATCTCGTCTGAGTACCTGCCGGCGACTGAGCACCGGATGACCGTGTGCCTTGGACGATGCCTTGCCCAGCTCGGTCGATTACTGCACAATAGATGATCAAGATATCGCCGATCGCCGCGCGGTCTTGCCAGGGAAGATCGGCCGCGCGATCCTGCCGCGGAAAGTACATTCATGCCTTTGGATGCTCACAAAACCCTGCCCATTCAACTGGTTGTGCTTTTCCTCATCATCGCCAGCGCGATAGCCGGAGATCAGCCAACCAAGCCGGAAACCGTCGCCTCGCCTGAAACTTTCACGGCCGAGCAGCGCTCTCATTGGGCCTATCAGCCGGTCGAGTGCCCCCAGGTCCCTCGGGTGAAGCGAACAGGCTGGATCAGGAACGCGGTCGATCCATTCATCCTCGCCCAACTCGAAGAAATTGGCGTGGAGCCCGCGGCCGAGGTGGATCGGGTCGCATTGATCCGTCGCGTCACGTTTGACCTGACCGGCCTGCCGCCATCGCCTGACGAGGTCGCCGCATTTCTCGCTGACGATCACCCGGATTCCTACGAACGATTGGTCGATCGCTTGCTGGGCAGTCCTCAGTACGGCGAGCGCTGGGGACAGCACTGGCTCGACCTGGCGCACTACGCGGACTCGAACGGGTTCGAGCTGGACGCCGAGCGCCCCGATGCCTGGCGCTATCGAGACTGGATCGTCAAATCCCTGAACGCCGACCTGCCTTACGATCGATTCCTGATGCTTCAGGTCGCGGGTGACGACCTGCTGCCCAGCGATCACGAGGCACTGATCGCCACAGGTTTCTGTCGTTGCGGACCGCGCGAAGTGGTGGGTGGAAACATCATCCCCGAGGTCAAGCGGCAGACCGAGTTATCGGAGATCACCAACACGGTCGGCTCGGTTTTTCTCGGCCTCACGATCGGCTGCGCCCGGTGTCACGACCACAAGTTCGACGCGATCCCGACAACCGACTATTACCGGCTTCAGGCGTTTTTCGCAGCCAGTGAATTGGCCGATCTGTCCATCGCCGGCAAGGCCCAGACCCAGGCTTATGCCGCCGCGGAAAAGGCGATCGCGGCGAAGACCGCGCCTCTCAAGAAAGAGTTGTCAACACTTGAGGCGCCTTACCGGCAAGCATTGAAGGCGAAGAAGCTGACCATGCTGACTTCGGAAGAGCGCGCGGTGAACAACACGCCGGAAAAGGAGCGGACGCCTGTTCAGAAGAAGCTAGCCAAGGGTCTGGAGACCTCGTTGCGAATCACCTGGGAGGAGGTTGCCGCGGCCGTCGCGGCCAATCCTGTGGACCACCAGCGTCGAGAGCGACTGAAGCGGGAAATCCACGAGATCGAACGGACCCTGCCCCGCCCACCGCCGCACGCCATGGCGCTTGTCGATAAGAAAAGCAAGGCGTCAGATACGCACGTCCTCCGTCGCGGTGATTACAAGATGCAGGGACCGAAGGTCGCGCCGCGACCACCCGGCGTAGTCCTGGCATCTCAGTCGGCCGACAAGTTCACGCCGGCCGCGATTGTGCCGTCCGGCGACAAGACGGGCCGTCGGGCGGCCCTGGCGAAGTGGCTCGCCGGTCCGGACAATCCCTTGACGGCCCGAGTGATCGTCAACCGGCTCTGGCAGCATCACTTCGGGCGCGGGATTGTCGCGACCCCCAGCGATTTCGGCGTGCGAGGCGAGCCACCGACGCACCCCGAGCTGCTCGACTGGCTCGCCTCCGAACTGGTGGCCCATGACTGGCGGCTCAAGCCCCTTCACCGGCTGTTAGTGACCTCGGCCACTTATCGATTGTCGAATAAAGCGAATCCGAAACTCGCCGCCGAGGATCCTGAGAACACCCTATTCGGTCGTGCCAACCGCCGCCGGCTCGACGCCGAAGGTGTTCGCGACGCGATGCTTGCAGTCTCCGGCGAGCTTAATCCGAAGATGGGAGGCCCAGGTGTGTTCGCGCCTCTGGAAAAAGAAGTCGAGGACCTCATCTTCACCGAAGCGGAGGTCGTCGAACTCTGGCCCGAGGACCGCGATCCCACCGAGCATGTCAGACGCTCGCTTTATCTCTTCCGCAAACGCAACGTCCGGTATCCCCTGTTGGAGGCCTTCGACGCGCCCGATACCCAAACGGCCTGCCCGCGACGCGAGACCAGCACTCACGCGTGCAGGCCCTGTCACTCTTGAACAGCGAGTTCGCCATCGGACGGGCAAAGGTTCTGGCCGACCGGATCGTCCGCGAAGGGGGCGAAGACACCGACCAGAGGATTCGATCGGCCTACCAACTCGTGCTGGCTCGCGAACCGAAGCAGGCCGAGATCGAGCGATCTCGCTCATTCGTAAAGGCGGCGGAACAGTCTGCGTGGGTTGATTTCGCCCTGGCGCTACTCAATTGCAACGAGTTTCTTTATGTACCTTGAGCCGCTTGGCCCACACGAAGCGCGACCGCGGTTCCTGGAGGTCGTCTACATTTCTTAACCACGGAAAACACGGAAAACACGGAAAAAGTGATTCAGTGAATCAAAATTTCAAAACTTATTATCTCTGCGTGCCTAAATGTCTTTACTAATTAACGTTTTGAGATTCTCCGCACTCTTTTTCCGTGTTTTCCGTGTTTTCCGTGGTTAGAAAAGGATTCGCGAATGTCCGAATCCAAGCCGTCTTGCCGATGTCCCGGCCCGCAACCGTTTTTGCCTCGTAGCCGGCGCGAATTCCTCAAAGTCGCCGGTAATGGATTTGGACTGCTGGGACTGGCCGATTTGTTGTCGCGACAGGCGGCGTCCGCTGAATCGACTAGTCCGCTCGCTCCGCGGCCGGGCCATTTCGCCGCCAAGGCGAAACGCTGCATTTTCTTGTTCATGACCGGCGGCCCCAGCCAGATGGACCTGTTCGACCCCAAGCCGCTTCTTAAATCGGCTGGATGGCCAGCCATTGCCTCCAAGCTTCGGCAAGATTCACAGCCAGTTTCTGGAAAGCGACCCGCTCTGCTTGGGTAGCCATCGCAAGTGGGGCAAGTATGGACAGTCGGGGATGGACATGTCCGACCTCGTTCCTCACTTGCACGCTCATGCCGACGAGATCGCGCTGGTGCGTTCTTGCACGGCGGATAGCGTCGTTCACGCCCCGGCGATGTATCAGTTGAACACAGGGCGGGTTTTGATGGGCTTTCCGAGCTTGGGGAGCTGGGTCACTTATGGCCTGGGTTCTGAAAGCGAGAATCTGCCGGCTTACGTCGTGATGAGCCAGCCCGAGGGGACACCCGAAGGGGGCGCTCCCTGCTGGGGAGCCGGATTCTTGCCCGCCCATTACCAGGGAACGCTGTTCCGCAGCGGGCCGGTACCGATTGTCAATCTCAAGCCGCCCGCCGGTATCTCCCTTCCTCGCCAACGTCGGTTGCTCGACCTGTTGCGATCGATGAACGAGCAAGATCTCGACCCATCCGATACGGAGTTATCCGCGCGGATTTCGACCTACGAGCTCGCATTCCGGATGCAGAGTGCCGCGCCAGAGGCCGTCGATCTCACACGCGAGTCCGATTCGGTAAAGGCGATGTATGGCCTGAACAATGCGCGGACCGCTGAGTTCGGCACTCGCTGCTTGCTCGCTCGCAGACTGGTCGAACGCGGTGTGAGGTTCGTCCAGCTTTATTCAGGCGGCGGTCCGGTGGCCGTTCAGTGGGATGCTCATGACAATCTCGATGCCAACCACGAGAAAATGTGTGGAATGACCGATCAACCGGTGGCCGCGCTGCTGACCGACCTCAAGAGAACTGGCCTATTGGAGGAGACGCTGGTCGTCTGGGGCGGTGAGTTTGGCCGGACGCCGGTCCGCCAAGGAGGGGGCCGAGGCCGCGATCACAATGCCACGGGTTTCACGATGTGGATGGCCGGGGGCGGTGTCAAGGGCGGCACGGTGGTCGGGGCGACCGATGAAGCCGGGCTCCATGCGATCGAGGACCGTGCGCACATCAACGACATTCACGCCACGATCCTCCACCTCATGGGAATTAACCACAAACAGCTTACGTTCCTGCACAACGGCCGCGACGAACGGCTGACCGACGTCGGCGGCCGAGTGCTCAAGAAGTTGCTGGCCTGAGGCAAGGCTTCAATCGATCCGCGGGTCAGGCCGTCATCTCGGTTGAGAAGCCGTGCTGCTTGCGATGCACGGGTCCGTCGAAGGCCTTCGAGGTTTTGAAAAGCTCGTAGCGGCCATCGCCCGCGACGTGACGGACCTTGTTCTCGACGGCAGCCAATTCCTCGGCGCGTCATGGGTTTGAATTCACGAACGATCTTGAGGTTCTGATCCAGCACCTTCTCGGAATCGATACCCGAGACCAAAGTCGCGATCGGCAGCGAAAACACGTATCGCAGGGCCTCTTCGATCGTGACAACTCCCTCGCTGATCGAGTTTGCCGGTGCCACCCAGGCTCTTCATTCCGATCGGGCCGATCCCGCGCTGATTCAAGACAGGAAGCACTTTGTGCTGGAAGCTTCGAAACTGGCCGTCCATGACGTTGATGGGCATCTGGACCGTGGCCCAGGGGTAAGGTTTTTCGAGCATCTTCAGGTGGATTGCAGGGTCCTTGTGCCCGGTGAAGCCCAGGAAACGGATCTTGCCTTGTTCCAGGGCTTTGAGGGCGCATTCGATCGCGCCCCCCTTGGCGAAGATCCAGTCGGGGTCGTTGTCATAGCAGATCTCGTGGAACTGCCAGAGGTCGAGATGATCGGTCTTGAGCCGCCGCAGGCTGTCTTCCAGGTTCGATTGGGCGTCGATGGCGGTCCGGCCGCAGCACTTGGTCATGAGGAACACTTTGTCCCGGCGACCGCCCTGCGAGATCGCCTTGCCCATGCGCTCCTCGGCGCCGCCGTTGTGATAATCCCAGGCGTTGTCGAGGAACGTGATTCCCTCGTCGACCGCGCGCTGAATGAGCCGGATGCTATCCTTTTCCTCGGGATGGACGCTGCAGCTATAGCCACCCAGACCGATCATGGTGACGGTTTGCCCGGTTCGGCCTAGTGGGCGAAGGGGAATGCCACCTTCGTTCAGGGGACGAGCGGCGTTCGGCTTGGGCGTTACTCAACGCGGCTGTGGCCAGTCCGGCGGCGCCGGCCTGAAGGAATTCGCGACGGTTTGAGCCATGGCTCTTGTCGGACGGAGGCGTTGGCGAAATCATGAGCGGAATCCTTGGCGGTTGAGAAGACCTTGGGGACAACGCGCAGGCAAAATGTTATCCTGAATCGAGCAAAACGGCTGACGCAGCGAGGGTAGCATGGAGCGGTTCACGCAGTCGTGGCCAACCGGCCATACTAGCCCGAAGGTCAGTGAGGCGACATAGCCGGAATCCTCGCTGACGCTTCGCGTTGTTGCGATGGCCATCGCTGTCGAACCGTGCGCTAATCATGAGTGCACCGCTCTGGCGGTCATTGTATCGTAGGCGTCTGACGAATTCTCCACCGGGACAGGTAGCAAAAATGAAGCCCATCAATGTCATTTTGGACTATGGCCGAACGGGACTGAGCGTCGAGCTACCGGCGGAGCGCGTTGTCGGCACGCTGGCGATACGTGACGTTTCTCCGCTTGAAGATCCTCAAGGAGCGGTCGAGGCCGCCCTTGAAGCGCCGATCGGCACGCCCGGCGTCTGCGGCGAATCGCCGAGGGACGGAAGGACGCTTGCATCCTGATTTGCGACATCACCCGGCCTGTCCCCAACCGGACGATCCTCGGGCCGATGCTCAAGGCTCTTGATCGAGGCGGGCATACCCCGAGCACGGACGTTGATTCTGGTCGCGACCGGTCTGCATCGGCCCAGCACGGATGCCGAGAAGCTCGAGATGCTCGGCGAGGAAATCATCGCGAGCTATCCGGTCCAGGACCATTTTGGTACTCATCTCGACGAGCATACGCTGGTCGGCACGACTTCGCGTGGAATACCGGGCTGGATTGACAGCCGCTACGTCCGAGCCGACCTCAAGATTGCCACCGGCTTGATCGAGCCGCATTTGATGGCTGGTTACTCGGGAGGCCGCAAGTTGATCTGTCCGGGCGTGGCCGCTCTCGAGACGGTCAAGCGCTGGCACGGGCCCGAGTTGCTCGAACACCCCAATGCCGATTGCGGGATCCTCGATGGCAACCCCGTCCATGAGGAAAACACGGCGATCGCCCGCATGGCGGGCTGTGACTTCATCGTAAACGTCACCCTCGACAGTCAGCGTCGCGTCACTTCGGTCGTGGCGGGCGACATGGAGCAGGCGTTCCTCGAAGGCGTACGCTTCATGTCGGGCGTCTGCCGCGCCGTCGTGTCGGATCCGGTTGATATCGTGGTCACCAGCTCAGCGGGTTACCCGCTGGATACGACGTTTTACCAGGCCGTCAAAGGCCTCACCGGCTGCCTGCCGATCGTCAAGCAAGGCGGCACGATCATCCTGGCGGCCAGTCTGTCCGAAGGCCTGGGAAGCCCTGAATTCCAATCCTTGTTCCGCGAGAATTCCTCGCTCGAAGTCTTCATCGAGCGGATTCTCGGCAAGGATTATTTCGTGATGGACCAGTGGCAGCTCGAAGAGCTGGCCAAGGTCCGTCGCAAGGCGCGAGTGAAGATCGTCTCCGACGGTCTGCCTGCCCATGTCCTGGCCTCGTGCTTTGTCGAGCCGGTCGCAAGCGTCGAAGCGGCTGTCGCCGATTCGCTGGCCGATTACGGTCCCGAGGCCCAGATCGCCGTGATCCCCAAGGGGCCTTATGTGCTGCCGGTGTTGGCGGGGTGATTCCGCGCAAACGACGGCAAATGTTCCGGCACATCCACTTGCCCCGTCCCGCGGATCTCATCGATCCGAATCATTCGGCCGAGCCGGCACAGAACACTCTGCTCATTGAGAGCGCGGCAAAGCGCCGCACTTCAAAAGGTTGACAATAGAGGCGTGGTTCACGAGGAGGGTACAGTTCAGCCAACCCGAACCGTACGCTCCCCGTGAACCGTGCCGTCAGGGGCATGAAATCCGATCGGAACGTACTGTCTAGAATGGATTTAAGAATTTCTGAAGAATTCCAAAATAATACCGTTGCGCCGCGCGGCACGGCATTAACCAGCGTCCCTTTGTGAGACAACTTTTTTCCCAACGGGCCAAGCCCCGAATTCGAGCAGGGGACGATCGGGATTGTCCGGACAATCCTTAATGGGGTGGTCACCAGCTCTGTTCTGGGGAGCTGTGACAAATTCTACGGGCGGTTCATCCATGAGGAAGTCCGGCTTCTCGGCCAACGACCAGATGAGATTAGCAAATCCGGGAGAGTCCCTGCATGGCGGCCTCGAGCTGTCTTTCGGCGACCGATCCCCAGAAAATTGCCTAGCGCTCGCCAGTTCGTGCGCGAGTGTGGACAGCCTGGAGAGGTCAGGCAGGGAAAACTAGGGCTGTCCGCCTCCGTCCTGGCGCACCAACTGGCGAGCGCTAGGAAAAATGGAACGGCTTGAGGCTACGCCGTGCGAACTCAGATCATATTGCTTTTTGGTTCAAGCGGCACGGGAAAATCAACGCTCGGTCGCTTGCTGGCAGGACTGCTGCCTCGGTGTGCGTTCATCGAAGTTGACGCGCTGCGTTATATGATTGTTGGTGGATTGGTTGCCGACAGCGGTGGCATATCTCCGAGCCAGGCACCGGCAGAATATCATCGCCAGTGCTGGTTGGGGGTCGCAAACGCCGTTGGGCTGGCAGAGCGATTTGCCGCCGAGGGCTTCTCCAGTGTCATAGAGGGCTTAGAGGATGACTGCCGCCCGGGTACGGGTTGGATTGAACGAACTTTTCCTGCGCATTCAGTTTGTAGCGTGGCTCTGGACTGTGCAGAGCCAGTGCTGTCAATGCGTTGGGAAGAAAGAGGGTGGGGCAGCCAACTATCCGCACAGGTGATAGAGCAACTGCGTTGGTATCGAGAAAACAGTTCGATCTTTACGTGTCTGGTGGATACGACGGTCGGTACCCCTGAAAAGAATGCCAAGATTCTCCACGGCTGTTGTCTGAGCCAGGCGGCATCTGATGGCATTCAAAACTAGTATTCGTTTGCATAAATGCGTCACGAAGGTCGTGCTTCGGCGGCGTAAAGCAAACGAGGGTTTTCTTAAATGTTACATTGGTTGAGCAGCTTGATTGCAAAAAAGCCACTTCGATACGCTGCGACGGGCTTCTTTACTTTCGCAGCGAAGGGGGTGGAAAGATGCGGATCGGGTAGACACGGGTTTCAACGACAGAGCAGAATCTTTGAAGTTATGCCGACTTCGGCATAAGTTTCATATTGCCGACTTCCGGATTATGCCAATTGAGACCCTGGTGATCTGGTTCTTCGGGCCGTTTCCTCGGCCCTTGGATTCGCTTTCGCGAAGACGACGCGGCATCATCCGGACATCGGTCGCTCGGTCATCGCGCTGCGGCCGGGGTACGAGTCCGTGGAGACGACCCAGATGTATCTCAATGCCGACCTGCGGCTGAAGGAAGAAGTTGGCGTGTGAGTCGCATTCAACTCTGAGATTCAGCCGGCACCGGGCAGGACAATCGCGAGGAATTTGGTGTGAGTGCGTTTTTTGCAAAAAGACACCAATTGCTTCTGCCGAAAGAAGAACAAACATCAGTTTGCTTGTTCCGAAGGTCGCATGGGAACGGGCGAGACCCGCAGGATGGTTCGGCGTAACTTTAAGGCTTCACCAAACTCGAACGGATACCGTCGGTCGAGGTCGAAACGCTGGCACCGATGTTGTGTAGGGCTGTGCGCCGCACCACGCACAACATCGTCCTCATCGTTGAGCAGGCGGGTCAGCGCGGGGATGGCGAGCACGGCTCTCCGGCCCATTCCACCCAGGGCTTCGGCGGCTGAGTAGCGAGCGGCGGCGTCTCGGGACGTCAAATCCTCGTGCCAACCCTTGATGGCCGAGGTGACTTCAGCGCTGTGGGCCTTGATCACTCGTTTCGACTTTGTCGCCGCTCGGTGGACCGTGGGATCAGCGTCGCCCACCGCTATCCAGAGCGGCGAGTGCCTCCGCGGCGGAAGTCGCCCGAACCGTGCCAAGAGCCGAAGCAGCAGCCTGTCGCACGTCCACGCACGAGTCCTTGAGCATGGCAGCCAGCGCCTGCGGGATTGCCGGGGCTTGCCTCCAACCAGCCCCTGCCAACGAGTGCCGTCTCTGTGTGAGGCGAGTTGCGGACGCTTTCGGAACAGCCGATCTTCCCTGGGACCAGGTCACGCTGGCGGAAAGAACGTTGACCGCTTTCGAAACGAACACGCTCATCTGAATCTTGGAGACACGTTATCAGGCTCGGAGCAACGGTTCGTGCACTGATATCGAAGGGATACCAGTGGCGGCGCAAGGTTTCCAGCCCGCTGCACGACGGACTTCGACATCTTCATCGGCGAGAGCGGTTGCTATGATCGTTGGGGACTGCCTCGCGAGGATGCGAAAATCGGAAAGTGAACGTTCTCGGACTTGCCGTGTTTTTGTCATGCATCGCCTTGAAGATAGCTGAGCGGACGGCGATGAAGTCGTCCCCTTCTGTCGGGGAAATCCAGGCCAGAGTACTCACAGCGGAAATGCGAACATCATCATTGCGGTCTTGCGCGGACACAAGAATGCCGGAATGGCGAGACTACGCTCGTCAACGAAAACACCGGCGGTCAACGACTGGGCTGCCGTCCAACGAACCATAGGATCACGGTCCGCCAGGGCCTCGATCAAGACGAAACCGAGCAGCCCGCATCACCGATTTGTCAGACGACTTGCTGAGAATCTCACGAAGTGAACTAATCGATATGCGCGGACGAGAGGATCTTCGTCATGACGAGCAGATTGTAGTAGAGCAGGAACTGCGGCCTCAGCCTCCGCGCCTATCCGGCCCAACTCCGAGACCGCATATTGACGCCGGGGAGCCGCTTCCGTGCGGAGTCAGTGAATGTAGAGGTACGGAGGCTTGCTGTCGTGCGAGAAGCTCCAGGCCCAGCTCATGAGAGCGCAGGCAGCCGACCAGCGCCATCATCGACTTGACGCCAAACCGTGTCCGAAAGAGTTTCATGTTCGCTTCCGGAGAAGTGACGCCAATTCTGATCGGGATCTGGGACAATTGTAAGCTGACATTCCCAGCCGACGCAAGAGACCTACGCTTCGGTCCATCCTCTGGTCAACCTGAACCCTTATCGGAGTGGTCGGAAACGGTCCGGTCGAGAGCCAAGCGATCCGGAAGCGAGGCACTTTCACGGCTTTCTCCCTGGTCCGTAGAAGTCGGCTTATCAGTTGAGTTCGGGCGGAAAGCGGGGCAATTCAGCACGATTTCGGCTTGGTAGCCCGGAAAAAATCGTCGTATAACGACTCTATTTCCGTTTTCTCTTAAATGCTACTCACGCCCCAAGTGCTCTCCAAGGTGACACGATTGACGTGCCGCCAGGGCGGTTCCCGGCTGACGACGAGCTGTTGGCCTTGGTGAATGGCCTCTGATTATGCCGCATCAGGCTGCGAAGAACCCGCGCGATTCGCCGGATCTCGCGTCACCCTGCGAACCCCGGTCGGCATAATCCGGTAGTCGGCATTATGATTTGCAATGTGATGCCCTGAAGCGGGCGGGGTGTGAGAAGATTATCGAGGACGTACACCCTCAACCCGGCCGATTGCCAGCCGACGCCTTGGCCCGCGTGGAGTCGATGGCTCCTCGGAGCCGTCACGATCGCCCCGATCGTGAGCGGCATCGGGCTCCTTGGGTCGGGTGTCGCGACGACCTGGGGTTCCGCGTGGGATGGCAAACGGGTGATCTTCGGACTCTCGGGGCTGGCATACCTCGTCGGCGGTTCGGATCGGTCGAAGGCGGACCCATGCCCCGATAGTCCAGAACGCCGTATGACGGTCCTGAACCAGACAGATAGGATGCACACGTCGAGGATCGTCAGAGTTGCGCCGAGGATCTCAAGAGCTTTGAGCATGGATGCAGCATCGGCAGAAACAAAACCAGCCGCAAGCCCCTCATGCAAGAGGCCGCGGCCGGCGGTAGCCAGATTCACTTCACACCTCATTGGCTTTCGGCTGCCCGATCACGACGCCAAGCAGGATGCCGATGGTGACGACTGTCGCGAAGTAGCAAAGGTGGGTCACGGTTAGCATGACTGCGCTCCTCTGGCTGGCATCACGCTTACCTCGTTCAGTACGTCTATATATACGATATGGCTATTATATCTGTTCACCGCTCCGGTAAAACTTGCGAAGGACCGCTCGCAGGGAACTCCTGCCGGACGTCCGGTTCGCGTCGCATCCCTCCGCACGACGCAAGACCGCCGCGTGAACTGGCGCCAGGGGCGCGAGGTCCCGGGCGTCCGATCTCGGCACCAACGGCGATGGCCCACGACTTCCCGTGCCTGGCCGTGTAGCTGCCCCGTCCTCGAGCCCTCCCCCGCCAAGCCGTGAGAATGAAAACCTCGCGAAATACTCGCACAAAACACCGACCCGGGACGAACTAGTTGAAGCGAGGGTGATCGGCCTGGCGAACCCGGGGTCCTTCCGATGATCCTGTTCTTCCTCTTGCTCCTCGACCCGTCTTCGTTCCTCCACTCCCGGGGGCCGGGTTGTGCTGTTCCGGGGGATCACGCCCCCTCTGCCTCCTGCGCGACGGCCATCCTCGATCGGGGACCGCTCTTCGTCTCCGAGCGACTCGGCCGAGGAGTGCCGAGTGCAGCGAGCTTCAGCGGCCCCGGGACGAGGCGGTCAGCCGCCAGCCGACGTGCAGTCTGTAAGACGCATAAGTTGATTTTGCAACGCACAGTCATTGGATTGGGTTTGATCGGAACTAACGCGGAAGGATGAGACAAATGTCCTCGGACACTACGCTGGTCCTGGAGCGACGCCCTGGAGGGCTCCGGCTCTACCTTGGCGGCGACCTTCAGTTCGACACCGCCGACGAGGCGATTTACCACGAGCGGCTCGCCCATCCCGCCCTGCTCGCCGCGCGGGCGAGGTTCGAAGGGCCGCTTAACCTGCTCGTGCTCGGCGGCGGCGACGGCCTGCTCGTCCGCGAGCTGCTCCGGCATGAGGGAGTCGCGTCGGTCCGCGTGATCGACTACAACCCGGAAGTCCTGGCCCTTGCGGGCACCGAGCTCGCCCCCTGGAACGGGTCGAGCCTCGCCGATAACCGGGTCGTCGTGGAGGTCGCCGACGTCCGGAAGGCGCTCGCGAAGGCCGGCTCGTTCCATGCGATCTTCTCGGACCTGACCGCTCCCGGCACCCTGGCCGACTGCGGCCTGTTCACGCGCGACTGGTTCCAGGCGCTCGGCGCGCACCTGGAGCCCGGGGGCATCCTCGCCCTCAACGGGCTCTCTCCGGACCAGACCCCGGCGGCGTACTGGTGCATCTACCAGACCCTCCGCTCGGCCGGACTCGCCGCGCTCCCGGGCCGGTCGCGCATCCCCAGCTTCGCCGAGTTGGGATATGGCGACTGGGGGTTCTTCCTCGGCTCGGACCGAGCCATCACATCCGTTGAGGTTTGTTCGGTACCCCTTCCCCAGGGCGTGCGGACTCTCGACGGGCCAGGGCTCGTGGACTGCTTCGAGTTTCCCCGGCAACAGGCCGACTCGCGGACGACGATCCGACCCGCATCTGACGCGGGGCGGACGCTTTATGAGTATCTGCTCGATGCGACCGCGATCGAGCCGGGAGAAGCCGGGGAGACGGTTTGCTTCCTCGGGTTCGACGACCCGTTCCCGCCGCCTGAGCCGGCCACCGCGACCGTTCCGAGCCCGAAGCTGAAAGGGTGGCTCGATCGCCAGCCCGGGACCGGGATCGACGACCTCCTGATGTGCGTACCGCTGAGTCACCGGATCGTCACCCGCGAACTGGTCATGGAGTGGGCGGGCCACCTGATGCAGGTCGCAAGCACCCTGGATCTGCGCCGGTTGATCTCGGCTTTGCTCCGCCGCGCCGCCGCCTTACCCGGGCGGCTCGTGGCCGAGCTGAAGCGGTTCCGCGCAGTTCCTGGCGCAAGGTGAGGATCCCGCGGCCAACTTCACGACCTGGGGTTGGCGGTTCTTCAGCGTATTGATGCTCGTGCTCGTCCTCGCACAGACGGCCATGCCCACGGCCGTCTACGCCAAGGGGTGGCGTCGGCCACTCTGGGCCTTCGCCCGGACGTGGAACCTATTACGGAGGTAGCGCGTATCCCCGACTGGTCCGCTCCGTCCTGGGGCGGCGCGGTACGTGTCTCGCGGACGGGCCGGGGACAGTGACCAGTCCCTACTACTATTGGTATTCCGATCCCTTTTGCCACTACTACTATTGCCTCTACAACGGCTACTACTACTACTACTCGCATGCCGCGGTAGGAGTGATGTCCCATGTCCGGCCTGCTCCAAGCGGATCAAGTTCGGCGACGAGTACCGTGACGCCTGGGAAAGGGCGGTGCGTGAGAACCCTGCATGCGGGTTCATGCAATCGCTGACCTGGGCCGAGCTCCAGGCGCGCCAGGGGGTCGAGGTCTATCCGCGGCTCTGGCTGCGCGACGGCCGGATCGAGGGCGGGGCGATCTTCCAGGCCGCCCGCTCGCTCGACGGGCCGGGCATCCTGGTCACGCCCGGAGGGCCGCTCGTCCCCTGGCATGACCCGGAGCGCGCCGCCGTGCTCTTCGCCGCGATCCGGCGCGAGGCGTGCCGGCTGCGTCGGCGGACGGACAGCATCCTCTGGCGGATCGAGCCCCGTCTCGCTCCTCCACTGCCGCCTTATCTGCGTGGGTTCGTCCGCGCACCCGTCGATTTCGACCCGTTCGAGACGAACGAAGTGGACCTCTCGGGTGGGATGGCCGGCGTCCTCGCCCGGATGACGTCAAAAGGCCGGTACAATGTCGGGCTCGCCAGGCGGCACGGGGTCGAAATCGAGGTGACGACCGACCCGGCCTCCGCCGCGCGGTTCCATCCGCTGCTCGTCGAGACCGCTGCCCGTCAGGGGTTCGCCGCGGAGCCGCTCTGCTACCTGATGGACCTGGCGGCGATCCTCTTCCCCGCCCGGATGGCCGCGGCCTTCTTCGCGACGTACCGGGGCGAGACCCTGGCCGCTGCCATCGTGGTCTTCTTCGGCCCCCGCGCCACGTACCTTTACGGCGCCAGCCGCCGGGAACACCGCGAAGTGATGGCGCCCTCCGCCCTTCAGGCCGCCATCATGGCCGAGGCGATCGAGCGCGGCTGCGCCACGTACGACCTTTACGGGATCGACGTCCAGGGCGACCGGGCCGACCACTCGTACCGCCGGCTCTCGCAGTTCAAGCGTCGATTCGGAGGCGCGAACCGCGTCTACGCCGGTGCACACGACCTGTACGGCTACGACCGGATCGCCGATGCGATGCTCCCCTTCCTGCCGCACCTGGCAGTCGAGGAGGAACCCGCTTGTCGGCTCGCTCCGTGATCTTGCACACGACCTTCGTTGCCGCCGGCCTGATGGTCGCCTGGAGCATTTCCTGACCGCAAGAAGAAAGGTCTGATCGTCAATGATCGGTCAACACTTGCTCGCCGACCTTTACGACGTTGCCTCCGACCGTCTGGTCGATGCCGGGCTGCTGGCCGATTGTCTCGACGATGCGGCGCGTCGGGGTGGGATGAAGCCGATCGGCCCTCCGGTGCTGCACCGGTTCGAAGGGGGTGGCCTCACGGGCTACCTCCTCCTCTCGGAGTCTCACATCGCGTTCCACACTTACCCCGAGCACCGATATCTCGCTCTCGATATCTTCTCCTGCGGAAGTGCCGATTCGAAGGCCGCGCTTTCGGTCTTCCTCGCCGCCCTCGAGCCCGGCCGCGAGCACCTTACCACGGCGCCCCGCGGCGCGGAGATCCCGCACCGCGATTGAGAACCTCTGAATCGGCTCGCACCGGGTTGCCAGGGCGAAACCGCCCACTCAGCCATGGTCGAGTCCTACTTAGCTGTGGCGGGATGACGGCGGAGGTCTTCAATACCTGGCCGCCGGCGCCGATCGCCTTGACCTCGTAGAATGGTCCCTCGGCTGTGGTTGCAATCGCCGTCTCAAAGCCCGTGCTGCGCTGTGGTCGAAACCGGCGACAGCGACGCCCGCGTGCGGCCGGCGAGCAACTCCCAGGCGACCGTCTGTGTCGAGCCGTTCCATGAGGCGTACACGGTCGTTTGCCCGTTCGCATCTATGACCGCCGCCGCCGGCTTTGTGAGCGGGAGCCCCACCCACGGAAGGCTGTAGGCGCGGTAGGAAAGGTCTTGGCCGGCCAGGACGTAGTCTGCAAGAACCGATCCACTGCTGGAATACTCGGTGTAATAAGAACTCAACTCCGCCGGCTTGAGAATCCGATCCCCAGCCGATGAGGTCATTGCCGTTTCCGAGAACCTGAAGGTTGCCCTGGCTGTTCGGATAGAGCGACGGGTCGTGGTACAGAGGTGGACTTGCGAGACTTGCCGTGTCGTTTTGGAGGTCGAGGTTCAAGATCAGGCCGTGCCCGCGGCCGCCGTATGGACCGCCGTCAGGCGGCGGGCCAAGGCCGCCGTCGTCGAAGAGGCTGATCCCTCCAGGCACGAACTCCGCGTCGTGCTGGTACTGAAACGCCGAGTCGTATGGGCCGGTGATCAGGTCGGACGGCAAACTGAACTGGTTCTGCTTGCCCCCGATCTGCCAGAGAACCTGCCCCGTCTTATGACTGATGTCGTAGATCCCCACGTGTTGCGTGCGGAAAGCAGGACTTGCGAGCCGTCGGAACTCACGTTGATCGAATTGACATGGTAAACGTCCCACGCCTCCCCGGACTCGTGGGAGCAGGGACAAACGAATCGCTCAAGGGAACGTGCGCGGCCATGTTCCAGGAGAAGATCAGCTTATGGGTCCGCAGGTTCTCTTCTTCGATGACCGGGTCTACATACTCCCCGTTTTGCGGACCACCGTACGGGGTCAGATTTGCCTTGACGATTTTCGTCGCGATGAAATAGGCGTCACCTTGCGGCGTAATCGAGAGCTCATGCAAGTCCAGCCCGGCTCCGTTCGGTGCTCGGACGGTCATGATCTTTTGATAGTGTTCGTTGTAGATGACGAAGGAGCCCCCCAGCGACGTGCCATTCGGCAAGCTGCTCGGTACAATCCCCGCGACCTCTCCCTGCCACCAGATCAAGACCGGCTTGCCGAACAGGGTCTGAGTATGGAAGTCGACCACTTGCTCGCTGTTGTTGCTGGAAACAGGGGAAACCAGATGGGATTTCCGGAGGCGTCCATGATCAGCGGGCCGTCTTGGCCAACCAATTCACTCGGGTTGGGTGTTTGTGTCGAACGGCGCGACGAAGATCGGATTGAGGGACGCGCCGGGCTGGAGAGTCTGCACGTTCACTTTCATCGGATGAAGGGTCGGCTTGCGTCACGAAACTCCAGACGCCGCTCGCGTCACTGAGTAGGTCGCGTTCCTCAAGGGACTCCAGGCCCGGCCGGCGGAAGCGCAGCTCGCGAACGCGTGAAACGCGATTTGAATCGTCAAATAAGCACCGGAACGTCCGAGTCAGCCAGTTGGCAGCGCAGGATGTCATGAACAACCCCTTGATCGCGAACCCAACGAACCGATCTCACAGCCGCGCTCAGGCCTTTTGGTCCGCGGTGAATTCGCCGAGCTTCCGGTCGAGGCTCAAACCGCCGATCAGTTCATACCGATGTAGTGACACCCATCGATCTGGACGACCTCGAAGATTGGCAAGATATGCGGGTGGTCGAGCATCGCGGCGAACTCGGCCTCACTCCGGAACCGCCGCCGGCCATCTGCGGCCGCCACCCCACCGGCCAGGAACATCTTGCGGGACACGAGTCGCTTCAGGCCGAACTGACGGGTCGTAGACGACCCCCATATCGCCGCGGCCCAGCTCCTGGTTCAGCTCATAGTCGCCGAAGTGGTCGATGAGCATGGGAACCTCCGAGTCGCCGATCCACCCCGAGCTCCTCCCGCGTCAAACTCCGGGACTTGAGTTCGAAGGATATAATGCGGAAGTACATGCACTTCAGATCGTAATAATGCGGAAGTACATGCACTTCAGATCGTAATGCGGAAGGACATGCACTTCAGATTGCTAACTGGCCCGTCGTCAAAGATCACCATCGCACTGGGGGGCAGCCCGAGCCCAGCTCATCCGGGCGACGAGCTTCCATGCGTGTCCTTCTGCTCGGCGACGTCCTGAACGGCGCGGCGTACGTCGAGTGGCCGGATGGGTCGGTGTTAGAATCCCCGAGTGAGGCTGGTTCGAAATCCGCGGCTGAGGCATGATGACCGGGCGCGATCCTTTCATCCACTCTTGAGCCAGAGCCGGCCTTGGGAAAGCCTGACCATTCCCCATTCGACGTGCACCATGAAAGAGATCTCTGAGCCGGCGCGAGTCACTCCGGTTGTGGCCGAGACGGATGTACTGGTTGTCGGCAGCGGACCGGGAGGCCTCGCCGCCGCGATCAGCTCGGCGCGGGCCGGCGTCGAGACGATGATTGTAGAGCGTTACGGCTGTTTCGGCGGCAATCTGACGCACGTGGGCGTGGAAGGCATCGCCTGGTACCGGCAAAATGGGACCGTCGACGTCGAAGGGATTGGCATCGAATTCGAGGAGCGGGCCAAACGCTTCGGCAGCTCGGGGCCGGAACCCCAGTCGCTGAGCCACGCCATCAATGGTGAGATGTTCAAGGTTGTGGCCGATAACTGGATTATTGAGAGCGGGATTGGCCGCTGCTCCATTCACTGGCCGTGGACGTCATCCGCGATGGCAGGAGTCTCCGAGGGATCATTGTGCAAAGCAAGTCGGGACGCCAGGCTATCCTTGCCAAGCGCATCATCGACGCGACGGGAGACGCCGATATTGCCCATCTCGCTGGCGTGCCGACCAAGAAGACACCCAAGGAAGAGATGCTCTCCGTGACCGTCATGTTCTCGTGGGCCGGAGTGAACAAGGGACGCTTTCTCCAGTACGTCAAGGAGAATCCTCAGACCTACAAGGACTGGGGAAAGAACTGGGCGATGAAAACCGACGGCAAGGAGGACGATTTTTTCAGCCCGTATCTCGAACAGCCTTTCGATCAGGCGCGGGCGACAGGGGTTATTCCCAGCGGCCTCAAGAGCATCGGCGGGACCTGGAGCCTGATCAACGACCGAGGGGAAGCCACCTACCTCAACATGGTCCACATGCTCCAGTACGACGGCACCGACGTGAACGATCTCACCAGCGGCGAGATCGAAGGCCGCCGGCAGGCATTGCTCGCGATCAAGGCACTGCAACACTTTGCACCCGGCTTCGAGACGGCAACGCTGCGAAACTTCGGCATGACGATCGGCATCCGCGATACGCGGAAGATCATCGGCCGCTACCGCTTGACGGAGCAAGATGTGCGCGGGCAAGCTCGCTTCGATGATGCGATCGGCATCTTTCCCGAATTCATCGACGGCTACGGGGTCCTGGTGCTGCCGACGACAGGCCGCTACTACCACGTTCCCTATGGAGCTCTGGTCGCGTACGGCGTCGACAATCTCCTCGTTGCCGGCGGTTCGGTCGCCGGCGATCAGATTTCTCATGCCTCGGTTCGCAACATGATGTGCTGCACGGTCACTGGACAGGGGGCAGGTGTGGCCGCGGCCGTCTCGGTCAAGAAAGGTGTCAGCACCGCCGCAGTACCCATCGAGGACATTCAACGCGAGCTGAAGCGACAAGGAGTTCGCTTCGTTTGATACGAAGAATAGGCTGAGGTTTAGCGAATGAACAGCCAGCCTTCAAACGGTTCCTCGCTTCAGCATGGCCCGTGAATCGCAGACTGGGCGGCTTCACGCCGGGGGCACCCGTCAAGTCTCGATGAGCGTCAAGGCCGGATGGCGGCATGAGTAGATCCGAGCGAGCAGGGCAACCGTCGGCGAGGATGTTGAGGGCATTCCTACGATCGTTGGTGTTGGCCCGGTGTCGGGCTTCCCAAGGCGGTCGCGGCCAGTCCGCACTGCAAGTGCATGGGCCGCCAGACGATCCATCACAGAGGTCGAGATCACAGTCGAGGAAGACAGTAAAGTCGAACAAAGGCGACAGTTGCCATTCGCCAAGCAGGAGATAAAGCCCTTCCACGATCACCAGGGGCACGCCTGCGGGAATGACGATAGCGCCCGCCCTCAGGGTCCTTCGCCGCGTGGTCGAACGCCGGGAGGACTCCTGGCCGTCGCGACGAAGTTTCACGAGGTCCTCCCGGAGCGCATTCTGGGCTCGACGTATCCGGTGGCCGCTGTGCCGGGCGAGCCCGTCGGGCAGGTAGAGCACGGATCGAGGAGGCGATAGCCGTCCATCGGAGTCACGCCGGCTCCGGCGACGCGAGACGCGACATCTGCGGCGACCGTACTCTTGACCCGCCCCCGGGATACCGGCGATCGCGATCACCCAGGGGGCCGGCCGACAATAGATGCAGGGCCTCCAAGATCGCGGCCGCTTCGGATTTGGTCTCATTCGACATCTCCGACACCTCGCATGCGTCCCGTCACACTCCGCCTGTCGAATTCGAGACGTGCCTCGCTCACGCGAGCCGGGCCTCGATGTCTTCGACAGTCCCCCCTTGGTCTCGGGCATCACCTTCCACGCGAAGAGGAGTTGCAGGCCCATCATAGCGGCGAAGAACGCGAACGGCCAGGCACCCCATCGTTCCGCCACGATTGGGAACGTCGAGCTCACCATGGCCGCCATAAACCAGTGGGTGAAACTCCCCATGCCTGTCCCTTCGCCCTGACAGCGTTGGGAAAGACCTCCGCGATGAAGACCCAGATAACCGCCCCCTGGCTGAAACGCGCGCGACGCCTGGAAGACGAGCAAGCCCGCGAGAACCACCAGGCCCCCGAGCGGTCGAATTTCCCGCCGTAATGATAGAACGCCCAGGTCACGACGCCCAGGCTCGCGATGTACCCGAACGAGCCCCAGATGATGAGTTTGCGGCGACCGATGAAGTCGATGAGCCCCATCCCGATCAGTGTGAATATCAGGTTGAGCGCCCCCGACGGCGATACTCTGCGATACCGCGGCCTCCGAACCGACCCCTGTCATCTCGAAGATGCGAGGTGCGTAGTACATGAGCGGGTTGATACCCGAGAGTTGGTTGAACATCGCGATCGCCCATGGCGAGGAGATCGACCGAGCGTAGCGTTGTTGGAACAGGCGATCCTCAGCCGGTCCGCCCTCGAGTGAGGCCGCGATCTCAC
>CAVRFS010000012.1:0-210523 GCA_963720335.1 uncultured Planctomycetota bacterium | reverse complement strand
AACCCGGTGTCAGTTCATTTTTCCTTGGGAGGCCGTCCCCGGGGACGGGGGTTTAGCTCGATCTTCAATCGCTCGGCCATCTGTTCGGTCCATTCCGGGGCCCCGAATGGTCGGCCGCTCCGGAGCGAGCCGCGTACGGTCATCAACTCGGCTTCACTTTGCGCGGCGCACACCTTGGCTCGCCATCGCCTCCGACGTTCCGCATCGGTCTTTCCCAGTTCCTCCCACTCGGGGAAGGGGCTCAGTAAGGGGTTGTCTTTCCCGAACCATGGCAGAGGAAGCTCGACCATCGATACTCGGCGGGGTCGGTGACCATCTTGGCGCGAGGGGGTTGGCCTCGATGTATCGCAGAACCACCGGCAGGTGTGCGTCATCCTGAATCACCGGGCTCTTAACCCCTCCCACAATGTTACAAAATTGCCTAGGATAACCATAACGTACGAATCGGACATCCTGCGGGCAAGTCTGGGCCTTGAGAGAAAGGAGAAGGATGGGCGTCGAGATCGTTGACTTGTCCGCCGCTAGCCTCAGCACGCATTCGCACGGAGGTTTATGGGCATGGCAACTCAGATTTCACAACGCCGACATCTGCCAAGACAGGAGCGAGTGTTCGAGGTCTCGCGTTTACACGAGGATTTCCAGGCGGAAGCCTACACCCTGCTCGTCCCAAACAGGGCTTCAGTCAGTCCAACAAGGACGTTGCTCTCGCGGCGATGGGAAGAAGAGCTAGATTCCGCCGGAATTGGTTCCACTGTCAAAGGAGGACGGACAGCATGACCCATCATCAGCCGATTCGGGCCGCGATCTATGTCCGCATCGCTTCTAAACGAGAATCTGATGCACACATGATCGCTAGTCGGGTGAGCGCCTTGCGTACGCGGGCGAGCCAGGACACCATTCCCCTGGTGGAATACTTCTGCTTCATCGATGGCGGTTATCGTGGTGCCTTGTTGGTTCGACCGGCCTTGACCCGGTTGCGCAACGCGGCCGCGGCTGGTACCCTCGACCGGCTCTACGTCCAGTCTCCGGACCGCTTGGTGCGGACGTATGTCTGCCAAGCCCTGCTGCTCGACGAGTTCCAGCGCTGTGGTGTCGAGGTGATTTTCCGGAACCTACCGCTGGATGGCAGTGCCGATGATCAACTCCTCCTTCAGGTGCAGGGCATGATGACGGAAGAGGAGAGCACGGGCCGCTGGAGCGCTATCGTCAAGGAGGATTTACAACATGAACACCGATGAGGTGATTCAACCCGGGATTTATGGCCGCGTCTCTTCGGATCGACAGGAAGAGGCAGACACGATTGCCAGCCAACTGGCTGCATTACGCGCTCGGGTGAGCCAGGACAAGCTTTCTCTGCGAGAAGACCTCTGCTTCATCGATGACGGCTACTCGGGGACCACCTTGATCCGGCCAGCCTTGGACCGACTGCGCGACGCGGCCGCGGCCGGTATCTTGAACCGGCTCTACATCCACTCTCCGGACCGCTTGGCGGGAAGTATGCCTACCAGGTCCTGCTGGTCGACGAATTCCAGGCTGTGGCGTCGAGGTGGTTTTCCTCAACCGACCGCTGGATGGCAGTGCCGAAGATCAACTGCTGCTCCAGGTGCAGGGCATGATCGCCGAGTACGAGCGTGCGAAACTCCTGGAGCGCTGTCGCCGTGGCAAGCTTCACGCGGCGCAGCAAGGTTGCGTCAGTGCTCTCGCATCGGCACCTTATGGGTATCGATACATCCGCAAAACGGACGGTGGTGGTGTCGCTCGCTTCGATATCGTACTTGAGGAGGCCCGCGTCGTTCGACAAGTTTTCGATTGGGTCGGCCGTGATCGGCTCACTCTGGGCGAGGTGTGTCGTCGCCTGAGGGCCCAAGGCATTCGAACGAAGACCGGCAACGAGAACTGGGACCGCAGGACGATCCTCGACATGTTGCGGCATCCTGCTTACAAGGGCACGGCCGAGTTCGGCAGGACCCAAGTGGGTCCTCGCCGGCCACGACTGCGACCAGCCCGTGGACAGCCCGAGCAGCCTGGCCGGCCTTATTCGGTCTACGATGCTGAGGAGCGGGGCATTCCCATCGCCGTTCCTGCCCTCGTCGGTGAGGAACTGTTTGATGCGGCGGCCCAGCAGTTGGAGGAGAACCGCGATCGCCAACGGCAATCCCGGCGGGGGGCGCGCTGGCTGCTGCAAGGACTGCTGGTCTGCCGGCACTGCGGCTACGCCCTTTACGGCCTCGGCACGCGACACCGTTTGGCGAACGGTAATACAGTTGAGCATTCTTATTATCGCTGCACTGGTAGAAATGGGAATCGATTCGGCGGCCAGCGTCTCTGCGAGAATCGCCAAGTGCGCGTCGACGACCTTGACGAGGCGGTTTGGAAGGACGTCTGCCAACTGCTGCGCAGCCCGCTAAGGTCCAGGCTGAGTATCAACGGCGTGTTGGCGAGGGTAGCGGGAAAAAGCAGTCCTTCGTCGAGGACCAGCTCGGACGCCAGTTGACAAAGGCTCGGTCCAGCCTGGCCCGGTTGATCGACAGCTATCAGGAGGGCCTGCTGGAGAAAGACGAATTCGAGCCTCGTTTGCGGGCGACAAGGGAACGACTCGCGCGCTTGGAAGCCCAGTCCAAGGAGATCGAGGAGCAGCGCGACCAGGACCGCGCGTTGCGGTTGGCTCTACAAGGTCTCGAGGACTTCGGGGAGCGGGTACAAGCCGGCTTGACCACCGCAAGCTGGCATGAACGGCGAGAGATCATCCGTGCCTTGGTGAAACGCGTCGAGGTTGGAATCGAGAAGATTTGCGTCGTGTATCGAGTCAGTCCGCCCCCTTTTGTTAGCGCCCCCCGGGGGGCGCTTTTGAACATTGTGGGGAGCTTGTTGAACCGGCCCTGCCAGACGTGACCTAACGTGTGATACCGCTTGTGATAACGCCAGGTGTGGGCTACAGTGAGGGATTGGAGGATTCGACTGATCGATTGCCCGACTTCGGGCCGGAGCAGGAGATGAAAGTGATTGGTCATGAGACAATAGCCGAGGAGGCGAAACGGATCGCGTTCCTTGGTCTTGGCGAGGGCCTCGAGGAAGGCGACGCGGTCGGCGTCATCGCCAAAGACGTCGGCGCGGTTGTTGCCGCGATTGAGGGCATGATAGACGAGACCGTCATCGATGGTGCGAGGTGGGCGTCCCATGGCTCGGAGGATAACGAATGGTGGGCAAGCCGTCAAGGAAAATGAACTGACACCGGGTTTTCCCTCAGGGGGGGACACCCTCCAGCTTGGCGCCGAGCGGTTCGAGCGGCCCCGTGCAACTATTGCGAGGAATCAGCCCGCGCCGCCGTTGACGCGGGAGGATGGTTGTCCAGCGTCCTGGCCTCGAACTATCCAGGTTTTGGTGTGTGGGAGTTTCCGTCAATTATTCGTGATGCGCAGTGAAACAACGATGTCGGCCAGCCTCCCTTCATGAGTCGCCAGTCTGATGAAAAGAAGAAGTAGGAACTCTCTGGGCATTCTAGACGCGATGGTATTGATTCAAGCTATCGCTATCGGGCTTTGGATCGGTCGGCACTTTTGGCTTTGGGACCAGTACCGTACTACTATTTTCGGAAAAGATGATTCAGTTTTTCAGCATCCACTTCTGCTTCGAATTACCATGATGCGTATAGGTAATGTATTTGGGATATTACTTATGACATTGAGTGTGGCCGTTATTTTCATCCAATCACTCGACAAAGGACTGCGGCGGCTAATGGCATATGATTCGGGCGGTGGGATTTTGTGTCTCAATGTTGTCGTTTTGAGCATACTCGGGTTCGCGGTGCAGGTATTACAAAACGAATCGAATTGGCGGTGGGTGTCAAGGTTATCGACGGATGAGCGGTTGTGGCCGTTCGTTTACCAGCTTCCAAGGCTGAACGGCCTCGTAGCCCTGTCAACTGCCATGACCCTGCTTCTCGTGAAACGCTTTCCGTCGCAGCGTCGGCGCGGCACGACCGGATCGGTCTAATCATTGGACTTCTATGGGTTCTCGTATTGTGTTATATGGAGGTTCTGTTACCAATCTTCGAATTCGCCGTCGCGGGACGCTGGAGTCAGAAGTGAAACGAAGAACCACGAAGGTCGGTGCAACAAAAATTGGCTCTTCAGACTTTTCTGCGGGTGCTGTGTCTGGCCACGGTAGTCGATACTAACTCCGCAAATCCTGAGCACGATCGTTGGGGCGATCAAAAAGCTCCCCCCAAAGAACGTTATTACTAGATCAAACTCCTTGAGGGATGTACTACGTAGCTTGCCATCGCCCCGGATTACTCAACCATGTATTACGATTTGCCTCATGCCGCCAGGTTCACGAGGAGCGGATGTCGAGGACTGGGCGTCAGACCTATTTCCTATTTCTTGGCTCCGACGGAGTTCGGAGGGACACTCTATTGATAGCCGCAGAGGACTAAACGTGTGGCAGTTGGCGATTCCTTCTCTGGAAATGCCCCACTTTCGTTCGCGG
This sequence comes from uncultured Planctomycetota bacterium, assembly GCA_963720335.1. Lineage (GTDB taxonomy): Bacteria > Planctomycetota > Planctomycetia > Isosphaerales > Isosphaeraceae > CAVRFS01. The sequence goes on along the minus strand of CAVRFS010000012.1, from coordinate 206,035 downwards.
CCTGCTTGTCGGACGCTGCGATAGTTCAGGCTAACCTTTTCGGTTCGGAGTGTTTGGGGCCCGGATCGCCGCACGAAGTGATCGTCCTCAAGAATTGCCCGAGCGCGGCCGCCGGCTTGAATGTCGGCGTGGAACGGGCCAAGCACGAGTGGGTTGTCTGCGTGCACCAGGATGTTTATTTGCCCGAGGGCTGGGATCGTCGACTGGCGGCACAGCTCAGACAAGCCGAGCAGCGGTTCGGGCCGATTGGGGTCGCGGGGGTTTATGGAGTGAGCGACGTGATTCCACGACCATCGCCGGACACATCGTTAGCGGCTGAGCGGATTGGCTGGGTCGTCGATCGCGGCCGGCTGCTCCAGGATGGGCCGGAGCTCCCGGCGCGGGTGGCGACGCTCGATGAGCTGTTGCTGGTGCTACCGCGGGATACGCCGCTTCGGTTCGATCCGGCGCTGGGGTTTCACCTTTACGGGGCGGATATTTGCCTCCAGGCTCGCGAGCGAGGAGTGGCTGTCGTGGCGATTGGGGCGCTGTGCCATCATAACTCGCGGAGTGTTGGGCTGCCGGAGGCTTTTTTTCCCAGCGCGGAGGTCTTCGCCAGCAAATGGGCGCGCCGGCTGCCGGTGGCCACTCCATGCGTCGTCATCGGCCGAGATCGGCGGGTTTACCTGCTCGGCAACGCGGAACGCGGTTCACCACCGAAAGACGAATCCATCTCTAACCACGGAAAACACGGAAGAAATGCGGAGATGCTCGAGCAAGCGGGCGTCGACTGTCGCGCTTTACGCTCTGATAGCCGACTGACCATACGACCCGACGGCAAGCGAGCGCAGCCGAAGGGCAGGGCCCGCCTGTAAATCTCGCGCCGGCCTAGGCCAGCGTCCCTCGCTCGCGAGTCGGGTTAGTAAAGATTTATTCTTCTTTTTCCGTGGTGTCCGTGTTTTCCGTGGTTAGAGAATTACCGGGTTTGATCCGTGGTGGGTCATCGTGAAATCCTTGGCTTCGATTATCGTTCCTTGCTGGAATCAGCTTGAGTTTACCCGGCATTGTCTCGCTGCGCTTCGCCGCCATACGCGGGAGCCGTGGGAGCTTGTTGTCATCGATAACGGCTCGACCGATGGCACCAGGGATTACCTGGCGGGCGTTCAGGATATGTCGCCCGTGCCGGTCGGGGTTGTTGCTAATGCTCGGAACGTGGGCTTTCCTGCCGCGATCAACCAGGGGTTGCGGCAGGCACGGGGAGAGTATCTGGTTCTGCTCAATAACGATGTGGTTGTTACCGAGGGGTGGTTGGATCATCTGATCGCGCTGGCCTCGGCTTCGACGGAGGGGTCCGCAACGGGGAGGTCGAGAGGAACGAGGGAGGGGCTGGATCTGACGGTCATTGATTTCAAGGAGCTGGAGGCGGAGACGGCGGAGGCTTGCGTTTCACCCCCCCTGCCCCCCCTTCGCAAGGGGGGGACGAGATATGCAAGCGGCGGACACGTGCCCCCCCTTCGCAAGGGGGGGACGAAAGATGCAAGCGGGGGACACGATATGCAAGGGGGAACACCAAAGGGGTGGACACTAAATGTTCGCAAGTAAATGATGTATATCTTGCTTCCACGATTGGGCTGGTTGGGCCTATGTCGAACTATGCTGCCCCGCCGCAGTTGGTTGAGGGGGTGCCGTACTCTGACCTGGAGCAAATGCATGTCTTTGCGCGGCGGTGGCGCGATAAGCATCTTGGGAAATGGTTTACTGTTCCCAAGCTTTCGGGGTTCTGCCTGCTCATGAAGCGGGCCGTTTATGACGCGATCGGTGGGCTCGACGAGCGGTTCGGGCTCGGGTTCTTCGATGATGATGACCTGGCCGAACGGGTGCGCCGGGCGGGATTTGAGCTGGCCGTGGCACATGACCTGTTCGTCCACCACTTCGGCAGCCGGACGTTTGTCGGAAACGGGGTCGACGCCGAGAAACTCCTGAATGAGAACCAAGAACGATTCAGGGCCAAGTGGGGCTTGCCACGGGTCAACGGCACTCGTGTTGCGCTGAAGGCTTTCACGAATCAGCCGCCGAAGAGATTTGATTTTGATCTGGATGAACTGGCGAAACAACGATTCTTGCCGCGGATCGACGCGGAGGAACGCGGATCTGAGAAAGCGAGGGATGTTGTTTGTTTGCCAGCTGAGGAATGTCGATAAAGAAATCCTCTTGTCGCGCCTTATTTCTGCTGCCGATCGGCGTTCACTCCGGGTTGATCCGCGGCAAAAACCTTCCTGCGGCCTTGGACGGCGGCGAAGATTTCCTTGACCATGATCGTCCGGGACGAGGAGAAGAATTTGCCGCATTGTTTGAAGTCGGTGGAAGGGGTCTTCGACGAGATCATTATTGTCGACACGGGCAGCACCGACCGCACGGTTGAAATTGCCCGCTCGTTCGGTGCCCGGGTGTTTGATTTCGTCTGGGTTGATGACTTTGCCGCGGCCCGGAACGCGGCCCTGGCACGGGCGACCGGCGATTATGCATTCTGGCTCGATGCCGATGACGTCGTCGATCCTCCACAGCGCTTGAAACTCGAGGCGTTGCTTACGGAATTGAAAACGGGTGATGAGGCCGCCTGCGTGGTGCGCTGCGCGTGCGATCCGAGCCCGGACGGGACCGGCGGCGAGACGGTCGTCGACCATATCCGGCTGTTCCCGCTTCGTGAGGATGTGCGATGGACGTACCGGGTCCACGAACAGATCCTGCCAGCCCTGAGGCGCGCCAACGTACCGGTTCGCTGGACCGACCTGACCGTGCGGCATACCGGCTACGTCGATCGGGAATTGCGGCTCAAGAAACTTCGGGCGCGATTCCAAGATTTTGCAGGAGGAGCTGGCCGAGCGACCCGATGATCCGTTCGTGCTGTTCAACCTGGGCTCGATCGCCATCGAGATGAAGGATTGGCGGGAGGCGCTGGAATTTCTCCGGCGCAGCCTCAAGGGCTCGGCGCCGACTGATTCGATCACGCGCAAGCTGTTCGCCCTGATCGCGCGGTCGCACCAGATGCTGGGCGAGCCTCAACAGGCATTATCGGCCTGCGCGGCGGGCCTGAAGATCGACCCGGAGGACGCCGAGCTGTTGTTCCGCGAGGCCGTGGTGAGGCGGCATATCGGGGACAACGACGGCGCCGAGCGGTGCTGGCGGCGGATCTTGGGCTTGCACCGGCCACAGCAGTTCTCCAGCGTCGACCAGGGGATCTACGGGCATCTCACCCGGCGAAACCTGGCGGCAATCGCCGAACAACGCGGCGATCAGACGGAGGCCGCCAAGCTATGGGGCGAGATTCTGGCGGAATGTCCAGGTGATCCTGAGGCGAAAGCCAAGAATACATTTTTAACCACGGAAAACACGGAAAACACGGAAAAATACGAACAGTGGAGTAGGATTACGATTAGGAGTACGATTACGATTACGATAAAAATTATTATTATTTTTATGTTATAATATTAGGACTATACTGTATTAATCCGCTATTTAATCACTCTACACTCAACATTATTGTTTTCGTCATTTCTTCCGTGTTTTCCGTGTTTTCCGTGGTTTAAAAAATGCATTTTCGCGGCAGGCTTTTGTTTGCGTCGATTCATAGTTACCTTGACCCGTCTAGCGGCGCGGCGCTGGCGACGCGCGAGCTGCTGGAGCTTTTGGGGGCGCGCGGGTGGGATTGTCGGGCGCTGACGTGTGGGGTGCTCGACTACGAGCGCGAGACGCCGCTTGATGATGTGCTGGCGGCCGTGGATCGGGCGACTCCACGGGTTGGGGCGGCTTTGAGCCGGGGCGGAGAAGCGGAGGTCTTCGACCTCGAGCTCGACGGTGTGCGGGTCACGCTTCTGCCGACGTCATGTAGCCGTGCCGAACGGGCGCCAAACCCGCGCGAGGGTGTCATCTTCCTCGACCTGGTCGACCAGGTGCTGGAGAAGTTCCGGCCCGACGTCTTGTTGACCTACGGGGGAAACCCCGTGAGCCTGGACCTGATGCGCCTGGCTCGGGCGAAACGGGTGCCCGTGGTTTTCCATTTGCACAACTTTTCCTACAACGATCGCAGGGGATTCACGGACGTCTCGGCCGTGCTCTTCCCCTCGGAGTATTCGCAGCGGTTCTATCGGCGACGGATCGGGCTGGAAGGGACTGCGATCCCGTACCCGGTCCGGCTCGATCGGGTGGTCGCCGATGATCCCGAGCCGCGGTTTGTGACGTTCATCAATCCGCAGGCGGACAAGGGGATGACGGTGTTCGCGCGGATCGCCCTGGAGCTCGGCCGGTGCCGGCCGGAGATTCCCCTTTTGCTTGTCGAGGGACGGGGGACGTCGGAGGCTTTGGCGCGGCTCGAGCTGGACCTATCAGGACTGACGAACTTGAACCGGATGGCCAATACGCCCGATCCGCGCGATTTCTACCGGGTGAGCCGGGTGGTGCTGATGCCGTCGTTATGGCGAGAGTCGCTGGGCCGGGTGGCGGCGGAAGCGATGGCCAATGGAATCCCCGTGCTGGCCAGCGACCGGGTGCACTGCCCGAAACGCTGGGTGATGCTGGGTTTGTCTTCAACATCCCCGAACGGATCACTCCCGCGAGCCGCGCCGTGCCGACCGCGCGCGAAGTCGCGCCGTGGGTGGCCGCGATCGAACGCCTGTGGGATGATTCGGCGTTCGAAGCCAGGCATCGTGCCCTGGCAAAGGACGAAGCGCGGCGGTGGGACGGCGACCGGCTGGCCGAACAATACGAGGCATTCTTTCGCTCGTTGGGCCGGGGTGGTTAGGCAATCGTCAGTTTCGAAATGTAACCCGATCCCTGAAGTGGGAGAGCCCGGGCAGTAGTAATCAGCGAGACGTGTCGATTCTTCCGGCCGCGGAAACTCGCGTTTAATGCCGGCGACTGAGTGCTCACGAGCGACCTCGCGGCTGTCCCGCGGCAATCCGGGCGGTTGTCCCACACTTCGCGTCAATTGGTGCGGGCGGAATCGGAATCGAGGGCTTCGTTTGAACGGCCACATCGGCCCGCGAAGTGACCAACTGGGCTGGCTGGCCGAGAGCGCGGTAAAGCTCGAACTGGGCGGCATTGTACTGATTGACCGCGGCCGAGTACTGCTCGAACGCGAGGTTCAGTGCAATCAGAGCGGCGACGTCTTCCTGCGGGCGAACGACCACGCGGAGCAGTTCGCCGGCTGGCCGCGTTGTCTCGCGAAGACCGATGAAGTTTTTATCGGCCGACTCGGTCGCTTGTATCAGACCGATCTCCGTCTGCGGCACGCGAGCCCTGGCAGTCTGGAGTCGGGCCAGGGCCTGGGCGACCTCGGCGCGGACGCGAAATAAGATCCGAGTCACATCGATCGATGCGAGATCCTGCTCGGCGCGCCTTTGCCGGATCCGGCCGATGTTTCCGACCCCCCCATTTTGAAGCTGCCAGACCGCAGCCACCTCAAAGCTGGCCGAGCGATCGTTGGAACCGAGGCCCGCGTTCGGGCCGCCGGAGAGGTTTCCCGCGGCCAACAAGCCCGTACCTGTGGTCGGCGATGTGACAATCAGACTCGGCAAGAATGGACGTTTCTTTTCCTCGCGTAATCGCAGTTCAGCCGCGGCGAGCAGCTCCCTCTGCGAGGCAATCTCGGGCCGGTTGTTGAGCGCGATCGGGACCAGCTCCGTGGCCGTCTGGTCGGCCGGGATCAGCGTAATCTCGACGAACGGGGGCTCGATCGGCTCGAGCAAAACCTCGGGATCCAGTAGAAGGACTTCCGCCAGACTCGCGCTGGCAACCCGCCAATCCCGGATGGCGATTTCCCGAGATTGCCTCAAGCTTTGTAGCTCGGTCTTCGCCCGGTTGATCTCCAGCGGTGCAATCAGCGCCGGAGCCAATCCCGTGGCCAAATCGACCAGCTTCTGCGCACGCACGATCGTCGCATCGACGCCGACCAACCGCCCCCGCGCCTCTTGCAGGACGAAGTACGCCTGTGTGACGTTCAGCAGGGCGTCATTCCGCGCCGCCTGGAGGTTGGCCTCGCGTGAAGCGACCACCCGGCGCGCGGCCAGCGGCTCGAAAATCGCATCGGTGAGTGCGACGCTCAGGCTGGGTCCGCCGCCGACGAAAAAGCTTTGCCGGCCCTTTTGGAACAGCCCACCCGTGAAGAGATTCTGCGAAAAGCCGTCATGCCGGAAATAGTCGACCCCCGCGTTGAGGTTGGGAATCCAGAGGACCTTGGCCTGAAGCAGTAGTGCGAGTCCTTGTCGAACCTGCACAGTCGCCGCGGCGATGTCGAGCGGATTGACGCCCGCCAGCCGCATGGCAGTCGCCAGGTTGATCTCCAAACCGGCCGGCTTCTCATCACCAGGTGAAGCGACCGAGGTGCTTGATCGGTCCGGTCCGGATGTCGCCGGAGGCTGGCTTGTGCCCAATGCATTCAGGGACGTCGGCTCGCCCGCGGTGGCCGGGGACGATCCCGACGGGTCGCCCGCGGGGCGGGGAGGTTGATCGGCTTGAGCCGTCCTGGCCATGCCAGCCAGCGCAACGGCGAGCGCGACCGGCAATAGCCGGTGTCGATTGCCTCTCCCACGCATAAGTCTCCCCCGCATCCATGCATCTTGGGGAACGATGGCGAACCATTTCCTTGGAGCCACGGCCCATCGTTCCTGATGATGCCGTGCTCTATATCGGCCGACCCGATTCGCTCGAGAGAATCAAATTGACAAGATGCAGCGAATTTGCACTCACTGACGGGCGAAGCGCGGACGGCCACGGTGATGACACCGTGGCCTTCGCGGTCGTCGAAACGACACTTTCGCTTTGCAATCAGATCAAAGCTTGAAGTTAAACTTGGCGTAACAAAACCGCCAGAGCCACCAGGCCAGGGTATGGGTGCCGCCATCAATCTTGGCAAACCCGCGCAGTCCCGGCTCAAGCTTGAGGTGGGGATTCTCCATGGGGATGATGATTTCGTAGACGGGGGTGATCGGCTTGGCCGAGCCGGTTTTCTTATCGGGCTTGGAGGCGATTTCGCCACCGGCCAAGTTGGACATCTCGGTGGGTACTTCATCGCGATTGCGCTTGGCGATCTCCGAGACGTGGCTCTTATAGGTGATCTCGGATTTGCCGTAAATCTTGACCCACGCCGTGCTATCCACGCTGATCAGATGGATGTCGCTCTGGTCGATGAGGATGTGCGCTTCCAGGTGATGAGGGTCACCGATCTCGCAGAAGGCTTTGCCGGGCTTGATCCACTCGCCGATGTGCTCGCGGTGAGGCGCACCGACGACCTGGCCGTCGCGTCCGGAGATCAAAGTCAGCTTGCCGAGGTTCGAGATCACCTCCGCGATCACCTTCTCGAGCTTCTCGGCGTGTTCCTTGTGCTGCTTGGCCTGAGCGCGGTCCTGCAGCTCGGTGCCCTGGCCAAACCAAATCGCCTTGTGCAAGTTGACGTTATAGTCCTGCTGCTTTTCGCTCAGCTCCTTCTGTTTCTGCGGGTTGTCCAGCTTGGCCAGGACGGTGTCTTTCGTGATCCATTCGCCGTTCTTGACCGGCATGTCGACAAGTCGCCCTTCGACCTGGGCGTAGATTTCCTCGGGCTTGGCTAGCTTGAGCACCAGGGTTCCCTGAATCCGCAACGGCGTCGGAATCAAGAGAATCGCCGTGACCAGCGCGATGGCCGCCCCGGCGAATGCGAACGCACGGACCTTTTTCACTTTGCGCATCCTCCCAGGCGTGTAGAAAAACTTGCCGATCTGATACACGGGCATTCCCAACAACGGGAACAACGCACCGACGGCCAGCAGGTAACTGACTGCCTCGAGTTTGTACGGCTTGAGCACTTGAGACAAGAACCAAAGGATCGCGAACGTGACGAACCAACGATAGATGTAACTGGCCACCGCGTAGGTGACGAACAGAATGCGCCGCGAGCGCGGCATGTAACTCTGCACCGGGATTTCCAGTCCCAGCACCTTCTCCTGAATCAGATAGGCGAAGAACTGCGTGCTCTTGATCCGCAGGTTGGGTATCTCGAGCCAGTCCGCCATCACGTAGTAGCCATCGTAGCGCAGCAGCGGATTGGCGTTGAACATGATGGTGTTGACAGAACAGATAAACATCGTCGCCATCGCCAGACTGTTGATCATACCGGGCGTGCTGTACCACCAGACGAAAGTGGCGATACTGGCGAGGAAGCACTCGACGTAAATGCCGGCCGCCGAGATCCAGATTCGTCTCCATTTGTTGGGCAAGAGCCAACTGTCGGTCACGTCGCAGTACAGGGCGGGAGTGAGGACGAGGAAGAGGATCCCCATCTCGTGGACTTCGCCGCCGTAATGCTTGGCGGTCAGCCCATGGCCGAACTCGTGGATGATCTTGACGACCGCCAGGCAGATCCAGAAGTAGAAGATCGTCCACCACGTGAAGAAGCTCTGGAAGTCAGGAAGCTTGTCGTAGAAGGTCTTCCATTGACTGCCGACTAGGACGAGGGCCAGGAGCATTGAGAGCGAGCTGGCTGTGATGAATGTCTTGGTGAAGATCCAGCGGAAATACGGATACATCCCGGTCAGGAGCTTCTCGGGATCGATGATCGGGATCTTGATGAAAAGAATGTTCGCCAGGAACCCCCAGATTTTGCGGATGCGATTTTTCTTGCGGCGGCGGATCAGCACCTTGGCCTGCTCGGCGCTATCGATCAGGATGATCCCCGCCTCGTGCAATTGGGCCACGAACCGCGTCAGGTCCTCGATCGAGATCGTCTGCGGCCGGTACTTCCGCTCGAACGCCTTCTTGACCTCCTGGAGCGTGGCCTTGCCGTCGAACTGCTGGAGCAGGAAGTACTCCTCGATCTTGAAGCGAAAGTACTTGAGCGCGAGGGGATCCTTGATCACGTAGTGTGTCATGCCCTCGTAGAATTGGGGCTGGACGACCAGGTCGGCACGGAGCTTGACCTTGAGGTGTTCGGCGGATTGGCCGAGCGGCAAGACCGGAGTCAAGGAAGGAGCGGCGCTCATCGGTCAGCAACCCTCGTCACGCGGATCAAATCAGGGAACCGGAAGTCTCCGCGGAGCGGACGAATTGGTCCGCTCCGCGGCGCGGGCCTTTTGTTTGGAATGGGTTTAACTTAAGGGGTGGCTGCCGTTCGGGTCGTTCCGGACGCTTCCGCGGCGGCCGCGGCGTCGTTCGTCAAAAAGATCGTCATCTTCACCTTCAGGCCCGGACGCAGCTCGAAGTCCGGATTCGGGAACTCCGCGCGGATCCGGACCGCCGTCTCGGCCACCGGTTGAATCTGAGGATCAACGAAGGTGATCTTGCCCCGAAACCGCTTTTTCTCGATGGGCAAGGGCTCTCCTCCGCCGCGGGAACCGGCGATCCGAACCTGGATTTCGACGTTCTGATCTTCCTTGACCCGATAGGCGTACTCGAGCGGCACATAGCCTTGGGCGTACAGCCTGGAAAGGTCGCCAAGCTCGACGACCGCGTCGTTGCCACGAACCGCATCGCCGGGATTCTTCATTCGCTTGATAATGATCCCATCGAACGGTGCCACGATGGTATGCTCGTCGAGCGTCTGCTGCGCCAGGTTCAGCTCGGCCTTGGCGATCTCTTGATTCTCGATCGCTTCGTGGAGCTGCGCCACAGCAACCTCGAGCTCGCCGTCGGCCTTGGCGATCTCCTCGGCCGAGACCATCCCCGGCTTTCGATCCTCAAGCCGCTTGTTGCGGGCCACGACCGAGATGGCGACTTTTTTCTGCGCCGCGGCTTTCTCCGCGGGGGCGACGCTCTTGGCCTGCAAGGCCGCCTTCGCGACGGTTAGCTCGGCGACCTTCTTGTGCAAGCTGCCGATCGTTCCGCCCTTCTTGACCGGCATGCCGATCTGGAGCTCCATTTTTTCGATGACACCCTCGCGTAACGCGGCCACCTCGGACTTCACGATCCAGTCGATCCGGGCCGGTTCATCCAGCACCAAAGCCTGGACCGCCGGATTGGCCTGGGGTGCACGCGCCCGCACCGTTCTGGGCCAGAGCGGCCGCGCTCGAATAAGCAGCAGGCAGCCAGCGGACACAATCGCTATCGGTTTCAATATGAACATTGCTAGACGAGCCTCCTCGCATCTGGGGAGCTTGCGGACTGCGACCCCGGTTGAACACATATTTGATGGTTAATCAACTCGATGCCACGCTCAATCCGTTCAATGCAAAAACGGCCAGCGGAACAGAACCGATTCGTAAAGCACCTGGATCGGCTTGCGGAGCAGGAAGTAAGCGAGATTGGTCGTGCCGCATTTCACACGTGCCCGGACCTCGGCCCCCGGCCGCATTTCGTTGGTCTTATTGCGTTCCAAGTATTCCTTCTGGACGGCTTGGGGAAAGCCGAGCGTCACCTTGACGATGTGGCGGTTCTTGTATTGATCGTCCTCGGTGATCGTCTCGGCACTGGGGGCGATTCGGCGAACGTACGCCGGATAAAGGTGGTCGGGGTCGGTCATGGAAATCCAGTTCGCCTTCAGGGTCGTGTCGGGTTTCTCCCGGCCCGCTTTGATATCCTCATCGAGCTTGCTCTTGGCGGCGAGGATTGGTCCCATGTCGTCGTCTGGAACCTCGACCTCCAGGATCCATTCGCCATCGGTCGCGGCAACCTGCAAGAGCTCGGTGCCGATCTCGACCGGACGGCCCATCAGGTTCTTCTTGGCTTCGAAGGTCGTGATGATCCCATCCTGGGGAGATCGGACGTTCATGGACTCAATCTGCTCGCCGACGATCTCGATCCGCTCCAGGGAGCTCTTGGCCGTGATCTTCGCCTCGGAGATCTGGGCGTTGAGTTGATGGACGTCCATGTCGGACTGAGTCGAGCTCGCCTTCTGAGCCTGAATTTCGAGATAGATCGCCTGGCTCTTCGCCTTGTTTCTGTCGGCGATCAGGCCGTTCATCTCTTTCCGCAAGTCCTTGCTGTCGAGCTTGACGAGAATATCGCCCTTCTTCACCCGAGTTCCGTGATCGACGGGGACGTCGAAGACGTAGCCGGGCACCGGCGCGTAGACTTTATGCCGCTCTTCGGGCAAGAGCGAGCCATGGCCTTCGATGGTCAGCGTGCACGGGATGAATGCCATGGCCGCCACGACCACGATGAGTGCGACCAGCACGGCGGCGATCTTGGCGAGGGTCCGGCCGCGAAACATGCGCCAAGGCGAGCCCATCGCCTTCAAGACCGGTTTCAAGAAGATCTTGTGGTGTTCCTGGGAATTCCAGAGCGCCGTCGACGCATGCCTCGACACGACCTCGGTCCGCGCGTGCATGTCCGTCGGCGCCAGCTCGTCGCCGATTTGCTCGGACACCAAACAGCCGAACGGGACTTTCTCCTTGTGCTCGGCTCCTTCCTCGGTATCGGGCTTGTGCAAGAGGGTTACAACGACAACTTTAGACCCGGATTCGTCGACATACAGCTCAAGTGCGTCGCGAATGTCGGGGGCTACGCCCTCGGTGTTGCCCGTATAAACCAGGTCCTCGCCCGAGCGAATCACGACCTTGCACAGCCGGGTCAGCTCGCGAACCAGGTTGGATCGCTGCTCGACAACCTCCTGGCTGCTGATGGCCTCCACCAAGGTCCGTCCGCCGATTTTCAAGGCCACGGTAAGTCGGTCGCAGCCCACCAACCGCTTGCCGTCATTGACCACGGCATATGCGGTCTCTTTCAGGTCCAGCGAGCCGTGAATCTGGTGCGTGAACCCTTCGAGCTGGTTCCAGAGCCGCTGTTGCGACATCATCTGCCGCATCTGGCGATTCTTGAGATAGGTGCCCGCCAGGTCGCACAAGTCGCTGACGAACCGCAAAGTACTCTTTTGCTGAGCGGCCCGCCGGGTGGGATCCATCAGGATCTCCAGCAGGCCGACCACTTGCTTATCCACCATGAGCGGTGCGATGAATAACGCGTATTCCGTGGGGTTGAAAGCCTGCGGAACCCCTTCAATCACCGCGCTGGGAGGTATGATCTGGGGTTGCGATGCCTGAAGCATGCAACCGAGCAGCGCGTCGTGCGGCGCGGTCTTGACCCGGCCGTCCATCAGGCCCGTCTGGCCGAATTCCACCTGATATTGCAGTCTCAGGCCGCCCCGGCCATCCATCATCCAGAATGCGCCGCCAGTCGCGGCAACCGCCGCAACCGAGCGATTCAGGAACTCGACGTAAAACTCGGCCGGTTGAATGTCCGATTCCGCCAGGTCGGCGATCTCGGCCACCAGCTTGCGTATTTGATTCTTTGTCTGCTCGAGCAGAGCGGGATCAATGATTTCTTCCGGCATGGTGGTACCAGTGGAAAATCGCCAAAGGTCCGGTGTCGCCTCACCAGACCGGTTCTCACTTCACGGGGCGACGATCACGACAAGAGTCGCTCAAGCGCACGGCGTAGGCCACGTACTCACAACGGGACGCCGACAATCGCAACCTTCCTGATCTTTTTTTCGTCGCCCAAACTCAAGGGCTTTCTCGTCTTACCACCCTGGTCTAAAGGCAATACCGTTTCACGAATGACGATTGGTCGTGAACAGAATCTCATTCGTTCCGCCGATTCAGCAGTTCGCAGAAGAAACGGATGATTCCGTTCTAACGCTCCGCAACACAGATCGACGGGCGGTCCACGGCCGACCGAATCCAAGCCCATCCGCAGCAGGAACTTGCGGCGCCATGCGCCGGCAAAGACCGCTGGAGAACGATCCCACGCGGTCTCTCGATATCCTTTGCCCTTTTTACCCAAGTCCTCTTGACATGGTCATAATACGAAGTTCGTTCCACTTCACGTGCATGATCGGGATCGAAACGGGGTGAACCTTTCGACTACGCCTCGGGCGTGAGTCCGAGGACGATGTCGAACCGCGCGGCCAGCTCGCCGATGCGCGAACCCGCAATCGGGGCGAAATCGACGGTGACCGAATCGCGGGCTTTGGAGTCGCGGATGCTCCGGTAGATGCCGTCTTTATCGTTCCGCTTTTCACCCTTTACGTAACATTGGGTCGTGAGCAGTGCCTTGGCGCTCTTGGCGATCTTGAAGTGGATGTGGGGCGTCCGGCCGGGGTAGGCGACCGGCTTTATGGTTCGGAAATAGTACTCGCCGGTCGAGCCGGTCAGGAAGCGGCCGAAGCCCTGAAAGCTTGAGTCGTGCTTGTTGTGGTTGGGATCCTTGGTGTGGATATAAGCTCCGTTATTGTCCACCTGCCAGATTTCCACGAGGGCGTTCCTCACCGGATTTCCCTTGGCATTCAGGATCCGGCCGGTCAAGTGCGTCACCTCACCGACGGCCGGCGTGGTAGCGTCGTTGATAATGAGCAGGTCGTTGTCCGTATCAAGCGGGAGCTTGTTCGGATAGAACGGCCCCTCGGTTTGCGGAGGAGTGCGGACCAGCTCGTCGGCGAACAGGCCGCGCGTCGTGAAGGCCGCCGCGCTTAACGTCAACGTGCTCAAGAAAACGCGGCGGCTGCTTGGTACAAGGATGTGGCTCATCGAGACCGCCCCCTCGGCTTGAATGTGAAAGAAAACGCGGAAGACAGTTGAACCCGGGCCCAATCGCGGTTCCTCATCAATCGATCGAGTGATTTCCAACAATCTAACCGTTCAGACCAATCGCGTATAGGCACCGACGGTGTCAATTAACTCGCCGGACGGCGCGATTTGCGTCCGACTCCCAACCCGGCGAATTCGGGCGGCGATCCGGATACAATCAAAGTGATCGAAATTGTCCCGAGGCCCTCGCCCTCAGGAAAGACCTCGATGTTTGTTTGGCGGATTCTCTCCCCTTGATGACTCGCATCCTCGGCCTTGATTACGGCACCCGGCGGGTGGGGGCGGCCCTGAGCGACCCGGGACGGACGATCGCCTTTCCCGTTGAGGTCTACGGGCTACGCAGTCCGGTTCTCGACGCGCGTCACTATTGTGACCTCGTCCAGGAGAATGATGTCGAGCGAATCGTCATCGGTCTGCCGCTGCACACCAGCGGCCGCGAAGGTGCGCTTGCCTCGCGGGTTCGAACGTTCGGCGATTGGCTGGCCGTGAGCACGGGAAGGCCGGTCGTCTATTTCGATGAACGGTACACCACGGTCGAGGCCGAGCAGCGGCTGCTGGACGCAGGCCTGACCCGTCAGAGACGCAAAGCCCTTCGCGACCAGCTCGCGGCCCAGATCATGCTTCAGAGCTACCTCGACGCTGGGTGTCCACTCACGGAAGCTCCGGCGACACCACTGGCGGATTCCCATGAGGTCGATTCGTGAGCACACTCATCGTCGGGTGTGGCTACCTGGGTCAGCGGATCGGTGCGCGGCTCCACGACCGCGGTGAGCGTGTGTACGGCACGGTCCGCTCCCCAAATCGGGCCGAGGCGATCGCCGGCCAAGGCGTGGAGCCGATCATCGCCGACGTGCTCGATCTCGAGTCCCTGCGCAAGCTGCCGGCGATCGAGCGCGTCTTTTACTGCGTCGGGTTCGACCGCTCCGCCGGTACCGCGATGCGTACCGTTTATGTCGACGGCCTCCAAAATGTCCTGCACAGCCTCCCGCACTCGGTATCTCGCTTTGTATACGCCAGCTCGAGCGGAGTTTATGGCCAAACCGACGGCGACTGGGTCGACGAGAGTTCACCGACCCACCCACAGCACGAATCCGGCAAGGTCTGCCTGGAGGCTGAGCAACTCGTTCGCACGTGGGCCGATTCCCGGTCCGGCTCGGTGTCCGCGGTCATATTGCGGTACGTCGGGCTTTATGGTCCGGACCGGGTTGTGAGACGGGCAATCTTGGAGCGCGCTAAGGCGCTCCCCGGCGACCCGGCCAAGTTCTTGAACCTGATCCATATCGACGATGCGGCCGTGGCCGGCGTGGCCGCCCTGGAAACCAACCAAGTCGAATCGATCTATGTCATCGCTGACGACCGCCCAGTGACGCGCCGTGAATATTACTCGCTGATGGCAAACCTACTAAGCGCCACTGCGCCTCGATTCGAACCGCAAGGATCGGAGAGCCGTGAGTCGAGCCGCGACGCGACCAATAAACGAGTCTCCAATCAACGCATGAAGCGCGGGCTCGGTCTGAAGCTGATTCATGCCGACATCACAACCGGCCTACCCGACGCGATTCGGCGGCCAAACCTTCAGTCAAGACCAACCTAATGTTTGCAAGCAAACAACCGATCAACCGCCAGTTGCCGGCTCAACATAACAGCGGAGGGGTCCTTTGGACGACTTCATACCGGGGTCGGGGCCGTAGGCGATGACCTGGTCGCGCTTCAACTCGGCCAGTTCTTTGTGGGTCGTGTACACTATGGCACGCCCGGTCGTGTGGATGCGCAAAGTCAATTCCTCGGCCGTCGACAGAGGATGCCCGAAGATCTTGGTGAGCAGTTCGATCACGTAGGGGAAAGAATGTTCCTCATCGTTGAGGATCACGACATTGTAAGGGGGTAGGCGGCGCGTTCGCGGTTCGGTCCTGACCTCGGGTTCCGCAACGGCCACAGTCGCAGTCGCTTCGTGCTCGCCGGCCATTGTGAGATGCTCCCAACTGGCGGTTGTACGAATTGAGTCTTCGTTCTAATCTATAGAAACTCGGTCAGCAAGACAAAGCGAATTGATTGGTTTCGAATCGAGTCGGGTCGCGTGGAGGAATGATGGCGGGAATGAGCCCAGGCACGGCGTTGCGACAGATCCAACAGGCCCACGCCGGCCTGAAGAAGGCGCGCCAGTTACTGAAGATGGGCAAGGACGATCCGGCAGCCGCACAGAAACTGTTCGAGGCCGGCTGGGACAGCCTGACCCAGGCGCATCGAGTGTTGGCCAGCATTCCCATCGCGGCCCTCGACGACACCGTGCTCACCAAGCAACTCGCGCTTGAGCGTTATGCGACCGCTCTTTTGGTCCGGCTGCGACGGCTCATGCGAAAAGAGAACGTTGATACCGACGCGGCCGACGACGATCACTACGACGAAAACGACGAGGAATAATCGGCATGCCTCGTCCGCATCCGCAACGTTCTCGAGCGGTGGTCGACACCCCGCCTCGCGTTCCCGACCGCAGCCTGACTCCCGAACAACCCTTGCCGACCATGGCGATTCGGGCTTCGGGCATTCACCAGTTTGTCTATCGCAAAATGGTCGAGGGGCCGGTCGGCGCGGCCGCGCCGAGTCATGGCGATCTGGTGCGCGTGGTCGACCGCGACGGCCAACATATCGGTTTCGCACTCTGGAACGGTCGGTCGCAAATCAGCCTCCGGTTCCTGTCGCGGCAGGAGTCTCCGCCAGGCCCGGAATTCTGGAGCCGTCGGATCGATGAGGCGGTGGCCCTGCGGAAGACCTTTCTCGAGCTCGACCGGGACACCAATGCCTACCGGGTGGTCCATGCCGAAGGGGACGGTCTCTCCGGCCTGATCATCGACCGGTACGACGACGTGCTCTCGGTCGAGATCTTCAGCCTGGGAATGTACCAACGGATCGGCCCGATCTTGTCGCTCTGTGCGGAACGGCTGGCAACCAGCCATTTTCGAGTGAACGTGAACGAGCGAGTCGCCCTTCAGGAAGACTTTTCCGGCCGGGTGTTGTCCACGCCTCAACTACCGCCGCGGGTGACGATCCACGAGCATGGCGTTCGTTACCGCATCCATTTCGAGGAGGGGCACAAGACGGGCTTTTTTTGCGATCAACGCGACAACCGCCGTGAACTGGCCCGGTTTTGTGCCGACAAAGCCGTGCTGGACCTGTGCTGTTACACCGGCGGTTTTGGCCTGAACGCGCTGGTTCGCGGAAAGGCGCGAGAGGTAACCTGCGTCGACCTGGACGAGAAGGCCGTGGCCCTGGCGCGCGAGAACGGCAATGCCAACCAGGTCCGGCTGGAAGTGATCCACGCCGACGCATTCGGCTATCTACGCCAGATGGGCCTCAATAGAAAAACGTTCGGCGTGATTGTGCTCGATCCGCCCAAATTGATCCCGGATCGCGAAGAAATCGCTCCAGGCAAGCGAAAGTACTTCGACCTGAACGTGATGGCAATGAAACTGGTCGAACCGGGTGGACTACTTCTCACCTGCTCCTGCTCTGGCCTGCTGGACGCCCCGGAATTCCTGTCGCTGTTACGTGCCGCGGCACGCAATGTGGAGCGACACGTCCAGCTTCTGTCCTTGGCCGGTGCGGCGGCCGACCACCCGGTCGCGCTCGACGCACCGGAGGGCGCCTATCTGAAGGCCGCCTGGCTCCGTGTGGGCGAGCAACCCTGAACATCATCGACCTACCGGAAAAAAATCCGCGACCGCGCGAACATAAGCGCGGGTCCCGCGTCTCTCATGGTACAAGGCACGACACGATGGTGACTCCGATCGACAGGTTGTTTTCAATCGAACGGCCTGATCGAGACCACTACACTCAAATGAGGTTGTGATGAACGCCGGGTTTATACCATTCAATCTGGGATGCCAAAACACGGTGCATTTTGCCGAACGCCCGGCGATTTCGCGCCTGTTTGGTCGTCCCGATCGCTGTTGACGCCCGGCAATGATTCACCCTGAGGTGGAGTTTCAAGGCCCGGTGTCACGAACCACCGGGCCTTGTCGATTTTACGGGTCGGTAGCTGAGACGGTATAGCAGCGGTCCGAAAAACCGCAGACGTGGATTCGAGCGCCACCCGACCCACTGGCTCTCAAAAACCGACAGCAAACCGCTGGCCCTTTCGTCTATCGGTCTGAGGATACCGCCCTTTCAAGGCGGGGAGGAGGGTTCGACTCCCTCAGGGGCTATCACTCAAAGAGCGACAGGGCGTGGGAAAGCTTGGCTAATCCGCAAGCTCGGGGAGCTTGAGATCGCCGGTTCAAATCCGGCCGCCCTGATTCCGCGACAAACGCCAGATGATCGAATGCTGAGAACTCACAAGCCGGGATGTAGGAAAACCTGGTAATCCGCCTGCCTTGGGAGCAGGAGAACGCCGGTTCGAATCCGGCCATCCCGATTTTTCGGACGGAGTCCAAAAAATAGTGCAAGAGAGCGGAGACAGTGGAGAGGTGAGAAAGAACATCGCGTTCGACTGCCGCCTAGGTTCTACCTTAACTTACAAAACGTGAGGAGTGATGTCATGAAGATTCGAGTCAAACGTATACCCCGGAATAATGATCAGCACCGGGGTCGTGGTGTAACGGTGGCACATCGGCCTTTTAAGCCGGGTGGTGGGGGTTCGAATCCCTCCGGCCCCACTGCGCCTAGTTCAAGGGCAGAGCGCTCTCCTTATAAGAGAGTGACGAGGGGTTCGACTCCCCCGGCGCCAAACGTCGAGTGCAGGAAATGAGATCGCCGGAGACGCTCCGGCCCGTAGCTCAACGGAAGAGCACTCGGCTGATAACCGGGAGACGAAGGTTCAACTCCTTCCGGGCCGACTGGAATCGAACCAATCTGATTCACTTTGACGGGACCAAAGCTCTAGTGGCAGAGCGTCTGGCTCTTAACCAGAACGGTGAGGGTTCGAGCCCCTCTGGTCCCACTGGAAATGAAATGGGAACGGCACTGGTCGTTTAGCGGCCAAGACTCCGCACCCGTAATGCGGCGACGTGGGTTCGAGTCCCACCCGGTGCTCTCCGTTTTCGACAACTTGGCTTCGGCGCGGTATGCACATGCTGTAGTGATAGCCTACTGCCCCGCCAAGGCGGAAGCGCGGGTCCGACTCCCGCTGGGAACTCGGTTGGTTTCGGGATGTAGGAACGCGTGGTTCAATCCGCCTGCTTCGGGAGTAGGCGATCGCCGGTTCAAATCCGGCCATTCCGACCTGGAATCATGGATCAAAACAGAAACCCAATTTGCCTCTGGATCGGAATGAGAACGGAGTGAACCCTGAAGTCAGTCTTCTTGGGCCAACGCTTGCTCGAGCGCCTTGGCGACCAGCGCGGAGCGACTGATTCGGCGGTTCTTGGCGAGGTCGGTCACACGCTTGAGTAAACCTTGTTCAAGACTCACGGAGACACGTTTAAATCCTTGACCCAATTTGGGTCTCCCCCGTTTTCGGCTGACCTTGTGCCACTCCTTTTGCTCTGCCGGGGTCAAGGGGCGTGACTGATCAACGACAAACGGATCATCGAACTCCCTGGTGGCTGCTGCGAGTTCTGTGGTTTTCATTTCCCAATAGGGCTTTGACTTCATCGTTTTTTGCGGCGTCGATACCGCCGCTTCTCCGGTTCGGTCAGGGGTCGGGCGTGGATCACGAAAACCGTCTTGTCCTGGTCCAGAACGAAAATGACCTGGAGAAAGCGACCGCCCGAGCCTCGCCCCCAGACAATCCACTTGTCCACTTGAATCCTTCTTGGGTAGGGACTCCGAGCTGTGGTGACCACAAGCTCTGCTTCTTCAGGGCGAGATACCGTGGCCGCCTATGTGTTCGATGTTCCAGTCCTTCCAGCGGAATTCCATGAATTTGTTATGCAAGAAAACATCGCGGCAGTCAACTGCAAACCTCGATACCGGTGTGGCGAAACGGTAAGGCGGCGCCCTGTTAAAGCGACGATTGGAGGTTCGACTCCTCCCGCCAGTGCTGGATAGTGCGTAGACGGGATCATGATCGATCGCGACGGAAGTCAACCGGCTGGATCAGGGGCCTGTCTTGAAAACAAGTGGCGGCGCTGACCGCTTGTGGGTTCAAGTCCCACGGCTTCCGCCTGTCCGTTCATTCACCCGCCCAGCTACGCCAACCGGCCGAGCAACCCGGCTCAAAATCGGGTGAATGTGGGTTCGAGTCCCACCCTGGGTATGGAATGAAGTCCGAGGAGATCAAAAGGCTCAGTAGGCAATTGGCAGACCACTCTCGCTTAGAACGAATGATGCCGAGGGTTCGAATCCCTTGTGAGCGATTTTCGATGGCAACGTGCTCGTGAAGGCGCCCGGCGCCAATGATGAGGAGATCCCTCGCAGGGTGAAGTTCCCTGGGAGAACCCCCGCTTTTGGACTCCCATGCCTCCGCACTTAACTGCCTTCGAACGGCGCGACTGACAGGATGAGGTCTCGATTCGAGGCCCCAAGGTCGCCGCGCGGCACTTACCACGTGGTAGATCTCTCGACACAGCCGTTGAACGGACAGTGATATCGCATCGTCTTGTCGAAATCGAACGCCCTTTTTGGGCGACCAAAAGCAGGACTTCCCCACGGCCCGCCCGGCCCCGGCGCCCGTGACCCCCTCCTTACGCTTAGATTATGGAGGCAAGATCAGGAATTACATCGGCACATTCCGGCCCGACCGAATCGACCATACACCGCGATAAGGGAAATCGATCATGCTGGAAACCCAATCGCCGCCTCTCAAGGGCATCAACGTCCTCGATGTGTCCCACGTCCTGGCCGGCCCGTTCTGCACCAAGATTCTGGCGCAGTTGGGCGCCAGGGTGATCAAGGTCGAGATGCCGGGCACCGGCGACGACTCCCGGGCCTTCGGGCCATTCGCCAACGGCTAGTCGCTCTATGGCTTGAGCCCCCATCATGGCAATGATGGAGAACGTGAGAGCCTTGAGGACCGAAATACCGGAGACAAAAACAATGCCCAGAAGTGTGTTCGTACATTCCGGATCTTTGAGATACGCCCAGAACATATCCGTCGGCTCTCATGTGCTTCAGGCAGACGAACCGAGCGATTACGGCGGCAACGATGTGGGCCCCAACCCGTATGAGTTGCTCTTGGCCGCGCTGGGAGCATGTACCAATATGACGGTTCGAATGTACGCCGAGCGGACACAGTGGCCTCTTCAGGGAGTCCAAGTCAGCCTGTCCTACGCGAAAGTCCATGCTGAAGATTGTGCCGAGTGCGAGACCAAGGTCGGGATGGTCGATCGCATTGAAGTGGGGATCTCGTTCACTGGGGACCTAACCGAGGAGCAACTGCGCAAACTGTTGGAGATCGCCAACAAATGTCCGGTTCATCGCACACTGGTTTCCCGATGCCAGATTGACACGAGACTGGAGATGAATCATGTCTGAAGTCATCGCGGGAATCCGAATCCCCGACAGCAAGCTGGCCCGGGAGGCGACCGACCTGCTGCGGGAACACGGCACGGAGTTGCTGCTCGCCCATTCGCTGAGGGTTTACCTGTTCGGAGCGATCCGAGGCCGTCACCGAGGGCTGACCTTCGATTACGAGTTGCTCTACTTCGGGGCTGTATTCCACGACCTCGGGCTAACCGCGAAGTATCGCAGTCAGGACCACCGGTTCGAGATTGATAGTGCGAACGCGGCCCGAGAATTCCTGCGGGCCAACGGCATCGACGAAGCGACGGTCGGGGTGGTGTGGGACGCGATCGCCCTGCACACGACGCCGGAAATCCCCTGGCACAAGCGGCCGGAGATCGCGCTCGTCACAGGCGGGGTCGAGGCGGATGTCCTCGGCGATGGGCTTGGCGAGATCCCGGCTGGCGACCGGGACGCCGTGCTCGCCGCGTACCCGCGAATCAACTTCAAGCATGGAGATCGTCCAGGCGTTCGCCGACGGCTTCGCCCACAAGCCCGTGACGACTTTCGGGACGATGAACTCCGACGTGCTGGAACGGACGCTCGCCGGCTACCGCCGGCCGAATTTCTGCGACATGATCGCCGCCAACCCGCTCGGCGGCTGACCGGTGCCGTTCCTCAATTTCGATACGCACTCGCCACGCTCAGCAACTGGAGCGCGGATCGGTAACCCGCAGATTACGAACTTTCTTGACACCTTATGGAGGCGGTCCGATGCCGAATAAACCTGGTCTCGTCGCGGGAGTCATCTCGGCTCTATTAGTAGGCGGACTCACACTCTTGGTGCACTCCGCGGCGGGCGAGACCTTCGATCGCCTCGCCATCCGGGAGCCCTGGAGACGCCATCGCCGACGCCCAGACGCCTCAAGAGATTCCGAAGGAGCGACCGGAACAGCAGAAGTCGGCACACGATCTGTCCGACATCTTCGCCCCGACCAAGACGACGCCTTCCTCGGGGGCTCTGATCGACCAGCCTGAGCATGGCGGCATGACCGGGTTCGACTTCTATCGGGACCCACTCGGTGCGATGAAGCCGGGGACGACCTTCGAGGAAATCTACAAGGCCGACGTGGCCAACAAGCCCGTGGTCTTGGCACGGCAGCGAAAGCTGCTCGAGAGCCGCTACAATCTTGAGCCAAGGCTCGACCCCAAGGCCACGATGTCGCGGGGCAAGCCCCTCGTCGTGGGGCCGACTGCCCGTCTGCCGCAGGGGATAGACTGGGCAATGCTGGCCGCCATGAGCCCGGCAGAGATCCGCCGCCAGGACATCTTCCCATACAAGGCGCTGCCTCACCCGGTCCAAGGCGGAGGGCTAGGCGGCCAGGTCTTTCCGCAGATGCAGATCAATATGTTCCCACGCCTCGCGCGTTACGACGTCGAGTACGACCTTCCCGAAGTCTTCCTGCCCGAGTTCCCGCCCGCGATGTACCTCCAGACCCGTCCCGAACTGGGCGACGTTTCCCGCGGCGAAGTCGTCTCGATCAATAATTACTACCGCCTGTTCAAGGACCTGTTGACGCCGGTGCAGCTCGACGGCCTGCGCCTGCTGGTGACGCCGTTTCCCCAGGAGGAGTTCAATCCGACCGACGACCGCAAAAGCGCCGAGCCCAGCCTGGGAGTGACCTGTTTGGACTGTCACGTCAACGGCCACACCAGTGGGCAGTTCCACATCAATCCTGACACCCGGCCCGAGCAG
Source organism: uncultured Planctomycetota bacterium (assembly GCA_963720335.1). Lineage (GTDB taxonomy): Bacteria > Planctomycetota > Planctomycetia > Isosphaerales > Isosphaeraceae > CAVRFS01. Next base: position 183,373 of record CAVRFS010000012.1, on the reverse strand, counting down.
CGGCGGATGCGCCTGGACACGGTGAGCCTGCGCGGCTTGTTCAACCAGCAGATTCACGGCGCAAAGAGGAGCCTGCGCTCGGTCGAGGACTTCACCGAGTTCGAGCAGCGGACGGCTTACTTCAACGGCGATGAGATTCATGCCTTTAAGAAGGGGATGAACATTTTAGATCGCATCCAGGTGTCGCACATGGCCCAGATGCAGAACATCCTCGATTTCCCGCCCGCGCCCAAGCTGACCCCGCTGGGCCGCCTCGACCGGGAGATGGCGACCGAGAGCGAGGTGCGCGGCGAAAAGCTGTTCGCTGGCAAGGCGCAGTGCGCGGTCTGCCACCCGGCGCCGATCTTTCTCGACAACCGGATGCACGACCTGCACCTGGAACGATTCCTGAAAGGTGAGGCAGGAGACGGCCCAATCAAGAGCTTTACGCTTCGCGGCATCAAGGATAGTCCACCTTACCTACACGATGGCCGCTGCCTGACCCTTGAGGACACTGTCGAGTTTTTCAACCTTGTTTTAACGTTGAGACTGTCGACGGAGGAGAAGCAAGACCTCGTGGAGTTCTTGCGGCAACTGTGAGGGCGGCTGCCCGCGCGAAGAATACTCAATCCGGACGGTTTTCGGCTGGCGAGGACTTGCGAGCGCGGGTGAGTGGTTCTCAATTCCGCCGCCGAATTCCTGCTCGGTTCCATCTAATCTCGACAATCTGACGATCGAGCGCGAACATCCGCGGCGGCTTTCGCGTCTCTCAGTTATACGACGCGACGATGACCGCCGAAGCGGCGGGTCATTGCCGTCGAATCGGACCGAGATGATTACAAGCGGGGAAACAATGAACGTCGGGTGTTTACAACAGAATCTGGGTTGCCAGGATGCGATGCAATCCGCCGAGCGTTCGGCGAGTTTGCTGCCGCTCTATCCCCAGCGCCGTTGACGCCAGGCCTGTCATGCTCCCTTCGCGGATTCTCAAGGCCCGGTGTCGAAAACCACCGGGCCTTGTTGTTTGAAGAGGGTATCGTCGCCTGGGACCGGCCATTTCTGGGACCAAAGCTCTAGTGGCAGAGCGTCTGACTCTTGATCAGAACGGTGAGGGTTCGAGCCCCTCTGGTCCCACTCGGAATGTGAAGCGAACGGCACTGGTCGTCCAGCGGCCAGGACTCCACACCCGTAATGCGGCGACGTGGGTTCGAGTCCCACCCGGTGCTCTCAGTCTTTGACAATTCGGCTTTAGTGAGGTGTGCCCATGTTGTAGTGGTAGCCTACTGCCTTGCCAAGGCGGAAGCGCGGGTTCGACTCCCGTTGGGCACTTGGTTGTTTCGGGATGTGGGAAAGCCTGGTTCAATCCGCCTGCTTCGGGAGCAGGAGATCGCCGGTTCAAATCCGGCCGTCCCGACCTTGATTCGAATCGACTCGATACCGGTGTGGCCTAACGGAAAGGCGGCGCCCTGTTAAGGCGACGATTGGAGGTTCGAATCCTCCCGCCGGTGCTGGAATCACTCGGAAGGGCAAGCCGATTGGCGACGGCACCCGACTCGAACTCGGGCGAGCGATGAGCCTTGGGGGTTCGACTCCCTCTCCTTCCGCCTGACAGTGAGGATTCTTTCACGTAAGGAAACCAAGGGAACGGAGGGAAAAAGAGATCGGAATGAGTTTGTCTCGTGGTCTCTGTGTTGACGATAAACCGCTTCTTATTCGTATTGCGTCTCGGGCCGGGCGGCCAGGCACGGACTTTCCAAGTCTGACAGGCGGGTTCGACTCCCGCGGGACGCTCTCGGGAATCGGCTAACCGGAAGGCTCCCTGACTTTGAATCAGGCGGTGGAGGTTCGAATCCTCCTTCCCGAATCGATCGACTCGCCTTGATGACTCCGGGGTAGTTGCTGCTGGTAGTGACGCCACGCTCTGAACGTGGAGGCCGCTGGTTCGATTCCAGCCCCCGGAACTGGATGGATCATGATCGATCGCGACAGAAGCCAACCGGCCGGATCAGGGGCCTGTCTTGAAAACAGGTGGCGGCGCAGGCCGCTTGTGGGTTCGAGTCCCACGGCTTCCGCCTTGATGTCCGACACCCAGGTACGCCAATCGGTCGAGCGACCCGGCTTAAACCCGGGTGAATGTGGGTTCGAGTCCCACCCTGGGTATCGAATGAAACTTGACGAAAACAAACGGCTCAGTAGGCAATTGGTAGACCACTCTCGCTTAGAACGAGTGATGCTGAGGGTTCGAATCCCTCCTGAGCCATTCGCCGTCGAAATGCCCTCTTCGAGCAGCCCGGAGTGATCGCCGCAGTCTCAAAGTTCCGTGCGGATCCAATCCGTATCCTGGTCCCCCCATCGAATCTCCCTGGAGTTAACCATGAATCAAGACGAGCAATTGCAGGCTGAGTCGGATGCCGCAGAGATTGCCCGCCTCGTCGCTGAGGAAGAGCGAGTGACCGACGCGGAACTGCTGCGTCGCATCCGGCAACGGTCCGATGCCTTTCAGCGGGAGACGCTGAGGACGCAGGGATTGACGGACATCGCCGTCGACCTAATCCGCCAAGTTCGCGACGAAGGATGACATCTGTCATTATTATTGATGTCACCACGAACTCACGCGCTAAAGCAGGGCTCGTGTGGCGTTGATTCGTGGGCGCAACCGCAGTGGTGCAAGAGGAGGGTCGCCCCTCCTCGTTCGTTGGTCATTGTCGAGCCGCTCACAACCCGCGCGGTACATAGCCGAGCAAGACGAGAATGAGCAGGATGAGCAGCAGTGTTCCGATGCCGCCACTGGGCCCGTAACCCCACTCCCGGGAATACGGCCAGGTCGGAAGGCCACCCACCAGCAGGACGATCAGGACGATTAGCAGGAGCAGGCCCATAAAAATGTCCTCCGCCTTGTAGGCGTCAAATCAAGGCTTAGATGTTTCAAACAGCAAGATGTGATCCACTGGCAGCCTACCTTGCATTTTGCATGCCAGGGACTCGCTTTATCCAAGCCTTGTCGCACAAGAGCGCCGGAGCGGTGAGCGGCGGATTACGGACTTCGAGAATTTCGTCGCACGAACGCGAACATCCGGCACCGGATCGGCGTCTCTCAGATGCAAACCTCGACGATGGACTGAACAACCAGCCCGAGATTATCACGAGCGACATAGGAATGAACGACCGGAGTTTGCGGAAGAATCTGGGTTGCGGGGATGCGCAGTGTTCTGCCGAATGGTCGGCGAGTGCGCTCATTAACCAGCGGTTTTGACGCCAGGACCGTTATTGAACCCTTTGCACAGTCTCATGGCCCAGTGTCGAATACAACCGCGCTTTGTCGCCTGATGGACCGTGTCCGTTGGAGATTTGGCGAATAACGGCTTAGAAACGGCTCACAATGATTGCTTTCGCCATTACGACAATCAAGTTCTAAGATAAAAGAATATAAATCTATTATTAATCATATAATACATATCGTTGTGTACTTTGATTTTCGATCTACGCCCTCGCGGAGCAGCCTGGAGTGCTCGCCATCCTGTCAAGGTGGAGGCCATGGGTTCAAATCCCATCGGGGGCGCTGAATGATTGAGTGGAAACGGCACGGTACGCAAACCGGCAAAGCGGCCAAGCTCAAACCTTGGTGCTCTGTGGGTTCGACTCCCACTCGTGCCATTGGGCGATCAATCGAATCGAAGGGTGGTGCTCCTCACGGCGGTCTGTAAAGCCGTTGCCATCAATTGGTGAGGCGGTAGGCAAAAGGTTCGACTCCTTCACCACCCAGTTTCGCAATGGCCCCGTGGTCTATTGGCTAGGACGCCACCCTCTCAAGGTGGAAAAGCGGGTTCGAATCCCGTCGGGGCTACTTTTCGTGTACGCAGCCGGAAATAAGAGACGAGCGTGATTCGACCCAGGCGTGGCAGGTGCCCCATCGGCTCTCATAAGGCCGACTTGCCCGGCTCGATACCGGGGTCTGGGATTTGCGGGCGGGCTGGTGCTCGGCCGGGTTTCATAAGCCCGGAGGCCGTGGTTCGACTCCCGGGCCCGCAATTCAACAAGCCGACCAAACAAACCAATCATGGCACGGTACGCGAACTGGCATAGCGGTCACGACCACCCTTCGGGCGGTGCCCGGAGCCTGATGTCTGTGGGTTCGACTCCCACTCGTGCCACTCAGGAAGGGAAGTCAAGGAACGGAGACGATCGTCCTGTGGTCCAGTGGCAACGACACCTCTCCTACAAAGAGGAAACGGGGGTTCGACTCCCTCCGGGACGACTCGAGTTTATCCATGAAGAGCGATGGTCCGCGGGTGCGCTGGCGGCATGCCTCCGTGGTAGGGAGGTGGACCGAGTTCGATTCTCGGGCGGACCTTGGATTGGTGAAAAGAGGGCTGCTAGTCAAACGGGACGACGCCTGGCTTGCAACCAGGAGATCGGGGTTCGACTCCCCGGCGGTCCATTCGTTCGCACGCGTTTTGTCGACGATTGTTTTGGAAGGTAGCCGGATACGGTTGGCCGGGCCGCACTGCTAACGCGGTTTCCTCAAGGGGAATGAGGGTTCGAATCCCTTGCCTTCCGCTCGGTTTTATTGCCCTGATGGCGAAGCGGACAGTCATACCTCGGTCCTGAGGAACTCCCAACCCCGCGGAAAGCCCTCTATATCGGGAGGCTATTTCAAGTCTCGTTGACCAGCGTCAGAAGAAAGGAGCGATCGGAGGACGGGACGAGGCTGGTGGAGAAGCTGGTGCGTGGCACGGCATCGCGGGAGAGTAGGCCGATAAGGTACTCGGCCAGCTCAATGCGATCACCGGCGTAGGCGAATCGGAACGGCTGGCCGGATTGAAGTCTCTCCTTCAACTGTCCCAGCGGAGGCAAACCGAGCTCGACAACCCGGTCCGCCCACCACCCAGCGTCCCGATTGGGATGCAGTTGAGAGAGAAGCACCGGTTCGAGGACTTCGCTGGGGTCCGGCTGGTACAAAAGGTAGCCTCGCGCAATCGCGTCGCGATAGATGGAGAACGGTTGCAACCCAACGGCTTGCAGTGCCTGGTCGTCAACGATTAAGAAGTGGGTGTAAAGCTGTTGTCCTCCTCGGCCGCTGTATTCGGGTGGCCCGGCGCAGGTGCGTGAGAGAGCGAACCGCCCGGTGGGCAGCGGGTGGAAGTTCACGCTGATCCGGTTTCTCCCATCCATGATCAGGGCGTCGTGTGAAGGTGCCCAGTGCGCGAGGGCCTGCGCGTCGGCTACACTGACTCCCCGAGACCGGGAAACCAGGTGATAGCCCCCTCGCACACGACGGGGCAGCGACGTGAAAATCGCCTGCTCGGCCCACACACCCAGCCTCCAGATCCGCAATCCTTCCCAGGATCGCTCAAGTGCGCCCGATGCGGCGTTCAGCGCAGTTGGTTGATCATCCAGGCGAAGGGTTCGACGATACCCCGAGGTTCAATGCGCAGCGGGACCAGCATCTCCTGGCCATCGCAATCCATCAGACGGCTCGTCGAACCAGCCACACCCGAGAAATAGAACGTGCAGAATTCCAGCCGTGCCCGACACTGGTTGTAGAGCGCCGAAACATTAGCCTTGGCGAAAGCTTCCGGATCGGCAGTCCAGTCCTCCCAGAGGTCGGTCTTGGTGAAAACGATGGCGACGGGAACGTCGATCTTGCGATTCCTCTTCCGCGGCTTCAGCGCATCCAGGTAGCTGATAAGCTGCATCGCGAACAGTTCCTGGCCCTGGCCATCCGCTACGACCTGGGCCACGTCGACCAGGACCACCAGGCCAGCGCACCGGCTGATTAACGCGCGGACGTTCTTGTAACTGCCGGGGCTCTCCAGTTCGCCCATAACAGCTTCACCCGCGACGTCAGGCGTGACGATATCATAGGGTGTCTTGCTCTTGCCCCGGTAGACCGCGCAATGGATCCAGTCCCAGCGATCGGACTCGATTGGGGTCTTCTCCGGAAACCTCTGGCGCTCGAGGGCCAGAATCAGGTTGCGGTGCAGATTCAGTGTGAATGGGCTCTGCGCGAGGCCGTGAAGCCCGCAACTGCCGTGCGCCAGCAGGTCGAGAAGCATACCCAGATAAACCGTCTTGCCGACCCCGGTTGGCCCTAGCACACCCAGGAATCGGGCTGGGGTGTCACGGGTCAGGATCGATTCGATCACCTTGAACGGCAAGCCGCACGTCGAGCACGGATTGCCCTCTCGGCTCTGGCCGCCACAGAGCGGACAGTCGAACTCGCTGGAGTCGCGATCGTAGTCGCGTAAGTAGGAAGCAGGCATGGTGAGTCATCGCTCTTTGGTTCAAGTTTTCCCGGGTCCTGAAGCCCGGAACGGTCCAGGCCGTTCAGGCCGGATCCTGCCGGACCAGGTGAGGCACACAGGAACGGGGCGCTCAAGAACATTAATTCAGGGGAGCGGCCGGAGCTGCTCCAAAGATACGGCACACCGGAACCCAATGTTGCCGAGGCGGTCGAGCTCTCCTTGGCCGGTAATGAACTGGCAAGTGGCTTCGCTGGCAAAGTAGGTGTTGTAGGCCCCGCCGATGATCCGGCGCATGGGCTTCCACGGAAGGAAGGTTTCTCCGGCTGAGCAGGGGATAGCCTCCAGGCGGTCGTCGAGCCATTCCCAGACATTCCCGGTCATCTGGAAGATGCCGTTGGGTGTGGCGCCATTGGGATGGGCGTCGACGGGGACGGTCCGGCCGACACCGGACGCCCAGACGTTGGTGCGCCCCGGGTCGAACAGGTCGCCCCAGGGATAGCGGTTGCAGTTGCCGCCCGAGAGCTGCTCGGGCCAGCCACCCGCCTTCTGCCATTGCGCGGCGGTGGGCAGCGACTTGCCGACCCAACGGGCATAAGCCATTGCCTCATACCAGCAGATTCCGACCACGGGATGGTCCGCCTTCCCGGGCGGGAAGTTACCGTCCTCCCAATCGCGCGGACCGGGTCGTTTCGTCCGATCAGTGAACCGCGATACGCTCGGCCAGATTTCTTGCGGCCAGATCTCGAGCGAGTCGTAGCCGCCGGAGTGCACGAATCTCCGGAATTGCCGGTTGCTGACCGCGAAACGGTCGAGGAAAAAGCCGGCGACCTCGGTGTTCGCAGTCGTTCCGTCACAAAGGACAACGGGGACGCGACCCGCGGGGATCAGCGACATCTGCTGGTCCAGGAGACTCCAGGCCGGCTGGGCGTCACTGTCACTGATCTGATCGTCGGTTTCTTTCACCAGCACGATGGCATAGCGGTCGTCGTTGATCAAGCGTTTCGTGATGCCTGGGATATCTTCGCCGGACCGGTCCCGCGTGGAACCCGGCAAGTTTCCGTCTCCTTGACCGGGCGATAGCGGGGGGAATTCGCTGTGGTCGCGGCTTGCCCCCGGACGTGACCCGCAGGTGACAATCCAGCCGAACAGGCGAGTCGTCCAGCTCGACTGCGAGCCGTCCGTCGGGCGGGTCATGGGCGAACCGGAGCCCGGATGCGGAAAGGTCTGCCTGCCGCGGGAGGAGGGCGTGGGACGACCGACGCTCGGCTCGATAAGTGGAATTTGGTCCTGGAGTTTCACGATTCTGGCCTCTCCCTTCTCAACGCGAGTCGCGGTTTGATTCGGCACTGCGCCGAACGTCGCCGCAGAGGGTTTGGAATTGTCTCAGGATCGCCTGGGAAGCCGGGCCATCCAGATCCGCATCGGCGGCGTCCGACCGGGCCGGGACCAAGGCGGCCGCGTGAGGAAGCGCGGCGGGGGCACCCCTCCGCGGTGACCGAGCCTTGGCATGAGCGTGCTGATCGAGCTTGGAAACACTGAGGGATTCGATGCGCTCTCGCTCGACGCGTTCCCAGGCCTCCGCGAGCAAGCGGCGGTCTGCTTCGAGCTGGGTCAATGCCGCGTTCCACTCCTTCTCTTGGCGCTCGGCCTCGGCACGGCGCCGGCACTCGGTCTCCTCGAGATCGACGAGTTTCAGCGCGATGGTCCGTTCCCGGGCCGCGATGTCTTCGCCCGCGGGTGAGGACGCCGACCGTTGCCGAGCCAGCGTCTCGAGCAAATCCAGGCGTTCCAGTACCCATTCACGCAGCGATCGCAGGTTCTGGATCTGCTCAGAAAGCGCCGAGTGAGGCGAGGCCGCCCAAGTCCTGGACTCGGGGCTCCGCGCTCTCGTTTCCGGCTTGCGAAGATCGTCCACCATGCGGAGTTTCCCAAGAAATGTCGGAGATCGTGATCGGGACTACACGGAATTCGGGGTATGTGGTTCGCCCCCGGGCCCGGCCGGCTCACCGCGTGATCGTGTCGATTGCCGCCGAAGTACAACCTCGTCACCTGCCGGTCCGGCTCCATAGTCGCGAGATCCGAGCGGCGAGGCGCTTCTGGCTCCTTTCCTCTTTCTCGCATCGCTCCATTTCCATCATATGCTGGCGCAAGGCGCGGACGCGCAAATCGATTTCCAGCATTTGGGAGATCCCCCCTTGGCTTTTCTCGGGCGGCGGGACCTCAGGGCCGGGCAGCGAGGCCTGGGACAGCCGGGCCTGAAGCTCAGCGACGGTTGCTTCGTGCTCGAGCCGCTCTAACTTCCTCTGGTCTTGAAGTTGCTCGACCTGGCGGCTGAGTTGGCGCCGCTCCTCCTCGGTCGCCGCCAACTTCGCGTCCGACGATTCGGTATGTTCGGCGGCAGCGGCACGCTCCACCAGTTCTTGCCAGGCGGCGCGCAGTCGAACGTTCTCGGCCTGCAAGGCCTCGACCACTTCGACAGTGGGACCGGAGCTCTGTGTGACTCGGCTGTCTTGTGCCGCAGAAGCCTCGTGAGAAGTCACGACCTGGTCCAGCCTGACCTGGAGCCTGGCGATCTCGTCTTGATAGATCTGCCGCTGCGTCTCCCACGCGCGGCGATCGTGCTCGGATTTCATGCGCAGCGCTTCGCCCTTCTGCCGCTCGGCTTCGAGCCGGTTCTCGATCTGTGCAGCAGCGCGTTTTCATCCTGTCCCTCGACGCGACTTTCCAGCTCCTCCACCCATCCGACCAGGTGCTCCCACTCGGACCGGGTGGCCGCCTGGGCCTCTTCGACTCGGCTGAGCTCATCGAGCAGGACACGGATCGTCTCGTCGCGGCTGGCCAGCTCGGTTGATAACCGCTCGATCTCCGAATTGGAGGCCGCGCCAGCGACGCTTTCCAGGGCGGTAGCCGGCCCGGCTTCGTCCGGGAACGTGGCAAGGGTGTTCGATGTGGGCTCCCCTTGCCTTTCGTCGCGCCACTGCAATTCCTGCTCCAACCGCGCGACCTCCTCCTGCAAGAGCGTGATCGTCTCGAGATAGTCAGCGAGTGGGGATTCATCGCCGTCGTCCGCGCTCGGCTCGCTATCGAAGGAATTTATCCGTTTTGGCCTGACCATCGATCGGCTCCTCTGAAAACGGGCTGGCTGCAAATTCATTAACTATCAATATCTATATGCTCTATTATATATTACTATCTCTGAAGAAGGTGCTTGACGGTGGCAAGCAGGTTTGTTTCGTTGATGGGGCGGTGGATCACGCCGTCGAGTCCCATTTCATCAAGCCGGGCCAACTCGCTCTCGTCGTCAATATTCAGGACTCCGACGTACCGGGTCCCGTTGGTGTTCTGTTGCTTGCAGGCGCGGAAGAATCCCTCCTGCTCCGGGCGATCCATAGCCAGGATCATCAGTTGGTAAACTTGGCGGCGAAGCAAGAGCTGGGAGGCGATCCGGTCGTGGACGATTTTCAGTTGGTAATTGCGCCGTCAGTGCCCAAAACGTCGCGGATCACGCGGATGGTCTCCGCGTCGTCTTCCAGCACGAGGATGGAGTGGGAGGAGGAGGGCGCCCGCCGCTCGACCAGCCCGGCGCGCTCCAGACCGCGTGCGACGGCCACGACCTCAGTAATCTCCAGCGCGGACATTTGTGCGATTGCGCCAGGCTGCGAGCGCCGTCGAACAGGGTGTGGATCTTGATCACGGCGGGCGTCAGGCCGGCTCGATCGGGGTTGCCACCACGCGGGGCCTGGCCGCGAAGACGAGCTGTTCCCAATCATGGGTATCGAGCCGCCGACTCGCAGCACCGCGAGCCGTCGATGAGCAGGGCCGGAACGCTGAGCTGTAATGGGAATGCCTGGAACATCGGCGGCAGGCTGGTCACTCGCTCGAAAGTGAACTTGCCCGGCTCGCCGGTCGTTGCCTGATAGGTCAAGACCGCCGCCTGGAACCTGAGCAGGGCCCGGAGCCGCCTGGGGTCGGACAGGCTGCGTTCCAGCATCTTTACCAGCCCCGCCATCGATGAATCCTGTTGCTCGCCGAGTGTCAACGCCAGCAGTGGACCAAGGTCGGAAAGCTCGGCCGGGAGCAGGCCCTCCAGCCGGTCAGGGCCTATCGTCGGCGAATACACGGCCTGGACCCGGCCGCTGCTGAGCGCGGAGCGCAGCCGGTCCATGCCGACTTCGAGGGTCAGCCGCCCAGTCTGCTGGCGGTTGTTCAGGAAATCGACCACCGAAAGCAGCGGGAATGACTCGGTCATCCCTTCCAGTAGGCCCTCGCGGGCTTCGCCGACTGCCTCGGGCATCGCGCAGCCTGTGCGCTGCGCCTGCACGACCATCGCGCCGGTTTGAAGGGCGTTCGCCACTCCACCCTTGAGCAATTCCGGCGTGAACGGCTTGGGGATCTGATCGACGATGTTGGGATACTCGGTGTACCTGGCATAGGCCCGATTCCGCATGGCCGAGCTGATGACGACCGGGATGGTCGCCGTGAACTCGTTTTCCAGCAGTTTCCGGCACACCTCGTCGCCCGTCGTCCCAGGCAATTGGTGATCCAGCAGGATCAACTGGGGCCGTATGGTTCGGGCCAGTTCCAGCCCGTGCTCGGCATCGGCGGCCATCGCCACCCGGTAGCCCGCCTGGGAAAGGTGGCATTCGACCAGTTTCCGGATCGTCTGGCTGTCGTCAATGATGAGAATTAACGGTTGATCCATCGCGGTTCGGCTCCGTTCAGTTTCTATTGCGTTGATCGCCTGACGCCGGGTAGGAGTGTCTCGACGATCCGCGCCAGCTCCAGGGGGTCGACCGGCTTGGAAAGCAGTGTCCGCGCCCCCAGCTCCAGCACGCGCTGCCGGGTTTCCGAGTCGCATCGGGTACTGGCGACGATCACGGGGAGGGTCGCCAGGCTAGTGGAACGCTTGATCTCGGCCAGTAAAGCGAAACCGTCGAGCTTGGGCATCTCGAGGTCGGTGACCACCAGCCCATAGTGGGAGTCGTGCAGCCGGCCCAGCGCCTCCAGGCCGTCGGCGACCTCATGGACATCCAAACCGAGCCCGCGGAGCTGCCGCGCCACTCCCCGCCGGACGCTGATTGAATCGTCCACCAACAGTACCGTCACCCGTTCCTCCGCGGTGATCTCGATCCGGCCGGGCGCCGGCGACGCCGACGGACTGGCCATCGAGGCCGTCCGGCTGTTGAGCCACCGCTCCAGGCCCGATGGATGGAGGACCGAGATCACTTCCCCATTGATCGAAAGGCTCGTCCCAGAAATCAGCGGATGACCAGCCAAGAGTGCACCGAGTGGCTTGATGACCAGATCTTCGGCGCCCTCGATCGTGTCCACGACCAGGCCGATCAGCCGGCTGCCTGCCCGAACTAACACAAGCTTAGGCCACGCATCCGAGGTAGAGCGGCCGATTCCGAGCATCTCGCGGGCGAAGACCACCGAGACCACCTGATCGCGGTAGGTCACGGTCGTGGCGCCATGGAATTGGGCGCGGATCGGGCATACGCTCCTCGTGAGTTGCGCCGGGGTTCGGGACAGAAGATTCGTACGGCTGGGCATACTCGACCTCCGATGCCGGGACCGCGAGGGGCTGGCCACCGACACGCACGATCAAGGCGGGTTCCAGGGCGAGCTGGGCCGGGAGCCGGAGCGTGAGCCGGGTCCCGCGCCCGGGCTGCGAGGCAAGGTCGACAGTCCCGCGAAGTTTTGCAACTTCTCGCGCGACCACGTCCATCCCCACTCCTCGTCCGGAGATGGCGTTGGCCTGCGACTTGGTGGAAAAGCCGGGCTGAAAGAGGAAGGCGTGCAGTTGCTCGCGGCTGGGATTCTCATCCGAGCGCAGCCAGCCCAGCCGTCGGGCCTTGTCCGCGATGGCGTCGTCGTCAACCCCTTTCCCATCGTCAAGGACGTTGATCACTAGAGTGTTGCCCTCCCGGCCGGCCTCGAGTGTCACGCAGCCGGTAGCAGGCTTGCCGGCGCGGACGCGGTCGGAGGGCGATTCGACGCCGTGCCCCACCGCGTTGCGCACCACATGAAGGAGGGACTCGAACGCTTTGTCCTGCACCGCCCGGTCCACACCGGTTTCCTCGCCCCTTCATGACGACCTCGACCTGCCGCCCTTCGACCCGCGCCGCATCATGGATCGCGCGGCCAGGCGCATGAACAGGCCACGGATGGGCACGATTCTGAGTGATTGGAACGAATCCCACGCCTGGAGCGAGAGGCGGACGAGTGTATCTCCGCGGTCGGCCATCGGGGCGGCATGGGCTTGAGCCGATGCGGCCAGAACGGCGAGGTCGTCGGCTTGTTCCGCCAGGCGGCGGAGCTGCTCGGGCAAGTCCGCCTGGGGATCGAACAGCGCGCCGAGGCGGCGGCCACCCTTTTGCCCCAGACCGACGTCATAGAGTCGGTCCAGACTCCCCAGCAGGCGGTTGCGACAGATCTGCACCGTCGCGGCGAAAGTCTTCATGGACTCGGCTTGCGAGAGCCAGAAACGCCCCTGCACAATCAGCTCGGAGACCAGGTCCGTCAGCTCGTCGAACCGCGCCGCGGGCACGCGTATCGGACCTTCCGCGGTCGGTATCGGCGAAGTCGCGATGGACTGTGTGATTGTCCGTGCCGGGCTTGCCGATCGATCAGGGGGGAACGCGGCCGACGGGCGGGTCGCGTCCGGTCGAGAAGCTGGCAGAGGAGTCGACGGGCGGAATGTGGCGGGGCCGCGGCGAAGCAGGCCGATCAACCCGTCGAGGTAGTTGACGACCTGGTGCAAGAGATCGTTCAATTCCGGCGAGACGTCGCCGCCAGCCAGCCCAAGCGGATCCTCCAGCTCGTGGACGAGCATGGCCAGTTCATTCAAACCGACGCTGCCCGCGGCTCCCTTGAGGGTATGAAAGCACCGACGCAACTCATGGACCGCATCGCGCTCGTCATCCTGGCTGCTCAGACCCACGACGATTCTCTCGATCCGCTCGAACAGGTCGGTCGCATCCGCGAGGAATGCTTCCCTGATCTCGTCGTCCAGATCAAGTTGTGTGGGCAGCGGCGGAATCGCGAGCCCTAGAGCGCTTCGCGACTGGTCTGCACACGCACGGGGGGTGCTTTCGTATCGGCTCTGGCGGCCGCGCGGCGATGCGGCGTGCGTTTCGTGCGGTGTGCGTTCTTTTCCACAGTCCCCGGACCCCTGGAAGAGACGGAGCAGGCTCTCGTGGTCGAGCACAGGGGGGTCATCGTCTTGCGGGGTGCAAACTTCATCGAACGGCACCGGCTCATCCACGACCGACTGGCCGGCGCTGGTCGGATCAACCGCGCTGAGGTAGTCGCTCCAGCGCTCGATTGGACCGAAGGAGAATTTCCTCCCAGATTTCACGATCGCCGCCATTGCGAGCGATCCCCTGGTCGCAGACGAGTTGCTCGATGGCACTCTTACAGAAATCGGCCACCTCGGCAGTGGCCTCGGCCTGGTCCGGCTCAGATTCCAGGCATTGCCAGACCTCGCTCAGGAGAGCGATCCGGCGCAAGGCGCGGGCCCGGCCGCATTGCTCTTCGGCTTCGGCATCCAGGGCGATGGCGTTTAAACCGTCGCGGAGGGCGTCGAGCCGCACCGGTGGTGTCAGGCGCGTATCCTGGCCCTCGCATGCGTGTTGCCAGAGACCAACGAGCGTCTCCAGGCGATCGGCCAGCGAAGGCGCCGTCGCTGGGACTGGAAAGGGAGATTTCATTGCGAACGCTCGGTTCGGACTCCTTCGCGTCCTGGATCACGCCGCACTCTCGAAGACTCACGGGCGGACAGGACCGACGGAGAAGAAAGGGCGGATGCGTCTCTCGGAGCGAGGGCGCGGCCGGCCGGCCTTTTCCCGACGGAGGCGGCCCTTCCTGTCGTTGAAGACCGGCGCCCAAGGGGCCGCTCGTGGCGATGGGATCGGAGGCGGCCAGGTGCTGCCAGGGCTCGCACGACTGGTTCAATGCCTTGATAAACGCGCGGGCCTGCGTGGTCCGCGCTTGGGTCTGCTGGGTGACGTCGGAGATTCGCTGCATGGCTCGCACCAAGTCCTGCGTGGTCACGACCTGATCGTTGGTCGAACGGGAGATCCCATCGACCAGCCGGGCCGATTTCTCGGCAACCTGGCTGATCCGCTCGAGGGAAGAACCGGTCTCGCGAATCCGTTGCGTCTCGCGCCGCGTTTCGGCCTGTTCCTCGCTGAGAGCCCGGATGCTTTCCTGAGTGTCGGCCTGGATGGCCTCGACCAGCGTGCCGATCTCGCGGGTGGCCGTGGCGGCCCGCTCGGCCAGCTTGCGGATCTCCTCGGCGACGATCGCGAAGCCGCGGCCATGCTCCCCGGCGCGGATCGATTCAATCGTGGCGTTGAGGGCAAGCATGTCGGTCCGGCCTGAGATGCCTCGGATCAGCTCGACGATGACTCCGATCTCGGTCGAACGGTCCCCAAGGCGGCGGACCTTGCGGCCGTTGGCTTCGATCCGGGCCAGGACCCGGTCCATCCCTTCAATGACGCTGTGCACCTGCTCGAGCCCTTTGTGGGCCTCTTGACGGGCACGTTCGCAGGCGTCGGCCGCCTCCGCGGCATTGTGGGAGATGCGGTCGATCCGTTCGGACAGCGCCTCGACGCTGGTCGCAGTCCGGGATACGGCCTCCGACTGGTCATGGGCCCCCGATGCGACCCGCTCGTTGGCCTCCTCGAGTGCCAAGAGGTCCCGGTTGATCTGCGTCGCCGTTCGCTGGAATTGGTCGACGAAAAAGAACACCGGCTGGGCCGGCTCGTCCACGCCCGGATCCGATCTCCCTCTGGACTCGTCCGACTCCCTCGAACCGTTCATCCTTTCGCCCAGTTGCCTCACCAACCGCTTCGCGCCGGCGTATTCTGCCTGGACGTGCCTCAATTGGGCGAGGACATCGTACAGATGAGCGACCCAGGCGTCGAAGCCAGCCGATCCCAGGACCGGGACCGGTCGGTCCTCGTCCGGCCGGCGTGCCTCAGGGTTGTGACCACCCTCGTCGTGTCCCAAGGCGGCCAGGCAGGCCGTCGCGGCGCGCAGCAGTCGCTGGGAGGCCAGCCAGATCCCCATTCCCCCGACGGCCATACCAACGAAGAGACCGACAATGCAGCCCAGATGAGACCCCAGACCCACGACAGATCCCGCCCCAAGGGCGGCGCCGACCATGCCGGTCATCCCGCCATATAACGCCAGGCGTGCAGAGCAACTCACGGACAACCTCGACAGTGCTTAGGCCTCACATCGCTCCCACGAAACGCCGCCACCGGCTCGTATCCGCTCCTCTCCGGAAGACGGTGGAGAAGGAGATTTGGATTCGCTAATGAGTGCAAACCACTGGCCAAGCGCGGAGCGTAGGCCACGCCAGGTTGCCTCGGCGTCGAGAATCGTGTAGCAAGTGCCTTCGGGCCGGATGATGCCGATTAGCACCGGTCCACTCGCATAATCCCTGGGCGAGTGGTATTCGGGTGATTCTCGGCTCATGGTGGTGTTCTCGGAGTCGACCCGAATTCCCCAGACGCCATGCTCAGTTCTCAGGATCAGCACAACACATCGGGGCCGGTTACCGATGCCGGGCTTCTCCAAGACGGGATCGGTCGCCGCTGCCTGAGCTGGCTCTCGCGAGCTATCTTCCCCGGGTCTCGGTCGGAACAGGTCCCAACACGACTACGGGAACGGCTTCCCGGTGATAGGAACACATACCGATTACTTGCGGTGGGCTCCATGCCAATCGGACCAACGTGTCCGTCTCAAGGACCTCGGCCACGGATTCCACGGAAACCGCCATTGGCCCGGCGTCCGCGCGGAAAAGGCAAAACCACTGCTTCGGCCCGATCTCTGTTTTCAGGTGTTCCCGCGCTGTTCATCTCTCAGCCATTCGATTCCCCCCGCGGACCTCCCGAGCCCGCACCGATGGCCTTGCTCGTTTGCAAGCAGATCCCGAGCGCCCGGTTCGATTTGGAATTCGGATGGACCGCCGCATCCAGAGTTCATTTGCGCCCTTCCGGCCTGGATGACTCAGGGGTTTCGTCGCCCACCTCGGTGTTTGGTCCGCTACCCGCGCCGCTCCTCGTTCCAGCCGTACCTTGCGCCCGCTTGAGGCGGTTATCGAGCAATCGCGCCAGTGCATCGAGCCGCTGACGTGGATCCGATGGAGGAACACGCGGTTCGGGATCCATCTCCAGTTCCGGAACGTCGACGGGTGGACGCTCGGCTTCATCGACTGAGTCCCGATCGGCGACCCTGTCAGCAGTTTGGGACTCAGGCCAGCCCGTCCCCGATTGCAGATACGGCCTTCGCGGACTCGCTCCCATTCGGCTACTCGAAGCGCCGAATTGCGAGCCAGTGGCCGCAACGACCCCTTCCTCAGTCTGCCGATTCACGGCTTGCTCTCGCTCTTTCAGCCGAACCAACTCGGTGTCAATCCGACGGAGTAATTCCTGCCGGAACTCAGCGATCGCCCGCACAAGAGGATCCCGTACTTCGGTGTCAGAATTCACGACCTTGGACCCAATCACCCAATCTTCGACAAATCGATTATCAACGCACCCACTAGCCAGATCTCTTTCTCTTCTTCTCTTCACACTTGAATTGCGCACAACTCGACAGCGACGGCAATCATACGAGCCCGAAGCGTCAGCGAGGATTCTGGCTGTTATCGCCTCGCTGACGCTTCGGGCTAGTATGGCCCGTGCGCCATACGAGCGTGAACCGCTCTAGCAGAACACTAGCTCAGGTTTCGGCGTTGAAGAGGATTGCGGAGGCCGCATCGCGGATGAGACGAAACTGCACGCGGACCCGTCTCGGAGGCAGCCCACCCCGGCTCTCACTCACCAAATCTGATCCGCCGCGAACCCACTCCCTTGGTTCGGCGTCTACACAGAGTAGATTCATGCTCGGACCAGTACACGTTTCCGTACGCCCTGGTGGTGAAATGGATGATCATGCCTCGCTTCTAACGAGGTGTTCCGGGTTCGAGTCCTGGCCGGGGCATTGGTGTGATGTTGGCGGTCGAGGATCTTGGGTCCCGTCGTCTAGCGGCGAAGACATCCCTTTGACGTGGGGAAGACCGGTGGTTCGAGTCCACCCGGGACCACTGGAACGTTTGCTGGGCTGATTGTGTGTTAAGGGAAGGGCTACCCGACTGGTGACGGGACTCGCTTGGAAAGCGAGTGAGCGATGAGCCTTGCGGGTTCGACTCCCGCCCCTTCCGCTCCGGCCTGGATGAAATGGAATGAAACCACGGGCCGGTCTTGATCGATGGTGTTCGTGGTGTAACGGCAGCACATGAGACTGTGGATCTCAAGGCGCTGGGTTCAACTCCCGCCGGACACCCTCCGTGCTTTCTTGGAAGAGAGGCGATGATGACGACCAACGTGCTGGACCAACCGACGCTTGTCTTGAACCGGCAATGGCAGCCGGTCCACGTGACGACCGTGGCCCGGTCGCTGATCCTGCTCTGGAACGACGCCGCCCGAATCGTCGATCCCGAGGAGTACCGCTTGCTTTCCTGGAACGACTGGGCCGAGCGCGAGCCGGAGGATGGAGAGCCCTGCATCCGGTCGGCGCGGCTGCGTTTGAGGGTTCCCGAGGTCATCTGTCTGGCGCACTTCGATCGTCTGCCGAGTGCGGCGGTCACGTTCAGCCGGCGAAACGTCGCCAAGCGAGACCATTACACCTGCCAGTACTGCGGAGAGCAACCCGGGGGCGAGGGCATCACCATCGACCACGTGATCCCCCGTTCGCGAGGTGGTAGTTCGACCTGGACCAACTGCGTAGCCGCTTGCGAGCAGTGCAACGCCCTCAAGGGCGACCGCACTCCCGAGCAGGCCGGCATGAAGCTCCGCCGCAGGCCGGTCCGACCCGAGTGGAAGCCTTTCTACGCCGCGCTCGGCGGTCGGATCGAAAGCTGGGCCAAGTTCCTGTCTCATGAGCCGGCCCTGGCGATGGCCTGAGCCGAGCCCATGATAGAAATTCGGAGGGGTGTGCTCCTGGGAGAGCAGCGAGCCTCCAAAACTCGCGTACAGGGTTCGAATCCTTGCACCCCTGCTGCCGTTGAGCGACCATTCGCCTTTCGGAAATGTGCCTGGCATCGCACGCAACCCTCCGACGGTCGCATTTCTATCGCGGCACCGCGACAAACTCCCATTTCCAAATACGCGGTTGACGAGCGAATTTAGACGACCTACGTTTGCTTGGTAGCTTCTAAGCCGTATGACCCTTCCTCCGACACGAGGCTCCGTTGAGCGAACTACAGCAAGCCCCACAGGCCACTGAAGTTGTTGTCGGTGGCTCGGCCACTTTGCCGCTGTGCGCGACCGTTTGCCGCGCGACCGCAACGCCCGAGGAAGTCATCCTCGACTTTGGGCTCAAACCACGACGTTAAGCCGCTGGCCGATAGTAAGTCACGGCAAACAGCGCATCAACATAAGCTTCTTTACCGAGTGGCGGCGTTTGATAGCCATCGGCACGACCGCGCGCCGCCAGGAGCAGGCGATCGATGGAGTCGAGCGGGAAATCAGCCGTCACGTCGCCGGTACGCGATCTCAGCCGCGTTTCTCTTTGGGCGAATCCGGCTTCCAGGCCGGCCAGCAGCATGTGATCAAGTTGCACCGCTGAGCTTGCCTTGGAGGGCTTACAGCTCTGCCAAACGATCGATCTTGCCGGAATCCGGCAAGATCGATCGGTTTTACGGTCACCTTGCGACGGCGTGAACGAGATGTTCAGCGCCTAAGCTTGTTCATCACCACAGGAGCGTCAGGACCATGAGTCGCAACGGAACGCGGGATCCGCGGAGAAGCGGGCGGGGCACGGTCGAGGGCCGGCGAATCCAACGGCGGCGGACGCAGCCGACATTGATAGTACTGGAAGACCGCAGGCTGATGTCCACATTCACGGTGACCAACACCGCCGACGGCGGCGCCGGCTCGCTGCGCTGTGAAATCAACCTGGCGAATTCGAGTGCGGGGGCCAACAAGATTGACTTCGACAGCGCGGTGTTCAACAGTGCGCTCACGATCACTCTGACTAGCGGCCAGCTC
Source organism: uncultured Planctomycetota bacterium (assembly GCA_963720335.1). Lineage (GTDB taxonomy): Bacteria > Planctomycetota > Planctomycetia > Isosphaerales > Isosphaeraceae > CAVRFS01. The sequence goes on along the minus strand of CAVRFS010000012.1, from coordinate 164,106 downwards.
GAGCTGAGCAACACGAGCGGGACAGAGACGATCGTGGGGCCCGCGGCGGGCTTGACGGTCAGCGGCGACGGGCTGAGCCGAGTGTTCCAGGTCGATGCGAATGTCACGGCGTCAATTTCGGGACTGACGATCACCCAAGGAAGCGTGAGCGGAGACGGCGCTGGCCTGGCCAACTACGGCAACGCCACTCTGAACGACTGCACCATCAGCGGAAACTCCGCCGACAACGGCGGCGGCTTGTTCAGCCTTTTCGGCACGACCACTCTGAACGACTGCACCATTAGCGGAAACTCCGCCGACAACGGCGGCGGCCTGTATAGCCTTTTCGGCACGACTTATCTGAACAACTGCGTCGTCAGTGGAAACTCCGCCACTGGGAGCGGCGGCGGAATGGCGAACTTAGACGGGACGATCTACCTGACCAACTGCACTGTCAGCGGAGATTCCGCCTCCGTGAGCGGCGGCGGCATGGCAAACTCCGGCGGCGCGATCTACCTTGACCAACTCCACCGTCAGCGGAAACGCGGCTGCTGTGAACGGCGGCGGCATGGCCAACTCCGGCGGCACGATCTACCTGACCAACTCCACCGTCAGCGGAAACGCGGCCACTGTGAATGGCGGCGGCATGTACAACCTGAACGGCACGACCGCGCTCACCGGCTGCGGCGTCAGCGGCAACTTGGCCGACAATGGTGCCGGCCTGTCTACTTACAACGGCACGGCTACGCTCACAGACTGCACGGTCAGCAGCAACATGGGCGACGGACGCGGCGGCGGCATCGTCAACTCCTTGGGAACGACCACGCTGGACGACTGCAACGTCAGCGGCAACTCCGCCGCCTCTTGCGGCGGCGTGGGCAACTACCAGTACGGTACGACCACGATGACCAACTGTACCGTCAGCGGCAACTCCGCCAGCGGCAGCGGCGGCGGCGTGGTCACCGAGTACAGCACGACCACGATGACCAACTGCGCCGTCAGCGGCAATTCCGCTGTCAACGGCGGCGGCCTGTACACCGACGACTACGGCACGGCCGCGCTGACCAACTGCACCATCAGCGGTAACTCCGCCAGCGGCAACGGCGGCGGCCTGTACAACAATAGCGGCGGCACGACCTCTGTGACCGGCGATACCGTGAGCGGCAACTCCGCCGGCTCGCTCGGCGGTGGCCTGTACAATGGTGATGGCACAGTCAACCTTGGCAACACCATCGCGGCCGGGAACACGGCCGCCACCAGCGGGCCCGACGCACTCGGAAACTTTGCCTCACTGGGCAACAACCTGATCGGCGAGACCAACGGCAGTTCCGGCTGGGTCGGCTCCGACCTGACCGGCAACACACGCAGCCGCTCAACCCCCTGCTGGCACCCCTGGGCAACTACGGCGGCCCGACCCAGACAATGGCCCTCCTGCCCGGTAGCCCAGCCATCGACGCGGGCAATAACGCCCTCATTCCCACCGGTGTCACCACCGATCAACGTGGCCTCCCCCGCATCGTCAACGGCGTCGTGGACATCGGCGCGTTCGAGTCGAGCCAGTTCACCATCACCGCAACGTCGGGAAGCGGCCAGTCAACGGCGTTTTCCACTGCCTTCCCGGCACCGCTGGTCGCAACGGTCACCGCCAACAACCCGATCGAGCCCGTGGCCGGGGGCATGATTACGTTCGTACCGCCGCTGAGCGGGGCGTCGGCCGTGTTGAGCGGAAGCCCGGCGACGATCAGTGCCACCGGCACGGTGAGTGTCACCGCCGCCGCCAACGGCATCGTTGGGAGCTACACCGTCTCGGCCGGGGCCAGGGGCATCCCAACCCCCGCGAGCTTCAGTCTGATCAATCAAGCGATCCCGACGATTACAACGACACCGACCTTGACCAAGGTCGCGCTCGGCACGTCGGCGGTGAACCTGAAGGACACGGCGGTCCTCTCGGCCGGCTACTACGAGACCGGCACGATCACGTTCACTCTCTATCAGGGCAGCACTCTGGTGGACACCGAGACGGTGTCAGTCAGCGGCAACGGCACTTACTCGACGCCGACCGGCTACACGCTTCCGACCACGGGTACCGTGACAGGGACCTACCAGTGGGATACCTGCTACAGCGGCGACGCCTACAATACCTCGGCGATCGAGAACAATGCCACGGCCGAACAGGCGACGGTCAGCAAGGCAAGCCCCGCCATCACGACGACTCCGAGCGTCAACACCGTGATGCTGGGCACGTCGTCGGTGAACTTGAAGGACACGGCGGTCCTGTCCGCCGGCTACTACGAGACCGGCACGATCACGTTCACGCTCTATCAGGGCAGCACTCTGCTGGACACCGAGACGGTGTCAGTGACCGGCAACGGCAATTACTCGACGCCGAACGGCTATACGCTGCCGACCACGGGCACCGTGACAGGGACCTACCAGTGGGATTCTAGCTACAGCGGCGACTCCAACAACTGCGCCGTCAGCGAGAACAACGTCGCGGCCGAGCAGGCGACGGTGAGCAAGGCAAGCCCCGCCATCACGACGACTCCGAGCGTCACCACCGTGATGCTGGGCACGTCATCGGTGAACTTGAAGGACACGGCGGTGCTGTCCGCCGGCTACTACGAGACCGGCACGATCACGTTCACGCTCTATCAGGGCAGCACTCTGCTGGACACCGAGACGGTCTCAGTGACCGGCAACGGCAATTACTCGACGCCGAACGGCTACACGCTGCCGACCACGGGCACCGTGACAGGGACCTACCAGTGGGATTCTAGCTACAGCGGCGACTCCAACAACTGCGCCGTCAGCGAGAACAACGTCGCGGCCGAGCAGGCGACGGTGAGCAAGGCAAGCCCCGCGATCACGACGACTCCGAGCGTCACGACCGTGATGCTGGGCACGTCGTCGGTGAACTTGAAGGACACGGCGACGCTGTCGGCCGGCTACTACGAGACCGGCACGATCACGTTCACTCTCTATCAGGGCAGCACTCTGCTGGACACCGAGACGGTCTCAGTCACCGGCAACGGCAATTACTCGACGCCGACCGGCTATACGCTGCCGACCACGGGCACCGTGACAGGGACCTACCAGTGGGATTCTAGCTACAGCGGCGACTCCAACAACTGCGCCGTCAGCGAGAACAACGTCGTGGCCGAGCAGGCGACGGTGAGCAAGGCAAGCCCCGCGATCACGACGACTCCGAGCGTCACCACCGTGACGCTGGGCACGTCGTCGGTGAACTTGAAGGACACGGCGACGCTGTCGGCCGGCTACTACGAGACTGGCACGATCACGTTCACTCTCTATCAGGGCAGCACTCTGCTGGACACCGAGACGGTGTCAGTGACCGGCAACGGCAATTACTCGACGCCGACCGGCTACACGCTGCCGACCACGGGCACCGTGACAGGGACCTACCAGTGGGATTCTAGCTACAGCGGCGACTCCAACAACTCGGCCGTCAGCGAGAACAACGTCGTGGCCGAGCAGGCGACGGTGAGCAAGGCAAGCCCCGCGATCACGACGACTCCGAGCGTGACCACCGTGACGCTGGGCACGTCGTCGGTGAACTTGAAGGACACGGCGACGCTGTCGGCCGGCTACTACGAGACCGGCACGATCACGTTCACTCTCTATCAGGGCAGCACTCTGCTGGACACCGAGACGGCGTCAGTGACCGGCAACGGCAATTACTCGACGCCGACCGGCTATACGCTGCCGACCACGGGCACCGTGACAGGGACCTACCAGTGGGATTCCAGCTACAGCGGCGACACTAACAGTTCGGCCGTCAGCGAGAACAACGTCTCCAATGAGCAGGTCGTGGTCAACCCAGCCATCCTGAGCATTCCTACGACGCCGGGTGGAACGATGTCGGTCGGCGGCATCAGCATCAGCGGGACCAAGTACCTCGACCTGACCGGCAATGGCTTCACGTCCGACGACACCCCGCAGGCGGGCGTAACGATCGACCTTTACCAGGCGACGAGTAGCGGCGGCCAGACGTTAGTCGCCTCGACGACGACCGGTTCCAATGGGACGTACAGCTTCACGGTTTCCACGCCGGCCACGTATTACGTGCAGGAGTCGGTGCCGTCGGGCTATATCCAGACGGGTGGTGGGCCGGGCGGCAGCGCCGGAAATGCCGAGTACACGATCGTCGCCGCCGCCGGCCACAGCTATTCCGGCTATAACTTCGACGACTATCTAATCCCCACCTGCACGCCCACCAATGTCAGCTTCAAGGTGACCACGCCGAGCGGGTGCAGCCAGACCGTGACGAACCTGGCCGGTAACACGCAGCAGGGAGACACGGTCACGGTCACCTTTACTGTACCGTCCGGAATGAATGACCAGCTCACCCTGGTGAGTTACATCGCGCCCGGATCGTCCTTCAGCGACTCGACCGCCTACGAGCAGGTGATCGATCAGCAAGCGACAGGGACCTTCGCGCCGGGGACTCATTCTTTGACGGTCTCGATTCCGAATAGCGACTACCAGATCGACTTCGTCTGCGGCTCGGCGATCGCCCAGTTGGAGCCGATCCAGAACAACGATGCGTATGGTCCAGACAGCGCCAACGTCCTCTATCATGCCGAGGATCGCTTCATCTCGTCGGACAACGGCGGCACCACGGCTCCCAACCCCATGCCGTCGCCGAGTCCCTCGCCGACAACGCCGGCTCCGGCTTCGATCGCCACGACCCTGACCGACTCGGCGACCCTTTCGGGCGGGTACAACCCCGGCGGCTCGATCACCTTCTACTTGTTCGCGCCGGGGGTGACCCCCAACGGCACCGACAGCAACAACGTCTACAGCGACACGGTCACGGTCAGCGGCAACGGCACTTACACCACGGCCAGCGGCAATCATCCGGGCGGCTACATGCCGACGGCGGCAGGCACTTACGAGTGGGTGGCCGTCTACAGCGGCGATCCGAACAACAGCGCGGTCACAAGCCCGTTCGGCAGCGAGGCGGAGGTCGTCAGCACCGCCGGCTCGACCATCGCTACGACCCCGGGCGGGGCCGTGACGCTCGGTGGCTTGGTGAACTTGACCGACTCGGCGACCCTTTCAGGCGGGTACAACCCCGGCGGCTCGATCACCTTCTACTTGTTCGCGCCGGGAGTGACGCCCAACGGCGCCGACAGCAACAACGTCTACAGCGACACGGTCACGGTCAGCGGCAATGGCACATACACCACCAGTATGGGCAACAACACCGGCGGCTACGCGGCCACGAAGACCGGCACCTACGAGTGGCTGGCCGTCTACAGCGGCGACGCCAACAACAGCGGTGCCTCCGATACCTTCGGCAACGAGCCCGAGACGGTCAACGCGAGCTGCGCGGTCGGGTCGGGCCAGTACGCGACCTGCGGCTTCTGGCAGGGCAAAAACGGCCAGGCCGTCATCTGCGGATTCAACAGCGGTCCCAACTGCACACAGCTAGGCAACTGGTTGGCGAGCACCTTTCCGAACCTGTTCGGGTGTTCGAACCCGAACATCAGCGGCTATCTGAACCAGTGTCACGCCACGTCCCTGGCCGGGCTGACCAATTCGCAGATTGCCACGCTTTGCACCAAGCTTTCCACAAGCAGCCTGAGCCAGAACACCTACGCACAAGCGTTTGCATGCGCCCTGGGCATTTACGCCGACACCAGCCCGTTCGGCGGGAACACGACCGCCCAGGGGTGCGGCTTCAAAGTCACCTGGGCGGGCAATTCGGGCGCGACGTGCAACGTGGGCAGCAATAACACGCCATTCGGCGTGTCCAGGAACACCAGCTTGTCGGTGTACTCGATCCTGCAAAACCTCAACGGCAACTTCAGCCCGTCGACCGGGAACTGCTACGGTGGCAATCAGAGCTCGACGACCGCCGCCTGCAACGTTCTGAATAGCATCAACACGGCGGGCAACATCAGCAACGGCCTGACGCTGGCCGCGCCCTCCGGGACAGTCGCCTACACCCCGGCCCAGATCCGGGACGCTTACGGAATCAACGATCTCTCGGAGGACGGCACCGGCCAGACGATCGCCATCGTCGATGCCTACGACGACCCCGACATCTTCCAGGCCGTGGACCTGTTCGACTCCCAGTTCAGCCTGACTGACTCGGGGCCGACACTCTACGACCAGTACGGGGCGGCGGCGGCGTTCCTCACTGTGCTCAATCAGAGCGGCCAGGCGAACTCGCTGCCCTCGACCGATCCCAGCGGCGTAGGCACCGACAACTGGGAGCTTGAAGAGGAGCTGGACGTTGAGTGGGCCCACGCCATCGCCCCCGGCGCGCAGATCGTCGTGGTCGACGCCAACAGTCAATCGCTCTCCGACTTGATGGCCGGCGTATCAACCGCCGCGGCTCAGCCCGGCGTGTCCGTCGTCACAATGAGCTGGGGCTTTGCCGAAGGGCAGTCCGTCTTCGCCGCCGACGAGGCGAATTACGACAGCGTTTTCAACGTCTCGGGCGTAACCTTCCTGGCTAGCACGGGCGACTATGGGGTGTCCGACCCCGAGTATCCCGCGTTCTCGCCCAACGTGGTGGCAGTCGGCGGTACGAGCCTGAACCTTAACGCCGACAACTCGTACAACAGCGAGACGGGGTGGGGCTACTACTCGGATTCGTCGGGGGTGTCGATCGGCTCAGGCGGCGGCATCAGCATGTACGAGACCGAGCCGTCCTATCAGGAGGGTGTCCAATCCACCGGAAGCCGGACCACGCCCGACGTCTCGATGGTCGCCGATCCGGCCACCGGCGCGTGGGTTGCCGACCCGTACAACCTCTCCGCCGACAACCCGTTCGAGGTCGTGGGCGGCACCAGCTTGTCGACCCCGGCCTTCGCGGGCCTGGTCGCCCTGGTCGACCAGGGACGCGTCGCCGCGGGCGAGGCCACGCTGAACAGCGCGAGCTCGACCGAGACCCAGCAAGCCCTCTACAGCTTGCCACAGGCCGACTACAACAGCATCACCAGCGGCTACAACGGCTACACGGCGAACGGCGGCTACAATCTGGTGACCGGGCTCGGTACGCCAATGGCCAATCTCTTCGTGCCGGACCTGATCGCCTACCAGGGCGCGGGCACGGTCTACGCTGGCCCGACAGTCGGCGCCTTGCAGGACGCCACGCTCTCCGGCACCTGGGATAGTGGCGGCGGCGGGACCAACAACGCGTTCAACGTCTTCAACGCGATCACCCTGGGAAGCAACGAGTTCGGTCAGGCTCAGGCGCCCACGACCGGAATGCTACTCGGCGGGACGACGACGGTCGTTGCCGGCCACGCGGCGACAATCACTCCGATGACCGCCAGCCCGGCGACAGCCGTCGCGTCCGCGTTCGGGACGGCAACAGGCCAGCTCTCGCCGTCTGGGTCCGGCCAAGCACTCGGATGGGGGACGAATACCAGCCTTGCCGGCGGCGCGACTCAGCCGTCGGCAGGATCGACGATCGCGCCGGCCTCGAATGGGCACATGGCGCCGATGACCGCCTGGTCCACTCCGCAACGCGGGACGGACACGCCGATCGTGTACGACGCAGTCGAGTTGGTTCCCAACGACCGCTCGCCAGGCTCCGGACATCTTCGTCCAGTCGAAGTCCCGCATGCGCCTCGTGCCCGACTCGGTCCTGGACGAATTGGCCGCCGACCCAGCCATGTGGCCGGCCCATCAGGGGAACGGAACGATCACGATACCGGTTCACCCGGCGGACCGGCTCACCCGCGAGCCGGTCATCGGCGATCCTCTCCCGCAGGGAAACCGAACTCTACCGCCCGCCAACGATGCAGCAACACTTGCCGGCCTGGGTGTGGCAGCCGGGTTCCTGGCCGCTCGCACACGCCTCATGGATGGCCGAAAGCGTCGGACTGCAAACCCCTTTTTCAGACGGAGATCGATTTGAATCATCCAGGCAGGTTTTTCTTTCAACGACCCGACACAAGGCGAGAACGGGGATCGGGAGACGGAGCTCAGTCCGACAATTCCCGTAGGAGCCGGCTCTGTCCGGCGACCACGCGAGATGTGTGTCGCCGCCATCGCTATCCACGTAGAAACTGTCTCAGTACGGATGGAATGCTCCTGTTTTTCCAAGCTCCACTCGCGCCCATTGAGATGAGTTCTTAACCAAGACTCGACAAAGGTTGTATGGGCGGGCCTTGCGAAATGTCATCCGGCCGCTTCCGCGCCTGACGTTGGGTGTTCCGTGTTCATCCTGCGCGCGGCCTCGGCCTTGGCGAGGTGCTTTGTGATGATTGCCAAGGCGAGCATCTGGACCTCCGAGGCCTGCGCAGGATCGAGTCGCCAGTCGCCCCGCGGCGTACAGCGGCGCCAGGTTGCTGATTACGCCGAGCATCTGCGTGCAGTAGAGCAGGTATGTGTCGTCGATGGCAGGGTTGCTAGGTCGGGCCCCGTCGCGGTATCGGTAGAGGTCGCGGGTGTAGTAGAGCTGGGTCACGTCGATGACGTGGGCGAACTCGCGTAGCTCCTCAATGAACCGCAAGGCCTCCTTGCGCTTGATCCGGGCCTCGAGGGTTATGCAGAACCAGAGAGCGCCCGCGAGGAGGACCAGCAGATTGAACCCTGTGTTGATCGCGTCGAAGATATTGTTCATCGTACCGAACTCCCACTTCGCGTGGATGTGGCGGGCGAGATACCAGAGCGCGAGGAGGACCAAGCTAATCGCCAGAGCGGATAACGCCCTGATCGCGAGCAGGGGCCGTCGTGCTTGCCGTCCCCGCTCCTCGGTCGCAACTGCGAGCGCGGCCAGCTCATGGGCGAGCACCGCGAGGTTGGTCCCCGGCAACCGAAGGTTAATGTCGTTGGCGAGGTTCTTCGCCGCCTCGATGATCTTGTCGGCATCGAGCCGATGTTTCGCATCCGGTCCTGGACGAGGTCGCAACTCGAACAACTTGGGCATGTTCCTTCCGCCTCTTCGATCTAGTCGCCGCTCTCGCGCGGCTCGCCTGAGAAATCACTTAAAAACGATAACAAAAAGATCCCTTGCCCCGCTGCGCGGTGCATTGGTCTCCTCATTCGCAACAAGGAGGCGTCTGGACAAGACTCACGGTGGCCGCACCCATCGCGTCAGGTCTCAGGAGCCGGGACATCCAGGTCAAACCCGTTGTCCTGGCGGTTCGATCCTGTCGGCGACGGCCGACCCGTATGACGGGCCGGGTTGCACGCCGACCTTTCCCCGCATCCAGCGAAACAGGAGGGTGAAATAGCAGACGACTAGCGCCATCCCGATGGCCCACCAGATCAGCGCCACGCCCAGTGCGTACCGGTCGGAAGCCGCGTTTAAGGCGGTGAGGCTATAGGAGGGGTCGAGGGTCGACCGCAGCCAGAACGGGTATTGGCCCGCGAGTGTCGCGGCCAGCATCCCGAGCAGGAACGCGGACGATGAGAGGAAGGCCGCGAGCTCCCGGCCGCGCCTGGGAAACCGGTACGCCCCCCAGGCCCCGGCAATTGCAAGGGCGACAAACGGGAGAGCCCAAGGACGCGAGACGAGGGCCGAGAAGAGATCGGGCCGCAGCCAAGCGGTGGCGGCAGTGGCCGCGGCCCAGAGGAAGAGCGCGAACCTTCCATGCCTCGCGTGCGATGGCCACGCTACGTTCCCGCACGGGACCGGTTGTCTTCCACGCTAGGTACAGGGCGCCGTGGACCGCCAGGGCAGTGAGCGTGAATAGGCCGACGAGCCCGGTGTACCAGTCAAGGATTCCAGGCTGGCCGCCGGTGAGGAAGTTCGTAAACAGCGGCATACCTCGCAGCCCTTGTGCTCCGAGCGGTACTCCACGAAGCAGGTTGCCGAGCGTCGTGCCGAAAACCACGGCGAGAAGCGCGACGCGAGCGAGAAGAACGTGTCCCACAATTCCCGCCACAGCGGATTGTCCTGGTGCGAGCGGAACTCAATGGCCACGCCACGCAGGATCAGCAGCCAGAGGACAACCATCAAGGCCAGGTAAAAACCACTAAACGCCGTGGCGTAGACGCGCGGGAAGGCCATGAACAGCACACCCCCCGCGGCGATGAGCCAGACCTCGTTGCCGTCCCAGACCGGGCCGATCGCCGCCAACACCGTTTGCCGTTCCTCATCGGTACGGGCGACGATACGGTGGATGGCGCCGACCCCGAAATCGAAGCCGTCGAGCACCGCGTAGACCGCGAGCATGCCAGAGACGATCACGAACCAGATAGCTTCCATGACATGATCCTAATGCGTTGCGGCCGGGCCGCGGTTGATTTCTTTGAGGACCTGGATGACGAAGAGCATGCCGAGTAGCAAGTAAAGGCCGGCGAAGCCCAAAAGAGTAAAAACAACATCCCCCGGGTTGACGAGTTTTGAGTGGGCGTCCGCCGTGCGCATCAGACCATAGATGATCCACGGCTGGCGTCCCAGCTCGGCGGTCCACCAGCCGGCCGTCGTCGCGATATAAGGGAAGGGGAACGCCAGCATCAGCACCCAGAGCATGGGGCGTGTGGTCGCCAGCCGCCCCCGCAGCAGAAGCAACGACGCGACCCCCATCGTCAGGATGAAGAGCGTCCCGAGCCCGGCCATGATGTGGTAGCTGTAGTAGAGGAGCTCCACGTTCTGCGGCCACTGGTCCTTCGGGAAGTCATTCAGCCCGTGGACGGTGCTCCCGAACGACCCGTAGCACAGGAAGCTCAGGATCCACGGCACGACGATTGGGTTCTCCAGCTTTCTGGCGGCGACGTCGGGTTGTCCGATGATGGCGAGCTCGGCGTACGGTCCCCCTTCGAACAGCCCCTCCATCGCGGCGAGGGTGACCGGCTGGTGCGTCGCGACCATCTTGCCGGCGCCGTCACCGGCGGGGAACGCGACGAGCAGGCTGGAGACTAACCCCGAGATAACCCCCACGCGCAGGCAGATCCCGGCGTGCCGGGCGTGCTGGCCCATCAATGACCAGTATGCTCCCATGGCAGCCACGACTAACGACGCCGTGACGACCGAGGCCATCATGTTATGGGCGTATTGCCACAACGCCCACGGGTTCAAGACATACGCTCGAAAACTCTCGAGGTGTAGCACCCCGTCCTCGCCCAGCCGGTAGCCGACCGGGTGCTGCATGAAGGCGTTGGCGACGATGATGAAATAGCCCGAGAGCCAGGAGCCCAAGGCCAGGGCCACAGCCGCAGCGAGATGCCCCCTTGGACCGAGCCGCTTCTCGCCGAAAAGGAACAGCCCCAGGAAGGTCGACTCGAGGAAGAACGCGAAAACGCCCTCCATTGCCAGGGCATGAGCCACAACCTCGCCGGAGAAACGGGAAAACGTCGACCAGTTGGTCCCGAACTGGAACTCCATCGGGATGCCGGTCACCACCCCCATGGCGAAGTTGAGAGCGAAGATCCGGGCCCAGAACCGGGCGACTTCGTTGTACGACTCTTCGCGGAGCCACAGGGCGAGCGACTTGAACACCACGATGAGCAGGGCCAGCCCCATCGTCAACTGGGGGAACAGATAGTGATAAGTGATCGTGAAAACAAACTGAATGCGATGCCAAAGTAATGCGTCCGTCATCGCGTGCCCTCCTCAGCTCGCTTCATTGGACTACTCCCGGGCGTCGCCGCCGCAACGGGACTAAAGATTCACAACTCGAGATTCCCCATCCCGGATCAGACCTTCCCCGCCGATCGACTTTCATGGGAAGCGTGTGGGATCTTGATGAACAGGACGCGAACGGCCAAGCCAACAAGCACGATGAGCGACACGGCGCCGAGGGTCCAGGCAGCGCCGCCCCCGGCGAGCAGGAGGATCAACGGCACGAGCGTTCCTCCAACCAAGGCGAGCACCAGGGCGAGGTAAACCTGTTGGTCACGGTAGATTCGGGAGAGGGTCTCGCGAAGGTCCATGAACAGTAGACCCGTCGCGATGACGTTGAGCAAGAGCAGCACCGCGGCGACGGTGCGGAGAGCGGCCGCCGCCCGCGCATGTCCGCTCAGAACCGACACGGCGAGCAACTCCGCGCAGCCCAGCATGAGTGCCGAATTCGCCATCCAAGCGCCCAGCCAGCGCGCATCCTTCCATCCCGGTTGCGATGTAGTGCTGAAGAGCACCCCCTTATAGGCAAGGGATCCGAACGCCGGCAGAAGACCGAAGACCACCGCCGACTTTCGGACCCATTCCAGCGTGATCGACCAGGTTGGCAACAAGTCGAGCGCTTGCGCTGCTTCGAGCGCCACGATCAAGGTCAGCGGCAGCGAATAGACGGTGAGGCTCCAAGTGCCCAGGGACATGGGCGAGGTGGGCTTGAACACCCGAAGCATATGGTGAAACCGGAGCGGATCGCCCAGGTCCGCCACCAGCATCACCAGGTCGGTGAGCAAGAAGACCAGTGCGACGGGATATGCCAACTTGGCCACGGGGCCAAGCAAGTCGGGCGAGGCCAGTTCGCCGACCGCGGTGAACAGGAAGAGCCCCGTCGTCAGGTTATTGAAGAGCAGATCCCAGGCGACGAGCCCATGCCAGCCCGGGACCTTCGTGATGTCCTGGTTCAGATAGCCGGGCTCGATCGCTCGTGGCTGGTCGTTCCCCTCCATGTCACACCCCCTGGAGGAAAAGCAGTATGAGAATCACGGCGATCGTGGCCAGCGTGCTCAGGAGGGTCCGGCCGTAATCCCTGAACATGTGCAGCCACGGGTTGAAGGGAGCTTCCGGAAGTCCGTAGACGGCAGGATGATCGATGAGCAGGTAGAATGAATGGAGATCGCTATAGGTTTCGGTGGGCTCGTCGCCGTAGAGGTACGCCCCCGTGACGCCCCGTGCGTGAAGCTCCTTGACCCGGTTCCGTGCCCGCTCGCGCAGCTCATCGATCGGCCCGAACTGGATCGACTCGGTCGGGCAGGCCTTGGCGCAGGCCGGGACGAGCCCGTCCTTCTGGCGGTCGTAGCAGAGCGTGCACTTGTGCGAATGGCCATCGAAGTCGCTACGCGTGATGACCCCGAACGGGCAGGCCGCGATACAGTACGAGCAACCGTTGCAGATATCGCGCTGGATGTAGACGTTTGCGAACTCGTTGTAGATGATGGCGCCCGTGGGGCACGCGTGCTGGCAAGGGGCGGCGACGCAGTGCTTGCAGACGTCGCTCATCATCAACCACCGACCGGCCCCGCCCCCGTTCAGTAACTGGTCGATCGTCAGCTCGTGGGTCGTCGCCGCGGGGTGCAGCAACTGGTCGAGGGTCAGCTCGTGGGTCGTCGCCGCGGGGGCGATCGCGTCGTGGCCCGTGGGCCGTCCAGTCGCGGCGAACTGCTCGATGAACTTCACATGTCGCCAGGAAGAGCCGGAGAGCTCGGCGGTGTTGTCGTAGCTGTTGCCGGTCCATTCGAGCCCGTCCGCCGCGAGCTGATTCCACTGCTTGCAGGCGACCTCGCACGACTTGCAGCCGATGCAGACCGTCGTGTCGGTGTAGAAGCCGGTGGACGGTTGAGGCTGAACATGACCGCGCCGGAACGGCCAGGTGAGGCGATTGACGATGGCGGATAGCGGGCTGAGGGGTGGGTCGCTGACCTGCGACAGGTCCGCGAGCTCGAGCTCTCTAATGCCCATGGGTGAATATCCCTTCCGGCTGGGCCGACTCCGGCGTGTCGGGGATGGGCGCGCGAGTCGGCCAGGTCACGAATGACACGGTCGGCCGCAAAGTGCGCCCGCTGCGTCGGCCGGGCTTGACCTGGCAGCCGAAGGACTTTCCTTCGTGCATGCTCACGTTCTGCTCGGCCACCAGGGCGGTCAGGTCGTTGGCATTGCCTCCGACGACCTGTCCGGCGAATCCCCAGTGGAATGGGAGGCCGACCTGGTGCACCACTCGCCCGTTGACGATGAGAGGACGCATCCGCCTGGTCACCATGGCGCGGACTTCGATGCGGCCACGCGCCGAGCTGACCGTCACCCAGCCGCCATGGACGATCCCGCGCTCGGCCGCCAGCTCCGGGCTGAGTTCGACGAACATCTCCGGCTGCAATTCATTGAGCCAGGAGTTGAACCGGCTCATCGCCCCGCTCAGGTAGTGCTCGGTAAGTCGGTACGTGGTGGCCACCACGGGGAACTCGGTCTCGGGCGTGTGTACCATATGGTTGTGAGGGCCAGGAAGATGCGCACACCTGGTGTGCACATTTGCCGGGATAAAGTAGGTTGCCGATAGGCGACTCGAGGGGCTCGTAGTGCGTCGGCAGAGGACCGTCCTTGACGCCGCTGGGGGTGAAGAGCCAGGCGACGCCGTCGGGCTTCATGATGAACGGATTGTCGCCGGCGATGGCCGCCATCCCGGTCGCGCCGGGCGCCGGGCGATAGTCGGGCGGTTTGCTCGGCTCGAAGTCCGGCCGGTCGAGGCCCACCCAGAGATGTTTCTCGGCATCCCACCACACGAGCTTCTTCCGCTCCGACCAGGGCCGGCCATCGGGATCGGCCGACGCGCGATTGAAGAGCACGCGGCGATTATCCGGCCAGGCGAAACCCCAGTCGGGCTCGAGCGGATTGTCGGAACGCCGGCGCTCGCGCGCCCGGTTGCGGCCGTGCTCGGGTGTGACGCCGCTGTAGATCCAGATGCCACATGCCGTCGTGCCGTCGCCCTTCAGCTCCGAGAATCCGGTCAGCAGCCGCGGCCGTCCGGTGCGTGGGTCAACCTCGTCGAGCTTGTACCCGTTCATCTCCATCAGGACTTTTTCGGCGTCGGCATCGCTTTCGATACGACTGATCGAGCCGTCAGGGAGCCGCGGCGGTTCGTCGTAGTCGTAGTCCCAGGTGAGGTTCAGCAGCGGCTGATCCTTGGGATCGGTAGACGCTGCATAGAGCTGCCGGAGCCGCTTGCCGAGGTTGTAGACGAACCAGGAATCGGAGCGGCAATCGCCGGGCGGGTCGATCGCCTTGGTGTGCCACTGGAGCAGCCGCTGCGTATTGGTCAGGGTTCCGTCGGTCTCCGGATTGGCCGCGGCCGGGATGAGGAAGACCTCCGTCTTGATGTCGGCAGGCGGCGGCGCGCCCGGGTCGTTCTTCCAGAAGGTCGCGCTCTCGGTCTCGAACCAGTCGAGCACGACGAGCCATTCCAGGTTGCGCAGCCCGGCGCGGTGCAGCCCGGCGTTCAGGCCGCCGCCGCCGGGGTTCTGACCGAAGAGGAAGTAGCCCGTCAGCTCACCCCGGGACATGCGGTTGAAGGTCGGCAGTTGCGAGTGGTCGCACTCGATGCGCGGTAGCCAACCGTACCGGAAATCGTTCTCCGGTCGGGCGGCGTTCCCGTACCACGCCTTGAGCAGGCTGACGATGTACTCGCGGAAGTGCGACCAGTAGCCGTCGGCCATGCCATCGTGCGCGACGTAGGAGTCGAGCGTGTCATGGGCGCCATCGGCCGCGGGCTGAGGGAGATAGCCAGGCAAGACGTCGTACAAGGTCCCGACGTCCGTTGAGCCCTGGATGCTGGAATGGCCCCGCATGGCCAGGATGCCGCCGCCCGGCCGGCCGATGTTGCCGAGCAGGAGCTGCATAATGCCCCCCGCACGGATCATCTGCGCGCCAGTGGCATGCTGGGTCCAGCCCAGGGCGTAGACGAGGACGCTCGTCCGTTCGCGACCCGAGTTGGCGCAGAGCAGCTCGGCGACCCGCGTGAACTCCTCCGGCGAGCAGCCGCATACCTGAGAAACCATTTCTGGGGTATACCGGGAGTAGTGGCGTTTCAGGATCTGGAAGACGCAACGGGGGTGCTGCAAGGTCGGGTCGCGTGCCGGCTGGTCATCGGGTTTGGAAGTCATCTCCGATCGCGACCCAGTGTGCGGCCGGGACCCGCCGTCGATAGCGTAGCCGTGGACCCCCTTGCTTTGCTCCGTCGAGAGCCCCGGCGAGGCGGTCGGATCGGCCTGACGATCCTCGGCGCGGGCCGCTGGGCGAGCCCTCGTAGCCCCAGTGTCCGCGCACCACGTCATAGACGCCGGTCTCCGGGTCAAGTCCGCTGAACAGCCCGTCCAGGTCCTCGGTGTCCTGGAAGCCCTCCTGGATCAGGGTCGCCGCGTTGGTGTAATGCAAGACGTAATCCTTGAACCAACGGTCATGGGTCAAGATATAGTTAATGACTCCGCCGAGAAACGCGATGTCGGTGCCGGCCCGGATTGGAACGTAGAGGTCGCAGTGCGCCGACGTGCGCGAGAAGTGCGGGTCGACGTGGATCAACGTAGCGCCGCGCCTCCTTAGCCTTCATGGGCCAGCGGAAGCCGACGGGATGGGCCTCTGCCATATTCGAGCCCATGAACAGGATGCAGTCGCTATTCGGAACGTCCTGCTGGTAGTTCGTGGCCGCACCGCGGCCGAGCGAGGCGCCCAGACCGGGCACCGAGGCGGAGTGTCAAGTTCGGGCTTGATTCTCGACGGAGACCACTCCCAGTCCGCCGCAGAACAACTTCTTGATCAGGTAGTTGTCCTCGATGTTCAACGTTGCACCGCCAAGCGTCCCCATGTTCCTGACCGAGTTGAGTGTGCGACCTTCCGGATCGCGCGCCGTGAAGTCGGCGTCCCGCGCCGCCTTGACGCGCTCGGCGATCTGGTCGAGCGCCCAGTCGAGGGTCCGGGTTTCCCACTTGTCGGAATGGGGAGCCCGATACAGCACGGTCCTCACCCGGTGGGGGTTGACGGCCAGGAGCAACGCGTTCGAACCCTTGGGGCACAGCGTACCCTCGTTGATCGGGCTGCGGGGTCGCCTTCGATGTCGATGAGCTGGCCGGCCTTGGTGTAGATGAGCTGGCTGCAACCGACGGCGCAGTACGGACAGAGGCCGTCCGTAACGGTCGCGCCGCGCAGCCGCGAGGCCTTCTCGGCCGTCCGGGGGCTGAGTGGCTGGTTCTGGGGTCGCGACGGTTGCGAGCGGGCCACGAATGGTAATTTGAACATCACAAGCACCTCAATGATCATGCCGAGGCAAGAGCAAGACCGACTGCTTCCAACTCGAGCATGGCTGCGAAGAAACCCACGCGTCACTCAATTCGTCTTAGCGATAGTTGCCCCAAGCGTCCGGGGCTTATTGCGATCCGGGCGGTTTTTCCAAAGGGATTGTACAGGGCGAATGACGGGAGATGAAGATACTTCCGCGCTCGCGTCGGCCTATCTGTCTCCCGATCCGGGCGATGTTCAGGCCAACCGCGATCCGCTAGCATTCGGAGGACGGGTTGGGGAAGGCGTAGACATCATCCGCCTCTTCTCCTGTCGGCCGGTCGATGCACGCGAAGTCCTTCTCCAGAATCACGCGGACGACGCCTCCGTCGACGGGCTGCTGGTGGTCGAAGCCCACGCGGTCGCCAGCGCGCCACTCGTCAGCATCGTCGGGATCGATCCGGATCGTGAGGCTTCCCGCGGTGTAGTAAGCCGTGGGGCGCCCATTCGGAGCCGGCCCCGCCTCCACCGCGTACGAGAACGCCAGTTCCGGCCCGAACCGGACGGCGTCGTCGACCCGTCCCTTGTCGATCAGCCGCTCGATGTCGCGGCGGTCCAGCCGGACGCGGATCGAGTTCCCCTTGAGTCGCAGTTTCATGCCGGCCTCACTAAGCGCAATGGGTCAGGGTGTCGGCCGGAACGAACCGGCCGTAGTCGGAATAGACGTTGAAGCGCGGCGTCGCCCCCCGGATCAAGCTTCCATTGACTCAATGATTCGGGGACCGGCGAAGAAGGCGTAACGACGCTCCAACCAGCGTTATGTAGCGCCCAGACAGCCGGATATCCTGGGTCCAGATTGAAGAGCTCGTGGAGCACGGGTAGCGGAACGATCACGTCGACCTCTTCGGTATCGAGCAAGTCAATCCGTCCGATGTTGGTCAGGAGGATGAGCGGCGATGAAATGACGATGCGTTTGGCAGGCACGTTTCATCTCGTCCGTCAATTCCTCGGAAGTCACCTGGCAGGCGGGAACCTCGGCACGTCCGACTGCCTGGATGAACTCCCACCGGCTCCCACCGGCGATCTCGGCACCCGTCCCCTGCAAAATTAGGCCGCGGCTATTCGGGTGAACCGCTGCCGCAAGTCGGTTCTCCCGATCTAGCTCCTCCGGACTCGTAGCGAGATCTTCCAGGAGCACATCCGGAACCTGAACAGTAATCGCCATCGTCTTCTCCTTAATGGTAAAGGCTGAATGTTCTGAACGATGCCGAATCCGCGCCGACTTCATGTTTACGCGACTCGTTGCATTATAGAGCCTGGGCAATATCAACCTTTTGACCGCGCGGATGTCATTCCGTCTTCTCCGCTGCGACGGCTTTCTTTTTGCGGGTCGTGGATGCATGTGTAAAGACCGCTGGAACGGCGAGAGGGTGGCCGAAGGCCGATTGAGGGGCGACGCTGGCCTTCAGGTTCATTTTGTTACTACCTCTTAAACCATCATCCGTGGCCCAGTCAAATCGGTCGGCGGATCTCACATTTCCCAAGTTGATCCCGTGGTTCGAACGGCGCCCAACCAGCGCGTGCCGCGACTGGGTGTACGCATGGGTGGGCGAACCTTTCCGGTTCGGCTCGTATCTATTTTTAGACCGGCGAGGCCAAGCTCTACGAAAAAGTTCGAAAACCCCCGGAGATCTTGGAATAATCGAGGTTGGGATATATCCTCATAAGTCCAAGCTACCGACTCGTTCTAGTGATACTTATCTTCTCTTAAAATATCCCAATACTCTACCTCCTTAAGAATTCTCCATCACATATTCTCAATCTCCTTCTTAAACTCCATCCTATAATCCTCTACCTCATCTCTAATCTATCCTTCCCCTAACTCTATCCTCCCATTATCACTTCCACCAACATCCATTACTACCTACTCCATCACTTTCATCCCATTACCTCTCTCCTCATCCTCGCCATTCTCCTCTTCTCTCCGACGACCCTCTTCATCCTCCACATTTATCACAATCTACATTTTCTCAACATACATCTCCCCTATCACTATTCCTACCATATCCTTAACATCCCCTTCAACTTCCTCCCCCTCCGTCCTCCTCTCTATCATATCCAACTTCGTCTCAACCACCAAATCTTTCTCCACTCCTTCGGCACCCGACACATTCCCGACCCCACCACCGAAAAAGACTTCTACCGCCTTTTCACCACACTCCACATTCAGACCTTCATACACGCCATCAATGAAACCCACCTCCTCATCTACACCCAACAACCCCACG
This sequence comes from uncultured Planctomycetota bacterium, assembly GCA_963720335.1. Lineage (GTDB taxonomy): Bacteria > Planctomycetota > Planctomycetia > Isosphaerales > Isosphaeraceae > CAVRFS01. The sequence continues at coordinate 144,981 of CAVRFS010000012.1, read as the reverse complement.
AGTTCTTTGAAGAAACATTCATCGACACCGACCTCGCGTAATCCCAACCCATACCGCGTACAAAAAAAACGTCGACATCTACCACAACCGTGACTACAGTTATGAAACCAAACTGATCTCTCTAACCAACTCCACCGAACCTCTCTACCTGATCAATCCGAGCCACAACCACCCCTCCCATAAACAGATACACATCTACCTCTACAAAACTATCACCTCATGTCCGCGAACCCACTTTCACCATATCACCCTGAGCCACTTCACCGACTTCAGCCAAACCAAACATCTATACCACTAATATCAACCAAGCGACATCTGCTTTATCTTCCTCATCTACTCTCCAAAAAAATCTCAAAACGTTATCCCAAAACCTTCCAACCCCCACATTCAACGTCCTCATACTACCACCCAAATATGCTATCAATACCTAACCCCACCAACAACCCTAGCTCGTCAAAAAAGAGATCATTCTCCAACCGAAATATGAGACTATCTACCTGCTGAAAGAGACATCACCGAGTTCTAGTATCTCCCCGTATCTTACAAGAAGAGCTACCTCGTCGTCTTGCTCTGCAAACGCGTACGTATCGACAAAACGTCCGTGCAGCTACGCGACGAGTTTCTCTACTTCTTTTATATCACCAACTACCTCACGACCCCCACCTACCAAATCGTCTTCCAAACCAACTATCGTCGTGACCAAGAGAATCTGATCTCTCAACTCGAACCCGTGTCCACCGCTGACAGCGCCCGTAAACGACCTCTTGAGCAACTACGCTCACATCGTGATATCGTCGTTATCTTCGAGCCTGAAATCGTCAAACTCTTGCTGGCTCCAGCCACTAACCCCGACACCGACAACCACCAAGCCGAAAAACTGACGTTGTTGCTGATCGAGTTCTCCACGTACCTCGCCGCGTTCATCGAGATGCCGTGCCATATCATTCGTCGTGCCAGACTGTTCATCTATCCGCTGTTGTCGTCTCATCCGTCTCAAGACATGTTCCTACTATTCGTCGAGCGACTACAGAGCTGCTCGTCGTGCTGCGAGAGTGATCACCTGAAGTCCTCGTCCTCATACCCCCATCTGTATGCGCCTTCGCGCGTCGAGACGCCGTCCGCGATCGTGAGACATGTTCGTCGCCGCGAAACCCACGTCGAGACCTCCTCGCCGTAGAAGTACGTGTTTATCTCGAAGACTATACTGGTGTAGATCGAGTCTCGACACCAGTCGCGATTCCGCCGAAGCTCGGCACCAAATCCATGGGTGGCGACAGAAAATGCGCACCCTGAGAAATGCCGCGAGTCTGATTGCTGTGAACCGTTTGCTTTATCGCCCTTGGAGTGTGCCGGAATCGCACACGACTCTCCGAAGGTCGTAGACCAGGTTCGACTCGTGGCGAGGGCATTGTTTGGTTAGCTAGCTCCTCGCGAGTGTGTCGGGCGCACGGCGGTCTTCGAAGCCGCAAGGCCGGGTTCGATTCCCGGGCGGGGGATTGCTTGTGTTCGCTTCTCTTCACGTCCTCGGAGTGTGACGGATTCGCACACGACTCTGCGAAGGTCGGGGACCAGGTTCAATTCCTGGCGAGGGCATTGGTTCACCTTCCGTTGTGGTGGACGGAGATCAATTGCATCTTGCTCGGCCCCAGGCGTTGGTCTATAATTCAACAAACACGATCCGATAAATCAGGGCGTGGGATGTTGTGATGGACTTCGATTTCGTCGAGTGGGATAGCGAGAATGACCCGCGAGGTAATGCCAAACACATCGCGGACAACGGACTGAGCATCGATGAAGTTGAGGACGTCATCTATGATCCCCGGAGCCGTCCGGTTCAAAGCCGGAGTTCGAGGCGTCCGGCATTGATCGGTCAAACGTCCACGGGTAAGACGATTATCGTGATTTATGAGCGCCACAAGGATGCCGGGATCACTGTCGTTCGCCCCGTCTCTGCCTATGAGATCGAGGAATGAATGTATGCGTAACGAAACTCCTACGAACAAAGACGGGCGCCGTCGGCGACTGAGTGATGCCGAACTGACCCCGGAGCAGCGGGCCGCGGTCGAGGCGCACCGCGCCGACCGCCAGACCTCCCAGTATCAAGACGAACTGGCCCGGGACATCGAAGCCTATCGACAGGAATACCCGCCGGTTGGGGATCCGGAATTGGTCGAGGCCCTGGCGGGCCTTCGGCTCGAACGAGAGCGACAGGGGTTGAGCCTCACCGATATGGCCGAGCGTACTGGAATCGACCGCGCGACGATCAGCAAGCTCGAGACGGGCAAGATTGCGAACCCGACGGTTGGTACCCTGGATCAACCTGCCAAGGCTGCAGCGATCTACGGTGCCAACCGGCTCCCAGATCATGCGACCTGGCTGGACGGAGGCTCGCATGGACCCTCGAGGCCGTCGCAAAGCCTGACATTGCGAGCCAGTGACGGAGAGCGAAAATGCGGCTACGTCCCCCTTTTGGGGCCACGTTCAATTCCTGGCGAGGGCATTGGCATTGTTTCCATTCGAGAACCGGTTTTCCGCCAAACCATGTATTGATGAAGCCCATAGAGCAAGATCATCGGAGCCGGCCAGCAGACCCACGGCCACCAGGCCATCCACGGCGGCGGGCGCTCGGCCGCTTCCAGTTGGAAACGAACCTTGGCGATTCGTCTTTCATCCCTTCGATTTCGACAGTGACCTGCACCACCCAGAAGCCCGACTCCGGGAGTTCGAAAACGGCGGCGTAAAACAGTTTGTTGGTCGAGGCCTCGGTCGTCGCGGGATGGACTGAAGCCTCCCGGGCCGGCCCAGCGGTTTAGCCTCGACGCTGACCTTCGCATCCTGGATCGGCTCGCCGGAAACGCAGTCCAGCACAAGCACACTGATATCCACCGGGCCAGCGACGAACGGATTGGGCGCGGTGAAGACGGCAATCTCGTAAGGGCCTTGCCGCTCCCAGTGGCGCAAAGTACCTCCGTCTCCGCGAGCAGGAGCGACCCACGAATGACCCAAGAGCCATCCCAGCGTCAGGCCGATGGCAACCGCTCGAAACTTCGCTGGCCTCCATCGCTCCACCGCATTCAATTCGTCCCCTGCATCGTGCCTCGCATCTGCATGGGCTGGAGGACGAGCCAGACTCCAACGAGAAAAAGGAACAGGCTCAAGAGCGCCCAAGGCGCGAATGCTTTCAAAGCTCGCGACGGCCGCGAAGAGATGTCCCAAAGCGATCCGGTAGCCGCTGTGAAGCGTCAGAAGCAATCCCACGTCCAGGAAAGACGATCTCGAGGCGCGGAAGCCAATCCATCACCGGGCCGCAACAAGCACAGGCCCACTCAGGCACTCCGAGAAACGACCAACCGAGGTCCGCGACGAACCGCTGCGCCGAGGGGATCACCGTCTGGTAGCTCGTCAGGAAGTGAAAGCCGTAGTGCGACAACCACATGCCGAAACCTAAAGGAACCAGAGAATACGAGAAGCGCGTCGCCACCGATCAGCGGGCTCATCGTGAGACCTCCCCAGCGACGGCTCACGATCGTCGCTCCGCCCACCACCACAAGTGGCAAGACGATGAGAGCCATGAGGTAGAACAGGCTCGTCATCACAAGGGGAGAACGCACTCCGAACAGGTGGCTGAGGCGGCTCTGCCCGTCGACCACGGGAGCGACCATCCCCGCGGCATTGGCAAAAGCGCCGAAGACCAAGAGCACGATCAGCGACGCCAGATCAGGGCGTTCGCCGAGACGGCCGATGCCGGAGTGATGGGCGTTGTTGCTGAGGTCATGGCCGGGCACAACCGCCAGCATCCCGATATTCTCGTGCGGACAAACGTGGACGCAATCGAGGCAGAACGTGCAGTCCAGGTTGCCCGCTTTTCGAGGAAGGTACAAGTTCATTTCACAGCCAGGAAGTTCCTCGTTGCCACGAATGCATTCCTTGGTCCGACACGAAAGACAGACGTCGGGGTCGCGAATCTTGACCTCCAGCGGAGATACCAAGGATTGCACGAAGTTGAACTGGCCGATCGGACAGAGATATTTACAGAACGACGCGCCTCGGAAAAAACCATCGACGACAAATGAAACGACGAAGTAGCCGATCGCGATCCAGGCGGTCCACCACGGGCTGTCCCAAAGTGAGAACGCCTCATACGCCCAGAGAAAGAGAGCGAGCAGGCTCACGGCCAACCATTTGCTTCGCAACCAGCGCGGCCACCGCAGCCGCGCCGGCAGCCATCGGCGACCCAGGGTGCGGGGCAGCATGAAGGGGCATGCCATGCAGAAGACGTTGCCCGCTGCAAGCAACCCGAGTATCAAGAAGCCCCTCCAGTGAATCCAAGGCAGCACGCCGGCTAGGTTCATCGCTCCGACCTGTGGACCGAAAAGGCCGTCAAGTATGACGATCGCAGACAGAACCAAGAGAGGCAGTTGCATCGTGAATCGTGCATGTCTCCACTTCAAAAGCTGCCCCAAGATCGGCAACCGTAGTACGTCAAACCCTGGGCGGATCGGACGACAAGACGTGTTGTTGATCACTGGCGGAGAGATCAATAAAGCAAGCGACGCCGGCTTCCGGACTTCCCGTCTCTCTCCATAAAGGAGCCGGATTCCGATCACGAACAGTGGCAACAGATAGGCGATCGATCCGGGTACCCACATGATGACGCCGGCTGCTGACTGGTCTTGCAAGGCCGACAGCCCTCCGAGTCGCGGTATCAGCGCATAATGAGGATAAAGCACGCGGTCCGAAAACGTCAGCAACGCGGACAGGAGCGGTGTTTTGCACGTCGGCCACGATCAGATAGGGAATCAGGAGCCAGGGAGACCAGCGCGGCCGGCTGGGATACGGACGGATCACCGGATACCAGAACAATAGCGCCGAGCCGAGGAAACACAGGTGCTGGAGCGAGTGCCAGCCGCTCGACCGCAAGGCGTGTTCATAGACGGGTGGGGCGTGCCAAATCCAGGTGACGCCGACGAAGAGCGGCAAGGCCACGACCGGATGCGTCAGCCGCCCGAACAGCCGGCGTAACGTGATTGAGCGCAGCAGCGGCACAACCCAGTAGGTTCGGACTGGCGGCGGCAGACCCCGAACAATCGGGAACAGAGGGGCGCCCAGCCAGATGAGCGGAGGCGCAGACCATCATGAACAGCAGGTGCTGGATCATGTGGGCTTGGAGCAGCAAGGCAGCGAACGGCTCGAGCGGCGACGCCAGGGCCAGAAAGAGCGTCGCAAGTCCACCCATGAAGCATGCGAGCCGGCCGCCGGTCCAGTTCAAGGGGTCGCGACGATGGAGGACGAGCCAGCCGCGCAGGTAGACCAGGGCCGGCAGCAGGAGCGCCAGAACGAGCCAGGGCTCGAACGGCCAAGATCGGAGAAATCCGTCGAGGAGCGGGCTCATCGCAGTACCGCGGTAGACCCGGCCGGTGGCTGGCCGGGAGGTCGCAGGCTCACCAGGAATTCGACCAGGGCGGTCATCTCGGCGGGGTTCACTTGCTTGCCGTACGCCGGCATGTTCCCCCCTCCCGGCGTCCCGTTGCTGACCTGATCGATGAGTTGATCGCGAGTCAGGCGAGTGCCGACCGTGGTCAGGTCGGGACCACGACGTGCCGCCGATGCCCTCCAGGGCATGACAGTTCCGGCAGTTCTTGTTCTGAAGCATGACGGCCCCTTGCAGTTGCAACGGGGTGCTTCGTCGCACCAGCGCGACAGGGACCGGGTCACCGCTCCATGCCGTCATCTTCGGCGACCACGGGGCCGTGACGCCGTAATAAGTCAAGACGCCGAGCCCCGTGAATATCACGATGACCGCCAGCACCACGACGGGCCGCCGGCTGGGTGCGCGTTCGCCACGGTTACTCACCAGCGGGACGAGCATCAAAGCCCCAAACAGGATGACCGGGAATACCAGAATCACGAAGGTTTCCGCCCCTGCCGGGCTGAGGGAGAGCACGGCGAAGAGCCAGAGGAACGGCCACTCCGGCCGCGGATTCGCGCCCGACAGAACCGGGTCGGGTGGGCCGGTCGGGCCCTTCGGGCCCATCAACGCCGCGATGGACACCACCACGATCACCGTCACGGCCGAGAAAAACACGTCTTTCAGCATGGCTTCCCCCAGGAAGGGAACGCCGCGCTTCAACTCTTCGTGGTATTCCGCATCATAGGTCTTGGGCACGACCGGATGACCCGGAGCGGGCGGTGCGCTCACCCCGCGCGTCAACACGAGCCAGAGGTGCAGCCCCAGGAAAGCGAGAAGTCCTCCGGGGATCACGAAGACGTGCAAGGTGAAGAACCGGCTCAAGGAGTCGCCCCCGATCACCGGTCCGCCCAGAACCAGCCGGACGAGCTGCGGACCAACCACAGGCGCCCGCCCGGCCATCGAGCCGGCGACGGCCAACCCCCAGTACGCGTCCGGATCCCAGCGCAGAACCTGGCCGGAGAAGAACATGCCCAGGGTACAGATCAGTAACAGCACGCCGACGACCCACGTCAGCTCGCGCGGGTACTTGTAGGCTCCCTGGACGAAAACCTGGATCATGTGCACCAGGACCATGACCACCATGCCGGACCCAGCGTAGTAATGCATCGCACGCAACAGACCGCCGAGCGGCTGCTCGTTGTTCAGATAGAGCAGACTCTCGTACGCCTGGTCGGCGGTCGGCACGTACACGAGCGCCAGGCAAATGCCGGTGAGCACCTGGATGCCCAGGAGCGTCATCGAGGCGCTGCCGAAGACATACCACCAGCCCATTGGCCCGGCCGCTCCCCTCGGGATCGGGTGGGTCAGGATCGGCAAGATGCTCTCGCTAAATCCCAGACGGAAGTCGAGCCATCGCCCGATCGATCTCAGCCAGTCTTTCATCATCGGCCCTCTCTACGCTCGGCCGTTCCAACGTGTCCTGCAAAGTCGGATAGTGCGGTGCCTGGACCTCGAGATGACCGTCGCGCACCTGCCAGACACAAGCGAAGAGGCCCCGCGGCGGCGGCCCGGAGGCGCGCTCCCCGGTCGCGTAGTAAACACCGCCGTGGCACGGACACATGAACAGGCCCGATTGCGGAAACCAGGAGACCGGACAGCCCAGGTGGGCGCAATTGACCGCGAGAACGAGGAACCGGTCCTTCTGCTCGTCGTCCTTGCCCTCATAGCGGACATAGACCCCGGTGTGCGCTGTCATGCCATCCCAGGGCTGCCGGATCGGGTTTGTGAACGTGACCATCCGGGTTTCGTTCAAAGCAAAGTCGCCAACCTGGCCCAGGTCGACCCAGTCGACTGGCCGTTTCTTCGTTTTCAGAAGATAGCCCAAGACGGGGATCGCGCAGAACGCCGACGCGACAGCGCCCGTGGCAACGGTCAACCACCGGAAGAAGCTACGGCGCCGCAGGCTTGAGACGGCTGGGCCAGGTGACTGAGTGGTTGACGTGTCCATTGTGGGATTCTCTCAGGTTCACATGCACACTCGAAATTCAGCGGGCCACCTGTACGGGATCGGCCCGTCTCCAGTCCGCCAGCAGGGCGACGAGGTCGGCGAGCTCCGCTGCGCTGATCGGCTGGAAATCCGATGCCCGCCCTCGCTTGTCGGCGAAGCCGGGCATTCCGAGATCCGGTCGACCGGTGATCGCATAACGGCGCAGGCACTGATCGCTGATCAGCTTGAGGAAGTCCGGGTCACGGATCGCGCCTGCCTGCTCGTCCTTGCCCTCACCGTTGGATCCGTGGCAAGGGCGCAGGCGCGCGCGAATACCTTCCGCCCGCGCTCTTTGTCTCCTGCCGCTGCATCAGCCCCGCTGGTGTAGGACGGCAAGTCGCGACGCGCAGGCGCATCCGACCCCCACCGGGGCTTGATACCCGCGGCGATCGCTTTCACCTGGTCGTCGGTGAGTGGCCCTCCCTTGTTCCGAGCGAAGGCGGGCATCGGCGTACCCGGCCGTCCTCCGGAGATCAGGCCCAACACGACAGCATCCGGCACGATCGACAGAAAGGTCGGGTCGTTCAGCGGAGCGCGGGCCCGAGCATCCCGTCGGCTCCGTGGCAGCCGGCGCAGTTTTCCTTGTAAAGGACGGCGAAGTCGACGACGCGATCGGCCGGCACAGGCCGGTTCGCGGCGTGCCGTTGGTCGATGCGATCACAGCCCAGCGCCAGAATTGGCAGGAGCGGCCAGAGCCACCGACCAGCTGCCTCGGGATACAGACTCCGTCCGATTCGCGACATGCCCGGTCCGATCATGGCTGATCTCCCGCTGACCCGGCGATGAACGTTTCCACGCTGTCCGGTCCGCGACCCGCGGGAGGAATGTAAACCTTTTCCGAGCGAACCACGACGATTGCCGCCGCCAGGCCGAACACGAACTGCGAAGCGATGAACCAGGGCCAATCGACCCGTTCCTGAAGCAGGGGGTTGACGATCCCCATCAGCCCAAAGCTCACGGCCGTCCAGAGCAAGCGGCATCAGGACGCCCCCCCAAGCCAACGGAGTGGGGATCGGCCCCAGCCTGGGCAAGAGCAGACCCGAAGATCAGCCCGATTCCGATCGACATCGCAACATGAATGACAATCGCGATCGCCAGCCAATCCGCGTGGAACTGGCTCAACTCTTCCAGCGGCATACGGTCCAGTTTGGGCAAGACCATGCCAGCCAGAAGATTGGCCGGATACCAGATCCCATGACCGCTCGAAACGCTCCAGATGACGGCAGGAATCGGCATCAACAGGCCGCCGATGCAGCCAGCCAGCAGACCGCTTGTAATCGAGCGAAGCTTCGCGGCCCACATGATCGTCAGGGCGGCCACGACTCCAAACACGAACTGCGAGGCGATGAACCACGGCCAGTCGACGTTCTTGTACAGCAGCGGATTGACAAGTCCCATCAGCCCGAAACTGACGGCTGTCCAGAGCATCGGGATTAGGAGCCCTCCCCACGCCAAGGGTCGCGGGATCTGCGGTAAGGTCGGCAGGAGAACGCCATAGATCATGCCGAATACCATCGAATTGACGGCGTGTATGACGACGGCTACAGAGCAGCAACGAAGATCGAAATTGCTCCAGCTCAGCGATCGACAACCGATCGACGGAGGGAAACACCATCCCAGCCAGCAGGTTTGCCGGATACCAGAGACCGTGGCCGCTCAGCACGCCGTAGGTCAATGCCGGCACCGTCATCACCAGGCCCCCGATGATCCCACCCTTGAACCCGGCCGAGATCGGATGAACCTCCGCGGGCATCCGCAGCCGGTACCCTGGCATGCCCGATCGCAGTTGCTCCACAGTCCCGGACACGCCGATCACCGGCCTCGGGCGCTGAGACGGCTCGGCCATCGGCTCGTGCATATGGCCCAGGCCCGGCAGGAGCTGCCCGACCCAGATGCATAACCCCGAGACGAGAAAGATCGTGCCCACGACGAGGAACGCCGGGCTCGTGGCCACGCCCACGGCGAGCAAGACCAGGCCCAGCGCGACCACCATCGGCGCAACCGTCGGCCGGGGCATCGACAGCGAGTCCGGCTCGGCCGTTGCTTCGAGTTTCGGTATCGCTTGCGGATCGCTGGACATTCCTGGCAACCTCGGCTTGAAGTCAATCAATCAACTATCTGCCGAATATGTAAACGACCGTGAAGACCACCACCCAGACCGCATCCACGAAATGCCAGTACCAGGAGACCAGCTCGACGCCGAGCTCCTTCTCCAGGCTCATCCGGCGCACCAACGCAAGGCCAAAGACAACCAGCATCACCACGACTCCGGCGGTCACGTGAAGGCCGTGGAATCCGACCAACGTATAATAAGTGGTGCCGAAGAGGTTACGGCTGATCGTGAGCTGGTGCCGGACGATCAGCTCGCGCCACTCATAGGCCGTGCCCAGCAGAAAGATCAGGCCCAGGGCGATCGTGGCTGCCCAGAACCGGCGAAACCGCGCGTGATTGCCCAACCGCGAGGCCTGCTCGGCCAGGTGGATCGTCACGCTGCTCGACAACAGACAGAGCGTCGTGCACACGACGAGCGGCAGCGAGAGCGCCTCCGCCGGCGTCGGGCCGACCGTGTCGCGTCCGAGGTAGGACAGGTACACCACGATCAAGGTACTGAACAGTGCGACCTCCGAGACCAGGAAACTGATCATGCCCCACTCGGGTGCGCTCAGTTGCCTTCCCGTCGCGGCGGCGTGCGGCGGCCGCGGCATATCGACCCGGTTGGGATCGATGGTTGCCATGTGGTGTGAGGTTGGTCTCGGTCACGTCGTGTCCCCGCATCATTCGTATCGCCAGTCCGGGTCGTCAGGGTGCTTCAAGTCCCAAAGCGGGCGCCGGCTCGCGACCACCGGGATCGACTCGAAGTTGTACGAGGGAGGTGGCGAGGTTGTCGTCCACTCCAATGTCCATGCGTCCCATGGGTCATCGCCCGAGGGCTCGCCTTTCCACAGCGAAGCAACGACGTTATATCCGAAAATGACAAAGCTCGGGACCTGAACGAATGCCCCGAGCGTCGAGAGCTGATTCCAGATCGCCCACCCTCGGTCCACATCGTAGGTGTAAATCCGCCGGGGCATTCCGAGCATTCCGGAGACGTGCATCGGCCCGAACGTCAGGAGAAAGCCGACGTAAAGCAGCCAGAACTGCCAACGGGCGAGCCGCTCCGAGAGCATCCGCCCGGTCACCTTGGGATACCAGTAAAAGATCCCGGCAAAGGTGCCGAACAGTGTGCCGCCGATCAGGACCCAATGGAAGTGGCCGACCACGAAATAGCTATCCGTGAGCTGAAAGTTGAACGGCACGGTCGCCAGCATGATTCCCGTCAGGCCGCCGATCAGGAACAGCGAGAGGAAGCCGCAGGCGAATAGCATCGGCGAGGCCAGCGAAAGCCGGCCCCCGTACATCGTGGCCAGCCAGTTGAAGAACTTGATCCCGGTCGGGATCGACACCAACAGGCTGGAGATACCGAAGGCGAGGTCGAGGGTCCGGCTCATCCCCACCGCGAACATATAGTGCGCCCAGACACCCAGGCTGATGAAGGCGATCCCCATCGTGGCGACGGCCATGAACTCGTAGCCGAACAGCACCTTGCGCGAAAAGACGGGGATCACTTCGGAGACCATGCCGAACACCGGCAGGATCAGGATATAGACCTCGGGATGCCCGAAGAACCAGAACAGATGCTGCCACAACATGGCCGAGCCGCCGTTGGCCACGTCGAAGAAGTGGGCTCCCAGCTGCCGGTCGAGCAGGACCATCACCAGGATGGCCGTCAATGGGGGGATGGCCAGCAGGATCTGCATCGAGGTCCAGATCATCGTCCAGCAAAAGAACGGGACCTTGCGAATGGTCATGCCCGGAGCACGCATCCCCAGAATCGTGGCGATGAAGTTCACAGCCGCCGTCGTCGTGCCGACGCCGCTGACGATCAGTCCAAGTGCCCACAAGTCGGTGGCCGAGCCGCGGGCGAAGGTCCGCTCCGTCAAGGGCGCATACGCGAACCAGCCGATGGCGGGAGCGCCTCCGGTCGCAAAGCTGGAATAGACCAAGATGCCGCCAAACAGGGTCGCCCAGAACCCCAGCGCGTTCAGCCGCGGAAAAGCCATGTCACGTGCCCCGATCATCAGCGGCACCAGGTAGTTGCCCATGCCGATCAGGATCGGCATCCCCACGAAGAAGACCATCGTGGTGCCATGCATCGTGAACAACTGGTTGAACGCGTCGGGCCGAGGAACTGGCTGCGCGGGTAAACGAGCTGCCAGCGCATCAAGATCGCTTCGAAGCCGCCGATGAACAGGAAGACCAGGCTCATGAGCACGTAAAGGATGCCGATCTTCTTGTGATCGACGGTGCTGACCCAGTCGTGAAGCACGGCCGTCCAGGGCAGGCTTGCCGGTTCCACTGCTCGCTCGGCGACAGACATTCCTGTCCCCTTCGCTAAGGATTGGTGTTCAGCGGAGCGTCATCAGATAGCGCGACGATCAAGTCTCGGTCGGTTCCGCTGAGGCCGAAGGCCGGCATCAGACATCCCGGCTTGACCTGTTGCGGATCGTCGACCCAATGTCGCAATTCGTCGGTTGTGTTCGGGACCATTCCCGCGGCAAGCGTCTGGCGGCTCATCAAGTGCGTCAAGTCCGGCGCATAGGTGCCGCGCGCCGAGGTTCCACGCACTCGGTGACAGTTGACGCACGTCTGAGCCAGAAAGGTTGCCTTGCCGTTAACCACGGCAGGGTCGTCCAGGGCCGGGCTCGCTTCATGTTCCAGCCATTTTTCAAAGTCCTGAGGCGAATCGACGACCACCCGTAAGAGCATATTCGCGTGCTGGGTCCCGCAATACTCCGCACATTGGCCGAGGAAAAGGCCGGTCTGCTCGGTCTGAAACCAGAGGGAGTTGGGGTGGCCCGGGATCAGGTCGGTCTTCCCCGCCAGTCGGGGAACCCAGAAGCTATGACAGACATCCGCCGACTTCAAAGTCAAATAAACCGGACGCGCACGCGCCTGGCTCGCTCGCCGGGATGTGCAGCTCATTCGCCGTGATGAAGCCGAGCTTCTTGCCGTTATAAGATTCGTACGTGTATTCCCACCACCATTGGCGACCGACAACCGTGACGAACAGCGACTGATCGTTGGCCCGCGGCGTGGCCGGCGGTTCGATGTTGACCTCCCAAAGCGATCGGGCCGTGACCAGCGTGAGGATGAAAACGATCAAGGCCGGTGCGGCCGTCCAGGCGATCTCGATCGGCTTGCTGCCGTAAACCTGAGGCGGTTCGGTCGTCTCGCCACGAATGCGACGGCGGGAGCGCACGATACAGTAGAGCAGCACTCCCTCCACCACGACGAAGATGAACCCGGTGATCGCGAATACCAGGATCGACAGGTTCCGTATCGATTCCGCCGGCGGCGATACCGGCGCGAAAATCGACAGGTTCCGCGCCGCCTGCTCGCCGGCATTTTTCAGCAGCGATGGGTCCATGCGTGATAACGTTTCCCAAGGTACAAGCATCCGGTCCGACCCGGTGCTCGGTGACGAGTTCGATTCCTCGCGATACACAGTAGTAACGACGATTCCGAGCCTAGACAAGCCGTTACTGCGTCGCCGTTCGGGATTTTAGGATGGAAGACGAACTGGCATGGGCTGGGGTTGTGAATACTTGGTCTTGATCGTGTCCTGAAGGACGTGGACCTGCCGTCCTCGGATGGCAAGCCCTCAACAGACTGGTCGGGTCGTGGCTGTGGTTTCCTGTTCAATCGATCGCGGGGTGGCAGAAGCAAGGCGAGGTCTCTTTCGCGGAGCGACAGACGACATCCAGACTCCGCTGCCGCCGATGCAAGCCACCCGCACCGCTAATCTCCTCGTGAACCATGCCTGAAAGAATCCAATCAGACTTGTGAGTGGCCGAGAGCCTCAGTCGCCGCGGACGAACGGCTCGGCCGGAAAGGCCAGGTCCATCATCAGGAGCCGGAAGTCGGGCCGTGAGCGGATTGGGTTGAGCCCGGACTCGTTTCTGAACGCCTCGAAACTACGGTAGCCTGCGGCGACGTCCCGGCGCAGCCATTGCATGGCCAGGTCGGCCTCGACGGGCTTAACATCAGCCGAGATGCTCAATCCTGCGCGGCCGGCGAAGCCAGACAGACAGGCATGGCAGCACGCCCGGAAAAACATCTGCTCGCCGGTCAGGGAACGCATGCCGTCGTAGATCGACAGGGATCTCCCCCAGGCATGGGCCGCCCCGGCAGGATCCCCCTGGCCGGCACGCACCTGCCCGTCGCGGAGCAGGATTTCAGCCAGTACCCCGCGGTAGTACAGGATTTCAGGATGGTCCCTGACCAGGGCTTCCAGGGTCGCGATCGCACGGTCGCACATCAGCCGAGCCTCGACGAGACGGCCGGTCCTGATCAGAACCTCGGCCATGTTGGTTTGGCAGGAAGCCAGTCCGTTCTGATAGTCCGGGAGAGTGGGGTCCTTGTCGAGGAGCGCCTTTCTGATCGCCTCTTCACGGACGTAGAGGTCGAAGGCCTCGTTCAGCCTACCGATCTTTGCGAGGAGGAATCCGGTGCTGAGGAGAAATTCCGCGAGTGCGTTCTGGAACCCAGTGACGCTCGGATTCGCGTCCACCAGCTTCTGCTGAATCGCCAACGCTTTTCCAAATGACTCCAGGGCTTCGGCCGGCTTGCCGGTATCCGCAGCAGCCCGCCGATGGATTTGTGGCTCCAGGCAAGAGCGTTCTGAAAGCTGGTAACGCTCGGGTTGACGTCCACTAGCTTCTGCTGAATCGCCAGCGCCCTTCCGTGCGACGCAAGCGCCGCCTGCGGCTCACCGATATCCCGGAGCAGGTTCCCGATGCTGTTATGGATGGTCGCCAACTCGCGTTGGAATCCGGTGACGCTGGGATTCGCGTCCACCAGCTTCTGCTGAATTTCCAGCGCCTTGCGAAAAGAGTTCAGGGCCGCTGCACTCTCCCCGGTCTGCCGTAGCAGCTCACCAATGTCGGTTTGGCTGATCGCCAATTCATTCTGGAACCGGGTGACGGTCGGGTAGGCGTCGGCCAGCGTCTGCTGAATCGCCAGCGCTTTTCCGTAGGACGCCAGGGCCGCCGCCGGCTCGCTCTTATCCCGCAGCAGGAGGCCGATGGCGTTGTGGGTCCACGCCAGTTCGCGCTGGAACCGGGTAACGCTGGGGTTGGCGTCTGCCAGCCTCTGCTGGATCATGAGCGCCTTGCCGTGCGACTCAAGCGACTCCACCGTCTTCCCGGTATCGCGATGTATGTTTCCGATACTGTTGTGGCTGATAGCCAGGTCGCTCTGGAACAATGAGACGTTGGGGTTCGCGTCGGCTAGCTTCTGCTGGATCGCTGCCGCCCTGCTGTGCGACTCAAGCGATGCGACCGTCTTCCCGGTATTCCGCATCAGATGGCCGGTGTTGGTGTGGGTTCTCGCCAGGTCATTCTGCAACCGCGTGACCCCAGGGTTGGCGTCAGCCAGCCGCTGCTGGATAGCCATTGCCTGGCTGTACGACTCCAGCGCCGCCGCAGGCTTACCAGTCTGCACCAGCACGAAGCCGATGTCGTTGTGAATACTCGCGAGGCCTGACTGGAACTCGTCGACGTTTGGGTTGGCTTCCACTAGCTTTGCACGAGCGTCGCGACATTGCTCCAACAGACGGAGCCCTTCGTCTGATTGGCCCGTTTTCGAGAACAACCATCCCAGCCGGCTCTCCGCGGTGGCGAGGTTAGCCACGTACGCCGTGACGCCCGGTTGGGACGCCACCACCGCGATCAGATTGCGCCTCGCCTCCGCGTATGAGGCCTCGGCCTCGGCCGTCTTGCCGATCTCTTCCTGCTGTTCACCGACGGCGAGCAAGCTGCGTCCGACCTCGGCCCGCGACTCGTCGTCCGCCCCTGGCTCGGCCGCCATGGCCTGGCGGTACTCCAGCACCTGCTGGTGCGCCGCCAGCGCAGCTTCCGTGCGGCCGACTTTCGTCGTGAGCTCGGCCAGTTCGAAGTTCGCCTGCCCGAGCGCTCGTCGCGATGCCATGTCCGACCGGCCCTTCAGGAGCGCGCCCAGCTTGCCATAGAAGTCGCTGGCCGACTTCAGCAGCCGGTCGCGCAGGTCCTTGAATTTCTCTTCCTTGAGCAGAAAATCCTCACTGACGCCTGTGTGAAAGGTCTTGATTGCGTCCATCGCCAGGTCGTAGCGCTCTTGCACCCGGGCCTTCTCGGCAGCCAGGTCAGAATTGACTCGCTTGACCTCGGTGTTGGCAGCTCGCAGCTCGCCGTTGGCCCGCGCCTGTACAGTTGCCACCGCGCCCAGTCCAACGAGGCCGGCCACCAGTGCCACCAAAGCGGCCGTGACCGCTGTTCGGTTGCGCCTGGCCCGCGCCGGCCACGCCGCGACAACGGCTCGCGCAGGCCGTGACTGGCTCGTCGGCCATCCACCGCTCGAGGTCGTCGGCAAGAACCTTGGGCGAGGCATAGCGATCAACAGGTTGGAGTGCCATCGCCTTCTTGCAGATCGCTTCCAGGGCCCTGTCGATCGAAGGGTCACGCTGGCGCGGTGGTGGAAACTCACCTGCCTGCACGGAACGGAGAATGGCACCGATGTCGTCGCCGTCGAATGGCGGTTTACCGGTCAGCAGACAGTAGAGTGTGGCGCCCAGGCCGTAGACATCCGACCGCGGACCTAGACGGTCGAGGTCCCCTCGCGCCTGCTCGGGACTCATGTAGGCCGGCGTGCCCAGGGCACTGCCAGGCAGGGTCTCCGCTGAGCCAGAGGAGGAGGGGGCGATCGTCTGCTCGCCGACCGATGGGTCTGCCCGGCCAATGGCCTTAGCCAGCCCCCAGTCCACCACCAGCGTCTCGCCGTGCTTGCCCACGATGATGTTGGCCGGCTTGATGTCGCGGTGGATCACCCCGCGGGAGTGCGCGTAGTCGATGGCGTTGCAGACATCCGTGAAACGCCGCAGCAGCTTGCGCAGTTCCAGCGACCGGCGGCCGGGCTCGGCCTTGAGCGCCTCGTCCTCATGGAACCGCGCGATCGCCTCCTTGAGCGAGTCGCCCTTGATGAACCGCATGGCGTAGTACGGACGGCCACCGGCATCCGTGCCCAGGCCGTAGACGGGGACGACGCCGGGGTGCTCGAGCCCGCCGGTGATCTCGGCCTCGGCGATGAACCGCTGCCGGCTGACGGGGTCGTCCGCATGCTTTTCGAGGATCTGCTTTAGCGCGACCTCGCGGTGCAACTCGCCGTCGAGGGCGACGAAGACGGCGCCCAGGCCGCCCCGCGCATGCGGCCGCAAGATGCGGAACCGCTGGCCCTCGGACGTGGCCGAGCCCACCGAAAAGGTGCCGGTGCGCTCGGGGTCTTCGTCTTCGGTATCGGTGGCCTTGCCGTCCTTGCTCCGGGCGACCCGTGCGAGTGTGGCCTCGATCTCGGGCTCGCCGAGCTCCGCCAAGTCTGGCGCGTAGTGGCCGGTTGGCCGGTACGGCGGCCAGGCTCTTGCTCGACGTCGCCCCCGTGTGCTTCGAGGTGCTCGTCGGCCAGTCGCCTCCAGCAGGCCCGCTGGCGGCCGGTCAGGTCGCCGCGGGATTCCAGGTGGTCGGCCAGACTCTTGACTTGTCGAGCGTCCACGCCTGAAATGCGGCCACGAGCTGACCCTGGTTGATGATGCCCGTTCTGAAGTGCGAGCAATCCGAAAAGCAGATGGCGGTCGGCGGCGGCGGCCATGGTGAGGCTCCGTGTGCACGACGTCATCTCCGGCACGTTCGACCACGGCCACGCAGCCCCGGTCGCGAGGGGAGCGTCGCGACGAGTATATTATCGCATGCGTCACGCCGGCTGTACATCCCCGCCGCTCGGCCCTCGTCACCCCTGGCCCGTCGCTCCCATCAATGCCGCCCGCATACGGTTGAACGGGGCTCACCAGAGTCCGTTTCGGCGCGAGTTGAAAACGGGCACGCAGACGCGGGCACACACCCGCCAAGAGATTCCGTGCCCGTTGGCCCGACACACCACGCTCGCGATGAGACCGACGCGCGACAGAGCTGTCCCCTGCCATCCCTGGTTTGAACCTGCGCGATCGGCGGTGGACACACGGAATCGGTGGTGCGTTTCCGGCCGTTCGCCAGCCAACGTGCGCCGTCAAGCCGAATGTCTTGCCTTTACGCAGGGCACAACCGACAACATTCGACGGTTTTCGTGGTTTCGCCCGTTTCGTATAATCGATCCTGAGCCGTAGACTGTGCTTCAGAAACATAGACTCAGGAGACGCAATGCCCCCCCAAGGACCATCCCCCGCGTTGTTTTTCGACACGATCAGCGCCTATCAGCGTACCGAAGCTCTCCGGGCGGCCATCGAACTTGATTTGTTCTCGCTCGTGGCTGCCGGGCGCCAGACGGCGACCGAGCTAGCCGATGCGTGCCAGGCCGCGCCGCGGGGCATCCGCATATTGGCAGACTATCTCACCATCATCGGCTTCCTTCACAAGCACGGCGACCGCTACGAACTCACCGCCGACGCAAAGGTGTTTCTCGATCGCGAGTCGCCGGCCTATCTGGGCGGCGCGGTTAGTTTCATGCTCGCGCCCGGATTGAGGGAGAGCTTTCAACAACTGACGGCGGCCGTGCGGCGGGGCGGCACGGCGGTTTCCGACGAGGGAACCGTCTCCCACGACAACCCGATCTGGGTTGAGTTCGCTCGCGCGATGGCTCCGCTCATGCAGATGCCGGCCCAGTTGCTTGCGGGCCTGGTCGGCGGAGATACCGGGCAACCGCTGCGCGTGCTCGATGTCGCCGCGGGGCACGGGTTGTTCGGCATTACGATCGCGGATCACTATCGCCAAGCTCATGTCACCGCCGCTGGATTGGCCAAATGTGCTGGCGGTCGCAGCGGAGAATGCTCGTCGGGCAGATGTTGCCGAGCGGCATACGTTGCGTCCAGGGAGTGCCTTCGACGTTGCTTGGGGCGGCCCGTACGACATCGTGCTACTGACAAACTTTCTGCATCACTTCGACGTGCCGACCTGTGAGCAGTTGGCGGCCAAAGCGTACGCGGCTCTCGCACCGGGTGGCCGAGCCATTACGCTGGAATTCATTCCCGAGCCCGATCGCATCACGCCACCATCGACGGCCAACTTCGCGCTCGTGATGCTCGCCACCACAGCCCACGGCGACGCTTACACGTTTGCGGAATTGCAGGCTGATTTTTGCCCGGGCCGGGTTCCTGCGCAGCGAATTCCACGCTCTTCCGCCGACGACGCAACAGGCGGTGGTGTCGTATAAGGGTTGAATGAGAATGAGGAATCGTCGCGGCGGATTCCCATTGAAGCATTGCGATTTCACAACATGTTACGACTTGTAGCACTTTGATGTTCCTATGGCCCCTGAATACTTAGGTCCGATGTAGTCCGCAGCCGCGCGCGCCTGGGTCGAACAGCAAGCGAATTCAGGCTCAACCGATTCGCCTTCGACTTCTTGACGGCGGCACGCTGAGGCTCCTATCATTAAACCATGAAGTTGAATGAGCGGCAGAAGTACTTCGATCTCACGCTCACTGCGCTGGCTCATCCTGTGCGCCGGGCGATACTCGAGCGAGTGATGCAGACAGAATTGCGCGTCACGGAGCTTGCCAAGCCCTTTGCCATGTCGCTCAACGCGGTGTCGAAGCACATCCGCATTCTGGAGCGAGCCGGCCTGGTGAGTCGCCGTCGTGTCTGGCGTGAACACTTCGTGTCATTCAATTCTGAACCGCTCGAGCAGGTGTCGGCGTGGATCGAAAAGTCGCGTGCTTTCTGGTCGGCCCGGCTCGATGCACTCGACGAGCTGCTGAAGGCTGAAGATGCCGCTTTAACCCAACAACCCGACAAGAAAGGAAAACCGAAATGACGGCCGAGAATCCTGGAACGATCGTCATCACGCGCCGCTTCGATTTCTCGATCGAACGTGTTTTCGACGCCTGGCTCGATCCTGCCAAGGCGAGCAAATTCCTTTTCGCCACGCCGACGGGACAGTTGGTGCGCGTGGACATCGACGCCCGCGTTGGGGGCTCCTTCAACATCACTCGCCGCGATGGTGATGATGTCGAGCATATCGGCACCTACCTTGAGATCGACCGCCCGCGCCGACTTGTCTTCACCTTCTCAGTGCCGAAGTTCTCGGCCCAAATGACGCGCGTCAGTATCGATCTCAAACCGCTACCGACGGGATGCGAATTGACGCTGACCCATGAGGGAGTTCTACCGGAGTGGCTCGAAAGCGGACGTGAAGGCTGGGGCAAGATTCTCGATGGACTGTCCGCGCATTTGGCCGACACAGCCGCAGCATAGCGACCGAACCAGTTACGGCGCCAGTTTGTTCGACCTGAGTTAAGCAACCTCCGGTCGCGCTCGGCCCGGTTTCCTATCTTTCATTTTGCCGAGGTTTTCGTTCATTTTGCATCCTGGCCGCGGTAGAATTACCGCATACGACAGCGACGACCATCGCGCCTCTTACGGGCTTCGGCTCGTCGCAGGTCGACAGTCGTTTGGTGCAACAACATGGAGGAACCTGGACATGGGCGCCATTGCAGAAGCATTTGCGGCGTTCGCGAAGCCATTGCTCGATCAAACCGATGGTTCTTACGAGCAGTTGAACAAGGCATTCGCGATTAGCCAACTGTGCTATAACCTCGCGCTGTTACCGGAGGACGATCGGAGTGCGGCGTTCACCGAGACGCAGCAAACTCTCAAGATGGATGACGAGGAATTCGACGACTTTCGGCGTTCCGTCCTCGTCCCCATGATCCAGCGGCATCACGAGATGTTCCCGCTGATGCATCGGCGGGTTCCCCATGCCCCTTCGCAAAGTGGCCCCTCGCTGCCAGCGGGTCCGACAAAGGCGGCGCCAGCCGAAAAGTACCCTGGGACCGATCGTTACGCACCGTGTCCGTGTAATAGCGGTGAAAAATACAAGTTTTGTTGCGGCGCGAAGCGTCGCTGATTCTCAGCCGCGCGGCTAGACCGCTGCAACCGGGCGCGACGGGTGCACGCCGTCACACTTTGTTTCTCGGAATCACGAAATTGGTCACAGATTGACCGCCGCTCCTCATCCCGGCCAACCGGCAGGCGCAAGCGCGACCCGATGGAGTTCATCACTTTCCCCTCCCGTGCTATACTGATGTAATATACACTATTAGCGGTACACTCGCTTTCCTCGAACGCCGGGCTTTGCGCGAACATCGCCGGCAGAAAGTGCGTCTACGTTGCATGACGCTGGAGCCAGACGGCACGGCCACCGGCTGCAACCCGGTTCAAGTGGGTTCGACTCCCACCGGCGTCTTCCTCTTTCCCTGCGCGCGTAGATAACTTGCCGATCTGGCGTCGGATGACTTGCCGCATCATCGTCCCTCGTCAGATCGGGAGACTGAATCGCGTCGTGCCCAGCTTGACCGTCGAAAACTATGTCAAGACGATCGCCCTGATCGCCGCGCGCGATCCGACCGGTAGCCCGGTCGGGACCGGTGAGCTGGCGCAGGCACTCAATGTCTCGCCCGGCACGGTCACCGGCATGCTCAAAACGCTCTCGGAAGCCAACCTGGCCACTTATACTCCGTATGAGGGAGCCCGCCTGACCGAGTCGGGCCAGCGGCTGGCGATGAAGGTCATCCGCCGGCATCGCTTGCTCGAGCGGTTCCTCGCCGAGACGCTCACGATGTCGTGGGATGAGGTTCATGAGGAGGCCGAGCATATGGAGCATGCCGCGTCAGAGCGGCTGGTCGACCGAATCGACGCCTATCTGGGTTATCCAACCGTCGACCCTCACGGCGATCCGATCCCCCGCGCCGATGGATCGCTCGCCGAGACACCGGGAATCCCACTCGCCAGATGTCAGCCGGGCCAGCGTTTTCGCGTCGTCCGGGTCATGGACCAGGACCCGGCGTTCCTTCGCTACCTGAGCGAATGCGGACTGGATCTGAATGCCACGGGCGATTTGATCGAGAATCGGCCTGAGTCAGGCGCGCTCGTCTGCCGGCTCGGCGGACAGAATGTCGCACTCGGCCTGGCCGCCGCCGGCAAGGTGCTCGTTGTCGCCGTGGGCCAGGGCGATCCGGTATAATCGACGTGTCGCGAGCAGGATCTTGCAGTTCGATCGATCGTTGCCGGAGTTTCAACGATGCCCTCACCGTTTCCAGGCATGGATCCCTATCTAGAAGGCCCGGACTGGTTCCCGGGTCTTCACGACGCGATGATTACGTTCCTCGTTGGCACGCTGATGCGGCGTCTGCCTGCGCCATACTACGCCAAATCTACCCAACGCGTGTGGCTCGAGTACACGCATAAGTCGATCGAACCCGATGCCGACGTGCTGCACTCCGGACGCGGCAGTTCCCGCTGGCGAGGATCGGCGGAGGCGTCGCGCTCGCCGAGCCGGTTGATCTGGCCGATCCCGTGATCGTCGCGGTTGAGACGATTGCAGATGGCCCGTTCCGGGAGCCATTCGTCGAGATCCGCCGACGGGATGGATCGGACGATCGGCTTGTCGCCGCGATCGAGATTCTCAGTCCGGCCAACAAGACCCCCGGCAACCCGGGGCGGGAATCATATCTCGACAAGCAGCGCGAGGTGCTCGCTGGCGAGACGCATTTGATCGAGGTCGACTTGCTCCGGGGCGGGACGCACACGACGGCCGTACCTCGTGAGCTGGCCCTTGAAAAGACAGGTCCGTTTGATTATCACGTCTGCGTTCACCGCTTCGACCAACCCGCAGATTATTTTGTTTATCCCATCCAACTGGAACAAAAACTGCCCGGAATCGCCATTCCCCTCCTGCCTGGTGATTCCGATGTTCCCTTGTCATTGCAATCCGTTTTCGATCGAGCCTATGACGAAGGCCCGTATTTCCGAGTAGTTCGCTACGGTGAAGCCCCGATCATTCCAGCACTCCGGCCCGAGCACCTTGCATGGGTGAATGCCCGGTTCCAGGGTTCCGCTTGATCCGATCTTTGCCTCACGACCGGAAGACCTCGTCCGTGTTCGAATCCCGTTCTCGATCGAGCCGGAACGCATCAAGATCGATCCGAGGCGGACGGCCGAGCACCATATCAGTGACGAGTTCCGCGGTCGCTGGTGCGAGCTGTAAGCCGGCGCGTTTGTGGCCGGTGGCAACGATCAGGTTCTCGAACCCAGGCGCCTTGCCGATGTAAGGCTTGGTGTCGACGCTCCCCGGCCGCAGGCCAGCCCAGGTCGCTTCGACTTCGGCCTGACTCAAGACCGGGCAAAGCCGTAAGGCAAGCTCGAGCAAATCACGAGTAGCCAGCGCGGTCGGACGCGTGTCGAAACCTACGTTTTCCTCGGTGGCCCCAACCAGCACCCGGCCGTCATCGCTGCGGGACGAGATAGTTCTTGCCGTACTCGACAATTCGACCGAGCAACGGCGCTTCACCACGCAGGAGCACGATCTGCCCCTTGAGCGGCGGCGTGGGAGCATTCACGCCGATCGGCTCGAGCAACTGCCCCGACCATGAGCCGGCCGCCATGACGACCGTGCCGCACGGTAGATATCCCGTGGTAGTCCGAATTCCCGCGACCCGATCGCGATGGATATCAAATCCCTCCACGCCGTGGAACGGCTTGAGCCGGCCGCCGCGACGCGATACAGCCGCCATCAAGGCGCGGAGCAGCCTCGGGTTGCGGACCTGGGCCCGGTCCGGCAGATAATAGACGGCTCTCAGCTCCGGATTGAGCGCCGGCTCGACCCTGCTATAGTCACCTGGCGGGAGCCGTTCGTAGGCGATCCCCTCGGCCCGCCAGTGACCGGCCGTGGCCAGTAGCTCGCGTTCTTCGTCCTCGGTCCAGGCCACGTCGACTCCGCCGGTTCGGCGATAGCCGTTGTCCAGCCCCGTCTCTTCCCGCAGCGCGGCCGACCAAACGGGATAGAGCCGCGCGCTCCAGGACCGCAGCGCCGACCATCGGCTGCTTGGAGTCACGGTCACCGACCGGCGGAATCAAGCCGGCGCCCGCCCAAGACGCCTCGCGACCCAGCTCGCGACGATCCAGCACCGTCGGCCGGATCCCCTCGCACGCCAGGGCATAAGCGACCGCCAGGCCGATCACGCCTCCTCCCACGATCACCACGTCGCGCGGTTCGGACATCACGATCACTTCGCTTCCGGTGGTTTGCGATCCTGAGACGTTCGCCGTTCGGCCGCGGCACGCCAGTTGGTCTCCGACAGGCGGAACAGCCCCCGCCCCTCGGCAACCAGAACCAGGCTACGCCCATCCCAGCCGATTCCTTCCGCGGGGATCGCCTCGTACCGGACCTCAGCGAGCAGTCGCCACGGTACTACCTCACCGCGCTGGTACACACGGGTCACCGTCTCCGAACAGACCGCCAGCAGCGTTCGGTCCTCACTCAGGGCGGCGCCCGTCGCGGCCTCCGTGAAGCCCGGCAGCGGGCCGAGCGAGCGAGGCCGGGCTGGCCGAAGCAAGGAGGACGGCGGCGACAACGGGACCGAGAAAAGCTCGGCTTCGCGGCCATCGTGGTACTTGGCAACCAAGGTCGCGGTTCCATGATCGACGATCAGGCTTTCGGCGTCGAACCGGTTTTCGCTGGGCGGCGCGTAGAAGGTCGCTGACGAGATGGCCAGCGGCTTTTCTTGCGGCACCGCGGGGTCAGGCTCATCGATCCGATAGATCGCTCGAATCGGCAGCTTGCCGAAGTTGTTGCCGATGTCACCGATATAGAGATGCCCCTCGTCGTCGATCGTGATGTCTTCCCAGTCGATGTTGGGAACCGCAAGCCGGAACTGGCCGACGATCCGGCCGTCCTCTCGGACTGCGAAGAGCAGGGGGGGATTCCCCGAGTCGTTATGGACCCAATAAATGCCCGGATAACGGCGGCTCTTGACGATGCCCGACGACTCCGGAATCCATCTCGGATCAAACCGTCCCAACGGCTCGAGCGGAGGCACCAACCCCAAGGCCAACCAAGCGACGATGACGCTCGCGAACAAGTTTGACATCGGTGCGGACGACTCCTGGTGCACGTCTTGATTCAGGAGTCATCGTAACAAACCAGGACCGCGATTGGCCACGGATCGGTGGGCCTTGCCAGAGCCGGAGAAGTCGGAGCCGGCTTGCGAATTGGTGGGCAGTACGTCAAACTTGGCAGCTCATTCAAACAGAAACGATTCGACGAGAGAGTGACTTGTCATGGAAACTCCGCAAATTCGGCCCGGTTTGGTCAATGCAGGGAGAACCTACCCCGGGTCGTCGCTTTCTTCCATAATTCCTCCTTGGGAAACCTGGCGATCCAGCTCCTCATGCAGGTGGGAGTCCCCAACGACCGCCTGGGCGTTACTCCCCCGGAGCAGATCGAAGGAGGGCAGGGCATGGTCCTTTCAATCGCCTGCCCGGACGAGAAATCGCTCGCCAGGGTCGAGGCGATCTGCCGGATGCAAGGGGCCAAGATCCACCGCCAGCGCCGCTTGATCATCTCCCTCTGAATCGCCGGAGCTCGAGCCATGCACACCCCAATCCCTGTCCATGTTCGAATGGGTTGGCTGATGGTCAGCGTCTGTGCCTCGGTACCTGACGATATCGAGCCAAGCCCAGGATGTCCCCAAGTTCGCCCGGGACTTACCCTCCATCTCGACGGGCGAGCCGATCTTCCAGTTCAACGGCAAGGACCTGACCGGCTTCTATACCTATCTCCACGACCATCAATACGACGACCCGGCCAAGGTCTTCACGGTCCACGATGGCATGATCCACATCTCGGGCGATGGATTCGGCGGCATCTCGACCAAGGATGAGTTCCACGACTATCACCTGGTCACGGAATGGAAGTGGGGCGAACGAACCTGGGCGCCTCGGAAGCGGAACGCGCGCGACTCGGGCATTCTGGTTCACTGTGTCGGGCCTGACGGCGCGGCCGGCGGCAACTGGATGGAGTCGCAGGAGTGCCAGATCATCGAAGGCGGCTGCGGCGACTTGCTCATGGTCGGCGGAGTCGGTAAGCCAAGCCTCACTTGCGAGACCCGGGTCGGCCCGGACAAGCAATTCTACTTTGAGAAGGGCGGCAAAGCCGTCACACGCAACTCCGGGCGATATAACTGGTGGGGCCGTGACCCGCACTGGAAGGACGTTCTCGGCTTTCGCGGGAGCCGCGACGTCGAGAAGCCACTCGGCGAATGGAACCGGATCGAAGTCATCTGCGATGGCGACTCGATGACCAACATTGTCAACGGCCACGTTGTCAACATCGGCACGAAATCATCTCTAACCAAGGGCAAACTCACTTTCCAGACCGAAGGCGCTGAGATCTTCTTCCGCAAGATCGAGATCCGGCCGCTGATCAAATCTCCTAACTGATAACGTCTGAAAACGGACCGCGCTGGGGTCGGTCAGACCGCGTCGCTTTTCGACGTGAAGTGGAAGTCGTGCGCCCGGATCGCCGGAGCGATCATCGACGAGAACTCGCTGCCCCCGGCCGGGACCGCAACGCTCATCGCCTCGAGATTCTTCAGGAGGTTGACAGGACTTTCGTTGAACCGGAAGTTATTCACGGGATGGACGACCTTCCCCTTCTCGATCAGCCAGACTCCGTCGCGGGTCAGGCCGGTGACGGTGACGTTCACGGGGTTGACGGGCCGGAGATACCAGAACCGGGTCACCAAGAGCGCCCGCTCGGTCTCGGCGATCAGGTTATCGAGGGACTTGTTCGAACCCTCGAGCATCAGGCCGCCGGAAAGTGGGACGGGCTCGACCTTGGTCTTGGACGCCCAGTAGCGGTCGACGACGAGGGCCTTGACGACGCCGTTCTCGATCCACGTCGTCTTGCGGGCCGGCAGTCCGCCCGCACCGCCGCCGCCAAAGCCGCCGAACCCGTGTCCGCCGCCGCCGACCCAGGGCATACCCGGGTTGCGCGCGTCAAATGGATTGGAGCGGAGAGTCACCGCGTCGGCGAAGAGTTTCTCACCGAGCCGGTTGCCGCCGCCGGGTTTCGAGAGGAAGCTGCGCCCCTCGTCGGCCGTGCGCGGCGTTGAGCGCGAAGTTCAGGAAGCCGAGGAGGTCGGCGACTGCCGCGGGCTCGAGGATCACCGTGTAGCGTCCCGGTGGCAAGTCGCGGGGCTTGGCCGACGTCTCGGCCTTCGTCGCAGCGCGCTCGGCGAGGGCCGCCGCGTCGATGTCCGACAGCCTTGGGGATACGAACGACGCATAGCCCGAGCCGGTGCCGTCGGCCGTCCGCATCGTCGTCGAATACTCGGCGGACGTTGAGCGGTGGAAGCCGAAATTGCCCTTCTTGTTGGCGATCGCCGCCCAACGCGCGGTGTTCTCGAAGAAGCCCGAGGCGTCGAGCTGACGGCCCCGGCGCGGTCGAGGGCCGCCTTGACGCCGTCCCGGCGACGGATCGGGCCGGCGACGGCGGTGGATTCGTCAAAGCCGGGGATCGGCGGATAGTCCTGCGGGCCGAGCCCCTCGACCTGCTCCGGATCGGGCCGCGCCGAGGCCATGAGTGCCTCGCTCCGGGCCACCGCGTCGCGGAGCGACGACTCGTCGATCTCGTCGCTCGTGGTCGAGCCGCTTTTGCTCCCTCCGCGGCTGGTGATCCCCACCCTGACGGTCCGGGCCATACCAGCGGTCGTGATGTCGTTGGCGGCGAACCGGGTGTGCCCGGTCGCCGAGTTCGATAGCGAGACCTCGCATTCCGGGGCCTTGGAAAACGACAGGATGCGGTCGGTCAGCGCTCGCGCCTGCTCGCTGGTCCAGCTCATATCACCCAGTCCTTAATACATTGATCCGTCGGAACCGAGCCGGGGCACACCCGTGGCTCATGGCGTTGATCTGTCCGGGCTGGCCTTTTCCGTCGCGGTCGAGGCCGACGTTTTCCCAAAGTGCCTGGCCGCCGATCCCATCGCACGAGGCCCAGAAATCCGGCGTGCGGCTCTGGTAGGCGACGTCGGCGATCATGCCCCGGACCTTCCCTCCCTTGATCTCCCAGAACGCGTCGCCGCCGAACTGGAAGTTGTACCGCTGCTGGTCGATCGAGTACGAGCCGCGGCCGTCGATCAGGATGCCGTCCTCGACGCCCGAGACCAGATCCTCGAGCGTCACCGGCTTGTCAGACGGCTCGAGCCAGACGTTGGGCATGCGCTGGAACGGGACCGAGGCATAGGAGTCGGCGTAGCAGCAACCCATCGACTCGGTTTGGCCGATCAAGTGAGCCTGGTCGCGGATCGTCTGATACCCCACGAAGATCCCCGCCTTGATGATCGGGAACTGGCGGGTCTTGACCCCGTCGTCATCGTAGCCGCAGGTCGACAGGCTCTCGGGGCGGGTCCGGTCGCCGTTGAAATTGACGATCTCCGATCCGACGCGGAACTTGCCCAGCTTGTCGGTCGACAGGAACGACGTGCCGGCGTAGTTGGCCTCGTAACCGAGAGCGCGATCGAGCTCGGTGGAGTGGCCGATCGACTCGTGGATCGTCAGCGAGAGATGGGTCGGCAGGAGGACGAGGTCCTTGACTCCGGGTGAGACCGAGGGCGCCGCCAGGTGCGCGACGGCCTCCTCGCCGATCCGATGGGCGTGCCCGACCAGGTCGGCCCGCTCGACGGCCTCGTACCCCGCGCAAACCGAGTGCGGCCGGTAGTACCGCGACTTGACCTTGCGGCCGGACTGGACAGCCGTCGCCGTAATCTGGGGAGCGATCTGGTAAATGTGCTGCTCGATGACGCTCCCCTCGGTCGAGACGAAGAATCGATCCTCGAGCCGAGCCTCGATGTTCCCCATCACCGAGAACACGCCCGAGACCTTGCGTGCCTGCTCGGCGGCCGAACGGAGCAGCGCCAGCTTGTCTTCGATGGGCACCGAGAATGGGTCGGTCACGACCTTCGTGCTGTAGGTGTCGCGGTAGGAGGGAGTGGCAGCCAGGCGGACCGGCTCGCGGCGTAGCGGGCGCGTTGGCCTTGGCGATTTCGACGGCCTCGGCGGCCGCGCGGGCGATCGCCTCGCGAGTCACCTCGTATGAGGCGGAGAAGCCCCAGGCGCCGTCAGCCAAGACTCGGAGCCCGAAGCCGAACGAACCGTTGTCGGTCACCATCGGCACTTCGACCGGCTTGCCAGTGGCGCGATCGGCCTGGACGCGTAGCATAACGTATTGCGTGCGGTATCGGTTGATCCGGATGTCGGCGTAGGAGGCTCCGGCCGCCTTGGCCCGCTCCATCGCGAACGCACCGAGCTCGCCGAACCGGCTGGGCTCAAACTCCGCCGCGTTCGCCAGCGACGACCAGCCGCCGGCGCCCAACGCAGTCCAGGCCGCCGCACCCGCCCCACAGCGACCGAGAAATGCCCGTCGAGACTCCATCGAGGACGCCTCCTTCACGATGATTGATTCCAAGATGTCGAGCCCACCCTGGTCGAGCCGACCGATGCGAGCCTCAACATAACACGCTCGCCAACGGCATGCAACGACCTTTCCAACTATCCTTGATTTCAAGACTCGGAACTGGGAACGGAGAGTCGGTTCAAGCCATGCCAACCGCGATAAGCCGCGCGACGACTTGACCCGCGGGGACCGACAGTCGCGCGGAGCCGGTCCGGCTTGCGCTTCAAGTTCACCGTCCTGGAGCCGGAAACCTTGCCTCCCTGGATGTACTGCCGCAAGTTCTCGCGCTCGATGTCGGTGAGCGCGAACTCGCCCTCGCCGGTCATGATCACGAGCGGGAAGCCGAAGACCTCCTCCGAGCCGAGCTTGACCGCGTGAAACCGCCTGCTGGTTGAGATCGAGGTGTCTTTTTCAGCCTGCGTCAAGAAATGGTCCGAGAAGCACTGGCTGCTCTTGGTGCCGGCGTAGATCAGATTGGCGACCTGGACGATTCCGTCGGGCTCGCCACCGACCTGCTTCGGCTCCGGCACGAGAGGAGCGCCTCCTTTCTCTGCCTCGCGTGGGGGCGGTTTCGTGCCGTCGTCCGATGCGACCGAGATGCCGATCAGAACAAACCCGGCGACGACGCACAGCAGCCCTCGGAAGCCGCCGGAACAGAAGGAAGTCAATCGTGGCACGGGTAATCTCTCCGAGGTCAATCTCGCTGTTCAAGGCTGTGAACGTTTGTAAATGCGAATTGGCTTCGTTTCGCAATTTGGACTGAGCCGGGCGTCTCTTTCCTCAGGCCATCCTCACGCGGCCTTATCGTCATGATAACTGCACCACCCGCCGATCGCCACACTCGGAACTGTCGATACAATTGATTGGCTTCCTTTTCGCCGTTTCTGACTACGACGAGCGTCTCTTCCCCGTGGTCAATCTCACGTGCGGCTATCGTCAACATAACCAGCCTCTGCGATCGTTGCTCGCGGAACCGTCGCTACAATGAATTGGCTTCGTTTTCGCCGTTTCGGCCGCGGCGTGCGACTCCTCTTTTCGGTCGCTCTCATGAGGCGTCACCGCCGCCCTGACTGCCTCCGTCCCACCGATCGCCACTCTCGGAACTGTCGATGCAATTGATTGGCTTCGTTTTCGCCGTTTTCGATTGCGGTGCGCGTCTCCTGCATCCGGTCGTTCTCTCGTGGCGCTATCGCCAAAATGACCGCTCCCTGCGATCGCTGCCCGCGGAACCGTCGATGCAACTGATTGGCTTCGTTTTTGCGTTTTTGACTGCGACGCGCGTCTCTTCGTTCTGGTCATTCTCATGTGGCGTTATCGTCGCCAAGGCCGCTCCCATCCCACCGATCGACACTTCCGGAACGCTCGATGCAATTGATTGGCTTCGTTTTCGCTGTATTTGACCGTGCCGGGGTCTCAGCTCTCTTGTCGCTGTCATGACGCTTTATAGTCGCCTTGACTGATCCCACCCATCCATCGCCATTTCCAGCAATTTCGATATAATTGTGGCTTCGTTAGTAGGATGCTCGTGGAAGTTTCGCCGTCGACGAAGATCTTCTTGCCGGCACCTTTGCTTCTGAAAAGGCGCACGAGAAGTCTTGTAGGGTGGCGCCGAACGCCTCACTGCGGCGTAAGGCCCACCGATAGCACCGGCCGTTGCAGTGGGCTTAACCGCAATGAATCCACGCTCGACACGACCCCGCGCCGATCCGACGACGTTCTCGTGCGCGCTCTGAAACCCGCGCCCAGGCTTTCCCTCATCTCATACAATGCGCCGTTTCCCTCGATCTGTTGCATCAATCCAAGATTCCCAGAGGGCCGCGATCGGCAGAATCGATCCATGTTGAAAAATCGGCAGAGCATGGCAAAGGCTGCTTGATTTCATCCCAGTCGTGCGGATCGAGGGAGCGCAAAACGGGGACGTGGCGCACAACGGGCACGTACCGCATATCGACGACTGTCTGATGCCGGTGGCCACTCTGTGACATCTGTCGACTTGCGCTACGTCCCTGTTTTGTCTGCCCCATTGTCGATCCTCGGCCATGTTGGACTGACGATCGTGGGACGGCGTTGCGCTATTGGGGGCAGGTTCGGCGAACTTTCTTGGCACGTAGTTAGCTGATCATGAGCAGATCCATTGGCAATCCACGTATTTTGTTGGCATATGATTGCAGGCAAGCAACGCTATTTGATTCGGTTGACTGCAATCCCGAGCCGAATGCCGCTCGTAATGCGGTGTCGCAATAACGCACGTCGGCAACCTTCGCGAGCACTGTTGTGAATCCGAATTGCTCGCTAAGGCGGAGGAGCACCTGCTCGAAACAGACGACCTTCCCTTTTATCCGCAGCGCGATTTCGTTGCATTCCGGGTGGGAAACGATCGCCTTTAGAGCGGTTCACCTCCGTATGGCACACGATTTGAACGGCAATTGTTCGAGAGGAGGTGATCCATGCGTCCCCTATCGAACGATCTCCGGAAACGGATCATCGCGGCCGTCGATAATCAGGAACGCTCGCGTCGCCAGATCGCCCGACGGTTCAAAGTCGACGTGTCGTGCATCACGCGACTGCTGCAACTCCGCCGACAGACCGGCTCGATCGCACCCCGACCGCACGGTGGCGGGATCACTCCCACACTCGATCAGGACGGCATGGGACAACTCCGACGTCTCGTCGAGGAACGCCCCGATGCGACCCTGCGGGATTTGCGAGACCGCCTCGGCATCGGTGGGAGCATCATGATCGTCTGGAGGGGCCTGAAGTCGCTGGGCAGCACGCGCAAGAAGAAGACCGAGCATGCCGAGGAACGAGACCGCCCCGACGTTCAGCAGGAGCGGGAATGGTTCCGCGAGCAGGCGGAGCCGATCGAGCCCGGACGCTTTGTTTTCGTGGACGAGACCGGTGTCACCACGGCGATGACGCCCGGCTACGGGCGAGCCCCCAGCGGGGAGCGGGTCGTCGACCCGGCCCCCGCTTCCTGGGAATCGATGACGGTGATCGCGGCCCTGGGCCTGGACGGAGTTCGGGCCCCGTTGGCAATATCTGGTTCGAGGAACGCCGAGACCTTCCTGGCCTATGTCGAGCAGGTCCTGGTCCCGGCGCTGCTCAAGGGAGATGTCGTCGTCTTCGATAATCTCGCGTCCCATTTTACCCCCGGCGTGCAAGAGGCGATCGAACGAGTCGGAGCGACGGTGCTGCCATTACCGCCTTACAGCCCCGACCTGAACTCGATCGAGGAGATGTTTTCCAAGTTCAAGGAGTTCCTCCGGCGAGCCTCGACGCGGACCAAGGCTCATCTGGTCGAGACGATCGGCGAAGCCTTGAAGTCGGTCTCCCCCCAAGACATTCTCGGTTGGTTCCGGCAAGCCGGCTCGTATGCAACGCAGGCGTGAACCGCTCTAAGTTTGTCCCATGCGGCACCTGGCTCAAGTCACTCGCGAACCAGTCGCGGGCCGGCTGATCGCTCGATCCCCGACTGTGCAGGCACGTTCGCACTCCAGCCGACGCAGCCCTGGCATCGGACGAGTCCTGGGCAGTCAGATGGGGCCCGGGCTCCGTACGCTTGCGGGATTTAGGTTTCACCGCGTGCGGGCTGGATGCTGTTGCGACACGCACTGCGCCGCGATATGCTTGAGGGAGGGCATCGATGCTTGAGGGAGGCCATCGCCGGAATCGTGAGCATTTGGCGAGCAACGGAGGGGCGACTTACAATTGTCTGACGTGTAAAGCCTCAGTATGGCACTCGTATCAACGAAATCCGGGTCATCAGGCAACGTCTTGAGTCGAATCGGCGATGTAAAGGGTGAGTTAGAAATCACGCGTTGCGCTCATTCGCGCGATGGTCGTGACAGGAAGAACGCTAGGGCCGCAGTCACAGATAGAAGTCCAACTAGCGGCGTGAGTAGCAGTGGAACAGAAAGCTGGCGTACGGGTCCTTGATCGGCTGGGGTCAGATGGGGCATGGTCTATCGGACACGGTGATCGGGAGAGGCCCTTGAACCGTATGCTAAGGGATCGAACCGAGTGGGCTACAGAGCTGACCTCAAAGCGAGGATGAGACAATGCGAGTGTTCGTGTTGGTGTTGTTCACTCTCGGCACCGTGACCGACAGCGATCAGAAGCGGGAGCCAAGAATGGTAGCGCTGCGGCACTTTGAAGACCTTTCCAACGAAGAGACGGCGCAGGTGCTGGGCATCAAGCCGTCGGCCGCCAGCACCCGGCACGTGCGGGCGCTCAAGCGGCTGCGTGAAGTCCTCCAGAGGAGCCCGGGCTTCTTCGACAAGAACAGGGAGTGACCATGAACGCCACCAGCGACGCGCAAGGGCCGGTCGAGCTGGTGCTGCTGGCCGAGGAGTTCCTTGACCGCTGCAAGCGGGGCGAGCGGCCCACGATCGGCGAGTACTGCCAGCGGTACCCCGAGCATGCCGGCGAGATCCGCGAGGTCTTCGAGGCTCTCCTCCTGGTCGAAGACCTCAAGCCCGGCTCGAGCAACCAGGGCGGGTCGATCGGCGGTATCCGCCTGGAGGCGGACGGCCGGCGCCTGGAGCACATCGGCGGCTACCGCGTCCTCCGCGAGATCGGCCGCGGCGGTATGGGCGTGGTCTACGAGGCCGAGCAGGAGGCGCTGGGGCGCAGGGTGGCCCTCAAGGTCCTGCCCGGTGCGCTGGCCGGCGACGCCAAGGCCCGCGCCCGGTTCGACCGCGAGGCCCGCGCCGCGGCGCGGATGCACCACACCAACATCGTGCCCGTCTTCGACGTCGGCCAGGACGATGGCTACATCTTCTATGCCATGCAGATGATCCACGGCCAGGGCCTCGACGTGGTCATCGACGAGCTCAAGCAGCTCCGCGATCAGAGCGCAAGCCCAGCGCCAGCCGCCGACGGCGACGGCAAGGCTGAGGGCAAGCCGAGTCTCGCCGCCTCGCTCATCCTGGGGCGATTCGAGCAGGAAGACCTGGCCGCCGGCACCTCGAGCGACACGCAGGCCCGACTCGGCGAGGAGATCGAGGACTACCAGGGCTCGATGCCTTCCTCCGCGGTTCTGCCGGGCCAGTCGGATCTCTCCTCCGCCCAGAGCAACCGCCGCGCCTATTACCGCAGCATCGCCCAGATCGGCCTGCAAACCGCCAGCGCCCTGAGCTACGCCCACGCCCGCGGCGTGGTGCACAGGGACATCAAGCCCTCTAACCTGCTGCTCGACGCGGCGGGTGTGGTCTGGGTCACCGACTTCGGGCTGGCCAAGACTGCTGACCTGGGCGTGACCCAGACCGGCGACATCCTGGGGACCATCCGCTACATGTCTCCCGAGCGCTTCCGCGGCCAGTGCGACGCCCGCGCCGATGTCTACGCGCTGGGCATGACGCTTTATGAGCTGCTGACGCTCAAGCCCGCGTTTGCCTCGCCCGACCGCGTGGCGCTGATCGAGCAGATCCGCCACGTCGAACCCCGCTCGCCACGCTCAATCGACACGCGGCTGCCGCGCAGACCTGGAGACGATCGTGCTCAAGTCCATCGACAAGGACCCAAAGCGGCGCTACCAGTCGGCCGACGAGCTGGTCGAGGACTTGCAGCACTTCGTGGCCGGCGAGCCGATCAAGGCGCGGCGGATCTGGCTGGCGGAGCGGCTGGCGCGCTGGATCGCCCGCAACCCCGCGGTGGCGAGCCTGCTGGCGGCGGTCTTCGTGGTGATGGCGGCCGGCACGGGCGTGAGCTCGTTACAGGCGGCCCGCGCCGGCGTGCCGTGCCGCGGCGGCCGAAGTACGCCCGCGATGCGGCCGAGAAGCAGGACAGCCGAAACGCGGGCGGTGCTCGAGTTCGTCGAGAACAAGGTCTTCGCCGCCGCGCGTCCGGAGGGCCAGCAGGGGGGCCGGGGCCGCGAGGTGACGCTCCGCAAGGCCATCGAGGCGTCGCTGCCTCACATCGCCAGCAGCTTCCGCGGCCAGCCACTGATCGAGGCGCGGCTGCGGCAGACGCTGGGGGGGTCGTTCTCGTACCTGGGCCAGCACAGGATCGCGCAGGAGCAATTTGAAGCGGCCCGCGCCCTTTACGCCAAGTTCCGCGGCCCCGATCACCCTGACACGCTCAACAGCATGAACAACCTGGCCACCAGCTACGCCGTCCTGGGCCGATACGCCGAGGCCCTCAAGCTCCACGAGCAGACCCTGGCGCTGCGGAAAGCCACGCTCGGCCCCGACCACCCCGACACGCTCATGAGCATGCACAACCTGGCCAACGACTACTTGTACCTGGGTCGACAAGCCGAGGCGCTCAAGCTCCACGACGAGACCCTGACGCTGCGAAAAGCCACGCTCGGCCCCGACCACCCCGACACGCTCATGATCATGAACAACCTGGCCAACAGCTACACCGACCTGGGCCGCCACGCCGAGGCCCTCAAGCTTCACCAGGAGACCCTGGCGCTGCAAAAAGCCAAGCTCGGACCCGACCACCCCGTACGCTCATGAGCATGAACAACGTGGCCAACACCTACCGATACCTGGGCCGTCACGCTGAGGCCCTCAAGCTTCACCAGGAGACCCTGGCGCTCCGGAAAGCCGAGCTCGGCGCCGACCACCCCGATACGCTCGCGAGCATGAACAACCTGGCTGACAGCTACTATCACCTAGGCCGTCACGCCGAGGCCCTCAAGCTCCACGAGGAGACCCTGGCGCTGATGAAAGCCACATTGCGGCACCGATCACCCCGTCACGCTCATCAGCATGAACAACCTGGCCGAAAGCTACCAAGCCCTTGGCCGTCACGCCGAGGCCCTCAAGCTCCACGAGGAGACCCTGGCGCTGCATGAAAGCCAAGCTCGGCCCCGACCACCCCGATACGCTCATGAGCATGAACAACCTGGCCAACAGCTACGCCGCCCTGGACCGTCACGCCGAGGCCCTGAAGCTGCGCGAGGAGACCCTGGTGCTGCGGAAAACCAAGCTCGGCCCCGACCACCCCGACACCCTCTGGAGCATGCAACACCTGGCCAACAGCTACGCCGCCCTGGACCGTCACGCCGAGGCCCTCAAGCTCCGCGAGGAGACCCTGGCGCTGCAGAAAGCCAAGCTCGGCCCCGACCACCCCGACACCCTCTGGAGCTTGAGCAACCTGGCCATCAGCTACGAGGCCCTGGGCCGTCACGCAGAGGCCCTCAAGCTCCGCGAGGAGACCCTGGCGCAATGGAAAGCCAAGCTCGGCCCCGACCACCCGGCCACGCTTAATAGCCAGGCGGGTGTCGCGAGAAGTCTGCTGCAGCTCGGCCGCGGTGCCGAGGCTGCCGCTCTGGTGCGCCAGGTCGCCGAGCTGTGGGAGAAGCGGAACGGTACCGACTGCAACAGCCTGTACGATGCCGCCTGCTACCGTGCGGTGACGGCCGCGGCAATTCGCGCGTCGGACAAATCGCCCCAGGGCGCCAAGCAGGCCGACGCCGAGGCCGACCGGGCCATGGCCTGGTTGAAGAAGGCCGTCGCCGCCGGATGGAACAATGCCTCCCACATGGCGGCCGACCATGACCTCGACGACCTCCGTGGTCGCGAGGACTTCAAGGCGCTGGTGGCGGGGCTGAAGGCGAGTGCGGAGAAGAAGAACTGAGCGGGCTTACGCCGATTGTCCCGGAGGCCCGAGCAGCTCATCCCAGCTTGCCACGTCAAGGACGCGGTCGAGGAGTTCACGCAGGCGGTCGGAGTGAAGAACGGGTTCAGGAGCCGTTCTTGGCATCTGGCTTGCGCAGCCGTATCGGCAGGATATGCCAAAACCACGACGTGCCGCGGAAGGCGGCCTGATCTACCATGCCCTGAACCGGGCTAATCCGCGACCGGCTATCTTCGACAATGATGACGACTATGCCGCGTTCGAGCGGGTCTTGCAGCAGGCCGTCGCCCGCTTCGACATGCGACTGCTGGCCGACTGCCTCATGCCCAACCACTTCCATATGCTGTTGTGGCCCCGCGAGGATGGCGACCTCTCCACCTTCATGCGCTGGTTTACCATGACCCACACCCAGCGCCTGGCACGCCCATCACGGGACGGCCGGCACCGGCCACCTTTATCAGGGCCGGTACAGGTCATTCCCGGTGCAGTCGGACGAGCATCTTCTGACGGTGTGCCGCTACGTCGAACGGAACGCCCTGCGCGCGAACCTGGTCGAGCGCGCGGTGGATTGAGATGGGGAGCCTCTCCGCTCGTCGGGCAAACGACGAGGCAGAGCGACCGGCCTTGACGCCTTGGCCGATCGAACGTCCACGAGATTGAACGGCCCGTGTCAACCGGCCGTTCGGCCCGGGAGAGGACGAGGCGATGCTTCGCAGCATGCCGCGGGGCCAAACCTTCGGTTCGGAGTCCTGGCAGGCCGAGGTAGCGGCGAGGCTCGGTCTGGTGTCGTTGCTCCGGCCCAGAGGGCGACCACGACAACAACCCAACAACGGCTCCTGAACCCTTTTCTGCTCCCCCGCTGAACGCTGGCGGCGAGTATGTACATCGCTAGCCAGATGTCTTCGGTTTCCGTTTAGTTGATGATAGTCGAATGCCTACAGCGGTGTACCCATGCGTTGCATACAGTTCGGCCTGAGTCGACCCTACACTAACCCGAAGCGTGAGCGAGGGGAGAGCCGCGGCCGGTCCCCTCGCTCACGCTTCGGGCTAGTATGGCCCGTGTGTCGCCCGAGGGTAAACCGCTGTAGGCTGGGTCAATATCGACTGCGTCAGCAGACTTGTGGCGCGGATGATTATCGTCGGAGAGTATAGACGATCGAAGCGGCTTTCGTGGGGTGCCAGCGCCATGGCCTTTTGGCCATCCGTGTGGCCGCGACGTTCGTCTGCGATTGGGTTGGCTTCCTTCGCCGGGTAACTGCACAGGTCTCGGCGAAGAAGCTGGCGCCGGAGGTCGGGCTCGCAGTGACGGCCCTGCTTGACGCTGGCGAGTCGCTGGCCGACGCCCGCCCGTTTCGGAAGGCGTAACGAGTGCCCCTAATTGGCAACTGGCTCAAGCTCGGGACCAAGCGAACGGCTTGGTTGTATCACGGGTGGTATCGGGTGTGGTACAAAAGACGTCCCTGGTTGCCCGAGTGCTTGTGGTGACCTGCTGCCAGGTTGGGCGGAAAAGCGCGTCGGCGCCGCCTGCGGGGCGAAGTTCATGTCACAGCTCAGAACCATCTTTGAAACCTGCCGGCCGAGGGCTGACGTTCAGGCTGGGACGACCAAAGACGAGCAGTTCGCGGCCGACTTGGCTCAGGTCGTCAACAACACCGCCCCCAAGGAATACGCCGACCCGGCTGTCTTTTTCCGGCATTGTTACCCGACCCGCGGGATTCGTGAGCTCTTGAAGGCCGTACTGATCCGGCTGGCCGGTCAGGGTGGTGAGATCGCTTCGATCATCCGAATGGATACCCAGTACGGGGGCGGCAAGACTCATAGCCTCATTTGCCTGGTCCATGCCGTCCGGGGAATGACCGGCGTGAAGGGAATCGAGGAGTTCGTTGATCCGGCCCTATTGCCCAAGGGTCCAGTCCGGGTCGCAGCCCTGGATGGAGAGAACAGCGATCCCGCCGATGGGCTGACCCTGGAACCTGGCCTGAGAGCCAAGACACTCTGGGGTGAACTCGCCTACCGACTGGCAGGGGCCGAGGGGTATCGACGAGTGCAGGAAAGCGACCAGAGGCACGTCGCTCCAGGTGCCGAGACGATCCGGGAGCTGTTCGGGGGCGAGCCCACGCTCATCATGATTGACGAGGTCTCGGTCTACCTGCGGAAGGTGGAACGGGCTTACCCGGGAGCCAGCGGCCAGTTCACGGCTTTTCTCCATGCCCTGTTCAAGGCCGTCGAGACCGCGCCCAACGTCGCCCTGGTGTTCACCCTGGCGGTTGGCAAAGACGCTGAAGCCAAGGACGCCTACCGGGAGGAGCATGAGCGAGCCCTGGCCGCCCTGGCGGAAGTCGAGATGGTGGCTGCCCGGAAGGCGACCCAGCTCAACCCCACGGAAGAAGACGAGATTGCGGATGTTCTTCGTCGTCGCCTCTTCGATAAAGTGGACCGCTCCGCCGCGGATAATGTGGTCGCGGCCTACGCCAGTATCTGGAGCCGCAACCAGGCCGACCTGCCCGCGTCGGTTCTGCGTCCCGAGACACGGGACCTGTTCCGCCGGGGCTACCCACTCCACCCGGAGACGCTCTCGGTCCTGACCGAGAAGTTGTCTTCACTGAGTAACTTTCATCGAACTCGCGGCATGCTCCGTCTACTGGCCCGGACGGTACACGTCCTCTGGCGGGACAAGCCGGCGGTCGCCCTGGCCATCCACCCCCACCATATCGACCCATCCTTTGGCCCGATCCGCAACGAGATCACCACCCGACTGGCGCAGGGGGAATACGCGCCGGCACTCAAGGCCGATGTCGCCTCCGTCGAGAAGGATGAGAAGTCCACAGCCGAGGAACTCGACCTGAAGTACTTCCCGGGCCAGCTCCCGATCCATTCCTACGTGGCCCGGACGATCTTTCTGCATACGCTGGCCTTCGGCGATGCGGCCAAAGGGCTAGCCACGGACCACCTCAAGCTCAGCGTCTGTTCTCCCACGGTCGAGCCCAGCTTTGTAGAACAGGCTCGGCTCCGGTTCGTCGCCGAGTCGGTTTTCCTAGACGACCGCCCTGGCGTTCCTTGGAGGTTCAAGGGAGCAAAACCGGGACATAGCGCGTATCGACAACTGTCCGATGCCGGTGGCAGCTTTATGACGTCTGTCGATATGCGCTATGTCCCGCTTTTTTTGGTTGTCCCGCTTTTTTTTGGGGCACGCCGTCACACGCCGTCCCGCGCGTTAACGAGCGGAGGTGGCCGTACGGGCCTGGCGTCGGTGGAGGCAGCGACGGCGGCACCTACTGCCGGAAAATCTGCCTTTCGAGCAGGAATGCGAGGGTTTGGACATCGCTCAAGTGATCCTGCTCACGCCACGTCCTATACGTCCAGATATAACTACGAAGCGAAAGCTTTCTAGCCGGCTTGATGTCGAGGCTCTTCAATATAGCTCCCAGCCCTAAAAGGATGTCGCGCGGGGTCGTGCCTTCCTCGGCAAAGGGTTCGGCGCCTGTGCGACACTCGATCCATAGATCAATGATATCCTGGACCTGATCTTCTTTGAAGTAATCCAACAGTTGGTACATCAACGCCCTAGCGCCCTCATCGGAATCGGGAGGAAGACTAGCCGCCATGCTTGCAAGAAGCTCACGGTAATTGTTGATGGCTTCGACGTGTTTCTTCGTCATCCCCGGCTCGACGAAGAGCTTCTTGGCTCCGTACTTCTCTAAAAGCGCGATGATTCCATACTGGGGTATCCCGCGGGCTTCCAACCCCGCGACCAGCGCTTCGGCCGATGCTTCACCTCCCGATCCCTCGCCTTGCGCGGGACCACGACAAAGAAGAGATAAGCTCCACCGGCGAGTACGAAAAGAGCGGCGGATGCGCCGATGGTAATCGCGAAGGCATAGACGCCTACGCCCAGGGCCCTGACGCGCGAATAGGGGCGGTGGCTTGGGGTCGTCGGCTTCCCAGGCCGGGGCCGGCAATGGGTGCGTCCCCCGGGGCGGGGTCTCGGCCGGGCTAGCGACGGGATGCGCACTGGGACTGAGATTCACGCCCAGGTCGACGGCACCCTCCCGCGCCCTGGACCTGGCTTTCCTCGCTCCGTCCTCCCAGGATTCGGTGTGCATTTCACTCGGCTTTCTGGCCCTTTCTTAGAGCCGCGGTTTCTTGGGCGCGCTTCACGGAGGCCGGCTTGGGCTCGCCCGGGGTCTTCGACGAACGAGTTCTGTACCATTCCTCGATGTCCCGATTGGCCGCCTCGAGCAAGACGCCAGTCAAATACTTCGTCACGCTCATGCCCTTGATGCCGGCCGCCACCTTCGCCACTTCCAGCGCCTCAACACCAACACGTGCAGGCCTGGTTTTGTCGTCGGTTTCATCCATCGTGCGATCCACTCCGCCGACTCTAGACATTATCACTTCCCTTCGCGGGTAACCTCAATGTAACGCGCGCCGCATCCTCTGACCATTGGTGACAAGAGATGAGATCCGGAATTCTGTTACGGCGTATACGAAACTCATAGAAACTAAATTTGACTACATTGTAGCCACTATGTTACAATACACCTCGTACAAAAGACCAACCACCCTCGAGGATCCAACACCATGCCCGACCCCGCCGAAAACCGGACGCCGCCCGGCGGCCGCTGCGAGTTGGACAACTGGATCCAGCCCGCTGCTGGTCCTGTCCGCCCCGCAGGTCAAGACGGTCCAGACCGCCGCGGCCCTGGAGGCGCTCGACAACAGCCTGCGCCGCTTCCTGATGGCGATGGAGCGGCATTTGCGGGGCGAGACGGTTACTGGGACACCATACATAACTCGGAGGGTCCCGGGGATACCATACGTAACTCACGACAATAACTAGGTATGCTGTCCCCGGAACACCGAAAAGCCGATAATTCAGCTAGCGATGCGCCGCCGCTGGGGCACCTGACCGGGGACTAATAAGACCATGTCATGCGACGCGGAACACACCAACGACGAGCAGTTCAAAGACATTTTCGCAGTGTTCGGTCGTGCTGTTAGCCACGCTCAATGCTTTGAAATGTCGGTGGGGAACCTACTTCTGGGAAATCGAAAGGTGACGGACCCCACGTTTACGCTAAACGAATTCAATGCGCTTGCGACTAATCTTAAGAAAAAGACACTCGGTGCCCTGCTCACAGAGTGTCGCAGGTTTCTTCCGGCCGATGCCGCCGACAGCGAAGACATTTTGTCGAAGGCATTGGATCGCCGAAATTTCCTGATACATCACTTTTTCAAAGAAAGATGGATGTATTTCTACTCGGAAGATGGCCGTAACAAGTTGCGAGATGAGCTGATGGATATCACTAACGATCTGAACAAAGCTGATGTTGTGATCGTCATACTTTCTAAGATAATATGCACAGCACTCGGAGCTACCGATGAAATGTGGGAAAAACTGTGGGCGAACCAGCAAAAGCAAATTGATCTGCTCAATATGTGATCGCCTACCCGTCTCCGATCTGTGCGACGAGTGCCGGCTTTCGCCCACCCTCTTCTATGCCTTGATGGTTCCGGTGACACCATACATAGATCATGACAATAATTAGTTATGCTTTCCCGAACGCCGTAACACCAGGTGCCCTCGGAACGAGGGTTCCGGAGACACCATTCATAACTCACGACAATAATTAGATATGCTGTCCCCCCGAGCACCGGTGTCCCCCAGAAAACCGGAACACCAGGTGTACCCGGAACACCAGGTGTCCCTGGAACACCAGGTACGACGCCCCGGTTGAACTTGTACGTCGATCTGCTAGAGCTGCTCGGACAGGCCGATCCCTCCCTGGCGTCCAGGCCGCCGGTTGTCTACGCCGCCGCCTGTCGCTGGCGCGCGTGAAGCGGATACCAGCCACTTGCGGGCGTGGACTCGCGCCCTGGTCATCGGTCAGCCGCTGCCATTTCTGCCGTTGTGGCTGGCCGACAACCTGGCCGTGCCCCTGGAGCTGGAAGCGACCTACGAGCAGACCTGCGCGCATCTCGCATCCCGCGACGTGACAATGCGCGCCGAGCCGGGCACGCTGTAGAGGACTACCTGATACAATACGGAGCCATTTGACATCCGGATGCATGCCCAATCGGATCGCCCCTGTTAGCGATCTCGCAGCGTCACTTGAGAGAGTCTTTTACCCAGGCAAGGGCATCCAACTCGGGACCGGTGTCTCCGGAGTACCCGAGTTGTGTGTCGCGGTAGGGAACGCCCTTGCGGGCGTCCCCCCGCACAGATCCGTGCGAGCGGGATTACCGCACACGGCTCTTACCTCGGGTGTTTGGCGTCGAAACGCGCGTCTGGGACGCTGCTTCGCGCACACGATCCAAATCGATCAGCGCATCCAGCCGGCTCTGTGTCCGGGTTGCGGTCGCCTGCATCGTGTTCCCCT
The DNA here is from genome assembly GCA_963720335.1 of uncultured Planctomycetota bacterium. GTDB lineage: Bacteria > Planctomycetota > Planctomycetia > Isosphaerales > Isosphaeraceae > CAVRFS01. The sequence continues at coordinate 102,206 of CAVRFS010000012.1, read as the reverse complement.
TGGCCGATCGCCTTCCCTCCACCACCTCCGCGGGTGCCTCGTGCACACCCTTGTTCGGCGGCTTCTCCGGTACTACGCGATCGTCCGACTTCCCACGGGCGTACATGCCGGACGTACGGTCGTAGACCTTTTCCGGCCGACCCGCCGCACCAACAGCGGGTACCCGTGGGATCTCCCGTTTCTCGTGCGAAGAGTTTCCACGCATGCTCAGGGTCTCAGACTCCGCGGCGTTGGCGGCCGGCTCGCGTTTAGCGCCGTCTGCCATGTTGCCTTCCCCCTCACCATACGGGGTCGGCACGCCGGTTAAGGTGATTTCCGAGCTCGATGGCTGGCCTGTGTGTGCCCCTGTCAACGCTTCGCCTGCGTCCTCGCGGCCGCCGACGCATGACTCGGGGTCGGGATGACTCGCTAGGTCTTTCCCGTACGACTCTTTCATTCGCAACTCTCCGCCGGTTTTAACGGCGCACATGGTGTCCCCACAACCTGTGTCCCGGAACCTGTGTCCCCGGAATTTGGCCGCGTGACCTCTCTCTTTCCCATGACGAAGAATTCGACCCTTACGCCGTCTGGCCGGAGGACGCGCTTGACGCCGCTCGTCGCGAGGTCAAACGGTGGCGAATGGAGCACCTCGCCACCGTCAAGCGGAGTCACCACCTCGACCCACTGACCGAGTGGCACGTCCTGGCCTGGAACGCCTTCAAGGCGCCTCGGTTCCCGGTGGGCCACCGTCAAGCGGAGTCACCACCTCGACCCGCTCACCGAGTGGTACGTCCTGGCCTGGGACGCCTTCAAGGCGCCGCGGTTCCCGGTGGATGAAGCCCTCAAGCTGGCCCGGGTGGTCGGCCTGGACTTCGACCAGCAGGTCAAGAATCAGGTCTGCGAGGTGAAATCGAGTGATGTCGTGCTCTGGGACAGCAAGACCCGCAAGGCCAAGGGGAAGCTCGGCCCGATGGGCGACGTCTGCATGCTCAACACGCTTCACCAGGCCGCCGCTATCGTCCGCGACCAGAACACGGGAGCCGCCAAGAAAGCCATCGAAGACAATAAGCTGCTGGACGATGCCACACTGCTTACGGCCCTGGAGGCGCTCCTCAACGTTCTCCCGGCGATGGCCAGCCCCGAGAAGGCTCACAAGTTGGACGCCAACCTGGCCGGGGCTTCGGGCGACTGGGACGCTCTGGAAAAGCTGCGTAGGCTCGCCTTTGCCGAACAGGTTCCCGAGCCGGCCAAGCAGTTGCTCTTGCCCATGACAACAACGGGCGACGATGATGAATCGGAAGCAGATTGATCACGCGAAATCGTGTCCGGAGCCCCGAGAATGAGAACGATCGAAACCATCGTGACCGTGGATGAACAAGGGATGGCCACACTCCGGATGCCGCCTGACGTCACACCCGGCGACCACAAGGTCGTGGTTGTGATCGACGAGGCAACGAAGCGGAGAGCACCGCTGGTCTTCTCTTCGCACGATGTTGGTCCCTGGCCGTTGGGCCCAGGCGAGAGCCTTCGGGCGGGAGGACCTTTATGGCGAAGACGACCGTTGAACCAGTCTTCGTTGACACCAACATACTGGTGTATCGAGCATGGAGCGTGGTTCTCCGTATCGACGCCCTTGAGCAGGCGGAGCATGCCGACTTGACCGAAGGCATTCTCGGACGGCGAGCTCGGTCGCCGTAGGCCCTGCGCCTCTGGGGGAACGGCGGATTCGTGCTAATGCAGTACGCCTTGCACACTCCGAGCAGTAGGGAGTACTCGTGTCGATGCGCATCGCGGAGACAGCCTCGGTGCCACCAGCTGTGGTTCGTGGGAGACCCCGCGCCCCAACAGGCAACTCTTCACCATAGTCAGGGGGGGCTCGACGGCTTGTAAGGCTTTTGCCTGACTCCTCGACCATTCCGTCAGGCAGGAAAGCCTGACCTACGAAAGAACGCGAACAAGAGGCTCGATCGTGGACCCGGCCGACATCCCACTCCTGCCCGCCCATACGTGGGAGACAAGCTACCGTCATGAGGATGGGGATCTTGTCCGGCTGTTCTACGTTCCGGTTCTTTCGTGCGCCGCCCAGTACGACCGCACGACTGGCTATTTCTCGGCCGACGCCCTGGTCCTGGCGGCCCGAGGGATCGAACGGCTGATCGCCAGTGGCGGCAAGATGCGCCTCATCGTGGGTTGCACTCTCGACGTGGACGAGATCGAGGCGATCGAACGGGGCTATGACCTCCGCGAGCAGGTTGCGAAAAAGCTGGCTTCGATCGACCTGACGCCCCCCAACCCCGAGGACATGAACGGTCTGATGGCCCTGGCCTGGATGGTGGCGAACGAGTCACTCGATATCAAGGTCGCGATCCCCGCCAATGCCCAGGGGGAGCCGATCGTGCTCCGGGGCATCTATCACGAGAAGGTGGGAATCATCACTGATCGGGAGGGAAACCGCCTATCCTTCAGCGGCAGCATTAACGAGACATGGGCTGGCTGGATGAACAACCGTGAGAGCTTTCACGTCCATCTTTCCTGCGAGGGAGGACGCGACTTCAAGCACGTCCAGGATGAAGTCGATGCCTTCGAAAAGCTCTGGAGCGGCAAGGCATGGAGCGTCCGGGTCCTCGACTTTCCCGAAGCCTGCAAGGAGCAGCTCCTCGCGTTTCTGCCCACGGACGACCGATTCGTCAACGCACCTCGACCTCCAAAGGCCAAAAAGCCCAAACCCGAGCCGCCTCCGGAGAAGCTTCCCCATCGGTTGCTGCCCGACGAAACGCGGCGAGTCGTCTGGACCTACATCCGGAACGCGGCTCGGGCCTGGAATGGTGCCCGGGTCGGCGAGGTCACGTCGACGGTCACGCCCTGGCCCCACCAGGTCAGGACGTACCAGCGCCTGCTCGAATCTTGGCCATGCCAGATGCTGATAGCCGATGAGGTGGGTCTGGGCAAGACGATCACGGCCGGTTTGTTCGTCCGCCAGGCATGGCTTTCGGGACGGGCCAGACGGATCTTGATCCTCATGCCGAAGTCGCTACTGACCCAGTGGCAGGGCGAGCTGTACGAAAAGTTTAATCTCAACGTGCCGATCTATGATGGCCAGAGGCTCGCCTGGAAGAAGATCCACGGGTGTCAAGGACCGACAGAGCGCAAGGTCGATCGCAAGGAGTGGCACAAGGAGCCGTTCGTACTCGCGTCGAGCCATCTCATGAGGCGCCGCGATCGAGCGGCCGATTTGCTCTTGGCCGAAGACTGGGACCTGATCGTCCTGGATGAAGCCCATCACGCCCGCAGAAAATCCCCTGGAACTCCGCAGGAAGGTGGGCCCAATCAGCTCCTTCGCTTGATGCAAGACCTCCGACCGAAGTGCCGGTCGCTCGTGCTCATGACGGCCACGCCGATGCAGGTTCATCCGGTCGAGCTCTGGGACTTGCTCTGCCTCCTTGGCCTGAGTGGTCGATGGGAAATTAGCCGGCACGACTTCATCCGGTACTTTGCCGAGGCGTCCGGAAACCCCAGTCAGGAGTCCATGGAGTACCTGGCAGTGATGTTCCGGGAGACGGAGAAATCGCACGGAGAAGTGACGGAGGAGCAGGTCTCGCGACTGATGCCGGCACTGGGCGGTCTTGGTTGCCGTAAGGTCCTGAAGGCCCTCCGAGACAAAAGCGGTATCCCGTTGAAACGGCTGGATGTCACTCAGCGGAAAGCCGCGCTGGAAGTCCTCCGTCGGTTCAGCCCGATCCGGTACCGGATGTTCCGCCACACCCGGAACCTGCTCAGGGAGTACTATCGCCGGGGTCTGATCGACGCCCCGATCGCCACCCGAGACGTGCGCGACCTGGCACTCGAAATGACGCCGGCCGAAAAGGCGATGTACGACGCCCTCGGGGACTACATCGATCAGACTTACAACAATGCGTCGCCCGAGAAGCGCTCGGCGGTGGGCTTTGTCCTGACCATCTATCAGCGGCGACTGGCCAGTTCGTTCTACGCCCTTCAACAGACCCTGAACAGACGGCTGGCCAAAATGGGAGGGATCACCGAGGAAGACCTCTCGCTCGACGAGACCGCGGACGAGATTATGGACACGGACGATGCCGAGGCGCTCGCCCGTGAATCACTCGAAACCGAAGAACGCACGACGATCGTGGAATTGCTCAAGAAGATCGCCAAGGTTGGGACCAATACCAAAGCTCGCGCCCTGAAGAGCGAGCTGGAGAAAGCTTTTGCAGATGGTTATGACTCCGCGATCATCTTCACCCAGTACGCCGAGACGATGGATTTCCTGAAAGAGCGCCTGGCCGAGGAATTTCCGGGCGAGACGATCGCATGTTATTCGGGCGCGGGCGGACAGGTTCGGGACCGGGGCGGGTTCTGGTCGGAATGTTCCAAGGAACAGATCAAGCAGCGGCTCAAGGCCCGGGCGATCAAGTTCCTCGTCTGCACGGACGCCGCCTCGGAAGGCTTGAACTTCCAATTCTGCGGCATGTTGGTCAACTATGACCTCCCTTGGAATCCCATGAAGGTCGAGCAGCGAATCGGCCGGATCGACCGGATCGGCCAGAAGTACGCCACGATCCGGGTGGTCAACCTGGCCTATCAGGACACGATCGAGGCCGACGTCTACTTCGCCCTCGGCCAGCGGATCAACCTCTTCGAGGGCCTGGTGGGCAGGCTCCAGCCGATCCTGTCCCGGTTGCCCAAGCAGTTCGAGGAATTCGCCCTGCAAAGGAAAGAGAACCGCGAGGCGGCCAAACACCGTCTCACGGCCGATCTGGAGCAATCGGCCCGCGACGCTGCCCAAGCTTCCCTCGACATCGACGAAGTCGCCGCCGACGCCCTGGAGATGCCCGAGCTGCCGCCACCGGCTCTGACCTTATCCGAACTCGACGTGGCGCTTAATCACCCTGGCGTCATGCCACCTCATGTTGAATGGCGGAGGTTGGACGCCGGCTCATACGCGCTGCGTCTCCCCGGGATGGCTGAGGAGGTCCGGGTCACAACCCAAGCTGAGGTCTTCGACGACCACTTCGAGAGTCACCAGTTCATGTCCTCCGGAGGAAGTCTGTTCGAGGTGATTGCCTCCATAGCCACGAGTGATACAGAGGAGGGCACAGCGGCCACGGAAGGGAAGGTCTGGATGATCGAGGACCGCGCGACCGGGACCTGTCGGTTTGCGGCTCTCCGTGGAGGCCAGGTCGAGCGATGCGACGGACTCGCCCAAATGCTGGAAGCCGTCAGTGACGAATCGTTGCCGAGTCCGCTGCCGAATGATCGGCTGGGCCAGCACGAGGAGGTGAGGACTCTGGCGTGATGGGCGGTGAACGAACGAATCGGACCCCGGGATCCATCCCTGTTTCATTGCGGCGAATGGAGATTCGGCTGGTTGCTCGACCCCAGAGGACGTATCGCCCGTAATTCTCGATCGCCTCGGAAGCATTCCCACAGGAAACCTGAGGTCAGACCGGGCTCCCCTCAGGTTCCCCCCGGTCTAACCCCAGGTTCGCCTACACGGTGAGTCACGCAGCGATGCCTGTACGTGACCGACCGGTCAACCCAATGCGCTTTTTCAATCGCCAGCAATATCGATTCTGCCCTTGCGCCGACGCCAAGCCAGGCCCAGAGCGATTATGCCGATCGAGCCCGACGCCAGTACGAAAGACGAGGGCTCGGGGACGGCAGACGCGGGGCCTTCGAGCCTGAACGCCATATTCCCGATCGTTGAGGCGAAGGCCTCGAAAGTTGTCCCGTCAAACTGTGCCATCCCCCCATCGCCAGGCGCATTGGGCCCGCTCAAGCCATACTGGCCCAACTCCGCGTTCGTCCCGCTCATCCCAATCCAGTACGTGGTGTTCGCGGCCAGATCAAGCGTGAAGTCGGCATGGACCCGAACGTCATCCGTCCCCGGAGTCGTACCCACGGAATCCACAGCAGTAACCGTCGTGGTGAAGTTGTCGAGCAGAGCACCGGGCAACCCGCCGCTGTCCGCCCAGAGGCGCACCGTGACCGACATTCCAACCGATGGAAACGCGGTTGAAGTGTAAATATCCATCCCCGACAGAGTCTCGGCAGTGCCGAAGCTGAAGGTATCAGCGAAGTTTTGAGAAGACGAGTCATTCGACCAGGGGTTCCCGTCTGCGAATTCGAGAGTCGCCCCCGTCGTCCCGGGGCTGTGGTCTAAGAGGACACCCGCCCGCGTCTGCGAGCACGCCCCTAGCGCCATGCCCAGCGCAACAGCCAGCACGAATCGATTCCCCACTCTCCTCATCATCGAGTTGCTCCTTTCGAACTGTCGTGGCTGGGCTTCTCGAGCCCAGCGACATAAGCACCGATCGACCTTTTTCACACCTGTCAAGTACATCTTTTGCGGAAAAGATGACGGAGTCTAACCGAGCAAACACGATTGTTCAAGAGGGTGCTGAACCGAGACTTTGCGGATGAGGCACGTTCAAGCTTTGGGACGTGGAACTAATCATCTTAAAGTGGTTCTCCCGCACTCTCGATGACCGCGACCCGTTTCCCAGCCGGTTGTGACCGAGAATCCCCTGAAAAACGAGCATCGGCGTGCCAGATGGCAGCCCTGGATCACCGAGAGTGCGGACGAACCCTAAAAGTGACTCACTTCCGGGCAAAATGATCGTCTATAGTTCTACTGTATCCTCAGGTTCTTATACTGGTTCTTCACCGGTGGTACGATGTTACGCGAACGATATTGAATAAAAGCGAGCTTGCTCGTTCCGTTGTAACCAGCGGGGACTGCGGCGGCAGAGCGACGCTTAAACGTTAGTCCGGAGGTACGCGCCCTCAAAACGGGGACGTAGCGCATATCGACGACTGTCCGATGCCGGTGGCCGCTCTGTGACATCTGCCGATATGCGCTATGTCCCGGTTTTTTCTATCTACCTCGCCCCCTGCGGGAAAAGGTCGGCCGAAGGCCGGGTCTGGGGGGCCGGGCGATAGTTTTCGGCGAGGAGTGTCCAAATCTCACTTCTTCATCGGAATCCACGGTAGCCAGTCCGGGTCGTCGATGCGGGCCAAGAAGGCGCGGCTGATGATGCACTCACCGTAGCTGAAGACGCCTGTCTCAAAAGCGCGACTAAAGCACGCTTTGGCCTCTGCTCGCTTCCCGTCCGCTAACCTGCGAAGGCCGATGTAAAAATACCCCTCGCACTGGTTGAAGCGGGATTCGCCCGCTTTCTTGAGCAACTCCTCGGCGTCCATCAGGCCGGCGTGAAAGGCCAGCAGGTCGTGGTACCAGCGGTCGCGCGCGATCGGAATCAAGTCGGTGGATCGCTCACGGATTTCGAGGGCGGCCTGCCGGGCTTTCGCCCGGTATTCGGGTCCAAGCAATTGCAGGTAGGCCGTGACGTATCCCAGCATGGTCCCTCCCTTGCAACTGCGAATCGCGGAGGTGAATGCTTTCTCGGCCTCCTCTTTTCGCCCCGGGATTGCGGCAAGCACGATCCCCTTGAAGTTCAGACGGAAACCCTCATAACCCGCACGCTTGTCCGTCTCCAGACTTCTCAAGGCTTCGTCGAACTGCTTGCGAGCGTAGAGCACGCTGACCTCATAATAGGTAGCGTAGGGGTCTTCGACCCCCTTCTTCCGGGCGTCTCGGACTTCCTCCAGCAGGGCGTCATCGTCACGCCGAGCGAAATAGTAGTAGCAGCGACAAAAGACAACGTTGGGATTCTCACGATATGCGGCGATCCGCTCGATGTCTCGGGCGGCTTGCTTCAAGGCGGCGTCATGGCGGGGGTCGTTCGGGCCGTAGGCGCGGGCTGCCGTCACGAAGGCTACGGTGCGGTTGATCAGCACCACGGGATCGTCGGAAAGGTCCACTTTCCGGATGTCGTCGAGAGCCTGTTCCGCGTCCTCCACGCGGCCGGTCATCAGGGCCAGCGAGTTCTGGACTCTGGCCCGTGCGAGCCGGGCGACAGAGGATTGCCGGGAGCGCGCCGGCGCCCTGATCCAGGATCCGCAACGCCCGGACCGGGTCCGTATCGGAGAGACTGAGGCCCAGGAACAGGTGATCCTCGGCGGTCTTCGGCTCGAGCTGTTCCACGAGCGTGTACATCTCGTCGTAGCGCTGGTACTGCGCGTCGTCCATATACGTCTGGGCCAGCAGGGCCTTGATGGCGACGCTGCCGGGAAGTTGCCTTTCCGCCTGTTCGAGGTGAACGATGGCTTCCTTCGGACGGCTCTGGTGTCGCTCGACCACACCGCGCAGCATATTGAGCAGGCCCGGCTCGGCATCCTTTCTCTCGGCGTCGGCAATGGCCTTCAGGGCGGCAGGGGCGTCACCGCTCATCGCTTCAAGGATGGCTTTCTCCAGGGCCGCCTGGCGTTGTTCTTGCTGAATTTGCTGCTCCAGGCGTGCTTGACCCGCCAGCCTTTGCTGTTCGACTAGGTGCGTGCGGTAAGCGAAGAAGGTCGCCGCGCCGCTCGCCAGCAGGGCGCAGGCCAACCCGGCGGCCAGCCCCGGGTTCCGTCTGACCCACTTCCTCAGCCGCACCACCAGCCCGGCTCGCCGGGCTGTGATGGCAAATCGGTTGACGAAGTGGCGCAAGTCCTCGGCCAGCATCCCGGCCGACTGGTAGCGACGGTCCGGGTCCTTCTCCATCGCTTTCAGGCAAATCGTCTCCAGATCGACCGGCACCTTCTTGTTCACCTTCCGTAGCGGCTTCGGCTCCTTGTGGAGGATCTGGGCCAGCACCTGGTCGCGCCGCTCACCCATGAACGGCCGCTGGAGCGTCAGCAGTTCGTAGAGCGTGGCTCCCAGCGAGTAAATGTCGCTACGGTGGTCCAGCGGGGTGCGACCGGCCGCGATCTGCTCCGGCGACATGTAGGCTGGCGTACCGACGAACTCGCCGGTCATCGTCATGCCCGGCTGTTCCAGCGTGTGCGCCAGGCCGAAGTCGTTGACGCTCAGCCGTCCGTCCGGCGCCAGGAGCAGATTCGACGGCTTGACGTCGCGGTGGATGACGCCGTTCTTATGGGCATGCTCGAGGGCGTCGGCCACGTCGGCGACCATGCGGGCCACCGCGTCGAAGTAGCCACCACCCGAACCGAGCGAGGATGAGCCCAACTCCGGGGCGGGACCGGTCGCAATGCTGCTATTGACATAGGGCCCGGTCTCCACCAACTCGGGCGGTGACGAAGTGGTTGCATCAGACGGCTGGTGCCCTCCGCTCGCCTGCTTGGCTTGTCTGAGGACGTGATCCAGCGAAGTCCCCTCGATCAACTCCATGGCGTAGAAATGGGTGCCATCCTGTTCGCCGGTGGCGTAGACCGGCACGATGTTGGTGTGATGTAACTTGGCCGCCGCCTCCGCCTCACGGTGGAAGCGATCCACCGCCTTGCTCGTCAGGCCAAGGCCGGCGGCCAGGACCTTGAGCGCCACCTTGCGGTTGAGCGAGACCTGCCGCGCCTCGTAGACGACGCCCATGCCGCCACGGCCGACTTCCCGGACGATCTCGAAATCGCCGAGCCGTCGGTTCGCAACGGGTTCCTCTCTCGCAGATGGCATGACCGCACTCGACGGTGTTGGGCAGCCGCGCGCGTTGCTGTCCTACAAGAAGTTTGAACACGAGGAGCTGGAGCTGCTCGCGGATCGTTCGTTCTCACGCTACTTCGTCGATTAGCGGGTGTCCAATGATAACTACAACAATCCCCCGGAGAAGGTGCAGGAAAGGCTGCTTTTCTAGAGCGGTTCACCCTTGAGTTGCATCCGGTAATCAGATTCTGGTGGCCAACTTGCGCGGAAATTCTCGCCTTTTTGATCCTAGCCTTATCTGACGGTAAGCCGGATGTTGAAGCAAACGGCGTGACCGAGAGTCTTAACCGATTGGCAACCGCTCTGAGGCGACATCAAAACTGCCGGCACATTTTCAATGAATTTCTTTGAAATCGACCCGCAGCACGGTATAAGGCACAAGAGCCAGGACGAACACATCTCCATTCCTTGCCTGGCAGATGCCCAAGACCACATGACGGGTCGTGATTGTACCGTCTGCAAGCTTGATCATCCCGCTCGGATAGGGCAGCGGCTTGCCGCCGCTATCGGTGGAGACTACATAATCCGGATTGGAACCGCCACAGGGCCGTGGTCTCGAGGCATCTCGCCTCCCTGGTGGTAGCTGACCAGGTGCAGCAGATTGCCAACGTCTTTATGTGACTCAGTGATGGCGGCCCAGACCGCGCCCGTCGACCCAACGCACATTGCCCGGCAATCCGTCGCGGCAGGCCCCGGTAATGAGCGTGCCCAGGCTGCGGCCCGCCAGTGTGTCGCCCGTCTGGGTCAGGTCGTAAGCGAAAACTGGTTCGTGCTCATGGGCAGCGAATAGAGGGTCTTGCCATCCGGGGCTAATATCCCAGTTGATCGGGTGCCCTTCCGGATCAGCCAGGTGGGAGACCGGCTTGGGCGGCATCCCATCGATCGTTTGCTTGAGCCGTTCCAGCCGGCCGGACCTGGGATCATACCGCAACACGTCGCCCCCGAGCATCGGATGATAAGCCCGATGAAGGTAATCGACCACGATGAATGCGAACATATGGTGAGTGTCAATCAGGTCCAGGTACGTCCCCTTGGCCAGATCCAGCACCAGGAATTGCGCGTTCTCTTGCGGGCCGGGGCGGCTGTCGGAGCACGTCGAGATGTAGGCGACGCCCTAGCTCCTCGTCGGGCGTGATGCTGATGATCCCTTCGTTCGGAACCGGGATGGGGTAAACCCGGGTGCTGGCCGGTTTCCGGATCGTAGACCATCGGGTAACCGCCGGGGTAGTCCTCGCGCTTCTCACCCTCACCGGTGCCGGATATCCTTGCTTGGTGCCGAAGTAAATCTTCCCGCTCTTGCCGACATTGTTGCGCGTGTGGATCTTGGCCTGCGAGCCGAATCCCTTGCGGTCGATCCCGATCGCCTTGTGGGCGTCGACCACGACCTTCATCCCGCCGATCCGCGGATTGAACTCGACAAGCCACGAGTTGACGCCGTTGGCATGTGTTCCGATATAGAGACGCTCGTTATGACCCTCCACGATTGAGAAATAGCCTTCCCCCTCCGGAGCTGTCTCGCGAGGAACCGCGAACGCCGTGGCCTTGAGCCATCGGGTGCCGGGCTTGGGATTCGGCGGCTCGCTGGCCTTGCCGGGCGTCGGATCGACGCTGAGGACGGCGAGAAGGAATCCAAACCACGCCACCCGTGTGCCGCCAAATCCATGTGTTCCAAGGTCGCCGATCGTTTATCATAGCCAGCCCTCCTTCTGTGAGCATTGGTCCGCAATGACAGGTCCAAGCACAGCCTCGCCCTCTACTCTACAGAACCATCACACCTCATCAAGCAGTCTGCCGACCCCCAGCGACTTGCGATTCGATTCGATCGATCCGCGGCATCACGGCCCGTCGAGCGGCCGGTCTGGGGGCGGAGGCGGAGGCTGCGACCAGCGCCAGTTCGATTGATATGACAATTCCGGTTCGGGGGTCTCGATCAACCGGCCCCCCTCCTTACGCGAGATCAGGAGGCGATCCATCATCCCGCTCGTCAGAAGTGTTCGCTCAACGGGCCATGTCGGTTTCCCGGTGAGAAACAAGGTCTCGATTCCGCGAAGCAGGTATGTGAAGTGCATCATGGGGGCGTGCCTCCTGGGCATAGAACAGGCTGGCGTGCACCGCGCTGTCGGCCTCATAGCGCCAGGCTCCCGACCACTCGCCCATGGCGCCATTTAAGGTCAAGATCTGCACGTTCAGGCCATCGCGGTACGTCACCTGAAAGAGAGTCGGCTCCTTGACGAGGTCCGGCAGAGACCGGCCTGCGGGGGGCTTGATTGCGCACGCGCCGCGAGGGCGCGTTTGAGCAGGTCTAGGTCGACCTCTCGCCGGTCGAGCCGTCTCCAGACTTCCGCGCCCTCCACGCAACGGACCCGGGCCACACCGGACTCGCCTCCTTTGCGCACGTCGGCGAGGGCCTGCGCGATCTCGAGGGCGTGGAAGCCGTAACTGTCCAGCGTGCGATACGACAGCACCAGGACCTCGGCAAGTCGGCTCTCCTTCTGGACGTCATCGGGGGGATAGCGCCAGGTAACCGGAAGTGACGAGCCGGCCATCAGCGGAATATCGACGCACGCGCCGTCTCGTAGATCCAGGAGGCGTCGTTCCAGTTGTCGGCCAGGTGCTTGTCGATGAAGACCGGCACGACCTGCCCCGTGCGGCGGAAGACATCGACAATCTGCTCGAACAGCCGGCGCTTGGGATAGATCGTCTGGCCCGTAGGGGAGCTGGGGGTAATCACCATGCTCGGCGACCAGCAATACGGCATCGACAGCGAGGCGATCGCCCCCGAGCGTGAGTGCCCCAGCCACGGAGTGACTGACTGCAAATCCGTGCGTTTTCGCCAGAGCCCGGCCCAGTTCACCCTTGGGAAGCTGGTCCATGTACAGCGACACAACCTTGAGTCGGCGCTGCGGTCCCTTCCCATCGAGCGTGTCGGTTTGAAATACGCGGCTGACGATCGCATCGGCGTGCGTGTTGCGACGATACTCCGTGACGACCGCGGCGACCCGCTTGACACCCTCACCAGAACGCGCTTCGGTAGCGAGGAATGGGTGCAGGAGGGCAATAACCAGAGTCATTGAACTCACGTGCTTCATCGCGCAACACTCCAACGCACAGCGTCCCGCTGTTTTGTCGGGTCGAGTTTAGGCTGCTGTAGACAGGCTTGCAACCACGTAGCTGTCTTTATCGACTCGAAGTTGGCTGTTCTCCCGGCACCGGAGAATTGAAGATCGCCGGCGGCGTGGACGGCCCGATGAAAGAATCGCTCCGGCGGGCATTTGCCTATCTCCGAAGCCAGAAAGTGAAGCGCAAGACTGAGACATAGCCGGATATCGACGATTGTCCGATGCCGGTGGCCGCTTTGTGACATCTGTCGATATGCGCTATGTCCCGGTTTGTTCGGCTCGCGTGGTGGCCCGAGGGCGCGAGCCGCGTCAGGTCGAATAGGTCCCGTAGATGTCGTCGTCGGCCGTCGAGGCAACGTTCCCGCGGACCTTCGTCTTCTGGATGGTCACGGACGCACCATCGAGGATCGCGATGCCGCCGCCCAGGCCCTGGCCGTAGGCCCCGTTGGTCGCGCCGGCGCCACCTGTGCCGCCGATCGCCTAGTTGCCGGTGACGATGCAGTGGTCGATGCTGACCGAGCCGGAACCCGGGTAGTATGGATTAGTCGTGGCCAGGATTCCGCCGCCGTACCCGTTCCCGCCGTTACCTGCCACGCCGCCAGGGTTTGCCCCCCCGGCTCCGCCGACTGCGCTATTGCCAGAGACCGTCGAGCCGATCATGCTCAAGGTTCCGCTGTTGAAAATACCGCCGCCTTCGCCATTAGCGCCATTGCCGCCCGGAACGCCGCCGTACACGCCGTTCGCGCCTTGTCCGCCGAGCGCCAGGTTGCCGCTGATCGAGCAGTTGGTCAGCGTTAGCGTCGAACCGCCATAGTTGAAGATCCCTCCGCCGTTGGCCGCGTTGGCGACCGAGCCGGGTGGACCGTCGCCGCCGAATGCCTCATTATCCACGACACTGACGTTCGACAGGCTGAGGGAGCCGGAGAGGCTTGCGATCGCGCCGCCCGCCGCTGCGAGCGGGTAGTAGCCGACGCCGCCGAATCCATTTTCGGCCAGATTGCCGCTGAAGCTCGAGTTGGAGACGTCAGCCACCGGATTCCCGGCCAAGAGCCCAAGTTCGAGGGCGCCGCCCGTGCCATTGCCGCCCCCGAAGTCGCTTGACCCGCCCTCGGCGACGTTATCTTGGAAGCTCGAACGATCGATGGACACCGACGGTCCCTGGTCATTGATCGCCCCACCGAACGCTGCGCCTCCCGGTGCGTCGTCCCCGGCCAAGGGGCTGAAACCGATGGCTTGGTTACCGTCGAAGGAGCTCGAAGTGATCGAGAGCGGCCTCCCTGGGCTGTAGATCGCGCCGACCCTGTACGACCGCGAAAAAAGAACCGCCCATCGGAGACCCTGCGGCCTGATTGCCCGTAAAGGTCGTGCCCGTGATAGTGAGCGCGTCGCCAGGGAAGGAGGGCACGTGCGGGGCGTCGGCGATCGCACCGCCTTCCACGTACGCGCCCACGCCCGTGACGGTGTTGTCCGTGAACGAGCTGGCGATAATGTCGGTCGTCGTGGGCGCATCGAATTCAAACTGTCGGGCGGTGAAGATCGCCCCGCCGGACGCACCGTTATATTGGCCCACGGCCTGATTCCCCACGAACGAAGAACGAACGATGGTGGCCGCGGAACCCGGGTCGTCGGCGATGGCCCCGCCCTGGCCGGTGTCGCTCTCGGCGGAATTGTCGGAGAAAGTGCTGTCCGTCACGGTCATCGCAATCTGATTCCAGATAGCCCCACCTTGGGCGATACTGAACCCCGAGAACGGGAGCGAAGCCTGGTTGTCGATGAAACGCGCACCCGGTCACAGCGAACGGGATATTCTGGTTGGGAGCAGGGTACGAAAAAACGTCCTCCTGTGCGCTGATCGCACCTCCTGAAGCCAGGGAACTCTCGAATCCCGAGACTTGATTCGTCGAAAACAGGCTGTCCGCGATGCTGGCTGTCGCGCCCAGGGTATCGATGGCGCCACCCGCGTATCCGGACTGGTTTCCTACGAAGCCGCTGTCCTTCACGATGAGCTGCGGCGGAGTAGACCCCGACGTGGATATCCCGACACCGATTGCGCCGCCAGCGAGCTGGCTGTTATTCCCGGTGAAGTATGAGCTGAGAACGGTGACGTCGGTGTCGGTGGCCGCGATGCCGCCGCCATAGAAGGCCTGATTCCCATCGAACGTGCCACCTGAGACGCTGAGCGTCGCTCCCTCCTGCACCGAGATAGCTCCGCCGCCGTTGGCCTGATTTCCGTTGAATGTCGGCGCCTGAGACGCTGAGCGTCGATCCCTCCTCCGCCGAGATGCCGCCGCCGTACGTGGAGGCGGGGTAGAGGAAAGTGTTCGACGTGAATGAAGAATCGCCGCTTATCGCCGCGCTGGCGAACACATCGAAGCCGGACCCGTTGTAGCCGAGTGTGTCGGACCCGACGGTTGTCGAGCTGGCGTTGCCCAGAATCACGTTGTTCGTCCAGGTGCTACCCGAGTCGTCGAGCGAGCCGCGGTAGATCATCGCTCCGGCGCCGCCCAGCAGCGCCTGGTTTGCGTTCAGGACGCAGTCGCGCAACTTGAGGCTGGCCATCAAATCGAGGATGCCTCCGCCACTGGGCGGGAAGTCGAGATCGCTGGTGGCCAGGCCGTCCTCGATCGTCAAGTCCTTGATGGTTACTTTGCTCGCGCCGCCATAGCTGCCGCCGTCGATCACGAACACGCGCGAGGCGCCTTGGCCGCTGACGGCCAACTGTCCGGCGCCGGGCCCGTCGACTTCCACATTGTTGGTGATGGTCAAAGGTCCGCTGGAAAGGTCGATCGTGCCGGAGACCTGCGAAGCGAAGACGATCTTCGCGCCGCCCGATTGAGAATTGGCCTTGGCGATGGCGTCGCGGAGCGATCCTGTCCCGCTGTCGTTGGTGTTCGTAACCGTCAGCGTACTCAGGAGGGCCCGACACTCGAGGTGGTCAACTGCGAGTGGGAATCGCGCCCTCGAGAAGTCTGCGCTTCCGAAGTCGCCGCGTCAGGGTCCCCAACCCTCGACCCACAACGACAACCCTGGACCATCGCTCTGAAGAAAATAGGAGAGACATGATGAAGAGCTCCTCACGTTGGAGTACATCCCGGTGACGCCCCGCCGATCCGGAAAGGGATCGGTCCCTCGTGGCGGGACTATGAGATCTCGGGCTCCGGATCGGGGCGCACCCCGATCGGTCCCGGCGCCGCGGTCAGACGGGCCCTGGCCCCGGCTTGTCATCGAAACATTGCCAAAGGGTGTAGACGCCTTCTGTGCGATAGTTGCGGCGCGGCGGGTCGAATAATCGCATTGACCGCGGAAGCAAACCAGGCCACGCAATCATTCTTCAATGGATGGGCTGTCTGGGGTGAGGGGTAGTTTGGGCGAGATTATGTCGCCTGCGATCTCACGAGTGCCGCGAACGCAAGTGCTTTGCGATCAACCGCGACAATACGATCTTAACATAAGGTGGCGTATCGGACGATTCACGTTCAGAGGGCTTGAGGTGGGCTCGCCCCTCACCCCAGCCCTCTCCTGGGCGTGGTCGTGTGTTCACAAAACCTTTCCGCCCTACGGGCGACATCGAACGCGGCAGGGACTCCCGAAGGACGAGGAAGCCAGTAACAACGCACCGCACCGGCCGCTCGTCGGCTGTACGCGGCCTATAGCCTCCCTGCAAAATATCAGAAAACCCCGTCCGTATTGGCCGTCGCGAACGGTGGGTCGAGGTGATCTCGCTCCGTCATGGCCATGTGCGCAACCCAATCGTTCGGCGCTCTAGATCCCCTTTTGATCGAAACTGGCTCTCAATTCGCGATTGGTGTCATCTTCGGCGGCACACTCGCACTTAGGCAGCACGCAGGAATTAATCTACCGCCAACAGTCCCGGTCTTGTGGCTCGCTCACGTTCCGAACGCCGGTAATTTATTTCCTGCTGGCTGCCTTAGAGCGATGCTTCGAGGATGCCGCGCAGTTCCTCGTCGGAGAGCTTCACGGGGTTACCCTGCATGCTGCTGGCACGCTGGGCGAGCGGGATGAGCCGGCCGCAATCGGTGGTGGACAGGCCTGCCACCCGCAGGGGCGGGATCTTCATCGCGGCGCAGAGCCCGCGCACCCAGGAGACTCCGTCCCAGGCGTCTGCCTCGCGGTTGCCGGTCAAGGCCCGGGCGATCTCGATGTACCGCTGGATGATGGTCGGGTCGCCCGTTCGTGGACCGCGCGAATGTTGGCCTCCATGACGAAGGGGAGGAGCCGGGCGCAGATGGCACCATGGGCATGGCCGGTGGTCCCGCCCAGGACGCTGGCGAACCCGTGCACTGCGCCAAGCCTGGCGTTCGCCAGGGCGATCCCGCCGAAGAGGGCGGCGAGGGCCATGTCCTCGCGGGCCGCGACGTCGGACCCGTCGCGATAGGCCCTGGCCAGCGATCGTGCCGCCCGCGTGAGCCCCTCGCGGCAGACGCCGTCGGTGAACGGGTTGGCGGCGTTGCTGACGAACGGTTCGATCAACTGCGTCAGCGCATCCATGCCGGTGTAGGCGGTGATCGCGGGCGGGAGCGACAGGGTGAGCTCGGGATCGACGACGGCCAGCCGGGCCAGCAAGTGAGGGCTCCGCAGGCTCGCCTTCACCTTGTGCTCGGGGACGTCGAGCACGGCGTTGCGGGTCACCTCGGTGCCCGTGCCGGCCGTGGTGGGAACGGCGATGAACGGCACTCCACGCGTGAGCAACGGCTTGCCGCCTCCCGCCAGCTCCAGGTAATCCCGGACCTCTCCCGGATTCGCGAGCATGCCCGCCACGGCCTTGCCGGCGTCGATCACGCTGCCTCCGCCCACGGAGATCACCAGGTCGCATCCTTCCGCCCGAGCGATCCCGGTCGCCTGGTCCACCAGATGGGTGGTGGGTTCCCCGCTCACGTTGAAGACCACCGAGCGGACACCAGCGTCGCTCAGCCCTTCAGTCAGCGCCTCGCGTCCCCGACTGGAGCCTCCCAGGACCACCAGGGCGCGGCGGCCGAGGTCCCGGGCCAGGGCGGGGATCTGCTGCGACTTGCCCCGTCCGAAGAGGATGCGTCCGGCAGTAGCGAACTCGAACGTCATGGGAGTTCCACTTCAGGGTAGACCTTGTCGAACTTGACGCTGGATCGCGGTACGGCCATCATGTCGGCCACGGCCTCAGCCCACTCCCGGTAATGCGCCGTCTGCTTGTGGGCCGCCGGGGCAAGGGCCGAGCGGTAGATCTCGACCAGCACGAACCGAGTGGGATCGTCCTGCTGCTGCAGCACGTCGAACCGCGCGATGCCTGGCTCTTGAAGCTGTTCCGCGAGTTCTCGATGCAAGCGGCCTTGAAGGCATCCACCTGATCGGGTTTCACCTGGATATGGACGTGGACGATCAGCATGTGACTTTAATCTCCCCTCATTCGCCAGCATTCATCGGGACCGCCGTCAAATCCCCCCGCTTCAATCCGTTGTAGCCGGCCGGCTTCTCCACCGTCCCTTCCAGAGCCAGCCCACTCCAGCCGCGGAAGCGGTCGTGCGTCCGGTGCATGGAGTCGAGGTCGTCGAACCAGCCGATCAGATAGCAGGCGCCGAAGGTGTCGCCGGGGCGGGTGGGCCGGCCGCCGAGTTCCCGATTAGAGACTCCTCGCCGATCTCCACAAGATTCATATTGAGAGTCAGGAAAGTAATGTCCGCCGAACGGAGACGATTGCGTCGAAATCGGGCCGGGTGCGGCCGGCATCCATACCAACCCGACGCGCGAGCGAGGGACGCTGGCCAAGGACGGTTGCCGATGCACAGCCGGTCCCCTCGCTCGCGCGTTCGGGTTGGTATGGGGACAGCCTTCGGAGAAGCGCATTACTTTTCTGACTCTCAATAGCAGAGAATTAATCGCCAATCAGTTAGGACAGATTTCGGGTGCCACTGGTCGTACTCGACCAGTGCTCATGCTGCTTGGCCGAACGCACTGGTCGGGTACGACCAGTGGCACCCAAGATTCGGTGGCGATCCGTGAGGAGTCTCGACGATTACCCCGACGATCCGGCGTACCTCGTTCGATCAAATCGCTCATGGAACACCGCGGTGGTCGTGTAGAGTCATCTCAGTTCGCGGGTTTGGTAAGCAGCTTGTTCGTGGCGAGCCATTCCTCCAGGCGATCCAAATAATGGTCCGCGCCGCCGCCTTTGTTGACGAATCCGTGCGCGCCCATCTGGAAGACATGAAGTTCCGCTTGGCCCTTCTGTTTGCGGTAGAGCGTAAACAGTTCGATCGACCGCGCGACCGCGATCGCGTCGTCGGCCGCGACCGCAAGGAAGAGCGGCGGCGCGGGCTGGGGCATCTCCTTGATTTCGCCGACGCCGTAAATGATCGCCGCGAAATTCGGGCGCGTTTCCATCGGGCCGAAGAGCGTTTCGGACGTCACCACGCCTCCCGCCGAATAGCCGATCATGCCGATGCGATCCGGCCGAAGACCGAACTCCGACGCCCGCTCGCGCAACACACGAACCGCCTGCCGTCCGTCGGCGGCGGCGAGCGCGATCACGTCTTGTCCGGCCTGAGCCTTGTATGCCCCGGCGAGAACGAACCGCTTCGGCCGCTCGGGTGATGTTCGCCGTTCGACCTTAGGCGCTCCGGGGCCGCTGTACAGCAGGCGATACTTGAGCACGAACGCGTCGACGCCCATCGCGTTTAGCCGCCTGGCGACGTCTTGTCCCTCATAGCTCATCATCAACGTCCGGAACCCGCCGCCGGGCGCGACGATCATCCCCGTGCCGACGGCCTTGCTCTTCTCCGCCGGATAATGGAGCAGCACCGGCCTCACGACGTCCTGGGCCATCGGCATGCCCGACGCTGTTGTCACCGCTCGCTCCTTCCAATCCCACTTCTCAGACCCCGGCGCGGCTCCGGGATAAAGCGGAATCTCCTTGTTCCCGTTTCCGATGCCGTCGGCTCGCGCGGACAGACCCCCGGCCCAAACCGTCAGCAAGAAGACAGTCGGAACGATCACTCGCCTGTTCATCGGCGTCTCCCTGGATGCGTAGGTCGAATCGAGACTAGACTCCAAATCACTGACCCTGCTCAACGCGGTTGCCTTCGGTCGCTCGGCACAGACCGGTGGCGAAAGCTGACCCACAGTTTGGTAGGTGCACTGCTCGATGGCGTTCGCGGTCCGCGTTACGCCGCTCATTGAAAGCGATCGTAAACGGTACCACGAGAGGAGGCAATGGTCAGTAAGGTCAGATTGCCTGGATAAACCAAGCCGCGATCTCCAGATCCGTCGAGCGCGGCACCTGCATCCGCAATAGACCCGCTTTGGTTTGGTAGGCTGCAGTGGTTTGCCGATGATCGGCGGGCAAGCGGCTGGAGTATTCGGTCGCATTGATCTTAAACCAGGCGTTGAGGACGGGATGGACCATCTTGCGATGCTCCTTGCCGATGTTGTTGCGTGGATCGATTCCGGCGGCGTGCCTTAAACTTGCCCCCACATTGACGTGCAACGGAGTCTCGCAGAACGATGAGCATCTTCGACCGATTCAAATTGACCGGAAAGCGTCTCTTCATCACCGGCGGCAGTCGCGGCCTGGGTCGGGAGATGGCGCTCGCGCTCGCCGATGCCGGCGCCGACGTGATCCTCGTCGGCCGCGATCTACCAAGTCTGGAGAAGACGGCCGACGACATTCGTGCCCTGGGCCGGCAGGCCAGGACCATCGTGGCGGACGTCGGCAAGCCGGCTGAATGCGAAGAGGCGTGCAAGTCGGCTCTGGACCAACACGGCCCGATCGACATTCTCATCAACAATGTGGGCGGCCGGCGCGAGAACATCCCCACGGAATCGATGCCGCTCGAAAAGTGGCGCGAGCTGATCGATCTGAATCTCACGAGCTGCATGGTTTGCACGAAATGGCTGGGCGCTGCGATGATCGAGCGCGGCCTGGGCGGACGCATCATCAATATCGCGTCGATCAATGCCCTTGTCGCTGGCCGCGGCATTGCGGGCCGGCACTATGAGACGGCGAAGGCGGCGATGCTTCAGTTTACCCGCGCGGTCGCCGCCGACTGGGCCGTACACAAGATCACGGTGAACGCCATCCTGCCAGGGGGCTTCATGACGGAGCCAAACCAGCGCTGGTCGAACCTTCATCCGGAGGTGATCGAACGTCTCCGCGCGAACATCCCGCTCGGCGATTTCGGCCAGCCGGAGGACCTCGGCCCGCTCGCACTGTACCTGGCCAGCGACGCCTCGCGGTACATGACCGGCGCGGCCTTGGTGATCGATGGCGGGTATACGTTGTGGTGACAACGAGTACTGCAGTCCGCTACGGTTAGACGTTTCGGCCGGCTTCCGCTCCCCATTGTCGCCGTCCGCAAACCGCCGCCCTGTTCCGGAAATCCTGTGCCGACTTCGCCGAAATGAGCCGGGCCGACTCAGTTTGCTCGCCGCGGTGGTTCGGTCGATGAAACCGACGCTTGCAATTCACCATATTAAGGTAAACACTTGAGTGTACGGTACGGACAGAAGGGAGCGTTTTTTGAATTCGCAGCGTCCTTGATCTTCGCAATAGATCGCGCCGTGCTTGACCCACTACCGAATCCGTAATGTGTCACTTATCGTTGACGCGGACGGTCGGACTCGGGAGGACGCCGGAACCTGTAACTGGAGATCCAGAGATCATGGGTAACACGACAGGCGATGTAGAGGGAAGTGGTGGCCGGCGGCTGTTTGTCGTGGAGGGGACGTTCACCCTCTTCGGGCGGGGCATCGTCTTGCTGCCGGGAGTGCCGAAGTACGAGCCGGGGCCCCGTGTCGCGCCGGGATGTCTATCGAGCTGCCGGCCAGATGGCACGATCTTGGCGACGACGATTCGCGCGATTGAATGGTTCCAAACGCCGCCTCAATCAACCGCACCGCTGCTGATGGCCCCCGAGATCACCGATGAGGAAGTGCCGGAGGGGACCGAGGTCTGGTTGGCCAATGCTTGCCCGACCCTGTAGCAGGATTTGATAGAGGTGATCTATAGTTGGGCCGGACGAGCGAGCGCGGGACGATGGCCCGACGTGTGACGGGCAGTCCAGTAACCAGACTTTCCAGACTCAGGAAGGCTCAGTCGAGCTGCCAAGCGGAGGGGGCAACGGTGGGTCATGAGTTGCGCATGCAGGCTGACATATCAGCGCTGCTGGAATTGTTTCGTGGACGGGTGCCGGATCCCGAGACACACGCCTGGGTGGCCGAGCTGGCGATAGACCGCAACAATTGGGAGCGTGCACACAACCTATTCGACCGAGTTCGCCATCGGCACCTCAAGGCGATCGACTGTGGAGAGCGGGTCAGGCAGTGCCAGTACTGTTTTGAGGAGGTCTGTCTCCAGAGCCTGTACAACGAGACGGATACCATCGCTCCGTTTGATTCATGCTCCCCGTATTGGGTCATCAAGAACCCCCTTATTCTCGCGCAGCGCCGCTGGCGTTCCGATCCAGGAGGTGGTGGCCGTCGTTGCGCCTGACGTTCAGCATCGCGGCTCAGTGCCGTAGTTCGAGTGCGCACCCAACCTACCCGTGGAACCGGTCGATCAGAGTTGGCGCGGACAGTCCGGTGCAGAGCGAGGGGCATCCGTCGATTATCGTGATCGGGAGTAGGTCGATTATCGTGACCACTCTCGGCGACCCGACCGGGTTCATCGTCATCGACGAGGCAGCCCGGATCAAGGTGTCCGGGCACCGGCTCGATCCCGGCCACCCGGCCCCGGCGGCCACTTCAGCCTCGCTCCGTGCGGAATCACTCCGGCCAAGTGCTTAGATGTAACGCACCGCCTTAACAATCTCCAGCCGAGCGGCCTTCCTCGCAGGCAAGAATCCGCCCAGGAGACCCGCCAGCGCCGATAGCAGCATCCCCTCGACGAGCACGCTGCTTGGCGCCTCCAGCGAGAAAGCGACACTCAGGAGGCTGACCCCGAAATGGTTGGCGGCCGAGACCATGCCGAGCCCGGCAATCAGGCCGATCGCCCCTCCAACCAGTCCCATCGCCAAGGACTCAGCGACAAACATGATGAGAAGTGCATTTCTTGAGAATCCGATGGCCCGCAACACGCCGATCTCGCGGGTGCGGCGTGCCACGGAGTTGTACATCGTATTCATGCCCGAGAACATGGCGCCGATGCAGGCGATCAGGCTCGTGGCTAATCCGAGTTGTTCGAGTTGCCCGAAGATGTTTCCCATCCCTCGGTAGTAATCCTTCTCCGGCCTGGCGTCGACGAACAGGCTCTTGTCGGCGGACAGCTCGTCGCAGACTCGGCGCGGGTCGTACCCGTCCCCCACCCGGATCACCATGCTCGAGTGCTTTCCCGTGGTCGCCATGCGGCCCGAGACCGCCATCAGCCCATCCAGATCGCACCATACCTCCGACTCGATCACGGAGCCCGAACAGGAGAAGATCCCCGTGACCGTGTACGTCTGATCTTCCGCAGTGAACTTGTCACCCGGCCGCAAGCCGAACCGCTTGGCCGCCGTCTGGCCGAGGATCGCTTCGCTCGACCCGCGGAACAGCCGCCCCTGTTCCAGTTGGATACCGTGCAGATCCACGGCCGCCGCCGTCACGCCGCGCAGGTTGGTATGGCGTTTGCCGGCGACCTGAGGCAGAGTCACCCAACTGACCAACTCCAGTTCCGGGCTCACCGACTCCCGGCCGTCTACCGTCCTCGCGACGAACTCCCGGTATCGGATCTTGTGCAGGTCCTCCGAAGACAGGGAGCTGAAATGGGCGTCGGACGTCGCCCTTCTGCAGCACGACGATGTTGCGCTCGTTCCCGGCGCGATGGTGGACGTCCAGCACGCCCTTCGCAAGACCCATCAGCACGACGAACACGGCGACAGCCAAGGCGAAGGAGAGGGCGGTACTGACCGTGGCGGCTTTCCTCCGCAGCAGACTCTTCAGGTTGTATTTCGCAAGCAGTGTCATATGGTGCTCCCCAAACAATCCACGATGCCGCGGCGCACGATCGCCAGCGATTGCCACGAACTGCCCACCAGGCCGACGACGGACGAAAGGACCACGGCCGCCGCGAGGGTCACCGGCGTCAGGGTCGCGGGCAGGGTGACGCCGCTGAGCGCCAGCCCGTCCCACCGGACGAAGGCCGCGGAGGCCGCCGACGCACCCAGGACTCCGCCGAGCGTCGCCACCAGCATCGCCTCGCCCACGATCAGGCCGAAGATCTTGGCCCTCCCGAAGCCCAGGCAGCGCAGGATGCCGATCTCCCGGATGCGCTCTCGGACCCCCATCGACACGCTGTTGGCGGCCCCCAGGATGCTCGTGATCACGGTGATCGCGATCATGAGCTCGAAGAATTCGTTGAGCGCGGCGAGCTGCCAGATCAGGTCGCCCCAGAAGGCGTGCTCGGGCTGGGTCTTCGTCTGCGTCGCGTAGTTCTGGAACCGCCGATCGATCGCCGTCGAGAGGGCCTCGGACTCGGCGTTGCCTCGGGGCTTGACGAGGACCACGGAGACCTTGCCCTCCTGGTGGAATGTATCCTGCGCGTACTTGTTGTGGGCGAGGATGAAGGACTCGAGCAGGCCGTTGGGCGAGCGGAAGACGCCGCACACCTTCACCGAGAACGAGTTCTCCTTGAGCGTCACCAGATCGCCGACTTTCCAGCCATAGAGGCGCAGAGCTTCGCGCCGACGATCGCACCGTCGGCACGGTCCTTGAAGTCCTCATAGTTGCCCTCGACGATCTGAAGGCCCCGGAATCGGCGGATAGGCGACGGGGTCGATCCCGATTACGTTGGCGTAATGCCCGTCTTCCCCGTAATGGGCCGCGATGATCAGCTCGGTGGTGACGTCCGCGACGTCGGGCATGGCCCGGATGGCCTCGCAGTAATGCTCGTCGAGTTTGCTGGTCCAGGGACAAGCCCGCTTCTTCTCGTACGTCGCGAGCACGTTGTTGTCGGACGACGCCCGGACGAGTGTGCTGAAGCCGTTCGTCAGCGCGATCAAACAGCAGATGAGGAAGACGGATACCGCGATCCCCAGCACGGCCAGGAGCGACCGGCGCCCGTTCCTCCGGACGGTTCTTAAGATCAGCGACAGCATAATCAAGAGTCCCCTTCCTCTCGTATGATCCCGTTCTGGAGGTACTTGACGCACATCGAGGGCTCTCGATCGGGCATGCGGACATCATGCGTGGCGATGATCAGGGTCTTCTCGTAGCACTGATTGAGCTTCACCAGCAGGTCGAAGATGGCCAGGCCCGTCGTGTCGTCCAGGTTGCCGGTCGGCTCATCGAGGAGGATGAGGTCGGGGTCCGTGACGAGGGCCCGCGCGATCGCGACCCGCTGCTCCTCGCCGCCGCTCAGCTCGCGAGGATAGTGCGTTGCGCGGTCCGCCAGGCCGACGAGCTCCAGCGCGGCCAGGGCCCGATCCCGCCTCTCCTGCCGGCTCATGTTCAGCAGGAGGAGGGGCAACTCGACGTTCTCGACGGCCGTCAGGACGTCGAGTAGGTTCGCCTCCTGGAAGACATAGGCGGCGTGCCGGGTCCTCCATTTCGCCAACTGCCGCTCGCCGAGCTTGTCGACCCGTACGCTATTCACCTCGACGGAGCCGGACGATGGCGAATCGATGCCGCCGATCAGGTTGAGCAGTGTCGTCTTTCCGGAGCCCGAGGTGCCCATCAGGGCGACCATCGCTCCCTGCTCCGCCTGAAGATTTACGCTTTTGAGGACCTCGACACGCTGTCGGCCCTTGCGGTAGAACTTCGTCACGTCTCTGACGTCGATCATGGTTCCCCAATCCCCTTTCTATTCTTCTCCGAGAACGACTCGTCAAGGTCGGTCGTCGAGGACGACCCCCGCCGGGACGATCCGCACGGCGGGACGGATGCCGGCCGCCTTGCCGCGGCGACTACTCTTTCAAGTCCACCTCCTTCGGCCAATCCTTGCTCGGGTCGAGGATGAGCCGATCCCCCTCCCGAACTCCTCGCACGACCTGGAAATGAGTTTCATCGCCATGAGTGACGTCCACGGGGCGCAGGACGGCCCGGCCGTGTTCCACGACATAGGCGAAACGAGTATCGTCCTTCTGCAGGACGGCCCGCTTGTCCAGCAGGAGCACGGCGGCGCCGCCCTCTGTGCCATCGCAGAAGATGTTCACTTTCACCTCGACCTCAGGCTTGAGGTAGTCGGGCACCGGCCCGTTCAGACGCAACTCCACCTGGATCGCATGCTTCTTCCTGTTCGCCTCGACGGCGATGCGGCACACCTCGGCCTTCAGCCGCGGATCGGGGTGGACTGTCGGGATGACGTCAGCACTCTGGCCCAACCTGACCTTGGCGATCGAGTCTTCCGACACGTCCACCTCGATCTTGATGTCCGACGGGTCCACCAGTGAAACGATCGGCGATCCCGTGCAGAGCGTGTCCATATTCTCCGTATACGGGATCATCGGGCTGACCATGTCGCCGACATTCAAGAACTTCTTCACGACGACCCCTGACATCGGGGATCGGATGAACGTCTTGTTGTATTCGCACACGGCCGCGGCGCGGCCAGCTTCCGCGACTTCGTGCGAGAGGCTGCTGGTATCGGCCAGCCGGCGAGCCTCCTCGAACTCGTCCTTCGAGACCGACTGGCGGCGGTAGAGTTCCGATGTCCGGCTGATGTGCCTCCGGTAACGATCCGCGCTCGCCTTGGCCACGCCCGCGTCCGCCGTGGCTCGCGTGACCTCGATCTGATAGGACTCGTTCTCCAGCTCCGCGATCAAGTCGCCGGCCTTGACGTGGTCGCCTTTGTCCACGGTCAGTCTCTTGATCTTGCCGGTCAGTTGTGAGCCCAGGTGGACCTTGCTATGTGTCACGGTGTAACCGCCGGCGGTGACGAGCTCGTGGGACCGGGTATCGCGGAGGACGACGATGGTGGTCTCGGGACTGAATGCGGCCGACCCAGGGGACCATGGCACGAGGAGGGACTGACGGTCCCATCTCAGGGCGGCGACTCCGAATACAGCGATCGCCGCCAGGCCGAAAACGATTCGGCCCCCTCGGCCCCCCGTGGGCGGCTCGCGATCTGAGGAGATCCGCAGGCGTTCCAGTGCCCTGTCGGCCCGTGCGGCCTTCGTCGCCACCTCGAATAATTGTTCGTCGCGCATCAGACATCCTCGCTATGAAACAGCCTTTGATTGAACGGAAGGCCCGCTTGCTCATGACAGGCTCCGTACCTCGGCCGACGGCCGGCGTCGGGGAGCGGCCCGTGCTGCCGGCAGCCGATCCGCGATGTAGCCGGCGACCTGCTTGAGGGTCCGCAGCCAGGCGGCGAACTGAGTGCTGGGGATGCGGACGCCCCACTCGCTCTCGATCTCGACCTGGAGGAACACCAGCGACATGGAGTCGAACCAGACGTTGTCGCGCAGGTCCAGGTCGCCGATCTCGTCGATGTCGAGCCGTTCGGGCTTCTCGCCGAACAGGCCGTTCTCAAGGCAGGTTTCCACCAGCCGTTTGGCAATCTGGCGCTGAAGGTTCATCGCGAGCTACCTCCCGTGAGCGCGACGGCCTCGTGGATCCGTTCGCGTTCGAAGATGAACTTGATCTTGTGGGTTGGCGTCCGCTCCAAGGCGCGAGGTAGGATGTAGACCACGTCCTTGCGCAGCGGAGCGCTGATACGGGCGACGGATTCGGCGTACTCGATGGCCTCGACCATCAGGTCCTTGAGCACCGTGGACTCGTCCAGGCCGGCGTTGATCAACTTCTTCCAGCGCGGGTCCTTGGCGATCCGCTTCCGGTCCGGGAAGAGGTACACGGACAGGTAGGGGTCGTCGGGTTGCCGATGCACGACCATGGCATCCTTGACGAAGACGCTGCGCACCAGCAGGTTCGACAGGTGCTGGGGGTCGACGTAGCTGCCGTCGCCCCAGCGGATCAGTTCCTTCTCCCGGCCCAGGAGCCAGACGCGGCGGTCATCGCTGACCCAGGCCAGGTCCCCGGTCGGGTAATAGCCGTCCTCCGTGAGGGACGCGCCCGGCTCGGTGCCGACGTAGGAATGCAGCAGGGTCGGCCCGCGCACCAGCAACTCGCCCACCGGATGCGGCACGCCGGGCACCGATCGGGTGTCCCGCAGGCGATACTCGAGGCAGTCGATCAGGCGCCCGCAACTGCCCGGCAGGATGTCGTTGAGCCGGTTGCGGGCGATGATCCCGGTGACCTCGGTGGCGCCGTAGATGTCGATGACGGTGATGCCCAGCTTGCCGAAGATCTCCACAATCGAGCCGTCCAGCTTCATCGACGACGAGACGCCGTACGAGAAGTAGCCGCCCAGTTTGTTGCGCAGCAGGATGCGCATGGAGGCCAGCTTCGCCTTGTCCAGGGTGCTGATATCGTGGAGTCGGTCGTTGCGCTCGATGGCGCTGAGATGGCGGTAGAGGTTTTCCAGCACCGGCTTATTCTTCATCTCCTCCAGCACCTCCTTCATGACGTAGATCCAGAACTTGGGCACCGCCATCAGGGCCTTGATCCGAACGCCCTGGTTCTTCAACTTGCGGATCTCGTCCTCCAGGACGTCGTCCTCGTCGGGTTCCCGGGTGAAGTAGGTGACGGGGAAGCCCCGGGTCTTGGTTAGCAGAAATTCCACCAGGGTGGCGATGTGGGTGTACGGGCCGATGTTGAGCACTTCCTCGTTGGGCCTGAGGTTGATGACGTCGATGGCCTCGTTGATCTCCGCCAGGACCGCGCCGTTCGTGATCTGCACCACCTTGGGCAGGGAGACGGTCCCCGAGGTGGGATAACGGGCGACGACGCGGCGCGGGTCCTCGAGGCCCGGGCTCGGCGGCGGCAGGGGAACTTCACCGCCCCGCGCCATGCAGGCCGCGAGACTCACCTCTCCCTGCGCCAGGGTGCGGTCGGTCTCGACCGGCGCGACGCTGTCCTCGTAGCAGGTGACCAGGTCGGCCAGGAGGATCACCGGCGTGATGCCCACCTGGTCGCAGAGGCGCCGCAGCCGCCCGCGCTGGGCGAAGGTGGTCAGGATGTAGTCGGGCGGGCTCAGCCTCAGGAGGTGCGCCAGCTCCCGGTCGTTCGTCTTGGTGTCCAGGGGGAACAGGATGTTGCCGGTGTAGAAGGTGGACAGGGCCACGTAATCCCATTCCGGCCGGTTCTTGCAAAACGTGGCCACGACCTTGGACTCGAACCCGGCGAAGTACGGGATCAGCCTGTTCAGGGCGAGGCTGTAATCGGCGAAGCTGATGGCGCGGTAGGCCTTGCCGTCGTCGTAGCGGATCGCCGTCCGGTCGACGTAGGTCGGGATATGCCGGCGGATGACCTCGGCCAGCGCATCGACACGAGAGAAGACGTCGAACTTCTCCGCTTTGATTTGGTCCCAGAAGAATAGCATGGGGATGATCCTCTCCAGATGGTTCTTGGTGAAGGACGCCTGGGCCCGGGCTCGGGGCCTGCCTTTCAGGTCGTGGCCGACTCACACGGCGGCCAAGGTCTCCGTCCGTCGCAAGAGCCGGTCGCCGAGTCGGAGCTCGCCGAGCCCGAAACCGTGGCGTCGCGCCGCCGCCAAGATGGAGTCGACCTGAGCCATGGTGACCGTCCCCTTGCAGAACGACTTGCTGCTGCCCTCGAAGCCGAGGGCCAGCGTCTCGGCGAGGCAGCCGTAGACGAGGTCTCCGCCCGGCATGCCAACGAAGTCCAGGCGATTGCCCCGCGGCAGGTGCCCCAGGCCGCCGTCGAAGGCGAGGACCTCGTGGTCTCGGTCGAGGAAACCGGCGCCGAGATTGCTCGGCACCGAGGTACAGCACACCACGCTGCCGCGGCGCACCATGTCGGGCCGGATCAGCTCCGGATCGGGGGTGTTGGTGGCGACCACGACCAGGTCCGCCTCGGACAGACACTCCAGGCCGACCCGGGTCTCCAGTGCGGCGAGGGGCGATTCGGGCTGGCCCGCCGCCTCCAGCAGGCGCTCCAGGCAGATCGCGGTGTTTCGGGTGAATGTGCCGTCGCGCACGAAGGCGCCCAGGGCGTCCGGGGCCTCGGCCAGGCCCGGCCAGAGGGGCTCCAGGGCGTCGCGCAGGCGGGCCGCCAGGCCGGTCAGGCGACTCGTCCCAGCGTCGGACGTCAGCTCGTCCCGGATGGCGCTGAGCAGAGCCTCGACGCAGGCCAGGCGAGCGTATCCGAGCTTGCGCTGGCCGTCCCGGTCGCGACCAACCAGCAGTAGGCGATCCACGGCCAGCACGAGGAACTGAGCCAGCACCAGGCCGATATTCCCGGTGGCGCCGACGACCGCGGCGCAAGCCTGGCGCGGGTCGATGCCCTGTTCCTCGGCCCCGCGGAGAAGTCCCAGCAGGGTCAGCGCCACGGTATAAGCGTTGCCGCTGGTCACCGAGACCTCGTAGTCGTTCAGCGTGGTGCCATTCTGGGTGACGATCGAGGTATACGCTCCCAGGCCGACCATGCCCACCGGGATATTGTCGTCCCCCAGCTCGCGGGCGATGGTGACGGCGTCCTGGATCTTGTCGCGGATCTCCTGGACCAGCTTCGGGTCCTCCGTGTCGACCAGGTAATCGGGCAGATAAGGCACGAACACCAGGCTGTTCTCCACCACGAAGCCATGGCTCTTCACCAGCGACTGATACACGTTCTGCGGTTCCAGGAACCGGCAGACGGAGGTCCACCACCGGTGCAGCGCCGCCTCCGGGAAGGGCAGGCCGCGGGAGGAGGGGAAGTAATACTCGACCAGGTACTCCAGGCGCGTGGGATGGACCACGAAGCCGGTGCGGGCATCGATATGGCCGCTCTCCGGAGGCAGGGGATAGCGGGCGGGGAGCCGGGGTGGCTCGGCGCGGAGCGACTCCGGCACGTCGACGCCCACGATGTGGGCGATCAGGCAGTACTCGTGGTTCGCGCGGATGATCCGGCAGACCTCGCGTAGCGCTGCCACCACCCTGGCGATGTCGCCCGTGTCGATGGTGGCCGGCGGCTGGATGCGAAGCACCGAGAGCCTGCACCTTGCCCGGGTTGCCCTTGAAGATCGTGCTCAGGGGGGCCAGCAGGCGGATGCCATGGTAGTGCAGGAGGTAGCTGGCCACCAGCAAGGAGAGGATGCCCTGCCTGCCGGTCGCTCGGAAGAACGGGGACTTGTCGGCCAGGGGCTGCAACTCCACGCCCAGCATCAGGCCGCGGCCGCGCACGTCCTTGATCACGTCGGGATACTCCGCGCAGGCCCTGAAGTTCCCGCAGGAACGCCTCGCCCAGTTCCCGGATCCGACGCAACCAAGTGGCGTCCTGCCCGGTGAGCTGATCCAGGAACCGCGTGGCGGTGCGGCAGGAAAGCTCGTCCTCGCCGAACGTGGAGGTGTGCAGGATGCCGAAATCCGGGTCGTAGATGTCGCGCCGGATCAGGGTGGCGCCGATCTTGGCCAGGCCGCCGCCCAGCGCCTTGCTCAGGCAGAGGTATTCCGGCTCGGCGCCGGCCAGGGACGTCGCCTGGAAGCCAAAGACGGTCCCGAGGCGGCCGCAGCCTGTCTGGACTTCATCGATCACCAGGGGGATGGCCAGGCGCCGCACCGTCGCAGCGAGGGCCGCCAGGCTCTCGTCCGCCAGCGGTCGCATACCGCCCTCGCCCAGGACCACCTCCAGCAACATGGCGAAGACCCGGGTCATGTTCACTTCCCGGATCTCCACCCTGCCCCGATCCAGGATCGGGATCAGGAAGCGCACAACGTGGTCGGCGACCGCCTCCGCGACCCGCACGGGGGCGTTCGGATCGACGAACACGACGCGGATCGACGATAGCCCCTCGAAGCCCTCCCGATAGGACTTGTTGAACGTGGCCTTCAGGGCCGAGGTGGTCTTGCCGTGGTACGACCCCTTGAGGGCCACAACCACCGGCTGGTTCTGGAACAGCTCGAACTGGCCGAGGTTGTATTCGTCCAGGTCGTCGCGGAAGTCGATCAGGTTCTTGCCTTCCGGCAGCTCCAGGGAGCCGTTGAGGGCGTCGGCCTCGGTGTAGAAGTCGTGCAGGGCGCGCGTGATGCGTTCGTACTCGCGCCGGACCAGGTCGAAGCGGACCTTGTAGGCGTGCTTGATCGCCGCCTCCACGGCCTCGGCGCCACTGTTGCTGAAGTTCACCTGGTAGCCCTGGGCAACGCCCGTCAAGAGCGAGAGCTGTTGCGCCAGCCGGCCCGCCGCCTCGCGCCGCGAGCACTGGGCGTGGCTGGGCACCTCCGCCTGGAGGTCGGCGATCATGCCGGCCACCAGCTCCGGCGGGTTGTGTCCGAGCACGGCGGCGCCAAAGCCGCCGATCAGGTCCAGCACCTCGCGGCCTTCGCTGTCGATCAGCCGCTTGCCGGCCGCGCGGACGTATTCGCGATCCAGGCGCAACGCCACGAGCAGGTCCGCCAGTTTGGGCCGGCAATAGTCCCGATAGGGCGAGTCAGCAGACATAGGCTTCCATCCTTTCCAGTTCGCCGTTGAGGTAACGCTGTCGAATGATGCGGCGGCGCTTCTTGCCGCTGGAGGTCTTCTCGATGCTGCCGCGGGGGACGAACACGACCCGCTTGATCACCAGACCGGCCTCCTCCACGACCCGCTCGCGGATGCGGCTCTCCCGCAGATCCAGTTCATCGCCGTCAAGGCTGCCGGCCGCCTCCACCAGGAGCACGGGCTCCGCGCCGCCGGTCTCGCGGTTCTCCACGGCGAACAGCACGCTGCGCCCGGGACCCACCTCGGGCAGGTCCTCCACCAGGAGTTCCATGTCGGAAGGAACCACGTTGCGCCCGCCGACCACCATCAGCTCGTCCAGGCGATCGAGGAAGTACAGCTCGCCCCGGTGGATCAGGCCCAGGTCGCCGGTATGCAGCCATCTGCCGGCCAGCTTCACCCGGCTGGCCGCCGGGTCGTTGAGGTAGCCGGGGGTTAGGCAAGGCCCCGTGAGGCGGATCTCGCCGACCCGGCCCTCGGGTAGGAGGCTCCCGTCCGGGGCATGGATCGCGATCCGGCAACGGCTGTTGGGGATGCCCACCGAAACCAGCTCGATGGCATCGGGGCGCGGATCCCCCTCCTGCACGCGACGGCACTCGGCGTCGATCCAGATGGTGCGAGGCGCGCCGTGCGGCGAATGGGTGCAGCCCAGGGCGTATTCGGCCATCCCATATCCGATATGCCATTGCTCCTCGGCCATACCGAAAGGGGCCAGAGCGGCCATGGCGGATCGCAAGACCCGGGGGCTGACCTTCTCCGCCGCCACGTAGAGGTGCAAGGCGTCCAGGCGACAGGCGGCCGGGTTCAGGCGACCGAACAGCCGGAGGCTGGACGCCAGCACGGAGCTGGTCGAGAAGCTCAGATCGGCGCGCCAGTCGGACAAGTGCTGGAACCAGCGCGCCGGATTGCGCATGTAATAAGCCGTCGGCGCGGCACCGCCGTGGGCGTGCTCGAACAGCGGCAGCAGCACGCCGATGAACAGCCCCATGTCGTGAAAGAAGGGCAGCCAGGACAGGGCGCGCTCGACGCCGGGCCCCCGTCGCGCGTATCGTTGGTTCTCCCGCAATTGCTCCAGTTGCTCCAGCATCATCTCGTGGGTGACGATCACCCCCTTGGGCTGCCCGGTACTGCCGGAGGTGAACTGGATAACGGCGTAATCGTCCGGCCGGTTGCCCGCTACCGGACCGGCCGTCGCGGTCGCCCCCGATCTCGAGCTCGTCCAGGGCGATGCAGGACCGTCCCCGCTGCGCGACGAACGCAGCCGTGTCGAACGCGGGGGTCCCGGGTTCGTGGACGATCAAGCGGTAATCGGCGATGCGGGCGAGCTCCGCCACATAGGCGTCGAACCAGAAGTGCCGGCCGCCATAAGGTCGGATGGGCACCGCCACCGCGCCAAGCCGCCAGATGGCCAGGAGAAGGGAGACATAGTCCGAGCTGTTTTCCAGGACGACCAGCACCCGGTCGCCCGGCCCGATACCGTGGTCGCGGCTCAGCCGGCCGGCCATCCCCATGGCGTTGCTCCA
Source organism: uncultured Planctomycetota bacterium (assembly GCA_963720335.1). Classification (GTDB taxonomy): domain Bacteria; phylum Planctomycetota; class Planctomycetia; order Isosphaerales; family Isosphaeraceae; genus CAVRFS01. The sequence continues at coordinate 68,595 of CAVRFS010000012.1, read as the reverse complement.
CAGGACGGAGAGCGGAATGACTCGCCCCTCGGCGGGAAACCACCAGTCGCGATCGCCATCGCCCAGCGCCGTCTCGACGAGTTGAACGAGAGTCTTCATTGCGGGGACCATCCTTCGCCCACCGGGGGCGTCACGGGTTGCCGAAGATCATCAGGAGCGCGACGCCGCGTCAGGCCGACCTGGCGTCCCTCGACGAATTGGGCTTCGCGGCTCACTTGCCATCCGACGTGCGCGTCGGGAAGGCCGGGCTGGAGGACGATGAGGCTTCGTTGAGAACCATCCGGGTCCGGGAGCCAGCCCGGTATTCCTGGAAGAAGGCCCGCAGGATGGTGCAGGCCCGGGCTCCGGACGCGGCGATGAGCGAGGCGTACCGGTGATGGCGTGCATCGAGACGGTCGCTCTCGACCAGGAGCTCGGCGAACCCGACGATAACGTTCAACTGGTCCGTCAGCTCGTAATCGACCCGGGGAGATGATCCGCCGATTGGCTCTGATCCCGGGACGCTCGCGCCGGAGGACGGGGGGAAGTCCGTCGGCTGTGCGTCGATGGCCATTGTTCCGTCCTCCGAATCGCCCTCGATCGATCGTTGCTTCGCCGAGTGTCAGCCCCGATGCCCGATGTCCTATCTCATGATACGCGGATGCATCTCAAATCTTTCTCGGGCTCCGATCCCACCCGACCCTAGCCACCGGACCTTCCTCTACACTGTCATATCCAGAGTCACAGACGATTCCCGAAGGCTGGTTCGAATTTCTCGTTGCGAATCTGCACGAGCGAAGTTCATGACCGTCCCTAGGTGTTGTCGAGCAATACGGAGCTTGTTAAGGTGCTCAGTTGTGGGTCCGATGGGGTTGAAGACCTACGTCCGTCGTCAGTCAATCGGCCCAGGCGGCTCACTACCAAGCAGAGAAGCGGTAACCGCAATTCGTGACGCCGGACGGCAGATATTTTTCGAGCACATTTCCGGCAACCGCTACGTTTGTATCGGTGCGTGGTATCAATCGAGATCTTCTTTCCTCGCCGTCTGCGAGACGAGGGGTTTGACCATGCGAGTGCACGCCATCCAGACGGGTACCGTCCGCATCAAGGCGAGCCAGTTCGATGGGCGGGGCCCGACGCCCTTGCGGCAGCTCCGGATCCTGACCGACCCACAGTGGACCGAGTCGCTGCCGATCCTCGCCTGGGCCGTCGAGACCGACGACGGGGTGATCGTCGTCGACACCGGCGAGACGGCCAGGGCGACCGGGCCGGGCTATTTCCCGTCGTGGCATCCGTACTTCCGGCTGTCCGTGCGAATCGAGGTCGAGCCGGAGCAGGAGATCGGTCCCCGGTTGCGGGAGATCGGCATCAGTCCCAACGACGTGCGGACGGTCATTATAACCCACCTGCACACCGACCACGTGGGCGGGCTGCACCACTTCCCGAAGGCCGAGATCCTCGTCAGCGACGCGGAGCTTCGCCAGTCCCGTGGGCTCGCCGGCCGGCTCCGCGGCTACCTGCCGGACCGCTTGCCGGGCTGGTTTGCCCCGCGGGCGATCCCGTTTGGCCCCGAGCCGTACGGGCCGTTCGCCCGATCCTTCCGAGCGACCCGCGACGGGCGGGTCGTGGTCGTGCCGACGCACGGCCACACCGCCGGGCACGTCTCGGTGGTCGTGGACGACGGCGACCTGGCCTACTTCCTCGCCGGGGACACGAGCTATTGCGAGCGGGCCCTCGTCGGGCAGACGATCGACGGGCTCAGTCCCAGGGCGCGGGTCACCCGCCGGACGCTCAGTGAGATCCTCGAATTCGCCGGGAACCGGCCCACGGTCTACCTGCCCTCGCACGACCCGGAGTCGGCCGAGCGGTTGAGGTGTCGGGCCACAGTAGGCATCACGGGGACCGCGACGACCGCCTGAGCGGACGTTCGGACTCGCGAATGCTCAGCCGAGGGCCGCGATGATCGAGCCTTGGAGGGCGCGAAGTCTGGGCGGTAACGAACGTGTGTTTCGGCCGGAGCATAACCCACACGGCCCAGCCGCCGGTGAACGCTCGCCGCCTCTGCCGCGGGTCGGCGGGGTTCACCGACAAAAGGCTCGAGCCGCTAATAGCTGGTGCGGCGACCGGGTTTCTCACTCGATGCGGACGACCGACTGGGGCGTCTAGTCCTAGCATTCCTGCGCACGAGGGCTGCTTCCTCCTGCGGCGGTGCGCCGAAGAAACGCTTGAATTCCCGGCTGAACTGAGACTGCGCTCTGGTAACCGGTACGGTCGGCAGCCCCGCTCGCGTTCAGACCTTCCACGGCCATCAGCATTCGTGCCTTGTGCAGGCGGATGGTCTTGAGATACTGCAACGGCGAAGTCGCTGTGACCGCTTTGAAGTTGTGGTGAAAGGCCGACACACTCATGCCCGTATTTTCCGCGAGGCTGGCGACATCGATCGCGTGAGTATAGTTTGCGTGCATGTGTTCCAGTGCGCCCTGAATCTGGCTCAGACGTCCGTTGATGGCGATCAGTGCCCGGAGCGACCCGCCTCGTGACCCGCACAGCACGCGATAGGTAATCTCCCGTACGATCTGGGGCCCCAGAATCTGGGCCTCGGTCGGGCAGGACAGGCATTCGAGCAACCGGACGGTGGCCTCACTGAGCGAGAGATCCAGCGGCGTGGAATACATGGCATGCGTGTCGTTCCCATCCGAAGTTACCGACCGGCGATCCATCTTCATCAACAGTTCGCTCAACACCGCCAGGTCGACACGGATAGAAACCGCCAGCATCGGCCCGTCGGGGCCGACCTCGGTCTCGCACTCGAAGGGCATCGGGACCGAGAGCACAAGGTAGTTATGCGCGTCATACGTATAAACACGGCCGCCCAGATGCCCTCGCTTCCGGCCCTGGCCCACAATCACGATGCTCGGCTCATAGAGGACCGGCGTCCGGGGGACCGAGTGACTGGCGTGCATCAGCTTGACGCCATCGAGGATCGACGGGCGCACCCCCTCTCCCGGCGTCAGCGCGATCAAGCGCTCGGTCATTCGCCGGTTGCTGGCTTGAAGATCACGAGTTCGATTATCCATAGAGCTGTTCACCCTTGAGTTGCGCACAGCGCGACAGCGGCGGCAACCATAATAACCCGAAGCGCAGGCGAGGATTCCGGCGCCCGTCGCCTCGCTTGCGCGTTGGGTTGGTATGGCCCGTACGCCATACGAGCGTGAGCCGCTATAGACAATGTAATGTCTTGAATTGAATGCATTTTCATTGACTCCGACATCGTCGATCAGAAGCCCATGTCCCCAAGGGATCAACCCGACCACCATTCAATATCTTCTCGGCCGCAGCAGGAACAGGCAAGGACTTTCCACTTTTTGACATTGTATTGGCCGCCGAACTGGAGTTTGATAGTTTCGTGTTAACAAAATGCTCGACGGCGAGCGGCAGCCCCGTGTGATCGTCTCACACGATGCGGCCGGGCTCCAAGAGGGATCGTCATGGAATACACAACACTCGGCAATACGGGCCTCCTGGTGTCAAGACTTTGCTTCGGAACCATGACCTTCGGGGACGGCCGAGGGCTCTTCAAGGCCATCGGCGCTCAGGGGCAGGCCGAGGCAGACGTGTTGGTCAAGACATCGATGGACGGCGGCATCAACTTCTTCGATACCGCGGACGTGTATACCGAGGGTGAAAGTGAAAAGATCCTCGGGCAGTCACTCAAAAACCTCAAAATCGTGCGCACGGACGTTGTCATCGCGACCAAGGTTTACGGGCGCGTCGGCCCGGGCGCAACGACGTCGGCGCCTTGCGCGGACACATCATGGACGGCGTCGAGGCGAGTCTCCGCCGCCTACAGACCGACCACATCGACCTGTACCAGATCCACGCCAATGATTCCGTGACCCCCGTCGAGGAGACGCTCCGCGCTCTCGACACCCTCGTACAGCAAGGGAAGGTCCGCTACGTCGGCTGCTCCAACTGGCAGGCGTGGAAGATCGCCAAGGCCCTGGGCATCTCCGAGTTCAAGAATCTGGCCCGATTCGAAACGATTCAGGCATACTACTCGATCGCCAGTCGCGATCTCGAACGGGAAATCGTGCCGCTGATGGAATCCGAGAAGGTCGGCCTGCTCGTCTGGAGCCCGCTAGCCGGCGGCTTGCTGTCGGGCAAATACAGCCGGACCAAGCAGAAGCCGGCCGATTCGCGCCGCACGGAATTCGACTTTCCGATCGTCGACAAGGAGCGGACTTGGAATATCCTCGACGCAATCGCCCCGATCGCACAGGCCCACGCTTGTAGCGCGGCCCGGGTCTCTCTCGCCTGGCTGCTCGCCAAGCCCGTCGTCACGTCGATCATCATCGGGGCCAAACGGCTCGACCAGTTGGCTGACAACCTTGCGGCCGTGGACCTCAAGCTCACTCCGGACCAGATCCAGCAGCTCGACGAGGTCAGTGCCCTGCCGCCGGAATATCCAGGCTGGATGCTGCCGTTTCAAGGAGCCGATCGCCAAGATCCGTCCAAGGCACGGTTCGGGAGATCATCCTCCTGAAGCGTCCTGGCCGACCAGCCCAAAATGAGCTTCCAGGGCGATTCCTCCCTGGCACGGAGCCATGACGGGCGCAATGGAACCGGACATTCCTATTGCGTGAAGACCGGACATTCCTATTGTCGTACGACATCGTCACGTTCGACCATGGTGCGACAAACGTTGCGGCGCGGTATTTTGGAGGATGGCTATGGCCTGAATCGTGAGCGTCTGACAACGACCAGATGGGACGGCTTACATATGTCCGATGTGTAAAGGCTGAATATCCCCATCGCATCGACGAAATCCGAGACATCGAGTAAGGACTTACGTCAAGTTTGCTGTGTAACGCGTGGACCAGTATTCAGACTTGTCAGGAGGGGACCGTGCGATTGCCCCGCGTGTTGATCCAGCGACCGGTGGCAGTTCCGACGGCGATCGTGCTGATTGAAGTCATATTCGCGATGTGCGTGGCTATGGCTGATGAGCCATTCTTCCCAGATCGCATCTTCGGTAGGGAAAAGGAAGACAACGACTTCGTCGTCGAATGGTACTCCAAGCACCTGAAGGCGATGAAGGAACCATCGTTGTGGAAGTTGGCCCAGAACGATCGCGCGGCGATCGTCTACCGATTCCTTTGGCTGCCGACGTTCGACCGCCCGGTGTCGGTCCGTCTGAGTAAGTCCGGCGACTCGGCCATGCTACACGCTGTCGAACTCGACGGAAGGGGCGGTTATGAGCCCGGAAAGATCGCCGTCCGCAGGACCTTGAAGTTGGATGGTAAGCAGTGGGAGGACTTCAAGCGACGCGTGGACAAAGCCCATTTCTGGCCGAGCCCTACGGAGAAGGCCGACGATGATATTATCCTCGACGGGGATCAACTCATCCTAGAAGGCGTCATGACGGGCAAATACCACATCGTTGATCGGCTTGGAGCCGTATCAGATGCTGATTACGCGGAGCTTTGCCGCCAGATGCTGGTGCTGTCTGGTCTCGACGTGATGAAGACCTGGCAGAAATATCGGGAGTGAGCGATCCACGGGAGGTCACGCTGACTGCGTAAAGCGTGATTCATTAATGAGTATTTCCAGGTAGACGGCGGATCGACGACGCGTCGTGAGGTCGTATGGGCGACCGTGGAGGCGAAGATGTGAGCGAAGGCGAGATTCGAAACCGGTTCGCGTGCTCGCTGTGCGGAGCGTTGCCAGGCGAGCGTTGCCGCGAGGACGGGGACGGCCTGGCCCGGCTGCACGCCGCCCGGGTGGCGGCGACCCGAGCGTACTTCGCGTGGACGTCCCAGCCGTCGAGCCCTTCGGACGGGGCGGAGAAGGCACGATGGCGGGGGTCCCGGTGGCGAGAGCGGAGGTGAGGTCGCCTTGGGCATATGGTGATTGAGACCCGCTCGAAAGCAGCAACGCGTGATTCATAGTTGAGACTTGACGCTCGGTCCTGGCGCGGCACAGACAGCGCAAAGGGTGATCCAGAGGTCGCTCATTACAACGTGTGATCCGCTCCAGTGTGACCTCGCCCCAATGCATCAGGCACTTGCCAGAAGGCACCATGCGACGCTTCTCCATTCGCAGTCTGACGGCCTTCATCGTCGTGGCCGCCATCGGTCTGGCCGCTCTCAGAGACGCTAACGATCTGTGGGCGGGCATGTTGCTGTTGCTCGCACTGGCCGCTGTCGCCATCGCCATGATGGGCGCGGTCATCCTCCGGGGCGGGGAGCGGTATTGGTGGGCTGGCTTCGCGTTCTTCGGCGGCGGGTATCTGGCCGTAGCTGCTGGTCCTTGGCTGAGTGATACGTTCCAGCCCCAGCTCGGCACGACGCAAGTGCTTCGTCATGCTCATGATCGCATGATCGCGTTCGCGTCCCCGACTCTGGACGACGCAGAACTGGCGGATTTGCGTAAGCGGCGCCTTGAATTGCGCTCTGTATTTATGCAGGTGCGTGGTCGGAAGGAGAACGATCCTGCTCTGATAGCCACGAAGCGGGCTAGCCAAGGTCGATCAGCAGTTGGCTGCTGATGATGCGGTACCGCCCTTTGAACAGTTCCGGCGAGTGGGCCACTCGCTCTTCACGCTCCTGGCCGGGCTTTTGGGCGGAACGGTCGCCGTGTGGTTTTACATGAGGCGGGAACGAGCGCGTTCGGGCGCAACGGGTGAACCATAGTTGGCGCGAACAGGTGCGCGCGGGACAATGACGGGACGTGGAGAGCGTGATCCAGTGATGAGGCTTTCCACTCCAGCCGTGGCTGAGCAGAAAGCTAGGAGTAGTGGTCCAACGAACGGACCTAGCAGAGGTTCCCAGCCATGAGGCTTCCCCGTCCTCGATTCACCATCCGCCGGCTCATGGTGGCTGTGGCACTGGCGGCGACACTTCTGACGGCCGCGAAAACATGCTGGGTTTGGCACGAACGAAAACTGAAGGCGGCTGAGTATGCGGCTGAGGCAGAGTCTTGGTCGGCCGATGCCGCAAAAGTCGAGAGAATGATGGTGAAACCGAGGTCCGGTACCGGCGCGGCGCCACGGCGGCGTCTGGCCGAACTCAGTGAGGTCGCGAACAACTACCGAGAGCACGAGCGTTCCAACCGCGAGCTTGCTGCCAAGTACGCTCGGGCCGCCGCGCAGCCCTGGCTTCCCATGCAGCCTGTAACACCTGAGCCCAAGTGAGTGTAAAGGGTGAGGCATAGTTGTGCGGACGTTCGGCGCAGGACAATCCGGAAACGTGGGACGGGTGATTTAAAAATCAGATTTGCCACATTACCCATCGACGGATCGATCATAAGACCTCGCCGGATGCAACGTTTTCTGTGCAGGATTGTGCAGGCGGCGATCCCGGAGGACGATCGATGATGAAGAAGAAGGCAAACATCGGGTGGACCCTACTCGGCCGCGCTGCCCTCGTCTTCTGCACGCCACTCGGGGCCATCCCCGCGATCTTCTACGGGATCTATTTCTACCCCGACCAGTTTGCGCGGAACATCGAGCGGGGGAAACCCGTCGTTCAAGCCGTCTACGGCTACCGCAGCGCCACTGGATTGTACCCCGCGAGGCTGGACGACTTGGTTCCCGCCTACATCGCCGCCGTCCCGGAGGCTTGGCAATACACACCGCCGTCAGGTGAACGACCGCCGAGGCTCCAACTCCACGGCGCCTTCCATAGTTTCCTCAACTATTACTTCGCAGGTCCGAATAACTCGAAGCTGCCACCGTGGATGTCGCCGGAGGGCTGGGAGTATAACCAAGAGGGCACTCTGCATTTTCAGGGGAGGGATAGATTTCCGGTAACCCCATTTCAGAAGTCGAAGGACGAACTCTCCGCCGTTCGACTCCAGGAACTGCGCCGGCGGGTCCATGTTGCCAAAAAGGATAGCGGGCTTTTGGACGCATACACCCAATTGATCAGCGAGTTGGTCCGCCTCGGTCGACTCGACGAAGCCAGGAACACTTGTCGTGAGTGCATCGACGGGCTCGACGCGCGATGGTGCCTGATGGCGCTCGCCGAACTTGACCTGAGGCGCGGCGAGACTGCGGGCCTGGACGTGTTCGTTGCCTGGACGAAACAGTCCCCGAGCTTCCCTCGGTACTACGCGGTCGCCCAGATCTACCGGCAGCACGGAAAGACCGCAGAGGCGCTCGCGGCACTCCGCGAAGGGTTGACGCACACGCTGGAAAGGAGGAACGGCGAGGAAACCTATGGACCGGAATACGCATGCTACGAGTCCGCCCTGTTCGCGTACCGGAATGGTCGGCACGATCTCGCTCTCGCGATCTGCGACAGATGGGAGCAATACGTGAAGCGCAGCGCTACGGCGAGCGGAGCTATCACGCGGTCCGCGCTGCGTCGTATCTCGCGAAGGGCCGGCACCCGGAGGCGCTACAGGAGGTTGCCCGCGCTGTTCGGGAGAATCGAGAACACAAAACGTGGGCGGACAATCTACCAGCCCTGGAGCAAGCCATCCAAGTACGCGACAGGAGCTTCGTCTACGAACCCGGCAAGTTTCGGTCGGACGACCCAATCTTCCTCAACGAGATCCAGTAGACCGAAAGAAATGAAGACCAGCGGCGTTCCGCAACCCTTGGCCGCACCTAACGTATCCCGCGAACCATAGTTGGCGCGGACGGGCGGGCGCGGGACGATGCGGGGATCTGGAACGGGTGGAATAGAGGATCAGAATCGCCGACACTTCTCGCTGAACACCACCACGAATTTCCGCACATGTCGAGCAATTGCCGCAGGGTGAGCTGGCCCGCATACCAACCCGAAGCGCAAGCGAGGGCGCGTGCCTTCGTGCCGCAAGAGACTTGCGGCATCCCTCGCTCACGCTTCGGGTTAGTGTGGCCGTTCCCGCTCGTTCTGGTGGTGTTCAGCGAGAAGTCTCGAATCGCCTGTCATCAATGACGTGAGGGCAGTACCGATGAATTCCCACAGAACCGCTTCGAGCACCAAATCTCTGCTCATCATTGCGATCGTCATCTATTCGAGTCTCGTCGTTGGTTATTCTGAAACCGCGGCGCAAGAGGAAACCAGCGGGGCTCAACGCGCCGGGCGTCTTCGGGCGACGGTATTGCGCGCTCTTCGGGCAAATGACGAGAAGCTCGGCGCGGTTGAGCTAATCGTGCAGGATGTAATGGAGGATCTGACTGTGAGCAAGCGCGAGGAGACCATCTTCCAGCCTGACAAGAACACAAGAATCACCACCGTCCGAGAACCGCGGCGAGTGTTGCGCTCACGCTTGCGACTTTTTGGCGATCATTTGAGGTACGAATACTTGAATTCGCCGGAGTTGTTGTCAAAAGCCTTCTCCTTTGACGGAGCCCTTTGGACTGAGCTGAAGGAACTCGGTCAAAACACGCAGGTGATAATTCGACGCCCAGATCAAATGGCATCGATGGTTCCGCTGGATCCTCGACAGATCGCTGTTTTCGACGTGCGCCAACGCCTCGCTGAGGTGCTCGACCAGAGCACCTTCAGCGATCAGCCCGGCCCATCCGGAAAAACGCGGCTCTGCACGGCGGGGACGAAGGCTGCCCTAGCAAGCCCTCGTTTGGTAATTTCCTTCGATCCTTCTGTCGGGACGCTTCCAGTCGAAATCGTTTCCTACAATACTGATTCGACTATAGGCAGGCATACACATATTTCTTATCGAAAGATTGAAGCGAGAGATGCCTGGGTGCTCGATCAGGCCGTAACTCACTTATATAGAATTGGTGAGACTCGTGACATCACGTCACCCAAATTCCAACAGAGATGGACGAAGAGTGTGAAGAATGTGAAGCTCCTCGCGGACCACGACGATGCACTCTTTGCGATTGATCGTCCACCCAAATACCTTCTGCACGATCTGACCAAGGCACGTGGTCAGAAACCAGTGGCTGTCGGATACCCATCCCAACGTGGGAAGCCAAATTGACCGGTTCCGCGATGTGAAAGGGGTGACATGACTGTTTTTTCTAGTTGGCGCGGTCAGCCGGGCGAGAGGATGGCGAGACGTGGAAAGGGTGATCCAGTAACCACCGTTGCCACCTGGCCCGGAGACGTTGGTCATTGAGCGGTCGCCGATGGTGACGTCAGTCGATGATCTGCGTGAGGGCGTCGCCGGTTAGGCTGAATGGAGACTGGACATGTCGAACGAAGCCGACTGCCGGACGACACATCCCCAGATCCTCGCGGGGAACTGCCCGTGTTGCGGGACAGAGATCGGAGCCCAGTCGAAAGCTGACGCCCTCGGGGACCGCCGGTGGAACATCCCCCGCCTTATGGCAGACCTGAATCACGAGGACGAAGAAGCCCGGATGACCACGATCCAAAATGTGGGACGCCATCTTCCCGATGTGACCGAAGCGGTGAACGTCCTCCGCATCGCCCTGGGCGACTCGGCGCAGCGGGTTCGGGAAGCGGCGACGTATACCCTCGCGTCACTGGGCGGCAGGCTGACCGCCGAAGCGATCGACAGCTTTGAAATCGCAGCCCGGAAACGGAGGCAGCAAGACGACCTCGCGATCCGCATCCTGCTCCTGGGCTATTACGATGGTAAGCATTCCAGGTCGGAAGCGGCCCGGGAGGCACGGCAGGTCCATGTCCTCTGGGTTATCGAACACGCCCCGAGGTCCATCGTCGCGGGGACCCACTACGCGCACCTTAGCGAGTACCAGGACGGCCAGGTCTATCGGCAATGTCGAGAGATGTGGATGAACTTGGTCGAGGACCACCCTGAGGACACTGTGATCCTGAACAACGCCGCCAGCTACCTCCTCCTGAACGACATGGCCATGAGCGAGGAGTTGTTGAAGCGGGCCAGATCGCTGGAGCCGGACGATCCGATATGGTCGCGGCGGCTCGCCCATCTTTACCGGTTGGAAATGATCGGCAAGGACGCCGCGGCCCGGCGGACTTTGGCGGCGAAGGCCCAAGCCGAGTACGAGAGGGCTCAAGGGCTATATCGTGACGAGCGAGAGCGGCTGGACGAGCTCCACGACTTGGCCGAGGCTGCGTTCGAGGCTGGTGACTATGCCAAGGCAGACGCTTACGCCTCGGAATTGCTTTCCAAGGCCGAGGAGGGGCACAGCGACGTCTTCTATGGCAACCAGATCCTTGGGAGGCTGGCGCTCGTCCGCGGCGACGTGGAACGGGCGAAGTCTCACTTGCTCGCCTCCGCCGAGACAGCCGTCTGCCCCCCATCGGGTAGCATCTTTCGGAGCATGGCGCTGGCCAAGGAACTGCTCGGCCGGGGCGAAAGGGAGACGGTACTCCGCTTCCTGGAACGGTGCTCGGCGTCGTGGCCGGAGAGTGCGAAATGGCTCACACAGTGGGCCGCGACGATCGAGCGGGGTGAGACGTCGATCTTCGCGCTCTGGGAGTGAGCGCCCATTTCTGACAGGCCAGGGCGCAAATCCTCGTTAATAGTTGGCGCGGACAGTGGGAAGCGCGACGATGGTCAAAGGTGGAACGGTTGGACTAGAGACCAAACTTGGCAGGAGGCCCCGCCGATGAGACTTCCCGGCGTGCGATACAGTTGGAATACCAAGCGATTCATGCGTCACCCGGCGTTCGTGCTCTTTGGATTCTTCGCTGCGTATTTTCTTGTCGTTCGACTTACCAAGACGCCAACTCTCAATAGGCCGCTTACCGAGACGCCAGCTCTCAATAGGCCGGTCACCACCATGAAGTTCTTTCAAGTCAAATCGCGAGAGCTTTGGGGTGACTATGGAGACATTCTTATCGAAGGTATGACCGGTCATCTCGATCGGTCGGACGGCCGACTTCAACTCGAGCGAGCGGGTCCCTTCATGCCGCCGGCGACGTTACCTGCTCTCCACGATCTCGTCGTCACGGACGAGTTCCGGCGGAAGTTGGAGAAGTCGGGCCTGGGAAACTACCAATATCTCAAAGTGATCAAGGCAAGGATTGTGGACCTTCAATGGCAGCGATGGGATCTCAACGCGGAAATCGCGCCAGAGCACCCCGAGACAGGCGAGCCGGAGGACTACATCCTTGGGAGGCCGCACTCGCAGAAACTTGCCGACGAGATGGGCGATGTGTGGGAAGTCATACTAACAGATGGCGCGGTTGTGGACACGGAAATCGCGCGGAAACCGTGGGATTACGACGTTCGTGTTCATGCCGCATCGTGGAATGGCCAGCATCTTTTCTGGGGTATCGAGCGACATCCCGATGGCATCCACGGGCGTTGGATCATCGTAACGGAGCGCGGAAAGCAGTGGTTCGAAGAGAATGCGGGCGAGTGGGTCCGATTCAAGGAATTGCCGGTGAAACCGTAGAGTGAGCAGCCGCGCGGATACAGGCTGGAGACGGACACGCCATTAGCAATCCCCGTGCGCGCCCGCGCGATGGAAGCGGTGAACCATATACCAGGGTTTCCGAGAAGCCGGTCCTGGCGGCCGAAGGGGGACGGGAGGTGCGCACGCACAATCTACACGACGGCTGCCCTTCAGTACCTCGCCGTCTTTGCGGGCCTCTTCTGGGCGGAGGCCGCCAGGTCGCACCCCGACTGTGTCCTGACCCTCTGGCTGGTCCCCGCCGCCCTGGGCCTGGCCCTGCTCGTTGCCGCCGCGTATACGACGAGGGCTCATGCACCGTCGCCGGGTGGCGTGGCGGCGAGAAGAGTGATCGCCGCGATGCTGGTCTACTCGGGGCTCACCGTCTGGTTGGACCCGTTCGCGGACGCAACCGATGAAGCGAACTGCCTGCTCGGGGTCGCCGTCGCACTCGTTCCCTTGCTCTGCCTCAAGGTGCTGGTCCGCGAGAGGGCGTGGCTGGCGGTCTGGGGTGTGATCTTGTCCCAGGCCGCCGCGGTTGCCTCGCTCTATTACAACGCGGCTAGTGGGTGGGGCGGTCACGGCTACTTCTCCTTTATGTACCGGGTCTGTCAGACACACTTCGTGTATTGAGCGCATCGCCTGAACTATTGTTGGCGCAGACACTCGGGCGTGGGACGATGCCGGGAAGTGATAAGGGTGATCTCGCGTCCATTCCCATCCAGCAATAAAACGCCTAACATTTGGTTTGATACGTTGTGCTCTGGCGGCACACGGCCAACCCGAAGCTGGAGAGAAACATGACTGACTCAGGAGTCGCTACGAATCGCCCAAACTACGAGGTACGAGGCTCCGTTTGGGCATTGGATGTCGGTCGACTTTTCCGAGCGGTGCGCCGCGTTCGCTACGCACCTATCGTGTCCCTTGGCGCGGTTTTCTTTTGCTTCGGGCACCTGGTCGGCGCCGTCCAGAAGGGGGAGAACATCATCCGAGCCGACGCCGTTGTGGCGGGAAGTTTTGAGCTCGTAAATCGCGACGGCAGTAGGGCCGCGAGCTCAACACGAACGCCCTCGGAGACTCGATGCTTTCATTCTTCGACGAAAAGGGGTGGCCGAGGCTGCGTGTCGGTTTTTCACCAAGCGGCCTCTCCGGACTGATAATGTCCGACGCCCAAGGTGAGGATCGCCGCCAAGGCAAGGAGAACGAACCGACGATGGATCGGCCGCGAGAATGCCGGCTCGAGGGGGTCGAAGATCGTACGAACCTGCTTGGGAAGTCGGTCGTGATTCCGCTCAAGCCGCCGCCGCGCGACACGCGCCTTGCGGGCCTGCTGACGCCGCACGTTCCGGAGCCATTGCCGGAGTTGCTTCGGGGAGAGGCCGCTTCCGCGGCTGGCCGGTTAAAGTACCCATGGGAGCCTCCTTGTGTGAGATGTGGCGGTTGGCCAACATCTACCAGCTCACCAAGGAGGCTCACCGCAGAACAACCCCAAAAAAACGGCAAAAGTCGAGCTCAGTATACCCAAATCGCGTTCAAGAGGCTCTGAAACCCGTCCCTTGACCAGTGCCGGAATGGACGTCGACCGAGCCCGCGTTACGACGACCGATCCGTCATTACGAGCGACTGACCGGCTTCCCGCCGATGAGGGGCTGGTCGAGGCGGCCGTTGCGGCTGGACAGACCTCCCGTCAGATCACCGAACGCCAATTCATGAAGAATCCACGGCCCCCCCTGGGCGTTGGGATTCCGTTGGGATGGAACGACGTGTGCTCGGCTCGGAGGGCGCCGTGAGCGCCTAACGAGCGGGGCCAAGGGCCCTGGCGTCGGGAACAGTCCGTCACCCGGCGACGCTCGCCCGTTCGACCATAGTGCGACGAACGTTGCGGCGCGGTATCTTGGAGGATGGCTATTGCCCGTATTGTGAACGCCTGACAACCACCAGAGGGGACGGCTTACAAGGGCCCGATGTGTAAAGGCTGAATATCCCCATCGCATCAACGAAATCCGAGCCATCGAGTAAGGACTTACGTCAAATCTGCGGTGTAACGCGTGGACTAGAGACCATTCTTGAAACGGGGTGTTTCAGAGAGAAGCGACCCCCGGTTCATTATGAGGGAATCGCTCGTGCATGACTCCGCCTGCGACCTGGAAGCCCTGAAACGGCTCCTCGTAATGTTCATGGCTGGCGGTCCGGAAGACATCTCAGTGGAGGCCGCAAATTGGATCGAGGAATTCTTCGCGACCTCGCTCACTGAGGATCACGAGCTCCAGGAGTTTGCTGATTCGCTCGCCCAGTATCGCCCAGAGGGCGGAGACTATCTGTACTCCTACGAACAGATGCGCCCCCTTGCCCAGGACGGCGCTCGATGTGGTCCGAAAGCGCATTGGCTGAATTATAGTCCAGAGTTTCCACTCGGGCTCCGGTCCGACGACGATGCGTAAACGGTGATCCAGCATCCAGACCATTTAGGAGGGAGCCATGCAGGTACCCTGTATGAAGATCACGGTTATCGAACTCGAGACTCGGGAATTCTGGGACGGTCACTGGATCGGCTACCTTTTCTTCCTGCCGGCCGTCCTCACGCTCGTGCTACATGGACCCCTCGGAATGACAGACGCATTCCTAACGGGTGATCGAGTGTCGGCGGACCACAACCTGATGACAACGTCCGCTCTGATCTACGGTAGCGCGGCGTTTGTCGTCTATGCCTTCGCCCTGCCGATTGTGACAGGCCGAGGCTGGAGATGGGTCCCGCCAAAGATCATCCACCTGGTCTTCTTCTGGGGTGCGATCATGCTCGCGATCAGTTGCATGCGCCTCCTACATACGTAACGTCTGATCCATGGTTCAGGCGTTGTGCGCCTTCCGGCTGGGGATGGTCGGAGTCGGCGCAAACTTTCTGCTGCCGCCGCGATCTTTGGATGCTCATCCGTATGGTCTCTCATCTCCGCTCGTGGCGACACATCGCCATTGGTCATTTTCCTTGGCGAAGGCGTAGCCTTGGAGCAACTCCCTCTTTGGAGCAGTCGGCGACCCGGGTGTCCAGAGCGTATGCGCGGAGGCGACATCCAATGGGAAAAACTGCCGATTTGCACGAAGATCCGATTCCTGCGTGAGCACCGATTGCAGCGGAACTCTGCGTCGGCGACGATCCTTTCGACAGTGATCTGCCAAAGGTTTGGGTCATCTTCAGCCGTCAAACGCTCAGGGATCCGACGTGCAAAATGACAGAGAGAGCGAGTTGTTGCTTCCATCGGATTCACCGTGTTCTTACAGCCGTCGTAGGGTGCTCTGTGAGCACCGTTTGTTCCTCGCGCAAGCTGGCCTTCGTGCTCGCAGAGCACCCTACGAATGCGTGAACCGTACCAGAATCACGCAATGCCATTTAGTTCCCATGCACTTGTTCGATGCCGCTATCATCGGCTCTTCGACGTATCAGCGGCAGTTGGTACGTCGTACCGGAACATGTACGGGCCTCGCGTACCGGGTGTCGGGATCGGTTGACGGCCGACCTCCCAGACCGACTTTCCGTTGCGCCTCGCTTGCGCGGGATACGAAGTCATCGCCGCGAAGGCGTAGTTCCACCGTAACGTGTGATCGGGCGCGGCGCGATTCAACCAGCAGGAGCACTTCAGGATTGGTTCCCTGCACAAACGCCCAAAGTGTGCCATCAAGGACTTTCCCGTCGGCAGCACCATACCGGTACAGCGGCCGGGAGAGAAGCCGCAGCTCGTAATGGCTTTCCTTGTCGTACTGAAATTCCACGGACGCCGAGAACGATTCGGCGACTGCTCGCATCTGTCGCAGCCGGCGTATGGCACTGCCGTCTGGCGGTTGACTGTCTGGGTCGACGTGAAATAAGAGCCCCGCCTGCCTGGGAGCCCATACCGTTTGGCCGCGCCAATCGACGGAAAATGGAGTCTCGGAGAGTGACTGAAACTCATGCATCCACAGATTCTTTCGGACAAAGAACTGGGCTGCGGCCTCAGGCCGGCCTTGCCGCGTCCAGAGAAACAAGCCAGCATCCTCCTCTTGGGCCACCGGGTTAGACCAGCGCAGGACGGGGTCAGGAATCAAGACCGTTGCACCTTCGGCCGCCGCAGCTTGGAAGCGATAACGGCTCGCGGCATCCTTCATGGCCGCCAACAATTCCGTCATTTTCGAAATCCGGGACGGGATGCTCCGCCGGCCCCTGTGGGCCGGCCAGCAGAATCAGCGCGAGAACGAACGACGTGGTCAAATTCATTAGTATACGTCCTTTCGTGATGGCTCCGCCGCCCGCGGCTCGGGCTCATTCAGAAACCGCTTTGGGCAGGTGGACCGTGATGTCAGCGAGATCCTGAGTTCCACCGGTGCGAAGGGCTACCACCCCCAGCGTAGCTTAATTGTGCTTGGGGAGGCAAAGCGTAAATGCAACGCGCCCGCCTCGCGGCGGTGGAAAGGTTTACCGATCATTTCTAGCCCTGTTGAGCCGCCGGGCCGCGGCAGAAATCGCAGCGGGAAAGGTCGAATGCTAACCAAGGTTCAAATCCAGTCGCCCCGAGCGTTGCAAACAGGTGGCTACTCCCATACACTCCCGGGTTGAGCCCACGAGATGACCTCCTGGTGTGAGCAGACTTCGACGAGACTTGAAGGAATCTCGGCGGGCGACGTCATTGCATGTTTGGGAGATCCCGCTTCAAGTCGTCGCCATCTCCGAAAAAAACGAGGACACTGATGTCACTCTTCTACCGCATATTGGGACTCACGTCGGCCTTCGACGCTTGCCTCAAATCCATCCGAGTGAACTACATTATCCGAGGCGACTGGATCCTTTTCGCGATCCTCTTCTTATATTCCTTCGCCGCGGCTTCCGCACTCGGGTTGCCTTGGCCGAAGTTACCTCTTGAAATCCCGTTGGATTATCCCGCTTTACAGTTGTGCCTCTCGTTATCGGCTCTCGCTCTCCTTGTAATCTGTTGGGTAAGGCGAGACATCGTTTTCCGACCGATAAAGGTACTCGCGAGAGGCGATGAAGTGTCGCAAACTTCCGCTCTCGTGCGTCGGGAGGAGATTGACCTACGGATCTGGAGCCGGTTCAATCGGGGCCCTGGGCACTCCGTCTGGCTCCGTGATTTTCCTGTTAAGTTCAACATCGACGACTCAGGCACAATCTCGCTTGAGACTTACATCGAAGACAGCGGAACGTTTTTGGGGTCGGCATCGCTGCTTGGAAGCTCTGGGGCATGGAGTCTCGTCGTGCCTCGCCAGGCATTCACCCACGATCGGGCGGAAGGGAAAGTCTATTTTGGACTCTCAGCTCGCCCCGCCTTCCGACTCACACTCCCAGAACGACGCACGACCACAATCCTGAGTGTCAAGAATGCCGCGCAACTGACAGCGCTGAGTCGCCTGTTCGATGTCTTGCTCGCCGAATCGTCTTTGCGGGAAGCCAGTTTTTTCCAGAACAAACTCGAGGCGAATCTGAGCCCATCGTCACACACCCACCCAGCCTCTGGACCGACCAAGCGCCAGGACATGCCCGCGGAGGAGATTCCGTGGAAAGACCTGATCGATTATTCACGTTGAGAGAGAACACGGGCAACTCAAAGGGGACGGACAGAATTCCTGTGTGCCAGCGGAAGTCGCAACTCTTAATCCCTCCTGCGTCTGCCGTCAATCAGCCACTTCTGAAAGCTCATTGCACACCCCTTGATGCGCGCGATGGATCGTCTGGGAACTTGACCTCCTCGGCCGTGATTGCTAAGAATGACTCCATTAGGTGGCTCTTCTTGCCGGGGGGGTGTTCTCATGAGCTGCGAACATATCATCGATTTGGAGCCCGTTCCGCCGCGAACTCTGGGGTGCGAGGAGTGCGAGAGGACAGGCTCGCGCTGGGTCCATCTCCGTCTCTGTCTGACGTGCGGCCACGTTGGATGTTGCGACACCTCGCCGGGCCGCCATGCCACCAGACATTTCCATCGAGCGGGGCACGCGGTTGTCGCGTCGCTCGAGCCGGGCGAGCACTGGGCGTGGTGCTACGTCGATGAGATCGAGCTGCCCGTGCCTGAGCCGTTCACGGTACACCTACGCTGAGGCGGCCGTGGGACGGCGTTCTCCCGGGGAGGTCGAGACATGGCCGCGCACAACCTCGACCGACCAAGTGCCTCTTGATCGCCAGCGGAGCCGACTACCACATGCTGGGTATCGACGGATGCGAGCGCGATGTCGGTACAACACCCCAAGTTCGGCGCGATTTTCCCCACCTTGCGAAGGGGGGGTTAGGGTGGGCTGATGAAAAATTGGGGTTAGACGCGCTCGCGGGACGGTTTCGAGACACGCGTTTTTGTTGCGCACGATCGAACGCGGGTTCGAGCGAGCGATCTGTTTCCCCCCCTTGCGAAGAGGGGGTCAGGGGGGGTGAACAGGGCATAACCAAGAGCCTCAGAATACGCCGTAATTCCGCCGGTCCAGCCGACCCGAAGCCGCGAACCTGGCGCCTGGTTCCGCCGGGACCACCCCCCCTAACCCCCCCCTTCGCAAGGGGGTGAAAGGAATCGCTCGCGGCACAATCCAATCGCGCGCAACAAAAAACACCAATCTCGAAACAGTCCCTTCAGCACGGTCAACACCGACTTTTCAACGTCCCTGGGTCAGGGCGCTTGCGCATCGGCTCTGCCGCGTGCGCAACTCAAGCGTGATCCGCGCTAATCTTCCCGGAGGCCGCTCAACCCGCCAGCGGCTCCAGGCAGCGCCCTTCTCGGAAGATCGAGATTGGCCGCCCACTGGCCGACTGGACTTCGTGGCGCGGGCCGAACCCCAGCCGCCGGAAGATCGTGGCGGCCAGGTCGTCCGGAGAACAGGCGTCTCGGCAGGGTGCCATCCCTCGCTCGTCAGTCGCGCCAAAGATCGCACCGCCGGGGATTCCGCCACCGGCCAGGAGCACGGCCATCGACCGCGACCAGTGGTCGCGGCCGGCCGTACCGTTCACGCGAGGCGTCCGGCCGAACTCCCCGGCGCACAGGACGATTGTTTCGTCCAGCAGGCCGCGTGAGTTCAGGTCGCGAATCAGGGCGGCGAGGGCCTTGTCCAGGGGCGGCAGCAGGCGAGTGCGGAGTGCCCGGAAGTTGTCGCCGTGCGTGTCCCAGCCACCGACGCCGAGCGTCACGAACCGGGCGCCGGCCTCGATCAGCCGCCGGGCGGCGAGGGCCCCCTGCCCCAGCGCGCGACCGGCCGTAGTCGTCGCGGAGCACATCCGGCTCGCGCGCCAGGTCGAGAGCAGAGCGGACGCGGTCGGAGTGGAGGATCTCCAGCGCCTGGCGATGGAAGCGGTCCAGCCCCGCCAGCGTATCGGTTGACTCGAGCGCCCGCAGGCCACGGTCGAACCGCCGCCTGAGTGCCTCGCGCGACTCGAGGTCGCCCAGCGAGAACCCGCTCGGCAGCGACACCCCGTGCGCCTGGAATGCTCCCTCGAACGGGCTCGCCTTCGACCTCGAACGGGCCGTACGCCGGGCCGAGGTAGCCCGCACCCGCTCCGGCGACGCCCTCACGAAGCGCGGCGAAGGTCACGTAAGGCGGGACCCCTCTGCCTCGGCGGCAAGACCCGCGCCGCCAGCGAACCCATCGACGGGTAATCCAGGGCGGGGCTCGGTCGGTTGCCCGTGGCCATATACGTCGTGCCCGGCCCGTGCGCCGGTGATCGTGTGGCCGAGCGAGCGGACCAGCGCGCAGTGGTTCATCACAGCTCGCCAGCCGCGGCATGTGCTCGGTGATCGACACGCCCGGCACGGCCGTGTCGATCGGGCGGAACTCGCCGCGGATCTCTTCAGGCGCCTCGGGCTTCAGGTCCCACATGTCGATCGTCGCCGGCCCGCCCGAGAGCCAGATCTGGATCACCCCGGTCGCCGGCCTCCGCGCGTTGGCGGTGTCGCCGGCGGCCTCCGCCTTGAGCATGTCGGGCAGCGCCAGGCCAAACAGCCCCGCGGCGCCGGCGGTCAAGAAGTCGCGGCGGTGAAGCCCCTTGCAGTCGGTTCGTGTCCGGGACATGACGACGAGGCCCCTCGATGATTCAGTGATTGAGTACAAACTCTCGCGTATTGATGAGTGCCCAAAGCACGTCGGCAAATCCCGACGCTCGGTCGGGCCGCGTGCGAAGGTGGTCGAGGGCCGACCGCAGCCTCGTCGTCGTCCGGGAGCCGCGACAGCGTGGCCAGGAACAGCTCCTCGACCACCTCCGCGTCGCAGCGGTCCGAATCGGCGAGGTCCTTGAGGCGGCCGGACTTGATCTTGTCGAGCAGCGCGGCGTCGGTCATGAGGAAGAGCGTCTGCGGCAGGGCCGGCTTGCCAGGCCGTTCGCAGTCGCAGACCGCGGCGCGCGCGGGGCGGCCGAAGACCCGGAAGACGCGGGCGAGGTCGGGCGACGCGACGCGGTTCGTCGCGATCTCGATCGCCCTCGCCCCCTTCGGCGCGTCGGAGCCGAAATCTCCGGCGACGCCGAGCGCCGTGTTGAGCGCGTCGACCAAGACCTCCGCCATCATCGGCCTCGGCTCGGCGCGGGCGAAGTTGCCGTGGTCGTCGAGGTTCCCATCGCAGGGCTCCGACGACCGCTGGTAGGCACGCGAGTTGAGGATCGATCGCTCCAGCCGGCGGATGTCGTAGCCTTGCGCGACGAACCCGGCCGCCAGCGCGTCGAGCAGCCGCGCGTTCGAGGGCGGGTTGGCGACGGAGAAGCCGTCGACGGGGTCGACCAGCCCGACTCCGAAGTAAACGGCCCAGACGCGGTTGACGAAGCTCCGGGCGAAGTACGGGTTGTCGGGCTCGTCAGCCAGGCGAAGAGCCGCTCGCGCAGGTCGCCGGACGCGGGCAGCTCCGGCCCGCCCAGCGCCTTGGGCGCGAACGGCCGGCCGGTCGCGGGGTCGGCCAGCCGCCGCGAAGGACGCTCGGACGAGATAGATCTCGCTCAGCCGGGGAGTCGGCGGCAGCGTGCCGTTCGGGTCCGCCTTCCGCTTCTGCTCGAGCAGCCGCGCCGTGGCGGACAAGCCCTCAGCGGAGAGCCCGAACTGCACGTCGGCGAACACGTTGGCGAACGCGCGGTAGTCGGCCTGGGTCCAGCGGTCGAACGGGTGCTTGTGGCACTGGGCGCATTCGACCCGCACACCCAGAAACGCCGCGGCCGATCGCTCGGCCAACGGCTCGACCGCGGCGTACTCGCCGCTGGCGAACCGCCGCCAGTACAGATCAAGGCCCGGCTTGGACGCGTAGTCGTTGGCGGCTCCGTTCTTGAGGGCGATCATCCGCGCGGCTTCTTGGGCGACCCAAGTCGTCGGCGTCGGCTCCGTCACGACTCGTCGCCGTGATGACCCCGCGCGCAATTTCCGAGTACGGAGTGTTGTCGGCGAACCGCTTGCGGAACCAGTCGTGCCACATCCTGCGCCCGGCGGGGCCGGAGGTTCTCCGGCCCTTCCATTGCCGCGACGTCGCAGCCGGTGATGTCGAGGTACCGCGTCGCCCAGAGCGCGGCGTGCATCGGGTGCGCGAGCAGCTCGTCGATCTTCTTCGACCGTTTGTCCCGCAGCGCCATCGCGGAGGAAGGCGCGGACTTCTTGCGGCGAAGGCAGCGTGCCGATGACGTCGAGCGTGACCCGACGGAGAAACTCGGCGTCGGACGCCGGCCTCGATGGTGCGACGCCCAGGCTCCGGAGCTTGGCGAAGACCTCGCGGTCGATCACGTCGCACTCCGGAACGTCGGGGACGGTCACGACTCGTCCGGTGGGCACCGACACCCGCGCCGAGGCGAGCCAGCCGTTGTACGAGGCCACGACGGCCGTGTCGCCCGGCCGGAGACCGCGGACCTCGCCGCTCGAGCGAGACTTCGGCGATCGGCGTCGTCGCGGACGCGAAAGTCGCAGAAGGGGGTGACGTCCTCTTCGTCGCCATCGGCGAACCGGGCGACGACCGAGAGCCGGCCCGAGCCGCCCGGCCGTTCGAGGTTCAGGGCGCCGGGGCGGATCTCGATCCGCTCGACGGCCGCCCGCGACGGGTCGCGCCGTCGCCCCGTCGGCGATCCAGGCGCGGATGACCCGATACTCCCACGAGTCGATCTTGAACCGCTGCCCGCCCTCGTGCGGCACCTGGCCGGTCGGCTTGAGCAAGACCAGGCTGCGGTCGGGGTCGATGACGTCGACCCGGCGGCCGAGGGCGCTGCGGGTGAGTGTGGCGTAGTCCCGCGCCGGGTCGTGGCCGAAGAGGCTCAGGTTCAGGCCGCCCCGCCCCTGGAACGACCCGTGACACGCCCCGGTGTTGCACCCGAGCCGGCCGAACAGGCTGGCAACGTGGCGGTCGAAATCGACCTGCTCGAGCGCCGATGCCGTCCGGCAGCCGCAGCGGATTCGGCTCGGCGGCCGACACGGGCCGGACCGCGATGACCGCCAGGAGTCCCAGTACCATTCGCAGGACCGGGTGCATGGTTCCCCCCTCAGTTACGCTTCCATTCACGACCGAGACGGTGTCAAACCGTCTCGGCTGCCGTGCCCTCATTTCGGCTCCAGCACCAGTGTGATCTCCTCGGTCTTCCCTTCGGCGATCGAGAGCTTGCGGCTCGCCGGCTTGAACCCGTCGGCCTCGGCGGTCACGTTGAACTCGAGGTCGGGCTGGAGCTGCTCGGATCGGAACCGGCCGTCCTCCTGCTTCTCGAATCCGACGTCCGATTGAACTCCTCCGGCGAGGATGCGCTTCCCTTCAACCTGTCCCGTTTCCTGCTGCGGTGTAGTTCGCCGACACCTTGAGGCCCGTTACCGGCTTATCGTCCTTGGTCGCGCCCTTCACGATCACGATCGGGGCGGTGTAGTGGACGATCTCGATCCCTTTCACGTCGTGGTCGAGAGTGTCGAGCATGATCGTGCGGCCGCGGCTGAGCGGCTCGCCCTTGGCCTTGCGCCAGCGGATCGCGTGGTGCTCGTTGGTCATCAGGTTGAGCTGGACCTTCTCCAGCCCGTGCGGGACCTGAGCGACAACCTTGCCATCCTGATCGGCCTTGGCCTCGCCGAACCAGTAGCCGCCGTCGATCTGGCCGAAGATGTGGCCAGCGAAACCCGCTCGTGGGCTTGCCTTTGCTGTCGACCCATTGGGCCTCGATCACGACATGAGGCGAGGCGCGGATCTCGAGCGGCTCGGGCGTCTCCCCTTCCTTCAGCGAGACCTTGCGGGCCGTGAACACGCCCGGCAGCGGGCGCACTTTATGGCGTTCCGAGCCGTCGCGGGCGCGCTCTCCGGGCAAGACGCGGTACTGGCCGGCAGGGAGCGGAGCCATCGTGAACGAGCCGTCGGCGCCGGTGACCGCCGTGCGGTTGATCGCGTCGGCCACGGCCAGCCCGTTCAAGATCTCGCCCGCCTCTTGGTCCCTTTCGCGCTCGGCGTTGACGAAGATCCCGGCGATCGGCTTGCCCTGCGACGTCCAGCACGCGGCCCTTGAGCGAGACACCCGGCTTGAGCGTGAACCGGCCGAGGTCGCCCCGCTTCCCCTCAGGAACGCCGTGCAGCTCGCCCGCGAGGTCGTCGGGTAAGATCCAGAACACGGCCAGGCCGGGCGTCGTACACGTTGACCTTGAAGTTGCCCGCGTCGTCGGTCTTCGCCTTGGAGAACGAGCCATATTCGAACGGCCTCGCCCGCCTTCGAGCTTGCCCGAGCGCGAATAGGCGAGGATCGACACGCCTTTGGCCGGCGAGCCGTCGGGCCGCTCGACATGCCCGGCGATCGGCTTGCCCGGCCGCAACTCAATATTCTCGAAGAACGGCCGCCCGCCCAACTTCTCATTCTTGCGGATCATCGACAGGGCGTAGCCGAACCCGGCCTGCGTGGCGTAGTCGGGGTGTTCGACGTCGAGCTCGATATACAGAAAGCGCTCGGCGACCTGCTCGGGCGGGATCGTGAAGGAATAGGCGCCGTCCGCGTCGGTGGTGTGCCGCGTCTCTTGGAGGATCGTGTTCTCGTTGTTCCGCTTGAGGATCGAGCGCCGGACCACAACCGTGGCTCCCGCGATTGGCTTGCCGGTACCGATCTCCTTGACCTTGCCGGTGTAGTGCAACGTCTCCATCTTCGGCGCCTCGGCTTTGGGCTTGGCCGCATCCTGATCCTTTGGTTTGACCGGGGCGGCCTTTTCCTCGGTGGGCTTCGGCGGCTGGGCGGCTGGAGCGGCGTCGAGCCGCAGGCCCGAGGCGACGACCATCACGACGGCTGCCGACCACGGCGGCGGCCACGCTCCAGAGCATTCGGCAACGATGCTCCAGTGGCTCATGGTCCTGGACGAGCATGGCTATCCTCCGGTAGAGGTTCGAGCGCCGGTCGCTGACCCCCAGCGCCGGCAAGGACAGAAACGGTTCGACGCGCCCGCGCGAGGCGGACGAGGTACGATCGCATAGTCCTCGGCCGACGCCAGCGCCGCGGCCCGATCGTCGGCCAGGTAGTCCTGACAGAGCCTCAGTTGCCGCCGCAGCCACCAGAACAAGGGCTGATAGAAAAGCATGAACCCAGCGACGGCCGCGAGGTTCCAGGCGCGGGCGTCGCGGCGCTCGATGTGAGACCACTCGTGCGCCAGGCAGAACCGCAGCTCCTGGGAGTCTCCCCTCGCGCAGAGCCCGGCGGGAGCACGATCACCGGCCGTGCCCAGGTGAAGGTGAACGGCAGCTCGACAGGGCCACTTTCCAGGAGAAGGACCGCTCGCCCGGCCGGCCCGCTGATCTCGCGGAAGACCTCATGAATCTCGGGCGGGACTGGCCGTGCCGCGACACGAGTGATGCGCCAGAGCAGTATCTGGCCGAGCAGCCACCAGGCAGCCAACCCGGCCGATACGGCGGCGTAAGCCGTGAGCGCGAGGGCCTCCCAGGAGAGTGCCGCCAGCCGCGACGGCCAAGATCCGACTCGTCGCCCTCCGTCGGCAACCTCCCGCGCGGGACGCTCGACGGGCCGACGCAACCCCGCGCGGCCATCCTCGCGAGCGACTGGCTCGCGTGGGAGCTCGACCGAAGCGGGCGAAGCGGCTGGCGCTCGAACCTCCCGCATCTCGCCCGAGGAAGGCGCCCGGGCCGCGGGAGTTGCCAGAACGAAACCCGCGGACCACCTCGGCGCAATGGGCAGACTGCCCAGCCATGGGACGGCCACCGCTCCCAGCAGCGTCAGGACGATGACTCGGGCACGCCGCACGGGCTGGCGGCAAAGCTGCCGCCACGAGACTTCCCAGGGCCAACACGATCAATCCGCCGACCGCCGCGTGGGCCAGCCAGCGCCAGGCGAGCACGTACTCGTCCATCTCACTTGCCCTCCGTCGCTTCGCTTGTTCTGTGATGCCTTGCGTTTCCGGGCCTCGGCGATCATTCGCTCCAGGGCCCGCAGCTCCTCCTCGGTTGCGTCCTTCGCCTGCAGCAGGCTGAGAACGGCCTGGTCGATCGCACCGTCGAACACTCGATGCAAGAGCCGTGCGGTCACCCGGTCACGGCTGTAGATCGGTTCATAGATAAACGTACGACCCTCGGAGCGGTGGCGGATCAACCCCTTGTCTTCCATGATCCGCAGCAGCGTCTGGATCGTGTTGAACGCCAGCTCGCCGTCAGGACACATCCACTTGTGGACCTCGCGCACGCTCCCGGAGCCCAACGCCCAGAGCGCCTTCAGCACATCCAGTTCCCGCGGGCTCGGTTCGTTCTCGGCCAAATCTACCTCCTCAGCCAGGCAGTGCCGGCCACTCTGGCCGACCACCTAACTTATTAAGTTAAGTCAACGATAGCGAACGGACAATAGGCAGTCAAGGGATCGACAGAAATTTTTCAACGGCCCGATACAAGGTGAGAACCGGGATCGGGAGACGGAGCTCCCTCCCAACGCGGCAGAGCCGCAATCGGTCGTAGGGTGGTGTCGAACGATGCTCGGCATCGTGAGGCCCACCGATCGCGACGGTCTTGTCGCGGTGGGCCTCGCCGCGACCAGTCGCCGCTCAACCCATCCTACGGCACGCTTCCACAATCACCTCAGCCTGAGATACGCGCACGGCAAGAGAAGATCGTACAGAAGAAGACTGTATCTCTCTTTGTCTTTATCCGTGTTTCATCCGTGGCTCATTATTTCTTCGCATCCGGCTCGATCCAGCGCGGACGCGAGACGACGGTGCGGTAGTTCGACTCGTTGTAATCGGGATTGCGCATCGGAGCATACAACCGTTTCCCGAGGAAAGGCCGGTCTTGGGTGTAGATCCAGACGCGCTCCTGGTCCCAGAGGATCACCTCGTCGCGCGCGTCGCCGGTCACGTTGGCCACGTAGGCGGTTAGGTCGGGATGGCCGTCGTCGGGGAACATCACGATGCGCCGGAGTTGCCCATCGATCATGCCTCCCTCGCGGATATTGCCCGAGAGCAGCACGAATTCCTGCCCGTCGCCGCGCCAGTTGACCGGCAGCATCGGGCTACCCGAATGGATGGGCTCTTCCTGGGCCAGCATGTTGCCGTCGGAATCGAACAGGGTGATGATCCCGGGGTTCTTCCAGTAGTTGACGCAGATGAGCTGGAGCCCGGGAAGATCCACGCGGTATTTGCCGACGCTGGCGCTCTGGGCATGGCCGATCCGCACGTGCTTGAGGATCGTCCCGCGGCGGTCGAACATGAGGAACCCTTCGTCGCTCCCCCAGGCATACACGCGCGGCTCGGCCTTCGGATCGGCGCCGAAGCTGCCGACCGCCAGGCCGTCTGCGTGGTCCCGCAGCTCGGTGTCCTTGCTCCAGAGCTGGCGGCCGCGGTGGTCCCAGATCGCGTACCCGATGGCGAGCTCCTCACGACCGTCACCGTCGATGTCATACGGATACGGATAATGGCCGGTCTGCCCTTGGCCTGTCCACAAGGGCTCCAGGCGTTCGTTCAAAACCCAGAAGTTGGTATAACGGTCCTTGACCATGACTTCCCGGGGTTTCCCCCGTGCCGAGAGATCCAGGAACGCGAGCGAGTCGCCGTTGGTGAGCGTGTACGGCTTCAGGCGATTGTCGGCCAGCGCCCGCGGCATCAAGGTCGACTGCCGCAATCGGCCTGTCGAGCCTTCCCGGACCTGAATCTGGAAGTCCTTGACCATGACGACCTCATTGCGGCCGTCGCCATCGATGTCGTGGATCTGGAACGGGGTATCCGCGGTCAGGAGTCCATTGCGAGGGTCCGGGCGGCCCAGTTGCCAGAGCACCTTGCCGTCGAAGGTCACGGCCGTCAGGCAACTGATCTGGATGAAGTTATCGCCGATCCGCGGGATGTTTTGCGCGATCAGCATCTCAGGCACGCCGTCGCCGTCGAGGTCACCAAACCGTGCGTTTCGCCCCGCGCCAAACTTCGGAGTGGAGAATGACTTCCAGACCTTGGGCTGTGGGTTCTCCGCGCGCCGCTTGGCCAGCTCGACCTCACGAATATTGATGCGGTCGTCGATTCGGCTCTTCACTTCATCCGAGGCGCGGACGCGGAAGTCCTGGAACCGCGCCGGGATGTTGGCGGTGACGCCAACTTTCCCTCGCACGAGCTCGCCGTCATCGGCCGTCAGGACCAGCTTTCCGTCGATGGACGCCTTGATGGTCGATCCTTCGTTTTCGACGGTCAAGCGGTAATAACGCGTCGTGTCGTATGGAAAGGGTACGCTGCCGAGCTCGCGCCATTCCGCCACACGGAACGTTTTTTCGATGGGGAGACGCACCGCCAAGCGGGCTGTCTTGCCATTCGTGAGGGCGAACAGGTAATAGTGACGATTGGTGTGATAGCGGAATACAACTCCGGCCATGTTATCGAGGGAGAGCGGCTTCACCTGGACCTCGACCGTGTCGTCCTGCCACTCGGGGTCCCCGGTAATGAAGAGCGGATTCATGATCGCGGCCTGATCGTTCACCGTATGCTGCTCGAGGTAAGGCTTGCCCTCCTCGTCTCCGACGGCCCAGGCATCCAGGTGACAGATGGGATTGGCCCAGGGTCCCAGCGGCACACCCCGGTGTGGCAGGTAATGGTATTCCTGGATCGCGCCATTGAGTTGGCCGATCGGCCGAGTGAGCCAGCCGGGCGGGAACCGGGAGAAGTCGTCATGAAAGAGGTCGGCCGGGATCATCAGGTAGCGCTTCCAGAGCTTGTTGATCTGACGGAGGTGGCTCATGTGGTCTGGCCCCTCGGTCCCGGCGAAGCCAAGGACGACAAATCGGCCTTGGGCGAAGGCTCGGGTTTGATTCCAACCCTTGGCCCATTCGACCTGGATCGGCT
The DNA here is from genome assembly GCA_963720335.1 of uncultured Planctomycetota bacterium. Classification (GTDB taxonomy): domain Bacteria; phylum Planctomycetota; class Planctomycetia; order Isosphaerales; family Isosphaeraceae; genus CAVRFS01. Next base: position 40,077 of record CAVRFS010000012.1, on the reverse strand, counting down.
CCGCCGCGCCTCCCAAGGCTCGGATGAGGAAGTCGGCGGTCTCGGAAGTGCTCGCATAGCCGTCGGGTACCAGTGCCGAGTGGGTGATCAGAAAGACCTTTCGGCCGGCCGCGGCCTCCAAAGCGAAGCGGCGGAAGCCATCCATCAAAGATGGGTCGACGTGGCGTTCCTTGGGATCGCCGGTGTAGCCGCAGTAGATCGAGTCGGCCATGACGAGCCCATCGATCCGGGCGAAGTGCTCCGGCACCTTGAGCAGCGCGCGGACGCCGCCGAACCCCGCGCTGAAGGAGCTGACGACCACACGGCCGATCCGGGGGTCGTCCGCGACGTGAAGGTCCTTGAGTGCCGACCGGCCCGCCTCGAGCAGCCGGGGGAAGAGCGCCCTGTCCGAAAACGGTTCAGCGTAGACCCGCGAGAGCCCTTTGCGGTTGAACGCGATCAGCACGGCCGGCCACCGGGCGTCGACCAAGGCCTGCTCGACCACGGAGAGGCGCCGTGGAGGTGCATGACCACATCAATCGCCCCACCCGACGACGGCCGGTAGCCATCGGGGACGAACAGCGTGGCGCCCTCAATGCCGAGATCAACGCGCCGGCCGATCGGCGTTGACGCTGGAGCGGAGCAGGAGAGGTTGAGCATCAACGCCAGAGTTAGCGAAATAGTGTTCATCATTGCTCCAAATTGAGGTGTTTTACCTTGCGATCGCACCGGGATCGAGCCCGGACTGGAGGCTGAACCGGGCACCGACCGCCCCGACGGCGCAGGTGGTGCGGGTCAGGTCGAGCCGTTGTCGGAGCTGATACACCGGCTCGATCCCCGTGCAATGGGCGCCGAGCAGGTTAGCCACCGCCATCGGGCGAAGCTTCGCCGCGGTCCAATCCAGGGTGGCCGTGTCGGCCTCGAAGAGGTGAAAGCCCCCCAGCGCGGCGTGGACCCGGACCTCGCGGATCTGTTTACGTGCGTATTCCAGCGTGTTGATGATGCCGGCGTGGCCGCAGCCGGAGATCAGTACCAGCCCCTTGTCGGTGTCAAGCACCAATGACATATCCTCGGGGACGTTGTCCTCAGCCGACCGGCCATCCGGGTATCGGACCGTCCGTTTGAGACTCCAGTTCCGTTCGGGATGGGTGCGCGGGACCGGGCCGGTCAGCCAGGCACCACGGAACAGCTCAGTCGGCCGCTCGATTTCGACGAACGACCCACCCAGGGCCTCGAACTCCTTCTTGACAACCAGTGCCTCGTTGGTCTCCCGACCGTCGGCATCGGGACGGCTCAGGGCGATTCCGGCGCCGACGTACGCTCGCTTGAGGGCGTTCGGATTCTGCTTGGTCAACTCGCGGCGCAAGGTCACGAGCCCTCCGACATGATCGCCGTGATGGTGGCTGAGAATCACGTCGGTCACGCCGCTGAGGTCGATCTTCAACTCGCCGGCGTTCTTGAGCACGGTCTCGGGCCGATAGCCGGTGTCGAACAGGATGCGGCGCCCGTCCACCTCGACCAATGCCGAGAAGCCCCATTCACCCACCCCGGCGCGGTCGGTCAGCATGGTCGAGAGGATCACGATCTCGACCGCTTTGACCGGCCCTCGCGTTCTTGCGCCTGGGCCGCGAGCGAACATGCCAGAGGAACCATCGCCGCCGACAGCAAGACCCAGGTGGGTGCGGACAAACCGAAATTCCGGCGATTCGGGACACGCCGGCTGATACGGCGGCGAGGATGCGGCGTCATGGTCGGTCGTCTCCTCTTGAACCACGTGATGCTTCAATGCGAGAAGCGAATCTTCGTATGAGACCCTACGGAGCTGGACGCGAACGCGTAAAGCCTTGGATCGTCGGCTTCGCCTCCGCATCGACATCTTTTTCCCATCGCGTGATGAGAGGCAGAAGCTTCGCCACCAAATCTGGCCACTGCCTGGCCAAATCGTTTCGCTCGCCAATGTCGGTTCGCAGATGGAACAGGAGCAGGTCATCGCCATCCAGGAGCAACTTCCATTCGCCCTTCCTGACTGCCCTTTGCTGTCTGTCGACGCTGTCGATCCGCCAGAACAGCGTGCGCTCGATCGGCGGCGACTGTGCTCCCAGAATGGGAAGAAGGTCGATTCCTTCGAGCCTCGCGTTCGCTGGGACCGGCGTGTGAGTCGCCGCGAGAATCGTTGCCGTGAGATCCATGGTGATGCCCGACTTGCGCGCTCGTCTTGCCGGACGGAAGCCGGCCCGGCCATCGGAAGATGGCCGCGACACGGATGCCACCCTCCCACAGCGTATCCTTTCGGTGGAACAGGGGCGCGTTATTCGACAGCCACTCGCCGCCGTTATCATTGGTGAAGATCACGAGCGTGTTCTGAGCCAGACCGAGGGTCTCGATCGACTTCATGATCCGGCCGACACCGTCGTCGGCTCGCTCCAGCATGGCTGTGTAATCCTTCCGTGTCGGTGCGGGATAGTCCTCGGGGCCTTGAAACCTGCTGTTGTCGGGCGACTTGGAATAATGATCCGGTGGCTGAAACGGCCAGTGCGCCGCGCTGTAAGCCACTTCGAGAAAGAACGGCTCCGCCCGATGCTGTTCGATGAACCCGACGGCCCTCGCGGTGATCAGATCGGTCATATATCCCTTTTGCTGAACGGGCTTGGTGTTCTCGAAAAGAGCGGGGAGGCCATCGCCTCCTCGAGTGTGGGTATAGTAATCGACGTACCCGCTCAAGAAGCCGAAAAAGGTGTCGAACCCGTGCGCGTTCGGGCCGAACTCGAGTTTGTAACCAAGGTGCCATTTTCCAATCAAGGCCGTCGCATACCCGTTATTCTTCAAGAGCCGAGGCAGGGTGCGACCGGTCGCCGGAAGTCCGTGCTCGAGTGAGTCACCCGTACTGCCGAGCGAGCGCTCGAGCCACACGCGGTGCGGATAACGGCCGCTGATGAGTGCCGCACGCGTGGGAGTGCACTGAGGCGACGCGTAGAAATCGGTCAGCCTCACCCCTTGTTGGGCCAGGCGGTCGATATTCGGCGTCCTGATGTCGCGCGCTCCATAACAGCCGAAGTCACCATAGCCGACATCGTCGGTCATGATCAGAACGACGTTGGGTTTTTGTCGGTTGTCAACCCGGCGCTGCGCCATCGCCTTTGGCACGGCCAGAGCGAGGGCAAGCAGAAAGACAACGGCAATCGAACGGGCGGCCGACCGTCGCATGCAATGCCTCCTGATGAAACGACCGGGAAGCGACGCCCTCAAACGTTCCGTCGAGCCGCATTTGTTTTGATTCGGCTGGAGATGGAGAGACGCCCGATCCGAGTTATACTACAACACTGAACGCGGACCAAGAAAGGACACGGAATACATGATGAAACTGAATCCCCATCTGGCCTTTAACGGCCAATGCGAAGTGGCCTTCAAGTTCTACCAGAAGTGCCTGGGTGGCAATATCGTTACGATGATGACGTATGGGGATTCTCCCGCGGCCGAACACACGGCGCCCGACTGGCGTGAGAAAATCCTCCATGCCACGCTCGACAGTTGGCGACCTCGTATTGATGGGCTGCGATGCGCCGCCGGAGCACTACCAGAAACCGCGGGGCTTCTCCGTGGCGCTCCACGTCGACGACGCGGCGGAAGCGGTTCGCATCTTCGAGACGTTGGCAGAAAATGGCGAGGTGAAAATGCCGCTCCAGGAAACCTTCTGGGCACTGCGTTTCGGCATGCTCGTCGACCAGTTCGGCACGCCGTGGATGATCAATTGCGGACGACCGGCCTGACGCCGTAATCGACGCGCGATAGGGAGCCGGTCCGTTGCCACGCAGACCACACCCGAAGCCTCGGCCCGAGAAACGCCCGCGTGCCACCACGCCCCAGCCGCTGTTGCCACCCCCGCCACGACGACGGCAGCGGAGCCACCAACCGCCGAGTTCTGGACCCGGATGCGGGTCGCCATCGCGGTCGTGGTTCTCCTGAGCGTCCACGCGACGCTCGCCGTCCGGAGCCTTGTGAGCGAGAACCCCACGGTCGACGAGGTCATCCACCTGCCGGCCGGCGTCACCTACTGGCAGACCGGCTCGTTCCGGCTCTACCACCACAACCCGCCCCTGGTCAAGCTCGTCGCCGCGCTTCCGGTCGTCGCCTCGGGGCCGGTGGTGGACTACGGGAAAAGCTCGCTGGCGCCAGGAGCCACCGAACAAGGCGGCGTTCGCCCACGAGTTCATGGAAGCCAACGCCGGGCGCTACTTCGAGCTCTTCACCCGCGCCCGACTGCTGATGCCCGTCTTCTCGGTGATCGGCGGCCTCGTCGTCTTCGCGTGGTCGAGGGCACTCTACGGGGTAGGGGGAGGACTCCTCAGCCTGGCGCTTTGGGTCTTCTGCCCGAATGTGCTGGCGCACACCCGACTCGTGACAACCGACATGGGCGCGACCGCCCTCGGCGCCTTGGCGACGTTCGTCTTCTGGCTCTACCTGAAGAAACCATCCTGGCGGCTCGCGTTTCTCGCGGGACTTTGCCTTGGGCTGGCCGAGCTCACGAAGTTCAGCCTGATCGTCCTGTACGGACTCTGGCTTGTCCTGGCGATCGCCCGCTTTCTGGCCGGACCGGACTTCCGCCGGCCACTCGTTCGGAGGCTCGCGCAGTGCCTCGTGGTCGCCGCGACGAGCGTCCTGGTGATCGACGCGGGTTACGGCTTCGAGGGTGTCGGGAGGCCCCTGGGAAACTACGAGTTCGCTTGCCAGACGCTGACGCGGCCGGTCCCGCCGGGCGTTCGACGTCCGGCGAGCCCCGACCCGCTCCTGAACGGTGCCTGGAAGCATCGCATCAACCGGTTCCGCGGCACCGCGCTGGCCTCGATCCCGGTCCCCTTGCCGGTCCATTACGTGCTCGGGTTCGACGAACAGAAGCTCGAGGCCGAGGGCATCCCCAACAAGTTCCTGACTGACCAGCCGCTCGGGCGCCGAGGGCGATGAGCTCCAGGGCTACCCGGTTTACCTCGATGGGCAGCTCGCTCAGAAAAGCTGGTGGTATTACTACTTGCTGAGCCTTGTTTACAAGGTCCCAGAAGGGACGTGGCTGCTCGTCCTCGCTTCGGCGGCCGTCCTCGTAGTGTCACCGCGGTCGCGTGCCAGCGGGTTTGACGAGTTCGCCGTGCTGCTGGTGCCGGCCGTCGTGCTATTCGTGATGAGCATTTTCACGAACATCAACCTGGGCCTGCGTTACGTCCTGCCGGTATTCCCGTTTTTGTTCATCTCCGCTGGCAAGCTCGTGCCTTGGGCGACGGGGATAACGAGCAGGACGGCGCGAGCGGCCGCGCTGGCATTCCTGGCCCTTAGCCTCTTTGCGACAGCGGCCGCGACGGTGGCGATCCACCCCCACTATCTCGCCTATTTCAACGCCGTCTCGGGCGGTCCGGACCGGGGCGCGAGCACCTCATCGACAGCAACCTCGACTGGGGCCAGGACCTCGTGGGCCTGCGCCGCTGGCTGGAAAAGAATGCCCCTGGCGAGCGCATCGGCCTGGCGTATTTCGGACAGATCAACCCCCGTGTCTTCGACCCGCGTGGCGAAGGCTTCGACTGGTTCCTCCCGCCCTCCAAACCGGGCACGATGCCCGCCGACCTGCCTCCGCGCTATCGGTTCGATCCCGCCGGCATGGCACTGAAGCCTGGGCTCTACGCGGTCAGCGCCTCACTCGTCGAAGGGCTCCCCTCGCGCGTGTACGACAGCCCGTGGAATGGCTACGACCTCACCCGGTGGGCACCCCGCCAAGCCTGGTTCAACGCCTTCAGCTACTTCCGTGAGCTGACGCCTATCGCCAAGGTCGGCTATTCGATCTGGATCTACCGTGTCAGCCCCGACGACGCCGCGCAGCTCGCCCACCATTGGGCGCCGGTTCTTTAGTGCGGTTTAAGGGATGCTGAGTTTTCAATAACCCATGGCCGCGCCGTCCTTGCGCGGGTCGGAGCCGGCCGAGAGGACACCATGCTCCAGGTCGATGCGAATCGCCTGGTAGCCGCCGTAGGTGCCGGGCGCCTCGACCAACTTGATGCCCCTTGGCTTCGAGCTGGCTTCGCACCGTCGCGGAGATCCCCGATTCCAGGGCGACCATGCCGCCTCCTTTGGCCGGCTGGCCGGTCGGCTCCGACGAGCCGAAGTGGCGGAACCGCGCCGCGTCGCCGGCCTCCTGGACGTCCATGCCGAAGTCGATCAGGTTGCAGATCACCTGCGGCGTGGCCCTGGGCCTGCATGTCGCCCCCCATCAAGCCGAAGCTGAGCCAGGGCTGTCCGTCCTTGGTGATGAAGCCGGGGATGATCGTCTGGAACGGGCGCTTGCGCGGCTCGAGCCGGTTCAGATGCGTCGGGTCGAGGGCGAACAGCGACCCGCGGTTCTGGATCACGAAGCCCAGATCAAGCGGCACGTGATGCGACCCGAAGCCGTGGAAATTGCTCTGGATCAAGCTGACGCAGTTGAAGTCCTTGTCGACGACTGTCAAGTAAATGGTGTCGGCCTGGGCGGGATCGCCGGGCATCGGATGCAGGTTGGCCTTGTCCCGATTCAGCTCAGCCCGCCGGCGATTGGCATAGGGCTTGGAGATCAGGGTCGCGATCGGCAAGGGACGAAAGTCGGGGTCGGCGTAAAACTTGGCCCGGTCCTCGTAGGCCAGCTTCTTGGCCTCGATCATCAAATGAAGCGCCTCGGCCGACTGCGGGCCCATGCTCTTCAGGTCGAACGGCTCGAGCAGGTTGAGCATCTGGAGCGCGGCGATCCCCTGCGTGTTGGGGGGCAGTTCCCAAACGTCGTAGCCTCGGTAATTGGTTGAGACGGGATCGACGAACTGGCTGGTGTGCTCGGCAAAATCCGAGAGCGAGAAGAGGCCGCCGGCCGACTGCGAGTATCGGACGATGGCGTCGGCCAGGGGACCTCGGTAAAACGCGTCGCGACCATCCTGGGCGATGGCTCGCAGCGACCGGGCGAGACCTGGGTTGCGGAAGATCGACCCTTTCTCCGGCGCGTGCCCGCCGCGGAAGGTAGCAGGCCGCCGAAGTGGGGATCGCCGCGAGGCTTTGCTCAGCTCCTCGCCACTCGGCGGCGATGATCTCACTGACGGGAAATCCCGTCTCCGCATAAGCAATCGCTGGCGCGAGCAGCTCGGACAATGTTTTGGTACCGAACCGTTTGCGGAGCTGATCCCAGCCGTCGACACAGCCGGGCACCGACCAGGAGAGCGGTCCGTGGGTGGGAATCGCGGTCAGTCCCTTGGTTTTGAACAGTTCGATCGACGTGGCCGCCGGCGAGCGGCCGCTGGCATTCAAGCCGATGAGCTTCTTGGTCTTGGCATCCCAGACGATGGCGAAGAGGTCGCCGCCGATTCCGCACGACATCGGCTCGACCACGCCGAGGACGGCGTTGGCCGCGATCGCCGCATCCACGGCGTTGCCCCCTTGTTGCAAGATGTCGATCGCGGTCATGGTCGCCAGCGGCTGGCTGGTCGCGGCCATTCCCTGTCGGGCCATCACGGTCGAGCGCGTCTTGTGCAACGGGCCGGCCGGCCGGTCTTGTCCCCAGGCACGCTGCTGGCCATTCAAGCCGAGCCACGCCAGAACCGCCAAGGAGATGATCAGCAAACAAGACGCAAACTCCGGCCGATGAGGCATGACCAGTATCCTTCCGTTCAGCAGAGGTTTATACTCAATTTACACCGACACCAACGGCCAGTCGGTCGATCGCCTCCCGAACCGGCAAAGCCGATTGGGCGCCCGGCTGAGTGACCGCCAGCGCCGCGGCGGCGTTCGCCCAGGCGGCCGCGTCGATGAGCGCCCGCCCTTCCGCCAGCGCGACCGCCAGCGCCCCGTTGAAGGCATCGCCGGCGCCGACCGTGTCGACGGCCTCGACCCGTGGCGCGGCGAACGACCAGATGCCATTCGCGATGCGGACCAGGCAGCCCTGCGCTCCGAGCGTGATCACCACCGCCGTCGGCCCCATTCGCAATCAAGCGATCGGCGCAGAGCTTCCAATCGGGCTCCGCTGGACCCGTCCGAGGCCATGCCGGCCAACGCCATCGCCTCGATCCGATTTGGGGTAATCACCGTCGCGGCGCCGAGCAATCTGGGTCGCGACAGACTCTTCGAGCGACGGCACAGGCGCGGGGTTCAAAACGGTCAACATCTGCGACTCGACAGCACGTTCCAAGGCGCGTGTCGCGGTCTCCACAGGGATCTCCAGCCCGGTGAGCAGCACGTCGCCCGCTCGAAAGAGCGAAGCGGGCAAGCGATCGATGTCATCGGGCGTGAGGCGGTGGTTGGCGCCTGATGCCACTCCGATCATATTCTCACCGTCGTCGCCAACGAAGATCAAGGCGACGCCGGAGGCGATCCCCTCGACGACTTTCACGCGGCTGACGTCGATCCCCTCGCGATGGTAAAGTTCAAGGGCATTTCGCCCGAGGTCATCGTCTCCAATGGCGGTCACGAAGACGACCTCCGCGCCGGCCCGACGGGCCGCGACAGCCTGGTTGGCTCCTTTGCCGCCGGGCGAGGTGGCGAAGGTACTACCGAGAATCGTCTGCCCGGGTGCCGGCAGCCGGGGCAGACGCACCGTCATATCTGTGTTGCTCGATCCAATAACCACGACGCGGGGCATAGTTGGTCGGCCACAGGAGTCAGAAGTTAGAAGTTAGAATAAAACATTAATACGTGTTGTTGGTCCCTTCATTCTAACTTCTAACTCCTAGATTCTTTATCGGTAATCTTCGCGAATGGGATGAAACACGTCGACGGCGACCGACTTTTCCAGAGCCCGGACGCCGTGAACGACCCCACCGGGGATGCGCCACATGTCGCCTGGGCCAAGCAGCCGTGTGACGCCTCCGACGGTGAACTCGAGCCGGCCCTCCAGCAAGATCCCCATTTGTTCGTGAGGATGGGCATGATCCAGCACGACGGATTCCGGTTCCAGATGGACGACTGACAGCATCAGGTGATTGCCGGCGGCCGTGCGGATCTCGACACCGGGAAAGATCAGGTGCCGCGACCCCGATCCCGCCGGCATGAAGTAGTCCTCAATGGCATGCAGCCGTCCTTCCTCTGCCCGAGAACCCGCGTCAAGGTCCGCCATTATTGGTCCCGTCCGTATCGCGTCGCCACGAAATCGCCGGTGTCGACGAAAAACTCTTCGCGGGAGTTATATTCATACACCTTTCTGAGCATCTCGTCGAGCTTCGCGGTGCCTCCCATCATTCCGTTGACGAAGGTCGGGAACCCTGGTCGCAAGTCGGACGACAGCATGGATTCCACCAGCGCGAAGGAAACGGCGTGGAGCTCATCGGCGGGGATCTTGTCGCTTCCGCCCAGGACTTCGGCCGCCTTGGTCTCCCAGCCCTGTTGGAATTTCGCGAACGCGGTTTGCCTGAGAAGCGGGTAGTACGGGCTTCGCGGCTCGACCTGAGCCGCAAGGTAAGTACCAATTCCTTCCTTCAGCCAACGGGGCGGATCGCCGGCGGATGCGACGACGGCCGTGCCTAACGCCTCGGTAAGCAGACCCGCCAGCGACCGGTCGGGGCTGATGCTATCCTTGTCCTCACCTCGCTTGGAACGTGACTTCCGCTTCTGCAGGCTCCTCTTTCTTGCCCCCCAGCGGGTCGACGACCGCCACATAAGGTTGTGCGCCCGTGAGCTTTGCACTTGAAACCGTGTCAGCATCGATCTCGCGGGCTTCCACGGTCCGGACGAACTCGACAAAATCTTTCCTCGTGTTAAAGACGTAGACGCTGACCTTCTCGACCCAGTCCATGGTCGGCGAGCCAAGCAGGTTTTTGAGAAGAGCATACTGGCGGTCCAGGATCTTGAGATCCCTGGTGGTCCGCTCGCTAGGCAGGTTGCTGAACATCATGAAGCGGTCGCTGGATGCGGTCTCGGGCTTCAGCTTGTCGCCGGCTTGCTTCCATCGTGCCAGTCCAACCTCCTTGACTTTCTTATCGCGCTGCTGGGTTGTTAACTTGGCGAGCTCTCGGCGAAGCACCTGCTCCGGGCTGGCCGCGTATGTGTCCATGGCCGCCTTGCGATCAATTCCCTGGATCGAGCGCTGCCCCCGACTTCACCCAGCGTTCGATCTTGGAAATGGCCTCATCCGAGAGAACGTTGTTACCCTGCGGCATCCGAGGAGTCTCCTCCCCCTTGATCCGCAAGACCAGTGAACTCTCTTCGGGATTACCGGGATTCACGACCTTTTTGTTGGTCGGCGTTCCTCTGAGCAATTTCTCGAACGAGGTCAGTTCCAGCTTGCCTTTCTTCAATCCCGGCCTGTCTCCACTGTGGCAACCGGAGCAATTCTTGGCCAGAATCGGCGCGATATCTTGCGAAAACTTCAAGTCGCCGGTGTCAGCCGCATTGGCCGGCGACTCGGCGTCCTTCTTTTTCGCGGAGGCGTCAGCCTTCTTGCTCGACCTCTTCTCGGACGCACGGCTCTTCTTCTTGGCTGTCTTGGTCCTGCTTCGGGGGGCGGGAAATGGCATCACTTCATCTTCGCCCGGGTCCTGAGCCGACAACGCCTCAGCCCGAACAGTCCCGGCCCGAAAGAGAAACTGATCGAACAGCGACGACTCGACCGGAACCAGTCCGGCCGCGGCGAAAAAGAGCAAACTCAAGCGAATTGGTGACTTGACGTCTTTAGACATGACCGAAGCCCCGTTGGTCTGTGGGAACCGCGCGACTGGATTAGACCATTGTTCCCCACATTGCCCGCGTTGACAAGATGCGCGAATGTTGTGCCCGTGAGACGATGTGGGATAATCGCGCGTTCGGGCCGTTCTTTGGTGTGGCTCAGGGAGCGATCTGGAGGGGGATCTCCGCAGACGTCGAACGGCTCGCGACCAGGTCGGTCTGAGTCAGCTTCAGGCGATAGCTTCCTGGTTGCAGAGATTTAGGCAGCTCAATCACGCAGTTCACGTAATTGTCGCGGCGACGGCGGCCGAACCGCTCCTCAGCCGACCCCAGTTCCAGCGCCCATTGCAGCAATCCACTGTCCGCCGTCCGGATCTCGACGCGCGACGAGACCCGCGAGAGATAACCGTCTTTTTGGAGCTCGTACTCCAGACCGGTTAATTCCCAATAAAGGAGCAGGCGTTGGCCAGCCTTGAGCGCGGTCTGATTCAGTAGCTCGAACGATCCAAAACCATGGACCTTACGGCATAGGTGCAGCTCTGATACGCCGAGCGGGTTCAACTCCTCCGGCGGAGGGACGGCCGCGGGAACCTGGGCGGCGGGCGGCGGCCCGTCCGCGGGAGCCTCGACCTTCTTGGCAATTGGCGGGTTTGGGCCATTTGGTCGAGTCTCCAACGCATCGTGCTTCGTCGCGGGTTCCGGCGACTTGGGCTTCTGGGTCGTATCGACCGTGATGATGATGGGGATCGGTGCCGGATTCGTCGATGGTCGGCTGACCACCGGTGATGAACGACTTTGAACCACTGTGGGGATTTTGTCCGCCGGCTTGGCGAGCGTGGCGGTCGAATCGAGCGAATCGTCCTCCAGGTGATTGATGGCCTCGGCGCGCTCGAGGGCGGCATCGAGCAAGGGGGTGGGAGTCGGCGCCGCGCGGTGTCGTGACCGCCGGCAATGCCGAAGCCGCGGCTTGCGGTACGGTCGACTCGGCTGGGGTCGAGGGCTCGATCGGAGCAGGTGTAGTCGGATTCTGGTTCGGTGACGCGACCGGCAGTGGCGGAGGAACGACAATCGCGGGACCGGACGTGGACGGAGACGGAGGAGTTGGAGTCAGTAACGGTGCGCTGGGCTGATCTGAGCCGGCAGCGGGGACGGGGCGCACGACCGGGCCTGGCGAAATAGGCGACGATGCCTCCGGGATCGGTTCGACGGCCGGACGAAGGAACGACGACCGCAGGCAACCCGTCGATACGGCAAGCAGGACGACGGTCGTCGCTACGACGAGGGCTCGCCGAGTCAGGCGATCGCGAGGCATGACGACCCCTTAATTCGAGCGCAACGGTATTCCCGCCGCGCTCCGGTTGACCCGCTGACCCGCGGGATGGAGCGAATGTCACCGCCGTGACTGACAGCAATCAGCGACCCTGGATATGAGCGTTACAGCCGTGAGTCGCCCTGATGTACCTCAAGTTCGCCGTTCCGGCAAGCTCAACCCGGCTGATCAGGGGCATGACATCATGCGGGAAAGTCAGGCATCTCGCGCAATCAATGCGAAGCGTTTCGTCCGCGCTTGACAACGCGTCCGTGCTTCTTTGTCCAGCGCCGCGCTTCGTCGAGCGTCACTCGCTGAAAACCGAGGAGGTCGCCTGGCTTGAGCTGGCCGAGACGGTGCAGGTCGGCTGAGATCACGTGGGCGATGTGCGGATAGCCACCCATGGTCCCGCAGGCGACCCCCAGGATGATCAGGTGGCCACCTGCCAACTGCACGGCGCCGGGTGCGACCGGAGCCGAGAGCCGTTCGGCCGCACCGACAATCTTGACCGGATCGCCTTCGAGACGCAGCCCCATGCGATTGCTTTGCGAACCGACGCGAAACCGGCGATCGGTCCAGAACGAATCCTCAAACCGTGTGTCTCGCCGGGCGTCGGGACCATCGATGATGCGAATCGGCTCTTCAGTCGCTGATACCCCAATCGAGTCGCTTGGGTGGCGAGTGGGGATGGTTCCCGGCTCGGCAAGGAGCACATCGCCTCCGCGGATGGCCTGTTCCGAGGAACGGCTCCCCAGGTGCACACGAGTTCTCCATCCGCCTCTGACGGCAAGATAAGTCCTGGCGCCCGCGAGGGTTCGGCCCAAAACGAGTTGTTCACCCTCCTCGACCGAAAAACTCGAGGGGATGCACACAACACGATCAGCCGCCTTCGAGCTAACGACTTTACCCTCCATCGGCGCACCGGCGATCGCGAGAGCGAGTGGACAAGTGGCCTGATAAACGCCGCCGCGTAGCGTGAATTCGAGAAGGGCATCGGTGAGCGGATTGCCCAGCAGAGCGTTGGCCAGATCGGCCGAGTCGCGGTCGAATGCTCCTCCCAACGGAACACCCCATTCGCGATATCCGGGACGGCCCGTGTCCTGAACGGTCGTGAAGAAACCAGGGTCTTTGACAATCAGGCCCATCAGTCGGACTGATCCATGAAACTGCGGACTGCAATTCCCTGTCTGTCGAGAACCAGCCGGACGAACTGTGCATTGGCGACGGCGCGGGGATCATCGCCATGGATGCAGAGCGTCGCGACTCGTCCCTCTCGCACCAGTCGAACAACCTGGGCTTCCATCTCCCTTGGGTCGTGGAGGACCGCGTTCGGTTCACTTCGCGGCACGAGTGAGCCGTCAACGCGGTACCGACGGTCGGGGAAGCCCTCGGCAATGTACCGCAGTCCGTACTCGCGAGCCTTGAGCTCGAGAAACGTGCCAGGCAGCCCGAGGAGCGGAAACCGGAAACCGCACAAGGCGAGCACCACGCCCGCGGCAATCTCCGGCTGCCGTTGTGCCTGGTTATACAGCGCACCGTGCGGCTTGACGTACTCGACTTGCACACCAAGCTCTTGCGCGATCCCTGTTAGCCGGCCGACCTGGTCGTTGAGCAGATCGATTACCTGCTGGGTGGACACCTGACGCTCGTGACGGCCGAAGCCATCCCGGTCGTCGAAGCCCGGGTGGGCTCCGACGATGACACCATGGTCCCGAGCATCGACAAGCGTCTGCCGGATCACCGCGGCGCTACCCGGCGTGCGCTCCGCAGCAGATACTGGCCGAAGTCACCAATCCCAGCAAAACCCGGTCGTTGGGGAATCCTTCGCCCAGGTCGGCGTTCAAATCGATCGCCATTGGGAGCGCCGGCGTGCGATCAACGGGCGAGGAGCTCATCGTGTCTGGCCTCGAATTCGTGAACGGAGATCGGCTCGAACTGAATTCGATCGCCGGCGCGGATCGGGAAGTAACCCTCTTCGGGAACGGCGATTCGGAGCGGTGTGGTCCCGAGCAAGTGCCAACCGCCAGGCGACTCGCCAGGATAGATCCCCGTTTGCCGGCCGGCAATCGCGACCGAACCCGATGGCACCCGAAGTCGAGGCGAGTCACGCCGGGGCAAGCCGCTCAGGGCAGGGGGGAGATATCCCGCATACGGAAATCCCGGCAGAAAACCGATCGCGAAGACGTCGTACTCGACACCGCTGTGCAGGCGGATCACGTCGTCCTGGCCCAGTTGCAACTGGTCGGCAACAGTTTGCAGATCGGCGCCGTCGTAGAGTACTGGGATGGCCACTCGCTTACCGTGACCGCGCAACTCGCCGCCAGGAACGAGTTCGCGGAGCCGGGTTTCCAGATCCATCAGGTCCACCTGGTCAGGATCCGCGAAGACCGCAACCGACTGATAGGCGAGAACCACGTCGATCACACCCGGCCAGCACTGGTCCCGCACCGCGACGGCCCAGGCGCCGGCATCGGCCTCGGCCGCGAAACGGGCCAGGAAGGCCCGGTCACCCAGCGGCTCGAGCGATCTGGCCAGCATTAGACGGTCGCCCTCAAACGATCATTCGCCATTTCAGGAAAGGCCGCACGCGTTGAATCCGCCCGCGGTCTGGATATGATTCGAGTGGCTGTCTGCGTTATCATGGATGGAGTGACTTTTCGACCTCATGATGAAGGAATCGTTTCATGGCAACCGTTGACCAGGTTCGGGATGCGATGCACACGCAACCCTTTCGAGCCTTCACCGTGCACTTGGTTGATGGCCGATCCTTCTTCGTGAAGCATCCCGACTTCATTGCGATTCCCTCATCGCCACGGGGACGGGATCTCACGATACAAGACGACGAAGGATCGCATTTGATCGACATGGGCCTTATCGTCGAGGTCCATATCCCAAACCCCCTACCAGCAGCTCGCGCGGAAGACAACTGACCGGTGGAAGAAACCAGGCGAACGTCCGGTCAGCTCGTTGTCCAGTCTAACGTAGTCCGAAGTCGAGGGTCATCACCAATGCTCGGACCTGCGATCCTCCTGGGTTTGTGTCTGGTCGGGGCGGACGGTCCGCCGGCCTCGGCGCCGGCAACCGCCACCGATCGCGTGACGCTGCGTGACGGTTCAGTCGTGCTTGGGACTGGTGACGTCCACCACGCCGGACCCGCGCGGTGGCTCGGTGGAATTTCTGGTACGGCGAGCCTGGGCCGAGAAGAACCTCGATCGGCAGATGCGGCAGTGGGACCGTTCCAGTGCGGCGACAACGAAACTGGCTATCAATCAGCGACAAAAGCGACTGGAGAGCTGGAAGCGCGACCGTGCACGTCATGTTGATGCTGGCGATCGAATTATCCAGTGGATCGACCGAGAGTTAAAGCGACTGGCCGTTCCGGAGAAGACCGGCCGCTCCATCTTGATTAGCGTGCGACTGCCAAAGAACGCGGTTCGCGGAATGGAGCGGCGCTCCGCGGCGGTCGAGCGTTTGCTCCGGCTGGCCTGGCTGAGCGAGCTGCCTGAGCCCGAGTCGATGCCAGTCAACCAATTGAGGGATACACTGGAAGGGCGAGGGTTCGCTGTCGATGCCTTAGGCTCGGCGCCACCAGCCGCGATCGATCGCCTGTTACCACCAACTCCCGAGACGGAGCCAGCGTGGCTGGCCCGGCGCGGCGACCGAGCTGTTGATCGATTCCGATCTCAAGTTCGTGCGCTACAACGACGTTCTGCTCCCCGACGCCGGGGCCGGAGCCGCGCAGCCATCGGGCGCCGTCGGCCTCACGACGGCTTTCTCCGAGCTCAAACGATTGCTCGACCTTGACCAGGACCGAACCGACCCGCTGGCTGAGAAACTCAAAGCCATCGCAGCCAAGGGGCGGGTCGGCTCGCTGGTGACCCGGCTTGAGGTCCAGCCTGACCTCAGCCGCGTCACGGTCGAATGCACGCTCTGGGTACGTACCGCAGCCGAGCGTTGGGTTCCCTTCGGATCGCGAAGCGCCACAGTAAAGCCGGACGAGCTGCGGCCCGATGCCGGCAAGGAACTGGCGGCCGACCCACAGGTCGAGAGCGCTTTCAAGGTCGTCGAAATGCTGGGGCTGGGAGCGATCCCAGCCGACGTCAAGGATCGTAGCCTGCGAATCGGTGCCTCGACCGAAAAAGCTTTGGGGATGGCCCGCGACGCCTGCAACCGGGACCTCGAGCTGATGGTCCTGCCTGTTTTGGAGCCGTGGCGCGACGACGAAAAACCTCGGTAAACGATCAGACCAGGATAGCGCCCGCTCCTCGCGGAGCTGGTATGGCCCCACGCTTTCCGGGACCGAAGTGACCGGCTTGCCTTGCCGGGATCCGACCGCGAAATAGACTTCGCCGGCGGCAATATGAGCCAGGCGCTCAGACGTGGCCTCCTCGCTCGCGATGGCAGTGCAGCCAACCGGTAGATAATAACGGGCCGTCTCGACTTCGACGTTCCGCGACGGATCAGCCGACGCCACGATCACCAGGACCCGGATACCTGGACGACTGGCCACGCTCTCGGCGACCTCTTTTGAGAAGCTCGCGCCAATCCGCCTTCAGATCCGGGGCGTAGACCATTGGTCCCATCGCCATGGACGAAGTGATCGCCAGCCCGATCGCCAGCGGATACCGAACCACAGTCGGCAATCGACTCAGCCCCGCGGCCACCAAAACCAGATATGCCGGGCACACGAACAACGTATACCGCGCCGGACCGAAGAGCGAGTATGACACCAGGGAATAGACGTAAAGTGCGGTCGGCGGCAGAATGAGCCAGAGCAGCAGGAACCCGGGTGCCTCACACCGCTCGCGATCGATTCTCCAGCGCCCGTCGGGTTCGCGATCCAACACGTGTCGCGTGACCGCGAATGCGATCAGGCACACCAAGGCTAGCATGACCAGGAAGTTGCCTCCAATAAACCCGATCGGCGTGCCCAGCAGGAATCGAAGTGGCAAGCGTCCGCTGAGGAATTCGGGACGATGATCGAGGTACTTTCCAATCCAAGGCAGAATCAGCACCACGACCCCGAGATGCACCAGCAGACACCGCTTGACAGTGCCGAAATAGGGATTGAAACCGATCAAGCCGGCAAGCGCCAGCGTTCCGCCCATCAACAGGCCCAGCGGATGCGTATAAACCAACGCGGTCAGACTGACGCTATACGCCACCGCCTTGACCGTCGTGAAACGACGCAGGGCCAGTAACAATCGCCAGCAGAGGCAGGTGATCAATACCAGCAAGGCGTACATGCGCGCTTCGCGCGAATAAACGATCAGAAGCGGGCTGAGCGAGGCCAGCCAGGCAGCCCACAAGCCCGTCACCGGATCGAATCCGACACGTCCGATCTCGTAGATCAAGACAATCGTCGCAATGCCAAACAAGACACTCAGAGAGCGTGCGGCCGCTTCTGACGAACCCAAGACCCTGATCCACAATTGCAGCAAGACTGGGTGAAGCGGCGCCCGAGTCGCGTCGATCCGCGACAGACGTTCGAAGAGCTGAGTCGCATTCTCGGCCAGCGCCAGGCCGCATGGTGACGACTTCGTCATACCAGAAGCTGGACCGCCCAAGCTCAAACAGCCGAACCAACATTGCGACCAGCCCGATCAAGGCACAGGCCCAGCCAATCTTTGGCCCTTTAATGAAATCAAGACCCGAGGGTGCAATGGCCGGCCTGGACGCCCCGTTTTGCACGTCCGCGTGGTTCACGGCCTGGCTCGCGGCACTTCGGGCCATTTCTTGAGATCCTCGAGCCGGTCCAGGTAGTCGAGCACGTCCGGGCGAATATCACCGTGGCTGTCCCACGGCCGGCCCCTTTTCTGAATCAGATGATGCCAGCAAGCTTCACCAACCGGCTGATACAACAGGAATGCGCCCAGGACGATCGTCAGGACCGGCCCCCCTCGCTGCGTCAACGCCGCTGCCCCTTGCCCAATCAGGAGATGGATAGTCGGAACCACAAACAAAAGCAGACGCCCATGAAACGGATACTGGTGCAGCGCCGAGGCCACGAATACAAACAAAAGCGGAGCAAGTAGCAGGTAAAGGCCACCGCGCCATCTCCACCCCATCGCCAGCGCGCCCACCAAGAATAACGCGGTTGCGATAAACGCCGACGGAATCACGCCCAGCGGTGTGAAAACGCTTGCCGGGCTATGGGTCACGTTGACCAGTTGCCAGAGCTCCTGTTTCAGCTCCGCGATCGAGTGCGGCGGTATCGGCAAGAACGCGAAGTCCCACCAGTTCCAGATGAATTGTCCCTTGCTGAGTATTCGATGAGAGACCTTGTAGCAGATCGCGAAACTCAAAGCCCAGATCACGCTGATCGCGACAAAAGCCAGTCGCCTTGTTCCAATCCCTCCGCAAAGCGGCTTCCCCGATCAAATATGTGCCGGCCCCCGCGAGCACGAGCGCCAGAGGATACGAGAACCACACACCCAGCACGCCGAAACCGGCGAGAGCCAACAGCCACCGCCGCGACATCGTCGCGGGCCAATCCGCCGACCGCGACGCCGGCCCGGCCGCCATCAACAAGGCAACGAGAGTCAACGCCACGTCACCCGAATACTGCTTCATCTCCACCGAATAATAGAGCATCCAGTCCGCCAGGGCGAAGAGGCCGACCGCGATCGGGACGGCGCAAGGCGTAAGATAGCGTCGAGCAATCGAGCGGAACAGAAACATCGAGACGATCCCACACACAAACGGAACCAGCCGCCCGGCCAGCTTGACCTCGATCGGCAGTCGAACCATCATTCGTTCAGTGACGAGAAAGCCCGGCGGAGCGAGCTGCTCCTGCGTCAAAATGGTGTGAAAGTCGAACAACGGACGCCCGACCAAGTTTTCCAGCAGCGATATCTCATCCTTATAAAGCGGACGGTTATCCGTGTACTCAATCGTCCGCAGCATGATTCCGATCACGACTGCCAACCACGTGAAAGTCTCGCTCGACAGACTGAAACTCCACGGCCTGTGCAACCAGGTCCAGATGGTCTTGCGCTCCTCTCCGAGGGCCGATCCTCGCACCATCGAGAACACCTCCGCGCTCGTTTACAAGTCGACAGGACAGAAAGTCGATGTTGAGTGGTCCGGTCGGTCCCGGTATTTTACAACGCTGGCCACCAAGCGCGCATGAGCTACACAAGTTTTCGTCGCAAAACAGCCGAAAGGGGCGGGGATGGGACTGTTATCAGGGAAAAAGGGGATGATCCTGGGCCTTGCGAATGATTTCAGCATCGCCTGGGCGATCGCACAAAAGCTCCTGGCCGAAGGGGCGGAGCTCGGTTTCACCCACCTGCCCGGCGACAAAATGGAACGGCGGGTTCGCAAGCTGGCCGAGCCGATCGGCGCCAAGCTGATCACGCCCTGCGACGTCCAGAAGGACGACGACGTCGCCAGGGTGTTCGCCGAGGCCCAGGCAACTTACGGCACAATCGACTTCGCGCTGCACTCGATCGCGTTCGCGCCCGTTGATGACCTGAAGTGCGCCGTTCGTCGACGCCAGCAGGGAAGGCTTCAAGATGGCGATGGACATCAGCGTCTACTCGCTGGCCATTGTCGTCGCGACACGCGGCACGAGCGATGCCCGCCGAGGGAGGAGCGATCCTCACTCTGACCTATTTCGGCGGAGAGCGGGTCGTCCCCGGATACAACCTGATGGGGGTCTGCAAGGCCGGCCTCGACGCTGCCGTCAAGTACCTGGCGTACGACCTTGGGCCCAAGAACGTCCGGGTCAATGCCCTCTCGGCCGGGCCGGTCAAGACGCTGGCGGCCTCGGCGGTGGGGGACTTCGATAAGCTCGCCGGTCTTTACGAGCTGTCGCTCGCCGATGGAACGTAACATCACTCGCGAGGAGGTCGGCGCGGCCGGCATGTTCCTGCTCTCTGACCACGCCAGAGGGATCACCGGCGAGGTCCTGCACGTCGATTGCGGCTACAACGTGATGGGCTCACCCGGACGCGCGATCGACAAGACCAAGGCCCTCATCCTGGCGAAGGTCCAGGCCGCCAACCCCGAGCTGGCGGCCAAGCTCATGAACGACGACGAGATCAAGCGGCTATGAGCGAGAGCGAGCTCCGGATCGGACACGCCGATCCCCGTGGGCATCGGCATCATCCGTCGCGGAGATCGTTTCCTGGTCCGGCAACGACCGCCGGGGACTGTTTACGCCGGCTACTGGGAGTTTCCGGGAGGCAAGTGCGAGCCGGGCGAAAACCCCGCGACGGCCACCGCCCGGGAATGTCTCGAGGAGACCGGCCTGGCGGTCGTGGTCGGCCCGCTCCGGCACACCACGACCTATCGCTATCCCCACGGCCTGGTCGAACTCTTCTTCCACGATTGCACGACCGAACACCCGACGGCCGATCCAGCCCCCGGCTCCGGCTTTCAGTGGGTCGAGGCGAGCGAGCTAATCGCACTCCGATTCCCGGAAGCCAATCAGGCCATTCTCGAAGAACTTGCCCGCGAGACTGACTTAGACGATCCGCATGGAAGGCTGACCGACCCGACCCTCGGTACGATTGCGGTGAAGAGCCGAAAAGGGGGGGGCCAAAAACGCCGTCACGGCGAGCCACAGCCTTGCAAGCATTGGACTTACGTTTGTGCGCCTGAATAACCGGACCGCGACGGCTCGATATAACTCTGGACAGGACTTGAGGTAACGTGTGGCGCTTGATAATCGGACCGGACTCTGAAAATACGATTCACTCTGACACTTTAGCAACGCCACGGGGTCCTCATTCCCACGCCCCGCGTGGGAATGCTTCTTTTGACGCTCTGCGGCGCTGCTACGAGGCGAAAAGGGGCGAAAAGGAGAAATTGCTAGTCGCACCGGAGGATTGGGCAAACTGGCGGGCAATTTCGACTGGACCGTATGAGGAGCACCATGAGACCATCAACTCGAATTCAGCGGTCCCTTGTCAACGGTCCTGGAAGCCTCTGGGCCGGGACCGTATCGGCCGCCGGGGACCGCCCACTCGACTCCCGGCCAAAACGTTCAGCGGTTGTGATCGTCCAATTCCGCGATCCGAAGGGCCGGTCCCGACGGATGCGCTCACGTATCGCGCCACGTTCGGATCGGTCGACGATTCATTGACGTCATCAACCCGTTGCGAGCCACGCGGCACCGTTCCCGGGTCAACACACGGGGCTTGCTCGGGCGATTGACTTATCGTTCTTGTTACCGAAATGGGGCCGTGCCTCACGTGATGTTACCGACGCTTCTGAGACGTAGCGTCGCGCTCTGGACATCGATGCCAGGAGCGAGCAGGCTCGGCGGAGACGTCGCCGATCATCGAGCCTGGAGGACAGGGGGGGAGCCCTGGGGTCGCATCCCATCAGTGCTCGCCACTGGGTAAGACTCTCCGGTGACGCAACACGCAGGGAATTCTCATTGACGCTAATCAGAATGATCTACAAGCCGCGAGAAGCATACATTGAGGAGTGAATATAATATGTGAGCTGAAATTAGGCGGTTTGCCCTCGCACTCTGAGATCGTTGTGTTATTCGCTGGACTTTACCGAAGTCTCACAACCAGATCCATATAGCCGAGTCGATCAAACGTTGGCCATTGCGTATCTCGTTTCCTCAATCCTGCTCCCCATATACGCTGGTGTTATCAGTTGGAAATCGATGGGTTTGCGTGCTCGCCTGCTTTGTTGCAAGCTTCGTTTGCCTCGCTTCAGCGATCTTCTGTTATATAATCGCTTTGCATTTACCTACCATTGTTGATTTCATGGGTCACATGAATATCAGAATTGATCCTTTTTCATCTTATTTCGTGTGGCTGTCGGTGATGGCGTGCTTCTATTGGTCTGCCATCCTTTGTGACTGTCTGGATTCATTTCGGACGGGTAGTAAGCAGCGGGGCTTCGGAAAACACAAGATACAAGGCCAAAGCAAGGGGAAATTGCTAATTACAACAGTAGCTTGGGTGAACTGGGACAAGTTCGACTGGAACCCGTGGCGAGCAACATGAGACGATCAAACCGAATCCTGCGGTCCTTTGTCGACGGTTGCGGAGGCGGGGCCCGGTCCGGATCCGGGGACACCATATCTAGCTCCCGCTGGTCCGGATCCGGAGACACCATCGGTAATTCCCGCCCGGTTCCGGGGACACCATACCTAGCTCCCCCTAATAATCGAGTAGGGTGGCCCCGCAACTGTTCCAACGGTTCGTTTCGGAGTCGTGGCAGGCCGAAGTAGCGGCGAGGCTCGGTCTGGAGTCGTTGCTCCAGCCCAGAGGCCGACCACGACAACAACCCAACAACGGCTGCTGAGCCCTTTTCCGCCTTTTGCCCCTGCAAACCGAAGTGCCCAGCCAACGGATCACGAGCGTCGTCGTAATCGGCCGTTCTTGCGGGAATTCCTTGGTCCTATTATTGGGCTCTCCCGTATAATCACCTACGAGCGACGACGGCGGAATGTGTCGCCATCAAGCCACTCGGGGAACCCCATCAATGAACAAACTGACGTACTGCGGCCTAATGATCCTCCTCCTGGCCGCTCGCGGTGCGGCCCAGGATTCGAAACCCGCCGGCGGCAATCCCGCCCCCAGCAACATTGGAGGCGTGCAATATCCCCGGATCCACGACGACCTCCGCGTTACCTTCCGCATCAAAGCGCCGGACGCCAACAAGGTCGTCTTCGGGTTCTTTGACAGCCAGCGGTATCCCGCGAAGAAGGGCGATGATGGCTTCTGGACCGCGACCACGGAACCTCAGGTGCCGGGGTTCCATTACTACAGGGTGTTCATCGACGGCGCGGAGGTCAACGACCCTCGCAGCGAAGTGTTCTACGGAACTGGCAAGCAAGACGAGCGGGATCGAGATTCCTGAGAAGGGCGTCGACTACTATCTCCCCAAGGACGTGCCCCACGGCGAGGTCCGCGAGCGCTGGTACCTCTCCAAGACGACCCAGGCCTGGAGGCGCATCTTCGTCTACACCCCGCCCGGTTACGACACCGATCGCGACACGCGTATCCGGTGCTCTACCTCCAGCACGGCGGCGGCGAGGACGAACGGGGCTGGCCGAATCAGGGCCGCGTGAGCTTCATCATGGACAACCTGATCGCCGAGAAGAAGGCGAGGCCGATGCTCGTGGTGATGGAGCAGGGCTACGCGCGTCGGCCCGGCGAAGCGGCCCCCGCGCCGCGCCCCGCCGCGACCAGCCACACCCGGCCAGAATCCTCCGCCGCGTCCCGACCTCAGCCGGATGTTCAGCGCGTTCGAGGACGTGATGGTCAAGGACCTGATCCCGATGATCGACGCGAACTACCGCACGATCCCGGACCGCGACCACCGCGCGATGGCCGGGCTGTCGATGGGCGGGATGCAGACATTCCAGATCACGCTCAAGCATCTGGACCTGTTCTCTCATATCGGCGGTTTCAGCGGCGGCGGCGGAGGCTTTGGCGGCGTCCCGTTCGACCCGAAGAAGGCCCACGGCGGCGTCATGGCGAACGCGGACGAGTTCAACAAGAAGGTGCAGCTCGTCTGGCTGGGCATCGGCACCACCGAGCCGCAGCGTATGTACGAGAGCGTCAAGAACTTTCACCAGGCGCTGGAAAAAGCCGGGATCAAGCACGTCTACTACGAATCGCCCGGCACGTCGCACGAATGGCTCACCTGGCGTCGTTGCCTGAACGAGTTCGCCCCTCTGCTGTTCGTAACGCCGCACGGTCGGCCGCCGCCGCGGCCCCAACGGCAACCCATCGTCCTGAATGTCGACGACGTCCCCGCGTTCCCAGACCCTCCCGCCAATATCGACGCGGAGAAGAACGTACCGCACGGGCGGTTGGAGATGGTCTCCTACGATTCCAAGTCGGTGGGCACGACCCGCAAAATGCAGGTCTACACGCCGCCTGGTTACTCCCCGGAGAAGAAGTACCCAGTGCTGTACCTGCTCCACGGCATCGGCGGGGACGAGACGGAGTGGCAACGCTTTGCCAAGCCGAACTTGCTGCTCGACAACCTGTTGGCGGAGGGGAAAGTCATGCCCATGATCGTGGTCATGCCCAACGGTCGCGCGCAGAAGAATGACCGCGCCGAGGGGAACGTCTTCGCCGCCGCTCCAGCTTTCGCGGCGTTCGAGCAGGATTTGCTGAAAGACGTGATTCCCACCATCGAGTCGCGTTACTCAGTCCAGGCAGACCGCGAGCATCGAGCCCTGGCCGGCCTGTCCATGGGCGGCGGCCAGACGCTCAACTTCGGGCTGACCCATCTCGACACCTTCGCCTGGATCGGCGCCTTCTCCTCGGCTCCCAACACAAAGCCGACGTCAGCGTTGGTGCCCGATCCTGCGAGTGCGAAGAAGCAACTGAAACTCCTCTGGCTCGCCTGCGGCAAGAAGGACAACCTCATCCGTATCAGCCAAGGCGTGCATGCCTACCTCAAGGACAAGGCCATTCCGCACGTCTGGCATGTCGATGGCAATGCACACGACGCGACGGAGTGGAGGAACAACCTTTATCTCTTCTCACAGCGTATCTTCCGCTGATCGTGCATCAGACCGGAAACGCAATCGGGCAGGGATGCCCTCTCCGTCCCAGCCGTCGTTGACTGCGCATCGCTCACTACCACGGGCGCAGCCCCCGGCATCGGGAACCGGCGGGCAAGTCACGTCGACACGTTGAAGTCACCAGACCTGCACCGACCGGCGCGGGTGGTCGCAAAGGCGCTGGACGTCTCCCGGCGCGGTGCGCAGTCGGCCGTGCTCGCCGCGGACGTCCCCCGCGGCTTGGGGTGATCGGCCGAACTGGTGGCACTTCATCACCATTCCGATTGGGACCCGCCGAGTCTGAGGAGCTTCTCCCGGCGCCGCTCGGCGCTGGTTTGTACTCAGGTCGTGAACCAGGCCGGACTCGTCGAGTTCCTGGCCCATCAGCCAATCCAGCCGGACGCGGATCGCACCGGATCCCGGGGCAGCGCGGCGGTGATGGGCCAGAGGGTCCAGGTCCCGTCTCGCGTCGCCCACGGCCAGCGTTCGGCCGTCCGGGCTGAATGCCTGGGCATGCGCGACGCGGGCTCGCTGAGCACCGGGCCGACGTGTGTGCCGCTCGTCGCGTCCCACAACCGGGCCTTACCCTGCCAGTCGCCGGTGGCGATCAATCGGCCGTCGGGGTGGAAGGCGGCCGCCGGGAGCACGAGGAGGTCGTGCGTCGGCGAGGCGCCGCGGACCGGTGTCGGCGTCCCAGACCTGCAAACGCCCGGATTTGCGATATTCGTCGCCGGCGAGGGTGATTAAATGGGTGTCGTCGCGGTTTGAACTCGACCTCCCAGACGTAGGCCTCGATGGGGCTCCAGCGGCTGGCAGTTTGCGCGTCCAACCGGAAGGCATGGCCGTCGCAATCCGCCACGAGAGTCCGGCCGTCGTGACTGAAGGCGAGCGTCCGCATCTCGGCACCGTCCCCGGCGAAACGTTCCGGGAATCGACCGGTCGTCGCGGCCCAAAATTCGATCATCCCGCTCTTCCGGCCCCTCGCGGCGAATCCGTCATCGCTTGCCCAGTATTCCTGAGAGGGGCGGATGGACACCAATTCGGATAGAATGTCTGCAACCCTTTGTTTCGCGGGCTTGCCTGGCCATGAACGAAGAACCGACTACCGCCGTCGTCCAGCGCTGCCTGGACGCACTGCAAGGGGACGCGGCCGCGGAACCGCTCATCCGGGACCTGCTGGAACGGGCGGTCCGCCGCCTGCGCCTGTTGTGCGCCTCGCTGCTCCAGCGGAGCTACCCGCGGCTGACGCAACCGCCGCTGAACCTGGAGACCGACGAGTTGCTCGGCGGCGTGGTGGCCGGGCTGCTCAAGGCCCTGCGCGAGGTCCGCCCCCAGACCGTGCGCCAGTTCTTCGCCCTGGCCAACCAGCACATGCGCTGGCAGCTCAATGACCTGGCCCGCCGCTTAGATGAACAGCCCCGCGCCGTGGCCCTGGCGGAATCCGGCGTTGCGGCCCCGCCCGGCAGCAGCGACTCCTGCCTCAGCCAGGACGCCCGCCGCATGTTGCGGGCGATCGAGGGCTTGCCGGAGGACGAGCGGGAGGCGTTTGAGCTGGTCCGCATCCAGGGGCTGACTCACGCCGAGGCCGCCGGCGTCATCGGGGTTTCGGTGAAGACGGTGCAGCGGCGCCTGAACCGGGCCCGCCTCCTGCTGGCGGAGCAGTTGGCCGACCTTCGTCCGGACGCGCCGGGCGGGACACCGGGGTCGCCAGGCGACACCCCTTCGTCCTGAGGAGACCCGCCGATGGCCGGCAACCCCGACGTGTTCGCACTCCTCGAGGAGATGCTCGACTCGGGTCGGACCCCGGAAGAAGTGTGCCGCGACTGCCCGGAGCTGCTTCCCGAAGTCCGGCGGCGGTGGAAGGCTTTCCGCCTCGTCGACGGGTCGCTCGCGGCGTTGTTTCCGGACCCGGAGACACCCCCGGGTGCCGACGCGATCGTGGCCGTACCCCATCCCGCCGAGCTGCCGCAGGTTCCCGGCTACCGGGTGGAGGCGTTGCTCGGCCGCGGCGGCATGGGCGTCGTCTACCGGGCCTGGCACCTGCGCCTCAACCGCGCCGTCGCCCTGAAGATGCTGCTGGCCGGCCCCTATGCGCCGGCCGGAGGAGCTGGAGCGCTTCCTGCGCGAGGCGCAGGCGGTCGCCGGCCTGCGCCACCCCAACATCGTGCAGGTCTATGACGTGGGCGACGTGGACGGCCGGCCCTACTTCACGATGGAGTTGGTTGAGGGCGGCAACCTGGCCGATCAAATCCGGGGGGTACCTCAACCGGCTCGTCAGGCGGCCGCACTGCGTGGCGACGCTGGCCGAAGCGATCCACGCGGCGCATCAGAGCGGTATCGTGCATCGCGATCTCAAGCCGGGCAACATCCTGCTCACCAGCGGACGGCACGCCCAAGGTGACCGACTTTGGCCTGGCCCGGCGGCTGGAAGGCGACGGGGAGCCTGACGCTCGAGCGGCGCCGCCGGTGGGGACGCCGAGCTACATGGCCCCCGAGCAGGCGCGGGCAAAAGGCAGGCGATCGGGCCAGCCACGGACGTGTACGCCCTGGGGGCGATCCTGTACGAGCTGCTCACGGGCCGGCCGCCGTTCCGCGCCGAGAGCGCGACGGCAACGCTCCAGCAGGTGCTGGCCGACGAGCCAGTGTCTCCGACACGGCTGAACCCGCAGGTGCCGCGCGACCTGACAACGATCTGCCTGAAGTGCCTGTCCAAGGAGCCGCAACGGCGCTACGCCAGCGCCGCCGCGCTGGCAGAAGACCTCCGCCGGTTTCTTCGCGGGGAGCCCATCGCGGCGCGCCGGGCCGGGCGGCTGGAGCGCCTCGCCCGGTGGGCGCGGCGTAGCCCGGCGGCCGCGGCGCTGCTCGCCATCACGTTGTTGGTGGCGACCACCGCTGCTCGGCGGCGCGGGCTGGCTGATCGGTCGGCAGATTCTCACCGCGCGGGCGGTGGAGGCGGACTTGCGGGAGGCGGACCGGTTGCAGCAGCAGTCGGCCTTCCCCGAGGCCGGCGCCGCACTGGAGCGGGCCCGGTCCCGGCTCGGCGACGGCGGGCCGTTCTGGCTGTACCCGGTTGTGGAGGCGGCCCGCCGCGACCACCAGTTCCTGGTACGGCTCGAGGCGATCCGCCTGAATCGATCCACCCTGGCCGAGGGGCAGCTGCACCATGCCGCCCTGCTGCGCTTCAACAAGGCCCGGGCGGATCGGGACTACGCCGAGGCTTTCCGGGACCAGGGGCTGGGCGAGCCTCCCGACGACCCGGAGGGGGCCGCGGCGCGAGTCCGGGCCTCCAAGTGGGCTGCCCACCTCGTCGCCGCGCTGGACGACTGGGCGGTCTGTGCCGCCGACCCGGCCCGGCAGGATTGGCTGCTGGGCGTGGCGCGCCGGGCGGACCCCGACCCCTGGCGCGACCGCGTCCGCGACCCGGCGGCCTGGAGAGACGGGAAGGCCCTGGCCGAGCTGGCGCGGGCGGCGCCGCTGGCGGAGCAGCCCGTCACCGCTGCTGCTGGCGCTGGGCGAACGGCTGTACCGCGACCGGCGAGGACGGGGTCGGCTTTCTCCGGCGCGTCCGGGAGCAATATCCCGAGGACTTCTGGGCCAACTTTACGCTGGCCCTGGCGCTGCACGGCGCGGGAAGGCACCCGGGCGGTGATCCCACGCCGGCCGCTGGCCTACTACGAGAAGGCCCTGGAAATCCGCCCGCAAGCGGTCGCCGTTCTGAACGACCTCGGCGTCGTCCAGATGACTGGGACTGGATGTGGGACAACGAGCGAAGGGGCGGGCCCGGGGCCATTACCATCTTTCATCAGGTGGTGAAGAACGATCCCCGGTTCGCCCCGGGCCTGCAACAACCTCGGCGTGGCCCTGAAAGGCAAGGGCGATCTGGCGGCTGGCGGTGCTCATGTACCGGGACGCCCTGGAGATCGATCCCCAGTTGGCCCCCGCCCATTGCAACCTCGGCGAAATCCAGGCCGGCTCGGGGTCCATCAACGAGGCGATCGACCACTACCGGCAGGCCCTGCGAGTCGATCCCGATTTCGCCCGGGCCCACCACTTGCTCGGTGTCGCCCTGCTCGCCAAGGGCCGGCGGGACGAGGTGGACGACTGCTACCCGGAGAGCGTGAAACCCCTCAACCACTTCCGCGGTCCAGCCCTGGACGAGGCGATCGCTTATTACTGGCAAGCCTATCGACTGTGACCCCGACGTGGACCCCGGCCCGGAACACGCTCCGCATTCCCCCGCAGGACGAGGCCCGACTGAAGGAAGCCATCGACCACTACCGCCAGGCCGTCCGGCTCGAACCTGAATTCGCCTGGTCCCATGGGGCCCTGGGCCAGGCGCTGCTCGCCCGGCGGGAGTTCACCGAGGCCGAGGCCGAGATCCGGCGCAGCCTCGACCTGGTCCCCGAGGCGGAAGAAGCTCCGCGCTAACCTCGAACGCCAACTGCAGCGCTGCCAGCGCCTGCGCGCCTGGAAGGTCGTCTCCCCGCCGTCGTCCAGGGAAAGGACAAGCCCGCCGCCGCCGACTGCCTCGACCTGGCGGAACTCTGTTTCGTCAAGAACCACTACGCCACGGCCGCACGCCTCTATGCCGAGGCGCTTGCGGCCACGCCCCAATTGACCGAGGACCTGCGCGCCGGGCACCGGTTCAACGCCGCCCGCGCCGCCGCCCTGGCCGGCGGCGGTCATGGCGACGACGTGGCCGGGCTCGGGGAGCCGGAGCGGGAGGGGTTGCGCAAGCAGCGCGCGATTGGTTGCGACTCGACCTGGCCGCCTGGGCCAAGAAGGTGGACACCGGCACGGCGGCGGACCGCATCCAGGCTCAGAAGACGTTGGCGCCTTGGCGGGACGACCCCGACCTGGCCGGGCTCCGCGACGCGGACACCCTGGAGAAACTGCCTCCGGCCGAACGGCAGGAATGCCAGGCGCTGTGGCAAGAGGTCGCAGCCCTGCTCCGCCGTGCCCAAACGACCAGTGAGCATCAGGCCAGCGTGCAGCACACGGTCGATGAACTCATCCCGAGTCGCCCACAACTCGCGCTTCCATTCGCGTCGGCCCACCGGCGTGCTCGAGGCGGGAGATGCCGGGACGGGAAGGCAAGGTCATGATCCGTCGTGCGGTGATGAGTGAAGCCGGGCGGCCTGTCGCCGGCCCGCGATAAGGGAACCGGTCGAGATCGTGGGCGTGAGTCCAGGTTTTCCCGCCTGACGGTGTCCCGTACTCACTCTCAGTTATTCAGCGGGGAGGAGAGCGATCGACGCGATCGCCCCGGCCGCCGGGCGGCGGTCCGATTCGGACCGCGGGGCGTGGTCACAACCTCGTTCGGTCCAAACCATAGCTATGCCTCAATCCTCGATTAACCGACCGACTGAAAGGGGAAGCACCAACATGGGAAGCACCGATGATCGCCGTTGGGAACCCGCAAACGGGGCAGGGCCGTTGCGTGCCGGGGTTGCACCGGCGGAGGCGGGATGACGCCTCGCGTCCGCCGCCGGCCGGTGCAACGACTCATCCGGACCACCGGGCCGCGGACCCGGCGACCGATCCCCCTCCTGCCACCCCGCCCCCGGCGTCCGGGCGCCGTCGCACTTCTGGCGGAAGGGGTTGCTGTGGGCGGGGGCCGTGGCCGGCCTGGCGTTCGGAGGTCACGCCCTGGCACCGACCGTCAATACGATGCTGAACACGGTCTCCACCGACGACGCCTACGTCAACGGCCACGTGACCTACGTGGCCCCCCGCGTCGCCGGACAGGTAAGCCGGGTGCTGGTGGACGACAACGACCAGGTGAGCAAGGGGGACTTGCTGGTCCAGCTCGACAAGGAGCCGTACCAGATCCAGGTCAACCTCAAGAAGGCGGCCGTCGTCAACGCGGAGGCCGACGTGGAGGCCGCGCGGGCCCAGGTCCGGGGCATCCTGGCCCAGGCCCGGAGCCAGCGCTGGAAGCTCCAGAGGGCGATCGAGGACGTTAACGACAAGGTGGCGCAGCTCAACGCCCGCGTCGCGGCCCTGCGCGGCAAGGAGGCGACCCTCGAACTCGCCAAGCTCGACTTCGCCCGAGCCAGCAAGCTTTACAACAGGAGCGCGAGCCCCCGCGAGGAGTTCGACCAGCGCCTTACAGCCGAGCGGTCGGCCGAGGCCGCGGTCAAGCAGGCCCTCGAAGAAGTCCATGAGACGCGGGTCGCCCTCGGCCTCGACCCGCACCCCAAAGGGAAGGACCTGACGGACGTCCCCGCCGACCTCAACCAGACCTTCTCCGGGGTCCGCCAGGCGCTGAATGACGCTGGTCCAGACCATCACCCAGGTCGGCTTGCCCTTGACCTCCGTGAACCGGACGCCCCAGCAGACGCTCGATGAGTTCTGCCAGCGCGACAAGGACGGGAACATCGATCGGATCCTGGAGCGGATCGTGCCGGAGGCGCCGGCGGTCCAGCAGGCCGAGGCCAAGCTCCTCCAGGCCCGCCACGACCTCGCCCAGGCTGAGCTGAACCTCCGCTACTGCGACATCGTCAGCG
The DNA here is from genome assembly GCA_963720335.1 of uncultured Planctomycetota bacterium. GTDB lineage: Bacteria > Planctomycetota > Planctomycetia > Isosphaerales > Isosphaeraceae > CAVRFS01. Next base: position 9,140 of record CAVRFS010000012.1, on the reverse strand, counting down.
AGATCGACGGCGTGGTGACCAGCCGCAACGTCAACCCCGGCAACAACGTCTCCGCCGGGCAGAGCCTGATGGCCGTCCGCTCGCTCACCGAGATCTGGATCGACGCCAACTTCAAGGAGACCCAGCTGGCGGACCTGCGGATCGGCCAGCGGGTGCGCTGCGAGGTCGACATGTACGGCGGCCGGCGTGAGTTCGAGGGCCGCATCACCGGCTTCACCATGGGGACGGGCCAGACCCTGTCCCTGCTGCCGCCGCAGAACGCCACGGGCAACTTCGTGAAGATCGTCCAGCGGCTGCCGGTCCGGATCGAGCTGACCGACTACGACCCCGACAAGGACCCCCTGTTCGTCGGCCTCTCGGTGACCCCCTACGTGTACTACAAGGAGCCGGCGACCGGGCCGCACGCCGGTGACGTCTTGCAGCCGCATCGCCCGCGCCCGCGAGGCCCCGCCGTGCCCGGCGCCGGGGGAGCCTCGCAACCGGCGGCCCCCATTCCCGATGGCCGCAGCGGCGCTTGATGGAGGAAGGATCGAACCGGAGTGGGCTTCGATTCAACGTCACCCTCGATCATCCCGAAGGAGGCCCTGTATGAGCGCCGCGGCCCTCGACGTGAACGCGGTCAGCCGCCCGGCGGTCAACCCCTGGCTCGTCGCCACGGCCGTGGTCATCCCCACGTTCATGGAGATCCTCGACACCACGATCGCCACGGCCTCGATGCGGTACATCGCGGGCGGCCTGTCGGCGACGATGAACGACAGCGACTGGGTCATGACCAGCTACCTGGCGGCCAACGCCACCATCCTGCCGATCACGGGCTGGCTCTCGGCCCACCTGGGCCGCCGCAGGTACTTCCTCCTCTCCATCGCCGTCTTCACCGTCGCCTCGGTGCTGTGCGGCCTGGCCACCAGCCTCGAGCAACTGATCCTCTTCCGGGTGATCCAGGGCATCGCCGGCGGCGGGCTCCAGCCCGCCAGCCAGGGGATCCTGATCGACAGCTTCCCGCCCGAGAAGCAGGGCACGGCCATGACGGTGTTCGGCGTGGCGGGGCTGATCGCCCCGGTCATCGGCCCGACGCTGGGCGGCTACATCACGGTCAACTACAACTGGCGCTGGATCTTCCTCATCAACCTCCCGATCGGCGTCCTCGGCTACCTGATGTGCCACTTCGCGGTCGATGACCCCGATTACCTCAAGCAGGAGCGGGCGGAGCTGCGTCGCCGGCCGCTCAACTTCGACTACATCGGCCTGGGGCTGCTCGCCCTGATGATGGCCTGCTGGGAGGTGCTGCTCAGCAAGGGGCAGGAGTGGGACTGGTACAACGACCCCTTCGGGAAGGCCCAGACGCTGGCCGTCCTGTTCGTCGTCTGCCTGGGCGCCCTGGTCTTCCGGGAGATGAGGATCGCCAACCCGGTGGTCAACTTCCGGCCGCTGGGCGAGCGGAACCTCGCGGCCTCGAGCATCATCATCTTCTGCGCCTACGGCGTCCTCTACGGCGCCAGCATCGAGCCTGCCGTCCCTGCTCCAGTCCCTGTTCGGCTACGACGCCTTCGTCTCCGGGCTGGTGATGTCGCCCTCCGGCGTCTTCTCCATCCTGGTGATGCTCGTCGTCGGCGTCCTCCTCGGCCGGGGCACCGACGCCCGCTGGCTGATCGCCGCGGGGCTGCTCGTCATGGCGGCCGGGTGCTACTGGATGGCGCGGATGAACCTGTACATCAGCCCGGGGCAGGTGGTCTGGCCGCGGGTGGTGTTGATCTGCGGCCTGTCGTTGATCTTCGCCCCGATCAACGTGGCGGCCTTCCGCTACACCCCCCCGCACCTGCGCGGGCCGCGGTCGGCCTGTTCGCCCTGCTCCGCAACGAGGGGGGCAGCGTGGGCATGTCGATCAACAAGATCATCGAGCAACGGCGCGAGCAGTTCCACCTGGCACGCGTGGGCGAGAACCTCAGCCCGCTGAACCACCACGTGCAGACCTTCTTCAGTCGGGGTCAAGCCTACTTCATGCGGCAGACGGGCGATCCGGCCCGGTCGCAGGCGGATGACCCTCCAGTCGCTTGGCGACCTCCGCCAGCAGCAGGCGGCGTCCCTGGCCTACTTCGACGTCTTCTGGCTGTTCGCCGTCCTGTGCCTGGGGCTCGTGCTCCTCGTGTTCCTGATGAAGCGCTCGGTGGCCGAGCCGGGGGAGATCGATCGGGGGCGAGTAGGCCAATCGACCGACCGTCGAAATCGAGGTGAGCCATGGCCGAAATCGACAAGGAGGACGGAAACGGGACGCAGCCTTCTGGAAAAGGTGCGATCCCCGCTGATCGGTTGAGGACGTGGTAAACAAACCCGACAGGTGCTACCCTTGCTGTTCTTGGCATGACACGAAGAGATACCGCCGCAGCGATTCGACGCCAATACTAGCCGCGTCTCGGTGTCCGTCCCTGGCTGCGTCCCGGTGTCCGTCCCCATCTGGGAGAGGCGAATCATGATCGTCCCGAATATTTCGACGGAAGACCTGAAGAAGCTGCCGCTCCGGGCGATCGTCGCCCTGGCCGCCCGCTGCGCCCGGCGAGTGGAATCCCTCAGCCTCCTGCCCGATGGCCACCCGGACATGGATCGGTGCCGGACGGCCATCGACGGTGCCATCCGCCTGGCGGAGGACTTCGCGAGGGGCTCACCGTGTCGGGCCGTGCCATCCGTGATCCGGGAGGTCGAGGCCTGTCGGGCGATCGCGCAGGGCGAGTACGTGCGCGAGACGGCGGTGGCCGCGGTCGTGTGGACGGCCCACGCGGCCGCGGCTGCGATGGAAGGCCTCGGCCTGCGCGACGAGCCGGCGGAAGTCAGCGTGATGGGCACGCGACAGCCGAACCCCTTCCCGCAACTGGCGAATGTGGCGGCCGACCTCGCGGCGAGGGAAGCCTTCACCGCGGCCGTGGATGCGGCCGGCGCGGCCGGCTTCGCCGACGAGTTCATCAAGGGAGCCATGCAGGATTATCAGGCGCTCCTGAAACTCGGGCTGGGCCGCTATCCCGAGGCCGGCCAGCCGATCGACCCCTCGCCCGCGGGGCCGCTCGGAAAGCTTTAGGCTGCGATCCCTCGATCCGAGACCTCCACGATCCTCCCAGGGGCCGGCAGCGTCCGGCGATGTCCATGACAGCGGAAACCGCTCTCATCGCGTCGAATCGGCAGGCACGCCGCGGTCAGGTTCATCCCCCGGCGGCGATCGTCGCCCGGTCCGAAGGGACGATCCTTCCGCTGGGAGCCTCATGGATCGAGGCGGAGCAAGCCTACAACTTCATGCTCTATGCCGAGCACGCCGAGAGCGTGGTGTTATTGCTATTCGCCGAGGACGACCTCGCCCGGCCGCTCCTCGAATTCCGCCTGGATCCGCGGGTGAACAAGACCTGGAGGGTCTGGCATTGCCGGCTGGGCGGGGATATCGGCGAGGCGCGGTACTACGCCTACCGGATCGACGGGCCCCGCGCCGCCGGGCCGGGCCTGTGGCACGCCTACGATCCGGAGAAGATCCTGCTCGACCCCTTGGCGAGGGAGGTCTTCTTCCCGCCGGGGTTCGATCGCGAGGCCGCCAGGCGCCCGGGCTCGAACCTGGGGAAGGCGCCGCTGGGTGTCCTGCCGCGACCCGGGGCCGAGCCCCGACCCGGTTCGCCGACCGGACGCCGCCACTTCAGCCGGACACCGCGATCATCTACGAGATGCACGTCCGCGGCTTCACGCGGAATCCCAACAGCGGCGTCCCGCCCGAGCGCAGGGGCACCTTCGCCGGTGTGATCGACAAGATTCCCTACCTGAAGGAGCTGGGGATCACCATGGTCGAGCTGCTCCCCGTGCAGCAGTTCGACCCGCAGGAGGGCAATTACTGGGGCTACATGACCCTGAACTTCTTCGCCCCGCACGCCGGCTATGCGTCGGATGCCCGGGCCGCCCGCGACGAGTTCCGGGCGATGGTCCGCGCCCTGCACGCGGCGGACATCCAGGTCATCCTCGACGTCGTCTACAACCACACGGCCGAGGCCGGCCCGGACGGGCCGACCTACAGCTATCGCGGGATCGACAACGTCGCCTTCTACGTGATGTCCGACGACCCGCGGGCGATGTACCGCGACTACACCGGCTGCGGCAACACCCTGGCCTGTGCCAGCATCTGCACCTGGACGTTGATCCTCGAGAGCCTGCGCCACTGGGTGACGGAGATGCACGTCGACGGCTTCCGCTTCGACCTCGCCTCCGTGCTGGCCCGCGGCCCCGACGGCGCGCTCGCGACGGCCGACACCTCGCTCCTGGCCGCCATCCGCACCGACCCGATCCTGCGCCACGTCCACCTGATCGCCGAGCCCTGGGATGCCGGCTGGGCCTATCAGCTCGGGACCCAGTTCCCCGGGCCGGGGTGGTGCCAGTGGAACGGCCGGTTCCGGGACGACGTCCGCCGGTTCGTCCGCGGCGATCCCGGGATGGTCGGGGCGCTCATGCTCCGGCTCTACGGCAGCGACGACCTGTTCCCCGATAATCCCCGCGATGCGCACCGGCCGTTCGAGACCGTCAATTACGTCACCTGCCACGACGGCTTCACCCTCTACGACGCCGTCGCCTACAACGAGAAACGCAACTGGCCCAACGGCCACGGCAACACCGACGGGACCGCCGAGAACCTGAGCTGGAACTGCGGCTGGGAGGGGGACGAGGACGTGCCCGTCGCGGTGATGTCCCTGCGCCAGCGGCAGGCGAAGAACTTCTTCTGCCTCCTGATGCTGGCCAACGGGGTGCCGATGTTCGCCGCCGGCGACGAATTCCTGCGGACTCAGCGCGGCAACAACAATCCCTACAACCAGGACAACGAGACATCATGGCTCGACTGGTCGTGCATCGAACGGCATGCCGACTTTCACCGCTTCGCGAAGCGGATGATCGCCTTCCGCAAGGCTCATCCGAGCCTCGGCCGCCCGCGCTTCTGGCGCGAGGATGTCCGCTGGTACGGCGTCGGGCCGGACGTCGACCTGTCGTTCGATTCGCACAGCCTTGCGTATTGCTTGCACGGGGCGTCGCGAGACGACTGCGACCTCTACGTCATGATCAACGCGTACCACGAGCCGCTCGACTTCGAGATCCAGGAGAGCCCTGCGGGCGGCTGGCGTCGTGCGATCGACACGGGGCTCGACAGCCCCTTCGACATCGCGGAACCCGGGGAGGAGGCCGCGGTGGCCTCCCTGCGCTACCGGGTCCTGCCACGCTCGGTCGTCGTCCTCGTGGGAGGAGACGGCTCTGCGTGACGACCCGGTGGAATGGATAGCCCGGCGGGCTCGTTCGCTCCCGCTCCACCATCCCGAACCCAACCCGAGGAGAACCGATCGTCATGACCATCGGATACGACCGACTCGAAAGGGAATACCTACATGGCAAGCACTCATGATGAGACTACGAAGACGATGACGGAAGCAAGAACCGATCCTCCCAAGGCGCTGCCGGCAGACGGACCGCCCAAACCAGCCGAGGCCAGGCCGCCATCACACCGCTGGCGAAAATGGTTGGTGTGGATGGGGCTCGCGGCCGGGCTGGCGGTTGGAGGATATTACCTGAAGCCGGCGGTGGAAACGGCGCTGAATACGGTTTCCACCGATGACGCTTACGTCAACGGCCACGTGACCCTGGTCGCTCCCCGGGTCTCAGGCCAGGTGAGCCGGGTGTTGGTCGACGACAACGACCGCGTGAAGAAGGGGGCCTTGCTGGTCCAGCTCGACAAGGAACCCTTCGAGGACCAGGTTGAGGCTCAAGAAGGCCGCCGTGGCGGCGGCCGAGGCGGACCTGGTCGCCGCCGAAGCGCAGATGCGCGGCCTGCTAGCCCAGATTCAGTCCGATCGGTTCCAGCTCGAGAGCGCCATCGAGGACGTCCACACCCAGGTCGCCAATCTGCGGGCCAACATCGCGACCCTCGAAGAGCAGGCAGGCGACTCTGGAGCTGGCGCGGAACAACCTCAGGCGGGGCGAGGAGCTCTTGCCGAGTGGAGGCATCAGCAAGGAGGAGCTCGACCAGCGGCGCCAGACGGTCAAGGTCGATGAGTCGGCTGTCGATCAAGCCCTGGAGGCCGTCCTGGCGTCGCGAGTCGGTCTGGGCCTCCCCGCCCAGCCTCCCACGGGCCACGACCTGGGCGAGGTCCCCGACGACCTCGACCAGAATTACTCGGCGATCCGGCAGGCGCTGGGACAATGTTACCGCAGCGTCGCCCTGCTCGGGTACGCTCCCCCGTCGTGGGTGTTGACCCCGAGGCAAGCCCTCGACGTCTTCTTGAAGCAAGACCCTCAAGGCAATCTCGATCGCATCTTTGCCAACCTGATTCCCCAGGCACCCGCCATCAAGCAGGCCGAGTCCAAGCTCCACCAGGCCCGCCGCGCCCTCGCGCTGGCCGAGCTCGACCTCCGCTACTGCGACGTCGTCAGCGAGATCGATGGCGTGGTGACCAGCCGCAACGTCAACCCCGGCAACAATGTCGCCGCGGGGCAGGGCCTGATGGCCGTCCGCTCGCTCACCGAGATCTGGATCGACGCCAACTTCAAGGAGACCCAACTGGCGGACCTGCGCATCGGCCATCGGGTGCGCTGTGAGGTCGACATGTACGGGAGCCGGCATGAGTTCGAGGGCCGCATCACCGGCTTCACCATGGGGACCGGGCAAACCCTCGCCCTGCTGCCGCCGCAGAATGCCACGGGCAACTTCGTGAAGATCGTCCAGCGGCTGCCGGTCCGCATCGAGCTGACCGACTACGACCCGGACAAGGTCCCGTTGTTCGTCGGCCTGTCGGTGGCCCCCTACGTGTACTACAAGGAGCGGCCGACGGGGCCCCACGCCGGGGCGGTCTTGCGACCATCGGCCCCTCTTCCGACGGGCCCGACGGACCCCACGCCCTCACCCGCATCGGGCGCAAGGCGCGAGTGAGGACTGATGGAAGTGGAGTTCCCGCAAATGATCTTGCCCTTCATGGTCGCCACCGTCCTGCTTTTCGGCGGTCTGCTCGCCTACGGCGCGGCGATGCACCTTATTGTGCGTGTGATGGTGAGGGTGATCCGAAGTGGTTCCAGCGATCTGGGATTCTGGAAGAGTACCGCCGTCATGGCGATCGTTACGCTGATCACGGCGGCTGCGCACCTGACCCAGATCGCCCTCTGGGCGGTGGCCTTTCTTCTGTGCGGGCAGGTCTCGACCTTGGAGACGGCCTTCTGCCTTTCCGCCCAGAATTTCACGGCTCTCGGTTATGGCGACGTCCTGCTGTCCGAGCGGTGGCGGTTGCTCGGCCCCCTCGAGGCCATCAACGGCCTCCTGTTCTTTGGAATGTCGACGGCCGTGTTGTTCGCGATCATGAGCCAGTTGATCGCCAAGCGCCTACGCACCGAAACCGGGTACCAGAGCGAGGCAGCCGGGAACCAGGCGCCTCTGTCGGTGGCCGGCGACGCGTGGTCGAGGTGAGCGTACGAATTCTTGTCAGGAGGACGTTGGTCCGCCGCGGAGGACGCGACATGAGCAGCGTGACACTGGCCCCGGCCGCCGTCAGTCGTCCGGCGGTCAACCCCTGGCTCGTCGCCACGGCCGTGGTCATCCCCACGTTCATGGAGATCCTCGACACCACGATCGCCACGGCCTCGCTGCGGTACATCGCGGGCGGCCTGTCGGCGACGATGAACGACAGCGACTGGGTCATGACCAGCTACCTGGCGGCCAACGCCACCATCCTGCCGATCACGGGCTGGCTCTCGGCCCACCTGGGCCGCCGCAGGTACTTCCTCCTCTCCATCGCCGTCTTCACCCTCGCCTCGGTGCTCTGCGGCCTGGCCACCAGCCTCGAACAACTGATCCTGTTCCGGGTGATCCAGGGCGTGGCCGGCGGCGGGCTCCAGCCCGCCAGCCAGGGGATCCTGATCGACAGCTTCCCGCCCGAGAAGCAGGGCACGGCCATGACGCTGTTCGGCGTGGCGGGGCTGATCGCCCCGGTCATCGGCCCGACGCTGGGTGGCTATATCACGGTCAACTACAACTGGCGCTGGATCTTCCTCATCAACCTCCCGATCGGCGTCCTTGGCTACCTGATGTGCCACTTCACGGTCGATGACCCCGATTACCTCAAGCAGGAGCGGGCGGAGCTGCGTCGCCGGCCGTTCTACTTCGACAACATCGGCCTGGGGCTGCTCGCCCTGACGATGACTTGCTGGGAGGTGCTGCTCAGCAAGGGGCAGGAGTGGGACTGGTACAACGACCCCTTCTGGAAGGCGCAGACGTTGGCCGTCCTGTTCGTCGTCTGGCTGGGCGCCCTGGTCTTCCGGGAGATGAGGATCGCCAACCCGGTGGTCAACTTCCGGCCGCTGGGCGAGCGGAACCTCGCGGCCTCGAGCATCATCATCTTCTGCGCCTACCTCGTCCTCTACGGCGCCAGCATCAGCCTGCCGTCCCTGCTCCAGTCCCTGTTCGGCTACGACGCCTTCGTCTCCGGGCTGGTGATGTCGCCCTCCGGCGTCTTCTCCATCCTGGTGATGCTCGTCGTCGGCGTCCTCATCGGCCGGGGTATCGACGCCCGCTGGCTGATCGCCGCCGGGCTGCTCGTCATGGCGGCCGGGTGCTACTGGATGGCGCGGATGAACCTGTACATCAGCCCGGGGCAGGTGGTCTGGCCGCGGGTGGTGTTGATCGTCGGCCTGTCGTTGCTCTTCAGCCCGATCAACGTGGCGGCCTTCCGCTACACCCCCCCGCACCTGCGCGCGGCCGCGGTCGGCCTGTTCGCCCTGCTCCGCAACGAGGGGGGCAGCGTCGGGCATGTCGGTCGCCAAGATCATCGAGCAGCGGCGCGAGCAGTTCCACCTGGCACGCGTGGGCGAGAACCTCGGCCCGCTGAACCCACACGTGCAGTCCTTCTTCAGTCAAGGTCAAGGCCTACTTCATGCAGCGGACGGGCGATCCGGCCCGGTCGCAGCAGATGACCCTCCAGTCGCTCGCCGATCTCCGTCAGCAGCAGGCGGCGTCCCTGGCCTACTTCGACGTCTTCTGGCTGTTCGCCGTCCTGAGCCTGGGGCTCGTGCTCCTCGTGCTCCTGATGAAGCGCTCGGTGGCCGAGCCCGGGGAGCACATCGGAGGGGAGTAGGCACGATCCAATCTCCGGCTG